>CAVOXO010000001.1:0-1999351 GCA_963700425.1 uncultured Microthrixaceae bacterium | reverse complement strand
CCACGGTTCCTTGTGACGATCGGCCGGATCCGTGGCCGAGATGAGAAGCACCCGTCCCTCGGGATCGAAACAGACGACGCGGGCTGCGGAGCGACGGAGTACGAACGACACCGGCGAAGAGTAAACCGCCCGCGCGTCCGGGGGCGTACCGATGGGCGAGCCGCCTAGCCTCCCTGGATGGACTGGGCGATCCACCACTGTCATGGTCCGGTGAGGGACCTGCATGCGATGGTCCCACCCGTCGGTCGACGAACCGTGTGGACTCTCGCCGGAGACGACGACGCCCTGGTCCTCGGCAGCACCCAGGCCGTGGAGGACGCGAGCCGTGCCCGGTGTCGGGCGGCGGGCATCGACATCGTCAAGCGCCACTCCGGAGGCGGTGCGGTGCTCCTGCGTGCCGGCGACTACCGCTGGGTCGACGTCGTGGTGCCGGTGGGCGATCCGCTGTGGAACGACGACGTGGGTCGCTCGTTCGATTGGCTGTCGGACCTGTGGCTCGGGGCCCTGGACGCGGTCGGAGTGACGGCGCGCCGACACGTGGGTCCGTCGCGTTTCCGCGAGGAGGGCCGGGTGGCGTGCTTCGCGGCGTGGAGCCCGGGGGAGATCCTTCTCGGAGATCGGAAGCTCGTGGGCATGTCGCAGAGGCGCACCCGACACTTCGCCAGATTCCAGTCGGTGGTGTACTCCGATTACGACTCCGAGTCACTCATCGCGTTGCTGGCCGACCGGCATGTCGATGACGGTCTTCGTCGACGACTCGGTCAAGTGGCGGTCGTCGACGATCCCGACGGCGTGGTCGGAGCACTTCTGGAGCATCTACCTTAGCGAACATTCGTTCGAAACTACAAGCGTGACAGTGGAGTCTCTGACCCTGTCGTTGCATTTCGGCGACTGACGAACGAGAAAGTTTCCCGGAAATCAGGCCGATTGCCACCCCCGAAGTGGTGGTGAGTGGGTTAACGTGTCACCTCGTGGGATCAAGTGGGGCACAGTGGTGAACGACGGCGGCGACGTGGGTGGCACCGCCGTCGTCGACGAACTCGACCTGTTCGCCGGTACGTTCACCCACGGTCTGGATCCCAAGGGACGGGTCGTCCTTCCCGCTCCGTTCCGCAGCGGTTTCGGTGCGCACGCCATGGTCCTGCCCGGCGCCGACCACATCGCCGTCTACCCCGTTCCGGTCTTCAAGGACTTCATCGACAACATCGGGGATCTCGGTGACGGGAGCTTCGGCACGGTCGCCATGCGCGAGCGACTCACGCAGGTCGCGCAGAACGTGGCCATCGACTCCCAGGGACGCGTGGTGATCCCCTCGGCCTTCCGGGCCCACTTCGAGATCGACGGCAACGTCAGGGTCGTGGGTTGCTACGACCACGTCGGCATCTACCCCGACGCCCCCGACACCTTCGACGACATCCAGTCGTTCATGGCGGGTGTCGGAAGAACCCGAGCGAAATGAGAGAGGACGGTCCAGCCGATGAGATCGATGCAACCTTTGTCCACGTCCCCGTCATGTTGGGCCGGGTGGTCGAACTTCTCCGGAGCGTCCCGCCGGGGCTCGTGGTCGACGCCACGCTCGGTGGAGGCGGTCACGCAGAGGCGCTCCTCGACGCCCGAGACGACCTCCGGCTCCTCGGACTCGACCGTGACCGCGCTGCGATCGACGCCGCACGACGTCGGCTCGCTCGCTTCGGCGACCGGGTCCACCTCCATCACGGCCGATTCGACGAGCTCCGGCGCGCCGTCTCCGACGTTGGGGCGGACGGCATAGTGGGCGCCCTCTTCGATCTCGGTGTCAGTTCGCCCCAGTTGGACACGCCGCAGCGGGGGTTCTCCTACCGCAGAGAGGGTCCGCTCGACATGAGGATGGACGACCGTCAGACCCGTCGGGCCGACACTCTCGTCAACGAGAGCCCGGTCGAGGAGCTCATGTCGATCCTCTCGCACTACGGCGAGGAGCGCCACGCCGGTCGGGTGGCCCGCGCCATCGTCGGCGAATCGCCCGATCGGCACAACGGTCGAACTCGCCGGGATCGTGCGCGATGCCATTCCGGCTGCAACCCGACGGCGCGGTGGCCACCCGGCCAAGCGGACGTTCCAGGCGCTGAGGATCTCGGTGAACGAGGAGTTGGAGATCCTGGCCGACGCGCTCGACGAGGCGATCGACCTTCTCCTTCCGGGCGGCCGGCTGGTGGCGCTCAGCTACCACTCCGGTGAGGACCGCATCGTCAAGGACCGCTTCCGCCACGCGGCGACCGGCGGATGTACGTGTCCGGTCGGTCTCGACTGCGGTTGTGGAGCAACTCCGAGTGTCACCCTCGTCAGGCGCGGCGCCGAAAAGGCCGACGCGGCCGAGATCGAGGCGAACCCCCGTTCGGAGTCGGTGCGGCTCCGCGCCGTCGAGGGCATCCGCCCGCTGCCCGCTTCGGCCCCGGGGGTCGCGTCATGAGCGCGGCGACGCAACGGCGACCGGCGGTGTCCACATCTCGCGACCAGGCTCCCCGCCGGGCGCGCGCGGCGCGCCCGCTCAGCCTCGTCGCCGAACGCCGGAGGTCGGTTCGTCGCAGCGCTGCCGCCGCGTCGGTGGTTCTGGTGGCCCTCCTCTTCGGTGCCCTGGTGATGTGGGTCTCGGTCATCACGGGTCAGGGACGACTCGACGATCTCCGGTCGTCCATCGCATCGGAACAGGAACGGCACGCTGAGCTCGTCACCGCCGAGACCGAGATGAAGTCACCCGACGAGATCCTCCGAATCGCAGAGGAAGAGCTCCACATGACCGAACCGGCGAGATCCGAACTCGTGACGCCGATGCCCGGTGTCATCGCCCCCCATTCGACCGACCCCGGCGGCGGCTGAGCCCGTGAGCACCACCACAGCACTCCTGGGACGGAGCCGCCCGGCCTCCGGTGATCCGGCCCGTTCGGCACGCAGGGCCCGAACCGTCGCGGCGAGAGCGCGAGCGACATCGGGTCCCAAGAGCCGAGCCTCTGCCGAGGCGCGACGGCGGGCGCAGCCGGCCCGCGGCCGAAGCGGCGGGAGTGCCGACACGGCTCGTCGCAAGCCGCTGAAGCGCAACCGGTCCGGTGGCCGTCGGCGGACCGTCGACACCAGCCGGCGGCTGCTGGTGGTGAGCATCGGCATCGGAATCGTTGCGTGTTCGCTGGCCGTCCGCGTCGCCTGGGTCGCCACCGTCGACGCGGCCGACTACGGGGCACGGGGGGCGGAACGCCGCTCGTTCACCCGAGAGCTCTCCGCTCCCCGTGGCTCGATCATCGACCGGGACGGGGAGACCCTGGTGATGAGCGTCCCCTCCGACCTCGTCGCGGTCGATCCGGCCCAGATCGAGGATGCCGACACCGCGGCGACGACGCTCGCGGCAGAACTGGACCTCGATCGCCGGACCATCCGCGAGGCCATGACGACCAGAGGTCGCAACTACGTCGAGATCGCCCGGGACCTGACCCCCGACGCCGGTGACCGCATCCGTGACCTCGGACTGGCGGGCGTGATGGTCGACCGTCGCCCGAAGCGAGAACGGATCGGCGGGGATCTCGCCACGTCGATCGTCGGGAGAATGGACTCCTACGGCACCGACGCCCTCTCGGGGCTCGAGAAGCTCTACGACGAGGAACTCACGCCTTCGGCCGGCGAGGTACAGGCGGAACGCGACGCCGACAACGAGGTGATTCCCGGCACCGAGCGGGTGACGCGATCGGCGAGGGCCGGGTCCGACATCTGGCTCACCATCGATCGGCCGCTGCAGTACGTCGCCGAGCAGGTGCTGATGGACCAGGTTCGGCAGGTGGGCGCCCGGAACGCGACCGTGGTCGTGGGTCGAACGAAGACGAGCGAGATCCTCGCCATGGCGTCGGCCACGCGCACCGACGATGGCGCGGTCGTCGCCGATTCACTCAACCAGGCTCTCCGGGAGTACGAACCCGGCTCGGTGATGAAGATGGCGACCGTGTCGGCGGCGTTCGACATGGGACTGGTCGAGCCGTCGACCGTAGTGGACGTTCCGGGGTCGATCACCCTCGGCGACTACACCATCTCCGACCACGATCCTCACGGCACCGTCCCGATGTCGGTCGAGTGACATCCTCGCCCAGTCCTCGAATGTCGGGACCATCAAGGTCGCCCAGATGGTGGGCAAGGACGCCCTCGTCGACTATCTGGACCGTTTCGGTTTCGGACGACTGTCCCCCCTGGGTCTTCCCAAGGAGCAGGAAGGCGTGGTCAAGACGGACTGGAACGCCTCGGACATCGGCTCGATCCCGATCGGCCAGTCCGTGACCGTCACCCCCGTGCAGATGTGGGCGGCCTACAACGTGATTGCCAACGGCGGCATGTACGTACCCCCTCGTCTGGTCTCCGACATCGTCGACGCCGAGGGCCGCCACTCGATGCCCGACGTCGGCGAGTCCCGTCGGGTGATCTCGAAGGCAGCCGCGGCGAAGGTCAACCAGTCGCTCCAGCGGGTGATCGAGGAGGGCACCGGCAAGCAGTGGCAGATCGACGGGTTCACGATCGCGGCGAAGACGGGAACGGCCTACAAGCCGCTCGGTGAAGGCCGTGGCTACGGAACCCCCGAGACCCGCCGGTACCGGTCGAGTTTCGTGGGCTACTTCCCGGCGAGCGACCCCGAGATCTCGATCATGGTCATGGTCGACGAGCCCCAGCCACCGCACCACCTCGGTACGGTCGCCGCCGGCCCGGTCTTCGACCATCTGGCCAAGGAGGCCATGCGCCGGTACGCCATCGCCGAGGAGATTCCCTCGCCGGTCGCGACGGTATGGTGCGCGCCGAGCCCGCCAGGCGGGTCGTACCCGCAGCCCCCGAGGTCGACGCGACCGACGACGGAGTGTCGACCACCGAGGCGGCGACCGAGATCGACGGAGACCCCGACGGCTCCTCCACATCCCTCCCGCCCGGGCCGGTCCCCACGTCCCCGCCCGACGACGAATCCGCGGCCGCCCCGCGACAGGTCACGGCGCGGGGTACGGAGAATGACTGACATCACCACCGGGGAACTGGCCCGCGCCGTCGGCGGCCGGCTCCGGGGGGCAGACGACGTCGCGGTCAAGGACCTCACGCACGATTCGCGCCAGGTTCGTGCCGGGTGGGCGTTCGGCGCGGTCCGGGGCCTGCGCGACGACGGCCGGGTGTTCGTTCCCGATGCGCTCGACCGCGGCGCCCCGGTCGTGATCGTCGAGTCCCCCCACCCCGACGCCGCCAACCAGATCATCGTCGAGGACGTCCGCCGTCTCCTCGGGCCCGCAGCGGCCGCTGGTCCACCACGACCCCAGTGGGTCCCTCGAGGTCATCGGAGTCACCGGGACCAACGGAAAGACGACGACCGTCTCGCTCCTCGGCCACATCTTGTCGTCCGCAGGCCGCGAGGCGCGCACGATGGGGACGCTCACGGGCGCCCGAACGACTCCCGAGGCTCCCGACCTGCAGCGTCAGTTCCGGTCGTGGGTCGATGGCGGCGTCGACTCCGTCGCGATGGAGGTGTCGTCGCACGCCCTCGAGCTCCACCGCATCGACGGAACCCACGTCGATGTGGCGATCTTCACGAATCTGGGTGACGATCACCTCGACTTCCACCTGAATCGTGAGCGCTACTTCGCCGCCAAGGCCGCACTGTTCGACCCATCGATCGTCCGAGCGGGCGGTTGTCAACCTCGACGACGTGCACGGCCGCTTGCTCTCCGACTCCGCATCGATCGACATCGTGGCGATATTCCCTCCGACAACTCGACGACGTGGAGGTCGGCTCGGCGGGCTCGACGTTCACCTGGCGGGGACGACGGGTCTGGCTGCCGTCCCGGGACGATTCAACCTGTCGAACGCGTTGGTGCCGCCGAGGCGGCGCGGCTGATCGGCATCGACGACGACGTGATCGCCGCCGCCCTGGGCACGGTGGATGCTCCTCCGGGTCGATTCGAATCGATCGACGAGGGCCAGCCGTTCGTCGTCATCGTCGACTACGCACACACCCCCGATGCTCTCCACAACGTCCTCGAGGCGGCTCGGGAACTGGGCCCAGGGCGGCTCTGGGTGGTCTTCGGTGCCGGAGGCGATCGGGACTGCCTACAAGCGACCTCGGATGGGAGCGGTCGCACACCGAGCGAGCCGACGAGGTCGTCGTGACATCGGATAACCCCCGTTCGGAGGACCCAGCGACCATCATTGACGCCGTGATCGCCGGTTGCTCTTCCCCGCCCACCGTCGTGGCCGATCGCCGTGAGGCGATCGCGACCGCCCTGCGGAGTGACCGCCGACGGGCGACGTGGTCGTGATCGCCGGCAAGGGCCACGAAACGACCCAGGAGATCGGCAGACCGCCAGGAGCCGTTCGACGACCGCGCCGTTGCCCGCGAGCTGTTGGGCATCTCGCCTCCGGTCCGGAGCCCCCGACGTGATTCGGATCTTCGTCGCCGCCGTCATCGCCGTCGTCATCTCGTGGACGGCCACCAAGCTGCTGATCAACTGGCTTCGCGACCACCGGGTCGGTCAGCCGATCCACGAAGATGTCCCCGAGGGACACTTCACCAAGGCGGGCACCCCGACGATGGGCGGACTCGCCGTCGTCTTCGCGACGATCCTGAGCTACGGATTGTCGGGGCTGTACCGGGGCGTCTATACGCAACGGGGGATCCTCGTGCTGGGTGCGATCGCCGGGGCCGGCTTCGTGGGGTTCCTCGATGACTGGATCAAGATCCGTGACGAGCGGAACATCGGGCTGAACAAGAGCGCCAAGATGGTCGGGCTGCTCGCCGTCGCCGTCGTGTTCGCGACACTATCGTCACCACGACCCAACAGCACACCGAGTTGAGCGTCACCCGGTACGACTCGCTCGGCTGGGATCTCGGCAAAGCCGGATGGGTCGTCTGGGCGGTCCTGCTGATCGCCGGGCTCCTCGAACGGGGTCAACCTGACCGACGGCCTCGACGGTCTGGCGGCCGGAGCGGGGGTCTTCGCCTTCAGCGCGTTCGTGGTGATCGGCTTCTGGACGTTTCGCAATCCCGATGTGTACGACATCAGGTTCGGCGAACAGGGATTCGGCATCGATCTGGCGGTCATCGCCGCGGCGATGGTCGGGGCCCTGGCCGGGTTTCTGTGGTGGAACTGCCGCCCGCTCAGATCTTCATGGGCGACACCGGATCGCTCGCGATAGGAACGGGTCTCGGAGCGCTCGCGCTGACCACGAACACGTCCCTTCTCCTGCCCGTCATCGGCGCTCTCTTCGTCGCCGAGACCGTGTCGGTCATCCTTCAGGTGGGGAGTTTCAGGATGTTCGGACGACGGATCTTCCGCATGGCGCCCATCCATCACCACTTCGAACTGGCCGGGTGGCCGGAAACGACCGTCATCATCCGATTCTGGATGATCGAGCGCGGCCTGCACCGCGATCGGCATCGGGCTCTTCTACCGCGACTATCTGGTCGTCACGGGAACGATGTGACGCCGGTGATCGTCCCCCCGACCGTCCTGGTCTTCGGGCTCGGCGTCACCGGTCGTGCGGTCGTCCGCGCCCTGGTGGCCCACGGCCATCGAGTCATCGCCGGCGACGACGGCGACCGCGACCCGGTGTGGTCGCTGCTCGGCGCGGACGAGATCGTCGACTCGGCGGGAGCCCTCGCGAAGCTCGGCTCGGTGGGAGCACTGGTACCCACGCCCGGGCTACCCGAGACCCATGCGGTCGTGATCGGGGCTCAGCGCCAGGGAATCGAGATCCTCAGTGAGTTCGATCTCGCCGCGACGTGGGACGACCGGCCGTTCGTGTCGGTCACCGGGACCAACGGCAAGACCACCGTGACCACTCTCGTCACGGAGATGATGCGGAGCGACGGGCGGACCGTCGCCGACGTCGGCAACACGGCCGTGCCGTTGGTGAGTGCCATCGACGATCCGAGAACCCAGTGGTTCGTGGTCGAGGCGTCCTCGTTCCGTCTCGCCTACTGCCACCACTTCGCCCCGATCGCCTCGGCCTGGCTGAACTTCGCGCCGGACCATCTCGACGTCCATGCCGACCTGGCCTCCTACGAAGCAGCCAAGGCTCGATCCTGGGCCGACCTCACCTCTGACGGCGTCGCGGTGGCGAATCTCGACGACCCGGTGGTGGCGCGCCACGTCGGCGACGGCCATGGCCGTTTCGTGACCTTCGGAGAGTCCGATCCCCGGCCGGGAATCGAGCATTACCGCGACGCCGGCCACGAGCTCACCTGGCCGGACGGGTCGACGATGATCGCCTCGAGCGAGCTGTGGCGTTCGCTTCCCCACGACCGGTCCAACGCCCTGGCGGCCGCAGCGGTGGCGGAGGCGGCGGGTGTCACCAGATCGGCCATCGTCGAGGTTCTGGCGACGTTCCAGGGGTTGGCCCACCGGGTGGAGACGGTCGCCACCGTCGACGGCGTGACGTTCGTGGACGACTCGAAGTCGACCGCCCCGCACGCCACCCTGGCCGCTCTTGCCGGCTTCGAGTCCGTGGTCCTCGTCGCCGGCGGCCGCAACAAGGGCCTCGATCTCTCGATTCTCGGCAGCGGGTCGCCACCGGTGAAGGCCGTTGTGGGCATCGGTGAGGCGGCCTCCGACGTCGTGGCCGCCTTTCCCGATGTTCCCACGGCGACGGCGACGTCGATGTCGGGCGCGATCGACAGCGGCGCGGGCCATGGCGGCCGTTGGGGACGTGGTGATGTTGTCCCCCGCCTGCGCCTCGTTCGACTGGTACGACAGCTATTCGGAGCGTGGAGACGACTTCGCCGCTCGGGTTCGTCGCCTCGAGGAGGTCGTCGGGTGACCCGTTCCTCGTCGTCTCCGACCCGGGCTCCTGCGAAGGGGCGGCCCCGCCCGAAGTCCCGGCGCACTGCTGCGCGGACCGCAGGATCGGCCGGTACGACACGGTCGGCGGCAACGACGCGGTCGGCCGGGGCCACACGATCGGCCGGGGCCACACGATCGGCCGGGGCCACACGATCGGCCGGAGCGCGATCGCGACAGGGGCAGGGCCGGTCCACCGTCGGCCGGACGACGTCGGGTCGGTTCCTTCCGGGGCGATCCGTTGCCGGGTCCACCCGCCGCCGATCACAGGCTCGCCGCCGTCCCGACCGGGGCACCGACCCGTTGGTGGTCATGGTGGGGTCGGTCGCCCTGCTCACCGTGCTGGGGCTGGCGATGGTGCTGTCTGCGTCGACGGTCTTCGCCCGCAACAACGAGATGTCTCCGTGGACGTTCTTCCAGCGACAGAGCATGTGGGTTGCCGCGGGGGTCGTCGTGGCACTCGTTGCGTCGCGCACATCGCCGGCCCTGATCCGCCGTCTGCTGCCGTTGATCGGTCTGGTGTCGCTGATCTCCCTCGTCGTGGTGCTGCTGCCCACACCGCTGACCCGTTCGGCCAACGGGTCGAGTCGATGGATCGGGCGCGAGGCCATCGGCTTCCAGCCGGCGGAGATCACCAAGGTCGCGGTGGTCCTGTGGGTCGCCCACCTCCTGACGCTTCGACGCAAGGAGATGGCGGACTGGAGGGCGACGATCGTTCCGGTGGGTGCCGTCGTGGGGCTGTGCGCCGTGTTGTTGTATCGGCAACCCGATCTCGGGTCGGCCGCGCTGATCGTCGTCGTGACGGGTCTCATGCTGGTCGTCGCCGGGGCGCGGCTCGATGCCATGGCGCTGTGCGCCCTGCCTGCAGCGGTGGTCTTCGCCTTCCTGGCGAGCAGCGGCTACCACCGCCAGAGGTGGGGGTTCCTGGACCCGACGGGCGACATCAGCGGCAAGAACTTCCAGCTGTTCGGGTCGCTGTCGTCGATAGCCAGCGGCGGGTGGACCGGGGTGGGCCCCGGTGCGTCGAAGAACAAGTGGGGATGGGTTCCCGAAGCCCACACCGACGCCATCTTCGCCGTCATCGGCGAAGAGCTCGGAATCATCGGGTGTGTGGCGGTGATCGCTGCGTTCGCCGTACTCGTGGGCGCGGGCCTGGCGTTGGCCCGGCGCACCAAGGACAGGTTCTCGATGCTCGTGATCATCGGGCTCACCACCCAGATCGGCCTTCAGGCGTTCATCAACATCGGGGTCACCATCGGTGCGCTTCCGTCGAAGGGATTCACGCTCCCCTTCGTGAGCTACGGGGGATCGTCGATGGTGGTGACCCTCGGCTCCGTGGGCCTCATCGCATCGATGGCCCGGGCGCGTCGATGACCCGCCGACCGGTGGTGATCGCCGGTGGAGGCACCGCCGGACACGTTCTGCCCGGGATGGCCGTCGCCGAGGAATTGGTGTCTCGGGGCGTTCCCCGCACCGACATCGTCTGGTTCGGCTCGGCACGTGGCCTCGAGATCGATCTGGTGCCCCCTGCCCGCTTCGAACTGGTCGCACTGGGTGGTCGGGGAGTGCAACGGCGGCTGACCTTCGCCAATGTCGGTGCCGTGCTCGGCCTCATCGGGGGGATCGTCGCGTCGATCATCCGGTTCGGTCGGCGTCGTCCCCGCGTCGTGTTGACCCTGGGCGGATATGCGTCGGTCGCCGCGTCGGTCGCCGCGGTCATGTGGCGGGTCCCCCTGGTCGTCGCCGAGCAGAACGCCTCGGCGGGTGCCGCCAACCGCCTGGTCGCACGTTTCGCCAAGGCCAGCGCCGTCCCGGTGGACGGGACCGGGCTGCCACGAGCTGTCGTCTGCGGCAACCCGGTCCGCCCGGAGATCGCGGCGATCGACGTCGACCGCGATCGGGCCCCGGCAAGGGACCGCCTCGGGATGCCACACGAGGCGGTGGTGGTGGGGGTCTTCGCGGGCTCGCTGGGCGCCGGCCGGATCAACGGCGCGGTCGTGGGACTGGCCGAGCGGTGGGGCGACCGCTCCGACATCGTCATCCATCACGTCGTGGGCGCCCGCGATCACGGAGTCCTGGCTCCGCCCCAACTCCCGACCGGCGGGCTGAGATACGGGTCGGTCCGCTACGAAGAGCGGATGGCGGACCTGCTCGCCGCGGCCGACGTCGTCGTCTGCCGGGCGGGCGGTACCACGGTCGCCGAACTCGGGGTCGTCGGCGTCGCCGCCGTCCTCGTGCCCTTTCCCCAGGCTCCCCGAGACCATCAACGAGCCAACGCAGCGGCGCTGGTGAACGCCGGTGCCGCAGTTCTCGTCGACGACGCGGACCTCGACGTCGACCGGCTCGAGGAGGTACTCGGCCCGATCGTCGACGACCCCTCCCTGCGGCACCGTATGGCCACCGCGGGCCGCGGCGTCGGCCGGCCCGACGCCGCCTCGGTCATCGCCGATCTGATCGACAGGTACTCCCGGTGACGCCCCGGCCGGTCCTGGATCTCGGAGGCGGTGGGCGTCGCATCCATCTGCTCGGCATCGGCGGCGCCGGGATGTCGGCGATCGCCTCGGTCCTCGTCGCGCTCGGCCACCGGGTCAGCGGATCCGATGCGGTCGACTCGGCGGTGCTGGGTCGACTCGCGGCCTCAGGGGTGACGGTGAACGTGGGTCACGACCCCTCACATCTCGGAGACGCCGAGATCGTCGGCGTCTCCACCGCGGTGCGTGATGACAACCCCGAGCTGGTCGAGGCACGCCGACGAGGACTGGCGGTCCACCATCGTTTCGATCTGCTGGCTGCGATCGGCGCGCTGCGATCGACCCTTTCGGTGTCGGGGACACACGGCAAGACGACGACCGCGGCGCTCCTCGCCGTCGCGCTGGACGCCGCAGGGTTGGACCCCGGCTTCATCATCGGGGGAGTGGTCGCTCCGTTCGAGTCGGGCTCGCGCTGGACCGACGGCGACTGGTTCGTACTCGAGGCGGACGAGAGCGACTCGACGTTCCTCGCGCCCCCGAGGCGGGGCTGCATCGTGACCAACATCGAAGCGGATCATCTCGATCATCACGGATCGTTCGACGCCCTCGTCGACGCCTTCGACCGCTTCGTGGCCGACACCGACGGCCCGGCGGTCATCTGTGGGGATGATCCGGTCGCTGTCCGGTCTCGACCCGGGGTCGGACCGGGTCGTCACCTACGGGATCTCCGAGGGAGCCGACGTACCGATCACCGACGTCGTCGCGGAGTCCACCGGCACGTCGTGGACCGTTCGGTGGCACGGCGAGCCCCATCGCCTCTGGGTGCCGAGTCCCGGGGAGCATCTGGTGCTCAATGCCAGCGCCGCGGTGGTCCTCGCCGCGGAGATCGGCATCGACATCGCCGGGACCGCGCCCGGCATCGCCGCCTATCGGGGAGTGGGGCGCCGCTACGAATCGCGCGGTCGGGTCGCCGGGGTGAGCTTCGTCGACGACTACGCCCACCTGCCCACCGAGGTGAGGGCCGTTCTCGGTGCGGCCCGACAGAGCGGGCCCGAACGGGTCGTGGCGGTCTTCCAGCCGCACCGGTACTCCCGCACCGCCGAGCATCACCGCGACGTATGCGACCGCGTTCGACGCCGCCGATGTCGTCGTGGTGACGGAGGTCTACGCGGCGGGGGAGGACCCGATCGCCGGTATCGACGGGCGACTCGTCTACGACGCGATCGCCCGGGCCGACGACGCCCCCGAGGTCTGGTGGGCTCCGACCCGACACGACCAGGTTTCGCTCCTCACCGAACTGCTCGTCGACGGCGACCTCTGCGTGACCATGGGGGCGGGTGACCTCACGACTCTCGCCGATGACGTCATCGCCGCGCTGCGCCGACGCGGGGGATGAGCGTGCCGACGGACCGGCCGACACCCGACGGCCCACCTTGGATCGACCGGATCGTCGCCGCGGGCCTGGACGCCCGCTTCGGCGAGAGTCTCGGACCACGCACCACCTACCGGGTGGGCGGCCCCGTCGCCGCGTTGATCGAGGTCCGTTCGGCCGAGGACGTGATCGCGGTCGGAGAGATCCGGGCCGACTCGCCGATGCCCGTCGCGGTCATGGGAAACGGGTCGAATCTGCTGGTCGCCGACGCCGGGTTCGACGGCGTCGTGCTCGTGATGGGCGACGGCGTGGCGGACGTGGGGGTCGAGGGCGACCTGGTCACGGCGGAAGGGGGCGCCCTGCTTCCGGTGGTGGCACGGCGGACGGTGGCTCTGGGGCTGACGGGTTTCGAGTGGGCCGTCGGTGTTCCCGGGTCGATCGGCGGAGCGGTCGCCATGAATGCGGGGGGGCACGGGTCCGACATGTCGGAGAGCATCGTGGAGGTCCGCGTCGTCGATCTCGACACGGGTCAGGATGTGATGATGACCGCGTCGGACCTCGACCTCTCCTATCGGTCGTCGGCCATCGGACCTCATCAGGTCGTGGTCTCCGCGACGCTGCGACTCCGTTCGGGAGACCCCGAGGGCGCCCGTCGACTCAAGGACATCGTCGCGTGGCGTCGGGACCATCAACCCGGTGGTGCCAACGCCGGGTCGGTGTTCACGAACCCACCCGGCGATTCGGCCGGCCGCCTCATCGAGACCGCCGGTCTCAAGGGCTGGAGCATCGGTGGTGCGACCGTCTCGGACAAGCATGCGAACTTCATCCAGGTCCGACCGGGCGCAACCGCAACCGATGTGTTGGACCTGATGACGCGCGTCCGGTCCGAGGTGAAGAGGGTTCATGGCGTGGACCTGGTGGCCGAGACCCGGACGCTGGGGGTCGACGCGTCGGTGCGGAGATCCGCGGGAGTGTCGACGTGACCGATGCCACCGCCACCCCCACCCGGAGGACGCTGCACGAGTTGATCGACCCCCGCATCGCCGAGCGCCGCCAGCAGGTCGACGAGGACCACGGGCGCCGCCGCCGGCACGTCGTCGCCGCGGTCCTGAGCGTCGCGGCCCTCGTGGCGGTCTGCGTCGCCTCGCTCTTCAGTCCGGTTCTCGACGTCGATCGGATCGAGGTCATCGGCTCCGACGCGTTGAGCGAGAGCGACGTCATGTCGATCGCCGACGTCCGTCCCGGCGATGCCATGGTGACCGTCGATTCCGCAGAGCTCACCGAGCGGCTCGCCGCCGATGTGGCGGTGGCTCGGGTGACGGTCCGGCGCCGATGGCCCGGAACCATCGAGTTCAGGATCACCGACCGGGTTCCCGGCCTGCGTCTGGTCGGTGCGGAAGGATCGAAGTTGGTGGCCGCCGACGGCGTCGTCATCGACGACGCCGACCCTCCCCCGACCTTCGGGATATGGGACCTCCACGTCGATCTGCTGAGCGACGTCGGGCCGGGCGCGAGGGAAGCCGACAACCTCGCTGCCGTCATCGCCGTCGCCTCGGCGGTGCCCAACATGGTGCGCATCCGGCTGTTGTCGATGAGCCTCGACGACCTCGGTGAACTCCGCCTCGACATCGGCGAGGACCGTGAAATCGTCTTCGGCCCGCCCGACCAGGCCAGGGAGAAGTTCACCGCGATCGTCACGCTCCTCGACGGTCGTGTCGACCTCGACGGTCTCTGTCGGCTCGACGTGACCGACCCGTTCGCGGCGCGGATCACCCGGGTGCCGTTCTGCGACCGAACGGTGCCCGACCCCGCGCCCACTCCTGCGCCCGCTCCCGATGTCGGCGACGACGAAGCGGTCGCCCCGTCTCCGACCGAGGCGAGTGGCGACGACGATCCGACAGGCGTCGCTCCCACGTCCTCGGAGTGACACTCGACCCTCGCGCGAGACTTCACCTAGGATGAACCGTCACCTCAGGTTCACCCAGGACGCCGGACGTAGGTTCACATCCAACACTGCCCAGAGCGACACGGCCACTCGACCGGCCGTGAACGGAGGTCTTCCACTCAATGTCCCACAATCCCCAGAACTATCTTGCCGTCATCAAGGTGGTTGGCATAGGCGGCGGCGGCTGCAACGCCGTCAACCGGATGATCGATGCCGGGCTCAAGGGCGTGGAGTTCATCGCCATCAACACCGACGCCCAGGCTCTGCTGATGAGCGACGCGGACGTCAAGCTCGACATCGGGCGGGAGGTGACGAGGGGACTCGGCGCCGGCTCGGACCCCGACGTCGGTCGCCAGGCCGCCGACGATCACAGGCCTGAGATCGAAGAGGTCCTCAAGGGCTCCGACATGGTGTTCATCACCGCCGGTGAGGGTGGAGGCACCGGCACCGGTGGCGCACCCGTGATCGCGGAGATCGCCAAGACGGTGGGCGCTCTCACCATCGCCGTGGTCACGCGCCCCTTCCTCTTCGAAGGACGCCGCCGCTCCGTCCAGGCCGATCAGGGCATCTCGACCCTCAAGGACCGGGTCGACACCCAGATCGTGATCCCCAACGACCGACTCCTGTCGGTCGCCAACGACAAGACCTCGGTCCTCAATGCCTTCAAGATGGCCGATGAGGTTCTCCTCCAGGGTGTCCAGGGCATCACCGACCTCATCACGACCCCGGGACTCATCAACACCGACTTCGCCGACGTGAAGATGATCATGACCGAGGCCGGCACGGCTCTCCTGGGCGTCGGGTTCAGCAGTGGCGAGGGTCGCGCCGTGGCAGCGTCGCGTCAGGCCATCAGTTCCCCGCTCCTGGAGTCGGCCATCGACGGTGCCCGTGGCATCCTGCTCAACATCTGTGGCGGATCCGACCTCACCCTCTTCGAGGTCAACGAGGCCGCCACGGTGGTCCATGAGGTCGCCCACCCCGAAGCCAACATCATCTTCGGAACGACGATCGACGACGAGATGGGCGATGAGGTCAGGGTGACCGTGATCGCGGCCGGTTTCGAGCGTTGGGAGGACGGGCGAAGCCCCGCCACCGGGACCGAGACGGCAGCGCGGCGCAATCACGGCCGTGACGACGACCTCGATGTCGCCGACGTGTTCGCCGACGACGGTGAGGATCCTCTCGCGGACGACGACGACGATTTCGACGTCCCCAGCTTCCTCAAGTAGGCGGGTGCTCACCGAGCGGAGCGTCGATGTCGGCGGAGACCGCGTCGAGATCCGCTTCGGTGATCGACTCGACGGCGACCTGGGTATCGATGCAGAGCCCCAGGGACTCGTCGTTCGACGGTCCGCGATCGTCGATCGGCCGTGGACGTGGCTCCGTCAGGTGCACGGAGCGGAGGTCATCGAGGTCGATCGGGTCGGCGGCGGCGCCGGCGCCGAGGCCGACGCGGCGGTGACCGGAGTTCCCGGCGCGGTGCTGGCCGTCCACACCGCTGACTGCGTTCCGGTGCTGCTGGTGGGCGAACACGACGGTCGAGCGGTCATCGGAGCCGCCCATGGGGGGTGGCGTGGCCTCTATGACGGTGTCGTCGAGGCCACGGTGGCCGCCATGGAGGCCATGGGGGCCCGCGTCGACCGGGCGTTCGTGGGTCCGACGATCTCGGCGGCGGCATATGAGTTCGCGCCCGCCGAACTGACCACGATGGCGCTGCGATTCGGCCCTGAGGTCGTTGCCGCGACCGGTGCGGGGCGACCGGCATTCGACACCCGAGCAGCCACGACCGCGGCTCTCCGGGCCGCGGGGGTCGATGAGATCGACATCGAGCCGGCGTGCACCGCGAACGAGACGATCGAGGGCTCACCGCGCTTCTTCTCGTGGAGGGCGCGTGCGGACAGTGGCCGTCAGGCCTCGGTGATCTGGATCGAACGCCCATGAGCGACGCCACACCGCTGGGCGCGACGCCGGATCCGGACCTCCTGACGCGCATCGAGGCGTCTCGGGCAGAGCTGTTGGATCGAATCGCCCGAGCCGGGGGCGACGTCGGTCGCGGCGGGCTGCGCATCGTGGCCGTCACGAAGACCCACCCGCCCGAGGTCGCCGCCGCCGCGCTGGCGGTGGGATTCGATGAGCTCGGCGAGAACTACGCCGACGAGGCGGTCCGAAAGGCGATCGCCGTTCCGGACGCCCGTTGGCATTTCGTCGGGCACCTCCAGACCAACAAGGTCCGCAAGCTCGTCGGCCACGTCGACTGCGTCCAGAGCGTCGATCGACCGTCGCTGGTCAAGGAGCTGGCGAAACGGATGCCCGATGTGAGCGTGCTCGTCGAGGTGAACCTCAGTGGCGAGCCACAGAGATCCGGCGTCGATGTCGCGGGGGCTCCGTCGTTGATCGAGCAGGCGCGTCGTGCCGGACTCGACGTCGCAGGGGTGATGGGAGTTGCTCCGATCGGTCCCGATCGGGTCGTTGCCGAGTGCTTCAGGGGTCTTCGGGGCCTGGCCGACGCCGAGGGGCTGGCCGTCGTCTCGATGGGGATGACTGCCGACCTGGAGATCGCCATCGCCGAAGGATCGACGATGATCAGGGTCGGCTCTGCGCTCTTCGGTGAGCGCGGAACCTGACGAACCGGCCGTCGGTCTGGAGTCTGGGCCGGATTCGTGTCACTCTGTTTGACGCGTGCGGTGCAGTCGCGCGTGACACGTCACCACGCTTCACCGGAGGATGGGATGGCTGGGATGCTCGAGACCGCGATGTCGTGGCTGGGACTGGGTCCGCAGGACGACTACGACGACTACGACGACTACGACGACGACGTCGTCGTCGACGTGACCGACGAAGCCAGTCGACCCGCAGTATCGCCGCTCCGGCCGGTGAGCGACCGCGAAGGCGTGGCCGATCACGAACCCTCCGATCGCGGCAGGGGTGAAGGTCATGGGCTCGACCGGAACGCCGAGGCCGCGCGTGTATCCCGCAGAATCCCAGGCGGAGCGCATGGCGCCTCGCTCGACCGTCAGGGCCATTCCGAACGCGTCCCCGGCTCCGGCCAAGCCGCACACCGTGTCACCGTCGTCGTTCAATGACGCCCAGGAGGTCGGAGACCTCTTCAAGAGCAATCAGCCGGTCATCATCAACCTGACGGGGCTCGAGCGCGACGTCGCCCGCCGTCTACTCGACTTCTCCAGCGGTGTGGCCTACGGCCTCGGTGGAACCGTCGAGCGGGTCGCATCCCACGTCTACCTCCTCACCCCTGCTGATGTGGAGATCGCCGCCGACGATCGTCGCTCGTTCGACGACGATGTTGCGTCGGGTTCCGACGCCTGAGCACCACCGGCCGCGCCACAGAGTCGTGCCGTCGCGATCCGTCGAAGAATGACGCGGGTGTACGTCCCAATTCCACTGCACGTGGATAGGCTGATCCGATGGACGTGACTCCAGAGCTGATCGAGACGATCGACTTTCCCGAGAAGTTCCGCGGATACGACCCCGAAGAGGTCAACAAGTTCCTCGAGCAGGTCGGGGGCAAGATCGTCGCGTTGAACAACGCTCTCGCATCGGCGACCCAGCGCGCCGAGCAGGCCGAGCAGGCCGCGGCAGCCGCCGCTGCAGCCCCGCCACCGCCGCCGGCCGCGCTGACCGAGGAACAGGAAGCCGCCGAGGCCACCCGGACCTTGATGCTGGCCAAGCGAACAGGCGACGCAGCGATCGCCGATGCGCGTGAAGCGGCCTCCGCCCTGGTCGACGCCGCCCAGGCCGAATCGAACGACACGGTCGAATCGGCGCGTGCCGAAGGGACTCGGATCGTCGATGCGGCCCGCCAGGAGGCCGAGCAGCTGGTGGCAGATGCCCGGATCCGGGCAGAGTCCGAATTCGGAAACCGTCACGACGAACTCGCCATGGACATCGAGGCGCTCCAGCAACGCCGGAACGGTGCCGCGGCCGACGTCGAATCGCTCGAGGCGCGGGTCGAGGAGTATCGAGCTGCCCTCACCGCGGTGTCGACGGCCATCACCGACATGCTCGCCAATCCTGAGCTGCTCCATCAACGCGCTCCGCTCGACATCGACATGACCCCCATGTCGCCCATCGTGGACACCACCGGTCACGAGGCCGGTGCTCCCCTGGAGGACGCCTCCCCCCACGATGGTGCGGACACCGCACTCGCTGCGGAGGGCGTCGAGAGGTCGCCGTTCGAGCCGGAGGGCGCTCCCGCGGAGTTCCACGCCGAGGCTCCGCCGGTGCACGACCCTGCGACGGCAGGTTTCCCGCCGCCACCCGACGCTCCGCCGCCTCCGGGCGACTCGGGAGCGTTCGACCCGCCGCGCAGCCCCTTCGATCAGGAGCCACCCAGCGAGGCGTCCAGCGGGCGTCTGTTCGCCGAGACGCCCCAGGCCGTCGGTGAACCGGGCAGTCGTCCCGGTGCCGAACCCTGGGCACCCGGTTCGTGGTCGGCGGTGGTGGACGAGGGCGGGGCGACGACGGCTCTCTCTCAGCCTGCGCCCCCCATGCCGGGTGCTCCCCAGGAGGATGCTCCCGCCGCGGTGGCCTCCACCTTCTCGCCCACCGAGCAGTTCGAATCGGAGACGCCGGATCCCGCACACGGGGCGGCGGAACCCGTCGGCGGAGTCCCTGCGTTCCAGGTGGTCGGCATGGAGCCTGAGCCTCCGACGGGGTCATTCGGTGGCCTCAGTCAGGACCGGTACCTCCGGGATCTCGACGCAGCGGTGAATTCGGAGGAAGGCGACGACGCCGACGACGCGATGTCGGCGTTCCTCCTGGGAGACGACGAGGCCCAGGCCCGGCGGTTCGGCCGTCGCCGCTGAGCGTGAGGCGCCCCGGGACGACGGCCGCGACGCGACCGTCGACGGTCGCCCGAGCGGCGCGGTGACAGGTGCCCCGATGCACCGGTGGCCGCGTCTATGCTGCCGCGACTCGAATGACCCGCGATCGGGGACGTGATGCCAGCGAAGAAATCGGCCGCAAAGAAGCCGGCAGCCAAGAAGTCAGCCGCCAAGAAGGCTCCTGAGAAGAAGGCCGCGAAGAAGACTGCCGCCAAGAAGGCTCCTGAGAAGAAGGCCGCGAAGAAGACTGCCGCGAAGAAGGCGCCGGCGAAGAAGGCGCCGGCCAAGAAGGCCGCGAAGAAGGCCCCCGCGACGAAGTCGGCGGCGAAGAAGGCGCCGGCCAGGAAGGCCGCGAAGAAGACTGCCGCGACAAAGTCGGCCGCGAAGAAGGCGCCGGCCAGGAAGGCCGCGGCCACGCAGGCCCCGGCCGCCTCGACCGTGCGACGGACGGGTGGCCTGGTGGGCTCCAGCCCTACGCCGACCGGCAAGAAGCTGACGTCGTCGCCCTACGACGAGAAGTTCCTCGATGCCCAGAGGGCGATGCTGACCGAGGAACGGGCCCAGTACACCCGACAGGCGGACGTCCTGTTGGCCGAGGCCGAGTCGCTCACTGCCGATCGCGAACCGGGCGACGTCCAGTTCGACGAGGAATCCGGCGAGGGCGACACCCTCGCGGTCGAACGAGAGCGCGATCTGGCTCTCAGCGCCCAGGCCCGGGCCGCCGTCGAGGAGATCGACGCCGCTCTCACCCGGATCGAGAACGGCGTCTACGGGATCTGTCGGGTGTCGGGCCTGGCCATTCCCAAGGAGCGACTCCACGCCATTCCCTGGGCCACCGAGCGTGTCGAGTACAAGGTCGGCGGCTTCGGCCGCCGGTGACGATGTCGGGACGCGATCGCGACTGGATCCGCTGGTACGCCCCCTTGGTGCTCGGCGCCCTCGCCGTCATCGTCGTGGACCAGCTGTCGAAATCGTGGGCGGTGTCGGCGCTGAGCGATGGTGAGCCCATCGCCCTCATCGGGCCTCTCGAATTCCGCCTCGCCTTCAACAGCGGCATGGCGTTCAGTCAGGGAGAGGGCAAGGGTCTCCTGATCTCCGCAGTGGGCCTCGGCATCGTGGCTTTCCTCGTGTGGACGGCGCGGTCGGTGCCGGCGACGTGGATGAGAGTCGTCATGGGCGTGGTCGCGGGCGGGGCCATCGGCAACATCGTCGATCGCGCCGTTCGGTCGTCGTACGAGGCGGCACCGGGCATCATGAAGGGCAAGGTGGTCG
Organism: uncultured Microthrixaceae bacterium; assembly: GCA_963700425.1. Classification (GTDB taxonomy): domain Bacteria; phylum Actinomycetota; class Acidimicrobiia; order Acidimicrobiales; family Microtrichaceae; genus CAVOXO01. The sequence goes on along the minus strand of CAVOXO010000001.1, from coordinate 1,978,628 downwards.
ACTTCATCTACACGGGGTTCTGGCCCACCTTCAACGTGGCCGATTCCGCCATCGTGGTCGGCGGAATCGTCCTCGCCATCGCCATGTGGCGCCTCGACGAGTCCGACGATGGGGTCGCGGAGTCGCGGTCGTCGTCGTGATCTCCGAGGAGATCCCCTCCGCCATGGCCGGGGAACGGATCGATCGGATCGTCTCGATGCTCACCGGATGCAGCAGGTCCGAGGCGTCGTCGGTCGTTGCCGACGGGCAGTGCCTCGTCGACGGTTCCGCGGTCACGAAGCCGTCGGTCCGACTGTTGGAGGGGCAACGGGTCGATGTCCTCGTCGATCCGAACGTCGTCGAGCCACCACCCGCTCCCGACCCGTCGATCGACGTCGATGTCGTCTACAGCGACGAGTCGGTTGCCGTTGTCGACAAGCCGGCGGGCCTGGTGGTCCACCCTGCCGCAGGGGTGAAGGACGGAACGCTCGTCAACGGTCTCCTGGCTCGGTTCCCCCAACTGGTTGGGGTCGGCGATCCGCGACGTCCGGGGATCGTCCATCGCCTCGATCGGGGAACGTCGGGACTGATGGTCGTCGCCCTGGACGCGACGGCGGCGGAGAATCTCGTGCAGAAGCTGTCGAACCACGACGTCGAGCGGGTGTACGACTCGGTGGTGTGGGGGACGTTCGACACGGTCGTGGGCACCGTCGATGCTCCGATCGGGCGATCCCGCCGTAATCCCGCCCGAATGACGGTTGCCACCGGCGGGCGCCGGGCCCGCACGCACTACGAGGTGGCTGCATCGTTCGACCTCCCTCGTCCCATGACCCGGTTGACCCTCCGCCTCGAGACCGGTCGAACCCACCAGATCCGGGTTCACCTGGCGAGCATCGGCCACCCGGTCGTCGGCGACGTTCTCTATGCCGGGCCGCGACCGGACGTCGGTGTCGGCCGTCCGTTCCTGCATGCCACCCGGCTGTCGTTCGACCATCCGATCACCGGGGCACACCTCTCGTTCGACTCGCCGCTGCCCGCCGATCTCGAACAGGCCGTCGCCGGATTCAGTTGACCCCTGGCCAGGGGGCGGCCCCCGTGGTGATCGCCCCCAACTGGGCGAGGGTGTAGCCGCCGAGGAGTGTCCGCATGGCCTCTCCGACGTCCTCCCAGATCGCCAGCAGCACGCACTGCCCTTCGTGATCGCATGCTCCGTTGGTGTGGGGTCGTCCGAAGTCGCCCGCCTGGATGGGCCCGTCGACGGCGCTGACGATCTCCGCCAGGGTGATCTCCTCGGGCGATCGGGCCAGCACGTACCCGCCGCCCACGCCGCGCTTCGACCGGACGAGTCCCGCACCTTTCAGTGCCAGGAGGATCTGTTCCAGATAGGGCTGGGGTAGCCCGGTGCGTTCGGCGATGTCGCGCACCGAGGTGGGGCCATCGCACTGGTGGAGGGCCAGCGACAGCAGGGCTCGGGAGGCGTAGTCGCCCCTGGTCGACACCTTCACGGGTTCATCGTAGGCGCGGTTGGCAGCCGCAACGGGGTGTCCTCGGGCTACCGTTGAACGAAGTGCACCCAACCGACCCCCCCACGCCGCTGCTTCCCGACTTCGCGGGCGCGTGTACGGCGAACCTCGTTCCCGCCCTCATGGGCGACCCCGCGGACCTGCCCGGTTGGATGCCGGCTGCGTTGGCCGACGTCGACCAGGTGTGTCTGATGGTCCTCGACGGTCTCGGGTGGAATCAGCTGCAGCGGTTCGGCTCGCTCCTGCCCACGGCTGCAGCGATGGACCAGATGCCCATCACGACGGTCGCACCGACCACCACCGCGACGGCGCTCACGTCGATCGCGACGGGACTCCCACCCGGCGAGCACGGGATCATGGGATACCGGATGTCGATGGACGGCGAGGTGCTCAACACCCTTCGCTGGTCCACGCCCCGTGGTGACGCCCGGGGCCTGTACCCCCCTCACGAGGTGTGTCCCGTCGACTGCTTCGAGTCCCAGCGCCCACCGATCGTGGTCAAGGCAGAGTTCGAGGGGTCGGGATTCACCCAGGCTCACCTCCGCACCGCGCGGATCGTGCCCTATCGCATGCCGTCGACCCTGGCCATCGAGATCGCGCGAGTTCTGCGCACCGGTGAGCCGTTCGTCTACGCCTACTACGACGGCGTCGACAAGGTGGCCCACGAGTACGGGCTGGGCGAGCACTATCAGGCGGAGTTGATCGCCGTGGAGCGGCTCTTGGAGTACATCGTCGCTGCGCTCCCCCCACGGGCGGCGTTGGTCATCACCGCCGATCACGGACACATCGACGTCGGCGACGCGATCGTCCGACCTGCGCCCGAGGTGATGAGCTACGTGGATCACCAGTCCGGCGAGGGGCGGTTCCGGTGGCTGCACGCCGTCGCGGGTGGCGCGGGCGAGCTGGCCCAGGCGGCCCGGGCTCATCATTCCGACGTCGCGTGGGTGGTCAGCAGGGACGAGATGATCTCGCAGGGTTGGTTCGGGCCGAAGGTGACCCCCGTCGCCCAGTCCCGTCTCGGCGATGTCGCTCTCGTGGCCCGGGAGCCGGTCAGCTTCGACGATCCCGCCGACAGCGGCCCCTACAAGCTGGTGGGCCGACACGGTTCGATGACGCCCGATGAGGTGCTGGTGCCGCTGCTCGTGGCCGTCGGTGACTGACGGGCGGCCGTCCGCTCCAGCCGGCCGCTGTAGGCTCGGCCCCCATGTCGAACGACTTCCCGCACGAAGTGGTCTCACCCGACGAGATCGAATCGCCCGACCCGAGCCCCGACGAGACCGGCGGCGTCGAATCTCCGGCGAAGATCATCAGGATCGGCGGAATGGTCAAGCAGCTGCTCGAAGAGGTGCGGAGCACGTCACTCGACGAGGCGGCCCGCGACCGGTTGCGAGACGTGTACGAGAATTCCCTGACCGAGCTCCGCGGCGCACTGTCCCCCGAGCTCGGCGCCGAACTCGATCGCCTGTCGCTCGACTTCGAGGACAACGAGATTCCCAGTGAATCCGAGCTGCGGGTCGCGAAGGCCCAGCTCGTCGGGTGGCTCGAGGGGTTGTTCCACGGCATCCAGGCGACCCTGGTCGCCCAACAGATGGCCGCGCGGCAGCAACTCGAGGGCATGAGGGCTCAGCTTCCGACGGGCCCCGGAGGGATCGACGGCAACCCACCGACAGGTGGCCCGGGTTACATCTGAGCGACTCGCCGGCTGCGGGCGCGCTGCGGGGCCCGGGACGCGCGCGAGACTCGTTTCCCGCACCGCACACGACCCGGGAAGCCCGAGTGCCTGATTCCTTCGTTCACCTCCATCAGCACACCGAATTCTCGATGCTCGACGGTGCGGCCCGGGTCCCCGACGTCGTCGCGGCGGCCGCGGCCGACGGCCAGCCGGCGCTCGGTATCACCGACCACGGGAACATGTACGGGGTCCTGGACTTCTACAAGGCCTGTCGCGAGGTCGACATCAATCCCATCATCGGTTTCGAGGCCTACATGGCCCACGACTCGCGGGACGAGCGACCGTCGCGACGAGGGCGGGTCGATGACAGCGGCGGCGATGCCGAGGGTGGACGGAAGCTCTACTACCACCTGACGCTCCTGGCGGAGAACGACGTCGGCTACAGGAACCTGATCCAGTTGTCGAGCCGCGCCTTCCTCGAGGGCTACTACTACAAGCCCCGAGTGGACTGGGATCTGCTCTCGGAGCACAGCGACGGGGTCATCGCCACCACCGGGTGTCTCGGCGGGCACGTCCTGCAGGCTCTGATGGCCGGAGATGACGCGGGCGCCCTGGAGCGGGCCGGTCGGCTCCAGGAGATCTTCGGGCGCGACAACCTCTTCGTCGAGATCCAGGACCACGGTCTGGCCGACCAGAAGTCGACGAATCCGAAGCTTCTCGAGATCGCCAGGACCATCGGGGCACCGCTGCTGGCCACCAACGACAGCCACTATGTGCATCGATCCGACGCCGTCGCTCATGACGCGCTGCTCTGCGTCCAGACCGGTTCGCTGATGAGCGACGAGAACCGGTTCAAGTTCACCGGCGACGAGCACTATCTGAAGTCGGCGGCGGAGATGCGTCGGTTGTTCGGTGACGTCGGGTCCGCCTGTGACAACACCCTGTGGATCGCGGAGAGAGCCAACGTCGAGATCGCCTTCGGTGATGCGTTGCTGCCCGATTTTCCCCTGCCGGAGGGTTTCGAGGATGACAGCGACTACCTGCGCCACCTGACCTTCGAGGGGGCCAAGGCCCGATGGGGAGAGACCATTCCCGACAGCGCGGTCGAGCGCCTGGCATTCGAACTCAAGGTCATCTCCGACATGGGATTCAGTTCCTACTTCCTCATCACCTGGGACCTGATCCGACACGCCAGGGAGGCCGGAATCCGGGTGGGACCGGGTCGTGGCTCCGCCGCGGGGTGTGCGGTGGCCTACTGCCTGCGCATCACCGACCTCGATCCGATTCGCTACGACCTCCTCTTCGAGCGGTTCCTCAACCCCTCGCGGGTGTCGATGCCCGACATCGACATGGACTTCGACTCCCGCTACCGCGACGAGATGATCCGCTACGCGGCGGAGACCTATGGCCGCGACCACGTCGCTCAGATCGTCACGTTCAGCCAGATCAAGGCGCGCGCGGCGGTTCGTGACGCCGCCCGGGTACTGGGGTATCCCTACATCGTCGGCGACAAGATCGCCAAGGCGATGCCCCCGCTGGTCATGGGCCGTGACACGCCCCTCAGCGCCTGTCTCGAACCGATGCCCAAGTACGAGGACGGTTACAAGATGGCGGGGGAGTTGCGCGAGATGTACGCCGCGGAGCCCGACGTGACCGCGGTGATCGACGTGGCCCGCGGACTCGAGGGGCTGCGGCGCCAGGACGGGATCCACGCCGCGGCCGTGGTGATCACCAAGGACCCGTTGACCACGTACCTGCCGATCCAACGCAAGCCGGAGTCGGGCCAGCCGGCCGAGGAGGCGCCGGTCGTCACGCAGTACGAGATGCACGGAGTCGAGGAACTCGGCCTGTTGAAGATGGACTTCCTCGGACTGCGCAATCTCGACGTGATCTCCGACACCCTCGAGATCATCCAGCGGACCCGTGGCATCGAGGTCGACATCGATCATGTGGACCTCGAGGACGGACCCACCTTCGACCTGTTGTCACGCGGCGACACGATCGGCGTCTTCCAGCTGGAGTCCCCACCCATGCGCGCGTTGATCAAGCGCCTGGCCCCGTCCTCGTTCGACGACGTGGCCGCCCTCGTGGCGCTCTACCGGCCGGGGCCCATGGGCGTGAACATGCACAACGACTACGCGGACATCAAGAACGGCCGCAAGCCCGTCGACTACTTCCACCCTGACGCCGAGGAGGTTCTCGCCGACACGTACGGCCTGATGATCTATCAGGAGTCGGTCATGCGGGTGGCCCAGAAGTTCGCGGGATACTCCCTCGCCGAAGCCGACAACCTCCGCAAGGCCTGCGGAAAGAAGATCCGGGAGATGATGGCCAAGGAGCGGGCCGGATTCGTCGCCGGCGTCGAACGAACCGGCTACGGCGAGAAGCTGGGCACGACGCTCTTCGACATCATCGAGCGCTTCGCCGACTACGCGTTCAACAAGAGCCACTCCTACGGCTACGGGCTCGTCGCCTATCACACCGCCTACCTGAAGGCGAACTACCCCACGGAGTACTTCGCGGCCCTGCTGACCAGCGTGAAGTCGTCGCTCGAGAAGGCGGCGGTCTATCTGGCGGAGTGCCGCTCCATGGGGATCGAGGTGACGGTCCCCGACGTGAACCGCTCCGAGTCCGACTTCACCTCCAGCGTCGTGACGGACGGCGACGGCGCCGTCGTCGAACGGCAGATCATCTTCGGGCTCTCTGCGGTGCGCAACGTCGGTGAAGGGCTCGTGGAGCTCATCGTGGACGCTCGGAGCGATGGGGGGCCGTTCGTCGACTTCTACGACTTCTGCGAGCGGGTGCACACCACCGTTCTCAACAAACGGACGATCGAGTCGCTCATCAAGGCTGGTGCCTTCGACAGCCTGGGTCACCCACGCCAGGGTCTGGCATCGGTGTTCGAGCAGGTGGTCGATCAGACCGTCGCCCGCCGGAGGGAGAGGGACATGGGGGTGATGTCGCTGTTCGGCGACGTCGCCGACGACTCGGCCTTCGATGAACGTGTCGTCATACCCGACCTGGACTATCCGAAGAAGCAGCGCCTGGCTTTCGAGAAGGAGATGCTCGGGCTCTACGTCTCGGACCATCCCTTGATGGGCATGGAGAAGCTGCTGGAGAAGAGAACCGACGTCGCCCTGTCGGAACTCGCCGAGATGGAGGACGGCGCCATCCGCACGGTGGGCGGTGTCATCTCGAATCTCCAGAAGAAGTGGACCAAGAAGGGTGATCTGATGGCGGTGTTCGTGCTCGAGGACCTCCAGAGCGCCGTCGAGGCCATGGTGTTCCCCCGGACCATGAGCGAGGTCGGTCATCTTCTCGATGACGACGCGGTCGTGGTCGTGGACGCGCGTATCGATCGGCGCGACGACACCCCCAAGGTCATCGTTCGGACTCTCGAGTTGTTCGAGCCGGTCATCGGCGGTTCTCCGCCGTTGCGGATCGCGGTGTCGCCGAACCAGCTCTCCGACGTCCGGATCGACCAGATGAAGCAGATCCTCGACGATTTCCCGGGCGATTCCGACGTGTTCCTCCACGTGGGTGACCGCCATGTCATCGCCCTGCCCGACGAGTACACGGTGAACCTCGACAGCGGCGTCGTCGCCGAGTTGAGGGTGCTGCTGGGGAGAGCGCGGTCGTGCTCTGAGCGGGCTCCGGGGGGCCGAGTTGCGTCGAGTGGACCGCGACCGCTGAACTGGAGAGGCCCTAAACCGACATTTCCTACGGGGGGAGCCCCATGGCGCTCGACGTCATCACCAAGGACTGCACGCAGTTGACCGATGCCGAGTTCGGGGAGTTGGCGGACGTCTGTGCCGAGTCGTCGGGCCGGTACGAGGCCGGACTGTTGTCCAAGCTGGCCGAGGAATGGGTGCTGGTGACCCTGGTGCGAGAGGGGCATCACCTCCGGGGGTTCTCCTTCTCGACGCTCGAACGGATCGGCGGAACGCCGGCCGTCCTGCTGGGCCTCGTCCACGTGAAGCGTTCGGCGCGTCGCAACACCTTCCTCAACGCGGTGATGGCCGACAACTACCGCCGTGCCCTGATGGCGTTTCCCGACGAGGACGTGCTGGTCGGGTCCCGCCTCCTGGCCGCCGACGGGTTCGAGGCGTGCAAGGCGCTCACCGACATCAACCCCCGACCGGGCCACAAGGCGTCGGGGGAGGAGCGTGCCTGGGGCCGCCGTCTTGCGAAGCGTTTCGGGGTCGAGGCGGGGTACAACGACAAGACCTTCGTGGTCACCGGCGACGGATCGGTCCAACTGGGGATCGACCACGAGTCGCTGAAGCCCGACACCATCGATTCCGAGGTCGCCGCCCAGTTCGACTCGGCGGACCCCGCCCGCGGCGACTGTCTGATCGCCTTCGGGTGGATCATGGCGGAGGACCTGCTCCGTTTCGCGTGACCGCATGGACGTGAACGCCGCGCTGGCGGCGCGTCGCTCCGTGCGGGACTACTCGGATCGGTTGATCCCCCCGCCGTTGCTCGAGGACGTTCTCGGCGCCGCGACCATGGCGCCGTCGGCGGGGTTCTCCCAGGCGCTCGACGTGATCGTGCTCGACACCCCCGAGACGGTGGCGGGCTATTGGGACGTGACTCTGCCGCAGGGGCCTCGCCGCGACCGATTCGGGTGGCCGGGGCTTCTGGCCGCCCCGGTGCTGGCGGTGTGGGTCACCGACCCCCAGGCGTACGTGCGGCGCTACTCCGAGGAGGACAAGGCTCCCCGTGGTCTCGGCACCGGCGCCGACGCGTGGCCGGTTCCCTACTGGTGGGTCGACGCAGGTGCCTCGATCATGGCCGTCCTCGAGCGCGGCGACCGCTGCCGGCCTGGGATCGCTGCTCTTCGGGCTCTTCGATCACGAGGCGGCGGTGGCCACCCATCTGGGAGTGCCGCCCGGTCGACGACTCGTGGGAGTCGTGGCGCTCGGCTACGCGGCCGACGCCGCGCCGAGGCCGGGACGGTCGGCGGGTCGGCCGCGGCGTGGACCCGATGACGTCGTCCACCGGCATCGTTGGTGATGCCGGCGGACCCCTCGATTCAGTTGGGTGACAGTCGGCACAGCACCGACTATCGTCGGCCGCCGTCGTCCACGAGGGGAATCTGTGCAGAAGTTCTGGTCAGTTCTCGCTGTCCGCCTTGGTCAGCATGCGGTGGCCGTAGTCGCCGTCGCCGCAGTCATCACGATCGCGCTGGGATTCGGGATCCCCAAGCTGCAGTTCGCCACCGGTCAGGACAGCTACCTCAACGATGACGAGCAGGTGGCGATCGACAACGTCGCGTACCAGGATCTCTTCGGCGGCCAGGCCATGCTCACCACCATCTCGATGGACGAGGGTCACACGATCGACGAGATCATGACCCCCGAAGGCATCGCGGCCTTCAAGTCCTACAGTGAGGAGGTCCGCTCCGACAGCGGGGTCGAGAGCGTCATCTCGCCCTACACGGCGCTGGACTTCTCCAACAACCTGTTGCAGACCGATCCCTCCAACCCGTCGCTCGGCGGGATCCTCACCTCGATCGCGGCAACGTCGTTGAACGAGGCCCGGGATCGTTTCGAACCCGGGTCCGCCGACTACGAAGCGCGCAACGCCGACATCGAGGCGACGACCGCAAGGGTCCTCGGTGGTGACGGCGGCGCTCCGATACCCGAGTCGGACATGATGGTCGGCGTCCCTGCGTGGAACGATCTGTCTGCTGTACGACAACGCCGGTGAGGTGCGCAAGGCGCTCCGTCCGTTCTTTCCCGACGAACAGCACGGGCTCGTGATCACCCGCCTGGTCGGCAACCAGAGCATCGAGGACGAGGGAGTCGCGGCGGAGGCCGTGACCGCGGCGGCTGCGAACCTCTCGTTCCCGAACGCCACCGTCACGACCTCGGGCGCCCCGGTGCTCCTCAAGGATCTCAACGACTACCTCCGCGGCGGGATGTTGACGCTCGGCGGGATCGCGATCCTGGGCATGATCCTGATCCTGCTGCTGCTCTTCGACGTCCGGTGGCGGCTTCTTCCGTTGGCCGTCGTGGTCGTCGGTGTCACCTGGGCATTCGGCCTCGCCGGCTATCTCGGCATCCCGCTGACGATCGTCACCATCGCCGGCCTCCCGGTGATGTTGGGAATCGGTATCGACTACGCCATCCAGATGCACGCCCGCGTCGAGGAGGAGGTGGTCATCGACCGCTCCGAGCACCCGATCCAGGAGACGGCCCGGCGGCTCGGTCCGGCCCTGCTGGTCGTGACCTTCGATGCGATCTTCGCCTTCCTGGCCCTGAGATTCGCCAAGGTGCCGATGATCCGGGACTTCGGGCTGCTCGCTCGCGGTCGGCATCGCGGCGATCTGCCTGTGTTCGATCATCCTGCCTCTGTCCGTGCTCGGTATCCGCGAGTTCCGCTCACCGACCCAGGGTCGCGACTATCGCGAAGGCATCCTCGGTCGTTTCGTGGTCAAGCTCGGCAGCCTTCCGGCGGGCATGGCCATCCCGTTCGCGGTGATGTCGATCGTCGTCTTCGTCGGCGGGTTGTCGGTCGAGGACGAGCTCCGGATCCAGACCGATCCCATCGAATGGATCAACCAGTCCAGCGACACCATCAAGGACCTCCGAACGATCGAGAGGGAGACCGACGTATCGAGCGAGTTGGGCGTCTTCATCCAGTCAGATGACGTCTTCACCGACGAGTCCGTGGAATACACCCACAACTTCACCCGCGATCTCGTCGCGGCCAACCCCGACCTCCTGTTGTCGGGATCGTCGGTCGAGACCGCGGTCGGCGACCTGCTCTACCTCGAGGGCACCACCGACGTGGCGCCTCTCGGCGAGGCGGTGGAGTCGGCCTGGAACGTCGCTCCCGAGGCGATCCAGAAGTACACGGCGTCCGACGACGGCACCGCGATGAACGTCGCCTTCCTCGCCAAGCCCGGCGACCTCGACCGGCGCGGTGATCTGGTGCGCGACATCCGCGACAACGAAGCGCCTCCGGCGGGGATCTCGCTCACCCCGTCGGGTCTCGTCGTCGTCGGAGTCGGTCTGGTCGACAACCTCGAGGCCAACCGGATCCTGCTGACGTACCTGGCGATCGTCTTCGTGGGGTTGTTCCTCGCCATCAGGCTCCGGTCGATCACCCGATCTCTCCTGTCGTTGGTTCCCGTGTTGATCGCGGTGGGGGCAGCGTCGCTGTTCGCGTGGGCATTCGGGTTCCAGCTCTCGCCGATGACCGCCGTCGGGGGCCCGTTGGTCGTCGCCATGTGCACCGAGTTCACGTCCCTCATCCTGCTGCGTTTCGTGGAGGAACGTCAGCGGGGCCTGGAGCCGCAGGAGGCCGCCGACGTGGCGGCCGCCCGCACCGGTCGGGCGTTCGTGGTGTCGGCTCTGACGAGCGTGACCGGCGTGGCGGTGCTCGCCTCCTCGTCGTTGCCGCTCCTGCGGGACTTCGGTCTCATCGTCGCCCTCAACGTTCTCGTGGCGCTGGCCTCCGCTCTGATTGTCCTGCCGCCGATGCTCGTCTGGGCGGATCGCCGCAATTGGGTGTCGAGGGGCATGATCCATCCCAGAGGAGCCCTTCATCCCGACTCCTCCGATGGGCGGGGGCGAGGCCTAGGTGCCATCGGATCGTCTCACCGGGGGGACGCGTCCTTCCTGTACATGGAGAACTCCGTGGTGCACATGCACGTCACGGGACTCATGTTGTTGGATCCCAGCGACATCCCCGGTGGGTACGACTTCGGGAACTTCCGCAATCACGTCATCGGCCGGCTCCATCTCATCCCCCATTTCAGACGCCGTCTGGTGACCGTCCCGTTGGGCATCGATCACCCGGTGTGGGTGGAGGATCCGGATTTCGACATCGACGATCATCTCCATCGCATCGTGCTCCGGGCGCCCGGCCTGATGGAGGACCTCGAAACGTGGGTCGGCTCCTACGCGTCGACGAAGCTGGACTACTCCAAGCCCCTGTGGGACATGGTGCTGATGGAGGGTCTCCGGGACGGTCGGATCGCCCTCGTGTCGAAGATGCACCACGTGGCCGTGGATGGTGTGTCCGGCGCCGACATGCTGGTCAACCTGGTCGACCTCAGCCAGACGTTCGACGAGCCTCCCGACCCCGAGGCATGGGAACCCGCCCGAATGCCATCGACCCCCGAGGTGGTCGTCGATGCGGTCTGGTCCCGCGCCACCGATCCTCTGCGCACCTTCCGCGCCCTGGGCCGGACGGCGGACGGCGCGGTCAAGCTGGCTCGGGCCGTCATCGACGGGCGGCAGGGCGGGCCGTCGATGGCCAGGCCCTTCGAGGGGCCGCGGAGCAGGCTCAATGCCTCGTTGACGCCGCGACGTTCGGTGTCCATCGGGTCGGCCAGGCTCGATGATCTCAAGTCCATCAAGTCGACGTTCGGAACCACTGTCAACGATGTCTTCCTGGCGGCGTGTACGGCATCGCTGAGGGACTACCTGAGGGCCCGGGGCGACCGCTGCGCCCGCCCCCTGGTGTGCAGTGTCCCGGTGTCGGTGCACGGACGGGCAGAGGAGTCGGCCACGGTCAACCAGGTCTCCAACATGTTCGTGCGGCTCCCCGTCGACGTGGAGGACCCTGTCGAGCAGCTGATGCGGGTTCGCAGCGACACCCGCGACGCGAAGATCGTCCACGGGGCTCTCGGCGCCGACGTCATCGGTGACGTGACCGAGCTGACGCCACCGGCGATCTTCAATCTGGCGAGCCGCATGTACTCGGGGTCGAAGCTGGCGGAGCGGCTGCCGCCGATCCACAACCTGATCATCTCCAACGTGCCGGGCCCTCCGGTTCCGCTCTTCGTGGCCGGAGCCAAGATCGTCGGGATCTATCCCTTCGGGCCGCTCACCGAAGGGTCGGGACTCAACATCACCGTTCTGTCGAACATGGGCAACATGGACATCGGGGTGATCTCGTGCCCCGACACGGTTCCCGGCGCCGAGGACATCACTCGCGGCATCGAGTCGGCGATCACCACCCTGGTGGCCCGTGCCGAGGACGAACACCGTCGTCGAGCCGACTGACGTCGGTCACGGTCCCCGATCGTGCCGCTGTGACGCCGACGTCGCTCAGGGAGGCGTGACGCCGATCGGGTTCGGCAGGGGCAGGATCCTCGAGCGCCAGATCGCGTCGGCGACCGGTCGGAGAATCCGAAGCACGAGATCCACGCCCTCGGCGGTGAGTCCCGCATCCCACGGATGCCACGCGGCAACGTCGGTCGACATCGACACCGCTCGATGAAGCGCCGCGCCCGAGGGAGTGAGGGACGAGCCGGCGATGATGCCCCGCTCGACGAGTCGATCGCGGCCGGCGCCCCATTCGTCGTCGCCGAAACCGCGTGATTCGCGCAGTCCCTCGAGGGCCGCCCGGTCGGTTGTCGCCACCATGTGGGCCTCCAGGGGGTCGACGTCATGGGCGACGAGCGAGGCCACGTGTCCGTCGCCGCGGTGTTCCCTCAGCGTCGTCGTGAGCTGCCAGAGCGCTTCGACGGGATCCTCGGGGGCATCCAGACCGACGTTGGCCGCGAAGAGGGGCCGCCCGGCTCCGGGGGCGGAACGGGCCACGGAGCTCAACAGGGGCACGACCTTCGTCGCCACAGAGTCGATCTCGGGGACCACCTCGGCGAGGGCCGCCGCGGCGGCCCTCCGCCGGACCTGCAACGCGGTCGAGGGGTCGATCCGGTCCCAGGCATCAGGGAGGGCCCGCTCGACCCGTCGGCGGGCGAAACCGGGGCACACGGCAGCGGCGAGGTCGGGTCCGACGGCTCCGAGGGGGCGCACCGCTGGGCGAAGTACGCCATCCAGAAGCCTTTCAGACCGGCGGTCTGCGCGGCGCGACGGGCGACCGGGGAGAAGTACGTCACCGCGTGGATCGGCTCGATGATCAGCCAGGCCCGCCGGGCCGGATGGACCTCGTCCGGTGGCGTCGGGTCGAGGGTCGACGTTTCGCTCACGTGTCGATCACCCCAGCTGTTCGACCAGGACGGTGGCATCCGACGTGGGGGCACGGCACACGAACCCGGAGCAGACGTAGGCCCGGCCGTCGCGGCGGTCCTCCCAGAGAGGCCCCGTCCCGCGTTTCCCCCACGCCAGCACGACCTGGGGGGTCCACCGACGCCACACAGCGGTGACCATGTCGTCGCGTTCGCCGCAGACGACCACCTCCGTCACACCTCGGGCGACCAGCCCTGCCGCGGCCAGGAGGTGTCCGAAGGCCGAGGGCGCCCGTTCGAGGAGCGAAGCCAGGTGGGCCACGATGGCCTCACCGCGCTCGCCGTCGGCGGGCCGGTCGGTGAGGTGCGCCAGCCGGATGAGTCCGTGAGCGGCGAGTGAGTTCGCCGACGGGGTCGCGTTGTCCATGACGTCCTTGGGACGCGCCACCAGCGGATCGGCGTCTGATCCGGTGGTGAAGACACCGGCACCGTCGGCGTCCCAGAAGAGACCGATCAGTCCGTCGGCGGTGCGCTCCGCCTCGGCGAGCCACCGCAGCGACCCGGTTGCCTCGTAGAGGCGGATGAAGGCATCGAGGAGGGCTCCGTAGTCCTGGGCGCACGCCAGGTGGGTGGCTCCGGAATCGTCCTGGTACGAGCGGAGCCATCGCCCGTCCTCCCGCTTCAGGTGGTCGAGACAGAAGTCGGCCGACCGCACCGCCATGTGGACCCAGTCGGGTCGGTCCATGGCCGAGCCGCACTCGGCGAGAGACGCGATCATCAGCGTGTTCCACTCGGTGAGCACCTTGTCGTCGAGCCCGGGGCGCGGTCGGCGCTCGCGGTGGGTGTGCAGGCGTCGCCGCAGCTCGTCGACCCCCGGCGGACGGGCGATGTCTCCGGCGGGCCGGAAGAGGATGTTGCGTCCTTCGAAGTTGCCCGCCTCGGTGACTCCCCAGAACGCGGCGGCCTCCTCGGCTCCGTCGTCGAGCGCCTCCCTCAGCTCGTCGAGGGTCCACGTGTAGAACGCTCCCTCCGTGCTGTCGCCCCGGGTGTCGAGGCTGTCGGCATCCTCGCTGCTGTAGAACCCTCCGCCGGGGTGACTCAGAACCGAGGCGACGTAGGAGATCGTCTCCTCGATCGTCTGTGCGAATCGGCTCTCCCCCGTCAGCTGGTACGCGTGGAGGTAGGGCCGCAGGAGCAGGGCCTGGTCATAGAGCATCTTCTCGAAGTGCGGAACGAGCCAGCCGGCGTCGACCGAGTACCGCGCGAACCCTCCACCCAGATGGTCGTAGATGCCGCCCGCGGCCATGGCATCGAGTGCCGTCAGGGCGACGGTGAGGGACTCTGTGTCGCCGTCGCGTCGGTAGCGGTCCAACAGGACGTCGATGGACATCGACTGGGGGAACTTGGGTGCCCCCCCGAAACCGCCGCGAACGTGGTCGGCCGCCTCGACGAGAGTGTCGCAGGCCGCGGTGAACAGCGCCTCACCGATCGTCGCTCCGTCGGGCGACGTGTCGATGTCGCGGCGGACGTGCTCGGTCAGGCGCGACGCCTGCTCGGTGATGTCGTCGCGCCGGTTCTCCCATGCATCGGACACCGCGGCCAGAACCTGTCGAAACGTCGGCACCCCCGAACGAGGGGTCGAGGGGTAGTAGGTACCGCAGAAGAAGGGTTCGCCCTCGGGTGTCATGAAGACGGTCATGGGCCAGCCGCCGTGACCGGTCTGGGCCTGGGTGGCGTCCATGTAGATGGCATCGATGTCGGGACGCTCTTCGCGGTCGACCTTGATGTTGACGTATCCGGAGTTCATCGATGCGGCGGTCTCGGCGTCCTCGAAGGACTCGTGGGCCATGACATGGCACCAGTGACACGACGAGTAGCCGACCGAGAGAAGGATCGGCCGATCGGAGCTGCGCGCCTCCTCGAACGCCTCGGCCCCCCAGGGCCACCAGTCGACGGGGTTGTCGGCATGTTGGCGGAGGTAGGGACTGGCCTCGGACCCGAGTCGGTTCATGGGGGTGACGGTAGTCTCCTCGTCATGGAGCTCTCGCTGGAGAACAAGGTCGCCCTGGTCACGGGAGCGTCGAAGGGCATCGGCAAGGCGATCGCCGCCGCGTTCGCCGAGGCCGGTGCCTCGGTGATGATCTCGTCGCGCGAAACGCGACGCGCTGGAGGCGGCCAGGGCCGACATGGTCGGAGAGGTCGACGTGTTCGAGGCCAATGCGGGAGACCTCGACGCGGCGCGTGCGTGTGTCGACGCGACGGTCGATCGGTTCGGCGGGATCGACATCCTGGTCAACAACGCGGCGACGAATCCGTACATGGGGCCCACCATCGACATCGACGAGTCGCGCCACGACAAGACCGTGGAGGTGAACCTCAAGGCACCGCTGTTCTGGTCGCAGTTCGCCTGGCACGCGTCGATGAAGCACCGTCCGGGTTCGTCGATCATCAACATCGCGTCGATCGGCGGGCTGTCGGTGGAGACGTCGATCGGCAACTACAACGTCACCAAGGCGGCACTCATCCACCTCACGAAGACCCTGGCGAAGGAGCTCGCCCCGACCGTCAGGGTCAACGCCATCGCTCCCGGGCTGGTCAAGACCGACATGGCCCGCGCCCTGTGGGAGGCGAACGAGGACGCCGTGGCCGCGATGGTGCCCCTGAACCGACTCGGCGAGACCAGTGACATCGCCAACGCCGCGCTGTTCCTGGCATCGGACGCCGGATCGTGGATCTGCGGCCATACGCTCGTGGTCGACGGCGGAATGCTGCTGTAACGGGCCGCTCGGTGGGCCCGGTCCCTCACACCTCGGAGCGGCGGACCTTGCCCAGCGACGTGGTCGGCAGGTCCTCGACGATCTCCACGCGGCGCGGCGCCCAGGCCCGGGGGAGCGCCTCGCGGCAGAGCGCCCGGAGGGAGTCGAGATCGGGGGGTCCGGTCGGATCCACCGGCACGACGACGGCGGTCACCGCGCTCGCCCCAGTCGGGGTCCGATCGGCCCACCACGACGACGCGGTGCACCGCGGGATGAGCCAGGAGAACCCGCTCCACGGCGACCGGCCACACCTTCTCGCCACCGGTGTTGATGACGTCGTCGTCTCGGCCAACGACGTCCAAGAGGCCGGTGTCGGTATCGATCGAACCGACGTCGCCGGTCCGGAACCACCCGTCGTCGCCGGTCACCGGTGAGCCGTCGCGGAAGCACCGTGCCATCGTGGGGGACCGGAGTGAGATGATCCCGTCGGCGCCGATCCGGAGGGCCACCCCTGCGAGAGGGCGGCCCTCGTAGACGACTCCTCCGCCCGTCTCGGTCATTCCGTAGGTGGCGACGGTGTTGGACGGACGTCGGAGAGGAGCCGCGGCGCCTCCCAGGAGGATCAGGCGGAAGGCGGTGGGGTCGATCCGGGCGAGAGCGGTGGGTACCAGCGACGTGAGGGTGGCACCCTCGGCTGCGGCCGACATGACATCGGCGGCGTCGAACCGGGGCAGCACCGTGATCCGCAGACTGCGTCGGATGGCCCTGGAGACCACCGAGAACCCTCCGACGTGGTGAAGCGGCAGGCAGGCCAACCAGTGGTCGTCGGGGGCGCAGCCGACGGTGGCGAAGGTGGCATCCGCGGCAGCGTCGAGAGCGGAGTGGGTGAGAACCACGCCGCGTGGGTCGCCCAGTCGTGCCGCTGGTGGCGATGATCAACGCATCACCGTCCTCGGCGGGACGTCCCCCCGCCACCGCGGCAACCTTTTCCGCCGTCGGGTCCGATGCGATGCGTCGGCTCGATGGCGCCGAGCAGAGCGGTGCGGGCCGCGGCGGGCTGTCCCTCGGGCATCGGGGCGACGGCGTCACCACGATCCCAACAGCGCCGCAGCGCGTCGAGCCACTCCGTGCCACCGGGCATCTCGAGGGCCACGACATCGGTCATTCCCCGGACGCTACCGCCCGGTACGCTGGCCGCCCTATGACCCTGCCCCCGTCGATCAACCGTTGGATCATCGGTGCTCGGGTGCCCACACTGGGCGCGGCGATTGTTCCCGTGGTGGTGGGAACGGCGTGCGCCTGGAGGTCGTCGGCCGGCCGGCAGGTGGGCGACGACAGCGTCGCTCTCGACCTCCTCGGTCGATCCTCATGGGGTGGGATCGACTGGCTCAACGCAGTGTGTGCGGCCATCGTCGCGGTGGCGCTCCAGGTCGCCACCAACTACGCCAACGACTACACCGACGGCGTCCGCGGGACCGACGACCCCACCACGAGGACGGGTCCGCCCCGGCTCGTCGGATCCGCGATGGCGACGGCGTCGGAGGTGAAGCGGGCCATGGTCGTGGGGTTCGGGGTGGCGGTGGCGGCCGGCGGCGTGCTGGTCGTGAGGGTGGGATGGGAACTCATCATCGTCGGCATCGCGTCGGTCGCCGCCGGGTACTTCTACACCGGTGGGCCGCGGCCCTTCGGGTATATGGGTCTCGGGGAGCTGTTCGTCTTCGTCTTCTTCGGGCTCGTGGCGACGGTGGGGTCGACCTACGTCCAGATCGAGCGTCTCACGGGTCTGGCGTGGGGCGCGGGGGTCGCCGTCGGCCTCTTGGCCACCGCGCTGCTGGTGGTCAACAATCTGCGCGACATCCCCGGAGACACCGCGTCGGGCAAGCAGACCCTCGCGGTTCGGCTGGGGGACCACCGCACCCGCCTGCTCTACGTCGCCCTCATGGTCCTACCGTTTCTCCTGCTGCCGTTCCTCTCCGTGTTCGGCGACCGTCCGGCGGCCGCCCTGGCGTTCCTGGCCGCGCCGACACTGGTGCGGCCCGTGACGCTCGTCGCGTCGCGAGCGGAGGGGCGTCGCCTGATCCCGGTTCTCGTCGCCACGGGTCGCACCGAGATGGTGTTCGGAGCGCTTCTGGCGATCGGAATCGCGATCAGCTCCCCGTGAGACCCCCGAGCCAGCCGGTCACCACCTCTGCGGTTCGGTCGGGAGCTTCGAGGTGGACCGCGTGGCCCGCCCCGGCGACCACGGCCAACGAGGCGTTGGGACCCATCGCGTCGACCATCTCGGCACCCCGTCGGGCGAATGGGACGTCGAGCTCCCCGACGACGATCAGCACCGGGATGGTCAGCCCGCCGAGGCGATCACGGAGATCCTCCTGGGTGCCGGTGCCCAGGTGTCGAAGGGCGGCTGCCAGCCCCGCGGAGGTGTTGTCCCGACGGTCCTCCCATCGGGAAGGGTCGTCCGGCAGGGACGCGAACATGTCCCGGGCCAGCCATTCTGCGAGGAACGCATCAACACCGATGGTCTCGATCCGGTCGGCCAGTGCCTCGTCCTCGCTCACCCGGCGACGCCGTTCGGCCGGATCGACGATTCCGGCGGTGGCCGAGAGAACCACCAGCTCCGATACCCGCCCGGGGTTGTTCAGAGCCATGTGGAGAGCCACCCGGCCGCCCATGGAGTAGCCGATGATCGTCGACGGGCGATCAGGTGCCAGCGCGTCGGCCGCACCCCACAGGTCGGTCGAAGGGGTTGGGTCGGGGCCGTGACCGGGTAACCAGGGTCGCTCGACGGCGCCCCGAACCGCAAGCAGCTGGCCGAATCGTCCCCAGCTCCGTGGTGTCTGGGTGAAGCCATGGAGCAGGACGCTCGTGTTCGCGAGGGGCACCCGCAAAACCTAGGCTGCGGCGATGCCCGCCCATCGTGTCCGAGAGTCCCGTGTCGTCGCGGCGACTGTCGTCGCCGTGCTGGCGGCGTCGTGTGGATCCGACCCGCCCCAGACGGTCACCGCGACGCCCGGTGACGTGATCGAGGTGGAGATGCGGCAGAACTCGTTCTCCTATGACGAGATCACCCTCGCCGCGCCCGGGCGTGTCGAGTTCGCCTTCGACAACGTCGACCGGGCAGGCCACGAGGCGTTCATCGGGACCGAGGAGGACCAGGCCGACGTCATCGATCTCAGGGACGAGTCACGGTGGATCGAGCTCGGCCGGTACGAGCAGGGGTCCCTGGCGTACTCCTTCGACGAGCCCGGCACCTATGTCGTCGGGTGCCACATCGCCGGGCACTACCGGGACGGAATGCTCATGACCGTGGTGGTGTCGTGACCGACGATCCGTCGGTCACCGCGACGTACTGTGCGACCCTCGTCGACGAGTGGGCCCGCCGCGGCCTGCGCCACGCCGTCGTCTCTCCAGGATCGCGATCCACGCCGATGGCCGTCGCGCTCGACGCCGATGAGCGGATCAGTGTCGCCGTCCACCACGATGAACGATCCGCGGCGTTCATGGCCCTGGGTGTCGGACGGTGCACCGGCCGCCCCGCGGCGGTGCTGACCACGAGCGGTACCGCCGCGGTGGAGCTTCACCCCGCAGTGGTCGAGGCCCACCACGGTTGCGTGCCACTCCTGGCCCTGACCGCGGACCGGCCCCGGGACCTGGTGGGCACGGGCGCTCCCCAGACGATCGACCAGCGGGATCTCTTCGGAGTCGCGGTCCGGTGGTACTGCGAGCCGGGGATTCCCGAAGCCCGCGGTGCCCCGGGCTGGAGGGATCTCGCCTGCGATGCCTACGACCGGACCCTCGGGGCACCTCCCGGTCCGGTTCATCTGAACCTGGCGTTCGCCGAGCCGCTCGTGGGGTTCCCGTCCGGCGAGATGCCCCCCGCCATCGATCGCCCCCGGCCCGCCGACGTGCAGGTCGGGCTCACCGATGAGCGCCTCGCCCAGCTCGTCCCGCTGGTCGCACGGGAGCGGGGGGTCATCGTCGCCGGAGAGCGGTCGGTAGTCGACGAGTCCGAGAGGACGGCGGTACTGGACGCGGCCATGGCCCTCCGATGGCCCGTTCTGGCCGACCCTCTGTCGGGTCTCCGCCTCGATCACCCCTTCGTGGTGGCTCCCTTCGATCCGATCCTCCGCGACGAAGGGGTTGCGGCGTTCCTGGAGCCCGACGTCGTGGTGCGGCTCGGCGGACTCGTGGCCTCGAGGGTGACCAACGAGTGGATCGACAACAGCGGAGCGGTTCTGGTCGGGATCGACCGTTGGGGAGTGATCCCCGACCCCGGGGCCCGGGCGAGTCACCGTCTCGAGGTCGCTCCCGCCCTGGCGCTGACCCAGATGGCGCACTGCAGACCCGGCGGCGTGGGGACCTCCTCCTCGACGGAGGACTCCGATGGAACCATCAGCTGGGCGGAGCAGTGGGAATCCGCGGCACAGGCCGCGCGATCAGTGATCGAGTCCCAGCGGACCGGCGAGCCCGCGATCGTGGCAGAGGCGGTCCGCCGGCTGGGCGACGGAACCACCCTGGTGATCGCGTCATCGATGCCGGTGCGGGATCTCGAATGGTTCGTCCCCGCTCGGCCGGGGGTGAACGTCCATGCCAACCGGGGCGCGAACGGCATCGACGGGGTGGTCTCCACCGCGGTCGGAATGGCTCTGGTCGGGGGCCCGACGGTGGCGCTGGTGGGTGACGTGGCGTTCCTCCACGATTCCAACGCGCTGATCGGACTCGGGCAGAGGGGCGTCGACCTGGCCGTCGTCGTCGTCGACAACGACGGCGGCGGGATCTTCTCGTTCCTGGCGCAGGCGACGGCGCTGGAGCCGGCCGTGTTCGAGCGCCTCTTCGGGACTCCTCACGGGACCGATCTCGCCGGGTTGGCGTCGGCGCACCACCTCGAGGTGGTGATGGTCGAGGGACCCGGCGATCTCGGCTCGGTTCTCGCCGAGTGGAACGACACCGGAGGGGTACGAATCCTCATCGCCAAGAGCACCAGGGACGACAACGTCGACGTGCACGATCGACTCCACCGGTCCGTGGCCGATGCCGTCACGTCCCGATTGCGACTGGGGTGAGACCCAACCCGTCCATGTCGGTTGGGCCGGCTACGTGGATGACGGGGCTCGGTCCGTGGGCGTGGCTCAGTTGATGAGGTGGACGGGGTCGCCGAGGATCTTGACCGACCAGGTGGTCCGATCGGTGACCGACGACGAGAAGTTGTAGCCGATGCGCCACCAGTGGTCGGTGGGGTACCGGGTCGCGTAGTCCGTCGGCAGATCGACGGTCATCTGGACGAAGCGGTCGTTGAAGCGACACTGGCTCGCATGTCCGGGTCCCGGTTGGGGCCATCCCGAACAGCCGCTCACGTTGAGCGAGCTGGCGTTGGTGCCGCTGTAGTCGCCGTCGGTGGTCTCCCAGTCGAAGCGGACCGGGTTGCCGGCCGGATCGATGATCTGGATCGAGTTGCCACCCTCACCGGGGTCGAAGAGGGTGATCTGCATCTTCTTGCCCGCATGGGTGTCGTCGATCTCGGCCAGGTAGAAGCTGGCGCTCGATGCCCCTGTCTGGGCTCGGATGGAGATCCAGTCCATCCCCGACAGCTTCGGGCAGAGGGCGTTGCTGCGGGAGTCGCAGGTGACCCCGGTCCCGTTGTAGCTGGCGATGAGGCTGTACTGGTTGGGCGCGAGGCTGCCCAGGAGCCCCTCGGGAGTCGACACGTCGATCATGTAGGTCCCCGCCGGGGCGGTGGACGGGATCGTGCACATGCGAACCCAACCCGCGTTGCCCAGGAGGGTCTGCGGAGCCGGCTCGCCGGCGGGAGCGGCGCCTGCGGCGAAGGTCTTGGGATTCAGCTCACCGGTTCCCGAGCATGCGAAGAGCGGATTGTCGGAGCTGTTGAACGGCGTGCCGTCGGGGGCGCGAACCGCGAAGGCGGTGGTCGTCCCCGTTCCGTAGTTGCTGCCGTCGATGCCTCCGCTGAGGGGTCGAGGGCTGAAGATGTGGAGAACGATCGGCTGGGCCCGTCCTTCGGGTACCACGAGTTGGTACTGGTACTGGGGGCCGGCTTTGTGCTCGGGGTTGGTGGTGGCGAACGGGCAGACCATGTCGGA
Organism: uncultured Microthrixaceae bacterium; assembly: GCA_963700425.1. Lineage (GTDB taxonomy): Bacteria > Actinomycetota > Acidimicrobiia > Acidimicrobiales > Microtrichaceae > CAVOXO01. The sequence continues at coordinate 1,956,672 of CAVOXO010000001.1, read as the reverse complement.
GACCTGGCCGCTCGACGACCAGTTGTTGAGGAAGCCCGGGGCGAAGGGGTCGCCCTGCTCCCGTGGGGTGCACCACCCGTTGATCGACGCGTAGAGGCCCTCACGGCCCTGGCCCGAGACCATGTCGCCGGTGCCGAAGTAGTTGCGCGGGCTACCCAGCGGGACGGGAGTCGAGTACTCGGCGCTGGAGCCGCGGGTGATGTCGACGTTGTCGAGAACCACACCGGTGAAGAAGACGTCGATCTCACGCTCGGTGATGGTGACCTCGAGATTGCGGGTGTCCACCCGGCGTACCGTGACATCGACGTCCGCGTCGGTGTCGTCGAAGCCGTTGGCCCTGGCCGAGGCGAGGGCGGCGTTGGTGGCCTTGGACACATCGGGCAGCCAGACCACGCCGGCGAGTGCGGCGGCGTCGGAGGCCCGTTGGATGCGGTTGGCGTGGGCGTACCAGTAACCGAGATCGGTGGCGAAGCCGATCGCCAGCATCAGTGGAATCATCACCAGTGCGGCGGTGGCGATGACATAACCGCGTTCGCCCGGGCGTCGCGTTGCGGGGAGTCGGCGCATCGTGGTCAGTCTCCTGCTCCGGGAACGATCGCCGAGATCGAGTCGTCCTTGATGGTGACGTCGTCGACGAAGAGTCCCGATCGGGTTCCGTGCTTGAGTTCGATGTAGACGCCCAGGTTGTCGGGTGGGCTCGACGTGGTCTGAACGTTGTTGCGGTCCGACGGACACCAGAACCAGTCCATCTGGAAACTGCAGTCGGGGTCGGTGAACCACGTCGCGCTGGCGGGGTTCGTCACGATCTGGCGGAACTTCCACCCCGAGTAGGTGTTGCATTTGCGGCCCACGTTGCCGCCGATGATGCGGGCCGCCGGGGTCAGGCACTGGGGCGGCACGTCGGCATCGGGGGTTGCGGCCTTGAACACCACGACCAGTTCCACCTCGTCGAGGGGGATGTCCTCGAGGCCCGAGGCGGTGGCCAGCAGGATCTGGCGGTCGGTGCCGGTGGTGGTGCCGAGCGACGAGCCGACCCGGCTGCCCTCCTGGGCGGCGACGGCCAGCTGTCCGTTGGCCGACATGACGCCGCCGAGATCGACGGCGCCCACGACCAACATGATCAACAGGGGAAGGATCAGGGCGAGTTCGGTGATCACCGACGCCCTCTCGTCGGAGGCGCGTTCACGGAGTCGGCGGTCCATCGTCATCTCTCCTTCGGCTCCAGACGGATCACCGATTCCTGTTCGAGTTGGTGCACCGAACCGATGAGGCCGGTGGCGGCCTCATGGCGCAACCGGATGTACACGCCGAGGTAGTCGGGCGGTCCGCTGAGGGCGTCGATGCGGTCGGTGGGGCACCATGCCGCGTCGACGCTGCCGGTCCCGCAACCGAACCGTGATTCGGGCAGCGTGAGATCCGTGGCCACATAGGAGTTGCAGACGTCGGTGACAGAACCGGCCAGACAGCCGACCAGGCCCGGGTCGTGGATCGAGGCCTCGTCGCGCGACGCTTTGAACACGACGATGCGTTCGATGTCCGCGGTGTTGATCCCGTCGAGGGAGTCCTGGAGTTTCATGAGGATCTGGTGATCGGCGTCCCCGTACTTGCCATAGACCGATCCGGCGCGGGCCGACGCGGAGGTCGCATGCCGCAGCGTGAGCGACGACCGGTACTGGAGGCCGAACTCGAAGATGGCGATGAGGACGAGGAAGAAGATCGGAAAGGTGATGGCCGCCTCGACGAGGGCAACACCCCGCTCGCTTCGCCCGCTCCGGCGTCCTCGCATGAACATGTGACCCATGATGCGGGCGGAATCGGTGGATCATATAGGCCAAACGACCCTAGGTGGCCCTGTGGTCACTAATAGTGGCCGCAAAGGCCATGAAACGACACCAGATGACCACAATCAGTGAAGGCGACTCAGAGTTCGAGAAAAGCGCCCGTAGTGGACGAGAACTTCGCCCGGGTCTCGCGTAGCTCTTCGAGCGGGTCCGAATCGGCCACCACGCCGACGCCCGCGCAGAGGGTGGCGGTCGTACCCGCCACCTCGGCGCCCCGGATGCCCACCGCCCACGACCCGTTGCCGCCGGCGTCGGTCCAGCCCACCGGACCCGCGTAGCGTCCCCGGCCGAAGGGCTCGACCCGTTCCATCACGTCGAGCGCTCTGTCGCGGGGATGGCCACCGACCGTGGGGGTGGGGTGAAGTGCAGCCAGGAGGTCGGCGACCTCGGGCCTCGGGTCACCCAGCCGTCCCTCGAGGGGGGTGGCGAGGTGCTGCACGCTGCCGGCGTCGACCACCCGCGGGGTGGGTTCGCTGTCGAGGTAGCTGCACCATTCCAACAACGCGTCGTGCACGGCGTCGATCGTGATGGCGTGTTCGATTCGATTCTTCTCGCTGGCCATCAGCGTTGCGGCGGCCGCCGCATCGAGGTTCGCCACGCCGGTTCGAGGCAGGGTCCCCGCCATCGGACGGGCCCGGACGACGTCGCCGATCCGCGACACCAGCAACTCGGGGCTGGCGCCCACGAAGCCGTCCACCATGTAGCGGTACGAGTGGGGATGAGATGAGCAGAGCCGATCGAAGATCCGCGCCACGTTCCACGGCCGGTCGGCGGTCGCGGCGAGTCGGCGGGCCAGCACGACCTTGTCGAGTTCGCCGCGCCGGATGAGCTCTCGGGCCTCCGCCACCCCGGCGCACCATGCGTCGACGGACTGGTCGGTGGAGAACGTGACGCGTCGAGGCGACTCCAGCACGTCGTCGTTCGCCGTCGGGGCCGGGGCGCCGAGGGGACCGAGACGCGAGACGAACTGGGTGCCGTCGTCGAGTCGGGTCCACAGGACCTCGGGAACGAGCATCCGAGCCGGCGCTCGACGATCGAAGGGAAGGGCGGCGAAGCCCACCGCCCCCGTACCGGGCGCATCGGGTTGGGCCTCGCCGTCGGCGATCTCGCGGAGCGTGCGAGCCATCACCTCGCGGTGGTCGACCCATGGTGCCTCGATCTCGATGGCGTGGTGGAGTCCCCACCCCAGCAGGGTTCGTCGCGGCGCGATGAAGGCCAGATCGGGCGGCGCGGTGGTGGGGGGCGAGTCGACCCGCTCCACCTCCAGAGGCACCGATCAGCTCCGGGTGGCGGTGATCAGCTGCGCGATGCCGCCGGAGAGAAGGTGTCGGCGGACGTCGCGCCAGCCGGCCCGACGAACCATGTCGAGGAGTTCGGGTGTGTCGGGAAGGTACGCCACCGATTTGGGGAGGTACCGGTAGGCCGACGGGTCGGACAGAAGCCCACCGACCAGTGGAACGACCTTCTCGAAGTACAGCGCGTGTCCCCTGCGCAACACGGCGTTGGGAGGTTGTGCGACCTCGAGGAACGCCAATCGACCACGGGGCCGCACGATCCTCGACACCTCCGCGACGAACGGCTCGAGCGCCACGAAGTTGCGGAGGGCGAACCCACACGTGACCGCGTCGACCGCCGCGTCGGCCAGCGGGAGTGACAGGGCATCGGCCTGGGCGCGGGCGAACGGCTCGGGGGCATTGGCGAGCATCCCGAACGAGAGATCGAATCCGATCGGCCGGAAGTCCGAGGCGGCCAGCTCCGCACAGAGGTCGCCGGTTCCGCAGGCGAGGTCGGCCACGGTCGATCCGGGGACCAGGCCCAGGGCCGCCACGGTTCGCCGCCGCCAGCCGACATCCATGCGAAACGTGAGGAGTCGGTTGATGAGGTCGTAGCGAGGGGCGATCGTGTCGAACATCGCTCTCACCGTGGCGGCCTTCTCGTCGCCGACGGGGAGGTTGTCGGGGTCGATGCGGAAGGGCGTGCTCATCCGCTCACTGCCTGCTCCCTCGCCCACCGGTAGTCGGCCTTGCCCGAAGGAGAACGCTGGATCGCGTCGACGAACACGTATGCCTTGGGCAGCTTGTACCGGGCGATGTGGCGTTCGGCCTCCGCGGAGAGCTCCTCTGCGCCGGCGTCGGCGCCGGCGGCGAGCTGGACGACCGCACAGACCTCATTGCCCCATCGTTCGCTGGGCCGGCCGCACACGACCACATCGGACACGTCGGGGTGTCCGGCGAGTGCGGCCTCCACCTCCTCGGCGAAGATCTTCTCGCCGCCGGAGTTGATGGTGACCGAGTCCCGCCCCAGCAGCTCCAGGCTCCCGTCCGCGGCGATGCGCGCCCGGTCACCGGGCACGGCGAACCGCACGTCGTCGATGACGGGAAAGGTGCGTTGTGTCTTGTCCGGGTCCCCGAGGTAGCCGAGAGGGACCCGACCGGACTGACCGAGCCAGCCGGCCTCGGCGTCACCGGCGGAGAGCAGACGGTCGAGGTCTTCGGACAGGATGCACATGCCGGGTCCCGGCGTGAAGGTGCCGCTCGTGGTCTGCTGTCCCGAGGCCGAGATCTGCGATGCCTGTTGGCCGGTTTCCGACGCGCCGAGCCCGTCCATGACCATTGCCGACGGTGACGCCGCCAGCATCCGTTCCTTGATGCCTGCCGAGAGGGCCGCGCCGCCCGACACGATCATGAGCAGTGAGGACAGGTCGCGTTCTGATTCCTCGAGCGCCTCCACCAACGGTCGACCGAAGGCGTCGCCGACGATGAGTATCACGTTGACGCCGTGGGTCTCCAAGGCGTCGAGCACGTCGTGGGCGTCGAATCGATCGACGATGTCGGGGAGCACGAGGGTGTTCCCGGCTCCGAAGGCGTTGAACGCCATCCAGTGCGCGGCGCCGTGCATGAAGGGAGGGCATGGCATGAGCACAGCCCCGCCGGTGCCGGCCGCCTCGAGCACCTCGTCGATCGATTCCCATTCGTCCGCGGTTCCGAGCTTGCGCCCTCCCATGGCGGCGACCCAGATGTCGGCCTGGCGCCACAACACTCCCTTCGGCATGCCCGTCGTGCCACCCGTGTAGAGCATGTAGAGGTCGTCGGGGTCCGGGGTCACGCGATCGGACGGCGATCGGGGCGATGCGCCGTCGAGGACCTCCTCGTACCATTCCGCACCCTCGAGGAGAGCGTGGCCCGAGTCGTCCTCCACCTGGATCAGCGTCGTCAGCTGCCCGAGTCCGTGTCGCACGTCCTCGAGGACGGGGGCGAAGACCGAGTGGTAGACGATGGCCGAGGCACCGGAATCCCTGAGGAGGTAGTCCAGTTCTTCGGCCACGTAGCGGTAGTTGACGTTGAAGGGCACAGCCCGGGCCTTGAACGCGCCCAGCATCGCCTCGAGATATTCGTTTCCGTTGTGGAGATAGAGGGCGACGTGGTCCTGGCCCGACTCGTGGTTCCCCAACGAGGCGCGGTCGATCGGCTCGGCCGCGCCGCGATCGATCAGTGCGTTCGCGAACCGCCGGGAGCGTTCGGCCACCTCGGCGAAGGTCCACGTCGTGCCTCGCCAGATGATCGACGGCCGGTCGGGAACACGTTCCGCCACGGCGTCGTGGATGTCGCCGAGATTGAACTCCATGTCACCCCCGAGGTCGAGTTGGGACGATCCTATGGTCCTGCTCGGGGGGCGGCGAAACGGCGCATCAGCAATCGGGGTCGGCGTCGGGTGCCGTTCCCTCGATGAGATACAGGTCCACGACGTCGTCGACGCAGCGGGACGCTCCGTAGCTGGTGTGCCCGTCGCCGTCGTAGGAGACCAGCACACCCGTGTCGAGCATGTCCGCAACCGCGATCGAGTTCTCGTAGGGGGTGGCTGCGTCACCGCGATTCCCGAGAACGAGAACGGCCGGCGCATCTGGAGCCGTCACCACACCGGTGGTGGGATCCGGTTCGGCGGACCAGAAGGCGCACGGCAACAGTTCGTTGGCGACCGATGGACCGAAGCGGGGCGAGATGTCGGCGAGGTCGTCGGCGAACGAACGCCACTGCTCGGCCCCCCTCGGGTGGTCGGAATCGGAGCACACCACGCTCACGTAGCTGGTGAAACCTCCGAAGGAGTAGTACTGGCTGGTGAGTCGAAGCAGTGGGTCCGGATCACCCCCCTCGGCATCTGCCACGGCCTCGATGAGAGGAGTTCTCAGCTGCGGCGCGTAGGTGGCCATGATCGCCGCCGTGGCGAGTTCCGATGGCCCCAGTGCGCTGGGGCCGACCGCTGAGTTGCTGTCGAGGGGCTGGTCCTCCACCGAGGCCGCGAGTTCGTCGTAGGACCGTGCGGCATCGTCGAGCGGGCACCGAGCCGAGCTGTCGCACGACTCGAAGATGGAGTCGATGGCCGTCTCGAGGGCGCGGGCTTGGCCGGCGAGCCACTCGGTGAGGGGGAGCGTCGGGTCCACGACGCCGTCGAGAACCATCGTGCGGACGTTCGATCCGAAGAGGTCGAGATACCGGAGACCGATGAGGCTGCCGTAGGAGAACCCGATGTAGTTGAGCGGCTCGCCGCCGAGGGCTCGGCGGATGGCCTCGACGTCCTTGGCCACCGAGTCGGTCCCCATGTTGGCGACGAGGTCCGCGTCGGTCGTGGCGCACTCCGACGCGACGTCCTCCGCCGCCTGCTCCAGCTCGGCCTGTTCCTCGAGGTCGTCGGGCGAGGAGTCGATGCTGAGGAACCGATCGACACCACGTCCGCACTCGAGACCGTCGCTCTCGCCCACCCCGCGGGGGTCGAATCCGACCATGTCGAATCGCTCCGCGACGTCGTCGCCGACGGGGGAACGGAAGGCCATCGATCGACCTTCGGCGCCGGGCCCACCGGGGTTCAGCAGCAGTGCGCCCACGCGGTCGCCCCGCGCCGGGGACATCGCGACCGCGAGATCGATCGTCGGCCCGTCCGGGTCGTCCCAGTCGAGAGGGACCGCGATCTCGCCACATTGCGCCGTCGAGGCTCTCGGGCACGTCTCCCATGCGACCGGGGACGGCTCGAAACCGCCGAGGGAGTCGTCGATCGCGGGGGGATCGGACCGCTCCTGGTTCCCGGCGGGAGCGCCCGAGGTCTCGATCGGGCTCAGAACTGCCGTCGGCGATCCACAGGACGCGGCCGTCAGAACCACGGCCAACACGAGTTTCGTTGTGGATCGCACGCACACAAGGTAGGTTCTCGCCTCAGCGGTGCGGCGGCACCGGGGTGATCACGGTCGACGAGGGGCATCCGCGCCTCCCACGGCGGTCGTGAATAGTGTGAATGGTCTTCACCATCCAGCTGGGAGGGAGATGCGTCTCAGAGTTGTCATCGCCACGGCGGCGGTTCTCGCGCTCGTCGGGTGCACGCCGGGGCCATCGACCGAGCTGCTGCATTCCTCGCGACCGCCGACGTCCGACGTCTGGGCGTCGGGGGACTCGATCACCAACTCGGTTCACGCGTGGCCGAACAACGTGGGCGATCCCGTGTTCAACATCTCCATCGGTTACGAAGGCTTCGTGACCACCCGGGTGCGACCCGAGACCATCGGCCAGCGGATCGATCACTTCGTGGCTGCCTTCGGCCCTCCCGATCGGATCGTCATCATGGGCGGACGCAACGATGAACAGGCGTCGGTGCCCCTCGCTGCGGTGATCGCCGAGATCGACCGACTCGACCTGCGGCTGAGGGCCCAGGGGATCGACGTTCGATGGGTCACTCCACCGGGTCGGGTCGGGTTTCCGACCCCATTGACCGACGGGATCGGCGCGCATCTACGAGCGGCGTACCCTTCGCGAACCATCGATTGCGGGCCCCTGCTCGGATCGCCGACGGGCAACCCTGCGTTGTTCGAGAACGACGGCATCCACCCCAACGCGGCCGGCCACCTGGTGCTCACCGACTGCGTCGCCGGCGAGTTCGGTCTCTGACCCCTCGCGGAGTCCCGCGGGGCGTTCGTCAGCGAGCAGGGCAACCGGCGCCGGACAGCTCGGGTGGACCCGGTCCGGGCGCGCCCTATTCGTAGAGGCGGACGATCACCTCGGAGACGCAACTCGGCTTCGCGGCACCCTCCACCTCGAAGGTGTAGAGGTAGGTGCACTGTGCCTGGCCCGGTGCGAGCTCCTCCACCTCCTTGATCTCGATTCCGAGACGGAGCTTCGAACCCACCGGGACCGGGGAGGGGAATCGGACCTTTCCGCACCCGTAGTTGACTCCCATCTGGAAACCGGTGGTCGTCATCACCTGGGGAGCGAGCATCGGTCCGAGCGACAGCGTCAGGTATCCATGGGCGATGGTCCCGCCGAAGGGCCCGTCCTTGGCTCGTTCGGGATCGACGTGGATCCACTGGTGATCACCGGTCGCCTCGGCGAACTGGTTCACCCGTTCCTGGGTGACCTCCATCCAGTCGCTGTAGCCGACGTGGGTTCCGACGAGTTCCTTGAGTCCGGCGATGCCGTTGATCTGTGCAGCCATGGACCGATCATGGCGCGTCCGCGGGTCGCAGGTAAAACCGTGCGGATCACGACCCCCTCAGCCGACGGCTGTAATCGTCGAGGCGGTTGCGTTCGGCGCCGTCGAGACTCTCGATCCCGCTGTCGGAGATCTTGTCGAGCAGCCGGTCCATGTCGGCCTGTTCCGCCCGCGTGAGCTCGACCCGATGCATGGGAACGACGACGTCGTCGCGGTTGGCCCGACGCCGCGAGGGGGCTCGACGCTGCTTGGCGGACCGCTCCCGTCGTCGGTTCGCCTTCGCGTACGGATCGCCGCTCACCATCGAGGGCAGGGGAACCAGGGGGATCTGTTCGAACTCCGTGAGGCCGAACGCCCTGACGAAAAGGGCGGCCAGGCCGAGGGTGGCGAGAATCCAGAACAGGAAGATCCAGTTGCGGGTTCCCACCAGCTGGATCACCTGCAGGCCCAGGATCACGGCCCCGAAGATCCAGAAGGGGATACCGAAGAAGCCCTGGGCCCGTGGTTCGATGAGGATGAACGCCAGGATGACCGCGATCTCGAGGACGGCCAGCCCGGCGTTGAGGGTCCGGGTCGACGTGGTGACGGCGACCACCGCCACGACGGCGGCGGGCGCCAATCCGCAGACCCCGGTGAACCACGCGTATCGGACCCGCCCCATGGCGGATTCGATGATCGAGCCGAAATAGAAGTAGATGCCGACAGTGAGGAGCTCCCAGAGGCTGGGCTCGGTGACGATGGGCCAGGTGAAGAGGCGCCAGAGCTGTCCCCGTGCGATCAGCGCCGAGTCGAACCACAGCCACTCCTGAAGCGAGGGGCTCAGGGCGTAGGAGACGAGGGAGAGCAACGCCAGGCCCGTGAGGGCGACCGTCGTGGTGACGTCGACGCTTCCGACGCGGAACCAGCGGCGGTCGGGGTCGGAGTCGGTGAGATTGAAGCGGTACACGCCGTCAGTCTGTCAGTGAACGGCCACGGCTCGGCGCCAACCGGATCTCGCGAGCCCGCAGTTGCCCGCATGCTGCGTCGATCTCGTTGCCCCTGTTCGATCGGACGGTCACGTTCACTTCGTGGGCGGTGAGCAGGTCCGCGAAGCGTCTGATGCCGCGACGGTCCGTTCCCCGGGTGGCGAAGCCGTCGGTCGGGTTGAGCGGTATCAGGTTGACGTGGGCTCGGAGGTCGGTCGCCAGCTCTGCGAGCTCCGACGCGTCGCGATCGGTGTCGTTGACACCGGCGATCATCGCCCATTCGATGCTGAGCCGGCGGCCCTTGGCCTCGACGTAGCGGCGACACGCGTCGGCGAGTGCGGCGAGGGGATAGCGACGGTTGATGGGCACCAGTTGGTCGCGGAGTTCGTCGCGGGCGGCGTGGAGCGACACGGCGAGGGTGACGGGCAGGTCCTCCGCCGCCACCCGGTCGATCGCGGGTACCAGCCCGACGGTCGAGACCGTGAGGTGGCGGGCCGAGATCCCCATGTCGGTGTGGAGCCGTCGGATTGCCTCCCAGGTGTTGTCGTAGTTCGCGAGCGGCTCGCCCATCCCCATGAAGACGACGTTGCTGATCCGCCGTGGGGCCGCCGCCCGGCGCGCTCGCACCACCTGTTCGACAATCTCGCCGACACCGAGGTGGCGATCGAATCCCGCCTGGCCGGTGGCGCAGAACCCGCAGGCCATCGCGCAGCCCGCCTGGCTGCTGACGCACACCGTTGCCCGGTCGGGATAGCGCATGAGCACGGTCTCGATCGTGGATCCGTCGTGCAGCTCGAAGAGGAACTTGTCGGTCTCTCCGTCGTCGCTGGCCGCGTGACGAACCACGGCCAGCGACAGGGGATGTCGATCGGCCAACTCGGCCCGCAGGCTCCGAGGGAGGTTCGTCATCTCCTCGGGGAGGCGGCCCTGGCGGTAGAGCGCCTCCCACACCTGGTCGACGCGGTACCGGGGGTGACCGTCGAGCGTCGCGCCCAACGCCTCCCGGTCGAGATCGAACAGTCCAACGCGGTTCACCGCAGCGATCGTATCGGCACGGGGTCAATCGGGTGAGGGGCCGATCAGGCCGAGATCGGTGTGGTGAATCGAGAATCCCATCCCCAGATAGAGCGACACGGCAGGGACGTTGTCCTCCTCGACATACAGCATTCCGGTGTGGATGTCGCGTCGGGCGGCCCAGTCCAAGCCGGCTGCGGCGAGCGGCGCGCCGAGCCCGCGGCCGTGAAGTGTGGGATCGAGGGCGATCACGTGGATCTCGCCACTCGGCGGGTCATCGTGCACCTTCATCCAACAGAACCCGTCGACCCGGCCGGTGTCGTCGAGATCGAGAATTCGACACCCGTCGGGATCGAACCACGACTGCGACATCCGGTCGCGCAGATCGTCGATCGACCATCCCCCCTGGTCGGGATGCCAGTCGAAGGCGCGGTTGTTGACCACCAGAAGGCCGTCGTCATCGAGTCCCGGTCGGAACGCGCGGGTGACCGCCGGCGTGACACCAGCGAGTGGGAGCGCGACACGCATCTGGTGGAGACGTCGATGCGGGACGAGTTCGCGGCGCGACATCCATTCGGAGACCTCGGCGCCGGGGTCATGGAACCACCAGGTCGTTGTACCACTCCGAGTGCTTGGATGCGCGCCCAGAGTGACCAATTCGGCGGCAGAGGGAGGTGGCGCGGTCATCTTCGCAGTGTACGCAGCGTCGATTGTCACGGTTTGTGACATTTCGTGCGGTTTTCCTGGCATTCGTCGCCTCGATCCTTACGGTCTCTCCATAGACCGCAGTCACGGACCACGAGGACGCAATGACTTCCCCCATGTCGCACACTTCTCCGACGGCCTCCCGATCGCGACGCCGTCGCGATGTCGTTCGGGTCGGCGCGGTCGTGACCACGATCGGCGCCGCGGTTCTCTTCGCCGGCGTCGCCCATGCAGGGTCGTCGACGGCACCGGTTCTCCTGATGGGTCCGGCATGTGACGACGGACGTCCCGTGGTTCGCTTCGACGTCACCAACTCCGGCGGAACCGCCGAATCGCTGACGGTGACGACCGGGGGTGTGGTGATCGTGCAGGGGGTCACGGTCGCAGCAGGTGCGACGGTGAGCGGGACGGCGAACTGGCCCGAGGGAGTGCCCACCGGAAGTGACGTCGACACCGTCGCGTCGTGGGAGGGCACGGCGCTCTCGGCGACGGTGACCTCCCGGGGGGACATGTGCTCCACGTCCGCCGCCGTCGGTCTTCCCTCGCGGGGCCCCGACTTCGTTGCGGGGGTGGTCTGTGTGGGTGATCAGGCGAGGGTGAGCTTCCGACTGACCAACAACGACATGTCCCCCCACGACATGAACGTCACGCTGTCCGACGGAGCGTTCCGAGACAGCCTCGAGACCGTGATCTGGCCGTCGGTGGGTGGTGTGCTCCCCCTCGCTCCGGGGGAGGCCGTCGCCAGGGATGGCATCGCGATCCCGTCGTCGTTCCCCGTCGGGTCTCTCCTGCGGGTGAGGGGTTGGTGGAGAACCACCGATTCCTCGACCCACAACCGGATCCTGGTCGTCGTCCCGTCGTGCGAGTCGACCACGACGACGACCTCGACGGCGGTGGAGGCGACCACCACCACCACCACGACGGCGGTGGAGGCGACCACGACCACGACCACGACCACCACCACGACGGCGGTGGAGGCGACCACGACCACGACCTCCACCACCACCACCACCACGACGGCGGTGGAGGCGACCACGACCACCACCACACCCGTCGACGTCGATCAGACCACGACGACCACCCTCGCGTCGGCCGCCCCGACCACGGTGGCTCCGACGGTCGGCAGGGTGACCCGGGTACCGACACCACCTGCTCGTCTGGCGGTGACGGGCGGAGCGGCGTCGGGCCGGTCGCTCGCAGGCGGTTCGCTCATCGCTCTCGGCGCCCTCTTGATGTGGGCCGGCCGGCCTGGTCGATCGTCAGAGGACTGACCCGGGCCCTGAACATCAGCGGAGATCGGGTGGGATCGCGGCGTCGGGCGAGAGCCCGGCGCCGCTGAGGTACCGTCAGGCGGTGGCACGTCCCCGTTCACCCAAGGGCCGGGCCCGCGAGGTCGATCGGTTGCTCGCCGCCGAGTATCCCGACGCGGAGTGCGAACTCGATCACCGCAATGCCTTCGAGTTGCTGGTGGCGACCATCCTCAGTGCCCAGTGCACCGACGCCCGGGTCAACATGGTGACTCCCACCCTGTTCGAGCGGTGGCCCGACGCGGAGTCCCTCGCCCACGCCGACCCTTCCGAGCTCGAGGCGGTGATCCGTTCGACGGGGTTCTTCTCGTCGAAGGCCCGCAATCTCCTGGGCATGTCCCGTCGGCTCGTCGAGGCCTTCGACGGCGACGTGCCCTCGTCGATGAAGGATCTCACGAGTCTGCCGGGAGTGGGTCGCAAGACGGCCAACGTCGTGCGGAGCGTCGCTCTCGATCGCCCGGGGTTGCCCGTCGACACTCACGTGCTTCGACTGAGCCGACTGCTCGGTCTCAGCGAGGAGACCGATCCGGTCAAGGTGGAGGCGGACTTGAATCCGATGGTCCCCGCAGCGGCGCGCGGCGAGTTCAGCCTTCGCCTCATCCTGCACGGGAGGAGGGTGTGCATCGCCCGCCGACCCCGATGCGGTGAGTGCGTCCTCGCGGCGGTGTGTCCGTCGCGCCAGATGTGAGTAGGTCGGCACGCCCCGTCGCATCTGGTCGACGGCCGGTGGTCCGCTCGATCACGGGGGCCGCGACCCGGACGAATCCGTGTGGTCGCGGCACCACACACGGCGTCATTTTGGGAGCGGCGCGGAGCTGAGTCGGAGCCGCCTGAGGGAATTGTCACTGATCGTGGCGAAGAAATGCTCGACAGTGGTTGCGGGATGGGCTATATTGCCTACATCAGGTTCCCGCCAACCTGGTATCCGGCGACATTGGGATCCCGCCACCCGATTCGCCCGAACGGCGCCCTACGGGGCGCCGTTCCACTTTTTCCCGCCGGTCCGTCAGCCGGGACGACCCCGGAGGTCCCGGACGATTCTCTCCAGACGGCGGTTGGCGGTCCTCAACGAGCGCTCGACGTCCATGAGCCCGTACCCGATGTCCTCGTCGGGGGTGCCCATGAGGCTGTCGGCGGAGGTGGACACCCGCTCGAGCAGTTGCTCGAGCGTCGAGGCCGTGCTTCCGAGTTCCGACGACAACGACATGTGCGCTGTCTAGCAGCTGATATCGATGGGCATTGGCTCGACGGCCGCCAGTAGCGTGGACGGCCGTGTCCCGGCCCGCGCTCCACATCGAACGAATCGACGTCCGCGGCGAGACCGGCGGGCTCGCCGGCGAACTCACCAGGCCGGACCTGACCTCGGAGGGACCCCGGGAGGTGGTCGAGGCGATTCTCGCCCGCGTCGCGGCGGACGGTGACGACGCGCTGATCCAGCTCACCGCAGAGCTCGACGGGGTGGATCTCGATCGCACGCTCGTCGACCGGGCCGAGATCACCGACGCCATGGCCCGGGTCGATCCCGCTCTCATCGACTCCCTGACCTTCGCGGCCGAACGCATCAGGTCGTTCCATCGCTCACAAATGCCCAACGGGTCGCGTCACGTCGAGGGAGCGACCATCACCTCCAGCTACCGACCCGTCGGTTCCGTCGGGTGCTACGTGCCCGGTGGGCGCGCCGCGTATCCCTCGACTCTGCTCATGACGGCCATTCCGGCGGCGGTCGCGGGGGTCGACCGGATCGTCGTGTGCTGTCCACCGGATCGTGGCACGGGCTCGATCTCCGACGTGACGCTCGCCGCGGCGGGCGTCGCCGGCGTGAGCGAGGTCCACGCGGTGGGTGGCGCGCAGGCCATCGGAGCCCTCGCGTTCGGGACGCCGGGCATCGAGGCCGTCGACGTCATCTGCGGTCCCGGCAATCGCTACGTGGCCATCGCCCAGCGCCTCGTGTCGGGTCGAGTGGGGGTGGCGTCGGCCTTCGCCGGCCCCTCCGAGATCGTCGTCATCGCGGACAACAGCGTCGATGCCCGCCTGGCCGCCGTCGACGTCCTCGTTCAGGCCGAACACGGCCCCGACGGGCTGGCCTGGTTCATCACCTGGGACGACACGGTGGCCGACGCCGTCGAGCGGAACGTGGCCGAGCTCGCGGGCACCCTGCCTCGGTCGTCCGACGTCGTCGAGACGCTGCGAACCGCCGGCCGGATCGTGCTCGTCCGAGACCTCGATCAGGCGCTCGAGGTCTCCGATCTGGTGGCGCCGGAGCACCTCCAGCTCATGATCGCGGACCCGGGATCGGCGGCCACGCAGGTCCGCAACGCCGGGGCGATCTTCCTGGGGCCCTTCTCTCCGGCATCGGCGGGGGACTACGTGGCGGGGCCCTCCCACGTTCTCCCCACTCACGGTTCGGCCCGGTTCGCATCGGCGCTCGGGGTGTCCGACTTCCTCAAGAGCCACCACATCATCGAGTTCTCCGAGTCCCAGTTCGCCGCGATGGCTCCCCACGTCGAGCGTCTGGCCATGGCGGAGGGCCTCCAGGCCCATGCGCTGTCGGCGTCACTGAGGTCGGGCCGGCCGGAGACGCCCCCCGCGCCCGGGCAGGGGTCGATCACCGGACCGCTGCCGTGACGTGGCCCCGGGTCCGCGAGGACCTCGCCCTCTTGGAGGGGTACCACTCGGCGCAGGTCGACGTCGACATCCGCCTCAACACGAACGAGGCGCCCGGACCTCCTCCGCCGGAGTTCTCCGAACGGTTGTCCCGTGCCGTCGACGAGATCGAGTGGAACCGCTACCCCGAACGCGGTGCCGTGGAACTTCGTCGCCGTATCGCCGCTCTCGACGGCGTCCGGCCCGACCAGGTGTTTCCCGCGAACGGGTCCAACGAGGCGCTCCAGACGGTTCTGTTGACATTCGGAGGGCCCGGCAGGAGCGCACTGACATTCGAACCGACCTACGCCCTGCATTCCCATATCGCCCGGGTCTCGGGGACCGAGGTGGTGACCGGCCCGCGTCGGTCCGATTTCACGGTGGACCCCGACGCAGCGTGCGCACTCATCGCGTCGCATGCGCCGGCGGTCACGTTTCTGTGCTCTCCCAACAATCCCAGCGGCACCGTCGAGCCGTCCGAGACCGTCGACGCCGTCCTCACTGCTGTCGAGGCCAACGGCGGCCTCCTGGTCGTGGACGAGGCGTACGGCCAGTTCTCACCGTCGTCCTCGCTGGATCTCGTGGCGGAGAACCGCCCGATCCTGGTGACCCGGACGTTCTCCAAGACGTGGTCGATGGCTGCTGCCCGTCTGGGGTACGCCGTGGGCTCATCGCGACTGGTGGCCGAGCTCGACAAGATCGTTCTGCCCTATCACCTCGATGCGGTCACGCAACGTGCCGGTCTCATCGCCCTCGACTACGTCGACGCCATGAACAAGAGGGTCGCGGGCATCGTGGAGGAACGGGGCCGTCTCGCACATGCGCTCGGCGACCTACCGGTCCGGCAGTGGCGCTCGGGCGCGAACTTCATCCTCTTCCGTCCGGACCGGCGCGACGCGCGACGCTCTGTGGGCGGCGCTCGTGGAGCGGTCGATCCTGGTGCGCGACTGCAGCTCGTGGCCGGGCCTCGACGGGTGCCTACGGGTGACCCTGGGAACCCCCGACGAGAACGACCGCTTCGTCACCGCCCTCCGAGAAGAACTGGACACGTCACCATGAGCCGTCGCGCCGAACGACACCGCGTCACGAACGAGACCGACATCACCATCGACATCGAGCTCGACGGCGTCGGCGACACCTCGATCTCGACGGGGCTTCCGTTCTTCGACCACATGTTGGACCAATTGGGCCGCCACGGAGGCTTCGATCTCACCGTGGCGGCGGTGGGCGACCTCGACGTGGACGGTCATCACACCATCGAGGACGTCGGGATCCTGCTCGGTGAGGCATTCGCCGAGGCCCTCGGCGACAAGACGGGGATCAGACGGTTCGCCTCGGGTGCCTTTCCTCTCGACGAGGCGCTCATCGAGGTCGCCCTGGATCTGTCGGGCAGGCCGTTCATCGCCTACGACGTGCCGTTCGGCGAGGTGCTCCCACTCGGATCGCCACCGTTCAACCCCGAGATGGCCGAGCACTTCTTCGTGAGCATCGCCGAGGCCGCGAGATTCACCCTGCACGTGAATCGACGGGCCGGGGTCAACACCCACCACGTCATCGAGGCCACCTTCAAGGGCGTCGCCCGGTGCCTGCGTGACGCGATCCGCGTCGACGGCGTGGGCGTGCCGTCGACCAAGGGGACGCTGTGAGGGTCGCCGTTCTCGACTACGGGATCGGAAACCTCCGATCCGCCCAGAAGGCGCTGGAGCGGGTGGGAGCCGACACCCGACTGTGCGAGCGCGCCGAGGA
Organism: uncultured Microthrixaceae bacterium; assembly: GCA_963700425.1. Taxonomy (GTDB): domain Bacteria; phylum Actinomycetota; class Acidimicrobiia; order Acidimicrobiales; family Microtrichaceae; genus CAVOXO01. Next base: position 1,939,980 of record CAVOXO010000001.1, on the reverse strand, counting down.
GGCCGAAGCGGCCGACGCCGTCGTTCTGCCGGGCGTCGGGAACTTCGGAGCGTGTGTCGAGGCGCTGGTCGCGTCGGGTCTGGACAAGGTGGCTCTCGCCGCCGTCGAGGCCGACCGTCCCTTCCTCGGGGTCTGCGTGGGCATGCAGATGCTGTACGAGTCGTCGACCGAGAGCCCCGGCGTCGCCGGCCTGGGGGTTCTGAAGGGAACCATCGATCTCCTTCCGGAGGGGGTGAAGCGGCCTCAGATGCAGTGGAATCGACTCGACCCCGTTGCGCCCGGACACCCGATGCTCGCCGGGCTCGACGACCCGTGGGTGTACTTCGTGCACAGCTATGTGGCCCCCCTCGACGAGGCGACGGTCGCCACCTGCGACTACGGCGGCCCCCAGGTGGCGGCGATCAGCACGGGACGACTGTGGGCCACCCAGTTCCACCCCGAGAAGTCGGGTCCCGTCGGGCTCGCCATTCTCGAGAACTTCGTCGAATGGGCGCGAGAGGAGACCCGATGAGGCTCTACCCGGCCATCGATCTGCGAGCCGGACGCTGTGTCCGGCTGCTGCGCGGAAACTATGACGCCGAGACCCACTACGGCGACGACCCGGTGGCTCAGGCGGAAGCCTTCGCCGCAGCGGGTGCCGACTGGATACACGTCGTCGATCTGGACGCAGCACGAAGCGGCAACCCGGTCAACCGGGGAGCCATCGAGGCGATCTGCGACGCCGTGGACGTGCCGGTTCAGAGTGGCGGGGGAGTGCGTGACCTCGACGCCGCGAGCGCTCTCGCGGAGGCGGGGGTGGCGCGGGTCGTCATCGGCACGGCTGCACTCGAGAACCCTGAACTGGTCGCCGAGGTCTCGGCCCGCCAGCCCGTCGCCGTCGGCCTCGATGCCCGCGGCCGTGACCTGGCGGGACACGGCTGGGAGGTGGCGAGTGGCCAGGATCTCGTGTCGGTCGCCCGCCGATTCGCCGCCGACGGCGTCGAGGCATTCGTGATCACCGAGATCGACCGGGACGGGACTCTCGATGGCCCGTCCTTCGAGCAATTGGCGATCGTGCTGGGCGCCGTCGGCGGATCGGGCGCTGAGCTCATCGCGTCGGGCGGCGTCGGGCGGATCGACGATCTGGTGAATCTTCAGGGACTGTGTGTCGAGAACCACCGCCTCGGCGGCGCCATCGTCGGTCGGGCCCTGTACGAGGGTGCCTTCGGAGTCGCAGAGGCGATCGAGGCTCTCTCGGAAGCAGCCGGACGAGCGGGGTCCGGGCGATGAACGTGGTGAGGGTGATCCCCTGTCTCGACGTCGACGCCGGCCGGGTCGTCAAGGGAGTCAACTTCGTCGACCTGGTCGACGCGGGCGATCCCGTCGAGCTCGCCGCGGTCTATGACCGCCAGGGCGCCGACGAGCTCGTGTTCCTCGACATCACCGCCAGCTCCGACGACCGCGAGACCACCGTCGAGATGGCGCGGCACGTCGCCGAGCAGGTCTTCATCCCCTTCACCGTCGGTGGTGGAATCCGATCGGTCGAGGACGCCCGGCGGCTGCTGCGGGCCGGCGCGGACAAGATCGCCGTCAACACCGCTGCGGTGGAGCGACCCGAGCTCGTGGCCGAGATCGCCGCCGAGTTCGGAGCGCAGTGCGTCGTCGTGGCCGTCGACGCCCGGCGCTCGGGCACGACGACGTCCGGATTCGAGGTCTACGTGCACGGGGGGCGAACCGCCACCGGGCTGGATGCGGTCGAGTGGGCGACGGCGGTCGTCGCCGCCGGCGCCGGTGAGATCCTCCTGACATCGATGGACCGTGACGGCACCAAGGACGGATTCGATGTGGAGATGACGGCCGCCGTCTCCGCCGCGGTCTCGGTTCCGGTGATCGCGTCGGGAGGGGTCGGAACGGTGGACGATCTGTCGGCCGGGGTGATCGCCGGCGGTGCCGACGCCGTGCTCGCCGCGTCGATCTTCCATTTCGGCACCCATTCGGTCGCGGATGCGAAGGTGGCGCTCCGCGAGTCCGGGTTGACGGTTCGCCCGTCCCCTCACCCGTGACAACCGGTTTTCCGACCGATCCGGCAGCGCCGGTAGCGTGAGCGCTCCGACACAACCCGAGGAACCCATGCCTGCGTCCGACCTCGACCCATCGATGGGCCGTGACGACAAGTTGCCCATCAAGATCCTGCAGGACCGCCTCATGGTCCACGTCGACGCGCCGGAGGGCGAGCGCCGTTCGACCGGACGGGATCCTCATTCCCGCGACCGCCCAGCTGGGCAAGAGACTGAGCTGGGCGGGGGTCAAGGCGGTGGGGCCCGCAGTGCGCAACATCGAGGTCGGCGACCAGGTGTTGTTCAACCCCGAGGACGTCTATGAGGTCGAGGTGGCGGGCGACACCTACATCATCCTTCGCGAACGTGACGTCCACGCCGTGGCTGCCGAGCGCGTCGACTCCGAGAACACAGGCCTGTACCTGTGAGTGAGGACACCGCCATGGACGACTCCCCCGTCATCGTCGCCACCGCCGAGGCGGTCGAGGCGGTCCGCTACGACGCCAACGGGCTCGTCGCCGCCATCGTCCAGGACCACGAGACCCGCGCCGTGCTCATGATGGCCTGGATGACCGCCGAGACGCTGGCGATGTCGCTCGAACAGGGGCGCACGGTCTTCTGGTCGAGGAGCCGCAAGGAGGTGTGGCGCAAGGGCGACACCTCCGGCGACCGCCAGTTCATCCGCGAGGCGTACTACGACTGCGACGGCGACACCCTCCTCTTCCTCGTCGAACAGGAGGGCCGCGGCGCCTGTCACACCGGTGCCTACAGCTGCTTCTTCCGGTCCTTCGACGGGCGGTCCGATGGCGACGGCGACACCTGACCGGGCGTCGTTCCGCCTGGCGGCGCGTCGAACCCGAATGGTGCCGGTCCGGCGGGAACTCCTCGCCGACCACATCACGCCGGTGGCCGTCTTCACCAGGTTGTGCGGTGACGAGCCCGGGTTCCTCCTTGAATCGGTCGATCACGGTGGCCGTTGGTCGCGATGGTCCTTCGTCGGTCGCGGCCCTCTGGCCCGCCTGGTGCTCCGTGACGGCACCATCGACGTGGAAGGGCCGCTGGCGGGCGACGTCGATCGCGACGGCGGGGTGCTCGACGCGCTCGACGCGCTCCTCGCCACCTTCGGAGGGGAGGCCGATCCCGATCTCCCACCCTTCCACGGCGGCGTCGTCGGCTACATGGGCTACGACGTTGTCCGTGAGGTCGAGAACCTGCCCGATGTCCCCCCCGACGACCGGGGCTGGCCCGACGCGATGCTCTCGGTCGTCGGTGACCTCGTGGCGCTCGACCACTGGTCGCAACGGGCGGTGCTGATCGCCAACGTGGCGATTCCCGCGAGCGCCGACGACTCGGTCCTGGACGCGCTCTACGACGACGCGCTGGCGCGGCTCGACGCGATGGCACGGGACGGCGCCACACCGATCGACGAGCCGCTCGTCGAACCGCCGGGGTCGCTCGAGGACGTCGTCGAGGTGCGACTCCACGATGTCGCCGGGCGACCTACGAGGCGGCGGTGGACGTCGCGAAGGAACACATCAGAGCGGGCGACATCTTCCAGGTGGTGCTCGCCCAGCGTTTCGACTTCGACACCGTGGCGGACCCCTTCGACATCTACCGCGTCCTCCGCCAGATCAATCCCTCGCCGTACATGTACTTCCTGCGAGAGCCCGAATTGACCATCGTCGGGTGCTCGCCCGAGCCGATGGTCCAGCTGCTCGACGACACGGTCGTGTCCCGACCGATCGCCGGAACCCGGTTCCGCGGGAGCACCGACGAGGCCGATCGTCGCCTCGCGGCCGAGCTGTCGGAGCATCCCAAGGAGCGGGCCGAGCACGTGATGCTGGTCGACCTGGCACGCAACGACGTCGGTCGGGTCGTCGAGTTCGGAACCTGTCACGTCGACGAGTTGATGACTCTCGAGCGGTACAGCCACGTGATGCATCTCACGTCGCAGGTGTCGGGGCGACTGAGGTCGGACAAGAACGCGATCGACGTGCTCTCCGCGACGCTGCCCGCCGGCACCGTGTCGGGCGCGCCGAAGGTCCGGGCCATGGAGATCATCGACCAGCTCGAGCCCACCAAGCGGGGACCGTATGCGGGTGTCGTCGGGTATCTCGACTTCTCGGGGAACATCGACACGGCGATCGCCATCAGGACCATGGTGATCGACACCGAGGTGTCGCCCGAGGGGTCCCGCCGGGCCAGCGTGCAGGCCGGCGCGGGCGTGGTGGCCGACTCGGTCCCCGCAGACGAGGAGCTCGAGACGCGCAACAAGGCGAAGGCCCTGCTGGTGGCCGTGAAGCCGGCCGAGGCCATGACCGACGCCCGTCGACGCTCCAGAGACGGCTGATCACCGGACCTGCGACGCGGTGAGCGCCACGACCGGTTACCGCTGGACGACGATCTCGCTGACGGTGTGGATGGCGAGACCGGCCAGCCCACCGACGACACTGCCGTTGATACGGATGATCTGGAGGTCGCGCCCCAGGAGCAGCTCGACGCGCGTCGACGTCTCCGTCGCGTCCCATCGCTCCACCGTCGAGCGCACGAAGTCCGCGATCTTCGTCTCCGTAGCGCTCGGCGAGCGTCGCGGCGACGTCGATGATGGTCCGTTCCACCCGTCGGTCCAGCTCGGGATCGTTGCTGAGCGCATGACCGAGGGCGTTCACCCCCTCAGCGAGGCGGCTGCGCAGACGCGAGTCGGGTTCGGCGGCGCTCTCGACGAGACGTTCGCGCAGCCGGGCCCAGATGAGGCGCGACCACTCGACGACGGCTGGGTGTTCGAGGAGCTCGTCGCGGATCTCGGCGACCCGCCGGGCCCGGCGGGGATCGGTCTTCAGCTCCTCCACGATGGTGACGAGTCGACGGTCGACGTGTGCTCGCAGGGGGTGATCGGGGTCGGTGCGGACCTCGTTGATGAATGTCTCGAGGCCCGCGTACAGCCGGGCGAACATGCGCTCGTCGACGACCTCGGGAACCCACCACGGCGACTCGGCCGCGAACCGGGCCCGCAGGGTGGCCCGCTGTGCGGCCATCATTTCCGCTGCACCGTCGAGGGCCGCGTCCACGAGGCGGTGATGACGCCCGTCCTCGGTGGCGATCTCCACCGCGCGGCCCACGAGCGGTGCCATGTCGATCTGGTGGAGCCGGTCGGCGAACTCCGCGGCCAGGAGATCGGCGACCTCCTCGTCGTCGAGCAGCTGGGCGACCGTGGCCGCCACCGAACCGGCATACCCCGCCGCGGTCGCAGCGTTCTCGGGTGCCGACAGCCACGCCGCGAGTCGCCGGGGGATCTGAGCTTCCTCGAGGCGCTCGGTGAGCACGTCGGGGGCGAGGAAGCTCTGACGGATGAAGCTCCCGAAGGTCTCTCCCAACTGGTCCTTGCGCTGGGGGAGAATGGCGGTGTGGGGAATCGGCAGACCGAGCGGGTGGCGGAACAATGCGGTGACTGCGAACCAGTCGGCCAGGCCACCGACCATGGCCGCCTCGGCGGTGGCGCGTACGTAGCCCCATACGCCCGAGTCGTCACTGGCCGCGACGCGCGCGGCGATGAAGATCAGTGTGGCCACCACCAGCAATCCGGTGGCCCGGCGCTTCATCACGACGATGTCGCCCATGCGGCGCTGTTCGTCGACGGTGAGCTCCATGGAAGACTCACCCTATGGGAACTCCTGTCGCCGCCTGGCTGGACCGAGACGTCGTGGTGTGCTCCGGTGGTGATGCCGCGACCTTCTTGAACGGCCAGCTGTCAGCGGCCGCGGAATCACTCGACGTCGGAGGCTCGGCCCACACCCTTCTCCTCGAGCCCGACGGCAAGGTCGTGGCGTGGGGACAGCTGGTGCGCTCCGGTGACGAGGAGTACCTCATCGTCGTGGCGGCGGGTTTCGGCGAGCCGGTCGTGACGCGGCTGGCCCGCTTCAGGATCAGGGTCGACGTGGACGTGGCGGTCTCCGAGGCGTGGAGGGTCCTCGCGCTCCGCGGCGACGACGCGGCGGACGCGGCTGCGTCACTCGACGGATGGGTCGTCGATCTCGGTTGGCCGAACACGGCCGCCGAGGCGGTCGATGTGGTGAGTCGGGCCGCCGCCCTTCCCGACGGCCTGACCGACGACGCCGCGGCAGTCGAGCGGCTGCGCGTCGCGGCGGGGGTACCGGAGCTCGGGCTCGATGTCGTGCCCCGGCGACATTCCCGCCGAGGCGGGACGCTGGGTCGTCGACGCCTCGGTCGATTTCGCCAAGGGCTGCTACGTGGGCCAGGAGCTCGTGGCACGCGTCGATTCGCGCGGGTCGAACGTCCCCCGCCGGAACTGCCGGATCGATGCCGACGGCCCGCTCGAGGCAGGTGCCGGCGTCGTCGCGGACGGAGTCGATGTCGGGACGGTGACCAGCGTCGCGGGCCGCCAGGCGATCGCCCGCATCTCCCGCAAGGTCGACGAGGGGGCGGTGGTGGAGATCGCGGGCGTTCGGGCGGTCGTCGTCTCGGATCCGGGCGCCTGAGGTCCCTGGTCGTGGTCGCGTGAATCACTACGAACGCCTGGGGGTGGCTCCCGACGCCTCCCACGGTGACATCAGAGTCGCCTACCTGCGGGCGGCCCGGCGGTCGCATCCCGACGTCGCGGGGCGCGGCGGTGACCACGACGCCTCGATGGCGGCGATCAACGAGGCATGGGCCGAGCTCGCCGACCCGGACCGGAGACGTCGCTACGACCAGCGCATCGGTGTCGTCACATCCGCCGCCGAGGTGCGTCCCGGCCGGCCGCCGGTGGTGCACCGAAGGGTCGAGGAGAGCTTCCGACCCTTCGACGACGACGATGACGACGACGCCGACGACGACTCGTTCCGCTTCACCGAGGATGTCGGCGATCCGGCCACGGGGACGGGGAGGTTGCTCGCCATGCTGCCGGCGGGTTTCGTCGCGACCGCGCTCGGGGCCGCCATCCTCGGGATGGTGTTCGACAGCGGTGGTCTGCTCAGGCTGGCCCTGGTCGCTGCCGTCGGCTGCATCGTGTCCGTGGTGGCGATTCCCCTCGTGGTGATGGGTCGCGCCGTCCGTCACGAAGGCCGCCGACCGTCGCCGTAGGCTCGGATCCGTGCCCACGTATCTCGACCGGATCATCGCGGAACACCGGGCCCGGGCCGCGACCGATCAGCGTCGCCTCGACGACCTTCTCGACGCCGCCGCCGACCTGCCGGCGTGTCGCGACATGGCGTCGTCGCTCACCACGGGAGACCGTCTCGCCGTCATCTCCGAAATCAAGAGGAGGTCGCCCTCCAAGGGTGACCTGTTCGCCGACCTCGATCCCGCCGCGCTCGCGCCGGGCTTACGATCGGGCCGGTGCTGCCGCCCTCTCCGTGCTGACCGATCGGCAGAACTTCGGCGGATCGCCCGACGACCTGGCGCTGGCGCGAGGAGCGGTGCCGCTGCCGGTGCTGCGCAAGGACTTCACCGTCAGCGCCCACGACGTGGTCGACGCTCGCCTGATGGGAGCCGACGCGGTTCTGTTGATCGTGGCGGCGCTCGACGACGCCGAGCTCGCCGACTTCGCCGACCTGGCAGCGGAGATCGGTCTCGCGGCCCTGGTGGAGACCCACGACGAGGACGAGGTCGAGCGGGCCCTCACCGCATGCCGCGGCCGCCATCATCGGGGTGAACCAGCGGGATCTGGTGACGTTCTCGGTCGACCGGACCCGCGCCGTCCGGGTCGCGGCGTCGATCCCCGACGGCGTCATCGCCGTCGCCGAGTCGGGTGTCGACGGCCCCGAGGCCGCGACCGAGCTCGCCGCGGCCGGCTTCGCCGCGATCCTCGTGGGCGAACACCTGGTGACCGCCGACCGACCCCGGCGCGGCTCTCGACGCGCTGAGGGTGCCCCGCCCGCCGGCCTGATGGGGGTGATCACGCTCCACCGGTCCGTCACGGCGGAGAGGTAGCGTCGGGGCGCATGTGGGTGAAGATCTGCGGGATCACCAACGAAGAGGACGCGCTTCATGGCGGTCGCCCTGGGTGCCGACGCCGTGGGGTTCGTCTTCGCGCCCTCGTCCCGTCAGGTCACCGTCGGGACCGCTCGCGACATCGCCCGGCGACTGCCACCCGAAGTCCTGACCGTCGGGGTCTTCCGCGATCAGAGCCCCGATTTCGTGGTGGACACCGTTCTCGAAGCCGGCCTGCGAGGGTGCGCAGCTGCACGGGCACGAGACGCCCGCCATGGCCGAACAGATCCGGTCGAAGGTGCAGGTATCTGATCGTGGCCTTCTCCGCGGGTGACACCGGCATCTCCCGCTATGACGAGTTCGGAGCCGATGCGTTGCTGCTCGACGGTGCACCCCCGGGAGCGGCCGGGTCTTCGACTGGAGCCTCGCTCGACGCAGCGCCCGACAATCGCCGCCTGATTCTCGCCGGCGGTCTCGACCCCGCCAACGTGTGCCGATGCCATCGAGGCGACCGAGCCGTGGGGCGTCGACGTGTCCACCGGTGTCGAGTCATCGCCGGGACAGAAGGACCCTCGGCTGGTTCAGGCCTTCATCCATGCGCGCGCGAGGAACCGCGTCCGCCCTCAGAGCAACGACCGCGTTGGGTCCGGCACCCGTCGATTGGAACGAATCGCGCGACGTCTGAGCCGAGGCCCCTGCGCCTCGGTGTGGCCGGGGCGACCTCTGAGCGTTCGATACTGTCGGGCGACGACGAGGAGGCAGCGTGGAGGACAGTCCCGACGAGCACCCGCATCGGTCGCTGATGGGCGCACCCCGGGGCCGGGGACGATTCGGCAGCTTCGGCGGGCGGTTCGTCCCCGAGACCCTCGTCCCGGCGTGCGAGGAGCTCGAAGTCGGCTTTCGACGAGGCGTGGGCCGACCCGGCGTTCCACGCCGAACTCGACGAGGCTGCTGAGCCGCCTACGCCGGGCGACCCGTCGCCGCTGACGCAGTGCCACCGGCTCTCCGACGAGCTCGGCGTCCGGGTCTTCCTCAAGCGCGAGGACCTCAACCACACCGGCTCCCACAAGATCAACAACGTCGTTGGGCCAGGCGCTGCTGGCCCGGCGCATGGGCAAGAACCGCCTCGTGGCCGAGACGGGCGCCGGTCAGCACGGCGTGGCCACGGCCACCGCGGCGGCGCTGCTGGGCATGGAGTGCGTCGTCTACATGGGCGAGGTCGACATGGCCCGCCAGGAACTCAACGTCTTCCGCATGCGGCTCCTGGGATCCGAGGTCGTCGCGGCCACCTCGGGCAGCCGCACCCTCAAGGATGCGGTCAACGAGGCGATGCGGCACTGGGTGGCCACGGTCGAGACCACCCACTACTGCCTCGGGTCGGTCATGGGGCCGCACCCCTATCCGTACATGGTGCGTGAATTCCATCGGGTGATCGGCACCGAAGCGGTCTGCCCAGTTCGCCGAGCATCGTCGGCGGATCGCCCGACGTGGTGGTCGCCTGCGTGGGCGGCGGATCGAACGCAGCGGGCATCTTCTCGGGGTTCGTCGATTCCGAGACCGAACTCGATCGGCGTCGAACCCGCCGGGGGCGCGGCGGTGGGACGCGGCGTCCCGGGTGTCGTGCACGGCATGCTGTCCTACCTGATGCAGGACGAATTCGGACAGGTGTCGGAGGCCCACTCGATCTCGGCCGGGCTCGACTACCCCGGGGTCGGGCCCGAACACGCCCACCTCGCCGAGATCGGGCGCGCCCGCTACGAAGCGGTCACCGACGACGAGGTGGTCGACGGCCTTCACGCTCCTCAGTCGGACCGAGGGGATCATCCCCGCCCTCGGAGTCGGCGCACGCCTTGGCCTGGGTGTCGCGTGAGACGAGTCCGCTCTGGCGGGCCGCACCGTCGTCGTGTCGCTGTCCGGGCGCGGCGACAAGGACGTGGCCCAGATGATGCCGATCCTCGGGGGCGATTCGTGAGCGACCACGGCGCGCTGCGTCGAGCGCCCTGATCGTCGACGATCGAGTCGGCGGAAGACGCTGGTCGCCTACCTGACCGGCGGGTTTCCCGGTGGACGGACATGGTGTCGGCCGCGGTCGACGCCGGAGCCGACGCCATCGAGATCGGCATACCGTTCTCCGACCCGGTCATGGACGGCCCGTGATACAGGAGGCGTCCGAGCGGGCGTTCGCGGGCCGGTGCCACACCGCCGGGGATCCTCGCCGAGATCGGCTGCCTCGACGTGGGAGTGCCGATAGCGGTGATGACCTACTACAACCTCGTCTACCGGTTCGGCCACCGTCGTTTCGCCCGAAGCGCCGTCGACAACGGCGTGCGGCGGCGATACTGCCGGACCTGCCCCTCGACGAGTCGCGCGACTGGTGTCGGGCAGCCGACGACGCCGGGGTCGAGACCGTCATGCTGGCGGCGCCGACCGGCGTCGACGATCGCCTGTCGCCGCAGTCTGCGACCGGTCCCGAGGCTTCGTCTACGGCGTCGGTCTGCTGGGCGTGACGGGAGAGCGGGCCGAACTGGCGTCGTCGGCCGTCACCATCGGGAGCGACTCAAGTGCGATCGCCGATCTCCCGGTGCTGGTCGGCGTCGGCGTCTCGACGCCCGAGCAGGCCGTCGAGGTGTGCGAGGAAGCCGACGGCGTGGTCGTGGGATCGGCGATCGTCCGTCAAATGATCGAGGTCGGGACCGTCGACGTGGTCGCGAAACTGGTCGCGGAATTCCGAACGGCGCTCGACGCCCGATGACGACATCCGCGGAATGCGGCGGAAAGTGGTGACTCGGGGGCCAATTGGGGCTAAAGTTACACAGCTGTAACTTCCATACGCACCCGGGAGGGTCGACATACATGAACAAGACCGAAGTCGTCGAGACCATCAGCCAGCGCACCGACGTCTCCAAGAAGGACGTGGACGCGGTGCTTGGTGCCTTCTGGGACCTCGTGGCCCAGACGGTCGCGAAGGGGAAGGACAACGTCACGATCCCCGGTTGGATCAAGTTCGAGCAGGTGCAGCGTGGGGAACGTCAGGCACGTAACCCCCAGACCGGCGCGGCCATGACCATTCCGGCGGGGACGGCGGTCAAGGTCACCGCCGGTGCGACGCTCAAGGCGATCGGCAAGGGAACCAAGCCCGCCCCCAGCTGAGCGCGTCTCGGCGCGGGATCCCCATAGAACGACGCGGAGAAGGGAAGTGGCCAGCGCCGCTTCCCTTCTCCGCGTCGGGGGCTACATTTCCGCTCATGGCCGCGACGACGTTCCTCCAGCCCGGCGACCGGGCACCCTCCTTCTCCCTTCTCGACCAGCACGAGGAGGAGCGGTCCCTCGCCGACCACACGGGCAGACCGGTGTTCGTCTACTTCTACCCGAAGGCCTCCACGCCGGGGTGCACCCAGCAGGCCTGTCAGCTGCGTGATCTCGCCGGCGAGATCGGCGACACCGTGGTCGTCGGGATCAGCCCCGATTCGCCGCGTCGACTGGCGAACTTCGACACGAAGAACACCCTGGGCTTCACACTCCTGTCCGACCCCGACCACGAGATCGCGGAGGCATACGGAGCCTGGGGCGAGAAGAAGAACTACGGCAAGATGTACATGGGCGTCATCCGTTCGGCGGTGCTCATCGGACCCGACGGCACCGTGACCCACGCCTGGCCGACCCTCAGCCCCAAGGCCACGCCGGGAGCTCTCCTGGAAGCGCTGGCTAGCTTGGATCGATGACCGTCGGCGGCCCAGGGGGCCCGAACCGCTCGCGATTCGCACGAAAGGCCCGGTCCCGCGCCAAGGCGGCGACGGCGATCACCACGAGTGCCACGGCCCACTTCAGCCAGCGCGGCGCGCACTGATCGGACTCATCGGCTGCCATGAGGGCACAGGCTACGCTGTCGCCCGGGCCCGGGTGGCGGAATGGCAGACGCGGCGGACTCAAAATCCGCTGCCCGAAAGGGCGTGTGGGTTCGACTCCCACCCCGGGCACCCCACCGGCGGCCCGGCGGATCAGATGAGGAGCCGGATGCCGGTGTCGGTCACCAGTGTCTCGAGCAGAGCGCGATGTGACGAGACGCCGCCGGCCGTGCGGGCGGGGTCCTTGGCCTCGTCGTCCCAGCGACGAAGCGCGACCGCGGCCTCGAAGCCCGGCCGGAGCTCGAAACGGCGACATTCCTCGGTGTCCATCGGGCCGCCCTGTCGGCGGAGACTGTCGCGTGAACCGGGCGAGAGCGATCGGTCGTAGTCCGCGTCGGTCGCCACCAGATAGCGCTTGGCGACCACGTGGAGTGCGATCGGCCCGGTGACCGAGGGCGGGAAGACCGGGGCGAGGATCCTGGCGCCGACCGCCTCGTGTCGGAGGTCGATGTCCCTCGGGGGAGCGGACGATCCCTCTGTCTCGACCGCCACCAGATGCCCTATGTCATGGAGCAGGGCGGCTGCGATCAGCGAGGGCGGAGCGCCGGCGCTGACGGCGAGGTCCGCGGTCTGTTCGGCGTGCAGGCGCTGACTCAGTGCCTCGTCGTAGGAGTACCCGCCCCACCGATCGAAAAGGTCGAGGATGGTGTCCACTGCGGACATCACGTCACCGCCCGCCCCATGAAGTCGTCGATGAGGGACACCTGGGCTCGTCCGTCCTCGCGGCCGGTGCGGGCGAACGTGGCCCGCTTCTCGTCGTAGTAGGCCGCGCGGAGGTCGCCCTCCACCGCGGCGTTGAACGTCGGGTAGAGGGCTCGCCGGTCCCGGGCCGATCGGTTCGGACCGCTGCGATGGGGAGTGAACGATCCGAACCACAGGATGTGGCCCGCCGGCAACGGAGCGGCCTCCCAGGACAGCGACGCCGCGACGTCCGATCGGATACGGCCACCGTCGTCCGCGGGGAGAAGCGACACGTGTCGCCCAGAGACCAGTTCCAGGCACCCGTTGGCCTCGGTGGCGTCGTCGACCGCGATCATGGCCGAGACGTGGTGATCGACGAAGGGGTAGGCAGGGGCGTCCTGGTGGGCGGCGTACCCCGCTCCGCCGACGAGCTTGTAGTTGATCTTCTCCTTGTAGAGCAGGGCGGCGTCGCCGAGGAGCGCCGAAGCCATGTCGACCACCGTTCCGTCGCACAGCAGGCTCGCGATGCCGGCGTGGAACGGAACGATGTTCTCGGTCCGGCAGAGCCTGGGACCGTCGTCGGTGGCCTCGTGGTGGTGCATCCATTCGCCGTCTGCAGGCCACTGCGAGATGGCATCGACCCATGCGGCCAACATCGCCGTCGTCCCGACATCGAGCAGCGGCGACGCCACCCATCCCCGGGTGACGAAGTGATCGACGAACCGGTCCCGGTCGGAGAACCCGATGAGGTGGGGCACCGCCGGCACGGGGCGACTCTACCGGGACATCCCCGCGGCGTCGTACGATGGCCCCGTGGCACCCACATTCCTCATCGAGCGACGCCTCCGGGCGATCGCGGCGCGGCTCGACAGGCTGCGCGAGGACCTGGAGGTCGCCGACGAGCAGGTGCTCCACTTCCAGGACGATGCCGACGACGCGCGCATCCGAGCGCTGGTCTCCGAGACCCCGCTGGCGGCCGCGGAGCAGCGCGAGGCCGATCGGTCCTCCTCGGTGATGAACCGCCACCGGGCCGGCCTGATCGACGCCATTGCCGAACTCGAAGCCGAGCAGGACGAACTCCTGGAGAAGCTGAGCGAGAAGCTCAGGTCGTCATCGTGACGGGCGCGCCGGCGGCACGGATCGTGATCGCCGAGGACGAGGCGATCATCCGCATGGATCTGAGGGAGGTCCTCGAGGAGGAGGGCTACGACGTCGTCGGCGAATGCGGCCGCGGTGACGAGGCGGTCGAGATGGTCCGCCGCCTCGAGCCCGACGTCGCCATCCTCGATGTGAAGATGCCCGGTCTCGACGGCATCTCCGTGGCTCGGGCCATCGGTCAGGAGCGCCTGTGCGCGGTCGTGATGCTCACCGCGTTCAGCCAGCGGGATCTCATCGCCGAAGCCCGCAGCGCCGGGACCATGGCGTACCTGGTCAAGCCTTTCCAGCGCCAGGACATCGTGCCGGCCATCGAGATGGCGATCGGACGATTCGAGGAGATGGCCGTACTCGCCGACGAGGCGGAATCGCTCCAGGACAAGCTCGAGGTCAGGAGGCTCGTCGACCGTGCCCGTGGCAGGCTGATGGACGGCCACGGTCTCAGCGAGGACGAGGCGTTCGGGTTCCTGCAACGCAACGCCATGAACGAGCGGACATCGCTTCGTTCGGTGGCAGAGTCGGTGATCGCCGGTGAACTCGTCCCGTGACCTGATCGCGGCTGCGAACGTCGGCGACGACCTCCTCGGGTCGATCGAGGGGGCCGACGGCACGCTGCTGCGCGTGGCGCTGATCGTCGTCGGGGCGGCCGCTACGTTGTGGTTCACCCGCAAGGTGATCCGTCGCACGATGAACGGCGCCCGATCGGCGCTGGCCGCGCATGTCGGTGACGACTCGACGGACCGCAGGGCGGTGCGGGTCGATGCGGTGGCATCGGTGATGTCGTCGATCGCCACCTGGATCGTCGTGGGAATCGCCATCCTCATGCTGCTGGGCGAGCTGGGGGTGAACCTCGCTCCGCTGATCGCCGGCGCCGGCGTCATCGGCATCGCCGTGTCGTTCGGGGCCCAGTCGCTCGTCCGTGATTTCCTCGCCGGCTTCGCGGTCCTGTTGGAGGACCAGTACGGAGTGGGGGACCGGATCATCGCCGGTCCCACCGTGGGCGTCGTCGAGGAGGTGACGTTGCGCGTCACGCGGATTCGCGATGTCGACGGCACGGTCTGGTACATCCGCAACGGATCGCTCGAGGCGGTGGGCAACTCCTCGCAGGGATCGTCGGTGGCCCGAGTCGACATCGTCGTCGCTCCGGAGGCCGACCTCGCCGTGGCCCGGCGGGTCGTCGCCGACGCGGCGGACGACATGGCCGCGTCGGACGAATGGGCCCACGGCCCTCTCCTGGGTGCTCCCGAGGAGCTCGGCGCCGCCGCGATGACCAGCGGCGGAATCGCCCTCCGGGTCGAGGTCCGGACCCGTGCCGAGGACCAGTGGCGGGTCGAGCGTGCTCTGCGCGAACGCCTGGTCGCTGCTCTCCGAGCCGCAGGTATCCCTCTGGAGGTCCACCACCGGCCGACTCGGGGAACCTAGCCTCGCGGCATGGAAAAGCGTGTCGGGACCCTGGGTCTGGTGGCCCTGTGTCTCCTGGGATACCTCATCTGGAAGGACCCATCGGGGATGTCGGACCTGGTGGTGAACTTCGCCAATGCCGTCGGCGGCTTCATCTCGGAGCTGTGGGATCGACTCGGGGAGTTCGCCAGCGGGTTGGCCGACGGCTGACATGGCTGTCCGCGTCGACGTCCGCTCATCGCTGGCGTCGGACGAGGAGGTCATCCACGAGCAGAGTCCCGACACCCGGGTGTGGCTGCTCGGAAAGTTCCCCGAACTGATCGTCGTCGCCGTCTGCGCGTTCATCGCCGGGTCCGCCGCCAGCGTGCAGGTGACCACGGTCGCCGTCGTCGGGATCGTCGTCGTCGCGGTGGGCATCGCGTCGGGCTACCTCGAGCGACGATCGACCCGCTATGTCATCACCCAGTACCGGGTGATCCGTTTCTCGGGCGTGATGCGCCGCGACCACGAGTGGATGCAGTGGAAGAAGGTCACCGACGTGTCCATGAGACGCTCGATCATCGATCGGCTCGGACGCACCGCGACCATCAAGATCCAGTCGGCCAACGAGGCGTCCGGATTCAAGGAGATGACCGATCTCGCCAACCCGATGCAGTTCGCCCAGATCGTGGTCGACCTCGTGAACGCCACCGACAAGAAGGTGCGGGTGGCGGTCCGCCACGACTGACCCCGGTCGGGCCGTATCGGCCACCGAGACCGGTGCCCGATACGGTGACGGCGTGCTGAGCGCAGCGGAGGGCACGGTCGACGTGCCGTGGTGGCGCATTCCGGGTTGGTGGGTCGATCGCGCCGAGCGGTCCGTCAGGGCTGTCGCGGCTCCGTTGATCGAGCGCTGGAGGGGTCGGCGCTGGCTGCAGCGACATCTGCCGCTCGCCCTCTTCGCGGTCGTCGTGGCGTGGTACTTCGTCGTGTTCGCATCGCTGATCTGGCGGCGCCACGAATACTTCGGGTCATTCGACTACGACCTCGGGATGTACGACCAGGGAATCTGGCAGCTCGCCCACGGGCGGGGATTCATGACGATCCGGGGCATGGAGGTGTTCGGACACCACGCCAACTTCGGCTATCTCCTCTTGGTGCCGTTCTACTGGATCGGCATCGGGGGCCCACACTTCCTCGATCTCCTCAACACCGCAGCCGTCGTTGCGGTTGCCATTCCCCTGTTCGCTCTGGGCCGCCGCCATCTGGGCTCGTCGTGGGCGGGCCTGGGTCTGGGCATCGCCTATCTCTTCCACTTCTCGCCCCAGTGGAAGATCCAGGAGACGTTCCATGCCGAGTCGATCGCCGCTCCGTTCCTCGTGGGGGCCTGGTACTTCGCGTCGGTGGGGAAGTGGCGCGCGTACGGCGCATGCCTGGGGTTCGCCCTGTTGTGGAAGGAAGACGTGGCGCTCGTCGTGGCGCTCATGGGGTTGGCCGTGGCCGTGGCCTTCCGTCGGCCGAAGATCGGACTCGTCACCTTCGCAGTCGGTGCGGTCTGGTTCGCCGTGGCGCTGACGGTGGTGATTCCGGCGTTCTCGGAGGAAGGGGCGGTCTTCGACAGTCTCTTCGGTTCGCTCGGTGCGTCGGCCACCGAGGTCGTCACCGGGGCCGTCCGGGATCCGGGGCCGCTCCTCGATCGACTCGAGGAGAACAACGCGATCGGAAGCTTCGGCGACGACTCGGAACCGTCGGGATTCGTCGGACTCGCACGCCCCTATGGCTTCATCGGCCTGGCGGCCCCCCACGTCGCGCTCGTGGGTGTCCCACAGCACGTGGTCAACTTCGCCACCGTCGCCAACTTCACCTGGGACCTCCGGTGGCACTACTCCTTCTTCCCGTTTCTCGGGATCCTCGTGGCGTCCGCCCACGTGGTGGTCCGACGCCGGCGTTCGTTCGTCGCCTTCGCCCTCATCGGGGTGATGCTCCTGGGGGTCTTCCAGACCAGGGGGCAGGGGGTGGGCCCGTGGACGACGAACCACGACGTCGGCTGGTGGCCACTCGTCGACAACCCGACCAATGACTTCATCCGCGACGCCATCGCCGACATCCCCGACGACGCGGTGGTGTCGACCGAGTACTACATCGTGCCTCACCTCTCGCATCGTGAGGGCATCTACACCTTCCCGAACCCGTGGATCTCGTCGAACTACGGCGTCGGCGGTGTCCCCGCCCCGCCGGACCCCTCGACCATCGACGTGTTGCTCATCAACGAGGACCGGCTCGGAAACCCCGACCATCTGGCACTCTTCGAGCGCATCGTCTCGTCGGGGGAGTTCGAGGTCGTCGAAAGGTATCCCGACGGCCTGATACTGCTGGTTCGCCGCTGATCGGCGCGGCCGGGGCCGCATAGGGTGGCGTTCGATGACCACTCTCATGCTGATCGACGGCAACTCGTTGACCTATCGAGCCTTCTTCGCCCTACCCGCCGACATGGCGACCGCGTCGGGGCAGGTCACCAATGCGGTGTTCGGGTTCACCTCGATGCTCATCAACCTTGTTCGCGATCACGAACCCGACCGCATCGCCGTGGCGTTCGACCGGCCTGAGCCGACGTTCCGCCACGAGATGGTGGACACCTACAAGGCAAACCGTGACGCGACCCCCGACGTGTTGGTGCAGCAGATGGGTCTCGTTCGTGAGGTGGTCGACACGCTCGGAATCACGACCGTCGAGATCGCCGGCTACGAAGCCGATGACGTGATCGCCACCCTGGCCACCCGAGCAGCCGCCGAGGGTATGTCGGCTCTGGTCGTGACCGGTGATCGCGACTGTTACCAGCTGGTGGAGGACCCCGACATCAAGGTCCTCTACAACAAACGGGGAGTGAGTGACTACGCCCTCTACGACGAGGCCGGGATCCTCGACCGCACCGGTGTCCGGCCTGATCAGTACGTTCACTACGCGGCTCTTCGTGGCGACCCCTCCGACAACCTGCCGGGCGTTCCGGGTGTCGGGGAGAAGACCGCGGCAAAGCTGATCACGACCTACGGAGGCCTCGACGGGATCTTCGACCACGTCGACGACCAGACCCCGAAGCTCCGCGAGAACCTGACCCAGTTCGAGTCCCGGGCACGGACGAACGTCGACATGATGCGGTTGATCCGCGACGTCCCCCTCGACGTCGAGATCGACGACCTGCGTATGGACGACGCAGACCCCGAAGGGGTGGCGACGCTCTTCGGGCTCCTGGAGTTCGGGTCTCTCCTGGGACGGCTGTCGGAGGCCTTCGGTGACCGGGTGGGCGCGGTGGCAGGCCCCGAGCGCCGGGTGCTGGCCGCAGAGGTCACGCGAGCCGATGACGTGGACCCCACGGTGTTGGAAGGCCTCGGCGGCCCGGAGCGCCCGGCGGTCGTGGCCGTCGGCTGGTCAGGGGTGCCGGGGCGGAGCGAGCCGGCCGGCCTGGCCGTCGTGGTGGATGCGGAGAGCGGCGAGATCGGGTGGTGGACCTCCGCCGAGATCACCGGCGATCCGGGGCTGTCGGACTGGCTCGGATCGGCGCACGTGGCAGGCCACGATCTCAAGCCGCTGCTGGTGTGGCTGTCGGGAACAGGTGCGGGTGTGCCCCAGCCGGTACTCGACACGAAGATCGCCGCCTACCTCCTCGACCCTGCCGACCCGAGATACGGCATCGGAGAGGTTCTGGGGCGCTACACCGACGCTGAGCTCCAGGACGGTTCGGCTGAGACGTCGGGTCAGCTCGACTTCGGAGCGGACGAATCGGTGTCGATCGCCGAGCACATCGGTTCCGAGGCCCTGGCCGTCGCAGCGTTGCTCGATCCCATCGGTGAGGCCCTCGAGGCCCAGGGTCTGGTGGCACTGAACCGAGATGTGGAGGTGCCCCTCATCGCCGTCCTCGCTCGTATGGAACACGTGGGTGTGGGGGTCGACCGAACCGAGCTCGAGTCCCTGGCGGAGAACCTGCGCGCCGAATGCGACCGACTGCGAGCCGAGATCCATGCCGACGCCGGCCACGAGTTCAACGTGAACTCCACGCCACAGCTGCGCACCGTCCTGTTCGAGGAGCTGGGACTCGAGACTCAGAAGAAGACCAAGACGGGGTTCAGCACCGACGCCGCCACGCTCGAGAAGCTGAAGGGTCAACACCCCATCGTCGAACACCTGCTGGCGTACCGCGAGGTCGAGAAGCTTCGGGGGACCTACGGGGAGGGACTGCTGGCCGAGGTGGCGCCCGACGGACGGATCCATGCAACGTTCAACCAGACGGTCGCCCGAACGGGGAGGCTCAGCTCCGATGCCCCCAATCTGCACAACATCCCCGTCCGCAGCGAGGAGGGACGTCGTTTCCGCCGGGCGTTCGTTCCGGCCGAGGGCTTCATTCTCTGTGTCGCGGACTACAACCAGATCGAACTCCGTTGCATCGCCCATCTCGCGGACGACCCGGGCCTCATCGAAGCATTCCGCTCGGGCACCGATGTGCACAGCCGGACGGCGTCGGCGATCTTCGGTGTCGAGCCGGCCGACGTCACCATCGAACAGCGGTCCAGAGCGAAGATGGTGTCCTACGGCCTCGCGTACGGCATGGAGGCCTACGGATTGGGCCAGAGGCTGGGGATCCCGACCGCAGACGCCCAGGAGATCCTCGACGCCTTCTTCGTCGCGTTCCCCGCGGTTCACGACTACATGGACCGGACCGTCGCCGAGGCACGCGAACGGGGATACACCGAGACGCTCTTCGGTCGCCGTCGACGGATTCCCGAGCTGAGCTCACCGGTGCACAGCGTTCGGCAGGCCGGGGAACGACAGGCCATGAACGCGGGGATCCAGGGCCTCGCCGCGGACATCTTCAAGGTGGCGCTCGTTCGCCTCGACGCCGCGCTGAGCGAGCGCGGCGGAACCTCGCGGATCATCCTCCAGGTCCACGACGAGGTCATCTGCGAGGTGCCGCCGGCGGACCGGGACGAGATCGGCGGGGTGGTCACCGACGTCATGGCCGGGGCCTTCGACCTGGTCGTACCCCTCGAGGTCAACCTCTCCTTCGGTGAGACCTGGGCCGACGCCAAGGGCTGAGAAGTGGACGAGACCCACTGGTTCGAACCCCTCGCAGATCACATGGGCGAGGCGTATCTCCGGTATTCGTTCACCAAGGGCACGGTTCAGGAAGTGGACGCGCTCGTCGAGATGCTGGGCCTCGACGTGGGTGATGCGGTGCTCGACGTGGGGTGTGGGCCGGGCCGTCACGTACGGGAGCTGGCGCGGCGCGGCTACGTCGCCGTCGGGCTCGACATCTCGGAACGGTTCGTGCAGATCGCCGCCGGCACCGCTGACTCCGATGACGCCCCGGGCGAAGCGTCCTTCGTGCGCGGCGATGCCCGGGCAATGGAGTTCGATGCCCGCTTCGATGCCGTGATCTCGCTGTGTCAGGGTGCCTTCGGGCTCGGAGGGCCCGGGCCCTTCAGCGGGCGATCCCCGCAATCTCGGTTCGGATCTCGCCGTCCTCGACGGGATCAGGCGCGCCCTGCGACCCGGAGGACGGTGCGCGGTCAGCGCCTTCAGTTCCTATTTCCAGGTGCGGTGGGCCGAGGAGGGAGACGAGTTCGACGCGGCCACCGGTGTGAACCACGAGCTCACCGAGGTGCGCGATCGCGAAGGCCGGTCCCTACCGGTTGACCTGTGGACGACCTGCTACACGCCGCGAGAGCTCGACATGTTGGGGGTGCGGAGCGGTCTGGAGGTCATCGACATCTACTCCGTCGCTCCCGGTGACTACGCCGCCCGGCCTCCCGATGTCGACCACCAGGAGTTCCTCCTGGTGGCGGGTCGTCCACAGGCCTGATCGATTCGGTGCGGTGGGCCGTCTGGATCAGCGGCTCAGGGCGCTCTCGCCCGGCGGAAGTCTTGCTCCCTGTCGCCCCGACCCCTAGCCTGGCGGGCTGTTCCCTGGCGTGTCGCGAGTGCGACCCCAGGTGGCGCGTCCCTGTCCCTCTATTCCCTGTAGGCGATCCGTGTCCGACAACACCATCGAAGAAAATCCCGAAGCCGGCGAGATCGGCGACGAGCCCGGCGTGAGCGAGGAGTTCGAACTCCGCCAGATCCTCGACTACGACGTCGGCGACGACGAACTCGAGGCGCTCTACGTCTCGACCATGGTGGGCGTCGATGACGGCCAGCTCGTCACCGGCTCGGTGGTCAAGATCGACCAGGACGAGGTGCTCGTCGACATCGGGTACAAGTCCGAGGGCGTGATCCCCAGCCGGGAACTCTCGATCCGCAACGACGTCGATCCCAACGAGATCGTGTCACTCGGTGACGAGATCGAGGCGCTCGTCCTCACCAAGGAGGACAAGGAGGGTCGCCTGATCCTCTCCAAGAAGCGGGCCCAGTACGAGCGGGCCTGGGGAACGATCGAGTCGATCAAGGAAGCCGACGGCGTCGTCACCGGCCCGGTCATCGAGGTCGTCAAGGGAGGCCTCATCGTCGACATCGGTCTCCGGGGATTCCTTCCGGCCTCCCTGGTCGAGCTCCGTCGGGTCCGCGATCTCCAGCCCTACATCGGCAACCTCGATCGAGGCCAAGATCATCGAGCTGGACAAGAACCGCAACAACGTCGTCCTCTCCCGGCGTGCCTGGCTCGAAGAGACCCAGAAGGAACAGCGCGAGGACTTCCTCGTCAATCTCCGACCGGGCGAGCGCCGCAAGGGCGTCGTCTCGTCGGTGGTCAACTTCGGCGCTTTCGTGGATCTCGGCGGCATGGACGGCCTCGTCCACGTCTCGGAGCTGTCGTGGAAGCACGTCGACCATCCCGGCTCGGTCGTCGCCGTCGGGGACGAGATCGAGGTCGAGGTGCTCGAGGTCGACATGGACCGCGAGCGGATCAGCCTCTCACTCAAGGCCACCCAGCAGGATCCGTGGCAGGAATTCGCCTCGGCCCACCAGGCCGACGAACTGGTCTACGGCCGGGTCACCAAGCTGGTTCCCTTCGGTGCGTTCATCCAGGTCGGCGACGGGATCGAGGGCCTCGTCCACATCTCGGAGATGTCGGCTCACCACGTCGACCTGCCCGAACAGGTCGTGACCCCGGGCGAGGAGCTGTGGGTGAAGATCATCGATCTCGACCTCCAACGCCGGCGGATCTCGCTGTCGATCAAGCAGGCCGCGGAGGGTGGAATCGTCGCGGCGGAGTATCAGGAGCACTTCGGCGAGCACGCCTACGACTCCGAAGGCAACTACGTGGGTGCCGGGTACGACCCGGCGTCGCCGTCCGAGGGTCAGGAGGCGTGGGAGGAGTACTACGCCACGTCGGGCGAGACCCCTCCGGGC
The DNA here is from genome assembly GCA_963700425.1 of uncultured Microthrixaceae bacterium. GTDB lineage: Bacteria > Actinomycetota > Acidimicrobiia > Acidimicrobiales > Microtrichaceae > CAVOXO01. Next base: position 1,917,557 of record CAVOXO010000001.1, on the reverse strand, counting down.
GCCGCCCCCGCGGACTCCACCGACGACGTCGAACCGACGCCTGAGCCGGTCGACGTGGCCGACGAGGCCGCTCCGGTCGCGGACAGTCCCGTCGAGGGCTGACCGCCCTGCGAAGCCGGGGATCCCCCTGGGGACGCCCCGCACACAACGCCGATCGAGAGGCGGGAATCCTGAGGGATTCCCGCCTCTCGTCGCGTGCTCTCACGGACGGTCGCGAGGAAAAAGCGGATCGGAAAGCTAAGTAGAACGGCTCATCCGGCCGACGATGCTGGGGATGGTTCCGTTCCGAGTGTCAGACGATGCTGCGGATTCAAGCGGACACCCACATCCCAAACATTTCCTCTACGGATCGAGGTTGCCGTGAGTTCTCGCAGAACACTCATTCTGATTGCCGCCCTGGTGGTCGGTGCGATCGCCGCACTGCTGATCTTCAGCTATGTCGGCGGAATCGAGAAGAAGGTCGAGGGAGACACCCAGCTCGTCTCGGTCGTCATCGCCAAGGGCCCGATCCTGCGTGGTGCGGACTCCAACTCCCTCATCGAGGGAGGGGTCATCGGCCTGGGTGAGCGGAGGAACTCCGACCTCCCCGCCGACTCGGTCACTCGACCGGAGGACATCAAGGGTCAGGTCGCCACCATCGACGTTCAGCCGGGAACCATCATCACCCAGTCGATGTTCGCAGACCCCAACTCGACCCAGGACACGAACAGCAACGTGTTGGACGCCGGCATGGTCGCCATCACGATCTCGACCGACCAGGTTCGCGGCGTCGCCGGCCTCATGCGGCCCGGCGACTACGTCAACCTGATGGCCAAGGGGCCGTGTGGCCTCGACGGCACGTCGATCGGTACCGCGGTTCCCGCCGACGGTGAGACCGCAGCGGCCGCGACTCCCGAGTGCATGGGCCTCCTCTACCAGAAGGCCCGGGTTCTGGCCATCGGGCAGTCGCTGGGCACCCCGGTGGCCGTCGCCGATGGTGACACCACCGCCACCACCGCTCCGGTCAGCTCCGACCTCGTCACCTTCGAGGTGCCCCAGGACGCCGCTCAGGTCATCGCCCTGGCATCGACCTCCAGCTCGATCTACATGACGCTGATCCGTCAGGACTACGAGCCCACCCCGATCCCTGCCACGCTGCAGCCGCTGCCCCTCCCCGGTGTGGGTGGCAACACTCCCTACGGCGTGGACCCCGCAGCGGCCACGGACGGTCAGTGATGACCGACTTCACCTGGCAGCCCGAGTCCGGGTCGTTCTCCGACCCGAACCAGGGTCCGGCGGGCTCAACCGACGGACCCCACGACCCCTCGGCCGGCTTCGATGCCGCCTCGACGGGTGGGATGGGCGGCAGTGATCCCTATTCATCGAACTTCTTCGGTGAGGAGTCGGGCGATCACGCCCACGATCCCTATGCGACGCCCGACGCGGCGCCGACCGCTCAGGCGCCTGCCGGGGCGGTTCCCACCAGCGCCATCCGGATCTCCATCGCAGTGGTGGAGGCCCAGACGCAGGTGCGTGACCGGCTCATGCAGCTCCTCGGCGAAGGCGGAACGCCCTTCGCCACGGTCGAGGAGTTGGCGGGCAGGATGACCACGTCGGTTCCGGTGGTGGTCATCCTCGGACCGTCCTGCGCGGGCAGCGGCGACCTCGCCGTCGCCGAGCGCCTCATCAGCGCCCACCCGAGCCTCGGAGCGATACTCGTCGTCGAGGAGCTCACCACATCGCTTCTCCAACAGGCCCTGCGATCAGGGGTCAAGGACGTGCTGACCCTGGGCGGCGACGCCTCCCAGCTCACCAGCGCCGTCCAGAGAGTGGCCGTGACCCTCGACACCACGCCGCGGCGTTCGGCATCGGGCGTCTCGGAACCTCCGTCGGACTCGCTTCCCGATCTCGGCGGTGAGTTGGGTGAGGTCATCACGGTGTTCTCGACGAAGGGCGGCGCCGGCAAGTCCGTCATCGCCACGAATCTGGCGATCGCCCTCCACCAGAAGTCCGGCAAGCCCGTGTGCCTCGTCGACGCCGACCTTCAGTTCGGTGACGTCGCCGTGATGCTCAAGTTGACCCCCCACCACACCATCGTGGATGCGGTGTCCCACATCGAGCGGATGGACGCGGCCCTTCTCGACAGCCTTCTCGTCTCCCACGAACCGTCGGGAATCAAGGTGATGCCCGCGCCGCTCGAGCCGGCGTTCGCCGATCAGGTCGGCGCGGCGGAGATGGTCGCCATCGTCGACAAGCTCCGCGAGTTCTGCGGCTATGTCGTCGTCGACACTCCGGCCTATTTCAACGACGTGGTCCTCGGCCTGGTGGAGGTGTCCGACAAGGTCGTCCTGGTGGCCGGCATGGACATCCCCAACATCAAGAACGTCAAGATCGGGCTCCAGACCCTCCGTCTGTTGAACACGCCGATGGACAAGTTGATGCTGGTCCTGAACCGCTCCAATTCGAAGGTGAAGCTCGACATCTCCGAGGTCGAGCGGACGCTCCAGGTCAAGGCCGACGCCCTGATCCCCTCCGACGTACTCGTTCCCCAGTCGGTCAACAAGGGCGTTCCCGTGGTGCTCCACGCACCGAAGTCGGGTGTGTCCAAGTCGATCCAGCAGCTCGCCGAGCAGTTCGTCGCCCGTACAGCTGCGAACCACTGACGCAGTTCACCGTTCTCGCCCTTCCCTGTCCGAATCCTCAAGGAGACCAAGCCGTGTCCCTCTACCAGCGCCTTCACGATGCCGGTTCCGGCGATGAGCCGGAACAGCCCGCCGCCGGCAATGGGCAGTTCACGCGCCGGGACCCGGTCATGGACGAACTGCGGAACAGGATCCACAGTCACCTCATCGAGGAGCTCGGGCCGATCCTCTACGACAACCGTCTGTCGGGCGAGGAGCTCCGCAAACGGGTCCACGAGCAGCTCATGGCGATCCTCGCCCAGGAGCGGGCACCTCTCTCGGCGTCCGACAAGGCCCAGCTGATCCAGGACGTCTCCGACGACATCCTGGGATACGGACCGATCGACAAGCTCCTCAACGAGGAGGGCGTGACCGAGGTCATGGTCAACGGTCCTTCCAAGGTCTACGTGGAACGCGGTGGCAAGCTGACCCGCGACGACACCTCGTTCGCCGACGCCGACCACCTGCGCCGGGTCATCGACAAGATCGTCTCCCAGATCGGACGGCGTATCGACGAGTCGACGCCCATGGTCGACGCCCGCCTCCCCGACGGCTCCCGTGTGAACGCGGTCATCCAGCCACTGGCCATCGACGGCCCCTTCCTCACCATCCGTAAGTTCGCCACCGACCCGCTCCAGGTCGACGATCTGATCCGCTTCGGGTCCCTGAACGTCCACGGTGCCCGTTTCCTCCAGGCCTGCGTCGTGGGAAAGCTCAACGTCATCGTGTCGGGAGGAACCGGTTCCGGTAAGACGACGCTGCTGAACGTGCTGTCGTCGTTCATCCCCTCCGACGAGCGGATCGTCACCATCGAGGACGCAAAGGAGCTCCAGCTCCACCAGGACCACGTCCTGTGTCTGGAGTCCCGCCCGCCCAACGTCGAGGGTCGAGGCGAGGTCGCCATCCGCGACCTGGTCAAGAACTCGCTGCGTATGCGGCCCGACCGGATCGTCATCGGTGAGTGTCGTTCCGGCGAGGCGCTCGACATGTTGCAGGCCATGAACACGGGCCACGACGGCTCGCTGACCACGCTCCACGCCAACACCCCCCGTGACGCCCTGGCCCGTCTCGAGACCCTCGTGCTGATGGCGGGCTTCGACCTCCCGGTTCGGGCGATCCGTGAACAGGTGTCGGGCGCGGTCGATCTCATCGTGCAGCTCAGTCGCCTGCGTGACGGTTCCCGTCGCATCACCCACATCACCGAGGTCCAGGGCATGGAGGGCGACGTGATCACCCTCCAGGACGTGTTCCTGTTCGACTTCGCCATGGGCGTCGACGACGACGGCAAGTACAAGGGACACCTCAAGGCGACCGGCGTCCGGCCGAAGTTCACCGAGAAGCTCGCAGATCAGGGCATCCGCATGGGTCCCGAGGTCTTCGCATCGACAGAAATGGGTCGGAAGGCGGTGGGTCGCGGATGAGCGGTCGACGAATGAGACGAATCCGATCGCTCCTCGGGGGCGCAGTGGTGCTGACGGGCCTCGCCGTGGCGATGCCCGCATCGTCGGCGATCGGCGGTTTCACGCCCGCCGAATTCCGCTCGGTCGACGCCCGTGACGGTGGAGTCGTCATCGACGTCTTCGCATCCGAGCCCCCCGGAGAGTCCGCTCAGGTCACCATCGACGGGGCCGCCTACGACGCGACAGTGGAGCCGCTCACCGACAGCGGGGTCCCGACCGCGGGCATCATCGTGATCGACAACTCCGACACGGCGCTCAACGGGACCGTCCAGCTCGCCAAGGAGTCCGTGGCATCGATGGCGCCGGGTGAGGGATCGTTCGTGGAGGCGGGCCTGGTGTCCACCGCCGGGGGCGCCAAGACCTCGGTCAAGCTCACCACCAACGCCTCCGCGGTGACCCAGTCGGCCGACGCTCTCGTGCGCGGGGGCACCTCGTCGCTGTGGGACGGAATCTGGCTCGGCGGCGAACTGCTCTCGGACTCGGGTCCAGCCCAACGCAATCTCGTCGTCATCGCCGGTTCGGCGGACGGCGGCAGTACCAACACCTACTCGTCCGCGCTCGCCTCGATGCGCACCTACGGTGTCACCCCCCACGTGATCGCGGTGAGCGGCACGACGGTGAACGCCGCGGAGCTGGAGCAGTGGGCCCAGGCGGCGGGCGGTACGTTCCAGACCGGCCCCGACACCGAGATCGAGGCCATGGTCGCCGCGGTCAACGAGCGTGTAGCGGGTCAGTACCGCTACACCGTCGTCGAGCCGCCTGTCATCGAGGGCGAGTTCGCCTCGCTGCAGGCCGACATCAGCGGCGACGAGCTGGTGGCGTCGTTCCGGCCCGGAATCACGTCCACCGGTCCCGACGCCCTCGCATTCGTCGACACCGAGACCGGATCGGGAGGGTTCTTCGGCTCCGGGTTGATCCGCTTCGTGATCGCCATCTTCGGGGCCCTGGCCGTCGGCGGCATGGTCATGGCCGTCGGCCTGCTGGCGATGAAGCGCAACGACAACCTCCAGTTCGCGCTGAGGCACTACGACGAGACCTACGGAGTCGTCGGCGTCGAGGGCGATGTCGAGGACGACAGCCTCGCCAACACGGCCTTCCTCAAGCGTGCCGTCGAGGTGACCGGCGGCATCGCCGAACGGGGCGGGATGCTGGCCAGGGTCGAGGCCGCCCTCGAGCGCGCCGACCTTCCACTCCGCGCCGCGGAGGCACTGTTCTTCTACCTCGCCGCGGCCGGCATCTCCGCCGTCCTGGCCCTGGTGCTGACCGGCAACATCCTCGTGGTCCTGGTGGTGGCGGTCATCTCCGCCATCCTCCCCAGCGCGATCATCAACTTCCTGGCCAACCGCCGGAAGAAGAAGTTCAACGGACTGCTCCCCGACATGTTGCACCTGTTGGCGGGCACCCTGCGGGCCGGCTACTCCATCTCCCAGGGCTTCGAAGCGGTCTCCACCGAGATCGAGGAGCCGATGGGCAAGGAGCTCCGTCGAGCCGTCACCGAGGCCCGACTGGGTCGACCCCTCGAACAGGCTCTCGAGTCGGTGGCTCTGCGCATGCAGAGTGACGACTTCGAGTGGGCCGTCATGGCCATCCGCATCCAGCGGGAGGTCGGCGGCAACCTGGCCGAACTGTTGTTGACGGTGGCCGACACGATGACCGAGCGGGAACGACTGCGCCGCGACGTGCTGTCGCTGACCGCAGAAGGCCGCATGAGCGCCATCATCCTCGGATTCCTTCCCCCCGGCCTCGGGGTTGTCATGTACGTCATGAACACCGAGTACGTCTCGAAGTTGTTCAGCGGACCCGGACTCTTCCTTCTGATCGGAGCCGCCATCCTCATGGTGATCGGCTTCCTGTGGATGAAGAAGACCATCACGATCGAGGTGTGACATGAGTTCTGGACTGTTCCTTCCCCTCCTCCTGGTGGCCGGCGCGATCGGCGAGTGCCGTGTTCGTCTTCCTCAGCAGGCTCGAGGACCGCAAGGTGGTACGCGAGACGTTGTCGAGCATCGACAGCTACGACCTCGAGTCGGGCGGACCGGCCAACCTCCGAGAGGAGAAGCTGGCCGAATCGATCAACACCCGGGCGCTGCTGCCCGCGGTCCAGAAGCTGACCGACCTCGGCCGACGGCTCACTCCGACCGGATACGCCGACAAGGTGAGGTCGAAGTTCGTCCACGCCGGCCTGCACAGCCCCGAGGCCGTCGATCGGTTCCTTGCCATGAAGTCCGTGCTCGTGCCGTTGGGCATCGGCATCGGGGTCGCAAACCTCTTCATCCATCTCATTCCCGGATCGGGAATCGTCCGCCTCGGTACGTCGCTGTTCCTCGGCTTCGCCATCTCGATGTACCCCGACATCACGCTGAGTCGGAAGGTGGAGGAGCGCCAGAGCTCCATCCTCCGTTCGCTGCCCGACGTCCTGGACCTGCTCACCATCTCGGTGGAAGCGGGTCTCGGCTTCGAACAAGCTCTCGATCGGGTGATCGAAGCGGTGCCGGGTTCGCTCAGCGACGAATTCGCGCGGATGCTCGGCGAGTCCCGGGCCGGAGCCTCGCGATCCGACGCCATGCGTGCCATGGACGAGCGGATCGACATCCCAGAGGTCCGGTCGTTCGTACTCGCCATCATCCAGGCCGACACGTTCGGCGTGTCCATCGGGCGGGTCCTCCGGGCCCAGTCCGAGGAGATGCGCATCAAGCGTCGTCAGCTGGCACAGGAGAAGGCGCAGAAGGCACCGGTCAAGATGCTCATCCCCATGGTGTTCTGCATCTTCCCCGCCCTCTTCGTGGTCGTGTTGGGACCCGCAGCGCTCAACATCCGTGAGTCGTTCGGTTCCTGAGCCGGACGACGATCGTGGCCACCGTCCTCACCACCGATGAGGCGAGAACGTCGAACACCCCGGTCGGCGACGACCCGGTGGCCGAGCCTCCCGTTCCGCGCAGTTGGTGGGGGATCTCACTCGCCCTGCTCGGCGGACTCATGGGCTCGGGTGCCCTGGCCGACAACAGCTTCCTGACCCACCTCGCCACGGGGAGGCTGATCCTCTCCGACGGCGTTCCTCACGTTGATCCATATTCGTTCACCGCTGGAGGGGACCCGTGGGTCGTCAGCTCCTGGCTGGCATCGTGGTCCTATGGAACGGCAGAGAGAGTGGGTGGCCTCGGAGCCATCAGGATTCTGATCGCGCTGGCCACGGCGCTGACCGTGGGTTTCGTGTGGAGGACGACCGCTCCGGCCCGCGGTGTCCTGGTCCGGGTCGGCCTCGTGGCGTTGGTCGTGGTGTTGTCGGGAGGTTGGTTCAGCGAACGTCCCCAGATCTTTGCGTTCGCCGCGTCCGCCGGGATGCTCGTCGTGATGCGGGAGCGCCGGTCGCCGTTGTGGATGGTGCCGATCGGAGTCGTCTGGGTGAACGTCCATGCGTCGTGGCCGATGGGCCTGGTGCTCCTCGCCCTGTGGGCCGGTTCGGTCCTCGTCGACGACCGACGCATCGACCGCCATGCGGTCACCTGCGTGCTGACGTTCGCAGCGGCGGTGGTCGTCGGAGCCCTGCTGAGCCCTTATGGGTACTCGCTCCTGACATTCCCCGTCGAGATGCTGGGTCGGGTCGACACGCTGCAGTTCATCAAGGAGTGGCGTCGGCCGTCGCCGAGCGATCCCGATCTGTGGATCTTCGTGGCGTCGGTCGTCGCTGTGTCGATTCTCGCGATTCGCCAACGGCGGCTGGGAACCGTGGTGGCCAGCGTCGCGCTGGTCGCTCCGGTCGCCCTCGGGGTGCGGAACATCCCCCTCGCCACGATGATCCTCGTGACCCTGGGAGCGCCGTTGCTCACTGGTATCGGTGACGAGCGGATCGGTCCGGTTCCGTCGTCTCGACAGATGTGGGTGGCGTCGTGCCTCGGTGCCATGGCGATCGTCGGCCTGGTCGTGGCGACGCCCGATCTCGACCTCGAGCCCTATCCCGTCACCATCCTCGACGAGCTCGGCGAGTCGGCTCCCCTCGGTGATCACCGACTGCTCAGCCTGGACTACGTGGGCAATTACCTCGAGTTCCGCGACGGCGCCGACGCCGACGTCTGGAACGACGATCGGGCGGAGGTCATTCCTCACGAGGTGTTCGCCGACTACGTGACGCTGTTGTCGGAGGAGAGCCGGCCTGGGGAGTGGACCGACATCGTGAATCGCCATCAGTTCGACGTGATCGTGTGGCCTTTCGATGACGCGTTCGGGCAGTGGATCCTCGATGGCGGTGGCGTCAACCTCGTCGCGGAGCGATTCGGGTCCGTCGATGATGCGTGTGGCGACGGACTGGAGCCCACATGGTCCTCTCACGAGGCCGATGGGAACTGGGTGGTGGCGCAACGCCGATGTGCCTCGGTCGGATTCTGACGGGGTCGTCTCCGACGTCGTTTCCATGGGATACATCGCCCATGTCGCAAAACAGGTTTCTCCCGCCATACTGGGATCCGGTCCCGGCGGTCGACTGCTCACTCATTCTTTCCGGCGGGATCCTGGCGCCCTCACCTTCGTGGTGAGGGCGCCACATGTTGTGGACGGGATCCGTTGTCACCGGGGTGGTTCGTGACCCCTGCCCCGTTGCCCGCGGCGATGGGACCGCTCCAACGCGAGCGCGACCATGCGGTCGAGGAGATCGGTGTAGTCGACTCCGGATTCGCGCCACAGGCGTGGGAACATCGAGATCGGCGTGAACCCGGGGAACGTGTTGATCTCATTGACGAGGAAGCCCCGGCCGCCCTCCTCGAAGAACACATCGACCCGGGCGAGAACCTCGGCCCTGAGGGCTCGGTAGGTTCGGCGGGCGAGGTTCTCGAGCAGGCGCCGGTCGTCATCGAGGAGGTCGGCGGGGATGATGAGCTCGGCCGCGCCGTCGTGGTACTTGTCCTCGTAGTCGTAGAAGTCGGCGGCAGGCACGATCTCCCCGGGAACCGAGGTCCACAGATCGGTGTTTCCGAGGACGCCGATCTCGATCTCCCGGCCGGAGATCCCCTCTTCGAACACCACGATGAGATCGTGTTCCAGAGCGGCTCGCGCCGCCTCGTCGAGGTCTGCGCGGTCGAGCGCCCGGGTCACCCCCACCGAGCTGCCCATGTTGGCCGGCTTGACGAACATCGGGAATCCGAGCTCGGCCGCGACCTCGTCGAGGAGCGCGGCGTCCAACTCGTGCTCGTGGGCCACCCGGTAGGCGGCCTGAGCGATTCCGTTGGCCGCCAGGACCTCCTTCGCCTTCGCCTTGTCCATGCTCAACGACGATCCGAGCACCCCCGAACCCACATAGGGCACGCCGGCGAGCTCCATCATCCCGGCGATCGTTCCGTCTTCGCCGTTCGGCCCGTGGAGTACGGGGAGGACGACGGTCGGAACGTCGGCCGCCGCCATCGGTTCTGCCGCCGCACCCGGCGATGGGGCCGACGTCGGTGACAGGACGCTCTGGGCACCGGATGCGACGCCCACGACCGGAAGGCCGGTGTCGCCACCCGCGTCCGTCAGCTCGGCGATCGACGCGGCGGGGAGGTGCCATGTGCCGTCACGGCCGATGCCGATGGGGACGATCTCGTAGCGATCAGCGTCGAGCGCGGCGACGACGTGGCGGGCCGACACGCGCGACACGTCGTGCTCGGCCGATTGGCCGCCGTAGAGGACGATCAGCCGAACCCGCTCGGGAAGGTCGATCGGCGGAAGGGGAGAGGTCTCGTCCACCCGGGCGAGCATAGGGCTGCGGGTTCCGCGGTCAGGGGCTCGGGACTGGGAGACTGTGACGGTGATCTTCGATCTCGACGACGTGGCGGCGGCGGTGGGCGGCCGGGTGATCGGTGACTCCGTGCGTGTCGAGGGCGCGGGCATCGACTCTCGACGGATGACGACGGGTGCGCTCTTCGTCGCGCTGGTCTCCGACAGGGACGGACACGACTTCGTGTCGGATGCGTCGGCGGCCGGTGCCGGAGCGGCGATGGTGCAACGCCCCCTCGACGTCCCTCTCGCCCAGGTCGTGGTGGCCGACACGGCGGTTGCGCTGGAGGCGCTCGGCCGAGCGGCGCGCCGGCGCCTCGAGGGCTCGGTCATCGGCATCACCGGGTCGGTCGGAAAGACGACCACCAAGGACCTTCTCGCCTCGATCTGTGGTCTGGCCGGCTCGGTGGGGGCGAGCGAGCGATCGCTCAACAACGAACTCGGAGTGCCGCTCACCCTGATCGGAGCACCCGACGGCGCTGACCGGGTCGTCGTGGAGATGGGGGCACGGGGTCCCGGCCACATCGCTCATCTCTGCGACGTCGCGGCTCCGACGGTGGGAGTGGTGACGGTGGTCGCGGCGGCGCACACCGAGATGTTCGGCGGCCTCGATGAGATCGCCCTGGCGAAGGGTGAGCTGATCGAAGCGCTGCCCGGCGATGGGCTGGCGGTGCTGAACGCCGACGATGCCCTGGTCTCGGCGATGGCCGGCCGGTCCGCGGCCCCCGTCCTGGGCTTCGGTCGTGCCGGCGAGGTGCGAGCCGAGCGCATCGAGGTGGGTCCTGATCTGCGGGCCCGGTTCACCCTGTGCAGTCCATGGGGCGACACCGACGTGTCGCTGGGCGTGAGCGGTCGCCACAACGTGACCAACGCCCTCGCTGCGGCTGCGGCCGCGCTCGGAACCGGTGTGGATCTCGGCTCGGTGTCAGAGGGCCTCGCCACCGCGGCACTGTCGCCATGGCGGATGGAGCTCAGGGTCGCCACCGCCGGGGGAGCGGTCATCAACGACGCGTACAACGCCAACCCGACCTCGCTACGTGCGGCGCTCGACGCTCTCGCTCATCTCGACGCGGAACGCCGTGTCGCCGTGCTCGGTCGCATGGCCGAGTTGGGTCCCACCGAGGCCGACGACCATCGGGCGATCGCCGATCACGCCCGGTCCCGTGGCATCGAGGTCGTGGGTGTGGGGACCGATCTGTACGGCCTCCCGTGGTTCGCGGATGTCGATGACGCAGCGGCCCATCTGGACCAACCGGGAGAGGGCACCGCGGTGCTCATCAAGGGGTCGCGGGTGGCGGGTCTCGAACGCCTGGCCGCCCTGTGGTGCCGCGCCGATCAGGTGTGAGGGCTGGGAGGTGCGACGGTCTCACCGGCCCGTGTGGGAGCGGGGAGGCGAACCACGGCCAACACCAGCGCGACGCCGGCTCCGAACAGCATCACCGGCGGGTGACCGACCTCGTCGATGACGGGCCCCGCGATCAGGTTGCCGACGGGCACGAGACCCGCCCACGCCATCATCCACAGCCCCATGATCCGGCCACGGTGCGAATCCTCGACGTTCACCTGGATCGTCGTCGACAACGACGTGATGACGACGAAGTAGAAGAATCCGCACAAGCCCACGACCGGATAGGCGGCGAGCGGGTCGGTGAGCAGCGCGAACACGGTGAGGCTCGCCGCGAATCCGACCAGGCCCACGGTGACGGTCTGGCGCGGTGATCGATCGGACAGTCGGGTCCCCACCGAGAGCGCCCCCAGCACCGCCCCGATTCCGAAGCAGCTGAACAGGATGGCGAAATCGTTCGAGTCGAGCCCGAGATCGATACGCGAGAAGCCTTTCATCTGATAGATGAACGACAGCGAGAACAGCGAGAACAGCGCCACGATCAGCAGAGCCCGTCCGACCACGACGTTGGTTCGGGCTTCGTGGAGTCCGCCCGCGATCCGCTCCATCGGCCCCTCGTGGCGGTCGCCGTGGTGGGGGCGTCCGTCGAAGTCGACCAGCGCCACCGCCGCGATCACGAAGAGATACGTGGCGGCGTTGACGGTGAAGACCGTCGATGGGGTCGACAGAAACGGCAGCACGGCGATGAGCGGTCCGATCACCCGCGAGGCGTTCATCGCCATCGAGTTCAGTGCGACGGCTCCCGACAGGTCCTGGCGCCCGACGAGATCGGGCATCGTGGCCTGAGCGGCGGGGGCGTTGATGGCTCCGGCGATGCCGATCCCGAGAACGCACCAGACGATGAGGGACTTCGAGGGATCGGGATCGTGGGCGACGACCGCCAGGGCCAGCGACAGTGTTCCCTGCACGGCAGCGGCCCCGATCATCAGGGTCTTGCGGTTGATCGTGTCGGCGATCACCCCGCCGAACGGCGACAGGAAGAGGATCGGTCCGAGCTGCGCGAACGTGATGAGACCGACGAACGCCCCGCTCCCGGTGAGCGTGTCGGCGAAAGCGATGAGCGAGATGTTCTGCATCCACGTGCCGATGTTCGACGCGAAGGCGCCGAGGAAGACCCAACGGAACGCGCGATGGGAGAAGGCCGCCCGCGGTGTGCCCGGACGGTGAACGGTCGCGACGGCCACGGGGGCGAATCGTACGCCGTACGGATCGCGGTGGTCCGATCGGCACCGGGTCGTCGGTCACACTGGAGCGATGTCACGTGATCTGTTGACCGATGCCGAACTCGACGAGGCGCTGGCCTCGCTTCCCCTGTGGACACTCGAGCGGGGAGCACTGAGAACGCGGGTGACCGCCGCGGACTTCTCCGAGGCGTTCGGCTTCATGAGCAGGGTCGCGCTCGCCGCGGAGGCGGCGGAACACCATCCGGACTGGTCGAATTCGTGGGCCACGGTCGACATCTCCCTGCGGACCCACGATCGCGACGGCATCACCGGCCTCGATGTCGACCTGGCGCGGCGCATCGACGGCATGAGACCCGACGCCTGATCGTGGGTCTGTCTCGGCTCAGAGCTTGTTCAGCCGCTTGGTGTCCGCCAACAGCGATTCGACAGCCGCCTCGAGTTGCCGTCCGAAGATCATCCGTGCCGCGTCGCCCGCCACCGGTCGCAGGGAGTTGACCAATGATGCGGTGTCGGCGCCGTGGCCGAACCCCTCGCCGAGCGCCTTCACGAAGAGGTCGATGAGCTGCTCGGCAGCCTTGCCCAGGTGTTGTTCGAGAATGGATCCGGCCTCGAGGACGAGGTCGGTGCGGATCCCTTCCGCCACGAGCCCGATGGTGAGATCGAGCAGCGCCGGGTTGGGAATGAGCCAGGCGTTTCCCTGGCGGACGATGAGCCGGGCGTGTTCGAAGTGACCCTGAGTTCCGGTGGGGGTGGAGGACAGGAGCGTCGACAGCTCCGAGCGGTCCACCAGGCGGGGGCTGTCCGCCGTCCACGAGCCCCGAAGGGAGTCGTCGAGGCCCAGCCAGTCGGCGATGCGGGCCGAGGGATCGCCGGCGTCGAGGAGCTTCCTGATGGCGGGTAGTTTCAGTCCCCGATCATGGAGCTCGCCGATCAGAGCCAGGCGGTCGACGTGTTCGGGGCCATAGCGGGACAGGCGGCCGTCGGTGGCGTCCTTGGCGGGACGTTGGAGCAGCTTCTGGGTCTGGTAGTAGCGGATGGTGCGTGGGGCGACCCCGGTGACCTCGGACAGTTCCTCGAGGCTCATCGGCGCATCGTCGGGTCCGTCGTCCGCGGTCGTGGGAGTGGCCATGTGCCGATCTTGCCACAGATCGTGACAGCTGACACTGCCATAAACTATTGACAGTGGATACTGGTGATACCAGTATCCACTGTCATGATCGACGTTCTCGAACGATGGACCAGCCCACACGATCCCTCCTCGTACCTCGCGTCGCTGGTGCCGCGCCGGGCGCACGCGGGACGGGCGGTCATCGAGAGCATCACTCCGCTCACCGACTCGGCCGCGGCGATCGTCCTCCGTCCGGGCCGGGGATGGACGGGGCACCGGCCGGGCCAGTTCGTGACGATCGGTGTCGACGTCGACGGGGTCCGCCATCACCGCTGCTACTCGATCACGTCGCTCCCTCGTCCCCGGGCTGCGGGGCTGGAGATCGTCGTGGGGGCCCATGTCGATGGCTTCGTCTCGACCCATCTCCTCCGCACCGCCCGCCCCGGCGACGTCGTCACGATCGACGGCCCCGGGGGTGATTTCACCCTGCCCGCCGTGGTGCCCGAGCGGTTGTTGTTCGTGACCGGCGGCACCGGCATCACCCCTGTGATCGGCATGATGCGGTGGATCGAGGACCGACGCATCGAGACCGACGTGGTGTTGTTGCACCACGTGCCGACCCGACGCGACGTGGTGGTCGCTGCCGATGTCGAACGCTGGTCCGCCCACCGCCCTTCGTTCCGGGTCGTCACGACCTGCACCCGCCAGGGTGGGTCGCGCCTCGACCGCGCCCGGATCGAGCGTGAGTGCCCGGACTGGCGCGACCGTACGGTCTTCGCCTGCGGCCCCGAGTCACTACGACGTGTCGTGGCGGATCACTGGGGTGACGCCGGCCTGGCCCATCGGGTACACGTCGAGAGCTTCGTCACCGGCCCCGTCGCATCGAGCGGCCGACCCGTCGAGACGCCGACGGGAGACGGCGGGGCGGCACGCTTCGCCCGCTCGGGCGTCGAGGCACCGGCGCCTGGGGACGTCACGCTGTTGGAGGTGGCCGAGTCCGCCGGGCTGTCGCCCGCCGCGGGGTGCCGCATGGGTATCTGCCACACCTGCTCGACCCGAATCGAGGCGGGAAGCGCCCGCGACCTGCGTGACGGCCGAGTGACCGACGCCGGATCACACGTGCAGCTGTGTGTCTCGGTTGCCGACGGTTCCATCTCCCTCGACCTCTGAGCGCACCGATTCCCCCCCCACCCACGACCGAAAGCGCTTCCACCGATGACCACTCTCTCCGATCCAACCCTCGCCCGGTTCACCGACCTGCCGGGCGACCCGGCGTCGCCGACCCCGATTCCCACCGGCGGACGAACCGCATCGGGCGGACCCGACGAGTTCGATCCGGCTGCGTTCGCCGCCGAGCTCGACGCCATCCGAGACTCGGTTCTCGCGTCTCTCGGCGCCGATGACGCCGCCTACATCCGCCGCCTCCTGTCGCTCCAACGCCGCCTCGACACCGCAGGGCGGATCGCGCTGATCGCGGGGGTCTTCCCGCCCGCCTGGCTGGCAGGGGTGTCACTGCTGGGCGCGGCGAAGATCCTGGAGAACATGGAGATCGGGCACAACGTGATGCACGGCCAGTGGGACTGGATGCGCGACCCCGACATCCATTCCACCACCTGGGAGTGGGACAACGTCTGCCCGTCGGGTCAGTGGAAGCACTCCCACAACCACCTCCACCACCAGTGGACCAACGTGATCGGCCGCGACCGCGACATCGGTTACGGAGTCATCCGCGTCTCGCCCGAACAACGGTGGCGACCCGACCACCTGGCCCAGCCGCTGGTCTTCGTCGTCCTCGCCCTGTTGTTCGAGTACGGCGTGAGCCTTCACGACAACGAGCATCTCAACATCGGCGGGGGCGGACGGACCGACCTGACAGCGGCACGCCCCAAGCTGGCGGAGGTGTGGGAGAAGGTCCGCACCCAGGTGGCCAAGGACTACCTGTGGTTTCCGCTGCTGGCGGCTCCACTCGGGCTGCCCTCGGTCATCTCGTCGATGACCGGGGCCGCGGCCGCCAACGTCGTGCGAAACGTCTGGTCGTTCGCAGTGATCTTCTGCGGCCACTTTCCCGACGGCGTCGCGGTCTTCACCGAGGAGGACGTGGCAGACGAGTCCAGGGGAGACTGGTACCGACGACAGGCCCTCGGGTCGGCCAATTTCACCGGTGGCCCGCTGATGAACGTGATGAGCGGTCACCTCGACCACCAGATCGAACACCACCTGTTCCCGGACCTGCCGTCGAACCGATACGCCGAGATCGCCCCCCGGGTCGAGGACGTCTGCGGTCGTCACGGCGTCGGCTACAACAGCGCCTCGTTCGTCCGGCAGTTCGGCACCGTCGTCCGCAAGGTCCTGCGTCTCGCCCTCCCCGGTCGGTGAACCTCCCGGCCAGGTGATCAGCCCCGGCTCACCACCAGGTGCTGGCGGGGTTCGACGTCGGTCAGCACCTGAGGCGTCGACTCGCCGGGCCAGTACACCGCGATGCTGTCGATGCTGCCGACCCGCTCGCCGAGCCCGACATGGAACTCGGGAGGCTTCTGTGACTCGTAGGAGCCGCCGGTCGTGATCCACCCGGTAATCGGGGAGGCGTCGGGTCCCGGCGTCACGACGATCCGGGCCCCGTCTCCCCAGCGGTTGCCCGGCGTGGTCGGGTCGTCGAGCGAGACGGTGAGCCATGAGTGGGTGTCGAGCGTGTCGTTACGGAAGAGCAGAGGCTCCTCGTTGATCGGAACGATGAGCACGTCGAGGTCACCGTCACCGTCCATGTCGAAGGGCACCAGGCCATGGCCGATGCTGGCGTCGTCGATTCCCGACGCGACCGCGACGTCGTCTCCGCCGATCGTCCACAGCCGGGTGCGGTCGGTGGTGAACTGCTCGAAGAACTCCGGATTCTGAGCGGTCCCCGGCTCGCCGGCGTCATAGCCGTTGGTCATGATGACCTCGAGCTGTCCGTCGTTCGAGAAGTCCTCGATGGCGGCGCCCCAGCCCCAACCGCCGTCCCGCAGGCCGTACCGGTCCGTCATGTCGGAGAACGATGCGTCGCCCTCGTTGACGTACAGGCGGTTCCCCGAGCAGCCGAAGAACTCGTTGGAGGGGCAGTCGCTGACGCTGAGGTCCGCGATCGAGGTGACGAACCAGTCGGGGCGCCCGTCTCCGTTCACGTCCCGGACCACCGCGCCCATCCCGTTCTCATCGGTTCCGACTCCGGATGATTCGGTGATGTCCTCGAAGCGCTCACCGCCGATGTTCCGGTAGAGACGACTGGTGCAGCCATCACCGGTGACCGCCAGGTCAGGCCACCCGTCATCGTCGAGGTCGTGGATGATCCCCGTGAACGCGGCGATCGTGCCGAAGGGGAGCCCCATCTCGTCGGTCGCGTCCCGGAAGCCTCCTGCGCCGTCGTTGAGGAACAGGCGGGACCGTGATGGTTCGGCGCTGGGGTCGACGGGGAAACCGGCCGCTCGGAGCCGGGCTGCGGTCTCGCACGGTGTCGAGTCACTCGGAGCCTCCTGTTCGAGCTCCTCGGCGCTGGCCGCGGTCCTGTCGAAGATGCGGGCATACCACTGGAGCACCAGCAGGTCCATGTGTCCGTCCAGATTGACGTCGGCCACGGTCACGCCGTGGGTCTGGGACCCGAGACCGAACTCGCCGATCGGATCCCAGACCAGCCCTCGCTGCTCGGACTCCTCGGTGAAGCGACCCGACCCGTCATTGACGAAGAGCTCGTTGCGCCCCTGGCCGTGTCCGGTGACGAAGAGGTCGAGGTCGCCATCGCCCTCGATGTCGAAGAACGCCGCAGCGGATGACCCGAAACGTTCGCTGGGCCCGGCCACGCCGGCGGTTCGCGCGACATCGGAGAACTCGCCGTCGCCATCGTTGAGATACAGGCCGTTGGGCTTGCCGGCCCTCGGGAGGAAAATGTCGTCGTCGCCGTCGGAGTCCACATCGGCGACCGCTGCGCCGGAGGTCATCGACGTCTCGGCGACCAGTTCCAACTCGGAGTGCGTCTCGTCGAGTCCGGACGCGGCCGCGACCTCGGTGAAGCCGGGGCCGTCCTGATCGCGGGTCTGGTCGGTCGGCGTCTCCGGCGCCGAGGTGGTTCCGTCGTCGGGCGAGGCGTCGTCGGTACCCGAGCACGCGGTGACGATCACGACCACGAGGGCGACCGGTAGGGCCAGAATCGGTCCGGGCCGTCTCCGAGCCCACCGATACCTACTGTTCATCCGACAAGGCTCCCCGGGCCGCCGGTGACGAAACGACATCAGGTACCCGGCGTTCCCGGGGGAACAGTACCGGATCCGGCCCACGCCGGACTGCACGCCGGGAGAACTCGGCCGGGTACGTCGACGCGGCCGACGCCGGCCCCGAGATGTGGGAGTGGGCGATGGCAGACTCGAACTGCCGACCTCTGCCGTGTGAAGGCAGCGCTCTAGCCAACTGAGCTAATCGCCCGAAAGCGGCACGTACAGTAACACGGCCCTCAGGCGTCCTCAGTTGCCGATCGGCGAGCTGTCGGCATCGAGTTCCAGCGTCTCGGAATTCGTCGTGGGTGGGCCGTCGTCGCTGTCGCGATCGCCCCCCGCGTAGGCCGACCCGATGAAGAGGGCGGCCGCCACCACGAGCACGGCGATGATCGGTCCGCGTCGCAGGATGAACGCCATCGGCGCGGACAGCTCCACGTCGTCGAGGTCCTCGTCGTCGCTCCCCACCCCCCGGTCGGGGCCCGCGTCGGCGTCACGGAGGACGATTCGTGGATCAGGGGGCTCCACCTTCAGCCGGGCGGCCGCGGCCCGGTCGCGCTCCCGGATGAGTTCCCGGTCGTAGGAGAGTCGCCGCTCCGGCTGCCGCAGAACCTGCCATGCCTCGGAGATCTCCCGCATCCTCCGATCGGCCAGGGCACCGTCGGCGTCGGACTCGCCGACGCGGGCGTCGGGGTGCATCGACTTGGCGAGTCGATGGTAGGCGGCGCGCAGGGTCTCCAGGTCGGCGTCCTCGTCGACGCCGAGGAGCTGGTAGTGCGAGCGCGTCACCTCCACCCCGCCACCCTACGGAAAAGGCCTCGATCGCGTTATGGGGAGACCTACCCAGTGAACGGTCATCGGGGGCGGTGTCTCAGACCCCTAGTGATCGCCCGATGACCTCTTTCATGATCTCGGTCGTCCCTCCGTAGATCGTGGTCACCCTGGCGTCGACGAAGGCCCTGGCCACGGGGTACTCGTTCATGTATCCGTAGCCGCCGTGCAGCTGCACACACGTGTCGATGGTGCGCTTCTGCAGCTCGGTGCACCACCACTTGGCCATGGCCGCGTCCTCGGCGGTGAGCGAGCCGTCGTTGAGTGCCTCGACGGTGCGGTCCAGGAAGGTCCGGCCGATCTCGATCTCGGTGGCCATCTCCGCCAGTCGGAACCGTGTGTTCTGGAACGCTCCGATCGGTTTCCCGAATGCCGTGCGCTCCTTGGTGTACTCGATCGTCTGATTGAACGTCGCCTCGGCATGGGCGATGCCCGCGGCAGCGATGGAGATCCGCT
Organism: uncultured Microthrixaceae bacterium; assembly: GCA_963700425.1. Classification (GTDB taxonomy): domain Bacteria; phylum Actinomycetota; class Acidimicrobiia; order Acidimicrobiales; family Microtrichaceae; genus CAVOXO01. The sequence continues at coordinate 1,898,473 of CAVOXO010000001.1, read as the reverse complement.
CCTGGGGCAGGTTGTCGACGAGATGGTAGAAACCGCGTCCCTCCTCGCCGAGGAGATTCGCCGCCGGGACGGCCACGTCGTTGAAGAACAGCTCCGCGGTGTCCTGGGCATGCAGACCGACCTTGTCGAGGTTGCGGCCGCGCTCGAAGCCGTCCATCCCCCGCTCGACGACGAGCAGGGACATGCCCGAGTGTCGCTGCGACGGGTCGGTCTTCGCCGCCACGATCACCAGGTCGGCGTGGATGCCGTTGGTGATGAACGTCTTGGACCCGTTGACCACGTAGTGGTCGCCGTCGCGGATCGCCGTCGTGGCCATCGACGCGAGGTCGGATCCGATACCCGGTTCGGTCATGGCGACCGCGGTGATGAGCTCGCCCGAGACGATGCCGGGCAACCACCGCTGCTTCTGTTCGTCGGTCCCGTACTTGATGAAGTAGGGGAGCGTCACGTCGTTGTGGAGGGTGAAGCCGAGGCCGGCTGCGAACACGTTGGCCCGGCACAGTTCCTCGACGATCACGACGTTGTACCGGAAGTCCTCCACGCCCGTTCCCCCGAACGCCTCGGGCACGTCGAAGGCGAGGAACCCGTTCTCGCCCGCAGTCAGCCACACCTCGCGGTCGACGATGCCCTCGGTGTCCCATCGGTCGATGTTGGGCACCAGTTCGCGCTCCACGAACGTTCGGTAGGCCTCACGAAAGAGTTCGTGATCCTCGGTCATGAGTTGGCGTTCCATGACGACTTCTCTAGCACAGGCCCCGGCGTCCTCAGTCAAGGGCTCGACCTGCCGATGAGAGACTCATGTCGGTCCCCGAGGTGCACGCGCTGTCGGTCCTCGTCGTGATCAGCCGTCCCGACGTCGGAGGACTGCTGAGCGGGCTGCTCGCAGTGGCCGGGCCCCATGTGGCCTCCGTCGAGGTCGTCGACACCCCCGACCGGGCCGCTGAACGGCTTGCGGTCGGAAGCTTCGACGTCGCCCTGGTCGAGGCGGTGGACGGCGACCTCGCCGGGGTGGCCCGCCTCGGTCGTGACCTCGATCATGGTCGGCGAGTTCCGCTGGTCGCGGTGCACGACGGAGCGATCGACTCCGTGGGGATCGACGCGGTGTCGGCCGGAGCCGACGAGGTCGTCGCCCTGAACGGGCTCGACGCCGGGACACTCATCCGTGTGCTGCGGACCACGGTGGCCCGCCATCGTCGGGCGCATCAGGTCGATGCCGATCGCGACCTCGACATGGTGACCGGGCTGGGGTCACGTCGGTGGGTTCTCGATCGCCTCGACACCGCGCTCGCCACGCTCCACGAGGGAACGTCGGACCGTGAGGTGGCGGTGCTCCTGGTCGATCTCGACCGCTTCAAGCTCGTGAACGACACCTTCGGTCACGGCGTGGGCGATGAGCTGTTGAGGGCGGTCGCCGAGCGGTTGCGGCACGTCGTCCGATCCGATGACCCGCTGGCGCGGCTCGGTGGCGACGAGTTCTGCATCGTCATGAACGGCCACCACGTACGCCGCCTGGCCCCCCTGGTCGGGCGGAGGGTCATCGGTGCCCTGGAGGCCCCGTTCAGGGTCGCCGGTCACAGCTTCCCGGTCCATGCCAGCGTGGGCATCGCCGTCCATTCCCACGGGGACTCGCGTGGCGATCTGATCTCCCACGCCGATGCCGCGCTCTACGCCGCCAAGTCGCGTGGGCGGCGCAGGGTGGAGGTCTTCGACCAACTGATGCGGGCCCAGAACACCCGGCACCGCAGGCTCGCCTCCCGCCTCTCCGAGGCGATCGCACACGATCGCCTGCGTCTGCGCGACGAGGTCCTCGTCGACCTCGAGGCCGGCCGGGCCGTGGGCCGCTACGTCTCGCCCCGATGGGACGATGGCGGCGGCTCCTCCGACCTCGACCTCATCGACGTGGCTCGACGGAGTGGTCAGGCGCCCGACCTCGGCCGGTGGACGGTGGGCGCGGCCTTCCGGCTCCCATCCGATGCGGGCCCGGCCGTCCACCAGCTGTTGGTGTCGCTTCCCTCGGGAATGGTCGTCCAACCGACCTTCGGTTCGGAGCTCCTCCGCCTCGCGGAGGCCCGCGACGTCGATCCCACGTCGGTGGTCGTGTTGGTACCCGAGGACGACTTCGACGAGCTCGAGCTCGTGTCGCCGGTCATCGACACCCTGGCGTCGGAGGGGTTCGGGATCGGCATCGATGACTTCGGGACGGGTCGGTCGTCGTTGATCCTCTTCGGTTCCGACCTGGTCGACTACGTGCGATTGTCGGGGCATCTCACCACCGATCTCGGTGCCGACGCCTCGAAGGCCCGGTACCTGGGCGGGTTGGCCGACATCGCCGATGCGGTCGGTCAGCACCTGATCGCCTCGCACGCCGCGTCGCTCGCCGATCTCCGGCTCCTGCGCGACCTCGGCTGTCACCTCGCGGTCGTGGACCGTACGCAACTCGACCTTCCGCCGGACTGGCAGATGGAGCCGCGCCTGGATCTCCGCCGAGTCGACTCGACCCATCCCGCGGTATCGCAGTCCCGGGCCTGACAGCCGCCCGGTCGAGGTGAGCGTCGCTGGGCCGGCCGCCTAGGCTTCGTCGTCCGAGAGCGACCCACGGGGGTTCCACGATGGTCACGTTCACCGATGAACACCAGATGTTCCGCGCCACGGTGCGCGACTTCGTCGAGTCCGAGATCGACCCCAACGCCGAGGAATGGGAGGCCGCCGGGCTGTTTCCGGCCCATGACCTCTTCGCCGGGCTCGGGAAGCTGGGCATGATCGGCGTGGAGTACGACCCCGCCGACGGTGGTGGAGGGGCGGATCAGATCTATACGGCGATCATGGGAGAGGAGATCGGTCGGAGCAGCTCCCTCGGCGTGGCGATGGCCATTGCCGTCCAGACCGACATGGCCACGCCCTCGTTGGCCCGCTTCGGTTCCTCCGACCTCAAGGAGCAGTATCTCCGACCGGCGCTCGAAGGACGCCATGTCGCGGCGATCGCCGTGACCGAGCCCGACGCAGGCAGCGACGTCGCCGCCATCCGCACCAGGGCGGATCGCGACGGGGACGAGTGGGTCATCACCGGTCAGAAGCTCTACATCACCAACGCCCTCCAGGCGGATTGGCTGTGCCTCCTCGCGAGGACCTCCGACGAGCCCGGGTACGCCGGGATGTCCCAGATCGTCGTCCCCACCGACGTCGACGGATTCGCCGTGAGCCGAAAGCTCGACAAGCTCGGCATGAGGGCATCGGACACCGGTGAGCTGACCTTCGACGAGGTTCGGGTGCCGGTCGCCAACACGATCGGGGAGATCGGACAGGGTTTCCAGCAACAGATGCAGCAGTTCCAGGCCGAGAGGATGATCGCCTCGTACCAGATGGTCGGAGCGTGCGAGCGGGCGCTCGAACGCACTGCGGAGTACCTCCGGGACCGCCAGGTGTTCGGAGCGCCGCTCAACGCCAACCAGTACATCTCCTATGAGATGGCCGACGTCGCGAGCGAGGTCGAGCTGCTCAAGCACTTCAACTACGCGGCCGCGTCCGCCGCGGCTGCGGGCCAGGACATCACCCGGTTCGCCACCATCGCGAAACTCCGCTGCGCCCGGACCGCCCGACGCGTGGCCGACGTCTGTCTCCAGTTCCACGGCGGCATGGGGTACATGGAGGAGAGCTGGACGGCGCGCTTCTTCCGCGACACCCGTCTGTGGTCGATCGGCGGTGGAGCCGACGAGGTCATGCTGCGAACGCTCGCCCGGCTCGACGGCTACGCTTAGGCCGCTGCTCGCAGGCAGTTCGACAGTCGACACGGGGAGCTCGCACGACCGGGCTGAGAGGGCGCCGACAGGGGCGCCGACCCGACACCTGATCTGGGTAATGCCAGCGAAGGGATGGTCAGCATGGATGTGGTGGTCATCGCCGCCGGAACCGATCCACCGACGGCGATCCCGCCGGACCTCGCGTCCGCTCGCCACGTCGTCGCCGCGGATTCCGGCTACGACCTGGCCGTGGCGCTGGGACTCGAGGCCGATGTGCTGGTGGGGGATCTCGATTCGGTGTCACCCGAGGGGCTCGCCCGGGCCCGCGCCTCGGGACTCCGGATCGTCGAACACCCCGAGGACAAGGACGTCACCGACCTGGAGCTCGCCATCGCCATGGTCGTCGACGACGACTGCGACCGCCTGGTCGTCATCGGCGGGCGTGGTGGACGACTCGATCACCAGTTGTCGGTGGTGTCGATCCTCGCTGCGGTGCGGGGTCCCACATGCGTGGAGGCGTGGATGGGGGACTCGGCGCTGTTCGTCGTGCGTGATCGTTGGTCGGCGCGCCTCGCACGGGGAGCGACGTGTTCGTTGCTCGCGTGGGACGGCAGACCCGTGGTCAGGACCACGGGTCTGCGTTGGCCGCTCGACGGTGAGGAGGTACGCCGCGGGTCGGGCCGCGGCGTGTCGAACGAGGCGCTCGGGGGTGTCGTGCAGGTGGAGGTCGAGGGAGGGGTCGTCCTGGTGATCGTCGACGACGGGGAACGGGTGGCATGACGATCCGACGCACCCCTCGCGGTCTCCGGCCATCTCACCCGACGGTCTGGTCGGTGGCGGTGGGTGTGGTGGTGGTCCTGGCAGCATCGTGCGCATCGACGGACGAGGCCGACGACGGCGTGCCCACCGTGCGACTCGTGACCTATTCGTCGTTCGTCGCCGATCAGGAGATGCTCTCGGGAGTCGAGGAGCGTCTGGGTGCCCGGATCGAGATCATCTCGCGCGGCGACGCCGGGGCCGCGCTCTCCGAGGCGATCCTCACCGCCGGGCGCCCCGAGGGAGACGTGTTCTTCGGGGTCGACAACGCCCTGATGGGTCGGGCCCTGGCCGGCGATCTCTTCGACGAGCTCGGAGACGTGGCGCTCGACATGGTCGACCCCGCTCTCCGACTCGACGACAGTGGGACGCTCGCTCCGATCCAGTTCGGCGACGTGTGCGTGAACTACGACCGCTCGGCGCTCCTGGCCGCCGGAGTCGCCCCGCCGGAGTCCTTCGAGGACCTGACCGATCCCGCGTATCGGGGGATGCTCGTCGTGGAGAACCCTGCGACGTCGTCGCCCGGCCTGGTCTTCCTCGCCGCCACCCACGAGCAGTTCGGCGATGCCGCCGCCGTTTTCTGGGAGGATCTGGCTGCCAACGACGTGGCGGTGGCCGGTTCGTGGGACGACGCGTGGGGTCTGCGGTACACGGTCAACGGTGGTGATCGACCCCTGGTGGTCTCCTACGCGTCCAGCCCGCCGGCCGAGGTGTACTACTCGGATGGGACCCTCGATGAGCCGGTCAGCGGTGTCGCGGATCGAACGTGTGCACGTCAGGTCGAGTTCGCAGGCGTGTTGAACGGGGCCGACGACCCCGACCTGGCGCGACGGCTCATCGAGGAGATGCTCGCGATCCCTTGGCAGGAGTCGCTGCCGCTCACCAACTTCGTCCTGCCGGCCCGAGTGGGCGTCGAGCTTCCCGAGGAGTTCAGCGCGCACTACTCGGCGCCGCCGGCGTCGGTCACGCTCGATCCCGCGACGGTGGGGGAGGGGCGCGACGCATGGATCGACGAGTGGAGGACGCTGATCGAGTGAGTGGCCCCCTCGGTCGAGCCGGTCGGCGGTCGCCGTGGTGGGCGGTCGGTCCCGTCGTGGCCGCCGTGTGCCTGTACCTGTGGCCCCTCGTCGCCATCGGACGACGGGGCGTCGAGGGCGTGGGAGGCCGACCCGGACTGTCGACCCGCACGCTCGCCGACCTCGCGTCGGACCCCCGTCTGAGACGGGTGGTGGCCTTCACGGTGGCGGAGACCGTCGGTTCGGTGGTGGTGACGGTCGGGTTGGGGGTCGGGATCGCGTGGTGCCTGGCCACGTACTCATGGCCGGGGCGTCGGCTGTTGGGGTCGGTCGTGGTCGTTCCCTTCGTCCTCCCTTCGGTGGTGGTCGCCGGCGCGGTGGCCACCATCGCAGGTGGATTCGACCTGCCCCCCCTGGTGCTCGTGGTCGCAGCTCATGTGGTCTTCAACCTCGGTGTCGTCGTGCGTCCCGTCAGCGCGGCGTTCGAGTCGATCGGCGGTGCGGTCAGCGACGCGGCCCGAGTCTCGGGGCGGAGTCGGGCCGCGGTCGGCGTCGTGGCACTGCGGTCCGTGGCCCCGACCATCGCGTCGTCAGCGCTGCTGGTGGGGGTGGTGTCACTGACGTCGTTCGGCGTGATCACCGTCCTGGGTGGCGGATCGTCGATCAACCTGGAGGTGGAGATCTGGTATCGCACCACCCAGCTTCTCGACATCGCCACGGCTGCGGTTCTCGCCGGGGTCCAGATGTTGGTCCTGATCGGGATGGTCGCGCTGACGGCGAGAGCGCGGCGCGGCGACGGTCGGGCACCGGGTCGCGGCCCCTCGCGTCCGACCGCGCCGTGCGCTCCAGTGGCTGGTGGTCGCGCTGACCACCGTCGTGGTGGTGTGCGTCTCGGTGGTTCCCGTCGCCTCGTTGGCCGTGGCGTCACTGCGCTCGGGCGGTGAATGGTCGCTCGCCAACTACCGCAACTGGTCCGACCTGGGGTCGGGGACCACGGCCGCTGTCGACCTGTGGTCGGTGATGGGCCGATCGGCGTGGACCGCGGCCGTCGCACTCGTGGCCGCGACCGTGATCGCCTGGCCGGCCGCCTGGTACGCGTCGGGGCCCGGCCGGGCGTCGCGTCAGGCCCGGCGGTCGGCGTCGCTTCCCCTCGGGCTCTCGGCGGCCACCGTCGGGTTCGGGTTCATCGCGGCCTACAGCGGACCCGCCGTCGACCTCAGAGGCACGATGGTCATCATCGTCGCCGTCCAGGCTGCGGTGATCGCTCCGTTCATGGTCCTCCTGGCCGTTCCCGTCTTCGGGTCGATCAACGAGACATGGACCGACGCCGGCGCAGTCCTCGGGGCGCCTCGGCGACGTCGTCTCCGGTCGATCGTCGGCGCCCAGTTGTGGCGTCCGCTCGTCGCCGTCGCAGGCTTCGGTTTCGCCATGGCGCTCGGCGAGTTCGGGGCGACGACGTTCGTGGCGCGCAGCGAACGGATGACGGCCCCACTGGTGATCGGACGGCTGCTGGGTCGACCCGGCTCCGCATCGATCGGCCATGGTCGTGCGCTGTCGGTGATCCTCGCCGCGCTGGCCGTGGCCGTCTTCCTCTCGGCGGACGTCGCCGACGTGATCGGGCGGCGATCTCGGCGCACCGCCCGCCCCGGCGAGCCGGTCCGCCAGAGAATGCTCGCGGATTCGGACTCGGAGTCGGTACGCTGATCCCTCGATGTTGACGCCGCGTCGGTCTCCGGTGTCGCTGTTCGCACGCCCCGCGTCAGTGGTGTCGATCGTGGCGATCATCGCCATGGCGACTCCTGCGGCGGCCCAGGACGGCGGCGACCTCTCCACGGGAACCTCGGCCGCGCCCGTGACGACGCCGACCCTGCCCGACCCGGCGGCGGCACCGACGGCGACCGAGGCGATTCCGGCGGATCCGACGGCCACGACGACGACCGAACCCTTCACGGAGTCGCTCGAAGGAGGGAACTCGGCGTACGGAGGCCAGAAGCCCTTCGACCTGTCGTCGATGGCCGTCCTGACCGATCGGTTGGCGGAGGAGCAGGCCCGACTCGGCGACCTCGTCGAGGAGCGGGAGCGGCTGGCGTCGGAGCGATCGTCGATCGACGCGACCCTGGCGGCGTTGGACGTTCAGATGGCGGCTCTCGCGTCGCAGTCCTCGGCATCGATCGAGGCGGCGGCGAACGCCCGACGTGAGGCCCTGGGCGCCGCGGTGGAGGCCTACGTGAACGGGGACGCCCAGGCGCAGCTGGCAGGAACGATCGGCGATCCGATCACCTTCAGCCGGGCTCGGACCTATCTGGGTGCGCTGTCGACGAAGCGCCAGGAGGTCTCCCGGGCCTATCGCGAGCTGTCCCGGACGCTCGACGGCGAGCAACAGACGCTGGCGACCGACATCGCCGATGCCGAGGAGAGTCGGGATCGGGTCGACGCGGCGGCGATGATGATCGAGACCCACATCCTCTACGCCACACAGAATGTCGATGCGCTCGAGCGGGGGAGCCACGTGATCGTCGACGGCCTCGTCTTCCCGGTGGCGGGTCCGGTGCACTTCGTCGACTCGTGGGGGTTCGCCCGACTGCCGGGCACGGCTCAGGCTCACTGGCACGAGGGCATCGACATCATGGCTCCCAACGGGCGCGAGTTGGTGGCGACCGAGGGCGGAGTCATCGAGAAGGTCGGTACCGCCGGGCTGGGCGGCCGGCGGCTGTGGCTCATCGGCGACAGCGGAGTGGAGTACTACTACGCCCATCTCAGCGGGTACGCCCCTGACATCGCGGACGGGGTCCGGGTCGAACCCGGCCAGCTCGTGGGCTACGTGGGGGACACCGGCGGAGCGTCGGGTGGACCCCCACACCTCCACATGCAGATCCACCCCGACGGAGGCGACCCCGTGAACCCGTACCCGGCGCTGGTCGCGGCGCTCGGCGACGCCCCGACCCTCACCCAGGCCGAAGCGCTGGCCGGACCGCCCGTGGTGCTCGCCGAGTCGCTGAGCGAGGTCGTTGCGCCGCCGCGCCGGCCGCTGGCCCCATGGCTGGTGTCGCCCACCCCCGAGGCGCCGAGCCGGCTGGTCACGTGGACGTCAGCGCCTCACTGACGACGTCGGCGTCGCCCGATCAGGTCTTCGAGATCGTGAGCGATCTCACCACCTATCCTCGGTGGCTCGACATCGTGGCGTCGTCGGTCCGTGACGGGACATCGACCGAGGGGGCGCCGGCGTGGACGGTGGATCTCCGAGGTCAGATCGGGCCGCTGAGGCGGTCCAAGCGACTTCGGATGGTCCGAACCCGCTCCGAGGCACCGACCTCGGTCGTGTTCGAACGGAGTGAACTCGACGGCCGTCGCCACTCCCCATGGGTGATGAGCTCCTCCATCGGGCCCCACGACGAGGGAAGCGAAGCCACGATCTCGCTCCACTACGGGGGGCAGTTGTGGTTGCCGTTGCTCGATCGGCTCCTCGAGGACGAGATCGACCGTGCCAAGGACCGCCTGCGCGATCTGCTCGCCGACACCTAGGAACGGTGGTCGGCACTCGCCGACCACCGTCGATCGTCGCGACGGACGCGCAGCGCAAGCCCGAAGGCCTCTGACAGGGATTCGGATCCGAGCGCATCGTCGACGGGTCCCGACGCGATCGGTACGCCGTCTCGGAGTACCAACGCGTGCGTCGTCGTCCTGGGGATCTCCTCGGGGTAATGCGTGACCAGCACCAGCGTCACGTCGTCACCGAGAACCCGGTCGACGAGGTCGACCAGCGCCTCGCGTCCTGCGATGTCGAGGCCGGCCGACGGTTCGTCGAGGATCAACAGCGGAGGGCGCCCGATGAGAGCCCGCGCCAGCTGGATCCGCTGGGACTCACCACTGGACAGGGTGGAGAGGGGGGCGTCTCGCCGATGCTGCATCCCGGCGGCCGCGATCGCCTCGTCGGCCGCCTCGACGTCGGCGGAGTCGTAGCGATGCCACCAGATGTCGAGCGCTCCCCGGCGTGCGGCCATCACGAACTCATGGGCGGTGAGCCCGGGCCGGGCCGTGCCGATCACTGCGGGGCAGAGGAAGCCGATTCGGCCACGGAGTTCCCGCACGTCACACCTGCCCAGCGATTCACCGAGCACGGCGAGCCGGCCGCTGCTGGGATGTTCCATGAGAGCGGCGATGCGCACGAGGGTGGTCTTGGCGGATCCGTTGGGCCCCATCACCACCCACCGTTGGCCGGCCTCCACCCGCCAGTTCACCGGGCCGAGGATCTCGAGGCCCGATCGGCGGAACCGCACGTCGGCCATCGAGATCACGGCATCGCGTTCGGTCGGCGTCACGGGCAGTTCCTACTACGCTGACAAGTCCGTATGGGAGCCCGGGGCGGAGCACGACCATCGACACGGCTCTAGGCCTTCTCGTCGTCGCAGTTCTGATCGCCGCGACGGCATTCTTCGTTGCGGTCGAGTTCTCGATGGTCGCCGTCGAGCGAGCCGAGGTCGATACCGCGGTCCGCGCCGGTGATCGTCGGGCGACGATGGTGCGTCGCATTCTCGGTCGGTTGTCGTTCCACCTGAGCGGCGTTCAACTCGGCATCACGATCGCCTCGGTGGTCCTGGGGCTCGTGGCCGAACCGACGATCGGACGGTTGATCGAGCCGGCGGTCGCCGCCGTGGTGTCGGACGGCGCCGCGGCCGCCGTGTCGGTGCTGGTTGCCCTCCTGGCAGCCACGGCGGCCCAGATGGTGCTGGGCGAGCTGGTCCCCAAGGCGATCGCGGTCTCACGCCCGTTCCGCACGGCCAGAGTGCTGGCTCGACCGGCCGGCGTCTACTCGACGATCTTCACTCCGGTGATCGTGGTGTTCGGTGGAGTGGCCGACATGATCGTCCGCCGGTTGGGGATCGAGCCCACCGAGGAGTTGAGGAAGGTGCGTTCGCGCCGCGAGCTCGTGGACGTGGTCTCGTCATCGGGAATCGAGGGAACGCTCGAGCTCGACGAAGTCACTCTGCTGACCCGGGCTTTCCGATTCGGGGAGAAGGTCGCCGCCGACGCGCTCACCCCCCGTCCCGACGTGGTGGCCATCGACTCCGACGCCACGGTGGCCGACCTGGTCGAGCTCTCGCTCCGGACCGGCATCAGCCGTTTCCCGGTGATCGGAGCCGATCTCGACGAGGTCGTCGGCGTGGTTCACGTGAAGGCCACTTTCGATGTCGCTCCGGACCGTCGGGATTCCACTCCCGTCTCGACGCTCATGGACGAACCTCTGGTCGTGCCGGAGTCCGCCGAGCTCGACGAGTTGTTGGTGACCCTTCGCCGCGCCGCGGTCTATCTCGCCGTCGTGGGCGACGAGTACGGCGGCACCGCCGGCATCATCACCCTCGAGGATCTCCTCGAGGAGATCGTCGGCGAGATCGACGACGAACATGACCGCACCCGACATCGCCTGCCCCTGTGGCGGGTGGGAGGCGACGTGATGGCGTCGGGCCGCCTGCATCTCGATTCCCTGACCGACGCCACCGGAGCCCGCTTCGCGGCGGGCGATTTCGAGACGCTCGGGGGTCTGGTCATGGATCGTCTCGGCCGTATCCCGAGCGTCGGCGATCGGTTCGACGATGCCGGCTGGTCGTTCGAGGTGACCGAGATGGATCGCCGGCGGGTCGCGATGGTCCGCCTGACTCCTCCGGCCGCCCCCGACGATGCGGCACCGGAGGAGGACGACTCGTGATGATGTTCGTCGGATTCGTGTTGATCGTCATGAACGGACTGTTCGTCGCGTTCGAGTTCGGGTTGTTGGCATCCCTGAAACCCCGTATCGACGACGTGCGATCGGATCGCCGAGTGGCCGCCCGCTCCGCCCTGGTGGCCATGAGCCGTATCGGTTTGATGTTGGCGGGAGCGCAACTGGGGATCACCCTGACCTCTCTCGCGCTGGGCGCCGTCGCGGAACCGGCCATCGCCGAGCGCCTCGTGCCCGTGCTTCACGGCATGGGTCTGCAGGAGTCCTCGAGCCACACCGTCGCCGTGGTGATCGCTCTCGTCATCGTGGTGTTCGTGCACATGGTGATCGGGGAGATGGTCCCGAAGAACATCGCTCTTGCCGCGCCCGAGCGAACCCTCCTGGCTCTGGCCCCGGCCATGTCGGGGTTCGTCTGGTTGTTCCGTCCCGCCATCGGGGCCCTCAACGCCATGGGCAACGCCGGGGCATCGCTCGTGGGGGTCCAGCCGACCGACGAACTGAGCTCGGCGGCCAACGCCGCCGAATTCGAGGTGATGCTCGGGGAGTCCCGCGCCGGTGGCCTGCTCGAGCACGAGGAGCACGAACTGCTCGTGGGCGCTCTGGCCTTCCACGACCGCTCCGCGGCCGATGTCATGGTTCCCCTGGCGGACCTCTCCTCGGCGGGACTTCGATCGACCGTGGCATCCGTCGAGGACCTCATCAGGAGTTCGGGACACAGTCGGATCGTCATCACCGGTTCCGATCCCCACGATCTGGTCGGTTTCGTGCACGCCAAGGACCTCCTCCGTCTGGACGACGAGAGGCGCGATGAGGTCGTCCCGCTCACGCTGTGCCGCCCGACGTTCTCGGTCCCCCATACGCGCCCTCTCGGCGACGTGCTCCTCGAGATGCGTCGTTCGCGGCGCCATGTGGCGTGGGTGCACGACGACGCAGGCGCGGCCCTCGGCATGGTCACCATGGAGGACATCCTCGAACAGATCGTCGGCGACATCACCGACGAGACCGACCGGGTTCGCCGATGAACGACGATGGCGACCTGCCGAGGAGGATCGCCGAGGTGACCGGCGGGCGGATCGTCGGCGTCGAACGCCTGTCGGGGGGCGCGTCGCGCGACACGTTCGCGGTCGAGATCGACTGGGGCGGCGTCAACTCGTCGTTGATCGCCCAACGCCACCGACCCGGAGCGCTCACCCTGTCGCTGGGCCCCGCGGCAGAGGCGAAGGTGGTCGCCGCCGCCGGAGCCGCAGGGGTTCCCGTCGCACCGGTGCACACCGTGCACGTCGGTGCCGACGAGGAGTGGGTGCTCTACGGCCGCGTGGCGGGTGAGACGATTCCTCGCCGGATTCTCCGCGATGACACTCTCGCCGAGGCGCGGGCGGATCTCGCCTTCGACGTCGGTGCGGCCGCCGCGGCGGTGCACCGACTCGCCGTGGCGGATCTGGCCGACGCGGTTCCCTCATCGGAGCCGTTGGAGGACCTCAGGCGCCTGGCCGACTCGTTGGGCGAACCGCACCCGGCGTTCGAGCTGGGATTCCGCCGGCTGGAAGCCACTCGGCCGCCTCGGCGCCCGCCCTCGATCGTTCATGGCGATCTGCGGCTCGGGAATCTGATCGTGGATCGGTCCGGCCTGGCGGCGGTCATCGACTGGGAGCTGGCTCACATCGGCGACCCCATGGAGGACCTCGGCTGGTTCTGCGTCAGGGCGTGGAGGTTCGGCTCGCCGAAACGGGCCGGCGGAGTGGGGTCGGTCCGCCGGCTCCTCGCCGGCTACGCGTCGGTCGCGGGATTCGAACCCGGTGTCGAGGACGTCGCATGGTGGGAGGCCTTCGGAAACCTGCGCTGGGGGGTGATATGCCTGTTGCAGGCTCGCAGCCACCTCGACGGTCACACCCGATCGGTCGAGCTCGCCACGATCGGTCGTCGCGTCGCGGAGAGTGAATGGGATCTGCTGGCGCTGATCGACCGGTCCGGGGCCGGGGCATGACCCGACCTCACGATCGCCCCACCCCGGCGGAACTGATCGAGGCCGTCGAGGAGATGTTGGAGCGGCGGATCGCGGCGACCCCCGACGACCCGAACCGTTTCGAGAACCGGGTGGCGGCGCATGCTCTCGGGATCGCACGACGGGAGCTGGAGTCCTCGTCCGAGCATGCCGAGAGACACCGCACCCGGCTGGACCGCCTGGGTGTGGCGGACGATGTCGAGCTGGCCGACGCGATCCGGTCGGGCCGACTGGACGACAGGTGGGCCGACGTGATGGGGTCGGTGCGTGAAGCTGTGCTCGACAAACTGGCGGTCTCGCGGCCGGGCTACGACATCGAGCCCACCACGGATGACGACTAGTCGTCGGCACGCCATCGTGGGTTCGGTTCTCCTGATGGCCGTGCTCGCGGGAGCGTGCGGGTCGACCGACGAGAACGCCGCAGCATCGGGGGACACGCCGACGGCGTTGGTGGGTGTGACCCGAGATCCACCCCTCGAGGTGGGAGGTGTCTCGGCGATCGAGACCACTGCGGACGGAACGGTGACGCCCTTCCAGTTCCGCGCCCCACCCGGTGAGCTCCTCGTGGTGTTCTTCGGCTACACCGCATGCCCCGACGTGTGCCCGACGACGATGTCGGATCTGAGGACGATGCGTCGGGACCTCGGGGGCGAGACCTCGGGGATCCACGTGGCGATGGTGACCGTCGACCCCGATCGCGATACGCCCGAGGTGCTCGACGCCTACATCCACAGCTTCATCTCCGAGGACGTTCACACGGTCAGGGCGACATCGGCGGACGAGCTGTCCGCGCTCGAAGAACCGTTCCTGGCCTCGTCCAGCGTGGAGCTCGTGGACGGCGAGGTTCAGGTGACCCACACGGGAACGGTGTACGTCGTCGACGATCAGGGTCGTGTGCTCGTTGAATGGCCCTTCGGGACCCCGTCTGATTCCATGGTCGACGACGTTCGCCTGCTGCGAGCGTGATGTGACCCCCCGAGTCGCCGATCAGGCCGTTCGAAGGACAGCGTCGTGAGGAAACCGTTCCGCCTGGTCGCCGTCTCCGTCGCCGTGGCCACCCTCTCGACGGCGTGCGCCACCGACGTCTCCGTCGCCGTGGAGGAGCCGTGGGCCCGGACCTCGTCGGTGGTGGCCACCAACGGGGCCGTCTACATGGTCCTTCGGGCCTCCGGTGACACCGCTCTCGTCGGCGTCACCGTCGATGACGGGGTCGCGGCACGGGCAGAGATCCACGAGTCCGTTCCCATGAGCGAGATGGGTGATGGCGGCGCCGGGCAGGAGACGACTCCCCAGTCGCTCGTGGGGCGTCGGAGCCACGACGGCGACGACCACTCCGGCGAGGCGTTCTCGATGCAGCCGGTCGACTCGCTGGAACTCCCTGCGGGCGAGGACGTCGTGCTGGCGCCGGGGGGTACCCACATCATGTTGTTCGACCTGGTCGACCCGCTCGAGAGCGGTGAGGAGTTCGACCTGACCCTGGACTTCGATGCCGGGGACGACGCGACCGTGACCGTGGAGGTGCGCGATGAAGCTCCCTGACCGTGGCCGGCCCCGATTCGTGGCCGTTGCCCTCGCACTGTGGTTCGCGATGGCGTCGATGGGTTGCGGGTCGTCGACGTCGACGACCACCTTCGTGGTCCCGCCCGGCACCTATCAGGCCATCGAGGCCGGCGAGGACATCGAGGTCATGCCGACCGAGGTCGAGCTCTCGGTCGGCGACGAGCTGCGGATCGTCAACGAGGACACCTTCACCCACGTTCTGGGCCCGTACACCGTCCGTCCGGGGGAGACCTTCGCCGTCACGTACACCGCCCCGGGCGAGTATCCCGGTACGTGCTCGGTGAACGCATCGGACAAGACCGTCATCAGGGTCACATGACGAGGTGGCGCCGTCGGCTCGCGTTCGTTCTGGCGTTGGTCGCCTTCGTCACGTCGGCGTGCGGATCGGGGTCGGGCGGCGACACCTCCTCGGCGACCGCTGACGAGGGGCCGATTCCGACGGGGATTCCGCTTCTCGACGGGGGCGAGATGGCGCTCGGCGCGGGGCGCCCGACCGTCGTGGCGTTCGTCGCCGAATGGTGCACTCCGTGCCGCCGGGAGCTTCCCCTCATCGAGTCGGTGTACCAGAACCACCTCGGCGACATCGACGTCGTCGCCGCGGGATTCCAGGAGGACGAATCGTCCACCCGCCGGCTCGCGGAGGAGACCGGCATCACCTTCGATCTCGGCTCCGACCCCGAGGGCGACCTCTTCCGGGACTTCGGATTCGTGCAGCTTCCCGCCACGGTCGTGGTCGGAGCCGACGGTGAGGTCGTCGAGCGTTTCGCATCGGGCGTCGACGACGTCGAGCTGGAGGCCGCGCTCGAGCCGATCCTCTAGCGTGCCGACGGTGCGCCTCTACGACACCGCCAGGGGATCGGTCGTCCCTTTCGACGTCGGTCCGGTCGTGACGATGTACACGTGCGGGATCACCCCGTACGACTCCACCCACCTGGGCCATGCCGCGACGTATCTGTCCTACGACGTGCTGCAACGACGGCTCAGGGACCTCGGCCACGAGACCCGTTGCGTCCGCAACGTGACCGACGTGGACGACTCGATCCTCGGCAGGGCCAGGGAGCTCGGCGTTCACTACCTCGATCTGGCCGCGGCGGAGGTCGCGCGGTTCGACAACGACATGGTCACCCTGTCGATGTTGCCGTCGTGGAGCGAACCGCGGGCCACCTCGGCGATCGCGGACATCAGGGGATTCATCGGGATGGTCCTGGAGTCGGGGTATGCGTACGAGGCCGGCGGGGCGGTGTACTTCGAGGTGGCACGATTCGACGGATTCGGCTTCCTCAGTGGGTACAGCAGGGAGAAGATGGTCGAACTCGCGTCGGAACGCGGCGGGAACGTCGAGGACCCGCACAAGCGGGACCCCCTCGATTTCGTTCTCTGGCAGCCGTCGCTTCCCGATGAGCCCGCCTGGGAGTCGTTGTGGGGGCGGGGTCGACCGGGATGGCACATCGAATGCTCGGCGTTGTGTCTGCGCGAGCTCGGCACGACGATCGATCTCCACGGGGGTGGCGCCGACCTGATCTTCCCCCACCACGAGTGCGAGGCCGCCCAGTCCGAAGCGGCCACCGGCGTGCCGCTGGTCCGGCACTGGATGCACCAGGCCATGGTCCACATGGACGGCGAGAAGATGTCGAAGTCTCTCGGCAATCTCGTGTTCGTCTCCGACCTGGCCCGGGAGTGGGACCCTCGTGCCATTCGCCTGGCCGTGATCTCACAGCACTACCGCGTCGAGTGGGAGTGGAACGACTCCCTCGTGGCGACGGCAGACGAGCAGGTGAGGCGCTGGGTCGGCGCGGGACGCGGGTCGGGTGCCCTCGACGAGGTTCGTCGTGCACTCGACGACGACCTCGACACGCCGGGCGCCATCGCGGCCATCGACGCGGCCGCGCGCAAGGGGATCGGTGTGTCGGAGGCCGCCGCACTTCTGGGCGTCGACACCGCGCTTGCCGTGGTCGACGGCGCGTAAACCTTTGGCAAACCTCAGCTCAATGGCCCGCGCAGGGTGATCGCAGCGGGCACAATGGTGGTCGAGCAGACCGCCGACGAGGAGAGGGGGATCGAGTGGGCGCACGACCAGCCGGACACATCCAACCCCTGGCCAAGGCCGTCATGGCGCCGTTGTTCCGCGCCGCATGGCGTGTCCACACCGAGGGCGAGGAGAACATCCCCTCCACCGGCAGCGCCATCCTCGCGGCCAACCACACGTCGGTTCTCGATTCGTTCTTCGTTCCGCTCGCTCTCAAGCGGCGCATCACCTACGTGGGCAAAGCGGAGTATCTCGACGACTGGAAGACCCGACGGCTCTTCCCCGCCATGGGCATGATCCCGATCGACCGGTCGGGTGGTGACAGCTCCGCGACCGCACTCGATCTCGCCGCCTCCGTTCTCGAGCGGGGAGAGCTCTTCGGTATCTATCCCGAAGGGACCCGGTCGCGTTCGGGCCGGCTGCACAAGGGACACACCGGAGTCGCCCGTCTCGCCCTGCGGACCGACAGCCCCATCGTTCCGGTCGGGATTCTCGGCACGGTGGCGGTCCAGCCGCCCGACGCTCGCTTCCCGCGCCCGTTCATGGACGTCCTGATCCGGTTCGGGTCCCCCATCGACGCGTCCCGATACGCCGAGCGGAGCACCGACCGACTGGTTCTCCGACAGATCACCGACGAGGTCATGTACGAACTGCGTCAGCTCTCCGAGCAGGAGTACATCGACGAGTACGCGACCAAGTCGTCCCAGGTCATTCCGCGCGAGACGGCCGAGGTGTCCTCGTCGGTGACGACCATCGACGTCCATCCCGACCCGACGGACTCCGACGAGGAGACCATCGATGCCGCTCCCTCGTCGTCGACGACGGTTCTCCAGCCTCGGTCGAGCGCCGAGTTGGTCGACCTCACCTGACCCGAGCCGGGCCGGAGTCGGAGCCCGCCGAGGGGCGGGTCGACCCCCGGATTTCGGTCGGGGCCGAGTTGGCGCACCGGTAGGCTCGCCAGATGGCTGAGATCACCGTGTCACTTCCCGACGGGTCCGAGCGCACCCTCAGCGAAGGGGCGACGGGCGCCGATCTCGCGGCCGACATCGGGGCCGGCCTGGCCAGGGCGAGCCTCGTGATGGAGGTCGACGGCGTGCCGTGCGACCTGGGGAGCCGACTCAGCGGTGATCAGACGGTCCGGTTCCTCACCGACCGCGACGACGACGTCCTCGAACACCTTCGGCACTCCACCGCCCATGTGCTCGCCCAGGCCGTTCTGAGGCTCTGGCCGGGTGCCACCTTCGCCGGTGGTCCGCCGATCGCGGACGGCTTCTACTACGACTTCGAGCTTCCCGACGAAGCGACGTTCTCCGAAGACGACCTCGAGGCGATCGAGGCGGAGATGCGTCGGATCATCGCCGCCGATCAGCCGTTCGAACGGTTCGAGCTCCCGCTGGGGGAGGCGCGGGAGCTGATGAGGGATCATCCCTACAAGCGCGCCTTCATGGACCTTGCCGCTGCGGGCGACGATGCCGACGGGGAGGTGTCCGGTGGCGAGGCGATCAGCTTCTATCGCAACTCGGAGGAGTTCGTCGACATGTGTCGCGGTCCTCACGTCCCGAGTACGGCTCGGCTCGGCCACTTCGCGCTCCAGCGGGTGGCCGGTGCCTACTTCCGGGGGTCGGAGGCGAACCCCATGCTGCAGCGCATCTATGGCACGGCATGGGCGACGAAGAAGGATCTGGCTGCGCATCTGCATCGCCTCGAGGAGGCCTCGAAGAGGGATCACCGCAGGCTCGCGGCCGAACTCGACCTGGTCTCGTGGCCCGAGGAGCTCGGCCCCGGGCTCGCGGTGTGGCATCCGAAGGGCGCCCTGATCCGCAAGATCATGGAGGACTACTCGCGGCGACGCCACGAAACGGGGGGCTACGACTTCGTCTTCAGTCCTCACATCGCCAAGTCGGTGCTCTGGGAGACCTCGGGGCACCTCGACTTCTACGAGGACAGCATGTACCCGCCCATGGAGCTCGACGGCGTCGCCTACTACCCCAAACCGATGAACTGTCCGTTCCATGTGATGATCTACCGGTCTCAGCAGCGGTCCTATCGTGAGCTCCCGCTGCGGTTCTTCGAGCTCGGAGCCGTCTATCGGTACGAGTTGTCCGGGGCGGTGCACGGCCTCCTGCGGTCGAGGGGCTTCACCCAGGACGACAGCCACATCTTCGCGACGCGGGAGCAGGTGCCCGAGGAGTTGGCATCCCTCCTGGCCTTCGTCCTCGACGTGCTGCGGGCCTTCGGTTTCGAGGACTTCCAGGCGAAGCTCTCCACCCGACCACCCGACAAGTCGGTCGGGGAAGAGGCGCTGTGGGATCTCGCCACCGAGGGATTGCGAGGAGCCCTCGATGCCGCCGAGCTGGACTACGTCGTCGACGAGGGTGGCGGGGCCTTCTACGGGCCGAAGATCGATGTCGACGTCACCGACGCCATCGGGCGCGCCTGGCAGTTGTCGACGATTCAGCTCGACTTCAACCTGCCGGAGCGTTTCGGACTCGAGTACGTCGCGCCCAGCGGTGATCGCGTTGCGCCGGTGATGATCCACCGCGCGCTCTTCGGATCGGTCGAGCGGTTCTTCGGCGTGCTGATCGAGCACTTCGCCGGGGCGTTCCCGACGTGGCTGGCCCCGGTGCAGGTGCAGGTTCTGCCGGTCGCAGAGACGCACGCCGAGTACGCGTCCGACGTCGCCGCCGAGCTGGAGGAGGCGGACCTGAGGGTCGAGACCATTGCGGCGGACGAGTCGTTGGGCAAGCGGATCCGCGCCGCGAAGAACCACAAGATCCCCTATGTGCTGGTCGTCGGCGACGACGACGTGGCGGCCCACACCGTCGGCGTGAACGCCCGGGGCAACGACGTCGAGCGCGATGTTCCGGTGGCCTCCTTCGTCGATCGTCTCGCCGCCGAGCTCGCCGACCACAGGGTCTGAGCACCGTGCCGCTGGATCATCTCTGGGCAACGTGGCGGTCCAACTACATCGCGGGCGTCGCCGAGGGCAGGCGGGGCGGACCGTCGGGTCCCGACGGCGGCGGCAGTCTCTTCGAGGCCATCCTCGCGGCCGAGGGCACCGACGAGGACAAACACATCGTCAGGCGAGGCGCCGAGACCTTCGTGCTTCTCAATCGGTTTCCGTACACGGCGGGTCACCTCATGGTCCTTCCCCTGCGTGCCGTCGCCGGACTCGACGAGCTGTCCACAGGCGAGTTCGACGAACTCTGGTCGACCGTGCGCGACGCCGTCGTCGCTCTGAGGGACGGTCTCGGATGCGATGCGGTCAACGTCGGGCTCAATCTCGGTGAGGCCGCTGGGGGCAGTCAATCGGATCATCTCCACGTCCACTGCGTGCCGCGCTGGCAGGGTGACGCCAACTTCATGGCGGTGGCAGCGGAGACCCGGGTGCTGCCGATCTCGCTCGATGAGGCGTGTCGACGGGTCCGAGCCGCGTGGCCCTGACCCCGGCCTTCGGCCGCGGCGTCCACCATCCCCTACGATTCCGGCGGTGGGCAACGACGACGACATCGGGGACCTCGACGACGGCGACATCGTGGACGAACTGCCCGCCGATCTCGACATCACCGAGGCGGACAGCGACTACACGCTGCCGAACAACAACCGGCGACGTATCCCCGCCACGATGTATCTGCTCATCGGCGCGGCGGCCGGCCTGGTGTGGTGGCGCTTCGACGACAGCTCCGCGGTGGTGAACGACGGAATCGCGTGGGCAGCGGTGGGACTCGGGTTGTTCGGGGTGTACGGACTCGTCACGGGATGGACGGTCCGCATCGACGAATCCGAGGCACTCGTCGCCGCCTCACGGGTCGCAGGGTTCACGGTCGGCCACGCCTCCGCGCAGATGGTCTGGCGCGGCTGGTTGTCCCGGCCGACCTGGAGGGTCCTGGTCTATTCGGCCGAGAACCCGCCCGCAGAGCGCTCCATCGCTCTCGTCGACGCGGTCGGCGGGGACGTGGTCGAGTGGTTCAGCGAGGCGAACCCCGAGCAGTGGGCCGACGTCGAGGGGCCGACGGCTCCGCCAACTTCGAGTTCGTCGACGATACAGTGACCCCGAACGACCAAAGTGCTAACTTTAGTTAGCACTTTGGTCTGATGAGGAGACACCATGCTCGACGGCAACTTCCGCTCACACACCGACGCATGGGTCAAACCCATCGGTGTCAGCCTGAAACGCGCAGGGGTGACGGCGGATGCGCTGACGTTGACCGGGATCGTGATGGCGGTGGCCTGCGCCGGTTTCATCGCCTCGGGATGGCTGGAGATGGGTCTGTTGTTCGTGGCCCTCACCGGAATTCCCGATCTGTTGGACGGTGCGGTTGCCAAGGCGTGGGGGACGACCAACAACCGGGGGGCCTTCCTCGACTCGGTGAGCGACCGCCTCACCGATGCGCTGCTCTTCGGTGGCGTGGCGTGGTACTTCACGACCATCAGTGACGGACCGCTTCCGCTGTTGCCCTACGCCGTGTTCGCCAGCGCCGCCCTCGTCTCGTACATCCGGGCGAAGGCCGACGCCCTCGGCTATGACGCCCGGGGCGGGGTCGTGGAGCGCGCCGAACGTTTTCTTCTGCTCGGCCTGGGGCTGCTCTTCGAGTCGCTCCTGATCCCGATGCTGGTGGTCATCCTGGTCCTGAACCTGATCACCGCGGGACAAAGGTTCGTCAAGGTGTGGCGTCAGGCGTCCGCTCCGGCCGCGGCTCCGGTCGTGCCGGCGCGGAACCGGCGGTCCCAGTCGAGCGCCACCGCGGCGCAGCGATGGCGGGAGCGACGGGCTGCGGCGCGCGCCCGTGCGCAGGCACGCCGCGGATTCTGAGTGGCGTGGGGTCGTCGCTCTCCGACAAGGCGATCGTCACTGCGTTCAGGGCCGGCAACAAGTTGGCCGGACACATTCCCCTGCGAGCGGCCCGACCGCTGCTCGGCGTGGCAGGCCGGGTGGCACCCCGGGTATCGGGCGACCGACGACTGATCGTCGAGCGCAACCTCCAGCGGGTCACGGGCGACACACTGTCGGATGCAGAACTCCGCGCCGCCGTCTCGGCGACGTTCGAGAGTTACGCCCGGTACTACTTCGACTCGTTCCGGTTGCCGTCGATGAGCATCGCCGACGTGGCGGACGGGTTCACCATCGAAGGGCTGGAGCACCTCGAGACGGCCCTCGCGGAGGACCCCGTCGGTCCGATCCTCGCGCTGCCGCATCTCGGCGGCTGGGAGTGGGCCGCCTACTGGATCAGCGAGGTGAAGGGGTGGAAGATCGCGGCGGTGGCCGAGAAGCTGTCGCCGCCCGAACTCTTCGAGTGGTTCCTCGAGTTCCGTACGTCCATCGGCCTCAACATCATCCCGGTGGGGCCCGATGCGGTGGCCCAGATCACCGAAGCGGTCGCAGACGGCCAGATCATGTGTCTCTTGTGCGATCGCGACATCACCGGCGGGGGCGTGCCCGTCACGTTCTTCGGTGAGGAGACCACGCTTCCCGCGGGGCCGGCGGTGATGGCACTGCGCGGCGGCTGCGCCCTGTTGCCGACCGCCGTGTACTTCTCCGACCAGGGCGTCCACGGTGTCGTGCGCCCACCTCTGCGCATCGAACGAGACCCCGATGCGACCTCGATCAGGGGGGACGTCGCCCGCCTGACCCAGGCTCTCGCAGTCGAATTGGAAGGACTGATCCGTCGCGCGCCCGAGGAATGGCACCTCATGCAGCCGAACTGGCCCAGCGATCACGAAGCCCTCGCCGCTCGACGCAAGAACGGCTGACCGGCCGCTCACGTACAATCCGACGGTGCGCATCGGAATGATCTGTCCCTACAGTCTCTCGGTCCCGGGAGGTGTCCAGGGGCAGGTTCTGGGCCTCACCAGGGCTCTGAGGTCCCGTGGTCACTATGTGCGCATCATCGCCCCCAGCGACGGGCCACCTCCCGACGGTGGGGTCACCGTCGTCGGTTCGACGCTTCAGAACCATTCGAACGGGTCGGTCGCTCCGATATCCCCCGATCTCTCCGCCCAGGTCCGCACCATCAGAACCCTCTGGGACGAACGGTTCGACGTACTTCACCTGCACGAGCCATTGGTGCCCGGACCGACCGCCACGTCGCTGGTGCTCAAGCCGGCACCGATGGTCGGAACGTTCCACGCGGCCGGCGAGCAGCCGGGGTACAAGAAGCTGTCGGGCCTGGCCCGCAAGTTCTCCGACCGCCTCGATGTCAAGGTCGCCGTCTCGCGCTCGGCCCGTCATCTGGCCGAGACCGCCATTCCCGGGCCCTGGCGGGTGCTCTTCAACGGTGTCGAACTGGCACCGTTCCAGGCGGCCCGACCGTGGGAGGCGCGCCGCCGCGACCCGAGCGGGGAGCCCGTACCAGCCGTCCTGTTCGTCGGGAGGCACGAGGAGCGCAAGGGTCTCAGGATCCTTCTCGAGGCCATGGCGCTGATCGATCGCGATCTCGAGATCTGGGTCGTCGGGGACGGTCCCGAATCGTCAGACCTGCAGCAGCGATTTTCAGCCGATGAGCGGATCGTCTGGTTGGGGCGGGTCAGCGACGAGGAGCGCAATGAACGACTGGCCGCCGCGTCGGTGTTCTGTGTTCCGTCGCTGGGCGGTGAATCCTTCGGGGTGATCCTCCTCGAAGGAATGGCCGCGGGGGTCCCCGTCGTCGCCTCGGGAATCGAAGGGTACGCAGCGGTGGCCGGTGCCCGCGACGGTTCGGGGCCAGCAGCCCTTCTCGTCGATCCGGGCGACGTGGCCGGCTTCGCCGCCGCGATCGACGACGTGCTGTCCGACCCCGCCCGGGCCGCACAACTCAGGGCCGCAGGTTCCGAACGGGCCGAGTCCTTCTCGATGAACCGACTCGCCGAGATCTACGAGGGCATCTACGAGTCGATCGCGCTCACGGTCAGATCCTGAGTAGCGCTGGGCCGGGGCGCCTATCATCGGTCCGAACCCCATCTGCGAGGACACAATGCTCTGGTTTCTGCTCATCGTGATCGTGATCGCGGTCCTCGTCGTGCTCTACGTCGTGGGTCAGTACAACTCGCTCGTCGGGCTGCGGAACAAGATCGAGAACGCCTACGCGCAGATCGATGTCCAGTTGAATCGTCGCTACGACCTGATCCCGAACCTCGTCGAGACCGTCAAGGGATACGCCTCCCATGAGAAGGAGACCCTCGAGGCGGTGATCACGGCACGCAACGCCGCCATGGCCGTCTCCGGCCCCGCCGGCCAGGCCGCCGCGGAGAACATGATCACGCAGTCCCTCAAGTCGCTGTTCGCCCTCTCCGAGGCGTATCCCGACCTCAAGGCGAATCTCAACTTCCAACAGCTGCAGGCGGAGCTGTCCGAGACCGAGGACCGCATCGCCTACGCCCGTCAGTACTTCAACGACAACGTGCGGGCGTACAACACCAAGATCCAGGCATTCCCCACCAACCTCATCGCCTCCCGGATGGGATTCACCGAACGCGAGTACTTCGCGGCAGACGACGATGCCCGCGGCAACGTGTCGGTGTCGTTCGACCAGTGAGCCCCGACACCAGTCTGGTCGATCGAACCGATCGCAACGCGGCGTTGGCCCGCCTCCTGCCCCTTCGGCGCGCGGTCGTGTCGGCCTTCGTCGTCGGCGCGGTGGTCGGGTTGTTGGTGGCCCCATGGTTGGGGCTGGTCGCAACGGTCATCGTCGCGGCGGTCGTCGTCGTCGTGGTCCCCCGCACCGCTCCAGCCGGGGTGATCTCCGTTCTCGGTGGATCGGAGTCCGACGACACCGCAGAGCCCCGCCTCTTCAACCTCGTCGAGGGGCTCGGCGCCACGTCGGGAGTCGAGGTCGAACGAGTCGCCGTGGTCGAGGACCCCGCGGCCAACCTTGCCGCCGTCGGCGCCGGAGAGGACGCCGTCCTCGTCGTCACCAGGGGCCTTCTGGCCGGACTCGATCGGATCGAGCTCGAGGCGGTCCTCGCGGAGGGTCTCGCACGGATTCGGAGCAACGACGCACACCTCGCGACCCAGGCCGCGCTCTTCGTGTGCGGACCGCTGGTGCGGCAGGGACCTCGTCGCCGCGCCGGTGGACGGTCCGTGGCGACCCTCTTCGCCCGACGGCGCGCCGATCGACTGGCCCGTTTGCTCGGAGATCAGCGGGAATTCCTCGCCGACCTCGCCGCGATCGACATCACGAACTACCCACCCGGACTGGCCTCCGCGTTGAACAAGATGTCGGCGGTGGGCACCGGTCTCGAAGGTGCGACGTGGGGAACGGCCCACCTCTGGTTGGCGAATCCCCTGCTCACGCCGCTGGACGGGTCCGATCAGATCGCGGTCTCGCTCAACGACCTCTTCGGACTGCACGAGGACATGGCCCAACGCGCGGCCTTCATGACCGAGCTGTGATCCGGCGGTCGACGCGCCGCGGTGTACCGGCCGCTTCGAGGCTGTCGAGCACGTCTGGGTAGTCTTGTCTGATGGCAACTGACCCGTCGATCGAGACGACCGGCACCGTCACCGTCAAGCGCGGGCTGGCCGAGATGTTGAAGGGCGGCGTCATCATGGACGTCGTCGACCCCGATCAGGCGCGCATCGCGGAGGACGCGGGGGCCTGCGCGGTCATGGCGCTCGAAAGAGTGCCGTCGGACATTCGTCGCGACGGTGGCGTGGCCCGCATGAGCGACCCCGAGATGATCGAGGGAATCCAGAGTGTCGTAACCATTCCGGTGATGGCCAAGGCGCGGATCGGACACTTCGCCGAGGCTCAGCTCCTCCAGGCTCTGAGAGTCGACTACGTGGACGAATCGGAGGTCCTCACCCCTGCCGATGAGACCCACCACATCGACAAGTGGGCGTTCGACGTCCCGTTCGTCTGCGGCGCCACGTCGCTGGGCGAGGCACTGCGCCGCATCTCCGAGGGTGCGGCGATGATCCGCTCGAAGGGTGAGGCCGGCACCGGCAACATCGTCGAGGCCGTCCGGCATCTCCGCAACATCATCGGCGACATGCGCAGGATCACCCAGGCCGACCAGCCCGAGCTCTTCGAGTGGGCCAAACGCCTTCAGGCGCCCATCGGTCTGGTGCAGGAGGTGCATCGCACCGGCTGGCTGCCCGTGCCGTTGTTCTGCGCGGGCGGGGTGGCCACCCCTGCCGACGCTGCTCTCGTGATGCAGCTGGGCGCCGAGGCCGTCTTCGTCGGGAGCGGGATCTTCAAGAGCGAGTCCCCCGAGGCGATGGGTAAGGCCATTGTCGAAGCGACGACGAACTTCGAGGATCCCGACATCCTGGTCAAGGTGTCCCGCGGCCTCGGGCGGTCGATGCCGGGACTGGAGATGGAGGGGTTGGAGACGACCTTCGCCGAGAGGGGCTGGTAGCCCATCGGTCCGGTTTTCGGGGTTCTGGCACTTCAGGGCGCCTTCAGAGCCCACATCGACATCCTCCATTCGCTCGGCGAGGAGACGGTGGCGGTACGCCGGCCCCAACACCTCGATGGCATCGACGCTCTCGTCGTGCCCGGTGGGGAATCGACGACGATGTCCAAGCTCGCCATGGCGTCAGGTCTCTTCGGGGCGCTGCGCGAGCGACTGGACGGCGGGATGCCGGCGTTCGGCACGTGCGCAGGGGCCATCCTCCTGGCCACCGAGGTTCGCGACGGGCGAGCCGACCAGGGGGTCCTCGGCGCGCTCGATGCAGTGGTCCGGCGCAACGGTTACGGCAGCCAGTTGGATTCGTTCGAGACCGACCTCGACATCTCCGCGATCGGATCCGAGCCGTATCACGCGGTCTTCATCCGTGCTCCGGTCATCGACTCCGTGGGCTGCTCCGTCCGGGTCCTGGCGCGGTGGAACGGCTCGCCGGTGGTCGTCGAGAACGACACCGTGACCCTGACGACGTTCCATCCCGAGCTGACCGGTGACCCTCGACTTCATGAGCATTTCGCCGGCCGGGTGCGTTCGGACTGAACTCTGCCGTGGCGCTGAGACCTCGCTACGATCGGCCCTTCGGGGCATCCAGACCGCAGGGAGCACGATGTCGGGCCATTCCAAGTGGGCAACGATCAAGCACAAGAAGGGTGCGGCCGACAAGGCGCGGGGCAAACTGTTCGCCAAACTGATCAAGCAGGTGGAGGTCGCGGCCCGTCAGGGCGGCGGGGATCCGGACATGAACCCGACCCTCCGCACGATGTACCAGAAGGCCCGGGAGAACTCGGTGCCGCTCGACACGATCGAGCGAGCGATCAAGCGGGGTACGGGGGAGCTCGAGGGCGTCGACTACGAAGAGGTCACCTACGAGGGGTATGCGCCCGGCGGAATCGCCGTCTATGTCGAGGCCCTGACCGACAACCGGAATCGCACCGGGCCCGAGATCCGCACGCTCTTCTCGAAGAACGGCGGGTCGATCGCCGAACCAGGATCGGTCGCCTGGCAGTTCGAGCGGAAGGGACTGCTCGTCATCGACGGCCGCCCCGACGAGGACGAGCTGATGATGGCGGCGTTGGACTCAGGGGCGGAGGACGTCACCTCGTCGGGTGAGGTGCTCCATGTCGTGTGCGCCGCGACCGACACCATGGACGTCCGCGGCCGGTTGGAGGATGCGGGGTTCACCGTGAGCGCATCGGATCTCGTGATGGTTCCCTCGTCACTCATCGACATCGACACCGTCGAGGGGGCCCGGGCGGTCCTTGCGGTCATCGAGGCGCTCGACGACCACGACGACGTCCAAGAGGTCTACCTCAACGCCGATATCGCCGATTCCGTGATGTCGGACATCTGAGTCTCGTGCCCCTGCGGGTTGGCGACGAGGCGCCCCACTTCGAGATCGAGGGAATCGACGGCCGTACCGGCGACAGGGCCACGTACCGTCTGGCGGGCGCACGCGAGTCGCACCTCGTCCTGGCGTTCTATCCCGCCGACCGCTCGCCGGTGTGCACTCGTCAGCTGTTGAGCTACACCGAGGGGTTCGAATCCCTCGATCGCGCCGGGCTGGCCGTGTGGGCGATCTCTCCTCAGGATCCCGACAGCCATCGCCGATTCGCCGACGCCAACGGTGGGTTCGCGTTCCCCCTGCTGTCCGATCTCGACCGGGAGGTGGGGCGTCGATACGGCATTCTCGGAATGCTGGACCTCTATCGGCGCTCGATCGTCATCGTCGATCCCGCCGGACGGGTCAGCCACGTGCATCGTGCATTCGGCCCCGGGTTCAGCTACGAGACCGTCCCCGATCTGATACGAGCGGCCGGCCGGGCTCAGACCTGATCGGCCACGCCCAGAAGTCGGGCCCGGGTCACGGACCGGACACCCCTGGTGAGGCTGAGCCCCGCGATGACCCACGCCACTGCGCCGACAACCCATCCCGAGACGGCGGCACCGAAAAGGGCGCCGCTGCTCTGGCTGTAGGCCACCATGATGAGCGGCAGTGAGACCAGGCCGGCGGCCTGCTGTGCCGCAGCCGTCGACTTCACCCGTGCCGAGAGGCGCAGGACGATCGAGAGCGTGAAGGCCAGAAAGGGCGGCACGACCCAGAACATCAGCACCCACCACTGGCCGGTGGGGAAGAACCAACCTCCGACCTCGGGCCCGACCACCGCGTTGACGAGCAACGAGTACAGGCTGAACCCGATGATCGTCGTCAGGTATCCGGGAATCAGGCTGGCGATGAGTTTCCCCACGTAGATCTCTCGGGCCGTGGCGGGGGAGTGGGCCAGGAACTCACCGGTTCCCTTCTCGCGTTCCCCGACGATCGTGGAGGCGCCGACTGCAGTGGAGATGGTCAGAGGGACGATCACGGCCATGGGCGCGAACAGGAACACCGCGAGCGCGTAGCCCGACCGTCCCTCGGGAGTGTCGCCCTTGATCTGGTCCTGGGCCGCCTGGGGGAGCACGTCGAGGGTGTCGGAGATCTGGCTGACCACCTTGACATCGCCGATCTTGGTGATCGTGACCAACAGGATGGCCGGCACGATGAGGAAGAAGATGATCCCGAGCGCGGCCATCGGCATCCAGTAGTCGCGCGCCTGGGCGAGCTGGCGGAGATCGGTCCGCGCCACCGTCATCGTTCGTTTCCAGTTCATGGCGCGACCTCTGCTGTCGGGACGGTGGCGTCGGCCGCCGCGGTGTTGGTGGCCGAGGTCACGGGGGGAAGCGCCGATGATCCGTCGTGCGGAGCCGCGACGGCACCTCGGCGGGTGGCCCGGATCGTGAAGTAGAGATCCTCGAGGGTGGGCTGGATCGGTTCGATCCGGGTGACGCGGACGCCGTCGGCGACGAGCGAGGCCACCAGGTCAGGCACGCGACCGAAACCGTCGAGTGCCACCCTGGTGCGGTCCCGACGCTCGATCGACAGCACTCCGTGGTGGTGGGCCAGCCGATCGAGGTGGGAGGGAACCTCCGCATCGATGATCACGACCGATCCGGGCCAGTAGCGTTCGGTGAGCTGCTGGTGGGTGCCGGTGCACAGCGCCGCGCCGTTCTCCATCATGATGATGTGATCGGCCAACCCCTCGGCCTCGGCCAGGAGGTGGGTACACATGACGACGGTCCGTCCGTCGTCGGTCATCTGCCGGATCATGTCCAGCACGGCGTGTGCGGATTCGGGATCGAGTCCGGACGTGGGTTCGTCGAACAGCAGCAGATCCGGATCGTGGAGGACGGACCGTGCCAGGGCGAGGCGGGTCTTCATCCCCGTCGAGTAGCCGCCCACCTGATGGTCGAGGGCCGAATCGATGCCGAAGCGGGCGGCGCACTCCGTGATCCGGCGATCGGTGGCGGGGCCGTCGACGTCGTAGAGCTGCGCGGCGTAGATCAGGTTGTCCCGGCCGGAGAG
This sequence comes from uncultured Microthrixaceae bacterium, assembly GCA_963700425.1. GTDB lineage: Bacteria > Actinomycetota > Acidimicrobiia > Acidimicrobiales > Microtrichaceae > CAVOXO01. Next base: position 1,868,816 of record CAVOXO010000001.1, on the reverse strand, counting down.
CCTGTCGTAGAGGGCCGGCTTCGCCGAGACGACCCCGCATCGCCCTCTGACGTCATCGCCCTCGGTACGCGGATCGGATCCGAGAGTCAGGATCGAGCCGATCCGCGGGGACAACGCCCCCGTGATGGCGCGGATGGCGGTCGTCTTTCCCGCTCCGTTGGGGCCCACGAGAACCGAGATCTGCGACGTCGGAACGACGAACGAGAGCGCGTCCAGAGCGGTCACCTCTCCGAACGTGTGGGTGACGCCCTCCATCTCGATGGCCGCGTCGACCGGGCGGGTTGCAGAGGGGGACGCCGTCGGTTGCGCGTTCATCACGCTCAGATCGGCTCGATCCGTCGTCACTTGAACTCATTTGTTCCGGAGGGCACGGTCGGTTGCCGGTCGACCCACTCGATGAAGTCCGGCATGGCCATGGCCTTGGCCCAGAGCCAGCCCTGTCCGAGGTCGTAGCCCGAGCGCCGGACGCACTCGAGTTGTGCCTCGTTCTCGATCCCCTCGGCGACGGTGGAGAGGCCCAGGGACGCCGCGAGGTCGGAGACGAGATCGACGATGGTCGTGTCGGCGGCGCTGTCGTCGATGTCGGACACGAAGGCCCGGTCGAGTTTGATGCCGTCGATCGGCAGCCGCCGCAGATACGTGAGTGAGGAGTATCCGGTACCGAAGTCGTCGACGAAGATGCTGAGTCCCATGTTCCGCAACGTGGTCAGCCGGTCGATCGCGGTCTCGGGGTCACCGAGAAGGAATGATTCGGTGATCTCGATCTTCAGGTGACGCGGGTCGATCGGATGGGCGGCCAGGGCCGAGGCGATGTCGGTGTCCACCTCGCCGGTCATCAGGTGGAGACCGGAGATGTTGACCGTGAGGTAGAGGTCCCAACCTCTCGATTCCCACTCCCCGATGATCTCGCACGCCCGATGGAGGACCCATTTGCCCAGTTCGCCGATGAGCGCCGACTCCTCGGCGAGCGGGATGAAGACGTCGGGTGGGACCCACTCGCCCTGGTGGAACCAGCGCGACAGCAACTCGCCGCCCACGACCCGTTGGGTGTCGAGATCGATGATCGGTTGGACGTGAGCCTCGAGATCGCCGGCGATGAGAGCGTTGCGCAGTCCCTGTTCGATCCGGTTGCGGTGACTGGCCCACGCCTGCATCTCCGAGTCGTACAACTCGACCCGGGCCCGGCCGGACTGCTTGGCCCGGTACATGGCCAGATCGGCCCGGTGCAGCAGATCCCGCGCCTGGAAGGCAGGATCGGCGGTGAAGGCCACCCCCACGGACGCCTCGACGCGCATCTGATCCACCGACCCGATGTCGATCGGCTGGCCCAGCACGCCGCGAACCCGATCGCCCGCCTCCTGGGCCTCGCTCTCGCAGCTCAGGCCCGGTAGCACGATGACGAACTCGTCTCCGCCGAGTCGGGCGACGAAGTCACCGTCTCTGAGCGTGGTCTGGATCCGCTCGCCGACGGCAACGAGCAGTTGATCTCCGCACTCGTGGCCGAGGGCGTCGTTGACGAGCTTGAAACGATCGAGATCGAGGAAGAGGACTCCGAGCCCGGACCCGGGCTCGAGCTGATGCAGCGACCGGTCGATCGCCCCGATGAGCGACATGCGGTTGGGGAGGCCGGTCAGGTGATCGTGATGGGCCTGGTGGGACAGGCGGTCCTCGAGGTGCTTGCGATCGGACACGTCCCGAACGAACACGGTGAGGATCGGCGTGCCGCGGGCATCAGCCACTTCGCGCACCGACACGAGGGCGGAGATCGGCCGATCCGACGGGCCCTCCAGCTCGAACTCCTGCTCGGATGACTGCCGCACGCCGGCGGACAGGTACGTCGCGATCTCGGGGTGCGCCGCCGCCAGCGGCCGCCCGACGAGTTCCTCCTCGGGGCATCCGGCCATCTCCTCGGCAGCGGAGTTGGCGCCGAGGACGAGGAGGTCCTCGGACAACGTCCAGATGCCGTCGACAGCCGAGTCGACGACGGCTTGGGACAGCGCCTCGGACGCGCGGAGTTGGTCGGTCGTGGCGGTCAGCCTCTGAACAGAACGTTCGAGGTCCTCGCCGATCGTCCCGGGCAGGCGCTCGGTCAACGCGGGATCATCGGTCCGGCCCAACCCGAGTGCGGCGATCTGGGACTCGACGGTGCGCATGAAGTCGGCGAGGCGCTCGAACGACGAGTCCACGGCCGCGATCTCGCTGATGGTCGACCGACGATCGGCCCGGCCGGGCAGGTCTCCGGCTGCGGCGACCGAGGCCCGCCTCGCGAGGCTCCGCAGCGGGCGGGTGACCGACCGGATGGCCAACGGGGTCACCAGGGCGATGGCGATCATCAGTGCGAGTGCCGCACCGATGGCCAGCTTGCGGCCCGCCGTCGCCTCTGCGGCCCGTTCGTTGGCCGCCCTGACGGCTTCGGTCGAGTACGACTCGCGTGCTCGCGGGACGGCATAGAACCAATCAGCGGTGCTGTCGACGAGGGTCGTGAGATCGATGGAGTCGAGGCCTTCCCCCCGGTTCGGGATCCCGGCATCGGCGGCGATGGCGTCCCGGACCGACTGAATCCCCGGTTGGTCCGCCTCCTCGCGCAGCCTCTCCATCTCGTCGGGAGCCACCACGTCGGCCAGGTCCTCGATGGTCTCGCGTTCGCGGGCCGCATGGTCGTCGATGAGGGCGGAGTTGGCCGGTGTTCTGTTCGCCGGAGCGAGGGTGTCGATGATGAGCAGCGCCTCGGACCTCATCAGGTCCTGGAGGCGGCCGAATTCACGCATCGTGTACGCCACCTCGGCGGAGTTGCCGGCCGCGGCGCTGCTGATGGCCTTGTCGATCACGGCGAGGCGATCGGCGATGTCCTGGTGGATCTCCAGGTTGTCGGGAGAACTGGGTGAGTCCCAGAGGGCGCGGAGGTCGTCGAGGATCGACTGCAGGAAGTAGGAGGCGTCGGTGCCGCCCAGGCGTTCGAGGACCTCCCCTCGGGCGAGGAGGGTCTCGGCGAGAAAGGCCTGGCGAGCGCGGAGCCCGTCGCGCCGTCCGTCGTTCTGGGCCTCCCCGCGCGGATCGATCGACGAGATCGGCCCGTAGCCGATCAACATGTCGATCTCGACCGAGAAACGGAGCTCGGCGGAGTCGGTGATCACTGCCACTTCCTCGGCGCTGGCCCGCGCCCGGACCGCGTCATCGGATCGCTCGTTGGCCCAGAGGACCGCGAACAGCAGCGACGCGAACAGTGGAAGGGCCACCAGGGCGATCAGCACGACGCGGAGGCGTACCCGCAGGGGGGAGCGTCGATCGCTCGCGTGTGGTGAGGCCATCCTTGGGTATCGACACGTTCGTCGGCCGACCTGACAATTCGTGGACGGTCCGGAATGGACGGGACCGTCCGCGATGCGCCACCGGAGCGGACGCGGTGGCTAGTGTCGTACAGGTGTTCGTGCTGGCCATCGACCCCGGGTTGTCTCGGTGCGGCTACTGCGTGCTCGACGCCGGCGCAGCTCCGGCGCGTGCCGTCGCACTCGGAGTTCTCACCACGCCGACCGACCTCGACGTTCCCCGCCGTCTCGCCATGTTGCAGACCGACGTGGAAGATCTGCTCGACGAGTTCCCCGCCGCCGCGGTCGCCATCGAGCGCGTGTTGTTCCAGGTGAACGTCCGCACCGCCATGTCGGTCGGGCAGGCCAGCGGGATCGTCATGGCTGCGGCGGCGCGCCGCGACATCGACGTCCACGAGTACTCGCCCAATGAGATCAAGCTGACGATCACCGGTGACGGAGCAGCGGACAAGGAACAGGTCGCGGAGATGGTCACTCGTCTTCTCGGTCTGCGGGCCCGTCCACGACCCGCCGACGCGGCCGACGCTGCCGCGGTGGCGCTCTGCCACGCGGCTCACTCCCCCCTGCTGGTGGAGCGCCGATGATCGGGTCACTGAGGGGTGCGGTGCTCGCCACGGACCCCGGGGAACTGACCCTCGAGGTCGCCGGCGTCGGCTACCGCATCGCCATGCCGGCAGCGTCCGCAGCGCGCTACCGCGACGGGTCGACCGACGCGTTCGTGTGGATCCATCACCACCAGCGCGAGGATTCCCAGACGCTCTACGGGTTCGGCGATCGCGAGGAGAGGGACACCTTCGAGGTGCTCATCGGCACCCATGGCGTGGGCCCGGCGCTTGCCCTGGCGATCCTGTCGACGCTCGAGCCGTCCGCTCTCCGACGGGCGGTGGTGGGGGAGGATCTCGCGGCCCTGTGTGGTGTCCCCGGCGTGGGTCGCAAGACGGCCCAGCGGCTCCTGGTCGAGTTGTCGACCCGTTTCGACGCGACCGGCATCGACCTTCGCGACGCCGAGGGTGAGGACGCTGCGCCCGACGGGGGCGGCGATCTCCGCGACGCTCTCGGGGCGCTCGGCTACCGGCCCGATGAGATCGCGGCGGTGATGCGGAAGGTGCCCTCGGACGGGGACGTCGCCGACCGCCTCAAGGCGGCTCTGGCGGAGTTGTCGTCATGAGCACCGGAGCCGGGCCCGATGCGTGACGAGCTTCTCGATCCGACAGCGGTGGAGGAGGCCGAGGCCGACGAGCTCTCCCTGTCGCCGAGTCGCACCGCCGACCGGGACACGCTCGAGACGGTCGGGCTCAGGCCGACGAGTCTCGACGAGTTCGTGGGGCAACGAGAGCTCCGCCGCCATCTGACGATCATCCTCGAAGCCGCCCGTCGGCGGGGTCACGCGGCCGACCACCTCCTCTTCGCCGGCCCGCCGGGCCTCGGCAAGACGACGCTGTCGGCGATCGTGGCGGCCGAGATGGGGGTGAACCTCCACATCACGTCCGGAGCAACCCTCGAACGGGCCGGAGATCTTGCGGCGATCCTCACCAAACTGGCGGAACGCGACGTGTTGTTCATCGACGAGATCCACCGGTTGCCCCGAGCGGTCGAGGAGGTCCTCTATCCCGCCGTCGAGGATTTCCAGCTCGACATCGTTCTCGGAAAAGGTCCCGCCGCCCGGTCGATCCGTCTCGACCTTCCGGCCTTCACCCTGGTGGGAGCCACGACGCGCACCGGGCTCATCACCGGTCCGTTGCGCGACCGATTCGGCCTCGTGGCGAGACTCGACTTCTACGAGGTCGACGAACTCCAGTCGATCGTGGGTCGAGCGGCACACATCCTCGACGTCGACATCGACATCGACGGCGCCACGGAGATAGCGCGACGTTCCAGAGGCACGCCACGCATCGCCAATCGCCTTCTGCGGCGGGTCCGGGACTACGCCGAGGTCGAGGGCCACGGACGGATCGACGGTCGGACGGCGGCAGATGGTCTTGCAGTCTTCGGGGTCGACCATTGCGGACTGGACAAGGTCGACCGGGCGATCCTCCATGCGCTCTGCGAACGGTTCGGTGGACGCCCGGTCGGGTTGTCGACCCTGGCCATTGCGGTATCGGAACCCACCGAGACCGTCGAGGACGTCTACGAGCCCTTCCTCATCCAGCAGGGGCTCCTCATGCGGACTCCGCGGGGTCGCGTTCCCACCTCGGCGGCATGGGTGCACATGGGCCTGACCGCGCCGGTCGGCTCCGACGCCACGGACACCACGCTGTTCGACGAGTGAGACGGCGGATTGGTCCGCCCGCGCGCCCGTCTGGTCTCATCTCGGGGTGCAGTCGTCCGAGCTCGACTACGACCTTCCCTCCGCAGCCATCGCGACGACGCCGGCGGAGCCGCGGGATTCGGCGCGCCTGCTGGTCGACCGAGGTGCCGACGCCGCGCCCTCGCATCGACGGGTGAGCGATCTCCCCGATCTGGTGGGTGAGGGAGACGTGATCGTGGTGAACGACACCCGGGTGAGGCCCTGCCGGGTGCCGTTCCGCCGCAGGGGCGGCGGTGCCGGTGAGGTTCTTCTCCTGGAGGAGCGGTCCGACGGGTGGCACGAGGCGCTCGTCCGCCCCTCCGCGAAGCTGGCCGTCGGGGAGACCGTCGAGGTGGTCGCCGGGGTCACGATCGAATTCGGCGAACCGCTCGCCGACGCCACGCGGGCGGTGAGGGTCATCGCCGATCGTCCTCTGGACCGGGTACTCGACGACATCGGAGACCTGCCCCTGCCCCCGTATCTGGGCGACACGGTCCTTGCGGACCCGGCGCGTTATCAGACGATCTTCGCCCGACGAGCGGCGTCGGCCGCCGCTCCGACCGCCGGGCTCCATTTCACCCCCGAGCTGACCGACGCCATCGTGGCGACCGGGGCGGAGATCCATCCGATCGAGCTCGTGGTGGGCCTCGACACGTTCCGGCCGGTGCGCGGCCAGAACGTGGAGGATCATCCCATCCACAGCGAGGAGTACCGGGTGCCGACCGACACGTGGGAGGCGGTCGGGGCGGCCCGCAGGGTGGTGGCAGTGGGCACGACCTCGGTTCGCGCCCTCGAATCGGCGGCCGCGTCGGGCGAGCTGGCTGGCAGGACCCGGCTCTTCATCCTGCCCGGATACCGGTGGCACGTCGTGGACGCACTCCTGACGAACTTCCATCTGCCGCGCACGACCCTCCTCGCCATGATCGAGGCGTTCGTCGGCCCGCGCTGGCGCGACATCTACGGGACCGCGCTCGGATCCGGATACCGGTTCCTCTCCTTCGGGGATGCGATGTTCGCGGAGCGCACGGCCGTCCCGGCGCGGCCATGAGGCTGACCGTCGACATCGCGGACGTCGACGGCGCCGCGCGGTCGGGGTCGATCCACACCGCACGGGGGTCGTTCCGGACGCCCGTCTTCATGCCGGTCGGGACGCGGGGAACCATCCGCGCCGCCCGGACCGCGGACGTGGAGGCGCTGGGGGCCGAGGTGATCCTGGCCAACACCTATCACCTCATGCTCCGGCCCGGCGCCGAGGTGATCGAGCAGCTCGGCGGGCTGCACGTCTTCGAGGGGTACAACGGACACATGCTGACCGACTCCGGCGGGTATCAGGTCTTCTCGCTGGGCCCCCGGATCGATGACGACGGCGTCACCTTCCGCTCGACCTACGACGGGTCGACCCATCGGCTGACCCCCGAGAGCGCCGTGGAGATCCAGGAGGCGCTCGGCGCCGATATCCAGATGGTTCTCGATGTCTGTTCGTCGCTTCCCGCCGAGCGGAACGTCCTGCGCGATGCCGTGGATCGCACCGCATCGTGGGCCGCCCGAGCGCTCCTCGCCCGCCGCCGGGTCGACGATCAGGCGCTGTTCGGGATATGTCAGGGCGGAACCGAGCCGGACCTGCGGTCGGAATCGGCCCGACGAACCGTCGAGATGGGATTCGACGGGTACGCCGTCGGAGGGCTGTCGGTGGGCGAGAGTCGCACCGAGATGCTGGAGTCGCTGGACTCGGCCGTCGCGCATCTTCCCTGGGACCAGCCGCGGTATCTGATGGGGGTCGGGGATCCCCACGGGATCATCGAGGCGGTGGCGCGGGGGGTCGACATGATGGACTGCGTCCTCCCCACGAGGTGGGGTCGGCACGGGACGCTCCTCACCAACCGTGGTCGGGTGAGCGCGAAGCGCGCCGAGTTCACCCGCAGCGACGACCCCCTCGATCCCGACTGCGACTGCGACGTGTGCCGGCGGCACTCCCGGGGCTACGTCCGTCATCTCCTCGTGGTCGGGGAGCCGACCGGAGCCACTCTCGCCACCCTGCACAACCTGGCGTGGACCCTTCGCTTCATGGAGCGCATACGCGAGGCGATCGCGCACGGTCGACTGAGTTCGCTCCGGGCCGAGATCGGGGAGGTGTGGGGGTGACCCGATGATGGCGTCACCGAGCGAAGTCCGCACTAGTCTCGAACGACTGTGAACCCGCTCATCGCCCTCATCCTCGGCCAGGAGTCCTCCGGTGGGAACATCTTCGGACTCCTGCTGCCACTGTTGCTGCTCGGCCCTCTCGTCTACTTCATGATCGTGCCCCAGAGGAAGGAGCGGCAGCGTCACTCCTCGTTCATCGACCAGATCGACGTCGGTGACGCCGTGGTCTCCTCCGGAGGGCTGCACGGCACGATCACCTTCATCGAGGACGACATCGTCCATCTCGAGATCGACACCGATGTCGTGATCAGGCTGTCCAAGGCATCCCTCGCCCGCATGGAAGTCGAGCCGGAGGAGTCCGATTCCGAGCCGACCCCGGCGGACAAGTGAACGACGCCCCCGCGTATCCGCCCATTCGGTGGATACGCCCCGTACCCTGCTCTGCTCCCCCTCTCACACGAGGCATCGCTGGTCATGAAGAATAAGGGAGTCCGGTCGCTGATCGCTGTCGTCGCCGTGGTCGTCGGCACGGTCGCGGCGACCCTCGGCTGGCAGAACCGGCCCAACCTGGGACTCGACCTCCAGGGCGGGGTGTCGGTCGTGCTGCAGGCCACCGAGGACGGCGAGGTGACCAACGACGTCGATCCCGAGGCGCTCGAGCAGGCGAAGGACATCATCGAGCGCCGGGTGAACGCCATCGGGGTCGGCGAACCCGACATCACGGTCCAGGGGGCGACGATCGTCGTCCAACTGCCCGGCATCAAGGACCAGAAACAGGCTCTGGACCTGGTCGGCCAGACCGCAGAGCTGCGCTTCCGCCCTGTCCTCAGCGTCAGCGGCCGACCCCCACAGGACGCCGACGAACAGATCGCCGCGTTGCGCGAGCAGCTGGGCCTCCCCGAGGGTGTCACCGCTCAGCAGGTCTTCGAACAGGAGCTGGCCAACAGCGCCGCGGCGGGCCAGGACGACACCACGACCACCACTGCGCCCACTCCCACCAACGAGTGGGGCATCGACATCAGCACCACCGAGTTCCAGGAACTCCTGGGCCTCGAACGGGTGGCGGGCGTGGAACTGACCGAGCGAGCCGACGACAAGGTCGACGCCGAGGTCACTCTGGAAGGGGAACCCGAGCGGGACGGCACCGTCACCGTCTACTCGCTCGGTCCGGCACTGCTCACCGGCGACGCGATCGAGGACGCCACGGCCGGGCTCAGCCAGAACGGTGGATGGGAGGTACGGCCCACGTTCAAAGGGGGAGCCGACGGCATCGACCTCTTCAACGCCGCGGCGCAGATCTGCAACACGGGCGGCGAGGAGTGTCCTGCCGGCGGCGGAACGGGTTCGGGACCGGGCCGGCTGGCGATCGTCCTCGACGGCTCCGTCCTGACCGCGCCGGCCATCAACGAGGCCAACTTCTCACGCGATCAGATCCAGATCACCGGCGACTTCACCGAGGAGCGGGCCAAGGGCGTGGCCACCGCGCTCCGTTTCGGTGCCTTGCCGGTTCAGTTCGAACCCCAGAGCGTCCAGACCGTCTCGGCCACCCTCGGATCGAACGCGCTGCGGTCGGGCCTCATCGCCGGTGGGGTGGGCCTCGCTCTCGTCGCCCTCTACATCATCGCCTACTACCGACTCCTGGGTCTGATCACGGTGACGTCGCTGGTTCTCTCGGCCGGGCTGCTGTTCTCGATCATCGCGTTCCTCGGCGAGACGTGGGGTCTGACCCTGACCCTCGCCGGAATCGTCGGCATCATCGTGTCGATCGGAGTGGTGATGGACAGCTCGATCGTCTACTTCGAGAACGTCAAGGAAGAGGCGCGCAAGGGACGCACCATTCGTTCGACCGTCGACAAGTCCTTCTCCGACGCCTATTCCACGATTCTCAAGGCCGACACGTCCTCGCTGATCGGCGCGTTGATCCTCTATCTGCTCTCGGTCGGACCGGTTCGCGGCTTCGCCCTGTACCTGGGTCTCGCCACGTTGATCGACCTGGCCATGTCGTATCTGTTCGTGCGGCCGGCGACCGCGCTGTTGGCCAAGTCCTCCATGGGCGAGCGGCCGTCGCTGTTCGGTATCCCCGTGGACGACGACGTCGCCGTGGCGCTCGACGGGGGTGAGTCGTGATCTCGATCTGGAGACGCCTCTACCGGGGTGATGTCGACGTCGATTTCCCTCGTTACTGGAATCGAGCCCTCATCGCCTCGGCCATCGTCGTCGGAGCAGGCCTGGTGGCACTGGTCGTCAACGGCCTGAACCTGTCGATCGATTTCACCGGCGGTGCCGTGTGGGAGGTTCCCTCCGACGAGCTGACCGTCGACGACGCCCGCTCCGTTCTCGACGACTTCGACAAGGGGTCGAACTCGAAGATCCAGGTGGTCGAGAACGCCGATGGTGACAGGATCGTGAGGATCCAGGCCGAGGAATCGAAATCGATCTCGGAGTCCGAGGAGATCGCGGCCGCTCTGGCCGACGCCGCCGGCGTCGATCTCGACGAGGTGGGCACCAACACCGTCGGTCCGTCGTGGGGTGGAAAGATCACCCGTGATGCCGCCAAGGCGTTGGTGGTGTTCCTGGTGGTCGTGGCCCTGTACATCAGCTGGCAACTCGAGGCGCGCATGGCGGCCTCCGCGATCATCGCCGTGATCCACGATGTGGTTCTGACGGTCGGTGTCTATGCCATCTTCCAGTTCGCGGTCACCCCGGCCACGGTGATCTCGTTCCTGACGATCCTCGGTTACTCCCTGTACGACACGATCGTGGTGTACGACCGGGTCATCGAGAACTGCGATCGCTACGAGCGGACCGGCCAGTACACCTTCACGGCCATCATCCGGCGGTCGCTGAACCAGGTTCTCATGAGGTCGATCAACACCACCCTGTCCACCGTGGTGCCGGTGTTGTCGATTCTCGTCATCGGCGGGGTCTTCTACGGCCAGGCCGTCATGTTCGACTTCTCTCTCGCCTTGTTCATCGGCCTTCTCGCCGGCACGTACTCGTCGATCTTCGTGGCATCGCCCGTGGTGACGGTCCTCAAGGAGCGTGAGCCCCATTATCGGCGTATCCGTGAACGCGCCCGCAGCCGGGGCGTCGAGGACGAGGCCGATCACATCGTTCCGGGCGAACCGTCCCGTGGGGCGACCGTGCCGAGGGGTGACGCGATGGCCACCCCCCGCGCCGCGGTATCCGCAAAGGCGGGATCCGACGTGGAGTCGAAGGCCGCTCTGTACCAACGTTCGCATCCGCCCCGACCGCGCAAGGGTCGCAAGCGATAGATGCCGGGGGCCGTTCGGTGGCGTTGATCCGGGTATGGTGCGCCTTCGGTACGGTTGGGGGATGAACGGCGTCGATCTGCGGCGGTACGTCCACGATGTGCCCGACTTCCCCGAACCGGGGATCCTGTTCCGCGACATCACGCCGTTGCTGGGGGATCCCGAAGCGTTCGGGGTGGCGATCGACCGACTCGCTGAGCCGTTCGTCGATGTCGTCGATGCCGTGGTCGGCATCGAGGCGCGGGGATTCCTGTTCGGGACCCCGGTGGCGATGGCGCTGAGGCGACCGTTCGTTCCGGTGCGCAAGCCGAACAAGCTTCCGAGGGCGATCTCGTCCATCACCTATGACCTGGAGTACGGCAGCGACAGCCTCGAGATCCACCTCGACGGGCTGGGCGAAGGGGCGCGGGTCCTGGTGATCGACGATGTGCTGGCGACCGGGGGAACCGCGGCGGCCACCGTTCATCTCGTCGAATCGGCGGGCGCCGTGGTCACCTCTGTCGCCGCTCTGATCGAAGTGACCGCTCTCGGGGCGAGAGAACGTCTCGACGGACACCGGGTGCACTCCGTGCTCCGGTACGACTGAGAGGTCGCGATGCCGGCCGTGGCCAGAGTCCTGCCGTGGAGACGCCATCAACTCCCCGCGGCTCTCGAGGTCCAGGGACTGGTGGAGATCTTCCGCCAGACCCGCCCCAAGGCGCCGACCGAGGGAATCGTGCGGGCCTACGCGGCCGCGGCCGCCGCCCATGAAGGCCAGACACGGAAGTCGGGCGAGCCGTACATCACCCATCCGTTGGCGGTCGCCACGATCTGTGCCCGGCTGGGAATGGACGAGACCACCGTCATCGCCGCGCTACTCCACGACGCCGTCGAGGACACCGACATGGCGCTGGGATGGGTCGAGACCGATTTCGGACGTGATGCTGCGCAACTCGTGGACGGCGTGACGAAGCTGGACCGCCTCCACTTCGACACGAAAGAGGCTCAGCAGGCCGCGACGATTCGCAAGATGCTCGTCGCCACCGCCAAGGACGTTCGGGTTCTCGTCATCAAGCTGGCCGATCGTCTCCACAACATGCGCACGATCGCCGCCTTCCCTCCGTCGAAGCAGGAGGCCACGGCGCGTGAGACCGTCGACGTCTACGCCCCGTTGGCGCATCGGCTCGGCATGGGCGACGTGAAACAACAGCTCGAGGATCTGTGCTTCGCCGCTCTCCAACCGAAGGTGTTCGCGGAGATCGACCACATGGTGGCGGGGCGGGCGCCCGAGCGGGAGCTCATGGTCGCCCAGGTGGAGGAGCAGGTAAGGGTCCAGTTGGACATGCTCGGAGTGGCCGCCGAGGTGACGGGCCGCCCGAAACACCTCTGGAGCATCTACGAGAAGATGGTCCTGCGGGGCAAGGAGTTCAGCGAGATCTACGACCTGGTGGGCCTGCGGATCATCGTCGAGAGCGAGAAGGACTGCTACGCGGCGCTCGGGTGCGTCCACTCGTTGTGGAGGCCGGTGTCGGGGCGGTTCAAGGACTACATCGCCATGCCGAAGTTCAACCTGTACCAGTCGCTGCACACCACCGTGGTGGGTCCGTTCGGCAAGAACATCGAGGTTCAGATAAGGACCCGCGACATGCACCGGCGAGCGGAGTCCGGCGTCGCGGCCCACTTCGCGTACAAGGAGGGCAACGCCCCCGACGCCGATCTTCCCTGGTTGTCGAGAGTGGTGGACTGGCAACGGGAGCTCTCCGACCCCGACGAGTTCATGGCGAACCTGAAGATCGACCTGGAGCAGGACGAGGTGTTCTGCTTCACGCCGAAGGGCGATGTCATCGCCCTTCCGGCTGGCGCCACTCCGGTCGACTTCGCGTACGCCATCCACACCGAGGTCGGTCACCGGTGCATCGGCGCCCGCGTCGATGGTCGTCTCGTCCGACTCGACTCGCATCTCCACTCCGGCGACACCGTGGAGATCTTCACGTCCAAGGTCGAGGGTGCCGCCCCGAACCAGGACTGGCTCGGCTTCGTGGCGACGCGATCCGCGGGGACGAAGATCAAGCAGTGGTACAGCCGCGAACGCCGGGAGGATGCCAGGGACTCCGGCAGCGAGGCGCTCATCAAGGCGGTGAGGCGTGAAGGCCTGCCCACACAGCGCGTTCTCAACAGCGCGCTGATCGCAGACGTCGCCAAGGAGCTCAACTACGGCTCGGTCGACGCCATGCTCGCGGCCATCGGCGAGCACCACATCTCGGGGGAGGCGGTCGCAGGGCGCCTGTCGCGGATGTTGCGACAGGCCGTGCCCGAACGCGAGGAGATGGTCTCGACATCGGCCCGTCACCATCGTCGACGCCCCCGCGACGGTCGCGTCGGGGTCAACGTCGAGGGCTTCGACGACGTCATGGTGAGGATCGCTCGCTGCTGCGCCCCCGTTCCTCCTGACGAGATCATCGGGTACGTGACCAAGGGACGAGGGGTCAGTATCCACCGCACGGACTGTGCCAATGCCATGAGCCTGGCCTCTGGTCCTTCGGACCGGGTTCTCGACGTCGCCTGGGACGACGACAGCGCGGGGTTGTTCGTGGCCCTGGTGGAGGTCAAGGCGCTGGATCGCTCGCGGCTGTTGACCGACATCACCTCGACCCTGTCGGATCAACAGGTCAACATCCTCATGGCCCAGACCCAGACAGGGTCCGACCGGGTGTCGACGATGCGCTTCGAGTTCGAACTCGGCGATCCCTCCCACCTCGAGAGCATCCTCGGACGAATCCGCCGGATCGACTCGGTCTACGACGCCTACCGGGTGCTTCCGGGCGGTTCCTCATCGGGGTAGGCGCCACGGGTGGTCGGAGCGGCGCCCGGAGGGCCGGTTCAGAAGTGATAGGGGTACGCGGACCAGTCGGGCTCGCGTTTCTCCAGGAAGGAGTCCCGACCCTCGGCCGCTTCATCGGTCATGTAGGCGAGACGGGTCGCCTCGCCGGCGAAGACCTGCTGACCGACGAGCCCGTCGTCGATGAGGTTGAACGAGAACTTCAGCATGCGCTGGGCCGTCGGGCTCTTCGCGCAGATCTTGCGCCCCCACTCGAGCGCGGTCGACTCCAGCTCGGCATGGGGGACCACGGCGTTGACCATCCCCATGCGGTGGGCGTCCTCGGCGCTGTAGGTCTCTCCGAGGAAGAAGATCTCCCTGGCGAACTTCTGGCCCACCTGCCGCGCCAGATAGGCGGAACCGAAGCCGCCGTCGAAGCTGGCGACGTCGGCATCGGTCTGTTTGAAACGGGCGTGTTCCTCGCTGGCCAGGGTCAGGTCGGCCACGACGTGGAGGCTGTGGCCACCGCCGGCGGCCCAGCCGGGCACCACGCAGATGACCACCTTCGGCATCATCCGGATGAGGCGCTGGACTTCGAGGATGTGCAGTCGTCCGGTGCGTGCCGGATCGATGGATCCGGCGTCGTCGCCCTCGGCGTAGCGGTATCCGTCGCGTCCCCTGATCCGCTGATCGCCGCCCGAGCAGAACGCCCATCCTCCGTCGACGGGGGACGGGCCATTGCCGGTGAGCAGAACACACCCGACGTGCGTGGACATCCGGGCGTGATCGAGGGCCCTGAACAGTTCGTCGACGGTCGAGGGTCGGAAGGCGTTGCGCACCTCGGGTCGGTCGAAGGCGATACGGACCACGCCGCCGTCGACGGCGCGGTGATATGTGATGTCATCGAAGTCGAAGCCCTCCACCTCGGCCCAACGCTCCGCATCGAAGATCTCCGAGACCACTGGTTCCTCCTCCGCGCCACGACGACTCCGCACCCGCGGGCGTGACGGGTCCACACTAGGGCGAGGCCCCCGCCGAGACGGCCCGAGAGCACGGCCACGACGGCGCTCTCGATGGCCGGCCGCGGCGCCGACATCACCTACCATCGGGTGTCCGTGGCCGCCCCCGACACGCCCAGATCCCTGACCGGGATGAAAGACGTTCTTCCCGCCACGTCCCGGCGGTGGAGGTTGCTCATCGACGCTTTCCTCGAGGCTCTCGAGGCATCGGGATACGCCCAGATACGGACCCCCGTACTCGAGGAGCTGGCGGTCTTCCAGCGCCTCGGGGTGGGTACCGACGTGGTGAGCAAGGAGATGTACGCCTTCGAGGATCGCGACGGAACGATGGTCGCTCTGCGCCCCGAGTCGACCGCCGGCGTCGCCCGGTCCTTCGTCGAGCACCACCCGATCCTCCCGTGGAAGGTCTCCTACATCTCCGAGCACTTCCGTCACGAGAAGCCACAGGCCGGGAGGTTCCGCCAACATCACCAGATCGGAGCCGAATGCTTCGGCTCGCCCGACCCCGACGTCGACGTCGAGATGATCGTCGGGTTGTGGGACTTCTACGCATCACTGGGACTCCGCAGGGTGCGCCTCGAGATCAACTCGATCGGCGACCCCGAGTCACGTCGGGTGTACGCCGAGGATCTCGACGCCTTCCTGCGTGGCCACGCGTCGGTGATGCACCCCGACGACGCCGCGAAGATCGGGTCGCACCCGCTGCGCATTCTCGATTCCAAGAACCCCGAGACGGTCGCGACGCTCGGTGACGCCCCCACCCTCTGGGACCGAATGGGCGAGGAGGCCCGGGCCCACGCCGAGCGGGTCCGAGACGGGCTCGACGCCGCGGGCGTCCCCTTCGAGGTGAACCCTCGACTCGTTCGGGGTCTCGACTACTACACCCACACCGTGTTCGAGATCATCAGCGACGCCATCGATGCGTCTCAGTCGACGATCGGAGGCGGGGGCCGGTACGACGGGCTCGTCGCTGCGCTCGGAGGCCCCGACACTCCAGGCTTCGGCTATGGCTCCGGGGTCGAGAGAGTCCTGCTGGCCTGCGACGCAGAGCAGGCGTTTCTCGTCGAAGAGAACAGCGTCGACGTGTTCGTCGTGGGCTTCGGTGGCGACCAGAGAGACGTCCGCGACATCACGACCGAGTTGCGTCGGGCCGGCCTGAAGACCGATCGGGCCTTCGATGCCCGCTCGCCCAAGGCCCAGATGAAGGCGGCCGATCGGTCGGGAGCCGAGATCGCGGTGTTGAGCGGCGACGACGAGAGGGAGGCGAACGCGGTGACGCTTCGTTCCCTCCGCACCGACGGCGAACAACGAACGGTCGCCCGTTCGGAGATGTGTGACGAGATCAGGAAGTTGTTGACGTGACCGACAGAACCCACCCCGACTTGACCACGGGGCTCCGCACCGACATGTGCGGTGACCTCCGCGCCACCGACATCGGGCGCACGGTGTCGATGTGCGGCTGGGTGGCGCGCCGGCGGGAGCACGGCGAGCACCTCGCCTTCATCGACCTGCGCGACCACACCGGCCTGGTGCAGTGCGTCGTCGATGGTGCAGCCGACCTTCGCAGCGAATTCGTGGTCCGGGTCACCGGGACGGTCGAAGCGCGGCTGGAGGGAACGGTGAACCCGTCGCTCGCCACCGGCGAGATCGAGATCAAGGAGTGTTCGGTCGAGGTGCTGTCCTCGGCCGAGCCGCCGCCCTTTCCTCTCGACGGTCGAACCGAGACCGACGAGACCATCAGGCTGCGCCATCGTTATCTCGATCTGCGCCGCGACCAGATGCAGTCCAACCTGCGGACCCGGGCACGCGTCAACTCGGCGATCAGGCGATCCATGGAGTCCCAGGGGTTCGTCGAGATCGAGACGCCGATGCTGATCGCCTCGACCCCCGAGGGCGCCCGCGACTTCGTCGTGCCGTCGCGCCAGTCGCCCGGCCGGTTCTACGCCCTGCCGCAGTCACCCCAGCTCTTCAAGCAGTTGACGATGGTGGGCGGAATCGATCGCTACTACCAGATCGCCCGCTGTCTGAGGGATGAGGATCTCCGGGCCGACCGGCAGTTCGAGTTCATGCAGCTCGATGCCGAGATGAGCTTCGCCTCCCAGGAGGATGTCCTGTCGGTGATCTCGGCGGCGATCGGCGCGGTGGTCGAAGAGGTGAAGGGCGAATCGGTCGGGGAGATCCCGACGATGACCTGGCTCGAGGCGGCCGAGCGGTTCGGATCCGACAAGCCCGACCTGCGGTTCGGGATGGAACTGACCGAGCTCACCGACATCTTCGCCGAGACCGGGTTCAACGCCTTCAAGGCGGAGTGCGTCAAGGGCATCCGAGTGGAGGGCGCGGCCGATCTGGGACGCAATCGCCTCGACGATCTCACCGACACCGCCAAGCGCTGGGGAGCCAAGGGTCTGGTGTGGATGAGGGTCCGCGGCGATGGTGACCGGATCGAACTCGAGTCGCCGATCGCCAAGTTTCTCAGTGGCGCCGAGCTGGCGGCGCTCCCCGAGCGACTCGGGGCGCGGCCCGGGGACATGTTGTTCCTGGTGGCCGATGATCGTCCTGCGGTTCGCCACGTCCTCGGATTGCTCCGTACCGAGCTCGGCCGTCCGCCGGTGGGGGAGGGTCCCCTCACGTTCGTGTGGATCGTCGATTTCCCGTTGTTCGAGGAGGTCGATGCCGCGACGGGCCGCCCGGTGTCATCCCACCACCCGTTCACCATGCCGCACCCCGACGACGTGCACATTCTCGAGGAGGTGTCCGCCGGTGCACCCGTGGAGCGCTGCCTCGAGGTGCGCTCGCAGGCCTACGACCTCGTCCTCAACGGCTGGGAGCTGGGTTCGGGTTCGGTCCGTATCCATCGGGCCGACATCCAACGGAAGATCTTCGATCTCCTGGGCATCTCCGAGGACGAGGCCCAGGCCAAATTCGGATTCCTGCTCGACGCCTTCCGCTTCGGCGCACCTCCCCATGCGGGATTCGCCTTCGGCATCGATCGGGTGACGGCCCTCCTGGTAGGGGAGGAGAACATACGCGAGGTGATTGCGTTCCCGAAGACCCAGTCGGGGTCCGACCCCCTGACCAGGGCCCCGACCGACATCGACCCCGTGCAACTGGCAGAGCTCGGACTGCGGGTCCTTCCGCGCGCCGACGACTGAGGTCCGCGAGTCGCGAACCGGGTCAACTCGAGATGAACTCGACTCGACTTCCGCCCGCACCCGATGCGCCCTCCGGGGCATGTTCGTGGATCGTCATCGACACCCGGCCGCCGTGGCCGACGATCTGTGCGACACCGGTCCCGTCCCACTGCACCTCGACGTCGAGACGCCGGAATTCGGTGTCGAGCGCGGCCCTGACGACCGCAGGGGCGGCATCCGACGCCATGACCATCAGGTGTGGATCGCCGGGGTGAAGCGGTGCGAGGTCGACCGGCCAGTGGATTCCGTCCAGAACCCGGGCGAGGTCGACCGGCGGTGGTCGCTCCGCCGGTCCCGCCGGGCTCGCCGGGTTGAGCGTGGCGGGCGCCGCAGCCTCGATCGGATCGGGAACGGGAACTCCGGCATCGCGGAAGAGGTCGGCCGTCGGGCTCAAAGAGCCCCGTGACTCGTGTTCGGTGGCGATGCGCTGCAGCGTGTCCCGACGATCCCGGCCGGCGTCGTAGCGGAACTTCGCCGCAACGACCGCGATCCCGCCCACGACGAGAACGAGGATGACCTTGTCCATCCCCTGAAGGGTAGGGAGTGGATCGGCAAATGCCACCTATGCTCCGGTCGTGCCGGACGATCTCTTCGCCGCCGCCGCCACGACCGAGAGGGCAGCGGACGGCCCCCCTCGCCGATCGACTGCGCCCCGTCCGTCTCGACGACGTCGTCGGTCAGGACCACCTGGTCGGACCGAACGGGACGCTCCGACGGATCGTTCATTCCGGTGGACTCACCTCGATGATCCTCTTCGGTCCGCCGGGGACGGGCAAGACCACGCTGGCACGTGTCGTGGCCGGGGAATCGGGGATGGCGTTCGAGACGCTGTCCGCCGTGTCGGCCTCGGTCAAGGACATTCGAGCGGTGTCGCAGCGGTCGAGGGAGCGACTGGGGTACTCGGGAACCCACACGGTGTTGTTCCTCGACGAGATCCATCGGTTCAGTCGTTCCCAGCAGGACTCGCTGCTCGGCGACGTCGAGAACGGCGCCTACCGCCTGCTCGGTGCCACGACCGAGAGCCCATGGGCCACCATCAACCGACCGTTGCTGTCGCGCTGCACCGTGGTCGAGCTGGAACCGCTCAACGATGCCGCTCTCGACATACTCGTGGATCGGGGCCTCGATGAAGAGCGAATCGCCATCGACACCGTTGCCAGGAGCCGCCTGATCGAGGCGGCGGCGGGCGATGGGCGGGCGATCATGGTGATCGTGGAGTTGGCGACCGAGCTGACCCGGGACCACGGGCGGCGACGTCATCGACGTGACGATCCTGGCTCAGGCTCTCGGCGCGGGGCGGCGACACTATGACGCCGGTGAGCATTACGACTCGGCCTCCGCCCTCATCAAGCACATGCGCGCCGGACGGTCCGACCAGGCTGTCGCCTGGCTCCGTCACATGATCGAGTCGGGGGAGGATCCCCGATTCGTGGCTCGCCGGCTGGTCATCTTCGCCTCCGAGGACGTGGGCCGAGCCGACGACGGCGCGCTCGCCCTGGCGGTCGCGGCCGCGCACGCCGTCGACTCGGTCGGACTTCCCGAGGCGCGCTACGCCTTGTGTCACGCCGTGATGGCGCTGTCGGAGGCGCCGAAGTCCCGGACGGTCGGAGACAGGTGGTACGAGGCCGAAACGACGGACCGGTGGGCACCGGAGGGGTAGCGTCTGGCCATGTCCGCAAGCGATCTGGCACTCGTCGTTCTGTCGGTCGTGGCACTCGCCGCGGTGGGAGTCCTGGCGGTGGTCTCCGTGCGGCTGACGGCCCTGGTGGCGGACCTTCGTGCCTCCACCGAATCCTTCGTCGCCCAGGCCACACCGCTGCTGGAGGAGATCTCGAGATCTGCCGAGGGGGCTGCGGATCAGGTGGACCGCCTCGACGCGCTCATCGGCACGGCCTCGTCGCTGACCGACGGGGTCGACACCGCGACCACTGCCACGGTCCGAATGCTGTCTCACCCGGTGATCAAGACCGCAGCGCTGGCCAAGGGCACCAAGCGCGCCGCTCGTCGGCTCCGCAGTGCCGAGGACGCGTAAGGTTCGTCCATGATCAAGCGAGTGGTGTGGATGGGCGTCGGAGCAGCCGCGGGTTCCGCCGGGACGCTGTGGGCCCAACGCAAGGTCAGGGTCCAGATCGAGCGCGCCGCGGAGAAGCTGACGCCGTCGCACCAGGTCCGGGTGGTGCGGGATCGGGTCGGCACGATCGGGGACCGGGTGCGGGACGCGGTCGTCGAGGGGCGAGTGGTCATGAACGAGACCGAGGCCGACCTTCGTGACCGGGTCGACGCCCGGTCGACGACGCGTGCTCCGTCGTCGCTCCCTCCGTCGCCCTCCGCGCGGAGCGCCGCGGTTCCCCGCTGAGCAACGAGGGTTCCTTCCCTCGACCGGTAGTGTGAGCGGACCATGCGAGCCAAGGACCTGCGTCGAGAATTCACCGGCTTCTTCGCCGAGCGCGGCCACGAGGTGGTCCCCTCCGCGAGCCTGATTCCGCACGACGATTCGTTGTTGTTCACCGTGGCGGGAATGGTTCCCTTCAAGCCGTACTTCGTGGGCGAGGAGCCGGCTCCCTGGCAGCGGGCGACGAGCGTCCAGAAGTGTGTCCGTGCGGGGGGCAAGCACAACGATCTCGATGAGATCGGACGGACCTCGCGACACCTGTCGTTCTTCGAGATGATGGGTAACTTCAGCTTCGGGGACTACTTCAAGGAGCTGGCGATCCCTCTGGCGTGGGAGTTCGTGACCGATGTGTTGGGGCTCGACCCCCACCGCCTGTGGGTCACCGTTCACCTCACCGACGACGAGGCGGAGCAGATCTGGCGCGACGTCGTCGGCGTACCGCCGGAACGGATCCAGCGTCTCGACGAGGACAACTACTGGAAGATGGGCGACTCGGGTCCTTGTGGCCCGTGCTCGGAGATCTTCTGGGACAAGGGCGCCGACTACGGCGCCGATGGGGGCCCTGCATTCGGCGGGGACGAACGTTTCGTCGAGATCTGGAATCTCGTCTTCATGCAGTTCGAACAGATGCCCGACGGCACCCGGGTGGCGCTTCCGACGCCGTCGATCGACACCGGTGCCGGTCTCGAGCGGGTGCTGGCGGTGGTCCAGAACGTCGATTCGGTGTGGGAGCTCGACCACATCCGCAGCCTCATCGCAGCGGTCGAGGCGCGATCGGGTGTTGCCTACGGCGCCTCCGAACGCAGCGACGTGAGCCAACGGATCGTCGCGGAACATGCGCGCACGGCAGCGTTCCTGCTGGCGGACGGGGTGATCCCCTCCAACGAGGACCGGGGCTACGTCCTGCGCAGGATCATCCGCCGCGCCGTCCGCCACGCCTATCTCCTCGGAGTCGAGGATCCTCTCCTCCCCGACATCGTCGACGAGGTCGTGAATCAGATGGGGGAGGACTATCCCGAGCTCGTCGACCATCACGACAACATCTCGGCCGCGATCAGGCGCGAGGAGGTGGGGTTCCGGGAGACCATGCGGCTGGGCCTCGTCATTCTCGATGAGCATCTCGATCGCCTCGACGGCGGAGGCGTTCTCGACGGAACGGTCGCGTTCACCCTTCACGACACCTACGGCTTCCCTTTCGAGGTGACCCAGGAGGTCGTGGCCGAACGGGGTGCCACGGTCGACCTCGAGGGCTTCGAGCGCGAGATGACCGCACAACGCGAGCGTGCCCGTGCGGCTCGCAAGGACCGGTCGGTCGAGGGTTCTGCCACGTCGTTCGCCGCCATGGCCGAGCAGAACGGACCCACCGAGTTCGTGGGTCGCGAGGTCGACGAGTGCGAGGCGCGGGTCATCGGCGTCGTCGGCGACTCCGTGGTGCTGGATCGGACTCCCTTCTACGCCGAGTCCGGTGGCCAGATCGGCGACACCGGTCGCATCACGGGCGCCGGCTTCTCGGCCGACGTCGTCGACACGACCTATGGCGCACCGGGCGTCGTGCGCCACCACCTGTCGTCGGTGGAGGGGCGGGCCGAGGTGGGGATGGAGGTCGTCGCGCGCATCGACACGGATCGACGGGCTCGCATCCGTCGGCACCACACCGCAACTCACATCCTCCACTGGGCATTGAGGGAGACACTCGGGGATCACGTCCGTCAGCAGGGTTCGTGGGTGGGGCCCGATCGCCTGCGATTCGACTTCAGCCATTTCGAACGGGTCTCACCCGACGACATCACCCGGATCGAGGACCTCGCCAACGCCGAGATCCTGACGAATGCCGCAGTGCGACACGTCGAGACGACCAAGCAGGAGGCTCTCGCAGCGGGTGCCATCGCCTTCTTCGGCGACAAGTACGGCGATGTGGTGCGGGTCCTCGAGGCGGGGCCTCACTCCATCGAGCTGTGTGGCGGTACGCACGTCGCCGCGCTGGGCGACATCGGGCCGCTCAAGATCGTCTCCGAGTCCAGCATCGGTTCCAACATCCGACGAATCGAGGCGGTGGCGGGGACCGAACCGGTCGAGCGGCTGCGGGCCACCGAGAGGCTGGTCGCCGACGTGGCGAACCTGGTGGGTGTGCCCGCCCGACGACCTGGCCGACGGCGTGGCCAAGCGGCTCGACGAGCTGAAGGCGGCCCGAGAGGAGCTGAAGTCGCTCAAGGCCCAGCTCGCCGGCGGGTTGGCGGGAGATCTGGTCTCGACCGCCGTCGACGGCATCGTGGTGGCACAGGTGTCCAGCGACGGCCGTGACGAAGTGCGGGACCTGGCGGTGTCGCTGAGGGATCGACCGGAGATCAGGGCCGTGGTCGTGGCGTCGTCACCCGGAGGAAAGGGCGTCGCCATCGCCGCGGCGGTGGAACCCGGGTTCCCCCTGGGCGCCGATGAGCTGATCGCCGAGGCGGTGGGCATCGTCGGCGGCGGGGGAGGGCAGGGACGCGAGCTGGCCACCGCGGGAGGACGGAACGCCGAGGCGATCCCCGAGGCTCTCGAGGCAGTGAGAGCCAAAGTCGCCCACTTGACGGTCTGACCACGGTGCGGGCCATCGGACTGGACCTCGGCAGCCGTCGGATCGGGGTCGCTCTCTCCACCTCGGACGGAATGGTGGCGACGCCGTTCGAGTTGGTGGAGCGCAGCGGTGATCGCGGACGTGACCACCGCCGCATCAGGGAACTGGCGATCGAGGCGGAGGCCGAGATGATCGTCGTCGGCCTGCCCCTTCATCTCGACGGTCGCGAGTCGGAGTCGTCGCGTGCGGCGCGGGCCGAGGCGGAGGAGATCGCTGCGCTCACGGGGCTTCCTGTGGAGACCTACGATGAGCGGCTCACGACCGTGACCGCCCAGCGCTCGATCATCGAGATGAAGCTCTCACCCCGGGACCGACGCCGCGTGGTCGACCGCATCGCCGCCGCGGTGATGCTGCAGGCGTGGCTCGACCACCGGCGCACTTCCCCACCAGAGGACGAATGAACGAGCTCAGCGGACCCGAGGAGTACGTGCCACTTCCCCGCGGACGGGTCGGGCGTCGCAGGGTGCTGTCCAGCATCATCGCCGTCGCCGCGCTGGTGGGCATTCTGGGAGCTGCGGCACTGCTGTGGACGAGCCGACAGATCTCACCCTCGTCGCCTCAGGGCGACCTCGTCGAATCCGTCATCATCCCACCCGGATCGACGCTGGACGGGGTCGGAGACATCCTCGAGGACGAGGGGGTCATCGGGTCGGCCAGGGTGTTCCGCTGGTACACGCGGTGGAAGGACGTCGCTCCTCCCCAGGCGGGCGAGTACGTCCGATTCAGGGAGAACTCGTCGATGGCCGCAGCCGTCGAGGTGCTCGACGCCGGACCCATTCCGGCGTCGTCCACGGTGTTGACCATCATTCCGGGCACGTGGCTCGAGGACGCTCTGGCGGAGATCAGCGAGCAGTTCCCCGCGATCACCGTCGACGAGCTGAATCTGGTGCTCGCCTCGGGGCAGGTCACCTCCCGCTACCGGCCGGCGGACGCCACCTCGTGGGAGGGCTATCTCATGCCTCAGACCTACGATTTCGCCGAAGGTGCGACGTCGGTCGAGATCCTTCAGCGGCTGGTCGACGAGTTCGACTCGACGCTCGACGAGCTGGGATACGACGATGCAGAGGTGCGAACGGGGTACCCCGCAGCCGACCTGGTGACGGTGGCCTCCATGATCGAGCGCGAGACCGGCGATCCACTCGAGGAGCGTCCGAAGATCGCCAGGGTGATCTTCAACCGACTGGACTCCAACACGCCGCTCGGGATCGACGCCACCATCCTGTACGGACTCGGCCGGAAGGGTGGGGACGGGCAGGGGCTGACGGTCACCGAACTCCGGACCGACACCCCCTACAACTCGCGGTTGAACACCGGCCTGCCCCCGACAGCCATCTCTCTGCCGTCCGCAGAGTCGCTCGAGGCGGCGATCAACCCCGTGGACGGGACATGGGAGTACTACGTACTGGTGTCCTCCGCGCCACGTGAGCACGTGTTCACCGACAGCTACGAGGAGTTCCTCGACGCCAAGAAGGCCGCGGCGGACGCCGGGGTCTCCTGACAGGCCGAGCAGATGACATCGACCAGGTCGATCACGGGGGCCGCGACGAGCGTGGCGGCGGTGATCGGTTCGCCGATTCGCCATTCGCTCTCACCGGTCATCCACAACGCGGCGTTCGCTGCGTGCGACCTGGACTGGACCTATGTCGCCTTCGATGTCGTCGCGGCCGACGCATCGGCGGCCATCGACGCGACACGGACGCTCGGCCTGGCCGGCCTGTCGGTGACCATGCCGCTCAAACAGGCGGTCATGTCGTCGCTCGACGGCCTCACCGACGTCGCCAGACGGCTCGGAGCGGTCAACTGCATCTTCTGGGACGGCGACGACCTGGTGGGGGACAACACCGACGGAGCCGGGTTCCTGACCGGGCTCCGTCGCACGTGGGGTGTTGACCTGAAGGGCAGTCACGTCGCAGTGATCGGCTCCGGCGGCGCGGCCGCCGCAGTGGTGGATGCCCTGGCCGGCGCCGGAGCCGGACGAATCGACGTCGTGGCCCGCAATCCCGAACGGGCCTCCGAGGTCGTCGGGTTGGGCGGCGGCGTCGCCCGGTGGGCGTCGGCCGAGGAAGCGGGAAGGGCCCATGTGATCGTCAATGCCACGCCCGTGGGCATGTCGGACGTTCCGGGTCAGCCGTTGTCGACTGCGGTGCACCCGGAGCTCCTGCGTGTTCGATCTCGTCTATCACCCCCTCCGCACCGACTGGATGCGCCGGTGCGAGGACGGCGGGGCAAAGGTGTCCAACGGCGTGCCCATGTTGGTCGGGCAGGCGGAGATCGCCTTCGAGCGGTGGACCGGCCGGGCCGCCCCCCACGCCGCGATCGAGTCCGCAGTCGCCGACGCGTTGGGCGCAGCGTGACGGCTCTCGAACGTATTGATTGAATTTTCGCGTCGTTCTGCCGATACCACCAGCATCGGGCGTCCCGACCCGGCCCGAACGATCCCGGAGGTAGAAGATGGCGCTGCACGGAAGCATTGACTCGTTTCCGATCGTCGACGTCCTGCGGCTGCTCGGCAGCACCGACAAGTCCGGTCGCCTCACTCTCGACGGTGATCGCGGCAGGGGTTCGGTGTGGTTCGAGAACGGAATGATGGTCGATGGTGACGCCACGTCGTTGCGTCCGGGTGCGCCGGTCGACGTGGAGACGGTCGTGTTCGATCTGTTTCGCTTCGGGTCGGGGAGCTTCCAGTTCGAGGCCGACGCCACGGCGCCCTCACCCGTGGAACCGCTCGAGGTCGGGCCCACCCTGGAACGGTCCGAGACGATGTTCGAGGAGTTTCTCGAGATCACGTCGGTGGTTCCGGGGACGGACTCCGGCCTCGCTCTCGTCGCACCACTGGCTCGAACCCATGTGACTCTCGACAAGGATCAGTGGGCAGCGGTGGTGGCCATCGGGTCCGGGGCCACGGTGGACCACGTGAGCTCCGAGTTGGGGCTCGGGGAGCTCGATGCCCTTCGGCTGACCCGTGATCTGGTGACGACCGGCATCGTGGAGATCCGCGACGTCGCACTGTCCGTCGACACACCGTCCGTCGAGACACCGTCCGCCGTTGCGCAGGCTCCCGTGACCGAACCCGACGCAGCGGTCGCAACGGCGGCGGTCGCCGACGATGAAGAGGCTCGGCCGTGTGCCGGCGCCCCCGTCGTCGTGGATCCCGTGGGGACTGCGGAGGCCGCCGACGCCGACGCCGACGTCGACGTCGACGTCGACGTCGCGACCGGGCCGGCGGACACGGACCCGATCGTCTCGTGGAACGGGACGGCCGGCAACGAGTCCTCCGACGAGATCAGCGGCGACGATCTCTTCACCTCGTTCGAGGTGGAGTCCCCCGCCCCCGATCCTGCGGCCGACGTCGGGCCCACACCATTCGCCATGCCGGCATCCTCGTCCGATCTCGCTTCGACCGGCGGCACGCGGCCATCGAGCCCACTCCTGCACCCCCGGTCGCCCCGCCCGCCCCTCCCGTCGCACCCGTTGCCGCAGAGGTCGATCGCTCCGTGCAGCCGGGCACCGTGTCGGAGCCGTCCCCTGCAGCGGCCGCCCACGGTGACGGCTCCTCACTCGATGAGTTGTTCGGCGAATTCGATCCGTTCGGCCGCCAGGGGTCCGGACCCGACAACGATCTCTTCGCTCCGCTGCCCGAACCGACCGCGGCCCCGATGGGCGTCGGAGCCTCTGCTCCAACGGATGACGGGTCCGAAGCCGACGAGGAGTCCCTCGAGGCCCAGATGGCGATGCTCAGTCCGGCGGCGGCCGAGGCCATCGCCGCGGCCCGCCGCTCGTCACCGTCGGGCGAAGGGTCCGACTCGGGCTCTGACCACGGACGCGAAGCGGTGAACGACTACCTGGGCAGGCTGTAGTTCCTCCGCTCCGACCAATAAGGTCGGGCGTGAACGACGGCAGCCTGTCTCGGGCGATGATCGATGATCGATGAACGAAGTCCCTCCGGTGAGTGGGGTGCAGGAGAACGTCCCATGGTGACCATTTCGGAAGCGCTCCACGAGAGCTCTCTCGGCGAGAACGAGTGGGCTCGCCATGCCCTGTCCACCCTCGGCGACGACATCGACCCCGAGATGCTGGTGATCGCGGCAGTGGCCGGGTGGACGCTGCGTCGGACCGCCGAGGGCGACGAGTTGGTCGACACCCTGTTCGTGCTGACATCGACGCATCTGGGTTTCGGCCAGACCACGGGCGGCGTGGGAGATCCGAGGTGGATCCCCCTGGTGTCGGTCACGAACGCCGATGCCATCGACGATTCGCCCCTTCCGCTGCAGTCGATAGAGCTGTCCATCGACTCGACGATGGCGATGCTCGTCGGTTGGCCGC
The DNA here is from genome assembly GCA_963700425.1 of uncultured Microthrixaceae bacterium. GTDB lineage: Bacteria > Actinomycetota > Acidimicrobiia > Acidimicrobiales > Microtrichaceae > CAVOXO01. The sequence goes on along the minus strand of CAVOXO010000001.1, from coordinate 1,841,450 downwards.
CCGACTTCACCCCTCACGTCATCGACGCACTGCAGAACACGACCGGTCTCTCTCCGCACGACTCGATGCCGTGGGAACTCGCCGGCAACGCGGCGATGGCCGGGGACGCATCGGACCTCGACGGCATGGAACCGTCGAGATTCACCGAGAGCGACGTCACCGGGGACGAATGGCCCTCGCCGTTCTCGGAGTCGTCGACGTCGTCGGTGTTCGGGGACGCGCCACACGCGGAACCGGGAACGGGCCCGCCGCCGCCGGGTGCCGGGTTCAGCGTGTCGGGACCGCCCGATGAGTCGGCCCCGCGTCCGCTCTTCTCCACCCCGAACGCGGAGCCGGTTCCCCAGCAGCCCGAGGCCACGGCGAACTTCTCCACGGCCGAGGGCGACGTTCCGGGGTCACCCTCCTTCGGCGGGTCCCAGCTCGCGGATGAAGATCCCGCCGATGCGCCGTGGATGGATCCAGGCTGTGTCTGGCCCGAACAGGTGGACGGCGTGACCTACCGCCAGGGTGATCCAGCCATGCCCCGCAAGAAGAAGGGTGGCGTCATCGTGTTCGGCCGGCGGGGTTCGAGGCGGCGGGGCGAGGTCGACGAGCGTGGCGTTCGGCCATCGGCTGGTCGAGAATCGAATCGATCGACATCCAGGGGTCCGACGAGATCGCGTTCAGCTCGGGGATCAAGATCAACCCTTCGAGCAGCGCGGTGGTTGTCTCCACCGTCGAAGGGCACCACCTGGTGTTCGAAGTGGCCCAACGCCGTCCTCCGTCGCTTCGGGCGACGCTCGCGCCGGCGCTCCTGATGGTGGGAACCGCTCGTTCCTGGCGCCTCGGGTCCTGATCCGACGGGCTCCCGCCTGCCGGTTGGTAGCCTCGACCGGTGTCCGGAGACGATGTCGATGAGGGCTGCTCCGAGACCCGCAGGCACATCGCGCTCATCGGAATGGCGGGCGCGGGCAAGACGACCATCGGACGTTCGCTGGCCTCGCAACTGGGGTGGGGATTCGTCGATCTCGATCGGGCCGTGGAAGCCGACGTCGCGATGACCGTGAGTGAGATGTTCGCTCGACACGGCGAGGACGCGTTCCGACACGCGGAGTCGGAGGCGTTGGCCGCCGCAGTCGGGGCCGAGACACCCACGGTCATCTCGACGGGCGGTGGCGTGGTCGTCAGCGAGACGAACCGGCGGCTGCTGTCGGATCGGGCCCGGTGCGTGTGGCTCCGATCGGGAATCCGAACCCTGGTCGGCCGCCTCGAGGCATCCCGGGTGAGGCGCCCCCTGCTCGAGGGGGACCTGGTTGCGAGCGTGACCCGTCTCGTCGGCGAGCGCAGCGACCTCTACGAGGAGTTGGCCGACGTGATCTGTGACGTCGACGACCGGTCGGTACGTGACATCGTCGACGACCTGGCCGGGAGGATGCCGTGATCGAGCTGCAGGTGGATCTGGCGGAACGGAGCTATCCCGTCGTCGTCGGTGCCGGGGCCATGTCCGAGCTCGCCTCGTTCATACCCCCCGGCACGCGTCGAGCGGCGATCGTGACCCAGCGCAACATCGGGATCGAGATCGACCCCGGGATTCCGAACGAGACCTTCATCATCGGGGACGGCGAATCCCACAAGACGCTGGACACGATCGGAGAGTTGTGCTCGGCGATGGCGCGGGCGGGGTTCAGCAGGGCCGACTGTGTCGTCGCCGTCGGCGGGGGCATCGTGACCGACGTCGGCGGCTTCACCGCCGCCTGCTACCACCGCGGAATCCCGGTCGTGCACGTGGCCACGACGCTGCTCGGACAGATCGACGCTGCCATCGGCGGAAAGACGGGGGTGAACATCCCCGAGGGCAAGAACCTCGTCGGCGCCTACTGGCAGCCGTCGGCCGTGGTGTGCGACACCGACGTGCTGTCGACCCTGCCCCCCGGGAATGGCGAAGTGGCCTCGGCGAGCTGGCCAAGTACCACTGGTTGGGCGGCGGTCGACTCGACGACCTCGCCATCGACGACCGGGTGGCCGCGTGTGTGCGCATCAAGGCCGACGTCGTGGCCTCCGACGAGAGGGAGTCCTCGCGGCGCGCCATCCTCAACTACGGCCACACGCTGGCCCACGCCCTCGAAACCGCCGGAGGGCACGATCTGCGCCACGGCGAGGCGGTCGCCATCGGGTTGGTCTTCGCCGCCGAGCTCGCCCACACCCTCGGTCGGATCGCCCCCTCGGTCGTCGACGAGGTGAGACGGGTGGTGGGCGCCTATGACCTGCCCTCGACGATTCCCGAGGGGCTGGCCGACGACGACCTCATCGAACTCATGGGTCGCGACAAGAAGGCACGGCACGAGCTGACCTTCGTCCTCGACGGCCCCGATGGTGTCGAGGTGGTGGGGGGCGTCGGCATCGACGCGATCACACACGCCCTCGCCGCCGTACGCTGAGACGATGTCGGAGACATCGATCCTGGTGATATCTGGACCAAACCTCAATCTGCTCGGACGGCGCGAGCCGGAGATCTACGGCACCACGACCCTGGCCGAGGCCGAGGCAGGCGCCCTGGCCGCGGGAGCCGAAGTCGGAGTGTCGGTCCTGGCCCGTCAGTCCAACGCCGAGGCGGAGATCGTCGATCTCATCGCGGAGGCCAGGGGGACCGCCTCGGCGATCGTGATCAACCCGGGCGCCTTCACCCACTACTCGTGGGCCATCCACGATGCGCTCGCCGCCTTCGATGGCCCGATCGTGGAGTTGCACGTGACGAACCCGGTGTCCCGCGAGTCCTGGAGGAGCACGTCGGTGGTGGCACCGGTGGCCACGGCCACCATCGCCGGCCTGGGCCCCGACGGCTACGGGGTGGCGGTTCGTGCCGCCGCCATGCTGCTCGCCCGCCGATGAGCATCACCGACTCCGAAGGGACGGGGCTCGCCCCCCTGGATGTCAGCAGTCGTCTGCCTCGTCTGCAGGCACGGTGCGACGAGGTCGCGTCCGGCGATCCGCTCGACGCGTTGGTCGTCACCACGCCCACCAACGTCCGATATCTGTCGGGATTCACCGGTTCGTCGGGAACCCTGATCGTGTCGGGATCCCGGTCCTTCCTGGTGACCGATGGTCGATACGGTGAACAAGCTCCCCAGGAACTGAAGGCTTCGGGCGTCGATTCCGAGGTGATCATCGGATCGTCGATGGACACCCTCGTCGCCGAGACGATCTCGGCCATCGGGGCTCGGAGGGTCGGACTGGAGGCGTCGTCGCTGAGCTGGGGACGGCAGAGGAAGCTCGCTGAGCTCCTCGAGGGCGTGGAGCTGTCGGCCACGGAGGGTCTGGTCGAGTCCGTCAGGGAGATCAAGGACGCCGGGGAGATCGATCGGATCCGCTCGGCCGCACACATCGTCGATCAGGCCTTCGCGGAGATACGACCGATCATCGTCGACGGCACGACGGAACGCCAGGTCGCCGCCGAACTCGATGCCGCAATGCGCCGCAGGGGCGCAAGCGACCGGTCGTTCGAGACGATCGTGGCGTCGGGCCGCCGGGGCGCCCTCCCCCACGCCAGGCCGTCCGACGAGCCGATTTGCGAGGGTGATCTCGTGATCATCGATTGCGGGGCGATCGTCGACGGATACTGCTCCGACATGACGAGGACCGTTCCGGTCGGCGACATCGACTCAGCCCTTCGGGACATCCTCGAGGTCGTGATCGCCGCACACGACGCGGGCGTCGGAGCCGTCGCGGCCGGAGTCGACGCGGCGCGGGTGGACGCAGCGGCCCGAGCGGTGATCGCCGAGGCGGGTTGGGGTGACCGTTTCATCCACGGAACGGGCCACGGAGTCGGCCTCGACATCCATGAGTCGCCGCGAATCGCGGCGACCTCCGATGCTACGCTCGCCGCCGGTCACGTGATCACGGTCGAACCAGGGGTCTACCTGCCTGAAGTCGGGGGGGCCCGGTTCGAGGACACGTTGGCCGTCACCAAGAGAGGGTCCGTCTCCCTCACCCTCACACCCCAGGACCTCGCGCCCCGCTGACGCGGACACCCCCACCTCCAAGGAACTCACATGGCTCAGATCTCGACGTCGGACTTCAAGAACGGAATGACCCTCGATCTCGACGACGGGCTCTTCCAGCTCATCGAGTTCCAGCACGTGAAGCCCGGCAAGGGAGGGGCCTTCGTCCGGACCACGATCAAGAACGTTCGCAGCGGCGCAGTCCTCGACCGGACGTTTCGCGCCGGGGAGAAGATGGAGAGGGCCCATGTCGACAAGCGCGAGATGCAGTACCTCTACCACGATGGCAACGACTACGTCTTCATGGATTCGACGACGTTCGACCAGTTGCCCGTTCCGCCCGAGTCTCTCGGTGATTCGGTGCGGTTCCTCGTGGAGAACAACACCGTCCATCTGGTGATGTTCGGTGACGAGATCATCGGCGTCGAGTTGCCCGCGGCTGTCGATCTGGTCGTCACGGACACCGAACCGGGGGTTCAGGGTGATCGGGTGTCGGGTGCCCGAAAGCCGGCCACGCTGGCCACCGGGCTCGTGTTGCAGGTACCCCTCTTCGTCAACCCCGGAGAATCCATCAAGGTGGACACGCGCAGCGGCGAATACATCACCCGGGCATGACATGACGACGTCACCGTTCGGAAGCGGTCGTCGCGAGGCACGCGAGCGCGGCGTCCAGCTCGTCTACGAGGTCGAGCAGCGATCGGTCGCTCCCGAGGTGATCCTCGGCGAGCAGGTCCTCGAACCCGACGCCTACACGGTGGACCTCGTCGAGGGAGTGGCCGCTGCAGGCCCCCGGATCGACGAGGTGATCGAGCGCCTCTCACGCGGCTGGAAGCTCACCCGGATGCCGGCCATGGATCGAGCCGTGCTCAGAGTGGGGACCTACGAGTTGATGAACCATCCCGAGGTGCCGACCGCGGTGGTACTCAACGAGGCCGTCGAGCTCGCCAACACCTATTCCACCGACGACTCGGGGCGCTTCGTCAACGGCGTGCTCGCGGCCGCGGCCGTCGAGCTCCGAGCCTGATATCTTCCGACGGACCGTTAAGTGACGTCCCGAGAGGCGTCAACGGACCGAGGTGACTCATGGCCGAACGCGAGCGTCGCGGAGCACCGCCCTACGGGGGCGTCTTCCGCTCCCACACCCGGGTGATGGACGCCGATGGAATCGCCCGGGCGATTCGACGTATGGCCCATGAGATCGTCGAGGCCAACCACGGACTCGCCACGATCGAGCTGATCGGGCTCCAGACCGGGGGAGTGCCCCTGGCCGAGGCCATCGCCGATGTACTCGCAGAGATCGAGGGAACCCGACTGCAGGTCGGCGCCCTCGACGTCGCGCTGTTCCGAGATGACATCGGGATCCGGCCCGTCCTCCCCGAAGAGGTCACCCGTATTCCCTTCGACGTCGAAGGGCCGGACCATCGTCCTGGTCGACGACGTGTTGTTCACCGGCCGGACGATACGTGCCGCGCTCGACGCTCTCGGATCCTATGGGCGTCCCCGTGCGGTGCAGTTGGCCGTCATGATCGACAGGGGTCATCGCGAGTTGCCGATCAGGCCCGACTATGTGGGCAAGAACCTCCCGACGCGCCGTGACGAGGTGGTCGACGTCAGCGCGGAGGGGGTCGAGCTGGGGGAGATGACCAAGTGAGGCATCTCCTGGAGATGTCCGCCCTCGACACGACGACCATCGACGCTCTGCTGGACCTCACGAACCACTTCGTCGAGGTCAACCGCCGGTCGATCCCCAAGGTCCCCGCATTGCGGGGCAAGACGGTCGTGTCACTGTTCTACGAGGACTCCACTCGGACCCGGCTGAGCTTCGAGACCGCGGCCCGTCGACTCTCGGCCGACACGATGACCTTCTCGGTGTCCACGTCGTCGGCCAGCAAGGGCGAATCGCTGCGTGACACCGTCGAGACCGTGAGCGCCTTCGGGATCGACGCCATCGTGGTCCGGCACTCGTCAGCGGGAGTCGGACATCAGATCACCCGCTGGACCGATGCCTCGGTCATCAACGGCGGCGACGGATGTCATGAGCATCCGACCCAGGCCCTCCTCGACGTCTACACGGCGCGCTCGCGACTCGGAGATCTGAGCGGCGCGAGAGTGACCATCGTCGGCGACGTCAACCATTCCCGGGTGGCTCGCAGCAATGTCGCCGCCTTCTCCGCTCTGGGGGCGGAGATCACCCTGGTCGGCCCGCCGACCCTTCTGCCGCCGTCGTTGGAGGGGTGGCCCGTGCGGGTCGTCCACGACCTCGACGCCGTCATCGCGGAGACCGACATCTGCTACCTGCTGAGAATGCAGAACGAACGAATGCGGTGGGCGCTCGTTCCCTCGATGCGGGAATACGCCGCGGAGTGGGGTCTCTCGATGGAGCGGGCACGACGACTTCCCCGAGGCGCCCTCATCATGCATCCCGGGCCGATGAACCGCGGTGTGGAGATCGCTCCCGAGGTCACCGACCTCCCGAACGCCGTCGTCACCGAACAGGTGGCGAACGGCGTCGCCGTTCGGATGGCCGTGCTCTTCTGGCTCCTGGGCTCGCAGTCGCAGCTGGATTCGATCGAGAACGAGGACGACATGAGGACGCCGGTATGAGCGAGTTCGTGATCAAGGGCGGCAGGGTCATCGACCGCGACGGCGAGCGGTTCGCCGACGTCGTCGTCTCCGACGGGCGGATCGCCGCCGTGGCCCCCGAACTCGACGCCGCCCGGGTCGTCGATGCGTCCGGATGTGTGGTGGCCCCCGGCCTCGTGGACCTCCACACCCACCTGCGGGAGCCGGGCAAGGAGGACGCCGAGACCGTGGAGTCGGGGTCCCGCGCCGCGGCGGCGGGGGGCTTCACCGCCGTTCTCGCCATGCCCAACACGACACCGGCGATCGACTGCGCGTCGGTGGTCCGTGACGTTCGGGCTCTCGCCGCCACCGCTCTCTGCGACGTCGAGATCTCCGGTGCCATCACGGTCGGCCGGGAGGGGACCAGGCTGACGCCGATGGCCGAGATGGCGGCCCTCGGCGTGCGGATCTTCACCGACGACGGTGCCGGAGTCCAGGACACCCAGGTGATGCGTCGGGCGCTGGAATACGCCGGGGGGCTGGGAGTGACCCTGGCCCAACATTGTGAGATCTCGGACCTCTCCGCCGGCACGGTGATGAACGAAGGTGCCGTCTCCTCGCGGCTGGGTCTCCCGGGTCAGCCTCCCGAAGCGGAGGAGCTGATGGTGATGCGTGACATCGCGCTGTCCCGGATGACGGGATCGAGAATTCACTTCCTTCACATGTCGACCGCAGGGTCCGTGGCCATGATCCGGGCGGCCAAGGAATCGGGGCTGCCGGTCACGGCCGAGGCGGCACCCCATCATTTCACCCTGACCGACGAGTGCTGCTCTGGATATGACACCGTCTTCAAGGTTCATCCCCCGTTGCGGACGTCGGCCGATGTCGAGGCGGTGCGCGGCGGTCTCGGCGACGGAACCATCGATGCCATCGCGACCGATCATGCACCGCACTGCCCTCAGGACAAGGAACGCTCGTTCGCCGACGCGCCCCCCGGGATGCTGGGACTCGAGTACGCGTTGGCCTTGGCCGTCACGGAGCTGGGAATGGATCTCATCGACGTTCTGGCTGCTCTCAGCTGGAGACCGGCCGAGATCTGTGGGATCTCCGACCGCCATGGCTCCGTCGCGGTCGGACGGCCGGCGAACCTCTGTGTCATCGACCCCGACACGACGTGGACCATCGACGCGTCGGGCGGTCGGTCGAAGTCGTCCAACGTGCCCTATGTGGGGCGGACGGTCACGTCGCGGGTCCGTCACACCGTGTACTCCGGCGAAGTCGTGGTGATCGACGGGGAACCCCAGCGCTGACGCGAAGGGATCAGCAGAGCGCTCATCTAGGCTCGATCCATGGCTCTCTCCAGCGGTACGGATCGGCGCGACTCCCCCGAGAGCGAGGGCCCGAGGCCCAGCGGGCGCCGCTGGAGGCGGGGCCGTCGGATGGTCGTCGTGACCGTCGCGGTCGCGGCACTCCTGGGGGCCACCGCATGTCAGCCGCCCGCCTACGGAGTCGACGAGTACGTGTCGGGGCTCGACCGCCCCTGGGACCTGGCATTCGTCAACAGCACGGCTCTTCTCGTCAGTGAGAAGGGAGGGCGGATCTCCTTCGTGACACCCGGTCGGCGAACCACCGTGGGGGCGATCGGCGACGTCGTGTCCCAGGGCGAAGGCGGGTTGATGGGGCTCGACGTCGATCCCGGCTACGCCGCGAATCGTCGGATCTATGTCTGCATGTTGTCGAACGCCTCGGGGAACCTGGACGTCCGCGTCGTCCGTTTCACCGTCGACGAGGGCTACACCGGACTGTCGAATCGGGTCGACCTCTTGACCGGTATCCCGGCGACATCGGGACGGCACAGCGGCTGCAGGGTCAAGGTGGGGCCCGACGGCAACCTGTGGGTGACGACCGGGGACGCCACCATCGCCCAGGCGCCACAGGACATCACCAACCTGGCGGGAAAGGTCCTGCGCATGACGACCGATGGAGGAGTTCCGTCGGGCAACCCCGGGGGCCTGTTCCATCCGCTCGTCTACTCCGCAGGTCACCGTAATCCCCAGGGTCTGGCGTTCCAGCCGGGAACAGCCGTGCCCTACACGGTGGAACACGGCCCGACCCGCGACGATGAGGTCAACCGGATCACACCCCTGGGCAACTACGGATGGAAGCCGTTCACCCCGTCGCGACCGAACGTGTACGACGAGAGTCGTCCGATGACCGATCCGGCCATTCCCTTCGTCGAGTATCCGGTGTGGGCGAGCGGAAGTCCCACGATCGCACCCTCGGGTGCCACGTTCATCTCGGGGTCCCAATGGGGGAACTGGGACGGTGCGCTGGCGATGGCGACGCTCAAGGGCCGTCACCTGCGGGTTCTCGGTCTGACCGAGGACGGACGCGGAACGACCGTCGCAGTGGGTCGAGATGACCGACTACGGGCGACTTCGTACCGTCGTGCAGGGACCGGACGGCAATCTGTTCGTCCTCACCGATGGACCGGAGGGACGACTCCTGCGGATGACTCCTCGCTGATCGCTAGAGCGCCAGGAGCTTGCAGCCCATCGTGTTGGACGTCGGTCCGCCCGCCTGATCGACCGCATAGATGCAGATCAGGCGGGTGCCTCGCCGACGTGAGGGTGGCGTCGAATCCGTGGAGGGATACCGAGCCCCGGGAACATCGATGTCAGCTCGGGGCGGGGGGCGTTGGCGATGACCTCGCCGATCCGGTTGGCGCCGTCGTAGATGTGGATTCGCAGCGGCTGGGAGGAGTCGGGGTCGACCGCCCATCCTGCGATGCGCATCCGGCCGGGACCGTTGGTGCCGAACACCTCCAGGGAGGCCACCGGGACGTGGTTGGCGACGAAGAGGTTCCGGCAACTCGACTGGTCGGAGCCCTCGGTCCCGAAGTAGTTCAGGTGGGTGACGCAGACCTCGTGGCTCCCGTAGGGGAGGAGGAAGCTCGCGGTGTAGCCGTGTCGGGCGCCGGCGTCGGGGTGCTGGGCCGCCACGTCCGGCCTCGATGTCGTCGCCCCGAACAGCGGAAGCGCGAGAGTCGCTCCGTCGTAGGTGACTCGCACCGACACCGCGTCCCGAGGTCGATCGGGATCGAACGTCCAGCCCACGATCGTCACGATCCCGTTGTTGGCGACGGTGACCGAGTCGACCGAACCGACCGGTGTACCCGGAACACACGCCGTGGTCAGTCCGACGACGGCGAACACGGCCGCCAATCCGATTGCTCTTCTCGCCCTCACCACAACCCTCCGCCTCGGGTCCAGGCTCTCCAGTGTGGGCCTCGACCCCCTCGACCGCAAGCGCGCGGGTGGCTTCTGAGCTGCTGGTAACCTGCGCCGGATCCTCGGAGCCGCCCGGTCTTCACGCGATGGGATGTGCCATGGCCATCATCAACGGAACTCTCGTGCTCAGCGACGGATCGACGTTCGAGGGCGAGATCATCGGGGCGGTTCCCCCGGACGGGATCGTCATCGGTGAGGTCGTCTTCAACACGGTGATGAGCGGGTATCAGGAGGTGATCTCCGATCCGTCCTATGCCGGCCAGATCATCACGTTCACGACCGCTCACCTCGGCAACTACGGCGTCACGGGCGTCGACGACGAATCGCTCGAGACGCGGTGCAGCGGGGTGATCCTTCGCGAGATGGCCCGCCGCCACAGCAACTGGCGCGCGGAGGGGTCGCTCGAGGGCTACCTGGCGGATCGCGGGATCTGCGCCATCGCCGGCGTCGACACCCGACGGCTGACCCGCGTGATCCGCGATCGGGGAGCCATGCCCGGGGCCTTCGGCACCGCGCCTGCCCGAGCTGATCGCGGAGGCGGCTCGGAACGCTGCGGGAACCGAGGGGCGCGACCTGGTGGCGGAGGTGACCTGCCGTGAGTCCTACGTCGTCGCGGGTGCGTCGGGTCGGCGCATCGTGGCGATCGACTGTGGGGTCAAGACCACGATCCTCCGCTGCCTGGCGGAGGTCGGCGAGATCCACGTGGTGCCGGCGGACGCCACCGCATCCGACATCGCGGCGCTGTCCCCCGATGGGGTCTTCCTCTCGAACGGTCCGGGGGATCCCGCCGCCGTGGCGTCGGTCCCCTCCACCCTGGCCGAGCTCCTCGGTTCGGTGCCCATCTTCGGCATCTGCATGGGCCATCAACTCCTTGCCACCGCCCTCGGCGCGCGCACCCACAAGCTTCCCTTCGGTCACCACGGGGGCAACCACCCGGTGCGCGACCTGGCGACCGGCCGTGTCGAGATCACGAGTCAGAACCACAACTACTGCGTGGATCTGGCGGGAGTGCCCGATGTCGAGACGACCCACGTCAACCTCAACGACGGCACACTCGAGGGGTTCCGATCGTCACGGCATCCCGCCTTCGGAATCCAGTACCACCCCGAGGCGGGACCCGGCCCCCACGATTCCCGGTATCTGTTCGACCGGTTCGCGTCGCTGATCGACGACCACCGCCGAGCCTCCTGAGGGCTCGCACCGATATCTGCGGCGGACCCGTCCTGGTCGATTACCGTCGGTAACCAGTTGCCCAATACCGTGGGTGATCGCCGACGGAGACACCTCTCTCGGCGACCTCTGCCCGTGTCGGCCACGTCGACCCCAGTGACAGGACCTCCGTGACCCCCCACCCCAACCGGCTTCCAGGCGAGTCCGTCAACTACGTCACCTCGATCGCGTTCATCGTCGTCCACGTTCTCGCGCTCGGCGCCTTCGTCGTCCCTGCCACCACCACCGCCCTCGTCATGTTGGGCGTCACGTACTGGGGGCGCGTCTTCTTCATCACCGCCGGCTATCACCGCTACTTCGCCCATCGCAGCTACCGCACGAGTCGGGCCTTCCAGTTCATCCTGGCGTTCGGGGGCCTCACCTCCGCTCAGAAGGGTCCGTTGTGGTGGGCCGGGCATCATCGCCGGCACCACCGATTCACCGACACGGTCGACGATGCGCACAGCCCGATCAAGGGAATCGTGTTCAGCCATGTCGGGTGGATCCTCTCGGACCGGTCGAACGAGACTCCGACCGAGGCCATCTCCGACTTCGACCGCTTCCCCGAGCTGAGGTTCCTCAACCGCCACGACGCCGTGGGACCCTGGGCTCTGGGCATCACCTGCTTCCTGGTGGGCGGTTGGAGCGGTCTGTTCATCGGCTTCCTCCTGTCGACCGTTCTGGTGTGGCACTCCACGTTCCTGGTCAACTCGATGTCCCATGTGTGGGGAACCCGCCGGTTCGCCACTCCCGATTCGTCGCGGAACAACGCGCTGGTGGCGGTGCTCACCATGGGCGAGGGCTGGCACAACAACCATCACCACATCCAGAGCTCGGCCCGACAGGGCTTCCGGTGGTGGGAATGGGATCCGACGTTCTACATCCTCAAGGTGTTGTCATGGTGCCGAGTGGTGCGTGATCTGAAGGCCCCGCACCGAACGGCGCTGGCGACCGGGCGGCTCTCCGACGGAGCGTTCGACATCGGTATGTTCCGCTATCACTGGGACAAGGCCGTCACCCAGGGCCTGGCTCGACCACCACGTCCCGACGCAGCGGCTGCGGAGGCCCATCTCGTCAACGCCGCCGACGAGGCGCTCGCCGCCGCCGATGTCCTTGCCGCCGCGACCCGCCGGGCCGACGTCGAACCGGGGACACCGGATCCCTCCGCGGCGGTGCCGGCGCAGCCTCCCAGCGTCGATCTCAGCATCTGACCGTCGGGTCCTGCGTCGGCGATCCTCGGACCGTCGAGCCGTTCTGGCCCTCCCGGCGACGCTGGTAGGGTCTGACCCCGGTGCCCGTCCCCGCTGCGATCGTCTCGCCGTCGAACCCAGGTCGGCTCGTGGATCCACGATCGTTCAGTGTGGTGTCGTCGTTGACCTTCTCTCCGATCGTGAGTTCTGATGCCCCGGCGCACTGACATCGAGTCGATCCTCATCATCGGATCCGGGCCGATCGTGATCGGACAGGCGTGCGAATTCGACTACTCGGGAACCCAGGCGTGCCGCGTGCTGCGAAGCGAGGGGTATCGGGTGATCCTCGCCAACTCGAACCCGGCGACGATCATGACCGATCCCGACTTCGCGGATGCCACCTACATCGAGCCGCTCGATCCCGACGTTCTGAGACGCATCATCGCGAAGGAGCAGCCCGACGCCGTTCTTCCCACCCTCGGCGGGCAGACGGCCCTCAACCTCGCCATGGAGCTCTTCGAGAGCGGAGACATCGGTGTGGCGGGAACCCCCGAGATGATCGGTGCCAACGCCGAGGCGATCGCCACCGCCGAGGATCGTCGAACGGTTCAAGGACGCCATGGTGGGCATCGGACTCGCCGGTTCCCGCATCGGGCACCGCGCGCTCCACCGGGTGACGCCCAGCGCCTCTCGACGACCGATCGGGTCGATGCCGCCATGGAGCGGGCCCGGGAGATCGTCGACGAGATCGGCCTTCCCGTCGTCATCAGGCCCGCGTACATCCTCGGCGGGAAGGGGACCGGAATCGCGATCGACTCCCGACGAGTTCGAACGCATGGCCGCGGTATCGGCCTCGAGGCGAGCCCCATCACCGAGATCCTCATCGAGAAATCCATCGCGGGTTGGAAGGAGTTCGAGCTCGAGGTCATGCGCGACCGGGCCGACAACTGCGTCATCATCTGCTCGATCGAGAACGTCGACCCGATGGGTGTCCACACCGGCGACTCCATCACGGTGGCACCCGCGCCAGACTCTGAGTGACGTCGAGTACCAGACCGATGCGCGACGCCGCGCTGGCCTGCATCCGCAGGGTCGGGGTGGAGACGGGTGGTTCCAACGTTCAGTTCGCCGTCCATCCGCTCACCGGCGAGATGGTCGTGATCGAGATGAACCCTCGCGTGAGTCGCTCGTCCGCGCTGGCATCGAAGGCCACCGGGTTCCCGATCGCGAAGATCGCGGCCCGCCTTGCCGTGGGGTACACGCTCGACGAGATCACCAACGACATCACGATGAAGACCCCCGCCAGTTTCGAACCGACGATCGACTACGTGGTCACCAAGATCCCGCGTTGGGCGTTCGAGAAGTTCCCCGGCACGTCGGGTGTCTTGGGAACCCAGATGCAGTCGGTGGGAGAGGCCATGGCGATCGGCCGGACGTTCCCCGAGTCGCTCCAGAAGGCGCTGCGAAGCCTCGAGATCAGGTCGCGACGGGCTCAACGCCGATGTCGGCGAAGCCCACCTCACGGCCTTGTCCGACGATGATCTGGAGCCCGCCGTGCGGATCGCCACGCCGGATCGGATCTTCGCGGTCGGTGAAGCGATCCGCCGTGGGTGGTCGACGGAACGGGTGCACGAACTGTGCGCGATCGACCCCTGGTTCCTGGACCAGATGGCCGGGATCGTCGAGGAGCGCGACGCGATCACCGCAGTCCAGCCGTTCGGGCTCGACGCCCGACAGTGGAAGCGGGCCAAACGGTGGGGTTTCAGCGATGCCCAGATGGCCCACCTGTGGGGCGTCCCCGAGGACGAAGTTCGTTCGTCGCGTCTGGCGAAGGGGGTTCGCCCGACCTACAAGACGGTCGACACCTGCGCTGCCGAGTTCGAGGCCGACACTCCGTATCACTATTCGACGTGGGAGGACGAGACCGAGGTGCGTCCGTCGGACCGTCCGAAGGTGATCATCCTGGGTTCGGGACCGAACCGGATCGGTCAGGGTATCGAGTTCGACTACGGCTGCGTTCACGCCAGCTTCGCTCTCGGCGACGCAGGTTTCGAGACGGTGATGGTCAACTGCAACCCCGAGACGGTGTCGACGGACTACGACACCTCCGATCGCCTCTACTTCGAACCGCTGACGATCGAGGACACCCTCGCCGTCATCGATGCCGAGTCGGCCGACGGTGAGGTGGCGGGCGTCATCGTGAGCCTCGGGGGGCAGACGCCGCTCAAGTTGGCCGACAGCCTGCCGCCCGACCTCGTCGCCGGTACGTCCCCGGCGTCGATCGATCTGGCCGAGGACCGCGACCGGTGGAACGCCCTGTGCGATCGGTTGGGCATCGCGCAGCCCCCCGGCGGAACCGCCGTCACGGTCGCCGATGCCCTGCAGGTGGCCGACTCCGTGGGCTATCCCGCCCTGGTGCGCCCCAGCTATGTGCTCGGCGGCCGCGCGATGGAGATCGTCTACGACCCCGACGGGCTCACGGCCACCATGACGCACCTGGCGACCCAGGCCGGGCTCGGCCGTGAGGGAGGGCTGTCGGCGAGTCGGCCGGTGCTCATCGACCGCTTCCTCGAGGACGCGGTCGAAGTGGACGTCGACGCCATACGCGACTCGACGGGCGACGTCCTCATCGGTGGGATCATGGAACACGTCGAGGAAGCCGGGGTCCACTCCGGAGACTCGGCGTGTGTGATACCACCGGTCACCCTCGACGCGGCGAGCATCGCCACGATCGAGGCGCACACCCGGCGGATAGCCGACGCCCTCGACGTCGTCGGGCTGATCAATGTCCAGTTCGCGGTGCAGAGGACCGCAGACGGTGCCGGCGAGGTGTTCGTCATCGAAGCGAACCCACGGGCTTCGCGAACCGTGCCGTTCGTGGCCAAGGCCACCGGCGTCGCGCTGGTGAAGGTGGCCGCACGGGTGATGCTCGGCGCCTCCCTGGTCGAACTGCGTGGTGAGGGAGTTCTGCGGGAGCCCGTGGAGGGTGACCACGTCGCGGTCAAGGAAGCGGTTCTGCCGTTCAGTCGGTTCCCCGACGCGGATGCCGTTCTGGGTCCGGAGATGCGATCCACCGGGGAGGTGATGGGGATCGACCGCACCGCCGGGCTGGCCTTCGCGAAGGCCCAGTTGGCGGCAGGAGATCGGATGCCGACGTCGGGGACGGTCTTCCTCTCGCTCGCGGATCGGGACAAGGCGACGGGGGCCCGTGCCGCCGAACGTTTCGTGGCGATGGGGTTCGCGCTGGTCGCCACCGAGGGCACCGCCGATTTCCTGTCGGATCAGGGGATCGAGGTCGGCGAGGTGTTGGGAAAGCTGTCAGGCGGGTCCGGCCCCACTGAACGACGCACCGCGGTCGACCTCATTGCCGCCGGCGAGATCGACCTGGTGGTGAATTCGCCGAGGGGGCGAGGCCCCCGCGCCGACGGTGCGTACATCAGATCCGCGGCCGGTACCCACCAGATCCCCCTTCTGACCACGGCATCGGCAGCTCTGGCGGCCGCGAACGGGATCGCCGACACCCTGGCCCACGAGCCCGTGGTGCGGAGCCTGCAGGAGTACCACCGCGGGCGCGACCCCGGAGCGGAGCGGCCGATCGTGACGATCCCCGAAGGGGTCGACATGTCGGTGACGGTCGGTTCCGTCGAACTCCCCAATCCGGTCATGTGCGCGTCGGGCACCGCCGGTCACGGTACCGAGCTGGCCCCCTACCTGGACCTCCCCGTGCTCGGCGCGTTCGTCGTGAAGTCACTGTCGGCTGAGCCATGGGCGGGCAATCCCGGCCCGCGACTTCACCCGACGCCGGCGGGGATGATCAACAGCGTGGGTCTCCAGGGTCCGGGCGTCGACGGATGGCTGGCCGGCGGGTGTCGGGAACTGCTCGACGCCGGGGTTCGGCGGATCGTGGTCTCGATCTGGGGGCGGAGCGTCGAGGAGTATCGGAGCGCCGCGGAGCGTCTCGCCGGAGCTGCCCCGGGAGGTGGTCGCCGTCGAGGTCAACCTGAGCTGCCCGAATCTCGATGCGGGGCGGCACCTGTTCGCCCACGATGCCACCCTGGCGTCGGAGGTGATCGAGGCCACGGCGGCCTGCGGTCGACCGCGATGGGCCAAGCTCAGTCCCAACACCGATCGGCTGGTCGAGGTGGCGGGGGCCGTTCGTGACGGCGGGGCCGAGGCGGTCACGCTGGTCAACACCTACATGGGTATGGTCGTCGATACCGAGACCCGGCGCCCGGGCCTCGGTGGAGGTGGAGGTGGAGTGTCGGGACCTGCCATCCATCCCCTCGCGGTGCGAGCTGTCTACGATTGCCGGGCTGCCCACCCCGACCTTCCGATCGTCGGAGTGGGGGGCATCGCGACGGCGGTCGACGCCGTCGAGCTGATCATGGCAGGAGCCCACGCAGTTCAGGTAGGAACAGCGCATTTCGTCGATCCGGCCGCCTCTGGGAAGGTGTTGTCCGATCTCGTGGCGTGGTGCGCTGATCATCGGATTCGCCGGGTGTCGGACTTGAGTGGAGTGACGCATGACTGAGGACAACGCAGCAGCGGAGAACGTCAGGGCGAAGCTGGCCCTCGCGCTCGACACCGACGATCTGGTCGAGGCCCACCGGATGGCGTACAGCCTGAGCCCGTACTTCGGGGTCGCCAAGATCGGCCTGGAGCTGTTCAGCGCCGCGGGCCCCGATGCCATCGGGGCTCTGCGGGATCTCGGGATGTCGGTGTTCCTGGACCTCAAGCTCTTCGACATCCCCACGACCATCAACCGGGCGACCCGGGTGCTGGGCGCGCTCGGTGTCGAGTACCTGACGCTCCACGCCCACGGAGGCGTCGACATGTTGAAGGCGGGCGTCGAGGGTCTCTACAACGGTGCCGAGCAGGCCGGGTTCGACACGCCCGTGGCACTTGCGGTGACGGTTCTGACCAGCGACGACACCGCCCCTCCCCACATCGTCCCGAATCGGGTGCGGGTGGCGCTGGAGGGTGGCTGCGGCGGTCTGATCCTCGCTGCGGCAGATCTTCAGACCGCTCGCGAACTGGCGCCGCGCATGAAGCGTGTCGTCCCGGGGATACGGCCTGCCGGAAGTCCCACCCACGACCAGGCCCGCTCGGCGACGCCTCAGGAGGCTGCGGCGAACGGAGCCGACCTGCTGGTGATCGGGCGGGCCGTCACCCAGGCTGCCGACCCGGTCGCGGTGGCCGCCGAGATCGTGTCGGCCATCTCCGGCTGAGTTCGGTGCCACACGACACCCCCTCGACACTCGCCGAGGCGGCGGCATGGGCGGACCGGGTGCGCGCCGCCCGGAGCGACCTCGTGGACCGGGTCGCCTCGGGGGAGATCGACCTGACCGCCGCGTGGACCAAGGCATGCGGCTCGGCGCTGACCCGCGACCTGTGGATCGTCGTGCTCGTCGGAGGCAACGCCGGGTGCAGGGAAGGTGGCGACGCGTCGTGCACTGCGCTCGATGGCGATCGAGGATCACGACCGGATGTGGGATCTGACGTCGGCCCAGGTGGAGGATCTCCAGGAGAGGCTGACGTGATCGTCGTCATCTCGGGGCCCGGCGGGGTCGGGAAGGGGACCGTCGTCGAGCGGCTGGTCGAGCGCAACCCGTCGATGACGCTCAGTCGGTCCTGGACCACGCGCGCGGCGCCCGGGCGAGGCCCACGATGCCTACCGGTTCGTGGACCGCCCCACCTTCGACGCCCACGCCGACGCCGGCGGATTCCTCGAGTGGGTCGAGTTCCTCGACTACCGCCAAGGGTCGCCGATGCCCCGGCTCGAGCCTGGAACCGACACGATCTTCGAGATCGACGTCACCGGGGCCCGGAACATCCTGGTGGCCTTTCCCGATGCGCTGTCGATCTTCGTCGACGCCCCGTCGATCGAGGAGCAGCGCAGCCGACTGATCGGCCGTGGCGACGATCCCGACCACATCGAACGGCGGCTCGCCCACGGCGTCGACGAGCGACGGGCGGCGAGCGAACTGGGCAGCACCGTTGTGGTGAATCACGATGTCGACGACGCCGTGGAGGAGATCGAGACCGCGATCGCCGCCCATCGCATCGAGGTGGGAGAACCCGGGTGATAGCATGTGAGGCCGCCAGAACCGACCGGCTGCCCGACGAACGCGCCGTTCGGCCCGAAGAGTGGAGTAATGATGAGTGAACGTTTCGACACGATGATGGAGCCGCGGATCGAGGAACTGCTCGATCGCACCGGATCGAAGTTCACCCTCGTGGCGCTGGCATCGACCCGGGCCCGCCAGATCAACAGCTACTACGGTCAACTCGGTGAGGGCATCGGGGCGATCGTGCCGCCCCAGGTGTCGTCGACGGCATCGAAGTCTCTCTCGATCGCTTTTCAGGAGATTGCCGCGGACAAGATCGTGGGGATCTCACAGGAGGAGGCCGACCTCGCCGCGGCCGATGCAGCGGCCGCTGCTGCCGAGGCCGGACTCGACGAGGCAGTCGACGCCGCCGACGGCGCCGACGACTGACCGTTGATCCGCCACCTCGGCGGCCGACGGGTCGTCCTCGGCGTCAGCGGTGGTATCGCGGCGTACAAGGCCGTTGACGTGTGCCGGCGCCTCGTCGATGCCGGCGCCCATGTGTCGGTCATCATGACCGAGGCTGCGACACGGTTCGTGGGTCCCACCACCTTCTCGGCGCTCGCGTCCGAGCCGGTGATGACCTCGTTGTGGGACGGCGATGACCCGATTCCCCACACGACTCTCGGACAGGCGGCCGATGCGATCGTCGTCGCGCCGGCCACCGCGGCGACCTTGGCCTCCTACGCCATCGGCGCCTCGGCCGATCTCCTGGGGGCGACACTCATCGCCACCCGTGCCCCCGTCGTCGTCTGCCCCGCGATGCACACCGAGATGTGGGAGCACCCGTCGGTTCAGGACAACCTGGCGGTGCTCCGGTCCCGTGGCGTGGTGGTGGTGGATCCCGAGGAGGGGCGTCTCGCCGGCGGCGACACGGGTGCGGGGCGGCTCGCGACACCCGAGCGGATCGTTGCGGCGGTGGAGCGCCTCTTCACACCCTTGGATTTCGAAGGGATCTCGGTGCTCGTCACGGCCGGTGGCACCCGTGAGCCCCTGGATCCGGTGCGGTTCATCGGCAATCGGAGTTCGGGCAAACAGGGCCACGCACTCGCTGACGCAGCCGCGGCCCGGGGAGCAGTGGTGACCCTCGTCACCACCAAGGACCTGCCCGCTGGCCACGGCGTCACAGTGGTGGGGGTCGAGACCGCGGCCGAGATGGCCGCCGCCGTCTCGACTCGTTCGCCGGCCGCCGATGTGATCGTGATGGCTGCGGCGGTGGCCGATTTCCGTCCTGTCGAGGTTGCCGAGCACAAGATCAAGAAGCGCGACGGCCTGGAACGGATCGAGCTCGAACGCACCACCGATATCCTGGCCGAGTTGGGTTCGACGAGGCGGGAGGGTCAGGTGCTGGTGGGGTTCGCCGCAGAGACGTCCGACGTCGATGCCAACGCGGCCGACAAGCTGGCCCGGAAGGGAATCGACCTCATCGTGGCCAACGACGTGTCGGCCCCCGGCGTCGGTTTCCGTCACGACACGAACGCGGTCACCATCCTCTCGGCATCGGGTGGACGAACCGAGGTCGCCCTGTCCGACAAGGCGGCCGTGGCCGATGCCGTGCTCGACGCCATCGCGCGCGAGCGCCCGAGCACTTCCGATCATTCTCAGAGCAACAGGAGCAGTACATGACCACGTGGACATTCACCTCGGAGTCCGTGACCGAGGGCCATCCCGACAAGATGGCGGACCAGATCTCCGACGGGATCCTCGACGCCTTGTTGACTCAGGACCCCAACAGCCGGGTGGCCTGCGAGACCATGGTCACGACCGGACTGTGCATCGTCGCGGGGGAGGTGACGACCGAGGCCTACGTCGACATCCCCTCCATCGCGCGGGAGACGATCAACCGGATCGGATACGACCGCGAGTCGTTCGGGTACGACGGCAACACGTGCGGGGTGATGGTTGCTCTCGACGAGCAGTCCCCTGACATCGGGGAGGGTGTCAGCGACTCCGAGGAGGTCCGGAGCGGAACCGCGGGCGAGTCCGACGACCTCGACAAGCAGGGTGCCGGCGACCAGGGAATGATGTTCGGCTACGCCTGTGACGAGACCGACGTCCTGATGCCGCTGCCGATCCATGTGGCCCACCGGATGTCCGAGCGCCTCGCCGAGGTCCGCAAGGCGGGATCGATTCCCTACCTCCGCCCGGACGGCAAGACCCAGGTGACCTTCGAGTACGAGAACAACCGTCCGGTGCGACTCAAGGCGGTTCTCATCTCGACGCAGCACAACGACGGGGTCGACCGCGACACCGAGATCCGCCCCGACCTGATCGAGTCGGTCATCCGTCCGGTGATCCCCGCCGAGTTCGCGGACGATCCCTACGACGTCTACATCAACCCGACCGGGCGATTCGTCATCGGGGGGCCGGTGGGGGACTGCGGCCTGACCGGCCGCAAGATCATCGTCGACACCTACGGCGGCATGGCCCGACACGGTGGCGGTGCCTTCTCCGGAAAGGACCCCTCCAAGGTCGATCGCTCCGCGGCCTATGCGGCGCGGTGGGTGGCGAAGAACGTCGTGGCATCGGGTGCCGCGAGCCGCTGCGAGGTTCAGGTGGCCTACGCCATCGGGATGGCCAAGCCGGTGTCGATCTTCGTGGAATCGTTCGGAACGGCGACCGTCGACCCGGGCGCCCTCGAGGACGCGGTCAAGGAGGTGTTCGACCTCCGCCCCGCCGCCATCATCCGCGACCTCGAACTGCGACGCCCGGTGTATTCCCCCACTGCGGCGTACGGGCATTTCGGACGCACCGGTGATGGTTTCACCTGGGAGAACACCACCCGGGTCGACGATCTGCGTTCCGCTCTCGGCCTCTGAGGGGTCGTTGACCCGACCGATGGACGAGTCGGGTCGACTCTTCGACGTCGACGGCCCCGCTCCTCCCGAGGAGCGTGACGAGACGCGCCCCGAGGGTGTCTGCGTGTCGGTGGTCGTCGAGGTGGCGGCCGTCGAACATGCCCTCGACTACGTCGTGCCGCCTCGCCACGCTGCGGACCTGACCATCGGCGCGATGGTTCGGGTTCCGTTGGGGCCTCGCCGGGTCCGAGGCTGGGTCGTGGCGATCGATGTGGATCCGCCGCCCGGCATTCGGCTCGTGGAGGTGACGAAGGTCTCCGGACGCGGTCCGGATCCGGAGATCATCGATCTGTGTCGCTGGGCCACCTGGCGCTGGGTCGGTCGCCTGCCCGGCTTTCTCGGCACCGCCTCACCCCCGACGATGGTGCGCAGGCTGCCGCGTCCCGCCGAGCCACGACGCGGTCCCGCGCCCTCGCCCGATCGCGTCGCCGCGGTCGCGACCGATCTGGTCGCCTCGCCGCGCACGGTGCTGCGAGCCGCTCCCACCCTCGACCTCGCCGGCTACGTCGCGGCGTTGCCCGTGGCCGGCGATCTGCTCGTGGTGTGTCCGACCCAGCGCGTGGCCGAGGAGATGGGCGAGGGACTTCGACGTCACGGGCTCGGCGCCGCCATGTGGCCCGACGGGTGGGCCCGCGCCGCTGCCGGTGCGACGGTGGTCGGGACTCGGTCGGCAGTGTTCGCTCCCATGCCGCGTCTCGGAGCCATCGTCATCGTCGACGAGCACGACGCTGCTCACCAGAACGAGGGTTCACCGACGTGGCACAGCCGGGAGCTCGCCTTCGAGCGTGGGCGGCGCCGGCGGGTACCCGTCGTGGCGACATCACCACTTCCCACCGCCGACGTTCGGCGCCACGCGCGGCTCGTCCTCACCGATCGTGCCTCCGAACGCGCCGGTTGGGCTCGACTCGAGGTGGTCGACCGCCGCGACGAGGACCGGAGCCGCACCGGAGCGTTCTCTCCCGGTCTGGTCGCGGCGTTGAGCGGATCGGCCCGGGCCCTGGTCATCCTCAACCGCAAGGGTCGATCCGCTCTCTTGGCGTGTCGGGCGTGTCGTGCCCTCGCCGCGTGCGACACGTGCGGCGCCGCAGTGCGGCTCGAGGATCGCTCGGAACTGGCCTGTCCCCGCTGTGGAGCGGTCCGTCCCATGGTCTGCGCTTCGTGTGGCGGGACCGGGTTCGCCCAACGGCGGTGGGGAGTGACCCGACTGCGCGACGACCTCGAGACCCTGCTTCGGCGACCCGTGGCCGAGCTGACGGCGTCGGGTCGCCGGGGTCCCGACGCCGCGGCCGTCGTGGTCGGCACCGAAGCTGCGCTTCGTCGGAGTGAAGCGTGCGACCTGGTCGCCTTCATCGAGTTCGACCAGGAGCTCCTGGCGCCGCGGTACCGCGCCGGGGAGGAGGCCCTCGGGCTCCTGGCTCAGGCATCGCGGATCGTGGGCGGGCGCGACGGCGGTCGGGTTCTCGTCCAGACGACCGAGGTGGATCACGAGGTGATCGCCGCGGCGGTCCACGCGGATCCCGCACTGCTCAGCGCAGTCGACGACGAACGGCGCCGACGTCTCGGTCTGCCACCCTTCGGTACCGTCGTCGCGGTGGGAGGGACCGCTGCGGCGGAGTTCGTCGCCCGCCTCGGACGACCCGACGGAGTCACGGTCCAGCGGGTGCCGGAGGAAGGTTGGTTGGTGCGCAGCGACGATCGGGAGGCACTCCTCGGCCATCTCGGGTCGATCCGGCGCCCCGCGGGGCGTCTACGGCTCCTCGTCGACCCCGTGCGACTGCCCTTCGGGTGACGGCCCGACGGACTCCCGCACCCACTGTTGTCGTGCCCACTCGTACGATGCGATCGCCATCGCGATCGCCACGTTGAGCGAACCGATCCGGCCGAGCTGAGGGATGAAGGCGACCTCGTCGCACGCGTCGACCGAGGGGCCGCGGATGCCACGGTCCTCGTGTCCCACCATGATGCAGATGTCGCCGACGAGGTCCACCTCGTGGAGCGGACGGGCGTCGGTCGACAGCTCGATACCCACCACCCTGTAGCCGTCGGCTCGGGCCGCATCGGCCATCGCGGGCCCGTCCGACACCCGGATCACCTCGACGAATCGTTCCGAGCCGAGGGCGGTCTTGCCGACCTTGGGATTGTCGGGCCCCGTGGCAACCTCGTCGAGCCAGACGGTGCGTGCCCGGTAGGCGGCAGCGGTGCGCAGGATCGATCCGACGTTGAAGGGGCCGGACACACCGTCGAGCGCCACCGAGAGCCGTGCGGGTGTTCGTCGGCGCCACTCGCGATGGAGCCTCTTGAGCTCAGTCGAGGTCAGCGTCGGCACGCTTTGTCACCTCCAGGACCCGGTAGGTCTGACGCGAGGCGGCACGCCGGGTGCACCATCCCTCGGCCTCGAGCCAGCGTGCCAGCGAATCCGCCCCCAGATGACGACCGACGACCAGCCACGCAGCGGCGCCGCCGCCCAGTCGGACGAGCCACTGCGCGAGCATGTCGTGAAGGGCGCTCTTCCCGATCCGAATCGGCGGGTTGGACCAGAGTCCGTCCACCTCGAGCGAGTCGGGAACCTCGTCGGGAGCGACGGTGACCACGTTGTCCAGCCCGTATCGTCGGGCGGTCGACCGGCACAGGTCCCGAGCCCGACGGTTGGGTTCCACGGCCCAGACCCTCGCGTCGGGATGGCGTGACGCCAGGGTCACGGCGATGGGTCCGTATCCCGCGCCGAGGTCGACGAGCTCCTGGGCCCCGCTGATCTTCTCGGGCGCGGTGGCGAGAAGGATACGGGTTCCCGGATCGATCCGATCGGCGGAGAACACGCCCGTATCGGTGTCCAGATCCACCGTGAGGTCGGGGAGAGTGAGGCGCACCCGTGCGGGCCGGGACGGCGAGTCGGGGTCGGGGCTGAAGTAGTGGGCGCCGTCCATCTGCGCACCGTAGCCCCACGTGGTGCCCCGCTACGCTGGCCGCATGGCCCCCTACCGCATCCGAGTCGTCGGCGACCCGGTGCTGCGTACCCCGACGCCCGAGCTCAGCGACATCGACGGCAGGCTCGCCAAGCTGGTCGAGGACATGTTCGCCACCATGTACGCGACGCCCACGGGTATCGGGCTCGCCGCGCCCCAGGTGGGCGTCCAGAAGCGGTTCTTCATCTACGACATGACCGATGGCGAGGATCCTCGGGTGCTCATCAATCCCGTGATCACGGGCACCGACGGGGAGTGGGAGTACAACGAAGGGTGCCTGTCGATTCCGGGCGCCTACTTCTCGATCGTCCGGCCGAAGGTCATCGAAGTGAGCGGAATCGATCTCGATGGCAATGAGGTGACTCTCGAGGCCGATGAGCTCCTCAGCAGGCTGATTCAGCACGAGCTCGACCATCTCAACGGCGTTCTGATGACCGACCTGCTCGACGATGACCAGGCCCGCGAGGCGCGTCGCGCCGTCCGGGAGATACAGATGGCCGCCGCGGATGATGAACACCAGGGTCGCGGGGAGCCCCTTCCGGGGTTGCGTCTTCGGTGACGGCCGGAGCGGACCCGGCACCCGTCGGCGCTGTCGCCTTTCTCGGAACTCCGTCGATAGCGGTACCGACGCTCTCGGCGCTGTGTGACGAGGGATTCGATGTTCGTGTCGTCGTGACCGCCCCCGACGCCCGAAGGAGCCGACGGGGTGCGCCCACTCCCACGCCCGTTCGGGCCGAGGCGGATCGGCGAGGAATCGAGGTCGTGTTCGACCATGACGAGCTGTTGGGACGGGACCTGGATCTGGGGGTCGTGGTCGCCTACGGCAGAATCCTTCCGGCAGCTCTGATCGACCTGATGCCCATGGTGAACCTCCACTTCTCGTTGCTGCCCCGATGGCGTGGCGCCGCCCCGGTCGAACACGCGATCCTCGCCGGAGACGAGGAGACCGGAGTGTGCGTCATGTCCATCGACGTCGGACTCGACTCGGGTCCCGTGCACGCCGTGGCGACAACCGAGGTCGCCGACAAGACCCGGGACGAATTGTGGGAGGAGCTCTCCCACCGCGGCGCATCGCTGCTGGTCGAGACCCTGCGCCAGGGACTGGGTCCCGGAGTGCCCCAGCAGGGCACGGTGACCCTGGCTCCCAAGCTGGGCCCGTCGGATCGGCGAGTCGATTGGTCGCAGTCGGCGGTGGCCATCGACCGGATCGTCCGCATCAGTGGGGCATGGACCACCCTCGAGGGTCGTCGGCTCGGGATCGACGAGGCACGGCCAGTCCGCGACTCTCCCGACGGTCGGGACCCCGGCGAGTTGGCCGATCGGGGAACGGTCGTCGCGTGCGGTGATGGCGGTCTCGAGCTCATCGCGGTCCGGCCCGAGGGGCGACCTCCGATGGATGCATCGTCGTGGCGCCATGGTCTGCGCTCCGCCGGTGCCCGACTCGGAACATGACCGCCGATGCCCGCAGCGTGGCGTTGGACGCGCTGGTCGCGATCGAGGCCGACCGCTCCTACGCGAATCTGCGGCTGGGCGGAATCCTGTCGCGGTCGGATCTCGACGAGCGGGATCGCCGCTTCGCCACCGACCTCGTCTACGGATCCATCCGCTATCGACGGGCCCTCGACTTCCTCGCGGACCGCTTCCTGTCGTCGGATCCCCCGGCGGCGGCCCGGAACGCCCTCCGCCTCGGGGCGTACCAGCTCCGCTACACCGACGTCCCCGACCACGCGGCGGTCTCCGCCACGGTCGCGGCGGCACCACGCCGTTATCGGGGGCTCGTCAACGCCATACTGAGAAAGGTGGCGACCTCGCCGGTCCGATGGCCCGACGATGCGACGCGCCTCAGCTATCCGGAGTGGATCCTCGACCGTCTGACCGAGGACCTCGGTCCCGGCGACGCGTTGGACATGGCCGAGGCGATGAACCGCCCCCCCGAGGTGGAGATGCGAGACGATGGCTACATCCAGGACCGCGCCTCGACCTGGGTCGTGGACGAGGTGGGTGCCGCCGCCGGTGACCTCGTCGTCGATCTGTGCGCCGCCCCCGGCGGCAAGGCGACAGGCATGGGAGCGTCCGGAGCGACGGTCGTGGCGGTCGATCAGCGTCCCGGTCGGGTCGAGTTGATGGCCCGAAACGTCGCCTCGCTCGGCGCAGGAACCGTGATGTGCGCGGTGGGGGACGGGAGGCTGCCCCCGCTCCGTCCCGATTCCGCGGACGCCGTGCTCGTGGACGCCCCCTGTTCGGGCCTCGGCGTGCTGCGCCGGCGGGCCGACGCCCGATGGCGGATCGATGCCGAGGCTCCGACGCGGCTCGCGCTCCTCCAGCGGGAGCTCTTGTCCGCCGCGGCGGACCTGGTGGCCCCGGGGGGGCTGCTCGTCTACAGCGTGTGCACGGTCACGACGGCGGAGACCGTCACCGTGGCCGATCGTTTCTCCGATGCCGACGAGCGCTTCACCAGCGAGCCGCCGCAGTCCGGTCGATGGCGGTCGTGGGGCAGCGGCGGAATCGTCCTGCCCCAGGATCACGATTCCGACGGCATGGCGGTGTTCCGCTGGCGGCGAACGGCGTGACGTCGGCTCGGTACGATTCGACCACCATGGATTCCACAGTCACTCTGCAGGCGAAGGTCCTCACCGTGTCCGATCGGGTCAGCCAGGGCATCTCCGACGACCGATCGGGCCCCGCCGTCGCCGATCATCTCGCTGAACACGGGTTCGACGTGGTCGACAGGCGTTGCTGCCCCGACGGGATCGAAGCCGTGTCGAACACCCTGGCGTACATGGCCTACAACTTCGCCGGTCTCATCGTGACCACCGGAGGGACCGGGTTCGGCCCTCGCGACGCAACGCCGGAGGGGACGCGCCGGGTTCTCGACCGTGTCGCTCCGGGCTTCGCCGAAGCCATGAGGGCCGTGAATCCGCTCGGCAGGCTGTCCCGGGGAACTGCGGGAATCCGTGGTGGGAGCCTGATCCTCAACCTCGTCGGATCGACGAGCGGAGCGGTCGAGATGCTCGACGCGGTCATCGACGTGTGCCCCCATGCCATCGAATTGATGGCCGGAGTGTCATCGCCCCATCCGACGGGCCCCGAGCCTGGGTGACGTCACCTGGTCGAATTCGCCACGACCGCTGGAGATTCGACCGCCCCTCTGGTAGTGTCGTGCTCGTGATGAGCGACGACACGCCCGCCGGATTCGGCTCGCGCGACCGTGAAGCGATGACCCGGGCCGTCGCCGCAGCGCAGTCCGTCCGGTGCATCACCTCACCGAACCCTTGGGTCGGAGCGGTGGTCGTCTCGACCGACGGCTCGATCTTCGAGGGTGTCACCGAAGAACCCGGCGGACGTCACGCCGAGGTGGTGGCACTCGACGCGGCCGGCTCCGCAGCCTCGGGCGGGACGCTGTACGTGACGCTCGAACCGTGCTCGCATCACGGTCGCACTCCGCCGTGTGCGGAGGCCATCGTGAACGCCGGCGTGTCACGGGTGGTCGTGGGAATCGAGGACCCCGATCCGTTGGTGTCGGGGGAGGGCGTCGACGCGCTCCGTCGACGCGGGGTCGACGTCGACGTCGGGTTGTTCGCGGAACGTGTGTCCTCACAGTTGGCGCCCTACCTCAAGCACCGCCGAACAGGGCTGCCATGGGTCGTGCTCAAGCTCGCCGCCTCGTTGGACGGCGGAACGGCCGCCCCCGACGGCTCGTCCCAGTGGATCACGTCGCCCCCGGCGCGGGCCGATGGCCACCGCCTGCGGGCCGAGGCAGATGCAATCATCATCGGCGCGGGAACCGTTCGTCGAGACGATCCGTCGCTCACCGTCCGCGACTATCGCCCACCGGTCCTGCCATCCACGGGTGGGGTCGATCCGTTGCGCGTGGTTCTCGGTCAGGCCCCGGCGAGCGCTCGGGTGCGCCCGTGTCGGGAGATGGACGGAGACCTGTCGCAGGTACTGGAGACGCTCGCCGCCGACGGGTGTCTGAGCGTCCTCGTCGAGGGCGGGGCGGCCGTGGCGGGATCCTTTCACCGTTCCGGACTCGTCGACCGCTATGTCATCTACGTCGCGCCGGCGCTGTTCGGCGGCGGAGATGCTCGGGCACTCTTCGCCGGCGCCGGCGCCTACTCCATCGGCGATGTCGTGAGAGGCAGGTTCACCGACATCCAGCGGATAGGGGACGACATCCGAATCGAGATGGCCCCGCTGTCGAGCGGAGCCGACGAGGGGCGCTGAGTGTTCACCGGAATCGTCGAGGAATTGGGGCGCGTCGAGTCCAGGCTCGGACCGCGGATCCGCATCGGTGCCGCGTCGGTGACCGAGGATGCCGAGTTGGGTGATTCCATCGCGGTCAACGGTTGCTGCCTCACCGTCGTCGCTCTGCGACGTCGATCGGGCGTGGTGGGAGGCCGACGTCAGCGACGAGACCTACCGACGGACGACCCTCGGCGGCCTGATGAAAGGTGACCCGGTCAACCTCGAACGTCCCGTCACGATGTCGACACGGATGGGCGGTCACCTGGTGCAGGGGCACGTCGACGGCGTGGGGAGAGTTGTGTCGGGTGTCCCCGACCTGGAGATCGCCATGCCCTCGGAGCTGTCCCGCTACGTGGTCGAGAAGGGTTCGATCACCGTGGACGGGGTGTCGCTCACCGTCGTCGATGCACTCCCGTCCTCGTTCACGGTTGCGGTGATCCCCCACACCGCCGCCGTCACCACTCTGGGCGCGCGCGGCGACGGCAGTCTCGTCAACATCGAGGTGGACGTGACCGCCAAGTACATCGAACGACTCATCGACGCGAGACTCGACGCGGCGGGGATCACGTCGCCGCCGCCAGGAGGAGATCAGCCATGACCGGTCCGACGAGGGAATCCCAGGAGGGTTCGCCGTTCGCGTCCATCGAGGACGCGATCGCCGCGATGGGGCGGGGCGAGATCGTCGTCGTCGTCGACGACGAGGACCGCGAGAACGAGGGCGACCTCATCATGGCCGCCGAGCACGCCACGCCGGAGGCGATCGCCTTCTTCGTGCGACACACCTCCGGCGTCATCTGTGCCCCGCTGCTCGGCGAGCGGCTCGACGAGCTCGAGATCCCGCTGATGGTGCGGGACAACACCGAGTCGCACCGCACGGCCTTCACCTACTCGGTCGACCTCGATCGCACGGCACGTCGACCGGGATCTCCGCAGCCGACCGATCCGCCACCATCCGGTCGCTTGACCGATCCTGCGCACCCGGCCCCCCGACCTGGCGCGTCCCGGCCACATCTTCCCGCTGCGCTACAGCGAAGGTGGCGTGCTCAAGCGGGCCGGGTCACACCGAGGCGGCCGTCGATCTCGCCCGGATGGCGGGCTGCTATCCCGCCGGGGTGCTCTGCGAGATCGTCAAGGACGACGGCACCATGGCCCGGGTTCCCGATCTGGTCGAGCTTCTGCGACGAACACGGACTGCTGCTCATCAGCATCGCCCAGCTCATCCGGTACCGCCGGCAGAACGAGAAGCTCGTCCGTCGGATCGCCGAGGCGCGGATTCCCACCGACTGGGGCGATTTCACCTGCTACGTCTACGAATCGGTCATCGACGGCGAACAGCACGTCGCCATGGTCCGCGGGGCGGTTCAGGGCGAACCCGACGTCCTGGTCCGGGTCCACTCCGAGTGCCTGACCGGCGACGTCTTCGGATCGATGCGCTGCGACTGCGGGGTCCAGCTCGACGGGGCCATGCGGCGGATCGCCGAAGAGGAGCTCGGAGTACTGGTGTACCTGCGAGGCCACGAGGGCCGAGGGATCGGGCTGGGCCACAAGATCCGCGCCTACGGCCTCCAGGAAGCAGGGCATGGACACGGTCGAGGCGAACGTGGCTCTGGGACTGCCGGTCGACTCGCGGGAGTACGGCATCGGCGCGCAGATCCTCAACGACCTCGGGATCACGACGATGCGGCTGATCACGAACAACCCCTCGAAATTCGGCGGTCTCGAGGGATTCGGGCTCGAGATCACCGGCCGGGTGTCGATCCCCACCGACGCCGAACCCCGAGAACATCGACTACCTCCGAACCAAGAAGGAACACATGGGCCACCTTCTCGAAGGGCTGGACTGATGGGCAGGGACGAGGTGAGCGGCTCCCGGCAGCGTCCACCGCACGAGGGCGCCGGGTTGCGGGTCGGGATCGTGGCGAGCCGGTTCAACGACGTGGTGACCGAGCGGCTGATCTCGGGTGTCGAGCGGGGCCTCGCGGCCGCTGAGGTGAACGACGGCGACGTCACCCTGGAGTGGGTCCCGGGGGCCTTCGAAATCCCCTACGCGGCCCGGGCAATGATCGGATCAGGACGCTTCGACGTCATCATCGGTGTCGGGTGTGTGATCCGTGGTGAGACCACTCACTACGACTTCGTGGCGGGGGAGTGCGCCCGAGGAGCTGCAGGACGTGGAGTTGCAGACCGGTATTCCGGTGATCTTCGGGGTTCTCACGACCGAGGACCTCGATCAGGCCCTTGCACGGTCCGAGCCGGCCGGTGGCTACAACGTCGGCGAGGAGAGCGCGTTCACCGCGGTGGAGATGGTGGCCCTGGCGCGGCGATACGGCGCCTGAGGCGGGCCGCCCGATGGTGGTTCGTCGTCCACGGCGTCACGACGCCTCGTCGTCGAGCTCCTCGCTCAGGTGCGCGAGACCCACCAGCTCACCGCTGCCCCGACGGGTCTGAACCACGATTCCTCCGACGACGAGAACGATCATGGCCACGGTCAGCGGACCTTGATAGCGGGAGATCCAGTCGGCGATCCGGCGGATCTCGTCCTCGAACACCCGGCCGAGCCAGAAGAACAACACGAGTCGTCCCGCCGTGCCGACGATGTTGAGCGTGAGGAACAACGCCGGGCGCAGACGGGTCGCTCCCGCCAGGACGGAGACCCAGTTGTTCGGCGCCAGGAGCGCGAGGGGAATCATGTACCGGTGGAGACGCGGGTTGTTGATGGCGTCCTTGCCCTGAGGGACCACTCGATTCACGACGGGATAGACCTCCGCGGCCCACCGGACGGCTCGTTCGCCGTACCACCAACCCAGCAGGGCGAAGAAGGGATCGGGGAGCAGGTGCCGCACCATTCCGACCCCGAAGTACGACCCGGTGTCCACCACGTTGGTGGTCAACAGGAGGTTCCGATTCGAGGGGGAGAGGCCCAGGAGCAGAAGCGGGTGGTCGTCGAGCAGGCTGGGCCAGGTGGCTCCGGCGATGTAGCCCGCGATCACGACGGCGGTGATCGGAACCGCCGCAACGGG
Source organism: uncultured Microthrixaceae bacterium (assembly GCA_963700425.1). GTDB lineage: Bacteria > Actinomycetota > Acidimicrobiia > Acidimicrobiales > Microtrichaceae > CAVOXO01. The sequence goes on along the minus strand of CAVOXO010000001.1, from coordinate 1,810,029 downwards.
AATCACCCAACGGGGCGGGTGGGTCGCCGCTGCGTCGTCCGATGTGCCGAGATCCTCGGACGACGTCGACGGGGTCGTCTGGTGGAGGCACCGCCGCAGCCTAGGCCCGCTACCGTTGCGCCTCGATGTATCGCTTCGCCCTCAGACCGCGATGGATCGTGAGCCACGTCGTGGTGGCGGCTCTGGTCGTGGCGATGGTGGGCCTCGGTATCTGGCAGATCCGCCGCCACCAGGAACGTGCCGAGCGGAACGAGACCATCGAGCAGCGCACCACCCAGGCGGTCGAGCCCTGGGCATCGGCGGTCTTCGGAGTGGCCGACACGACCGACGGCTCCGACGTCGAGTACACCCCCGTGACCATCACCGGGACCTATGACACCGGCGCCGAGTTCGTGGTGGTGAGTCGGACCCAGGACGGGGCGCCCGGACGGTGGGTGGTGACGCCGCTTCGGCAGTCCGACGACGGACCGGCCGTGCTCGTCCTCCGGGGATTCGCTCCGCTCGTCGTCGACGACGCCGAACCGCCCATCTCGGGAGTCGAGCCACCCGAGGGGCCGGTCACCGTGACCGGTTGGCTCCGTCCGGCGACGTCGCCGGGTGCCTTCCAACCTGACGACAGTCGCCTGTCGGGCGGCGAGTGGGCCAGAATCGACATCGACCGCTACCGCGAGACCGTCGAGGGCGCCGTTGCTCCGGTGTACATCCAACTCGCGCGACAGACGCCGGCGACCGACGCTCCGCTGCTCACCCCGGTACCGCTTCCGGAGCTGACCAGCGGTCCCCACATCGGATACGCCGCTCAGTGGTTCATCTTCTCGTCCATTGCGGCGGTCGGCTACGTCCTGATCCTGCGCAGAGCGGCGCGCGCGGATCGTGGCGACGACTCCGGAGGTGCCGGTGACGCCGACGACTCGTGACCGCATCCTCGACGCGGCGATCGGTTGCGTCGAGGCCGACAGCCTCGGTGGGTTCGCTCTCGAGGACGTCGCGGCCGCCGCGGGGGTGAGCCGAGCCACGATCTACCGCCATTTTCCCGACGGGCGAGCACAGGTCATCGCCGAGGCCGTCACGCGGGAGATCGGAGACTTCTGGCGGATGTTGGCCGACCATGTCCGTCACATCGACTCCCTCGAGGGGCGGCTGGTCGAGGGGCTCATCGAAGCGCGACGCAGGGTGGTCGACCACGCTCTGCTTCAACGCCTGCTCGCTTCCGAGCCCGATCGGCTCACCGCTGAGATGGCCGAGTCGGGTGATCTCGTCCATCGGGTGATCGCGTTCTACCTCCGCGACCTGATCGAGCGCGAGCGGCTCGTCGAGGGGCTCGACACCGCCGCGGCGAGCGAGTACCTCACGCGGATGTTCATGAGTTACGTGGGCAATCCCGGTCGCTGGGACCTCGCCGATCGTGCCGAGGTCACCCGCCTGGTCACCACTCAGTTCCTCGCCGGGGTGATTGCGCCTCCGCAGTGACTTCCGTCACCTCGCGTACCAATGAGACGTGCGGGGTTCTATTGTCTCATCAATGACTCGTATGGTCCTCGACGCACTCGGCGATCGCCGGCTGGCGGTCATCGGTTCCGACCTGACCGTGATCGTGGAGGAACCGGGGCGCGCGAGCGGGTCTGCGATGCCTTCGTGCGCTGCGTCGCCCGATGGGGATTGGCGAAGACCACGATCGAGGACATCGCCCGTGAGGCCGACATCAGTCGCGCCACGGTCTATCGACTGTTTCCGGGTGGACGTGAGGAGATCGTCGAAACCGCGGGCTACCGCGAAGCCCAGGGGCTGCTCGACGTGGTGGCCGTCGCCATGTCCGCCCAGGACGATCTGGCATCCAGCCTCCGGGTCGCTCTCGTCTGGGGTGCTGCGGGAATCATCGGCCACGAGGCCCTGGCGCATCTGCTCCGCCATGAACCCGAGGCGATCCTGCCGTACCTCTCCTTCGATCGCGTCGGGGTGCTGCTCGACCTCGCGGTCGAGTGGCTCGCCCCGTCGCTCGAGCGCTTCGTGGATCCGTCCACCGCCGCAGAGACCGCCGACTGGCTCGCTCGACTCCTGGTGTCCTACACGGTGTTTCCCCTGGGCGTCGATCTGAGCGATCGACGTGGATGCCGACCGTATCGTCACCACCCATCTGCTTCCGGCGCTCACCACGGCGGGTCCGCAGACAGCCCGCTCTTCCACCCATCCGACCACACCAACCACTACTTCTGCTCACGAAGGGGCCACCGCATGACTTCCATCAACGACATGATCGGCCGGGACGACGTCGACGACATCGAGGCCATTCTCTCGGTCGCCAACACCGATGTCGACGAGGCGATCCGAACCGTTGCGGACAACTCCGACGCCATCTTCACGTGGGACTACGACAAAGGGGCCCGCCCCGCCCTCGACAAGCTCTACGAGAAGGCCAAGGTCTCCCAGTGGAACGGCCAGACCGATCTCGACTGGAGCACCGAGGTCGACCTCGAGCAGGTCGTCGTGGCCAACGCCATTCAGAACAACCCCGGTGGCGCCGACGGTCAGATGGTCGACTTCGATGTCGTCGGAACCCCGTTCGAGAAGTGGACCGAACGGCAGTGGCTCGATTTCGGGATCGAATCGAACAACTGGACGCTCAGCCAGTTCATGCACGGTGAGCAGGGTGCCCTGATCTGCACCGCGAAGATCGTCGAGACCGTGCCGTGGATCGACGCCAAGTACTACGCCTCGACCCAGGTCATGGACGAGGCCCGCCATGTCGAGGTCTTCGCCCAGTACCTCGACACCAAGCTCGGCGGCTACTACCCGCTCAACACCCACCTCGGCCTGCTCCTCGAGGACATCGTCAACGACAGCCGGTGGGACATGACCTACCTGGGCATGCAGATCATGGTCGAGGGCCTCGCTCTCGCCGCCTTCGGGTTCATGCACACGATGACCACCGAACCGCTGCTGAAGCAGCTTCTCCGGTACGTGATGAGCGACGAGGCCCGGCACGTGGCCTTCGGGGTCCTGTCACTGCAGGAGTACTACCAGGAGCTGACCGACGCCGAGATCTTCGAGCGTCAGCAGTTCGCGTTCGAGGCATCGGTCCGGATGCGTGATCGGTTCCTCCAACAGGAGGTCTGGGAACGCATGGGTGTTCCCGTCAAGGACGCGATCGAGGCGGTCATGAGGACGCCGACCCGGCAGTTGTTCCAGATGATGCTGTTCTCCAAGATCGTGCCGAACTGCAAGAAGTTGGGCCTCCTGGACCGCAACGATCAATGGCTTCGCCGCCGCTACGAGGAGCTCGGCGTCATCCAGTTCGAGGACTGGGCCGACACCGGCGACGAATACGAGAACTTCGCGATCGCCGAGTTGGAACTCCGCGGAGTCTGACCCGCGCCGCGTCGGCCGGCGGTGCGGTGCACCCGGATCAGACGAATCGGTTCAGATAGCTCACGAACGACGGGAGCGTGTGGTGAAGGATTCCCGCCCGATCGAGGTAGACGAGTCCTCGGCGCATCAGGGCGCCGCGCACGTCGTCGAACTGCGACGTGCCGCCTCCCAGCCTGGTGGAGTCGCCCACGCGGTGCCCCACGGTCTCGATGGTCGGCACCCCTGGCAGGTCCGGGTCCATCGCCTTCAGGTATCGGATCTCGGTTCCGCTGAGGCCGTGGGTGCGCGGGCCGTACCACTCGTCGATCACACCTGACTGGGACTCCGTCCGCCCCCTGTCGACATCATCGACGCCGATGCGATTCCCCGTGGCGGCATTCCATGCACCGCGGGCGAAGGACTGGGTCAGGAACGGAGTTCCCCCGCTCAGGGAGGCGATCCGGTCGACGGCGCGAGGATCGAAACGGCGACCGCCCGCCTGACCCGCCGCGGCGAGCAGTTCGTCAACCTTCTCGAAACCGAGTGCCTCCACGTCGAGGCGGGGCGCATCGGATCCGTCGAGTGGCAGCCCACCGAAGATCATCGACACCGGTCGACCGCTTCCCGCGAGGGAGTGCGACACCGACAGCAGGGAGAGCATCTCGGCGGGTCGGCGATGAACGTGGTCGAAGAACAGGACCAACCCGACGCCGCCATCGGTGACCGATGGGCCGATGGCCTTGAGGGTTTCCAGGAGGTCGACGGCAACACCGCCGCGTCCGCCGGCGAAGTCCTCGATGATCTCGACCATGCGGGCGACCCGTCTGCTGTCGGGACGAAGGCGATGGTGCTGAGCGACGGCGGCGCGCAGGCTCTCCGCCACCTGCTCTCGCAGTGGAGGGTCTTCGGCGCTCACGTCGACGAAGGTCGCCGCCCACTTCTTCGAGACCGCCCGATCGAAGGCGTGCCGCAGAAGAGACGTCACCCCGAAGCCGGCCGGACCCTGGGCGATTCTCGGAGCCGGGTCGTCGGCGGAGTCGGTTCCGAGCATGGCGCGCTCGAGAGCCGCCAGGTGAACGGCGCGACCGACGAGTCGGAGAGGAGGCGTTCCGGGCGCGGAGACGAAGGGGCAGGGGGGCGTCACCACGATCATGCACTCTAGGACCCAGCGTGGCGGTCTCGACGCGATCTCCCGGTGCTCCCTCGGCCGATTTCGCCGTTTCGGTCAAGGCGGGAGCCCTGACGCCGATATGAAGCGGGACGCCTCGAATCAGGAGTGGTCGATGTTCAAGAATCTGACGTTCCGCAGCAAGATCCTTCTGGTGACGGTTCCGCTCATCGCGGTTCTCGTTGCGGCCGTTGTCACCTCGGTTCAGCCGCTGTTCGTCGATGCGGCGAACGCGGAGCTCAGCCTCGATCGGGCGCTGATCGGGTCGTCCGCAGTGCGCCTGATGGACGATCTCGCCGACGAGCGGGATCTCTCGGCGCGACTGCTCGCCGGAGCTGCGGTCGACGAATCCGACATCGAGAGAGCGCGAGCCGCCACCGATGCCCGACGGTCGGACTTCATCGACGAGATCGCCGTACCGCTCGCCGGCGGCTACGCCGCGGCCGTCAGCGATGCGAGCGACCGAGCGACCGAGATCGACGAGGTCCGCGCCCTCGTCGACAGCGGGACGGCCAGCGCCGCACAGGCCTTCGATGCGTACGAGAAACTCACCACCCCTTTCGAGCGCCTGATGACGAGTGTGGGGCTCGGCGCGGCCGATCCCGACCTCGTCCGTCAGGCGGACGCTCTGGCGAGCTACGCCCTGGGTCAGGCATCGACCGCGTCCATGCGCGGATATGTGGCCTACCACCTCGACGCCACTGACTACGACACCAATGCGTTCGGCCAGACCGTCGCCTTCAGGGAGACGATCAACGAGCGTTTCGGGACCTTCGAACAGAAGGCCGACCAGGCATCGGTCGCAGAATTCCGCTCGGTGCTCGAGGATCCTGCGGTCGCCGTCTCGACCGGCTACATCGGGGAGCTGATCCGCACCGGGAGTGTCGGGGCGGAGCCCACGGTCGGAGCTGATGACTGGTACGACGCCATGTCGGTTCGTGTCGAGGCTCTCAACGGCCTGGGCGACGACTTCTTCAGCCGGCTCATCGATCGCGCAGCCGCGGTGCGGGACTCGACACGGCGACTGGCGTACCTGTCCCTGGGTGCAGCCGTGGCGGGCTCGTTCATGGCTCTCATCGCCGCTCTGGCCCTCGGCCGGTCGCTGTCCGAGCGGTTGCGGCGGGTCTCCGACGAGGCCCACGAGATCGCCACGGATCGGCTCCCCGACGTGCTCTCGGCGCTCAACAACCCGACCGCCGCCGACGCCGCTCGGTCCATCCCGCAGATCACCGACGATTCGACCGACGAGATCGGCGTTCTTGCCGATTCCTTCAACGGAGTTCTGAAGGCGGCCGTCGAGACGTCGATCGAGCACTCGCGGCAAGCGATCGGCCACGCTCACCAACATCCTCGTGAGCCTCGGTCGACGCAACCAGGCCCTCTTGGATCAACAGCTCGGACTGCTCGATGCGATGGAGGCCCGGCAGGAGGACCCCGAGGTTCTCGAAGGCCTCTTCCAGATCGACCACGTGATGACCACGATGCGACGGAACGCCGAGAACCTGCTCGTCCTGGCAGCCGACACCACGCCGAGATCGTGGTCGGAGCCCGTGCCGATGGTGGACATCATGAGGGGCGCCGCCTCGGAGGTCCGGGACATGTCCCGGGTCGATGTGAGGGTGCCATCGGGCGATTCCTCCCGGGTTCCGGGCCGAATGGCCGTCGACCTCTCCCACATCCTGGCCGAACTGATCGACAACGCGGCCAACTACTCGCCCCCGACGGCGCCGGTCATCGTGAGCGGCGAGCTGTCCACGGCGGGCTACCGCATCTGGATCTCCGATTCCGGCTTCGGCATACCTCCAGAGGTGCAGTCCGACGTCAACGAACGACTTGCCAACCCGCCCGAGGTCGACGAGATCGCGGCCGATCAAGTGGGTTTCCAGGTGATCGGTCGACTCGCTCGCCGAATCGGGGTCGTGGTCGCGCTGCACCCGAACCCCGGTGGCGGCACCGCAGCGCGCGTGGAGCTGCCTGCGTCCCTGCTCGAACCGTTGTCGCCGCTCGAGGAGACGCCCGACGCGGCGGCCCGAAGAGCCGCTCGAGGAGACGACGGCTCCTGCCGCTCTCGTCGCCGCGACCGACCCCCATCTCGATTCCTGCAGCTCCCGAGATCATCGTCGAGTCACCCCCTCCGATCGTCCCCGGAGCGATCGCCAGAGGGTTCAACCCCACCTCGCTGTCACCCCCGCCACCCCCTCCGCCGCCCGCCCTCGCGGCACCGGCATCGTCGCCGGAGTTGTCGGCCGCGGTGGCCCGCGTGGCTGAGGAGTTGCCTCCGCCTCCGCCTGAGTCGGTGGTTCCGGTGGCTGAGGAGTTGCCTCCGCCTCCGCCTGAGTCGGTGGTTCCGGTGGCTGAGGAGTTGCCTCCGCCTCCGCCTGAGTCGGTGGTTCCGGTGGCTGAGGAGTTGCCTCCGCCTCCGCCTCCGCCTCCGCCTCCGGTGGCTGAGGAGTTGCCTCCGCCCCCGCCGCCTCCGGCCGAGACGGTGTCGCCCGCTCCGGACGAGCCCGTCTTCCGGCACCCCGACGGGACGCCTGTCGCGGAGACGCCCCCGCCCCCGCCGCCGCCTCCGGCCGAGACGATGTCGCCCGCTCCGGACGAGCCCGTCTTCCGGCACCCCGACGGGACGCCTGTCGCGGAGACGCCCCCGCCCCCGCCCCCGCCCTCGGCTCCCGCGAACGAGCCGACCGCCATCTTCGGTGTGCACCCCTCACCGCCGACGGCTCCCGCGCCACCGCAGGCGCCGGCCGGTGACCCGCAGGTCGTCGAGCCTCCGGCACCCACGTTCACCACCAAGGAGGAGATGACCGCCGCGGGACTGCTTCGGCGCAAGCGCGGTACCGATCACTCCCAGCCCGACGTTGCGGCCCAGGTCGAATCCGGCATCTTCCGCCGACTTCCCACCGGGGGCGAGCAGCCATCGGCTGTGGCGCCCGGCGATGACGCAGAGGCCCGACGGGAGGCCATGACCCGGCTCAACGCCGGTGTCGAGCGGGGACGATCCATTTTCGATCGCCGCGACCAGCAGGCGCCGCCGCCGCCGGCCGCCGTCGATGATCAGGCCACCGATCACGGAGCAGCACGATGAGCACGAACGCACTCAGTACCGATGCCGTCAACTTCAACTGGTTGGTCGCGTCGTTCACCGAGAAGATCCCCGGCGTGGTCGATGCCGTCGTGGTGTCATCGGACGGACTCCTCATGGCCATGTCCCCCGGTATCGGCCGGGCCGGCGGTGACCAGCTGGCCGCGGTTGCCTCGGGACTCACGAGTCTCACGCACGGAGCAGCCCGCTGCTTCGGTGGCGGCGACGTCGCCCAGGTGCTCGTGGAGCTGACCGAGGGATACATGTTCTTCATGTCGATCAGCGACGGGTCGGCGCTCGCCGTGCTCGCCGACAAGAGCTGCGACGTGGGACTGGTCGGGTACGAGATGACCATGCTCGTGAAGCGGGCCGGAACGGTGCTGAGCCCTGCGCTCCGCACCGAGCTGCAGGCCGCACTGCCGGCGGTGTGATCGTGGCCGAGACCCCAGGGCGCCCTCGTTTCGTGCGGCAATTCGCGATCACCAAGGGTCGAGCGCGGATCCGCGGGCGAGGATCTGGCCCTGAATGCGATCGTCGTCGCAGTGGTCCCGGCTCCCATGACTCCGAACCTGAGCTTCGACCACGGCCGGGCGCTCGGTCTGTGTGGGAATCCGATCTCGGTCGCCGAGATCTCCGCCCACCTCGACGTCTACCTGGGCGTGGCCAGAGTTCTGGTCGGCGATCTCCGTGACGGCGGTCTGGTGGAGGTGACCGGCGGTGTCGTCGGCGACGAGGGCCCCGATCTCCACACTCTCGAAAGGCTTCTCCATGACCTTCAGACATTCTGAGATCATCGACGCACCCGGTCAGGGGGAGCACACCCCGCAGCCGGCAGGACCCGTCGCATCGATCACGTCGCTCAAGATCGTGGTGGCTGGCGGCTTCGCCGCCGGCAAGACCACGTTCGTGGACGCCATCAGCGAGATCACCCCCCTCACGACCGAGGCGCTGATGACCGACTACAGCGTCGGGGTCGACGACCTCGGTGATGTCTCGACGAAGACCACGACCACCGTGGCCATGGATTTCGGTCGGATGACCCTCAGCCCGACGACGATGCTCTATCTGTTCGGCACGCCCGGCCAGGATCGCTTCTGGTTCATGTGGGACGAACTGGCCCGCGGATCGGTGGGATCCGTGGTCATCGTCGACACGCGCCGGTTCGCCGACTGCTTCGGAGCGTTGGACTACTTCGAGAAACGCGGCGGACCCTACGTGGTCGCCATCAACACCTTCGACGGAGTCGTGGCCCATCAGCCCGACGACGTCCGTGAGGCTCTCGAGATCGGCCCGGACGTGCCCATCCTGCTGTGCGACGCCCGTGAGCGGGCATCGGTGAAGGACGTGCTCGTCGAACTGGTGCGTCACGCCATCGCGCAGAAGCGCGTCCGACGGCCCGGCTGTCGCCGGCGTGGGTCGCCTGCGCTCTAGCGTCTGACCACGATGCGTGCCGATGAACCGGGTCGGGGCTCCGTCCTTCTCTCCGTCAGGCTCGTCGGATTCGCGGACGTCGACGCGGTGGTCCATCGGACCGGGATGGCCGCCGCCGCTGCCAGGGAGCATCTCGACCTCGCAGCCGCAGCGGGGCTCCTGGTGGAGCGGCGGTCCCCCGATCGGGGATGGTCGATCACCGATGAGGGTCGACGGACGCTGGGGGAGTGGCTGCACCGCGAGATCGCGGCCGGCGACGCCGGCGCCGTCGTCGATGAGGCCTACCGCCGATTCGGTTCGCTGAACAGCGCCTTCCTTGAGGCATGCCGACGATGGCAGGTGATCGACACCTCGAGCGGACCCCGTCCGAATCGGCACGACGACCCCGAGTACGACGCCGACGCCGTGGTCACGATCATCGGGACGGTCGACGAACTGGATGCCGTCGTTCTGGTCCCGCTCGCCCGTTCGCTGAGCCGGTTCGACCGGTACCGCCGGCGTTTCGCCGCTGCCCGTCAACACGTGTTGGCCGATGAACACGACTATCTGACCCGTCCCCTCGTCGATTCCTTCCACACGATCTGGTTCGAGGTGCACGAAGACCTGCTGGCCACCACCGGACGGAGCCGTTCCACCGAGCGGGACGCACGCTAAACGGACGGAGCGTCGGTCCTGGCGCAGTATCGTGCGAGTGCCGACGACCAGTGAGAGGCCGATGACAACACAGTCCCCCTCCACCAAGGGCCGTTTCGGCCGAGTGGTCACGGCCATGGTGACCCCGTTCGCAGACGACGGGTCTCTGGCGCTCGACGAGGCTCACAACCTCGCTGCGTGGCTCGTCGAGAACGGGAGCGAGGGCCTGGTCATCGCCGGAACCACGGGGGAGAGCCCGGTTCTGACGTCGTCGGAGGAGGTGGCGCTGACCAGGGCGGTGCGATCGGCTGTCGAGGTCCCGATCCTGCTGGGGACGGGCTCCAACGACACCTCGTTCGCAGTGGAGGCGACCCGGCGGGCCGAGGGACTCGGCGTCGACGGCGTCCTCGTGGTCGGTCCGTACTACAACCGTCCCCCTCAGGCCGGACTGCTGAGCTACTTCCGCGCCGTGGCCGAATCGACGACGTTGCCCGTCGTCATCTACGACATCCCCATCCGGACGGGTCGCAAGATCTCGACCTCGACGCTGCTCCATCTCGCTCACGAGGTTCCCAACATCGTGGCGTTGAAGGATGCCGCGGGAGATCCGACCGAAACGGCCAGGCTCATCCGTGATGCCCCCGACGACTTCGAGGTCTATTCCGGCGACGACGCCTACACCCTGCCGCTCCTGTCGATCGGAGCCGTGGGGGTCATCTCGGTGGCGTCGCACTGGGCCGCGCGGCAGATGCGAGCCATGATCGATGCGTTCTTCGGCGGCGACATCGGCGACGCGGTGGCGCTCAACCAGAGCCTGATCGACAGCTATCTGTTCGAATCCGGAGACGAGAGTCCCAACCCCATGCCCACCAAGGCCCTCCTCCGCACGTTGGGCCTCCAGGTCGGTGGATGCCGCCCCCCGATGGTTCCCGACCCCGAATGGCTGGCTTCGAAGGCGAGCGACATCATCGACGGACTCCAGTGAAGGACCCCCATGAGTGACCCGGTCACGATCACATTTCTCGGCGGACTCGGCGAGATCGGACGCAACTGTGCAGCGATCGAGCTGTCCGGACGCATCATGTTGTTGGACTGCGGGCTCATGTTCCCCGCCCACGACATGGCGGGAATCGATCTCGTCCTGCCCGATTTCTCGTGGCTCATCGAGCGGGCCGATGACATCGACGGCTGCATCCTGACCCACGGCCACGAAGATCACGTCGGCGCGTTGGCGTACGCCTTCGAAGAGTTGTCGTTCCCCGTCATCGGGTCGGCCCTGAGTCTCGCCCTGGCGAAGTCGAGGATCGAGGAAGCCGGACTCGTCGATCGCACCGAGTTCATCGTCGTGGAGGACGGCGAACGCCGCCGGTTCGGCGAGTTCGACTGCGAATTCCTGCCGATGACCCACTCGGTCCCCCAGGGATTCGCCACGGCCTTTCACACGCCGCAGGGAACGATTCTCCACACCGGCGACTTCAAGATCGACCTCACGCCGGTGGACAATCGACTCTCCAACCTCTCCCGCATCGGCGGTATCGCGTCGGGTGACGGCATCCGGCTCCTCCTGTCGGACTCGACGAACGCCGAGGAGCACGGCCACTCGACGTCGGAACGGGCGGTGGGGACGGTCCTCTACGACGTGATGCACGAGAACGTGGGCCGCAGAGTCGTGACGGCCTGTTTCGCCTCGCACATCCATCGGGTGCAGCAGATCGCGGATGCAGCCATCGCGTTCGATCGCGTCGTCGCCCCGTTGGGACGATCGATGCGCCGGAACGTCTCGCTGGCACGCGAGATGAAGCTCCTCACCATTCCCGAGCGTTCTCTCATCGACATCGACGAGATCGACCGGCACGACCCCGGCGAGGTGTGCGTGATCTCGACGGGGTCCCAGGGCGAACCGATGTCGGCGCTCGCACTCCTCGGGGCGAACGAGAACCGCTGGTTGAAGATCACGCCCGACGACACGGTGATCTTCAGTTCGCACCCGATTCCGGGGAACGAGAGCGCGGTCAGTCGGGTCATGGACAACCTGATCCGTTTGGGTGCGAAGGTCGTCCACACGGGAATCGAGGACGTCCATGCCACAGGGCACGCCAAGGCCGAGGAGCTCAAGTTGATGCTGTCGGTGGCCCAGCCCGAATGGATGGTTCCCGTACACGGGGAGTTCCGGCATCTGATGGCACACGCCGAGTTGGCTCGAACAATGGGGGTGGATCCATCGCGCGTTCTCGTGGCGGAGGATGGCGACGTGCTCCGCCTCGACGACAAGGGAGCGGCGCTCGTGGGGAGGGTGCCCGCCGAGTACATCTTCGTCCACGGCGTGGGCGATGTGAGTGGCGGAACGCTCGCCGACCGCCAGATTCTCGGAAACGAGGGGGTCGTCACCGCCATGGTGTGCGTCGACCTCGCGTCACGCCGCCGGGTGGCGGGACCGGTGATCGCCAGTCGAGGGTGGGCGGGGCCCGATGAGAGCGAGGATCTGGCGGACCGACTCGCCGATCGGGTGAGGCAGTCCGTCGATGACCTGCTGGCCGGCGACGGCTCGGTGGATGTGAAGCGCGTCGAGAAGGCGATACGGCGGGCTGCGGGCAGCTTCGTCAGCGAACAGACCCGCCGGCGACCGATGATCGTTCCGGTGGTCGCCGAAGCCTGATCCCGAGGGGACCGTCACCCGCGGTGTCGGTGGCTACCGGTACGTTGGAGGGGCTATGGCGTCTCGACAGAGGTCCAAGAGTTCGCGTGCGTCGGGGTCCCCCCTCGCGCTCGCGTTCGACGGGCACGGCCACGACGTCGTCGGCGTCAGCCTCCTCGCGGTGTCGATCGTCGCCGCAGTGGGCATCTATGTCGACGCTGCGGGGCCCTTGGGGCGCGGCGTGGCGGCCACGCTCGGTGCGCTCGTCGGTCTGGGTCGGTACATAGCGCCTGTTCTGATGGCGTTCGTCGCGATCCTTCTCATCCGCGGACCGGCCGAGGACGCCGAGTCGACACGATCCGCGTCACGGATCCGCGCCTGGGGCGGAGTGCTGGCAATCCTCGGTATTCTCGGACTGGTCCACGTCGGCGTGGAGTCCCAAGGGGTGTCGGAGGGTGGTCTCGACGCGTTCTCCGACGCAGGTGGGTGGGTCGGCGCCGCGCTGGGAGCTCCGATCTCGGGTCTCGCCGGTCCCGTCGGTGCGGTCGTGGTGCTGGTGGCCGTGTCGGCACTGGGACTGTCGCTCGTCAGCGGCCGGTCGGTTCGATCGTTCGCTGCTCCGCTGGGTCGCGGGTTCGCCGCGGCTGCAGCCCGGATCGCCGACATGCTGCGAGGCCTCTTCCGAGTCGGTGATGTCGGCGACGTCGGCGATGCTGAGTCCGAGTCCGTGGCGGCCGCGACGAGTCCGGGAGCGTCGAAGTCCGAGTCGACGCCGACCGCTGAACAGCCGGCACGCCCCAAGCGAAAGAAGCCCGCGGAGCCCACCATCGTTCTGCCGGAGGTGGCCGCCGCGACGACGGGAGAGCAGCTCGAGATCGCCCTCGAACCGACGAGAGGGGACTCGCCGTGGACGCTGCCCCCGATCACGCTTCTGTCGCGTTCGAAGAGCCAGCAGGTCGACACCGAACTCATCACCCGCCGGGGGCGCGAGCTCGAGGCAGCGCTCGCCGAGCACGGCGTCACCACGAGGTTGTCGGGCATGGTCGTGGGTCCCACCGTGACGCGCTACGAGCTCGAACTGGGCGTCGGAGTCAAGGTGAACCAGGTGGTGAATCTGTCCAAGGACATCGCCTACGCGATGGCATCTCCTGATGTGCGCATCATCGCGCCCATTCCCGGCAAGCAGGCGATAGGCGTGGAGGTCCCGAACCACAGGCGCCAGATCGTCGCCGTGGGGGACATCCTCTGCTCGCCCGAGGCCGTCAAGGCCCGCAGTCCGCTGGCCGTCGCGATCGGACGGGACATCGAAGGCCGGTCGGTGATCGTGGATCTGGCCACCATGCCGCACCTGTTGATCGCGGGACAGACGGGGGCCGGGAAGTCGAGCTGCATCAACTCGATCATGACCTCGATCCTGATGCAGTCGACACCCGACGACGTGCGGCTGATACTGGTGGACCCCAAGCGGGTCGAGCTGACCCAGTACAACCGGGTTCCCCACCTCCTGACCCAGGTCGTCACGAACCCCAAGAAGGCGGCCAACGCCTTGGCCTGGGCCGTCGCCGAGATGGAGCGACGTTACGAGCTCCTCGAAGATGTCGGAGTGCGCGACATCGGTGGGTACAACGCGGCGTTCGATCGGGGCGAGCTCGTGGCGAAGGTGGGAGAGGAGCGGGAGTTCCAACGTTTGCCGCTCATCCTCATCGTGGTCGACGAGCTGGCCGACCTGATGATGGTCGCCGCCCGCGACGTCGAGGAGTCGATCAACCGGATCGCCGCGAAGGCCCGCGCGGTGGGGGTCCACCTGGTGATCGCCACGCAGCGCCCGTCGGTCAACGTCATCACCGGGGTCATCAAGGCGAACATCCCGGCCCGGTTCGCGTTCTCGGTGGCCTCGGCCACGGACTCGAAGGTGATCCTCAACCAGGGCGGTGCCGAACGCCTGATCGGCAAGGGCGACATGTTGTTCATGGAGCCGACGTCATCGGCTCCCGATCGGATTCAGGGATGCTGGGTCGACGAGAAGGAGGTGGCCAAGGTGGTCGGCGCCTGGCGGTCCCAGGCGCCCGAGGTGGCCTACGTCGACGATGTCCAGGAAGCGTCGAACCTGGCCGCTGTGGCCGTTCCCGGGTCGGCCGGCGACATGTCATCCGACGGCGACGAGGACGACGAGCTCATGTGGCAGGCCATGGAACTCGTGGTCAGATCGCAACTGGGCAGCACCTCGATGCTGCAGCGGAAACTGAAGGTCGGTTTCGCCCGGGCCGGGCGGGTCATGGACCTGCTCGAGGATCGTGGAGTGGTCGGTCCCTCGGAAGGATCCAAGGCCCGGGACGTGCTCATGACCGTGGAAGAACTCGACGCCCAGCTCGCTCAACGCTGAGGGTGGTCTGGGACCGGGTTCACCGCCCCGCAGGCTCCACAGCACCGACAGGTACCCTTGCCCGGTGGCCGACACGTATTGGATCGAGACCCTCGGGTGTCCGAAGAACCAGGTGGACTCGGACAAGCTCGACCTGTCGCTCGAGACCGATGGGTGGTCTCGAGCGACAGACCCCTCCCGAGCAGATCTGATCGTGGTGAACACGTGTGCCTTCATCGACAGTGCGCGCGCCGAGTCGATCGACACGATTCTCGATCTGTCGGAGCGGAGGGCGGAGTCGGCGCGGGTCGTTGTCACGGGGTGCATGGCCGAGCGCTACGGCCAGGAACTCGCGTCAGCCCTCCCCGACATCGACTCGGTTGCCCCGTTCGGCGTGCCACTGGCACCCGACGGGTCGAGCCGACGATCGATTCCGGTGTCCGCCGCGGACCCCTTGCCGTCGTTCGATCTGTTGAACCTGCCGCGGTCCGCAGCGGACCGGCCGTGGGCCTACGTCAAGATCGCCGAGGGATGCGACCGTGCCTGCGGCTTCTGTGCGATTCCCTCGTTTCGCGGGCCCCAGAGGAGCCGCAGTGTCGACGCGATCCTCGAAGAGGTCGATGCGCTGGCCGTGTCGGAGGTCGTCCTCGTGGCGCAGGATCTCGCGTCATTCGGACGGGATCAGGGTGTCGGCGAGCGACGGATCATCGAGTTGGTCGAGCGGGTGTCCGAGCGGGTGCCGTGGACTCGGTTGCTGTACCTGTATCCGTCCGATCTCGATGACGGCCTCATCGATCTGATCTGTCGGTCCGCGGTTCCGTACGTCGATCTGTCACTCCAGCACGTCTCTCGACCCCTACTCCGCCGGATGCGACGGTGGGGCGACGGCGATCGATTCGCCGCCCGGATCGCCGACATCAGAGAGCGCCGACCCGACGCAGCCCTGAGATCCAACTTCATCGTCGGCTATCCGGGTGAGACCGAGGACGACCACGACGCTCTCATGGACTTCGTCGCTGCGGTCGGCCTGGACTGGTGCGGATTCTTCGCGTACTCGGCCGAAGCCGGGACCTACGCGGCGGATCTCGACGGCGAGGTGCCACCTGCTCTCGTGTCGGATCGCCTGTCGGAGCTGTCGGAGTTGCAGGACGCCATCACGGCCCGCCGTCGCGACGACCTGATCGGTTCCACGCAGACGGTTCTGGTCGACTCTCCCGGCGTCGGGCGAAGCTTCCGGGAGGCTCCCGAGATCGACGGAATCGTGCACCTGCCCCGTGAACTTCCGCCGGGCTCCTTCGTGTCGGTCGAGATCGTGGCCGCTGTCGGCCCCGACCTGGTGGTCGCGGGCGCAGAGACCGAGGCGGGCCTCGTCCCGTGACGACCGACCGACCCGAGAGCTACGGTCCGTCGGCTCTCCTCACCCCGGCGAACATGGTGACGCTGGCCCGCCTGGCGCTCTCTCCGGTGGCGTTCGTGCTGATCCTGACCGAACCCGATCAGTCCTCGTGGTTGCTGTGCGGTCTGTGGTTCCTGCTCTCGATCAGTGATCGCATCGACGGTGAACTGGCACGGCGACAGGGAACCACGCGTTCAGGGGCGTTCCTGGATCCGTTGGCCGACAAAGTTCTCGCTCTCGGGGGGCTGACATCGATGTGGGCGGCAGGTCGGTTCCCGTTGTGGCCGCTCCTCGTCGTTGCCGTTCGGGAAGTCGTGATCAGCATCTTCCGGTCGTCGTTCGCCCGACGTGGATTGGCCGTGCCTGCCAGCAAGCTGGCCAAGTGGAAGACCTTCCTGCTGCTCGCGGCCGTCGGGTGGGTGACGCTTCCACCCACCACGGACATCGAGTGGCTCGCCGACATCACCCTGTGGGCCGGAGTGGCCACCGCTCTGGTGAGCGGGGGCATGTACCTCGCGGCGGGCAGCTCGTCGGCCACGACGATGAGCCGGGAGTGAGATCCTTCGCAACCCGTTCTCGGTCGCATAGGGTCAGTGTCGTTTCAGGACCGGTGTCACTCCGTCGATGACGGTTCGAGACCGATTCCCGAGGGGCACAAGGGGAGATGATGAGACGCAGACGATGGGCGCTCGGATGGGCAGTGTTCGCCATGGTCATCGCCGGATGCTCCAGCGAATCCGCCGACGAGGCGGACGAACCGACCACCACGGAGGCGCCCACCACCACGGTGGCGGCCGAAGATGACACCTTGCGGATCATGGTCACCAATGACGATGGCGTGGCCGCACCGGGCATCGACGTACTGGTGAACGCCCTGGAAGAGATGGAGGGGGTCGACGTCACCGTCGTCGCCCCATCGGAGAACCAGAGCGGAACCGGCGACCAGACTTCGGGTGGCGAACTCGTCGTCGACGAGGCGTCGACGGCGTCGGGTGACGATGCCACCGCCGTCAGGGGATTCCCGGCCGACACGGTGGTCTGGGCGGTGACCGACGGGAACGTCACCCCTGCGCCGCACCTGGTGATCTCCGGAATCAACTTCGGTCAGAACATCGGAAACCTGGCCCAGGTGTCCGGCACGGTCGGCGCGGCGCTGACGTCGGCGAGGGCGGGGATCCCCGCCCTCGCCGTGAGCCAGGGCGCGTACGGAGAGGTCGTGGATCCGGATTTCGATGCCGGTGCGACCTACGCTCTCGAATGGGTCGAGGAGAACCGCGAGGCTCTGCTCGCCGGCTCGATTCCCCCGGAGGTGACGTCGATCAACGTGCCGACCTGTGTCACCGGGACGATCCGTGGCGTGGTGGAAGTTCCCACCGCAGATGATCTCGGCGATCGCGACCCCTTCGCCGTGGACTGCGAGTCGACCGTGGCAGAGCCGGCGACCGACGTCGACGCCGTCCTCAACGGTTTCGTCTCGGTGAGCACCATCGATCCCGGCTGAGTCCCGGGGTTCCGCCGGGTCCGGCTGCCGGTAGTGTCCGCCTCCATGCGTTGTGACGTCGTAGCCATCGGCACCGAACTCCTCCTCGGCCAGATCGTCGATACGAATTCCGCCTGGCTGGGCGAGCACCTGGCCCTCGAGGGGATCGACAGCCTCACCCAGACGAAGGTGGGTGACAACATGGATCGGATCGTCGACGCGATCGAAGCCGCTCTCGAACGGTCCGACGCGGTCATCTGTTGTGGTGGGCTCGGACCTACCCAGGACGATCTGACCCGATCCGCCCTGAGCGCAGTGACCGGTTCCCCACTCGTTCTCGACGAGGATCGAGCAGATCTCATCCGATCGATGTTCGGGTCCCGCGGACGCGACATGCCCGACAACAACCTCCTGCAGGCTCAACGCCCCGAATCGGCGGAGTTCCTCGCGCACCAGCCGGGAACGGCACCGGGCCTGCGGTGCGAGGTCGAACGGGGCGGCCGTCCGAAGGTCGTCTTCGCAGTTCCGGGCGTTCCGTGGGAGATGAAGGAGATGTTCAGTGAGGACATCGCTCCGGATCTCCGGGCGCGGAGTGGCGCGGCCTCGGTGATCCGCTCGCGGACCCTTCGGACGTGGGGCCAGTCCGAATCGGGTCTGGCGGAGATGCTCGCCGGTCACATGGCCGACCTCGATGCCGCGGGTGGCGCCACACTGGCCTTTCTGGCGTCGGGGATCGAGGGGATCAAGGTTCGGGTCACGGTGAAGGCGGCGACCGCGGCAGCAGCGGACGCGGCGATCGCGGAGGAGGAGCGCCGACTTCGGCGCACACTGGGCGAGCTGGTGTTCGGCATCGATGATCAGACGATGGAGTCCGTGGTGCTCGATCTGTGCCGGGGTTCCGGGTTGAGTCTGGCCGTGGCGGAGTCGCTCACCGGAGGGCTGATCGCCTCTCGGCTCGTCGACGTGGTCGGCGCGTCCGACGTGTTCCGGGGCGGGGTGGTCGCCTACGACCCTGCCGGCAAGCGTCGGATCCTGGGGGTCCCCGAGGGACCGGTGATCTCCGTCGACTGCGCCGAGGCCATGGCGCGAGGCGTTCGTGACGTGTTCGACTCCGATATCGGAATCGGGGTCACCGGCGTCGCCGGTCCCGATCCGCAGGAGGGCCGGCGCGTCGGAACGGTGTGCATGGCCGTTGACGTCGAGGGCGACGTGACGTCGCTGGAGGTGAGTATGCCCGGTCGGCGCCGTCAGATCCGGGAGTTCACGTGTATCTCGGTGCTCAATCTGGTGCGATCGAAGCTGGTCGGTCGGTCGGTCGCGGCGTCGGGGTCGGCCGCGACGGGCGCGGTGTCGTCGTGAGCAGCGCGGTGTCGCGGTGAATGAATCGGGGACGGCGGACGGTTCGGTCGACGCGGAAGGTCTGATCTCATCGATCAGGGCGGGAGTGATCGGCGGCGCCGAGGTCGTCGACGGGCCCTTCGGGTCCCGGCCGGTCATCTATGCCGACTACACGGCGTCGGGTCGGTCGCTCGACTTCATCGAGGACTACCTGCGCGATGCGGTCCTTCCCCTGTACGCCAACACGCACACTGAGTCGTCGGGTACGGGTCGGCAGACGTCGAGGTTCCGCGCCGACGCCCGACGGATCATCCGGAGATGCGTCGGAGCCGATGACGACGAGCACGTCGTTCTGTTCTGCGGCAGCGGGTCCACCGCGGCCATCGACAAGATGGTGGGGGTGCTCGGTATCCGGGTTCCGTCGGGTATCGAGGACGTCCTCCACCTCGGAGAGTCGATCAGGGAGTCCGATCGACCCGTAGTGTTCATCGGACCCTACGAACACCACTCGAACGAGCTGGTGTGGCGTGAGTCGATCGTCGACGTCGTGACCATTCACGAGGATGCCGACGGCCACGTGTCGCTCCAGGACCTGGAGACTCAGCTGAGGGCGTACGCCGACCGACCACTGAAGATCGGGTCGTTCTCGGCCGCTTCCAACGTCACCGGAATCCTCACCGATACCGCCTCGGTGTCCACGATGCTCCATCGCCACGGTGCCCTCGCGTTCTGGGACTACGCGGCCGCCGCTCCTTACGTGGCGATCGACATGGGGGCGAAGGAGACCTCGGCGGGGGCTCACCTCGACGCGGTCTTCATCTCGACCCACAAGATGATCGGCGGGCCGGGGACCCCTGGCGTCCTGGTGGGTCGCCGAGATCTCTTCACCAACCGCGTTCCCGTCGTCCCCGGGGGCGGAACGGTTGCCTTCGTCAATCCCGAGGAACACCGCTACCTCGACGACGTGGAAACACGCGAGGAGGGTGGGACCCCGGCCATTGTCGAGTCGATCCGGGCCGGCCTGGTCTTCCAGCTCAAGGAGGCCGTCGGTGTCGACAACATCCGGGCCCGCGAGCAGGCGTTCATCCGCCGAGCCATCGCCAGATGGGAACAGTGCGACGGATTGGAGATCCTGGGGAGTCACGATGCGGATCGTCTTTCGATCGTGTCGTTCGTGATCCGCAACGGTGAGCGGTACCTGCATCACAACTTCGTCGTGGCGCTGCTCAGCGATCTCTTCGGGATCCAGTCCCGTGGCGGGTGCTCGTGCGCGGGACCCTATGGTCACCGCCTCCTCGGAATCGACCTCGAGCAGTCGCATCGGTTCGAACGGGAGATCTCACGCGGGTGCGAGGGGATCAAGCCCGGTTGGGTCCGGGTCAACTTCAACTACTTCATCGATGAGGCGACGTTCGAGTACATCCTGTCCGCGGTGGAGTTGGTGTCGCGACGCGGGTCGGCCGCCCTGCAGTACTACGACATGGATGACGCCACGGGAGTCTGGACGCACCGGTCGGCCACCTCGGTCGTCCCCATGTCGCTGGAGGACATCAGCTATTCGGGGGGGTCCATGACCTATCCGACGGTGCGTCATGAGGCCCCGTCGTCGAGCCTTCCCGACGTTCTCGGCGAGGCCAGGAGAGTTCTCGACGCCGCGCATGCATCGGCGTCGACCCACCATCGGGCGGTGGGGGAGGCACGGTCGACGGACTTCGAGGCCCTTCGGTGGTTCTGGTATCCGTGGGAGCAGCCGGCCTGACGGTCAGAGATCGAGGGTGACCGTCTCGGTGCGTCGGGCGGGGACCCGGGCACCTGGGAGGATCACGCCGGTGAGGTTGAGCGGATCCGTGGCGTTGAGGGTGATGGTGCGCCCGGTGGGCTCGCTGCGGCGGATGGTGGACAGCATCTCGACCGCCCTCGGAAGGGCGAACTGCTCGCCGGAGAAGCCCTTCACGAAGTGCCCACCCCTGACGAGGCCACGGTCCTCCAGTCGACGTAACGCCCACTGGATGTCCCGCCAGGGGACGTCGATGCTCTCGGTCGCGGCGAGGTCGTAGAAGACGACACCCCAGCGGGCGAGGAGCAGGTCGGCAGCGGCCTCGGCGAGGTCGTCGGGCTCGTCGAGGATCGGCGGATCGCCCACGAGCGACCACCTCCCCGACGATTGGGTGGGGCGGAGGGGCGCCCGCCGGATACGGCTGAGCGACCGGTGCTGGCGCGGAGCGGTGCGTCGGCCCGACGACAGCGAGCGGGCTGCCTCGAAGCCGTCGCTCGTGAGCAGCCCGCGGGCGACGCCGTCCCAGACCGCCTCCTCGATCTCGTTGGGCATCCGGCCGGTGGATGCGACGAGCTCGGAGAGGAACTGGGCCCCGTCGCTCGTGAGGGACTCGATGACATCGGCAGTGGGACCGCGTTCGGGAACCGGCGGTGTGGCCCGACTGCGGAATGCGGCAAGCATCCAATCGAGGTCGTCACGGTTCACGAGGCTGACGGGGGTCGCCTTCGACGGACCCGCGGTGCGACGGTTGGGATCGTCGAGGGGCGGAGGGGCGAGGCGCAACCATGACACCGATCCGCTGTGGCACAGCCGGTCGAGGAGGTCGGGCCGATAGTCGCTGACCCGCGCCGCGAGGATGTCGGGTTCCCATGCCGCCAGCGGCGCTTCATGCCCCTGGAGCTGGTCGAGTGCCACCTCCAGACCGGCGATACCTCGCAACCGGCTACCGGGCGCGACGTGGTGCCAGCGGGTCAGGAACCGCATGAAGGTGGCAGGGGTCACCGGTTCGATCGATCGGCGGCGACGGGTACGCGAGTACGAATGGATCCGGGCCAGGAGGCGACGCGAGCAGTACTCCACGTCGCCGGTGCCGTCGGGATCGCTGAATCGTCCCTGCAGCGCAAAGCCCTCCGCCTCGAGGGTGGCAAGGCCGATGGCAGTCAGGCTGGGGGCGAGAGCGCTCTGACGGGACAACTGCTCTGCGGTGAGGGGTCCGGAGACGTCGAGATGACCCCTCAGGACGTCGGCGGCGACCTCCTCGCGCGTGATGTCCGGCGCAGAGGCGCCGGCGAAGAGCACGTCGACCCGGCCGGACCTCTCGGTGGTGTGCCAGATCTCGCCGTCGTCGGTGAGCCGTCTCTTCACACGTCCGCGACGCTCGAGTGCCTCGAACATCGCCATCCAGTCGTCTCTCGGCGGGGCAACGAGAATCGCGGTCAGGAGGTCGTGCAGCTCGTCGGCCGACGTCGGGTTCGGCTCGACTTCGGCCCGCACCCGGTCGATCGCCGCGGAATCGACCCGACCGATGTCGCCGACGTCGGTCGGCAGGCCGCGGCGGAGCGGAACGGCGTTGGTGCGCCGGTCGATGAACTCGCCGTCGTCGAGGAACGCGTAGGGCCGGGCCGTGAGGATCTCGTGGGCCAGCAGTGACGGCTCAGTCGTGTCGCGGAAATGGAAGGTGACGTCGCCGTCGCCGATCCGTTGCCACAGCTCGATGAGACCGTCGACATCGAGCAGCTCGGTCAACCCGTCGTGCACGGTCTGGTGGACGAGCGGGTGATCGGGGATCTCGATCGGCCCCGTGATGTTCTCCTGACAGGCGGCCGCACCGGGAAACAGCGCCGCCATCATGTCGTCGGACTCCATCCGTTGGAACGGTGGCGGGTTCTTCTTGCCGCCACGAAATCGCAGGACGACCAACGACCGATTGAGGTTCCAGCGCCAGCGGGACAGGAACAGAGGTTGGTCGAGGATCGCCTGGGTCACCGTCTCACGGATGTTGGCGGTCGTGAGGTATCGGGGCACGTCGGAGAGGGGGAAGCTGTGATGCGGCCCGAGCGAGATGACCACGGCGTCGTCGGATGCCGAGGCCTGCAGTTCGAAGTTGAAGCTCCGACAGAATTTCTTGCGCAGGCCGTAGCCCATGGCCCGGTTGATGCGGCCTCCGTAGGGCGAGTGGATGACGAGCTGCATGCCGCCCGACTCGTCGAAGAAGCGTTCCATGACCAGGTCGGTGTGGGTGGGCATCACGCCCAGAGAGGCGCGACCCGCAGCGAGGTAGAGCGTGATCGTCCCGGCCGCGGCATCGCCGAGGCCCGCCTCGTCGACCAGCCATCGCGTCGCCCCGCCGGGATCGGCGGCCATGAGGAAGTCGTCGACCGTCCGCCGGAGCGTCGAGACCTCCTCGCTGAGCTCGAAGGTGCGTGCCGGAGCCTCTCCCAACCAGAACGGGACGGTGGGGCGACGATCACCCGCGTCGACGACGCGCACCTCACCCGAGGTGACCCGCCTGATCTGCCACGCGTGGGTCCCCAGGAGAAAGATGTCGCCCGGCGTGGACTCGGCGGCCCAGTCCTCTCCGACGGTGCCGACGGGGGTCTCGTCGGGCTCGGCGATCACCCGGTAGTCGCCGATGTCGGGAATGGCACCGCCGCTGGTCAGAGCAGCGAGACGGGCGCCCTTTCGGGCTCGGACCTCCCCGTTGATCGCGTCGTGGTGCAGATACGCGGCGCGGCGGCCTCGCCCGGTCATGATTCCCTCGGAGCCCAGCTGGACGACCTCGTCGAAGTCGTGTCGGGACAGGGACCGGTAGTGGTGGGCGCGTCGGACCAGGGCGTACAGGTCGTCGGTCGTCCAGTCCTCGGCGGCGCACTCGGCGATGATCTGCTGGGAGAGGATGTCGAGCGGCGCGACGGGGGGGCGTACCGCGTCGAGGCGCCCTGCTCGGACCGCCAACATCATGGCCGCGGTCTCGACCAGCTCGTCGCGCGTGAGCGGGTACAGGCGCCCCTTGGGGGTGCCGTGGCGCGTGTGGTTGGAACGGCCGACGCGCTGGAGCAACGTGGCGATGGCGCGCGGCGAACCGATCTGGCACACCAGTTCGACCGGGCCGATGTCGATTCCGAGCTCGAGCGACGCGGTGGCGACGAGGGCCTTGAGTTCGCCGGCGCGGAGCCGGTGTTCGACCCGGGTCCGACGGTCCTTGCTGAGCGAGCCGTGGTGGGCGGAGACCACGTCGTCACCGAGCCGCTCGCCCAACTGGTGGGCGAGACGCTCTGCCATTCGACGCGTGTTGACGAAGATCAGCGTCGTGCGGTGGTCGCGGACCTCCAGAGCGATCTTCTCCAGGACCGAGTCCATCTGCGATGCAGAGGTGACCGCTTCGAGTTCGCCGTCGGGGAGTACCAGCTCGAGATCGAGGGAACGTTGGTGGCCGGCATCGACGATGACGCAGTCGGCACTGCCGTCCGATGCGGACCTGTCGCCGACGAGCATCGACGCCACGGTCTCGACGGGCTTCTGCGTGGCCGAGAGGCCGATGCGCGAGGGCGAGCCCCCGCACACGTGCGACAGCCGTTCGAGCGTGAGTGTGAGGTGAGCGCCGCGTTTGTCGTTGGCGAGTGCATGGATCTCGTCGACGATGATCGTCTCGGTCGTGGCCAGCGTGGCCCTGCTCTTCTCCGCCGTGACCATGAGATACAGGGACTCCGGCGTGGTGACCAGGAAGGTCGGTGGAGTTCGCGACATCCTGGCCCGCTCCGAGGCGGTGGTGTCGCCGGTACGCACGCCGACGCTGATCTCCGGCGTGACGAATCCCATGACCGTCGCCAGGGCGGCGACCTCCTCCAGCGGGTGGTTGAGGTTCTCGGCGATGTCGACGGCGAGTGCCTTGAGCGGCGACACGTACACGACGCTGATCCCCGGGCGGAGGTCGCCCCGGGCGGCGTCGAGGTAGAGACGGTTGATCGCCATGAGGAATCCGGCGAGGGTCTTGCCGGATCCCGTCGGCGCGGCGATGAGCGTGTTGCGTCGTGCTGCGATGTGGGGCCATGCCTCCGTCTGGGGCGGAGTCGGTCCGTGGGGAAATCGGCGACGGAACCACTCTGCGACGGCAGGATGGAACGAGACCCCCGACACGAGGTCCTCGACGGTCTCGACCTGTTCGACGGAGCGGTCGTCGAACAGGCGGGGCGCGGCAGCGGCCGAGGACTCAACAACGGCCATGGAGGGCGCTCCGGTGCTCGGCGTGGGCGGGTCGCTTCACGCGCCACACCCTACGGGACACCTCTGACGGTGGACCCGCCGGACCGGCCCGTGAGGGTCCTTGCTCGAACGGGTGTTCGCAATTACGCTGATGGAATACGATCGCCTCGGTCATTCGCTGTCAGGGGTCGTCGTTAGCGTCAGCGCCCGTCACTCGCCACCGGTTCTCGGTGGCCTCACCCCACCGAGAAGGGACCCATCATCGTGGACAGAGAGAACGCAGCAGAGGCCAAGGCGCTGGAAGGGGCACTCGCCCAGATCGAGAAGCAGTTCGGCACGGGTTCGGTGATGCGAATGGGCGAGAAGGGCTCCATGCGCATCGAATCCATCTCGACGGGAGCGCTTGCCCTCGACATCGCTCTGGGCGTCGGTGGTCTTCCGAGAGGTCGCGTCACCGAGATCTATGGTCCCGAGTCCTCGGGGAAGTCCACGTTGGCGATGCACGTGGTCGCCGAGGCGCAGCGCAACGGCGGGACGTGCGCGTACATCGATGCCGAGCACGCCATGGACCCGGTCTACGCAGGCGCCATCGGGGTCGATGTCGACCAGTTGCTCATCTCCCAACCCGACACCGGGGAGCAGGCCCTCGAGATCACCGACATGCTCATCCGGTCGGGCGCGATCGACGTCGTGGTCATCGACTCCGTCGCGGCACTCACGCCGAAGGCCGAGATCGAGGGCGACATGGGCGACACCCACGTCGGTCTTCAGGCTCGCCTCATGTCACAGGCGCTGCGAAAGCTGACCGGGAGCCTCAGCCGGACCGACACCATCTGTGTCTTCATCAACCAGCTCCGCGAGAAGATCGGCGTCATGTTCGGTTCGCCCGAGACGACTCCGGGTGGCCGCGCCCTCAAGTTCTACTCGTCGATCCGTCTCGACATCCGCCGGATCGAGGCGATCAAGGACGGTGTCGAGGTCGTGGGCAACCGAACCCGGGTGAAGGTCGTCAAGAACAAGGTCGCCCCACCGTTCCGTCAAGCCGAGTTCGACATCATGTACGGCAAGGGCATCAGCCGAGAGGGATCGGTTCTCGACATCGGGGTCGATCTGGGCTTCGTCAAGAAGTCGGGGGCCTGGTACACCTACGAGGGTGAACAACTCGGCCAGGGTCGGGAGAACGCCAAGGTCTTCCTCATGGAGACCCCCGAGATCATGGTCGAACTGACCGAGAAGATCCGAACTCACCTCGGCATCGGGGTCGATCCCGACGATCAGCCCATCGATCTGGTCGCGGCCGACGACGAACCCGTACCCGTCGGCGACTGAGTCCTCTCGCACCGGCCGCATCGCGACTCCACGAGTGCACTGTCCCGACGTTTCAGCGAGGGGCGGCGTCCGGAGTTGCGTTGTCAGCCACCACGTCAGGTGTCCCACGGCCCCGGGGCCGGCGGGCCACCGGAGGCGTAGCTGAGGAGGGCGGTCCGTCTCCTACCATGACCCCGTGTCGAAGACGTACCTGATCCGCACCTTCGGGTGCCAGATGAACGAGCACGACACCGAGCAGATCGCGGGCGTGTTCGCAGGTGCCGGGATGACCGCGGCCCACTCCATCGATGATGCCGACGTCGTTGTTCTCAACACCTGCTGCATCCGGGAGAACGCCGACAACAAGCTCTACGGAACACTCGGCCATCTCAAGGCCCTCAAGGACCGGCGCCCCGATCTCGAGATCGTCGTCGGGGGCTGCCTCGCCCAGAAGGATCGCGACGACATCGCCCGCCGGGCTCCCCACGTCGATGTCGTCATGGGTACCCACAACGTCGGACGGGTGGTCGATCTGTTGGATCGGTCCCGGAGGGAAGGTCCGGTCGTCGAGATACTCGAGGCGGCTGCGCTCGAGGATGGCGAGCTGTTCCCGTCGGCTCTGCCCCGGCAGCGGGATGCCGGCTATTCGGCGTGGGTGACCATCCAGATCGGTTGCGACAACAGCTGTGCGTTCTGCATCGTCCCGTCGGTCAGGGGCGACGAGATGTCCCGACCGTTCGGTGAACTGGTCGGAGAGGTCGAGGCCCTCGCCGCCGAGGGGGTGAGCGAGATCACGCTCCTCGGCCAGAACGTGAATTCCTACGGACGGGATCTGGCCGTGGCCCTGCGCCGGCCGGGCCACGGTATCGACGAGCGAGCGACCGCAGGAGCGTCGTGGATTGCCAACGGACGGCGCCTGCGCCCCCTGTTCCCCGATCTGTTGCGAGCCGTCGGCGGCGTCGAGGGCATCTCGCGGGTTCGCTTCACCAGCCCGCATCCCAAGGACCTCGGTGACGACACCATCGGTGCCATGGCAGAGGTGGACGCGGTGTGCGAACACCTTCACCTTCCGCTCCAGTCGGGCAGCGACTCGGTCCTCGCCGCCATGCACCGCGGCTACACCGCGGAGCGGTATCTCCAACGCGTCGCGGCAGCCCGGGCGGCCATCCCCGATCTGGCCGTGACGACCGACATCATCGTGGGCTTTCCC
Organism: uncultured Microthrixaceae bacterium; assembly: GCA_963700425.1. Taxonomy (GTDB): domain Bacteria; phylum Actinomycetota; class Acidimicrobiia; order Acidimicrobiales; family Microtrichaceae; genus CAVOXO01. Next base: position 1,782,658 of record CAVOXO010000001.1, on the reverse strand, counting down.
GGGGAGACCGATCGAGACGCCGACGCAACCCTCGAGGTGGTCGTCGAAGCGGACCTCGACGCGGCGTACACGTTCGTCTATTCGGCCCGCCCCGGAACCGAAGCGGCGGAGATGGTGGATCGCTTCGTGCCGCACAGGGTGGCTGTCGAACGGATGGAACGCCTCCGAGCCGTGGTCGAGCGGCTGTCGTTGCGTCACCACCGTGAGCGCATCGGTCGGGTCGAGGACGTGGTGATCGAAGGCAGATCCAAGACCGACGCGGCCATGCTCACCGGCCGGACCCGCCACAACCGACTCGTCCACTTCCCGTCGACCGAACCCGTGAAGCCGGGCACCGGTGCCCGTGTTCTGGTGACCGAAGGTCACCTGAGCTACCTCATGGGTGAACTCACCGAGATCACCCATCCCGCCCGCCACCGGACCAAGATCCCGGTCGCGGCGAGCTGAACAGGCCCCGTGAAGTACCCCGAGACCTCGACGCGGCGGTTCGCCGCAGCTCTCGGTCCCGCGGCGGCGGGGATCGTCGGTGATTCGGCGGAGGCCCAGGCGTCTCCCGACCGCCTCGTTCGTGCCGTGGCCCGCTTCCTCCGACGGCTCCATTCGCTGCCCCCCGAGGGACCCGATGTGTCGGCGACGGCGCTGCTCGATCTGGCTCAGCGCCGATGTGCCGACGGAGCGGTCGACGCCCGCCGGTTCGACGAGCCCTACCGCCTGGTCACACCCGGATCGTCTGCTTCAGGCCGCGCAAGCGCTGCGGCCGCCCGATGTGGCTTCGACGATGGTCCTGGGAGCTCGCACCCTGGACCACCTCGACCTCGCCGGCGACGAGGTCGTGGGGTGGCGGGCCGGCACCCATTGGGGTGTCGGCGATCCCGCCATGGATGTGGCCTGGATGGCGGCGGCGATCGCGGCGACGTGCGGTCCACCGTTCGTCGTTGCCTTCGCCGAGACCTACGGCGATGCCGCGCCAGGGCCGCTCCGCAGTGAGTTCTGGATCACTCTGGGTCAACTGCTGTGACGGCCGAACCGGCGCTGGTGATCGTCGGACCCACCGCATCCAACAAGAGCGCCCTGGCCATGGAGATCGCCCGAGTGCGGGGAGACGTCGAGATCGTCTCGGTCGACTCGATGTGCGTGTACCGGGGAATGGACATCGGTACGGCGAAGCCCAGCGCAGATGATCGGGAACTGGTTCCTCATCATCTCATCGACATCGTCGATCCTCACGAGTGCTTCAGCGCCGCCTGGTTCGCGGCCGAGGCGCACCGGGCGATGGAGGCGATCGCGACCGCGGAGCGCCGGTCGATCCTCGTGGGCGGAACCGGCCTCTACCACCGCGCCGTGATCGATGAACTCGACATACCCCCGGAGTTCCCCGAGGCGCGGGCGGAGATCGAGACGGAAGCCTCCACCGAGCAACTGCACCGCCGTCTCGCCGATCTCGACCCTGGTGCCGCAGCCCGCATGGAGTCGTCGAATCGTCGTCGGATCGTCCGGGCGCTGGAGGTCACCGTGGGTTCGGGTCGGCCCTTTTCATCGTTCGGGCCCGGTCTCGATCGGTACCCGCCGACGAATCACACCCTGGTGGGACTGGCAACGGAACGCGATGGTCTGGAGCCGGCGATCCGCGCCCGCTGGGAGCGACAGATGGCGGCGGGATTCCTCGACGAGGTCCGCCGGTTGTGGGACGCGGACGAGCCGCCCGGCCGTACCGCATCCCAAGCGCTCGGGTACCGGGAGCTTCACGAGCACCTGTCGGGCCGGTTCGGCGTGGACCAGGCGTCGGAGAGGGCCATCGCGAGAACCCGGCAGTTCGCCGTCCGTCAGATCCGATGGTTCACCCGCGATCCCCGGGTGAGATGGGTCGACGCTCCTGCCTCGCCGTCCGAAACCGCATCATTGGCCGCCGAACTCGCCACTACCGTGTTCTGACATGGTCTCCCGCCTCCACATGACCAAGCACCATGGACTGGGTAACGACTTCCTCGTCGTGCTGGACGAACGCCAGGATCGTGGCACGGCCGGCATCGGACCCGCAGAAGCCCTGAGATGGTGCGACCGTCACCGCGGAATCGGCGCCGACGGCCTCATCGTGGGCCACGTTCCCGATGCCGACACCGGTGTCGACGTGGTGATGGAGCTGTTCAACGCCGATGGTTCGGTTGCGGAGATCTCCGGGAACGGAATCCGATGCCTGTGCCAGGCACATCTGGAACACCGGGGAGAGCCGTCGGGCTCGGTGGTCATCGAGGCGGCCGGGGGTCGCCGCGAGCTCACGGCCCGGGTCGGCTCCGAGCCGCGATGCCTCATGGTCCGCGTCGACATGGGGCCCGTCAGCGACATCGGTCCGATCGACGCGTCGGCGGTCGTACCGGATGCGGTCCATGTGGGGAGCGCGAGCGTCGGCAACCCCCATCTCGTCATCGACCTCGGGGACCCGGCGCTCGTCAGAGACGCCGATGTCATCGCCATCGGGTCGCAGATCGACCGCCGCACGCCCGGCGGGATCAACGTCCACCTCGTTGCCGCGACCGGAGCCTCGGCCCTCGAGATCCGGCACTTCGAGCGAGGTGCGGGAGCCACCCAGGCGTGTGGATCGGGCGCAACGGTGGCCGCCACCCTCATGTCCCGGTGGGGGCTGGTGGAGCCCCGGGTCGAGGTGTCGATGCCCGGCGGGACCGCCGTCGTCGACGTCGCCTCGAGCACGACGTCGTCGGCTTTCCTCGAGGGGCCGACCGTTCACATCGCCGAGATCACCGTGGAGCGCGATCCGGCGGAGTTCGCGGCGAACGGTGGGCGACGAGCAACCGGGAGTCGGCGTGGGTGAGGGCTCCGACGACCCGGTGATCGCCGAGTCCCCTTCCGACCACCGTGGTGCCTTCGGCGATTTCGGAGCCACGTCCAGCGCGTTCATCGACCGAAGTTTCCGCGAGAAGATCGTGATCGTCGGGGCGTCGTTTCCGCCCTACGATGACGAGCTGGTCGACGAGCATCTCGATGAACTCGAGCGACTGGTGGACACCGCCGGAGCCGACGTGGTGGCTCGGATCATCCAACGACGAACCCGACCCGACCCGGCGACGTACGTGGGCTCGGGCAAGGTCGAGGAGATCCGGTCCGTGGCGCTTGCTCACGACTGCGACACGGTCGTCTTCGACGACGAGCTGTCTCCGGCCCAGCAGCGCAATCTCGAACGTATTCTCGGTCGGACGGCGATCGACCGGACCGCGGTGATTCTCGACATCTTCGCCCAGAACGCGTCGAGTATCGAAGGGAAGACGCAGGTCGAGCTCGCGCAGCTCCGCTATCGGCTTCCTCGCTTGGGAGGCCGCGGCAAGGTGATGAGCCAACAGGGCGGCGGCATCGGAACCCGGGGTCCCGGTGAGACCCAGCTCGAGGTCGATCGGCGGCGCCTCGTCCAGCGCATCCAGCGACTCGATCGACAACTCGACGGGATTTCGGCGCATCGTGAGACCCAGAGCAAGGCGCGACGACGGTCGGCGGTCGCTCAGGTGGCGATCGTCGGCTACACGAACGCGGGGAAGTCGACGTTGCTCAACCGCCTGACCGACGCCGGGGTCCTCGTCGAGGACCGCCTGTTCGCCACGCTCGATTCGACCACGAGGAGGCTGTCCCTCCCCGGGGGGGAATCGGTGTTGCTCACCGACACCGTCGGATTCGTCCGGAAGCTTCCCCATCAGCTCGTCGAGGCGTTCGCCTCGACTCTGGAGATCACGACGCAGGCCGACCTGCTCGTCCACGTCGTCGATGGTTCGTCCCGAGATCCCGACGCGGAGATCGCGGCCGTCCGCGAGGTGCTGGAGTCGATCGGTGCCGCCACGGTTCCTCAACTCATCGTGGTCAACAAATGCGATCGCGACGAACGCGCCGCGGCCGTCGCGGAGCGCCTACCGGGCGCGGTGGCGATCTCGGCCACCACGGGTGAGGGCGTCGACGATCTGATGAGGGCCATCTCCGACCGTCTCAGGACGCTGTTGACTCCGGTCGTGCTCGACATCCCGTGGGGCCGGGGAGACGTGATCGCCGCGATCCACCGGGCGGGGGACGTGATCTCCGAGGTCTCGGGAGACACCACCATGAGAATGTGCGCCCGCCTCTCCGAACGAGATCTCGGACGGTTCGCCGAGTTCGTCGTTCCCACCGTGGGGCTCGCCGACCCGCAGGGAGACCGGTGAGGATGATCGATCCCTTCGAGGTGCCCCCCTATCCCTACGACCGCCTCGGCCCGATTCGGGAGCTCGCCGCCGCCCATCGCGGTGGCCCGGTCGATCTGAGCGTCGGAACCCCGACCGATCCGCCGCCGGATCGAGTCATCGACGCGTTCGGATCGTCGGGTGCCGAGCGGAGCTACCCACCGTCCATCGGTTCGGAGCGGTATCGCGACGCGGCCGCAGGGTGGCTCCACCGCCGGGTCGGCGTGGACGTCGAGCCCGGCGCCCTGGCCGCATGTGTGGGAACCAAGGAGTTCGTGACCTCGCTTCCCCACCTGCTCAGCCTTCGACGACCGGATCTCGACACGGTTCTGTACCCCGCCGTCTCCTACCCCTCCTATGCGATGGGTGCTCAGCTGGCGGGCTGCCGGCCGGTCCCTGTCGCTCCCCGACCCGACGGAACCCTCGACCTGACCACCGTTGATCCCCTCGATGCCGCGCGGGCCTTGTGCCTGTGGATCAACACACCGGCCAATCCCACCGGGGCGCTCGAGGACATCGATGCAGCCCGCACCTGGGCGCGAGACAACGGGGTGGTCCTCGTCAGCGACGAGTGCTACATCGAGTTCACCTGGGCCGGCCCTCCCCGTACCGTGATCGATACCGACAACCGAGGAGTGCTGGCAGTTCATTCGCTCTCGAAGAGATCCAATCTCGCCGGAGCCAGGGCCGGCTTCTACGCCGGCGACCCCGACCTCGTCCGCTACGTCTCGGAGATCCGCAAGCACATGGGCTTGATGGTTCCGGGCCCCGCCCAGGCGGCCGCCGTGGCGGCATGGGGTGATGACTCCCACGTGGACGCCCAGCGCGACCGCTACCACGGTCGTCTCTCGAGGATGGTCGGCATCCTCGATCGCGTGGGCGTCGACGCACATCTCCCCGAGGGCGCGTTCTACCTGTGGGTGGCCACGTCCGGCGATGACTGGGGCTTCGCGGCCCGACTCGCCGAACGGTTGGGGGTGGTCGTCAGCCCAGGAGAGTTCTACGGTCCGGCAGGAGTTGGACATGTCCGCATGGCCATGGTGGCGTGCGACGACCACATGGACCTGGTGGAGGAACGCGCCGATGCGGTCGCCTCCGGGGTGTCCTGGTGAGCGGACCGTCCCCGGGCCCCGTCGACGTCGCCGGTCTGGTCGACCTGACGGCCCGGATGGTGGACATCCCGTCGGAGAGCTTCGGCGAGGCCGCCTTTGTGGAGTGGTTGCACGGCGAACTCGACTCCCTCCCGCATCTCGCCGTCACCCGGGTCGGCGACAATCTCGTGGCCCGGACCACTGCGGGGAAGGGGGTGCGGGTGATCCTTGCGGGGCACACCGACACGGTGCCGGCCAACGGAAACGGGCTCTCACGTCGCGACGGCGACACGCTCTGGGGCGTCGGATCTGCCGACATGAAAGGTGGGTTGGCGGTGATGCTGACCTCCGCCAGGTCGCACACGAGTCCCTCGATCGATTTCACGTACGTCTTCTACGCCCGAGAAGAGGTGGCGGCAGTTCACAGCGGGCTCGTCGAACTGTTCGACGAAGTGCCCTCGCTGCTCGAGGGGGACGTTGCTCTGCTCGGTGAACCCACCGACGGTGCTCTCGAAGCCGGTTGTCAGGGAGCGCTACGGGCCCGGGTGACTCTCCGTGGGGTCAGGGCGCACACCGCTCGGGCATGGATGGGGGTCAACGCGATCCATCGCGTCGGGACCGCTGCTCGAGATGCTCGCGGACTACGAACCTCGGCGCCCGATCGTGGCCGGCTGCCGATTCCACGAGGCCATGGTGGCCGTCGGCATCGAGGGCGGTGTGTCGGGCAACGTCGTTCCCGACGAAGTCACCGTTCTCGTTGCCCACAGATTCGCGCCTGATCGGAGCGAAGCCCAGGCCGAGGCGCACCTCCGGGAACGCGTGGGAGAGTTCCTCGAGGACGGCGACGAGGTCGAGATCGTCGACCGGGCGCCCCCGGCGCCTCCGTCGACCGAACATCCTGTGATCGCGGACATGATCCGGCGTCACTCGCTCGAGGTCCGGGCCAAGCTCGGGTGGACCGATGTCGCCCGCTTCGCCAGTCGCGGAATACCCGCCGCCAATTTCGGGCCTGGTGACCCCACGGTGGCACACACCCCCGAGGAATGCCTCTCGGCGTCGTCGTTGTGGCGTTGTTGGACGGTGATCGATGACCTTGCCGGGGGGCCCTGACGAAAGCCCGTGAAGCGCGAGGTCGGCGTCCTAAGGTGGTCGTTGCAGCATCGAGGAGAGCGACATGTCGATACCACCAACGAACGAGCCGGCTCCTTCAGGCGCCGCCGCCCCGAAGATCACCCCGTCGAGCCTGTGGGTGTGGTTGGGCCTCGCCCTGGTCCTGATCGGGCCCATCGGCTGCGGAGCCCTGCTCTACAGCGGAGGCGTCGCCATCAAGAACGCCTACGACGATGCCCAGATCATCGAGTCCTCGACCACCAGCTCGTTCAAGGTGGACTCAGGCGGAACGGTCGCCGTCATCGCCACTGGGCAGTCATCCCTCGTCGGGGGTGTCACCGCGGAGATCACCAACGATGACACGGGTGCGCGTGTGACCCTCGACTCCGCCTCGTCGTTCTCCGCCAACGGCGAACTCGACGGGGGCGAATCCTTCGAGCTGCTCGGGACGTTCGATGCCGACGAGGGTGTGTCCTACACCGTGGCGGCGAACGGTCCCCCCGGCACCGATGTCCGCGTCGGTGGGTTCCCGACGTCGGCATTCACCCGGATCTTCGGTGGACTGGCCGCCGGAGTCGCACTGCCGGTGATCGGCGCTCTGCTCGCCCTCATCGTGGGTCTTCGGCGTCGCTCGAACCGCAAGAAGCTCGCGCCGGTCATGGCCTACCCGAACATGCCCCCACCCACGGGCGGTCCGGGCTATCCGGCCGGTGCGGTCCCGCCGCCGCCCGGTGGATTCGCACAGCCTGCGCCGGGAGCCCCGGCACCGCAACCGCCGAACTACGGGAGTCCTCCGCCGGCTGCCGCGCCGCAACCGCCGACGTTCGACGCTCCGCCTGCCGCGCCGCAACCGCCGACGTTCGACGCTCCGGCTGCCGCGCCGCCGACGTTCGACGCTCCGCCTGCCGCGCCGCAACCGCCCGCGTACGAGCCCCCGCCGCCACCGGCGTACGAGCCCCCGCCGCCACCGGCGTACGAGCCCCCGCCGCCCCCGGCGTACGAGCCCCCGCCGCCCCCGGCGTACGAGCCGCCGGCCCCCGAACACCAGCCACCGACGTTCGATTCGCCCCCCGCTCCTCCGGAGCAGGGGGATCCAGGCGACGTCCCGCCCCCGCCGCCCCCGTCGAGCGCCTGACCGGCGGCGGTTCGAGTCTCTGTCGCCGGGGCACGCACGACCTTCCCGGTCCCGACAGCCACCTCCTAGGATCGGGTGTCGTTCGCCCCTGAGGAGGATGCGTGGCCATCAGCACCATCGACGAGTTTCGTCGTCACATCGCGGAGGTCCAGAGTCGACCGAGTTGGACTCCGCCCATCGCCTTCGCCATGGGCATGGCGACGTTCTCGACGTCTGGGGCCGGAACCAAGGTGCTCGACACCTACTACCCGGTCGTCAACTTCGGCGAGAACCTGGGATTCGCGGCCCTGCTCGGCGACCTGCTCGAGATCAGCGGGGGCAGTGGCAGCTATGAGTTGTCGGCGGAGGTGCTCGACGAGGCGATCGGGATCGTCGCACCGGTTCTGGCAGAGGGTGGACATCACCCCAACGCCGAGGTTCTTCCCATGCTGCGACGGAGTCTCGACGCCCCTCGACCAGCGACACCGACACGGCGAACGCCGGTCATCACCCTGATCGCCTCTCTCGACGACGACCCCGTCGATGCTCACGACGTGTACCTGAGGCTGCACCTGATGTCCCACCGGGAGATCGCTCCTCACGGGGCATCACTCGCCGGGGCGTTCGGACTGCTCAACAACGTCGTCTGGACAAATCTGGGCCCGTTCGACCCCGAGGACTTCGAGGCCGTCCGAGCGGATCTCAAGGCACAGGGGGTTGTCGTCTCGGTCACCAGCATCGACAAGTTTCCTCGCATGACCGATTACGTCGTGCCCGGTGGAGTCCGGATCGCCGATGCCGATCGGGTCCGCCTCGGAGCTCATCTGGCCGAGGGCACCACGGTGATGCACGCGGGATTCGTCAACTTCAACGCGGGGACCCTCGGCGCCTCGATGGTGGAGGGTCGCATCTCCGCCGGCGTCGTCGTCGGGTCCGAGACAGATATCGGTGGAAACGCCTCGATCATGGGCACCCTCTCGGGTGGCGGGAAAGAGGTCGTGAAGCTGGGGGAGAGGTGTCTTCTCGGAGCGAACAGCGGGCTCGGGATCTCGCTGGGTGACAACTGCATCGTCGAGGCGGGGCTCTATCTGACCGCGGGAACAGTCGTGACGCTTCCCGATGGCTCGACGTGCAAGGCCCGCGACCTCTCCGGTCGGAACGACATGATGTTCATTCGTCATTCCGTGACCGGATCGGTGGAGATGCGCCCCCAGACTGCGGATTGGCAGGGGCTCAACTCGGATCTGCACACGAACGCCTGACGACGTCAGCCGGCCACCACCGGAAGCGAACGGACGTCGTCAGAGTTTGCGCAGCACCGTCACGACCCGCCCGTAGACCGCGATGTCGTCCGCGTCGAACTCCATCGGGGCCATGGTCGGGTTGGAGGGAGTGAGGATGACGCGACCCTTCGCGGCACGGTACGTCTTGATGGTCGCCTCGTCTCCGGGGATGCCGGCGATCACGATGTCTCCGTTGTCGGCGGTGCTCCCACGGTTCACCACGACGAAATCGCCGTCGAAGATGCCGGCATCGATCATCGAGTCCCCGCGGACCCGAAGCATGAACAGCTCGCCCTCGCCGGTGAGTTCGGCCGGAAGGGGCATGAGCTCCTCGACGTTCTGATCGGCGATCACCCCGGTGCCTGCAGCGACATCGCCCACGAGAGGGACGTGGCGTACGGGCGATCTGTCGCCGGCCGCGCCGGTGGCGGGATCTCGGCGAACCTCCAGGGCACGGGGCTTCGCTCCGTCACGCTTGAGGTATCCGAGACGTTGCAGAGTGGCCAGGTGCGAGTGGACGGTCGACGGGGAGGTGAGACCGACGGCGGTGCAGATCTCACGGACCGACGGCGGGAACTGCCGCTCGTTGGTCGTGTGTTCGATGAACTCGAGGATCTCCCGCTGGCGGTCGGTCAGCTCCGGTGACTCCGGATCCGACTGTGGTGTCGGTGGCATGTGGGCATCTCCCTGGTAGTGCGGCGTCCGGTGGGTCGAACGCCTGTTCTCGACGATAGCACGCGCGAACAAACATTCGTTCGATGTTGACGTCGAACATCCGTTCGTGGCAGTGTTCGAACGACCGTTCGACGATCGCACACCCGTTCGAGTCGAGAGACTCGTTGTCAGGGGTGGGCAGGAGACTCCACGACATGGCACTTCCCCTCCACGACAGCAGACCGCAGCATCCTCTTCGTACACGTCCGACACGCCCGCATCTGGTGGTCATCGAGGGCGGCCGGCGCGCCGGCGCCGACGACCGCACACGGTCACACGCTCGGGTCGCCCACAGGACCGCCCCCCGGCCGCGCTTCGTCCTCCGGCGCATCTCGGTGGCTGTCGTCGCGACGATCCTGGCTGTGACCGCGATCCTCGGTGCGGGGAGACTCGGCGGCGCCGAGTCCGATGCCGGAGGCGGAGTCTCGGCCGACGTCACCGTGCGGGTGCGCCCGGGGGAGACGCTGTGGTCGATCGCCGGATCGCTCGACTCCGGTCGTGACCTGCGAGCCGTGGTGTCCGACATCGCCGAGGCGAACGGCGGCTCGGTGGATCTCGATGCCGGACAGGAACTGGTCATCCCCGCGTCGCTCGCCGATCACCTCGACCGTAGGTAGCGGACGAAGAGGTTCGATTCGTGTTCGATGACCTGATCAACGACGAAGGACCGGGGAGAAGTCGGGGGACCAGCGGTCATGCGCCGTCCGCTGCCGGACACGGCGACGGGAGCGATGGTCACGTTCCACTCGTCGATGGTGTCGTCGGTGACGAAGGAGCCGAGAAGGGTCGGCCCGCCCTCGACGAGGATGTGTCGCATTCCACGGTCGGACAGCGCGTCGACCAGTGGCGATGCGGCCACGTGCGCCCCCTTCACCTCGATTCGGTCGGCCAACGGCGCGACCGAGTCGACCTCGTCGCCGGTCCTGGTCGTCGCCAACCACACGGGGTGTTCATCGGGTGGGGGCGGTTCGGAGAGGGCGGGGGGCAGGGTGTCGAACGACAGGGACCCCGACACCACGCACAGCCTGGGCACCGGCTCCTGGTTGCGGCGGTGTCGAGCCTCGGCGGCGAGCCCGGTGGGAGCGGCCGGCCGGCGGTACCCCTCGGCCCGGGCCGTCCCGGCGCCGACCACGATGACATCGGCCCGCGACCGAAGAGCGTGGAAGACCGCCCGATCGGAGGGGCTGCTCAGCGGCGCGGAACGGTGATCGACGTCGATCGCTCCGTCGAGGCTCGACACCATGTTGGCGGCCACCCACCGATGCCGGCGCTCGGGGGGCTCGGCATCGGTGATCGCCGCGATCAACTCCTCGTCGCCGTCGGGGAGGGCGTCGGAACCTTCGGACGAGGCGGGGAGGAATCGCATGGTGGGCAAATTACCAATGGCCGTCCCGACGAGCTGTCCACACGGCATTCACCGGATGTGGACAACGTCCGCACGCGGACGTCACATGAGACGGACGGGAACAACCCGAGAGTGCGTGTGCGTTGCACGGGGTGGCGCCGCCCCGTGGCGCCGAGGAAGGCCTGGGTGAAGGTGATGTCAGCTTCTTGTGGACAAGTCGTCGGAATTCCACAAGTTCGTCCTCTTTCTGCTCACAGGGAAGTGTCGGTAGGGTCGTCCTGCTGCGGCGCTGGCGGCTGGATTGGTGGCTGCGTCTCTTTCCACTTGGCAGGCAGGACCGGTCTGAATCACACCCGAACACCGAAGAGTGACGGTTCTCTCCGTCGCTCGGGTGCACAGGTGTGGTTGCCCCTGGTCGCCGGCGTCGCGGCCCCCGTGCCCTCACGCCGCGAGGTCACCGAAGCGATCTCCCCTTCATTCCCCCGAGCTTCTGGAGCGTCCCCATGTCCCTGACCGATGATCAGGTCCGACTCGGCCTGCGCCGTCACTTCACGACTGCGGGGCAGCACCCGTATGACGGAATCGAGTGGGAGCGGCGCGATGTGCGGCTCCTGGATCATCGCGACGGTTCGGTGTCCTTCGAGCAGACCGGCGTGGAGTTCCCCGAGTCGTGGTCGGTGAACGCGACGACGATCGTCACCCAGAAGTACTTCCGTGGACAGCTGGGAACACCTGAACGAGAGACGTCCCTCCGCCAGGTGATCGACCGGGTCGTCGGGACGATCACGGCATGGGGCGACCGGGACGGCTACTTCGACGGGGCCGACGAGCGCGAGTGCTTCCGCGACGAGCTCACCTATCTCCTGGTCCACCAGATGGTGTCGTTCAACTCGCCGGTGTGGTTCAACATCGGGGTGCCCGGGCAACCGGCGCAGGCGTCGGCGTGTTTCATCCTCGCCGTCGACGACACGATGGAGTCGATTCTCAACTGGTACCGGGAAGAGGGGATGATCTTCAAGGGTGGATCCGGCGCCGGAGTCAACCTGTCGCGCCTCCGCGGCTCGGCCGAACGCCTGTCCCGCGGGGGAACTCCCTCGGGCCCGGTGAGTTTCATGCGCGGTGCCGACGCCTCGGCCGGCACGATCAAGTCGGGAGGAACCACCCGGCGTGCCGCCAAGATGGTCGTCCTCGATGTCGACCACCCCGACGTGGAGGATTTCATCTGGTGCAAGGCTCGTGAGGAACGCAAGGCGCGAGTGCTCCGCGACGCCGGCTTCGACATGGATCTCGACGGTGTGGATTCACACTCGATCCAGTACCAGAATGCCAACAACTCGGTTCGTCTCACCGACGATTTCATGAACGCGGTGATCGACGACGACGACTGGGATCTCACCGCTCGGGCCGACGGCTCGGTCGTCTCCACCGTCAGGGCCCGGGAGGTGATGACCGCGATCGCCCGCGCCGCGTGGGAGTGCGGCGATCCCGGCGTCCAGTACGACACCACGATCAACCGCTGGCACACCGCGCCCAATTCGGGCCGGATCTCCGCCTCGAACCCGTGTTCCGAATACGTCCACCTCGACAATTCGGCCTGCAATCTCGCCAGTCTCAACCTGTTGCGGTTCCTCGGGGAGGACGACGGATTCGACATCAAGGGGTTCGCGTTCGCCACCTCCGTGACCTTCATCGCCCAGGAGATCCTCGTGGGCAACGCGGACTACCCCACCGAGGCCATCGCCCGAAACACCCGTCGCTTCCGACAACTCGGGCTCGGGTACACGAACCTCGGAGCGATGCTCATGGCACTGGGGCTTCCCTACGATTCCGATGCAGCTCGGGGCTGGACGGCGGCGACGACGGCGCTGATGACCGGCCATGCGTATGCGACGTCGGCTCTCATGGCGGCCCGAATGGGGCCCTTCGCCGGCTTTCACGAGAACAGGGAACCGATGTTGAACGTCCTGGGGATGCATCGGGCGGAGGCCCGGCTTCTGGACGACTCCTCGGTGCCGGCCGAGATGGTGGCGGCTTCACGATCGATCTGGGATGCGGTCTGCGAGGCGGCGGAACGCCATGGCGTCAGGAACTCCCAGGCGACCGTGCTCGCCCCCACCGGGACGATCAGCTTCATGATGGACGCCGACACGACGGGGATCGAACCCGAGCTCGGGCTGGTCAAGCGCAAGAAGCTGGTCGGGGGTGGGGCCATCGCCATCGTCAATCAGACGGTGGGCCGAGCGTTACGCCGCCTCGACTACGACGAGGGGCAGATCGCCGAGATCGTCGGGTACATCGACGAGCACCACTCGAGTCTGGGAGCACCTCACCTGCGCCCTGAGCACATCGATGTGTTCGCATGTTCGATGGGTGACAACGTCGTGTCGCCCATGGCCCATCTGATGATGATGGCGGCGGCGCAGCCATTCCTCAGCGGATCGATCTCGAAGACCGTCAACACCCCCGAGACGACCACCGTCGAGGAGATCGAGAACATCTACGTCGAGGGGTGGAGGCTCGGGCTGAAGGCGGTTGCGGTGTACCGCGACAACTGCAAGGTCGGTCAACCGGTCGAGACCCGGGGAGGTGCCGTGTCGACGGCTCCCGCCGACGATGCGGTCGATTCGGGGATCGACTCCCTCATCGAGTCTCTGCCACGTAAACCGATCAGAGAGCGCCTGCCTCGGACCCGACGCTCGCGGACCCTGGAATTCCGGGTCGCCGACTGCAAGGGGTTCGTCACGGTGGGCGAGTACGACGACGGACGGCCCGGGGAGTTGTTCATCCGGGTGTCGAAGCAGGGGTCGACCCTGGCGGGGATCATGGACGCCTTCGCCATCTCGGTGAGTCACGGACTGCAGTACGGAGTTCCCCTCGATGCCTTCGTCTCGGCGTTCGTCGGCATGCGCTTCGAGCCGTCGGGGATGACCGACGATCCCGAGGTGCGCATCGCGTCGAGCCTCATCGACTACCTGTTCCGTCGGTTGGCCCTCGAGTATCTCAGCGCCGACACGAGATCGGACCTGGGGATCCTCTCGGTGTCCGAGCGGCTCCAACCCACGCTTCCTGGCGTGGAGGAGGCGTCGGTGTCCACCGTGCAGGGGCACGACGTCATCGCCGATCCGCCGTCGCGCCGGTCCACGGGTCCGGGCGGCGGAAGAAGCGACCGGCGAAGGATCGCGTGTCCGACCGGTCGATGCCCCCCTGTGCATGCAGTGCGGCGTCCACATGCTGCGGGCCGGATCCTGCTACGCCTGCGAACAGTGCGGGGCCACCAGCGGCTGCTCATGAGTGGTGAGGCCGTTCAGCACAACCGCAGCGCCCACCAGTCGATGAGGCGGCCGTAGCCCCGCCGATCGAGAGTACGGTCGAGCGCTGGCTGGGCAGGGCCCGCCACCACCAGCAGCCCGACATCGCCCCGGTCCCGGCTGTCCGATTCGAGTCGTTCGATGAATCCGTCGACCGCCGATGCGTCAACCGCCGCGACGCTGTCGACGAGGGTGGTCGTCCCGCCGGGCCGGTACACCGGTGGAGCGGCCAACGGGCCGGTTCGGCGCCCTGCGGCGCGATCCCCCACGACGGGTTCGGCATCCGCCAAGACCGGAAGCATGCCGTGAAGAACGGGGAGCGGGAGATCCTCCGACTCGGGCCCGGGAATCTCGGGCGCCGTCGTCGGTGCGCCGTGGCGAAGGTGTCGGTACCATCCGTCGATCTCGAACCCCGCGGACGCCAGCATCTCCGATCGGTCCCTGTCGAGGTGAGGGCACCCCACGACGAGCCACTGGCCCCCGAGCGACCGGGCCCGCCCCGCGATCGCGGCCAGGAGAGGCGGGCCGAGTCGTCCCCAGTCATGGACGCGGGACACTGCGAAATCGTCGATGACCCACGCCATGCCCCTGCCGTTGGACGCATCGGAGAGTGGCGTGGCGATCGCGACGGCGTCGGGCCCGGCGCCCGGTCCATCGTGGACCCGTGCGATCGTGGCCCCGTGGCACACCACCATCGACAGGAACATCGGGTGCACCTGGCGGGCATCTGGCGCGATGGCCCAGAAGTCGGGGTCCCACGCCTGTTGACGGACGCGTCCGTCGGCGAGCAGGTCGGCGATGGCCTCGACGTCGGAGTCGTCTGCAGGTCGGATGGTCATGAATGGGTGCCCACGGACGTGCCCCAGCCGATCGTCGGCTAGAACCTTCTGTACCAGTGTGACCGAAAAGAATCGAGATGCAACATGACCGCTTCCGCCGACCTCGACAAGGACGGCCTCATCGAGGATCTCCGCTCGGTGTGGGCGTCGATCGGTGAGCTCGGTGCCGGGCTCACCGAAACGGACTGGGGCCGTGACACCCGATGCCCCGGCTGGACGGTCCGGGACGTGGTCTCGCACATGATCGGAACGGAGTTGATGCTCAGTGGTGCCGGCGACCCATCAACCGACCTACCTGACGCGGCTCACGTCCGAAACGACGTGGGGCGGTTCAACGAGGTGTCGGTGGAGCGCCGGCGTGGACGTCCCGGACACGAGATCCTCGAGGAGTTCCTGAGCGTCACCTCGGCCAGGCTCGCGGCACTCGAGGCGATGGACGAGGCTGATTTCGCGGAGGAGACGTGGACGCCGGCGGGACAGGATTCCTATGGGCGGTTCATGCGCATCCGGGTCTTCGACTGCTGGATGCACGAACTGGACATGCGCGCCGCGGTCGGTCGGCCGGGCGGTATGGAGCCCCGCGTGGTCCATCGCAGCCTCGATGAGATGTCCACGGCACTCGGGTACGCGGTGGGGAAGAAGGCGGGTGTCGCCGAGGGAACATCGGTCGCCTTCGTGGTGACCGGCCCGATCGAGCGGCGTTTCGACGTCGTGGTCGAGGGTCGTGCCCACCTCGCCGATTCCGCGGTGCCCGATCCCACCGTCACCATTGCCTGTGGAGTGGGCGAGTTCGCGGCCTTGTGCGGGGGTCGCGTCGACCCCCATGGGCTCCTGGCCTCCGGTTCCGTCACGATCGAGGGCGATCGGGATATCGGCGAACAGGTCGTCACCACGATGGCCTTCGTCATCTGACCGGCGACTCGAGCCGGGGCCGCAGTGTCAGGCGTCACTCTGAATGATTGGCCGCCGGCTCTGATGCGTGGCATTCTCGGCATCAGTACATGCCACTGAGCTGAGGAGTTGGCACCTTGTTCGATGTCGGAGATCGCGTTGTCTACCCGCACCACGGTGCGGCCATCGTCGTTCGACGCGACTCGCGTGAGTACGAGGGCGAGAAGACCGACTACCTCGTCTTGCAGATGGCTCACGGTGATCTGATGTTGTCGGTTCCGGTCGACAAGGCCGAAGAGGTCGGGATGCGGCCACCGATCGGCAACGAAGAGGTACAGGATCTCTTCGAACTGCTCGGCAAGAAGGACATCCGCGAACCCGCCAACTGGAGCCGTCGGTTCAAGAACCACCAGGAGAAGCTCAAGTCGGGCGACGTCTACCAGGTGGCCGAGGTCGTCAGGAACCTGGCTCTGCGAGACCAGGCCAAGGGTCTGTCCGCGGGCGAGAAGTCGATGTTCGTGAAGGCCCGTTCGGTCCTCGTGTCGGAACTGAGCTTCGCGCTCGACGTGCCCGAGGACGAGGCGCTCGATCGCGTCGAGGCGACTCTCTCCTGAACCACGGCGGGCCCCTGCCCTTCGACCGGCCCGGCCCACCTCTACACTGCAGCCGATGTTCGTGGGTCGACGGTCGCTCCTCGTCGCGGCATCGGTGCTGATGGCGGTCGCGTCAGCAGCCTGCACCGCGTCGAAGGTGGACGATTCCGCATCAGGGGCCTCGGGCGACGAGGTCGCTGCCGCCTACCCCTTGACCGACGAGGGCATTGCGGCGTCGTTCCGCGACCACATGACCCGCGTCGACGACAACCTGAATCTGTGGGTTCCGACCGACGCCGAAGCCGACTGTGCCGCCACTCGGTTGGTCGAGCGGTTCGGAGCGAACCGTCTCATCGCCATGGGATACGACCCCGACGATGGTCGATTGGTCCTCGCCTACGAGCCTGCCGAACGGAGCGCGACGGTCAACATCCTGTCGGGCTGCATCGATGTCAGCCGAGGTCTGCTCGAGATGATGTCCTCGTACTCGAAGACGCCGCTGTCCTCGGCGGAGTGCCTCACGCGGGGAATCGAGAGCGAGGGGTTGACCCGGGTGTATGTCGAATCCCTGGTCGACGGGGTCGAACCGGAGGTGCTCGAAGGACCCCAGGAGCTGGGTCGTCGAGTAGCGGAGCTGATGGGAAAGTGCATGGACGTGGACGACCTCGATCCGCTCCTGGATCTTCCCAAGTATCCGGGCGCGTTCGACTCGTCGTCGGCGACGACGACGGTTCCCGACCCCGAATCGACGCCGCTCACCGCCCCCGAGGAGCCCGGCGCAGACGGCGTCGTTCCCGCCGGTGGCGGATGACCCGCCGATCCCTGTGTCGAGCGTCGACGGACTCTAGGCTCGCCGTTCTCGTCCGCACCGTGGAGTTGTCGTGCTGATCGCGTCGATACCGAGTCCCTCCTCCAACGTCTTCCCGCTTCTCGGAGTGCGTTGGTACGGAATCATGATCGCGCTGGCGGCCGCGTCGGCCGTCTGGATGGCGCGCCGGCAGTACCGGGCCGCCGGACACGATCCCGACCTGGTGTCCGACATCGTCATCTGGGCCATTCCCGCCGGGTTGATCGGCGCCCGGATCTATCACGTCATCACCGACTACAACCGGCTCTACTGTGGGACCCCCAAATGCGAACGATCGCTCTTCCCCGACGCGTTCTACATCTGGGAAGGCGGCCTGGGGATACCCGGCGGCATCGCGCTCGGGTTCTTCGTCGGCTACCTCGCCGCCCGGCACTACAAGGTCGACGTACCCGACGGACTCGACGCTGCGGCCGTCTCCATCCCGCTGGCCCAGGCGGTCGGGCGTCTGGGCAATTGGTTCAACCAGGAGCTCTACGGCAGGCCCACGACGCTTCCCTGGGGCCTCGAGATCGACCCCGTCTACCGTCCGCTCGGGCAGTACGCAGACTCGGTGACGTTCCATCCGACCTTTCTCTACGAGGCGCTGTGGAACCTCGGCCTCATCGCTGTGCTGCTCGCCGTCGGCCGAACCAAGAAGCTGAAGGCCGGAAAGCTGTTCCCGCTCTATGTAGCGGGCTACGGACTCGGTCGCCTGTGGGTGGAGTCGTTCCGCATCGATGTGGCCTCGGAAATCGGCGGGCTGCGCGTCAACACCGTGATGAGCATCGTGGCAATCGTGGGCGGCGTGGCCTGGTTCTTCATCGGCGGATTCCGCGACAGCGAGGAGAGCACGGCTGCCCGTCGGGCCCAACTTCCGTGGCCGGAATCAGCCCAGGCGACGGCCCCAGCCCTCGATGACGCGGGTTCCGATGCGGGGCCAGAGCTCGACGGCCCACTCTCCGAAGGGGGCGTCACCGACGGCGACGAGCCCGAGGCCGATGACGGGGTCGATCCAGACGAGAGCCCCTGACCTGCCGAAGTGCCCGAACGTCGCGGGACTGTTGAGCGGTGAGGTCCAGTGGGGGGATTTGTGCCCCCGAACCTCGACGCCGAGGCCCCACGGGTTGGGGCGTTGCTGTCCGAACCCGGGCAGAACTCCGTCGAGCCGGGGATACGCGATGGTCGAGGCCATCGCGGCGGTGTCCCGGTGGATGATCGTCGGCTCCATCATCTCGTGCGCCCATCGCGCCAGGTCGGAGGCGGTCCCCACGGCACCGTGCGCCGCGCTTCCGTCGAGGGCGGTGCGGGTCATCCCCAGCGGTTCGAGTACGCCGCATCGGAGGTAGTCGCGGGTGTCGAAGCCGGTCGCGGCGGCCAGGGTCGCATCGATCAGCTCGAATCCGGCGTTGGAGTAGATGCGTCGGCTCTCCGGCGCGATGATGGGATCGTCGACCTCGGGCCCGAGCCCCGACGCGTGCGCGAGGAGGTGCCGGAGGCCGAAGGGCTCGGGCACATTCGGGTGGGTGACGGGGTCGTCGAGTGACACCGACCCCTCTTCGACGCCGACCCAGACCGCGGTGGCGACGAGAGGTTTGGTCACCGATGCCAGGGGGACGACCCGATCGACGTCTCCCCACGACGCGACGGGGCCGGTCCGATCCACGACGACGACCGATGGCGGGCTTCCGGGCCATCGAGTCAGAAGTTCGTCGACGGACCCCACTCCGGCGCTCACGTGGGCACCTTAGGGGGAGAGACCTCCGTCGGAGTAGCCTGGCGTCACAATGGTACGACGATCATGACTACTTCATTCGCCGCGCTCGGCGTGGCCCCCCAGTTCGTGCAGATTCTCGAGAAGAACGGCATCACGAGTCCCTTCGCCATCCAGAACCTGGCGATCGCCGACGCTCTGGCGGGCCGTGATGTCTGCGGCAAGGCCAAAACCGGGTCCGGCAAGACGCTGGCGTTCGGGCTGCCCGTGCTCCAGGACCTTCCCAAGGCGGCCCCGCGACGTCCCACCGCCCTGTGCATGGTTCCGACTCGCGAACTGGCCACCCAGGTGCGTGACGAGTTGGCTCCGCTCGGCGAGGCCGTCGGTCTGAAGGTCGGTGCGATCTACGGGGGCGATCCGATCGAGAAACAGATCGCCGCGCTCGAGAAAGGCCTGGATCTGGTCGTCTGCACCCCGGGGAGGGCGATCGATCTGATCGACCGCAAGGCGCTCGACGTCAACGACGTCGTGCGGGTCGTCATCGACGAGGCCGACCGCATGGCCGACATGGGGTTCCTCCCCCAGGTCGAGTGGATTCTCCGCAACATCGAAGCCACTCATCAGACGCTTCTGTTCTCCGCGACGCTCGACGGTGTCGTCGACAGCCTGGTTCAGCGGTACCAGACCGATCCGGTCATGCACGAGGTGGAGTCGCCCACGGTGACCGTCGACCAGATGAAGCATCGCTTCCTGATCGTCCATGAGATGGATCGGGTGAAGGTCGCCGCCACGATCGCCAAGAACTCCCGACGGACGATGATCTTCTGTGCCACGAAGCACGGCACCGACCGCCTCGAGGCGAAGCTCACCGATGAGGGCGTGTCGGCCGCGGCCATTCACGGCGACCTGAGGCAGAACGTTCGAGAGCGCTCCCTTGCCCAGTTCGGCGAGGGAAAGATCTCCACGTTGGTCGCCACCGACGTGGCCGCCCGAGGCCTCCACATCGACGACGTCGACGTGGTCATCCATTTCGACCCTCCGGTGGACCACAAGACCTACCTCCACCGTTCGGGCCGGACCGCCCGGGCCGGTACCTCGGGGGTGGTCGTCACGTTCATCCTGTGGAATCAGGAGCTCGAGGTGAAGCGACTGCAGAAGCGGATCGGGGTGGATTCGCCGATGGTCGAGATGTTCTCCAACGACGAGCGCCTCGACGATCTCGGCGCATGGGATCCCACGGCGCTCTGACCCCGGACCGTCGGCCCGGCCCCGGCGTGCTCAGCTGACGAGAACCCCGGTCGCCAGGGCGAAGCTGCACGCGGTGAGCGACAGCCCGTCCGGCATCTCGCCGTCGGCGATGATCCGCCGGAGCTCCTCAACGGCAACCCATTCGATCCGCGACGACTCGTGGGGATCGGTCGGTGGACCGCTCATCTCTGCATCGCGGCCCACGAAGATGTGGAAGACCTGGTCGGACAGGCCGTTCGAGGGGTGGAACACCACGAGGGGCTCGACACTGCCGACGGTCCACCCGGTCTCCTCACGGACTTCCCGACGAGCGGCGGCCGAGGGGGTCTCGCCCGGATCGATGCCCCCTGCAGGGATTTCGAATCCCCAGGTGTCGGTGATGAAGCGGTGCCGCCACAGCAGCAGAACACCTCGCCGGGAATCGACGACGATGGTGCCCGATGCCGGTCGGGTGCGCACCACATGGTGCTCGAAACGGGCGGCGCCGGGAGGCTCGACCTCGACGAGATCGACGCTCACCCAAGGGCTCTCGTAGACCGAGCGGGTACCATGACGCGTCCATTCCACCCGGACACACTGCCACGGTCCCGGGTCGGGTCGGGTGTCCGCCGTGGTCGCGTGACTGCCACCACAGCCGTCGGTGGCACCATGATGTCGTCGTGGCGATCGACCCCGACATCGCGGCGGCGCTCGAGGTGGGGTTCCGCCATGAACGCGCTCTCACGCCGGCAGATCGCAAGGCCGGTTCGCACTTCACGCCCGCCGAGGTCGCGATCGACATCGTGGACTCGGCTCTCGATGCGTGGGGCGGCGGATTCCCCGTCATCTGCGATCCGTCGTGTGGCGGCGGGGTCTTCCTCGTCGTGGCGGCGGAGGCCCTCTACCGCCGCGGCGCGTCGCCCGAGCAGATCGTCGACAGCCATCTGATCGGTGTCGACGTGTCACCCGCCGCAGCCGAGGCAACCAGGACCGCGGTGGCCACGTGGGCCCGTTCCCGTGGCGTCCCCGCACCACACGTCCAGGCCGTCGAGACCCGTGACGCTCTCGATGGACGCCCCTGGATCCATCCCGGTGGCCACCGCCCCGACATCGTCGTCGGAAATCCGCCGTTTCGCAGTCAGCTGGCTCGTCGAACGGCTCGCGATGCCGAGGAGCGCCGCAGGCTGTCGGATGTCTTCGGAGACGTCGCAAAGGGATACGTCGACCTCGCCGCCCTGTTCGCGGTCGCCGCGGTCGGGTCGGTCCCCGAGTCCGGCGTCGTATCGCTGGTGCTGCCCCGGTCGATGTGCGCGGCACGGGACGCAGGTCCGGCTCGCGCCGCGATCGCGGACGCCGCCGAGATGGTCGGCATCTGGGGGCCAGGACGGCGGATCTTCGACGCCGCGGTCGACGTCATCGTTCCCCTGTTCCGCCGAGGCGCGCGTCGTCGGGGCGCGACATCGACGTGCGTCTCGGGGCGGGACGGGGCCTGGTCGGACGGGTACCGGTCGCCGAGCTCGATGTCGCCCGGTCCTGGTCGCCCCTGTGGGCCACTCTGCAGGGTTGCCCGGAGCTCGATCTCGTCGTCGGCGAGCGACCTCGTGTCGCCGACGTGGCGACGGTATCGGCAGGCTTCCGCGATCACTACTACGGCGTCGTGGGCCACCTGAGCGAGACTCCCACCGGTTCCGATCCGCGTCGGTTGGTGACGACAGCGATGATCGACGCCGGCGTCAATCGGTGGGGCCGGATGACGGTCCGGGTGGCGAGGCGCGACTGGACCACGCCGTGGGTCGATGCGGCCGCCGTGTCGGCCGAGACGCCGTCACTGTCCGCGTGGCTCTCCGCAGCGGCCGAACCGAAGGTTCTCGTTGCCACCCAGACCCGCGTCGTCGAGGCGGTCGCGGACCCCGACGGTGACGTCGTCGCGCTGACGCCGATCATCTCGGTGCACCCTGCCGCACACCCCGAAGGCGCCGGGGACGAGGACGGCATCGGTGTGCAGGCCATGGCGGCGGCGTTGTGCGCTCCACCTGCGGCGCTGTGGGCCCTGCGGATGTTCGGTGGTGGAGCCATGTCGGAGGGGTCGCTCAAGCTCGCCGCTCGCCAGGTCGCCCGGGTTCCCCTGCCACAGGACGTCACCGAATGGAACGCGGCAACAGCGTGCATGGCCGACGGGATGGACCCTGCACGGTTCGCGGCCCACGGGACCCGATCGTGGGGAATCGATCGCAGCGACATCGTCGACTGGTGGATCGAGCGGATCGGAATCGCCAGGGACTGACCGCTCGGCGCCGACATCGTGTGCAGTCATCGGCTCGACGAGTACACTGCGCAGAACATCATGAGCGGCCCCTTGTCGGGTCCGGCAACCTGGGACGGACACCCAAGGTGCTTCCTGCCTCGGCAGGGATGTGGTCGGTTCGCCGGCAACGAAGTGTCCGGAACGTCTGAACGCACGTTCCGAACGATGGGTGTCCATCGGGTGACCGGCCAGGTGGGGAGCCACATCCACTGCCATGCACAATCCGATCGACCCCAATCCCGCCCAACGACTGCCCGACGTTCTCGCGCGGCAGATCCCCGTCAGCGGCGCGTGGCGGGACGGCGATCCCCACGGCAGTCGACAGTTCGCCCACGTGATCGACGATCGACCGTTCCACCTCGAGGGTGGGGGCACGCTCCGCGACGTCACCGTCGCGTTCGAGACCTGGGGCACCCTGGCGCCCGACGCGTCGAACGCCGTCCTCGTGTGCCATGCGCTGACGGGTGACGCCCACGCGGCGTCCCGACCCGATCACCCCGAGGCGGGAGAAGGGTGGTGGGACGCGGTCATCGGCCCGGGCAAGGCCCTGGACAGCAATCGCTACTTCGTCGTGTGTGCCAACGTCCTGGGCGGCTGCCAGGGGACGACCGGGCCGGCGTCGACCGACCCACGAACGGGCCGACCCTTCGGATCGACGTTTCCCGTCGTGACGATTCGTGACATGGTCCGAACCCACGCGGCGCTGGCCGACCATCTCGGGATCGGTCGCTGGGTCGCGGTCGTCGGCGGGTCGATGGGGGGAATGCAGGCGCTGGAGTTCGCCCTCATGTATCCCGGCCGTCTGGGCGCTCTCGTCGCCCTGGCCACCACGACTCAGGCAAGTGCTCAGCAGGTCGCGTGGTCGATGGTGGGACGCCGGGCCATCGAATCGGATCCCGGATTCGCCGGCGGTGACTACTACGAGCGGCCCGCCGGGTCGGGACCACACCGCGGTCTGATGCTCGCCCGCCAGATCGCCCAGATCCACTACCGCTCCGAGGAGGTGTTCCGCGAGAGGTTCGGCCGCCAGCTTCTCGATCCTCTCGACCAACACGGGACGTTCCGCCTCGACCAGCGCTTCGATGTGGAGGGGTACCTCGACTACCACGGCGAGAAGTTGGCGCGCCGCTTCGATGCCAACACCTACCTGAGGCTCAACAAGGCCATGGACCTCCACGACATCGCCCGGGGCCGGGGCGGCGTCGACGCCGCGCTCGCCCGGGTCTCGGTCCCGACGCTCGTGATGAGCATCAGATCCGACATGTTGTATCCGCCCTACCAACAGGAGGACCTGCGTGATCGCCTCAGGGCCGCGGGAGTCAGAACCGGCTTCTTCGAGATCGACAGTCCCGACGGGCACGACGGGTTTCTGCTCGAGGCCCCCCAGATCAGCCCGCTCGTCGCAGGTTTTCTCGACGCCGTGCTCGATGACGCCGCGGCCAAGGAGTTCGCATGAATAGCAACCGGAACGTCCATCCCGACACCCAGGCCATCCTGGGAGGCCGGCGTGATGAGGAACCGGGCCTCGCCCCCGCTCTTCACGCCAGCTCGGCCTTCGAGTCCGTCGACGCCGACAGCGCGGCGATGATGGCTGCGTCCACGACGGCCGATCGCTTCTACTCTCGATACGGCAACCCCACCATCGCCGCGTTCGAGTCAGCGATGGCCGAGATGGAGGGCGCCGAGGCGGCCCGGGCGTTCGCGTCGGGAATGGGCGCGGTGGCGGCGGTGGTACTCGGCATCTGTTCGTCGGGCGATCACATCGTCACCCAGCGCCAGCTCTACGCCGGGTCCCAACTCCTCTTCACGTCGGTATGCCCGCGGTTCGGCATCGACGTCACGTTCGTCGACGCCACCGACCCCGACGAATGGGACGCGGCGATCCGGCCCGGGTCGACGATGCTGTGTTTCGCGGAATCGCCTGCCAACCCGCGGCTGGCGTTGGTCGATCTGGAACGCTTCGGCTCGATCGCGGGGCCGATCACCGTGGTGGACTCGACGTTCGCCCCGCCGGTGGCCCAGCGGCCCCTGTCCCACGGGGTCAAGCTGTCGCTCCACTCGGCCACGAAGGCCATCGCGGGTCACAACGATGCGACGATCGGCGTGGTCTCCGGTGAGCGTGAGGTCGTGGACTGGTTGTGGGGGTTCGCCGTCCTCCAGGGCGCCAACGCCAGCCCGTTCGATGCGCTCAACGCTCTTCGGGGGCTCCGTACACTGCCGATTCGTTTCGCTCGGCAATCGGAGTCGGCGCTGCGTCTTGCGACCTTCCTCGAATCCCACCGCGACATCGACTCGGTCTCCTTTCCTGGTCTCGCCTCGCACCCACAACACGACCTCGCGTCTCGTCAGATGAGCCAATGGGGCGGTCTCATCACCTTCGACGTGGCCGGAGGGATCGAGGTGGGTCGACGGTTCGTGGAGTCCACTGAACTCGCTCGCCTCGCCACCTCGCTCGGCGGACCCGAGACCTTGGTGACCCACCCGGCGTCGACGACGCACGCGGGGCTGCTGCCGGCCGAACTCGACGCCGCGGGGATCTCGGGAGGAACGGTCCGGATGTCGATCGGGCTGGAGCACCCCGACGACATCGAGGCCGACATCGCGGCCGCTCTGGCGCTGGCCACGGGTGGACCCCGCTGAGTCGTGCCCGAGCTCATCGAGGTGGAGATGTACCGCCGGGCGGCGGAGCCGTGCATCGGCCGTCTCATCACCTCCACGTTCGTCGCGCCGGGGTACGGCCGCGGCGTCGGCGGTGTCGAGATCGGAAGTGCGCTGGTGGGAGCACGAGTGGAAGGAGTCGGCCGTCTCGGAAAGCTGGCGTGGATCGACGTCGACACGGGTGATCGCCTCGGCCTGCGGTTCGGAATGACCGGTCGGCTCGTCGTCGACGGATCCGGGCCGATCTCCGAGTTGCTGTACGGGCCCCGAGCGGCCGACGATCCCGATCGGTGGGAGCGGTTCTCTCTCGGCTTCGCCGGCGGATCCACCCTCTCGATCTCGGACCCCCGACGGTTCGGCGGCGTGGAGCTCAACCCGGACACCGCGGGTCTGGGGCCGGACGCCTCGACGGTCACGGTCGACGACGTCGCACGATCGCTCGAGTCGTCGTCGGCGCTCAAGGCTGTGCTCCTCGACCAGAGGAGGATCGCAGGTATCGGCAACCTGTTGGCCGACGAGATCCTCTGGCGCAGGGGCCTGATGCCGAGTCGCCCGGCCTCGTCGGTCGACCGGCAGGGCGCCGCCTCGCTCGCCCGCGCCATCCGCTCGACAATCGCTCAGTTGACGCGCCGGGGAGGCTCTCACCGGGGCGATCACGTCGCTCAGCGGGCTCCGGGCGGCCGTTGCCCCCGCGATGGGGCCGAACTGCGCCGCGACACGATCGCCGGTCGAACCACCTGGTGGTGTCCGGTTCATCAGCAGTGAGGTGGCGGCCAGCTAGCGTGGATTCGCCGCAGTTGCGAGGCCGCATCCGGGCAGGAGATCGACGAGGCATCATGAGGCGACGACGACTGCGATGGCGCGTTGCTCGTGGTGTCCTCGTGCGCTGTGTGGATGGTGGTGCCCCGTCCGGTCGCCGCGGCAGATGGGGGACGAACCCAGCCCGACCATCGCCACGACCGAACCGGAGGTGTCGGTCGAACAGACCGAGGAGACCTCCGCCACCGAGGCTCGACTCCGGACGATCGTCATCGCTCTGGCGGGCCTCGGAGGAGCACTGGTCGTCGCCAACGTGGTGTTCTGGTTCGTGACGCGCCCGGCACGTCGGGTGGAGGACGACGACAGCATCGTGGAGGGGGGCTTGATGCCGGCGGCGACTGCGCCCCCGATGCCCGACCCGGTCGCCGGTGACGCGAACGGCGCCCCGCCGGCGCCATCGCCGGCGGCCCCGGCGACCGCGGGTCTCGACTCGGCGAACCCACCGGCGCCGGAGCCTTCGTTTCTCGCGCCGGCTCCGCCCGGAAAACCCGCCGAGATCGACGAAGCGGCGGCCGAAGCGGCCCGTTCGTTGTTCGATCGCCTCTCGTCGGTCCCCGACATGGAGCGGTGATCGCGCGACCGGACGATCCGGTCAGCGGGGGAGCGGGGGCATCACCGGGGGTTGGCTAGGGTTCGAGGATGGCCAACGGACTCGATCTCGAAGCGATGATCCGACGGTTCGGCGAACGCGCCGAAGCTGTCAAGAAGCGTCAGGTTCCGCCCGTGGAGGGTGAGCAGCGAAAGGCGTTCATCGAGCAATCGAAGCTGGACTTCCAGGACTTCGCCATCATCGCCGACGCCACTGCAGCGATCGAGGACGGCGTGATCGTGTTGAGGATCGATCCGCATTCGTGACGTCACATGGCGATCGTCTGTCGCGAGCCGTGGCGGCCATCGACGAGGCGAACGCCGAAGATCCTCGTGTCGTGGTCGGTGGCGACGGTCCGGTGCCCAAGGAGTTGGCCCACTCTCGGGCGATGACCGGCTGGGTCCTCCGGCTCGACCCCCGGGCCACTGAGGAACAGCTGGTCGCGGCCCGGGCCCATCACTTCCGGCGATGGACCCGGCCCAGATCGGCCTTCCCCGAGGGGCGCAGCGGCTACCTGCGGTGGAGGCGCGAGGCGCGACGCAGCCACGCCTTGGAAGTGGGCGGACTCCTGGAGCCCCTCGGCTATTCCAGCTCTCAGATCACGCGCATCTGCAGCCTGATCGAGAAGACCGCGCCGATGACCGACCCCCACATGCAGACCCATGAGGACGCGCTCTGTCTCGTGTTCCTCGAGGCTCAGGCGGGCGCGACGGCAGAGACGCTCGGCCCGGACAGGGCCCGTTCGGTGTTGTCGAAGACGCTGGCCAAGATGTCGCCCGACGCCCGTCGGCGGGCCTGTGAGCTGAACCTGGGCGACGTGTCCGATCTCGTCGCCGAGTTGTGCCCCACCATCGACGACCGCTGAGTCCGACCTCATCGGCCCGATGTCGGAGCGGGTGCATCCGATCCGAGGGTTCCGTTCGAAGAAGTGGAAACATTCCCGACGAAAGGCCCCACCATGAGGAAACTGATTGCCGCTCTCGCTCTCGGCGTGTTCGCCACTGCGTGTGTTCCACCCGCGCCGGCCGATTCGGATCTGACGATCGCCGACGTTCTCCTCTCCGATGCGGCCGGTGATGACGCTCAGGGTTTCGATCATGACTGGTACGACTTCGACGTGGTCACCCAGGCCGTCCTGCTGTTCCCCGATCTGGTGGCCGCCGCTTCGGACCCTGACGCCGAGCTCACGGTCTTCGCTCCCAATGATCGTGCCTTCCAGGTCCTCGTGGCCGACCTGACCGGCAACTGGCTGTTCTCCGAGCAGGAAGTCTTCGACGCCGTGGCGTCGCTCGGTACCGACACGGTCAAGACCGTCCTCACCTACCACATCGTGGGGAGCGCCATCCCGGCGTCCGCCGCCCTCCAGGCTGACGGAGCGTCGCTCACCACCCTTCAGGGAGGTACCGTCGGCGTGGATGTCGCGATCCCCGAGCTCAGCTTCATCCTGCTGAACGACGCCGATGCGAACGATGACGACCCCTTCATCGTGTTCTCGAAGTACGACGTCGGTGGTTCACTCGCCAACGGGTACATCCACGGGATCTCCGGAGTGCTTCGTCCCATCGATCTCTAGATCGACCCTGCGCTCCACGGTGGTGCCTCTGCCCCCGTCCTCCCTTCGGGAGGCGGGGGCACCTCCGCGTGTGGGGGCTGCCGCAGGACGGGGCCGAGGTGTCAGTCGGCGGGGAAGTAGAGCGCGAGGATCCCCTCGAAGAACGCGGTGGCCCGCGACGGCGTGATGGGGCCTTGCCGAGACACCATGTCCAGTTCGACCACTCGTGCGTCTCGGACGGCGGTCACCCGGTAGAGGTGGTCGGACGCCGAGAGGGCGAATTCCTTGGGCCCACGCGCCCCGGTCACTTCCCGGACGTTGACCTTGACGCCGTCGGCCACGACCGGAACGTCCTGATAGGTGACGTCGATGTCGGCCGGCCAGTGCGCAGCACCTTCGTCGTCGAATCCCGAGCACTCCCCACGGAAGGCCCCATTGGCCAGGGAGTTGAGGGCGAACAGGGCGGCGGCGTCCTGCTCGGTGGCCATGTCGAAGAAGTTGACCGCGACCGTGAATCGGTCCTGAGACCACAGCGTCCGGGAATCGTCGGCGATGACGACATGGGGGATGTCGATCGCCCAGCAGTCTGCACCGGGGTAGAAGTTGGTACCTGCGAATGACGCGACCGCCGGAGCCTCGATCACCGGTTGGGAGCCGAGGTTCGTCCACTGGTTGCCGTCCAGGAGGGGCAGGGCCGCCTCACCGGACAGCATGGCCACCTCACTTCCCGTTGGCTCGGGGGCCGGACAGCCTTCGGGGAGCGGGGCGCTCTGATCCGAGACGAACCCCAACTGGTGCTCGGCGATCACCGTGTCGAACGTGTCGGCCAGAGATGCCACCCGGCACGGGTCGAACGCGGCGACGGTCGTGACGGTGTCGTCCCCGGGTGGGTTCGCGACCTCATCTGGTGACCTGGTCATCAGGAATACCGCCCCCGCGATCATCATGACCACGATCAGTACCGCGACCGCTGTCGTCGACCACCGGTGGGTCGCGCCACTCGATGAAGGCGGGCTCTCCGGCAGGTCGACATCGCTGTCTCGGAGCGAGAGACGCCGTCCCGACCGGTCCGGAGGAACGGTCGGGACGTCGGCCGTGGGGATCGGTGTCACAGCCCAGTCGTTGTCGCGTTGGATGTCCTGGAGGCGGGCGCCCAGATCGTCGGCGCTCTGCAACCTTTCACGGGAGTCGTTCGAGAGAGCGGTCGTCAAGAGGGCGGCCAGAGGCGACGCGGCCACAACTCCGCTCAGCGGGTTGATGCGGCCGCTGAGCACATCGCCGACGACGCCGGCGATCGTCGCGCCCTGCTTTCCGAACGGAGGGCGGCCGCTGGCGGCGAAGTAGAGCGTGGCCGCGAGGCTGTAGACATCGCCGGCCGGGCTGGGCGGGGCTCCGGAGTAGACCTCGGGTGGGCTGAAAGCGGGCGAGAAGCCGGCTCCCGTCGTGGTGGCGGACTGCCCCGCGATGGCCGCCAGTCCGAAGTCGGACAGGGCCGGCTCGCCGAGGCCCGACAAGAGGACGTTCTGGGGCTTGATGTCGCGGTGGAGCACGCCTTCACAATGTGCGGTGCTGAGCGCTCCGGAGATCTTGATGCCGAGAGCGACCACCTCGTCCACCGGAAGAGGACCTCGTCGTTGCACCTCCTCGGCCAACGTCCCTCCGCCGTAGTACTCCATGACGAGGTACAGATGGCCATCCACCGTGCCCCGGTCGAACACCGACACGACGTTGGGATGCCACGCGATCCGGCCCGCCGCGGCGCACTCCTTGTCGAACAGTCGGACGGCCTCCCCATCCTCCGCTCCGAGTCTCATCACCTTGAGCGCGACCATGCGATTGAAGGCGGTCTGGCAGGCGCGATAGACGACCGACAACCCACCCTGACCCAGGTACTCGACGTCGTCGAAACCGTCGATCTGCAGTGTCGTCGCCATCAGGATGTCCCCAACGGTCTCGTCGCCTCCCTCCGGGCCCCGTGCCCGCTGAACCACACAACCGTCACGCGACTCGACGGCCGCCACGGGCCCAGATCCTACGGACTCGCGCCTGGCGGGACCATGATCGTGGTGGACAGACGCGGAAGATGGCTCCCGAAGGAGCCCTCTTCCGGAGGTTTCCGTGGAGCGAACGACCGTATTCGAAACGGGGACCCTCACCTTGGGGTCTGTTGTCGGTTTGGTTGACAGCTCCTATGCGGGGCGTTGCTCTGCGGCAGGATGGATGCCAGGGTCTGCTGTCGGATTGGTTGACGGTTGTTGGGCGTGATCACGCCGGGTCGACGACGCCGGGGAGTAGCGCCCGGACATCGCGGCCACCGACGGAGCCCGGCGGCTCTCTTCGGACGGTGACCGTGAGCTGAGAAGGCGCGCCACCCGGTCACCGTCGCTGCCGTTCACCCAGGATCACCAGGCCGGCGTGTCCGTCGAACCGGGGGAGTTCCATCCTCGATCGGTGGTGTCGGAGAGCGCCCAGGAGCTCACCGCTTGCCGCGACGACGCAGGCCCGGTGGGTCTTCGTGTCTTCGACGACAATTCCGTCTCGCCCGTCCACGACGCCCCGGACGAATGCGATGGTGCTGTCGTCGGCGTCGATGTCGCTCCACAGGAGGACGCACACCTGGCTGAGGCACGCGCCGGTGAAAGCGGACACCCGGAGGAATGCAGCGAGTTCGGGATCGGCCGTGTCGACATGTGTCAGCAGACGCAGGAAATCGGCCGGCGCGGGTGGCGCGCACGCGGGTTGTCTCAGATTCCCGCTCATGGCGAACGACCATACGCACGGTCACTGACAGTGGGTTGGCAAACGGATTGGCGAACGGGCCTGAGCGCGAGACAGGGCTCCCGGGGGAGCCCTGAATCTCGGGGTTTCCGTGGAGCGGACGACCGTATTCGAAACGGCGACCCTCACCTTGGCAAGGTGATGCTCTACCAGCTGAGCTACGTCCGCATGGAACGCCGAGTGTAGCAACCCCTGACGTGGTCGGAGAAGGTCGGGCCGAACTCAGAACTCGGTTCCCGATGACCGGGTTCGAATCGTGTTGACGACCTCGACGGCCAGTGGCACATCGAGGATCTGATCGACGCTCACCGAACGGGAGTCGTCGGCGATGGTGAGTGATGCGACGTCGTTGGCATGACGGCCC
Organism: uncultured Microthrixaceae bacterium; assembly: GCA_963700425.1. Taxonomy (GTDB): domain Bacteria; phylum Actinomycetota; class Acidimicrobiia; order Acidimicrobiales; family Microtrichaceae; genus CAVOXO01. The sequence goes on along the minus strand of CAVOXO010000001.1, from coordinate 1,751,306 downwards.
GTGACGGTCAGCCCGGGTGCGAGGTCGAAGACGATCACCTCTGGTGCATACCGGCGGTCGCACACGACGATGACTCTCGTCGCCGTCGCCACGATCGCGCTGGGCGTCCCCAGAATCGACCCACCGACCGCCCCGATGACCGATTCGTCAGGCTGCATCATCGCAGCCGCGATCGACAGAGCGACCGCCACGTCGTCACGGGAGGCGGGGCGCATCCTTCGTGCCGCCACCCCGAGACCGTGCGGATCGGGACCGTGGAGACCGCCGTCGTCCCGGGCGGCGGCGCGGGGTGCCGGCGGCGGCTCCGCGCTCTGGGGGGCGAACGTCGAGGAGTGGTCGACCGCGGTGGGCCCGGCCGCAAACGCGTCACGCCCGGTCTGAGGCGGCGTCGCAAAGGGGTCCGTGCTGGGCTGGTGGTGTGCCGTCGCGGCGTCGTCGGCGAAGTCCCGGTCCTCGGTGGTCCAGCGGCCGTCGGCGGGCCCACCGTCGGATTCGTCGTTGGCGAACTGGCCGAATGGTGAGCGGTTCGGTGTGGGGGCCGGACCCGCCGGCGCCGCCGGTTCCTCGAAGATCGATCCGAGACGGATCGATCCCGAGCCGTTGAGGTCGGTCTCGCTGTCGTCGACCGGGGTCGACATGGCCATGTCGTCGTCCTCGATCACCGTGGCGTCGACGATGTCGTCCTCGGGAATCGTCGGCGGCTGCTCCGGCTGGGTCTCGTGCCCGACGGTCCACACGGACGCCGAGGAGGTCTGGTCGGTCGGCTGCGAGTCGGCCGCGGCGCGCTGCATGTCGACGTCGACCTCGTCGTCCCACGTCGCGGACGCTCCCACGGGTGCGGCGTCGGGGCCGACGAGGGGCGACTGCTCTTCCCGGAGCGGCGTCGCTCGCGGCGCGGAGGTCGGGGGCGGAGGAGCGAGGTCCGGCTCGACGACCGCACTGGCGGCGTCGGCACCCGCCTTGGGCTGAACCGAGAACATGCCGACCGGCTCCGTGATCTGTGTCGCCCCGCACACGGCACAGATCTCGCTGCCTCCGGGGTCGCTTCCGCAGTTGTAGCAGCGGTGTTCCATTGGGTCCTCGGCGTGATCGGTACCTGCAACGATCCGGTCGGCTCCTGATGCAGGTTGACCCTCCACCCTACGGGTCCTGCGACCCGTGGGCAGAACGCCCCCTGAACCGCCACGGCGAGGCCCTCTCGATCGGCGGCCCCGTATCGTTGTGAGATCGCTTTGGCGGTCGGCGATGGCGTCGAGCACCGGAATCCGGGTGGCCGTGAGCGCCGGGGCGAGGGCTCCTGCGAGGCTCAGCGCGATCGCGGCAGCCGCGATGACCGCGACGCCCCGGGCCGGGATCACGAGGGTGTCGAGTCCGTAGGCGTCGAGACCCCGGACGGTCAGGGCCGCAGCCGCCAGACCGACGCCGATTCCCAACACCGTCCCGAGTGCCGACATGACACCGGCCTCGGTGAGGATGAGCCGAAGCGTCTGGGACCGCGACCCGCCGACGGCGCGGAGCAGGCCGATCTCTCGACGGCGTTCGTTCACGCTGAGCTGCAGCGTGTTGGCGACGCCGATGAGCGCGAGCACGACCGTGAACGCCAACATCCACTGGATCACCCGTCCGAAGCCCCTGAGGAGTTCGGCCCTGGTCCCGATGAGGTCATCTGGTGCGAGCACGGATGCTGCTCCGAATCGAGCGCCGACGTCCTCGACAGCGGCGATCGATTCCGCGTCGCCCGGATCGTCGAGCGAAACGACCGCGAGCGCGTCGACCGACGTGCCCAGCTCCGCGGCCAGGACCTCGGAGTCGACGACCGCCTCGCCCAGCAACGTGGTGAGCGGTGAGTCGAAGACGGCGTCGACGGTCATGCTGCGCACGGTTCCGGTCTGCCAGGTGACGGGGACCAGGTCTCCCGTCGCGACCCCCAGCGCATCAGCGAGGCCTTCGGACAGAACGATTCCGTCGGGCCCGAGCGCCGCCGGCTCGGATCCGACGATGCCGAGATCGAACAAGTCGAACATCGCCTCGCCGTTCATGGCGGAGACCCGCACGTACGCTCCGCCCATCGTCGCCGAGCCGACCCGGAACCCGCTGACCGCCGAGACACCGTCGGTCGACTCGAGCGCCGGAATGATGGCCGACGGCAGACCGCCGCGTGTGAAGGTCCCCGAGTCGACGACCAGGTCGGCCGTGACGAGTCGCGTGACCTGACCGTCGATGGAGGTGACGAAGCTCGAGGACAGAACGGTGAGGCCCGTCACGACCCCCACGGCCAGGAGGAGCGCCGCGGTCGTCGCCGCGGTGCGTGTCGCTGCGCCGCGGGAACGCGCCAGAGTGAGGCGCGACAGCGCCGGGGACGATGCGAGAGCCCAGCCGCTCATCCGGCGGACCGCCCCCGAGAGGGCCCGTGGTACGAAGACCACCAGAACGCCGATGACGAGGCCCACCGCCGCGCCGATCATCCACGACCCCTCCGCCGTCGCCACCGAAGCGATGACAGCTCCGGCGACCGTCGGAACGATCACCGCCGCCAGGGCGAACACGGGCCAGCGTCGACGTCGCGTGCCGACGTCGTCGGCTCCGGTGACGGCGGTGACCGGAGCGGCAGCCGCAGCGGCACGGGCCGGCCACACCGCCGACAGTGCCGTCACCGCGATTCCGATGCCCAGCGCCACGAGGGGGATCCCCCACGACAGCGGCGACCCCGCCACCGGCAACGGCTGTCCCAGGGTCCGGATGGCGCGTTCGATCCCCCAACCGACGGCCAGGCCGAGGAACAGCCCGATCAACCCGGCCCCGGCACCCGCGATCACCGCTTCGAGCAGCGACGCCCTGACGAGTTGGGAGGGTGATCCGCCGAGCAGCCGGAGCAGAGCGAAACCTCGGCGCCTGGTGTCGAAGAGCAGTGCCATGGAGTTGGCGACGGTGAACGCGCCCACCCCGAGCGCGAGCGCGGCGAACCCGATGAGCAGCAACCGGATCAGAGTGAAACTCTTCGCGAGAGCGCTGCGCCGGTGATCGATGTACTCGTCGTTGTCGCTGACGACCGCGCCGGTGGGGAGGAGAGCGTCGACCTGAGCCCGGACGTCGTCGATGTCGGCGTCCGGTGACACCTTGATGGCGATGGCGTTGTCGTCGTCGCCGAGGTCGAAGAGCCGCCGGGCGGTGTCGGGGGTGAACGCCGCCAGGGATGAGCCCTCGGGAAGCTGTTCGCGATCGAGATCGAGGATTCCGACGACGGTGAACGCGGTGCTGTCGATCTTGGACGCGACGATGACCTGTTCGTCCACCTCGACGCCTGCGGTGTCGGCGCTCCGGGCGTCGATCACGACTTCGTCAGGTTCCTCGGGCGGGCGCCCGTCGCCGCGGAACTCGTAGGGATTGAGCGACGCGACGCTGGGCCAGCCGATACCGAGCGGCTGTTCGGTGAGCCCGAGCCGGACCACCGAGGTTCCGTCGAGCGGGGCAATGACCGCGGATCCCTCCAGGCGTGGGTCCACCGCCTCCACTCCGGGAACCCTGCCAACGGGTTCCACCAGGGAGTGGGGAACGAGTCGGCGGACCTCTTCGAGGGGAGAGGAGACGGCGATGTCGCCCTCGATGACGAGATCGGCGGGCTCCGTTCCCGCCCCCGATTGTGCCGCGAGTCCATTTGACACCCGCTGGAGCAGGGAGAGCGATCCGGCGAGGTAGGCGACGCCGAGAGCCACGGAGACGACCGACAGCAGAAGGCGTCGGCGCTGCCGCAGCAGAGAAACGAGGGCCTGGCGGGTTCCGCGGCCCCTCGGTGCCGGCGTCATCTCCTCGCGTGGTGGAATGGTCCCGAAGAGCCGGCCGTCGGGGCGGAGCAGGTACTCGGCGATCTGGTCGGAGACGCCGAGCTTCGTGGCCACGCTCAGCGGCTCCGGCTCGGGCCGCGACCGTCGACGGTGCCGGCGGGTTCGGTCGGACTCATCACGAGAAGTGTGGCCCGTTCCGATCGGAACGGGTGGGGATGGTGGGCCTCCGGGGGGATGAACGTGCTCGCGTGGAACGACCACGACCGGTGGTGCTTCGATGTCAGGCAGTGGTTCCCACTCCGTGGCCGGCGGATCCGGGGGAGCGAAGAGGAGGGTCCGCGCCGTGGGGGTCGTCGCTGCACTGTCGAGTTCGACGTCGAGGCCGGGGGCGGACGACGACGCGCTCGGCGCCGCGGCAACCGATCCGTTGGGTCGATCGAAGAGCATCCGATCCACCGCGGGAGCGCTCGTGGGGACCGGTTCGGGGGACACCGATTCGGCGGCAACGGGGAACAGCGCTCCCAACGCGGCCGCCAGCGATGAAACGACGGGGTCCGTGTCCATCCCGGACGGATGTGGTGAGGGGGGTCCGTGGCCGTTCGTGTCGGGTTCGGAGATCGCGGTCCAGCCCCCGAGGGCGGCCGCGACGAATGCCGCCGTCGGCTGGTCCAGCTGCTCGTCACTCACCGCGTCCGGCTGACGTCGGGCGCGGTGCGTCATCAGGGCGCGCGGGGCTGAACACCGGGCAAGACTAATGAAACGTCCCAGGGAGTCCACTGCGGCGTCGGGCGTCCACGGCCCAGTCGCGACCGTTCGTTCTGCCCTCCGCTACGCTGGCGGCTCTGGCGACGTGGCCGAGTGGTTAGGCAGAGGCCTGCAAAGCCTTGTACAGGGGTTCGAATCCCCTCGTCGCCTCCACCCAGCGTCGTACCGTCCGGCCGGACCCCATCACCTCAGTTGATTGGGTCTGCCCGGGCGGTCGCCGTGGTATGGTTTCGCCTCCACGGGCCGTTGGCGCAGTTGGCTAGCGCACCTGCATGACGCGCAGGGGGTCGGGGGTTCGAATCCCTCACGGCCCACTCAGTGAAACCCCCGGAATTCCGGGGGTTTCGTCCTTTTCGGCCTCTCGGTCTCGGTAGCGAAAAGACACGTGAGTCATAAGGGGTAGCCAAAAGGGTAGCCATGTTGGCGGCGACCTCTAATGCTCTGGAAATTGGACTCGAACCCTGAGCCAGTCGGCCGCCACGTCTCGTCGACGTCGGGAGGGTCCGGAGCGCGATGTCCGCCCTTTGTTTCGCCGCCATCGTGATGAAGCGGATCAGCGAGTGAGGCGTTCGAGCAGCTCCCGATCACGTTTCAGCAGCTTCTTGGCGTGTGCGGTGAAGTCGTCGTCGGCGCGGACGCGTTCAATCTCGGCGGTGAGCGCATCGACGATGAGGGCATTGAGGCTCGTCTCGCGAACCCGCGCCACCGCCTCGGCCTGGTCGGCGAGCTCTTCGGGTAGTCGCACCGTCGTCTGCTTCGAAGTCATGACATCATGATATCGCGAGTGCTCCGCTCCTGCCGCCACCTATTTAGCGAGGATTCGACCGATGAGTTGGGCGGCCTCGACCCGGCCTCGTGGGCGCACACGGTTGTAGACCTCGGCGGTCATGCGGATGGAGGCATGGCCGACGATGCTGGCGGCCACCTCGAGAGGCACGCCGGCCTCGGCCATGTTGGTGATCGCCGTTCGGCGCGCCGCGTGGAACGGTCGCTTGTCGAGGCCGGCGGCTTTGAGCCGGCCGTACCACCACCGGAGGCAGTTGCGGTCGTGGATGGGCTCGCCGGTCTCGGTGGCGAACACGAAACCGTGATCGGTCCAGCTGTCACCCGCTGTCCGTGCCTCGGCACGTTGGCGCTTCCGATGTGATCGCAACAGGTCGGCGGTCGTCGGGTCGATCTCGATGACGCGAATCGATCCTCGGGTCTTGGGTTGTTCGGTGTACCAGCCACCTCCCGGTGGCCACTTGATGGTCGCCACGATCCGCACGGTCGGGTCCTCGTCGAGGTTGACGTCGGTCCACTTGAGCGCCAGCAGTTCGCCCTGGCGGAACCCGTAGCCGAGGGCCAGCGCGGCGAACGCCTGCCAGCGGGTGCCCTCACACGCACGGATGAAGCGGACCACTTCGTCGGCCGTCAGCGTGTCGTCGTGCACCGGTTTGATGACGCGCGGTAGGTCGACGAGTTGGCAGGGGTTCCGCAGGATCACGTCGGTGCGCACCGCGTGGCTGAGTGCGCCGGACAGCACACCGACGATCTGGCGTGCGGTGTTGGGGGAGTAGCCGGCGGCGATGACCTCGGTGACGAGTGCCTGGACGTGTCCGGTGGTGAGGCGGCCGATGCGGTGATGGCCCACTCGGTCGACCAGGTGCTTCTCGGCGATCCATCGGTACTGGGCGACCGTCGATGCCTTCACCCGCAGGGGCGCGACGTGTTCGAGCCACCAGCGCAGGTACTCGGCGACGCTCTGGTTCAAGTCGGGGATCAGGCCGCCTTCCGCGAGCTGCTGTTCGGCTTCTCGGATCTTGCGGATCGCCGCGGCCTTCGTTTTCGCCTTCCGGGTGATGCGCCGTCGACGTCCGCCGGTCGGAGAAGGCACCTCGGTCGAGGCGACCCACTGGCCGCGGTCGTTCTTGTAGACCGAGCCTTCGCCGTGGCCGCGGCGTTGCCGCTGAAGTGGTCGAGATCCGCCTGTCGGTGCGTTCACGCAGGCTGCCTCCTCGGGCGAGGGTCCGGCACGATCGGGTGCCGGCTCAGGAGGCCCGTCGAGATTCAGCTCGAGTTGGTCAGCGGAAGCGGTGCGTCGGGCGACCACCGGCAACCCCGGCACCGTAGCGAACGTGACCGACAGAGCGACTGGTGCGGCACTCCTCGACGAACGCCTCGAGTGCAGCAGCGGGTACGCGAACCGTGCCGTCGATCCGCACCACTTCGAGGCGGCCGTCGGCGATGAGCTCGTACGCCTTGGTTCGTCCGATGCCGAGTCGGTGGGCGGCCTCCGGAATCCTGAGCAGCAGAACGTCGGTGGGGGTGGTGGGGTTGGTGTCCATACCCACCTAAGCGCGCGCAATTCCGAGTCGCGACGAAGAAGTGGTGTCGGCAGCTCCGCGATTGCGCAGCAAGCCAGTCTGTGCCGTCATGACAACGGACAGCTGCGAACCGATCTGAACGCAGCTGCCTGGGGTGATGTCGGGCTGCAAGGCGGGGGCAGCGGCTGGCGATTGCCGCCGGCTCATGTCTCAGCGATGGCGGGGGAGCGGCGGGGACCGACGGGCCCGGCGATCCCGCTCGATCGTCCGCCCACCCTGAGGCGACGCCCAACGCCTCTGATGTGCTGTCCCGCTGCTTCGCGCACGTTATTGCGGTGTTGGCCGCCCGAAAGCCAGTCGGACAAATGCGGACACGGTTGTCAGAGCGGCACAGACTGGCTTGCTCCGCAAGCGCGGACGGCAGCGGAAATCATCGCTCTGTGACGTTGCCAAGCCCACGGCCGATCGCTCAGTCCTGCGGCGATACGGTGAGGCCCTTCTCGATTCAGGGAGGGACCATGTCCGTTTGGTACGAAGGCAGCACTGATCTCGATTGCGACTTTCTCACGGTGGTGACGGATCTTGAAGACCCTGCGGCCCACTTCTTGGCAGTCACCAGAGCGATGCCCGGCATCACGACTGTCGAGCTCACCGAGCAGGGACAGGACCGAGTGACGCTCGAGACCAACGAGGGGACCATGACTCGGTCGGGCATTGAGGTAGCGACGGCGGATGATCAGGCGACGATCGAGTTCGACGAGCAGTACCGGACCTCCAGAGTCACCGTTGCGTCGCATCACGAATACAGGTTTGGTGCTCATGGGGATGGGGTGACGCTCCAGCTCACGATCACCGACGTAGACGCTGGTGGTGTGCTCGGTTTCGCCTACCGAAAATTCGGCGGCAAGAACATCGGCAGAGGGCTGCTCGGCGCTGTCAAGGCTCACATGGATGGATGAGCGCTGCGTCCTCTGTGACACACGCCCGCAGACTGCATCGGGGTAGGACTGGGCTGTTCAAGCGACGGTGGCGACGCTTGGACCACAACTCATCAATCGGGCGCGAGATGTGTGGGGTGGAAGCCTTCCGAGGGGTAGCCAAAAGGGTAGCCAAAGTCCGCGATTCGCTCCGAACGGCCCCGGATCACATCGGACCGAGAAGCCCGAAATCCCAACGGGTTCGGCGTTCGTGACCGTCCGCCGCAAGCCGGAAAAGCGGAATGACGCGGCAGGGGGTCGGGGGTTCGAATCCCTCACGGCCCACCAGTTTCCTCTAGGGGGATCAGGGTTTCCGTCGGACAGCGGACCGACGAAAACGGCCGTTGGTACCCAAGTTGGTACCCAACCCGCTGGAGGTTTATCTGGCCGTGATTCGGAGCACTTGGGACGAGCTTGAGGTACCCATCCTTAAAGCCGTGCGCAAATGCAGGACCCTGCATGTCACTTCGACACGAGGGATGTCGCCAAGGTGGTCGATGGCGAATACTCGGAGATCGGCTTGGCGATTCAACGGCTGATCGAAGCCGGGTACCTACATGGCACCGATGCCAGTGCACAGCGACGACCCAGTCCGATGCGACCAACTCACGCTGGCTGGAGCCGCGAACTCCGGCGGTCACGTGCGTTCCGGCAATCCCACTGTTGCAGTTCGGCGCGTTCGATCCTGTTGTCGGCCGGGCGAGACGGATGCGCAGGAAGATGATCCCATCAAGAGTGATCGCTCACCGAATTGGACCAGGAGTGAGCATGTCGGATCAGGCAGAGCCAGCGGCCTGCGGGTCAAGACGAGAAGCCCGCGGTTCGGGACTGACGGCGGTGTCGTTGTGCCGCAGAATGAGGCTCCCGAGGGGCCCCCGCAGTTCGGCTGGCGGCGGTGTGGATGTGCCGAGAGCCAGGCCCCCGATCGATTTCGAAGAACGAGACCAAGACCAGGCCTAGCCGGCGAGCACGCGGTCGATGATCGACGCGGCCTCGGCCCGACCTCGTGGCCTGACACGGTTGTAAATCTCTGTGGTGACACGGGTTGATGAGTGGCCGACGATCGCGGCGCAGACTTCCATCGGGACCCCTGCGGCGGCCATGTTCGTCACGGCGGTGCGCCGGGTGGCGTGGAACGGTCGCCGGTCGAGCCTGAGGGCCTTTAACTCTTCGTGCCAGCGGCGTAGGGCGTTGCGGTCGTGGATCGGGGTGCCGCCTTCGGTGGTGAACACGAAACCGTGATCGGTCCACGCCGGTCCCGCGGCAAGGCGTTGTTCAGCTTGGGTCCGTCGCCATTGCCGGAGCCGGGCAACGGTGTCTCCGGCCAGTTCGACGACGCGGACCGACGCGGCGGTCTTCGGTTCGTCGATCATCCACCCTTGCCGGGCAGGCCATTTCAGGGTGCCGACAACGCGGAGGAACGGCACCTCGGCGTCGAGATCGACGTCGGCCCAACGGAGGGCGAGTAGTTCACCTTGTCGGAGTCCATAGCCGAGGGCGAGCGTGTAGAACGGCTCCCACCGGGTGCCGGCCACCTTGTCGAGGACGCAGCGGACGTCGGCGGGTTCGAGGGTGTCGTCGTCGACGGAGCGGACCACCTTCGGGAGTTGGACCATCGTGCACACGTTGCGGGGGAGTAGTTCGGATCGGAGGGCGTGGTTCAGCGCACCGGACAGGACGCCGACAACCTGCCGGATCGTGTGCGGCGTGTACCCCTCGGCGGTGAGTTCTCCGACCATCGTTTGCACGTGAGCGGGGGACAACTTGCCGAGCCGGTGACGGCCGACCCGCGGGGCGAGGAAGTGGTCGACGACGTACCGGTAGCCGGTCGCGGTCGACGCCTTCACCCTGAGCGGCACGACGGCATCGAGCCACCATGAGAGGTACTGGTCGACGGTCTGCGACTGGTCGACAGGGGCGCCACCGGATCGGTCCAGTTCGCGGCGGGCGTCCGCGATGCGGCGCAGCACCTCGGCCTTCGTTTTGGCCTTGCGGACCACTCGACGCCGTTTGCCAGTCGGTCCGGTGCCGGCGTCGATGCGGGCGACCCACATGCCGGACGAATCTCGGAAGATCGCCCCTTCGCCGTGGCCTCGTCGACCCTTGCGGGCCGGTTCGCTGGTCGTCGTGGGACGGGTAGCGTCGCTCATGTCAGCACCTCCATGGGGTGTTGGCCAGGGGGCGGGCTGTTAGGCGCAGCGCCGCCCCCACCTGGGTTGTGATCCCATTCTACGCAGCCTGGTGCCGACCGAGTCGCTCGGTCACCTGTGCGACGCCGTGGTGGATTACATTCGAAACGTGAGCCCCACCTCATGGCCGCACGACGGCAACGGTCGTGCAATCCATGTCGTCCCATGCCCTCGTTGGCAACGAAGAAGTGGTCACGCCTCGTTCGAGTCGGCGGATCCCTTCAGGGAACTCGATTCGCACCGGACACTCTTGAGGCACGACGACCCAGAACTGAAGCTCCCCGGCTCCGAACACCATTACGTTGACTGACCGGCAATCAAGACCGTTCGATGTTGTTGGGTTTCCGATGCAGTAGTGCGCGGGGTGACGCGAGTCGGTTCGCGTGACCCGACAGCGACTCTTCCCAGCGGTGCTCCGGAGGCAAGCTCCCTAGCCAACAGCGGATCGTCTTTTGCAGAGATCCCGTCGGCGTTGTCTCTACGTGCCCCCAGCTCCGCGAAAGATCAGAAGGTATGCGGTCTTGGCCAACCATCGCGTCAACACGGCGGCCCCGTCGCTGGAGATCGGCCGTTTCGTGTTGACTCGAAGGTGGCGCAACTGCGAAGCGGCGGGTCCCTCCAGGTCGTTCATCCACCCCTCGTTGCACTTCTTGCATGGCAACTTCACGGACCAATCGTCGACGCTCCGGATCGACTGCACCGTGCTGAGCGAGGAACCCATCGAGGCATTGCTGAACCCACTTCGGTCGACGCCGAGGGCGTCGGCGATGGGGCGCGAGAAAACGTGTTCCCTAGAAGCGGGCTCGGCAGAACCGCAGAATCTGCATGACATGAGACCCCATCGTACGATCGCGCCAGATCGCTCTGCCGACTCTCTTCTTCCGACTGCCGAGCTGTGACGTGTCGACGATTCGGCAACACGACGGCGTGCTGTTCGGGTCTGCTCCTCTACAACCCGAGACCGGCGCGGCGCCTGGGGAAACCCGCAGACGGAGGTCACCCATTATGCTGACCCCGGAGGCGATCGCCTCAAGCGCAACAGTCTGCATCGTCGGCGCCTGTACGGACCGAAATGTGCATTCCTCGCCGATGTTCGGCCCCGGGCTCTGGGGGTCACCCCCCCACCACCTCGGGGAGAGATTTGTTGACTAGGCGGGGGGTGGCGCGTCGGGCGCACACTAAAGATGACACCGTCTGGTGTCACAGTCTGCCGGTCGGGACCTCTGCCCCTACCGGCGCGGTGGTGTTCGTCTTAGGTTGCGCGGCAAGAGGGAGAACGCCGCTCGGGCACGATTCTCGGGAGGTTGTCATGCGGAAGACATCGCGGAACAGGAATCGGGTCGTCGTGACGCTCAAGAAGACTCGCCTCATGGCGCTCGCAGCCGTCGTTGCGCTTCTGGCGGCAACGGCTTTTCCACCTCCCTCGGCCGTGTCGTGGTAGGCGTACGGGTTCCTCCCCCACGCGACGACTTCTCCGACGGGCAGCTTCGGGTGGTGTGCTACGCGTCCGACTACGACTATTCTGTGGACCTCGGCGGATACGGCTACTACACGTCGAAGACACCCGGTTGCCCCGGCTTCTACGATCCCCAATACGGGGAGTCGGCGTTTCCACGGTACGGGGTGACCCTCTTTCCTCAGCCCTGAGCGCCGTCTCTCACAGTCGGGTCCTGGGTGCCAACGGTGCCTCTGCCGCGCTGGTTCGGGAGGTTCCGATGTCGGCGCCGGAGGGACGAAAGCCCCTTCTCCCAGAGAGACCTCGGTCCGTATGGATCGCGGTGCCGACGGAGGCATCATGATGAAGACGACACAAGGACTAGATGGCGCAACTCGGAAGAGCCGACACCGCAGGCGTTGGGGAGCGGTTGCGATTGCTGCTGCAGTGATGGCGCTCAGCTCGTGCACACTCGACTTCTCCGACGGGAAGTTGAGGGTGGTGTGTTACGAGTCCGACTATGACCACATCCGCGACAACAGCACTGGCGGCGACGACTACTACCGTGCGAAGTACCCGATTGGCTGCCAAAGCCTCTATGGACCGTTCGGGGGTCCCATCAATGAGTGGCCCCTCTGCTACACGATCTGGCCCGAGCCGTCTGGCCCCTCGTGTACGTAGCCGCTGTTGGCCGCCCGGCCTCTCTGGGCAGCCAAGCGAGGGCGTCGTCGTGGAGGCCCCCAACAGCGACGAAGCAAATCGAGCGCAACCGCCGGTCTCCCTGCGTCGCAACGGGACGGCGGCCCCGCCCCCCGGGGATGGGGGGCGAAGGGTCGAGGCGGTACCGGTCACGCCGCGTCATTGTCTTGGGCGCCCACTCGGGTCGCGTGCCGATCGCTGACCGCTTACCCGGCGCCGACCTTCCGGGCCGGGGTGCGGAGTTGTGCGGGGAGCGGCCGTGCCGGGTCGGTGTCGGGTTCGTCAGTGGTAGTCACGGGGTGTTCGCGCCGCGGCGTCCCAGCACGAGCTCGCCGATCCAAGCCCTCTCGGGGTCGGTGGCGTCGTCGTCGGCCGTGTCGAGGGCTTCGACTAGCGGGGCCAGTTCGGCGGCGGTGTCGAGAATCGCGACCGCTGCCGGTGTGATGAGGGTCGCCATGAGCTCGGCGGCGTTGGCGGTGAGCCACTTCGCGGCGCGGCCGATGAGGAGGGTGTGAGCGATCACTGAGAACTGACATTCACGATCATTGAAAACCGACATGGGTGCCGGGGTCTTCTGGCTGGCATCCACCACCGATCTGGGCGGCCCCTCCAGCGTGTCGAGCGACCAAGCACGACCGCGACTGGAGGAGCCGCTCTCCATGATGAACCAGGAGAACTACGTGAATGTGAACGACCTGCACAGGTTCACCCCGCACAAACGCGATGGCGTGGGAGGACCAAGGTCACGCAGCATCGAGTGGCTGCTCTCGGGCTTGTGGCGGTTGTTGTCGGAGGACCGGCATCGCCAAACCCCCGAGTGGCGCCTATCGCCTGGGTTTGAGCTTGTGTCCGAGGGCCTCGGGGGCTGCCCACCCAACTCGACGTCGTCAGCCAAGGGGTGGAGTGGAGCTCGCGTATCCGGCGTCAACGATCATCTGACCGTTCTCGGCGTAGTCATCGCGGTTCGGAGGAGCCCAAGTGCCAAGGCCATCGACGTACCGGTTGAACATGCAGAAAGCCGCGGCGATTAGCACGGTGTCGTGAATCTCCGTGTCGGTCGCACCCTCGGCGTGGGAAGCGTCGATCGCCTCCTGGGTTACGGCCGATCCACCCTGCTGAACCAGGGCCGCGATGCTCAATAGCGAGCGCAGCTTTGAAGAGACTGCCTCGGTGCCTTCGGGGTCCGCTAGTACTGCGTCGACGACATCCCACCCGCCCTCGAGTTGCAGCGCCGCGAACGTTGCGTGCGAGGTATGGCAGAAGTGGCACTGGTTGAGCCGAGATACGTACATGGCGATCAGCTCACGCTCACCTCGTTCGAGCGTATTGGGGGACCGCAGCAGTACCTCGGCGAGATCATTCAGCGGCTTGGCAGTTTCAGGCCGGAACGTCATCGGTCCGAGAATGCCCGGCAACCCCTCCGGTAGGTTGATGTAGGCCACGCTGTCCGCTCCTCCTACTGGCACTTGAACAACTGGCGGACCGAGTACACGGACCCGCCTCGGCAGGATATTCCGCATTGTAAGTGAGGCCGCGCGGTGGCTCAATCGGGTGCACTACCGATATCACAGCACCCTCCAGCTGCATCAGAACAGGGTCGCACACCGCAGGCGACGGCACTGTCACCCGATCCTGATTCGCGTTACGACCAGCGACCTGGTCCACTCTCCGTTCAGGCCGTTCCAGGGGTACCCAAAAGGGTAGCCAAAGTCCGCGATTCTCTCCGACCGCCCCGAACGGATTCGGACGAAAACCCCGAGAACACTGGGATCTGGCGTCCGTCGTGGTCCGCAATAGACCGGCGAAACGGAATGACGCGCGAGGGGGTCGGGGGTTCGAATCCCTCACGGCCCACCAGTTCCCTTCAGGGGGATCAGGGTTTCCGTCGGACAGCGGACCGACGAAAGCGGGGTTTGGTAACCAACTCCGGTGTCCGCCACGTGCCGTCGTCACCGCGCCGAGTTCGGGAACGGAGCCGGCCCGTCTTCATGGTGACGTGGATCCTTGACAGCGGGTCAACTCCAGGGGCCGCTCGGACCGACCCGGGATTCAGCTCCTCGCGAGATCTACGGCGAGACCTGGAAGACTCGGTTTTCCAGCCCATCGCAGTACCCGTACTGCGTGTCCTGGCGGCACAGGCGCACCTCGGCGCCAATCAGTGAGCCCGGAGCCGCGGCCTGGTACCAGCCGGGTTCGTACCTGCTGCACCCCGGCCGGAGCGGGGACGGGTACTCGGAGTAGAAGCTGCAGTAGTTCGAACCTTCGGTGGCCTCTGCCTCGATCGACACCAGCCTCCAGGCGCCACAGCCCTGGTTCGGACCTCCCAGGATCCCGCCGTCCACCCACCAGAGCCCGAAGGACCGAGCAGCGACGTAGGACGTGGTGCCGTCCTGCACGATGCGCACCTCGAGGGTGCAGAAGTCGTCGATCGCGTACTGGCGGGTCGGTAGCCCCGAGGGGGGCGTGCACCCCGACATCGCGAGGACCGCCACCGCACCGATCACCACAGTCGCCGCCCGGATCGCTCGCTGCCGTTGGGACATGTCCGCACCTCCCGAGTCGTGAGGTGAGGCTACGTCGGGCGTCGCCCCGGCGGAACGGACCAAAGTCCCGGCTCGAGCGACCGCGTCGATCCCGTGAGCCGTGCGGAGCTGCCGACGACATCTCGGGGAGCGAGTAGCGGCGTCACGCCGGCCCGGTTCATCTCCACACTGGCGTCGAGAGGGGTGTGGGAGGCTCGCCGCAGCGAGCCACCCGCCGTGGGACGTCCCGCCTCCGGACCCGCAGAACCGAGACCGACGATGGCGTTCCTTCACTCAATCGATGTCGCCACGACGCAGCGCGCCGAGTTCCTGGAGCTGATGGTCCGGTGGAGCGCTGACGCCATCGGCAAAGGTACGGCGGTCGCGGCAACGTTGGCAGAGAGCCACTCGTCCCCGGGGCGATTCGTGGTGGCCGTGTCGTTCGAGTCGGCAGAGGCGGCAGTCGAGAATCCCCGAGCGTGTCGAGACCGATGCGTTCGCGGAGAAGTTTCGGGCGCTCTGCAGCGAAGCCCCCGGCTTCAGCGACGTCGATGTCGTCGGGGTCGACGGCGACTGGAGCGCGCCGCGCCGGTGAAAGGGGGAGTCCTCAGAGGTTCCACCACGGATTCACGATGAGCCCCGTGTCGCCGTCATCGACCCACACGCGGTCGGCGCTTCCGCCGACGAACTGGGCCCACTGACTGCCGTCAGTCACCGGCACCGTGAGCGGGTCGACCGAGATCCTGGGGGCGAACGCCGAGCTGTCGGCGAAGACGCGGTCGGCGATCCCGTTCATCCAGTACCGGAGGTCATTCGCTCCGACCCACGGCACGCGATGCCCGAACCGTCGTCGCCGAACCCACCGGCGGCACCGGGACCGACGAGGCGAACGCGGTCGGGCCCGAGCCGACCGTCGTGGTCACCGAGCCGCCCGCGACCGTGTGCGTGAGCGGGTAGGCGGGGGTGTACGGATACGTGACGTTGACGACGTTGAGCGGATCGAGCGACGGATGGTCCGCCCGCGATTCGAGGATGAGCGTCCGGATTCCCCCGCCGTCGTCGACGGTGGTCGACCATTCGGCGCGCAGACCGGAGGTGGCGCCGTCGACTCGCGTAGACGTTCAGGGTGAGCCACTGAGCGGCCTCGACGTCGTCGTCCTGGAGCTTCACCGGTGCGAGCGAGAGCCCGGGCGGCAGGTCCAGCAGCGGCCGCGAAGTCGGGCAGCGTCCCTGCGGGGATCTTCCAGTGCCAGTACACCGACGGCGGTGTGGCGCCCACGGTCGACTGGACGATCGGCTCAGCGGTACCCGAGCGCACCGACAGCGCCTGAAGCTGGGCCAGGCCGCCGTACATCGACTTCTTGAGCTCGAACAGATTCGAGCGGGTCGCGGGATCGACGCGACCGTCGGGTTCGGTCACGTTCCACCACGGTCCGATCATGAACTGGATCTTGTCGAGGTACACGAGAACGTGCGCCGGTGTCGGGTCGAGGAACGGCGCCCACTCGGAGTCGTCCTGCAGCGTCACGTCGGCGAGGTCGACCGAGATCAGCGAGCGCGCTGTGCGCTGTGCTGTTGTGGAAGGTGCGGTCGTTCACCCCGTTGAGCCAGTAGATGAAGTCGTTGGCGGCGACCCACTCGTGGGTCGGCACGACGTAGTTGCGGTCCACCGGATCGGGAAGCGCGATGGTCGAGTTGTAGAGATTGTCCGGCGTCACGCACGGGGACCGAGTTCTGGATCACGGTCTTGTTCATCGCAGTGCTGATCACCCCGTTGGTCCCGAGGCTGTGTGAGAACGGCTCGGGTGGGGCGAGGGGTCCGATCGGGTCGATCGACCCGTCGGCGGCGCGGGCCACGACGATCATGAAGCGAGGCGTGCCGCTGCCGTCGTCGACGTAGGTGGACCATTCGGCCCGGAGGCCCGTGGTGATGCCGCTCACCCGGTACACGTTGAGGCTCAGCCAGTACCTCGGGACCGGATCGCTCTCGAGGATGCGGACCTTGGCCAGAGAGAACCCGGGCGGAAGGTCGACCGCCGACGCGAAGGCGGCGCGCCTGCGCATCGGGGACGATCCAGTTGACGAAGATGGACGGGGGCGAGTCCTCGACGGTGAACTCCAGGACCGGTTGCGCCACGCCGGCGGCGATGCGACCCGCCTCGACGTCGGCACGCGCCCCGTAGACCGAGCTCTTGACCTCCTGGAGCGTGGCCCGGGCGTTCGGGCCGCCCGCCGGTGCACACGCCACCGCGACCACTGCGGCGACGAGAGCCATCGCCATGGTGCGCTTCGGCCCAGGTCGTCGCCCCGTGTCGGTGGCGTCGCTCGTCATCGTCCCCATCGTGATTCCCCTCGTGTCCATGACCCTGGTCCCGAACCCCATCTGCTTAACGACGTTCACTGTAGGCGGGTTCCCGCTCGAGATCCCACACACCGCGGCCGGCACCACATCGACCCGGGCCGGTCGCGGTGTTGGAGACCCCGTTCGCTCCGACGATCACGGCATGTAGGGTCCGCCCGATGCACTTCGGAATCGCGTTCTCCAACACCGGCCCGTTCTCCGAACCCGGGGCGGCCGCCGAATTCGGTCGTGCGGCCGAAGCAGCCGGCTTCGAGTCGCTGTGGACCGTCGAGCACGTCGTCGTGCCGTCGGGGTACCAGTCCACCTATCCCTACGATCCGTCAGGTCGGATGCCCGGTGGCGAGGACTCACCGATACCCGACCCGCTGATCTGGCTCGCGTACCTGGCAGGGGTCACGTCGAGCATCACATTGGCCACCGGCATCCTCATCCTCCCCCAACGCAACCCCGTGGTGTTGGCGAAAGAGCTCGCGACGCTCGACGCCATGTCGGGCGGTCGCCTGGAACTCGGCATCGGAGTGGGATGGCTCGAAGAGGAGTTCGACGCCATCGGGGTGCCGTTCGCCGGTCGGGGGCGCCGCACCGATGACTACGTGGCCGCGTTGCGAGCTCTGTGGTCGCAGGATGCGGCGTCACATCACGGTGAGTTCGTCGATTTCACCGACTGCGTTCTGCGTCCGCGACCTGAACGTGGATCGATTCCCATCCATGTGGGTGGCCATACCGACGCCGCGGCACGGCGCGCCGGACGGCTCGGAGACGGCTTCTTCCCCGGAAAGGGCAGCCACGAGGAACTGGCCCGGCTGTTCGAGGTCACCCGCCAGGCGGCGAGAGACGCGGGGCGCGACCCCGGCGAGATCGAGTTCACGACCGGTGGAAACGGTGCGGTCGGGGCTCGGGCTCTCGACGAGGCGCGCCAGCTGACCGAGATGGGAGCGACACGGATCATCGTCCCCGCGTTTCTCTTCTGGCGGGACACCGTGGACGCCCTCGCTCGGTACGGAGACGAGGTCATCGCCCTCTCCTGCTGTCTGAACTCGCTGTGGCCATTCGTCGGTCGGTCGACGAGCACGTTCCGCTCAGACCCACCTGCCCGCGTAGGCCACCGACTGGCCCGTGGTGAATCCGCTGGATCCGCCGAGGAATGCCATGGCGAACGGCGCGAACTCCGCCATCGTTCCCAGGCGCTTGAGCTGGACGTACGGTTCAACTCCATCTCGGACCTCAAGCTGGTGAGACCCGGCGGCCTCATGGAACCCGGGCAAGTCCATGACGTTCGTTCCGAAAGCGTTGATCGGAACACCGGTTGATGCGATCTCGTCGGCTAGATCGCGAACGCCCCCGACGTCCGCCCCAAGTTCCGTCCGATTGGTCGACAGGCTGGGAGATGGATTGACTAGAATCAGGTTGTGGCCCCGTTGAGTGAATTCGCGGGCCAATCGCTGCCGACCAGCTCGCCGTGGCGACCTCGGCACGTTCTCGCATCACGAGAACCGCTCTGGCGGGGGTGGGCCGCACGTGAGGCGATTCACATTTCCCCATTGTGGAAAGTGTGACATGTAGCACAATGGTGAGAGGTTGATCTGGCTGAAAATCCGGAAGCGGGACTCCGCGCTTAGGTGCATGGACCCAGCAAGGTGATGGTCGAGGTTGCGTAGGGTGGGCAGGCGGACGACGCGCGTTGCCAAGGAGCGGTTGATTCGCCGGGCAGCAGACGTCCGCGCCGAACACCTTGATTTTCTGCACCTGAGCAACGACTGTGCGGGCGGGGTCCGATGGTGGACCGGTTTGTCGCGAGCGGTGCGTCTCGGGTGATTTGGCGCTTGAACATCTCCTAGAGCAGACTACATCGACGGCATGGAGGACTGCCTGGGGAGGCGGCGAAGCGCTGCCGGATTCACCCTCGTCGAGGTGTTGGTATCGCTTGTCATATTGGCGTTGATCTCGATCGCAGCGACGGCGATCAGTATCACCGGCGTGCTCCACACAGCGACAGCCTCGAACGCCATCTCGATGCCACCACCGCCCAGTTCGTGTCGGTCACGTTCGCTCGGGACGTCCAAGGCGCCCAGCGACTCAGCGGGTCCGAGTGCCGCGCCGGCGTGCTCCTGGTGACTCTGGATCCGTCGGTGACGGCTCGATAGCGCGTACGAGTATCGACGGTCATCGAGGACCCTTCGGGATCTCGTCCGGACGGCGTGCGACTCGGGTGGAACCCTGTTGGCGTCGAGATCGCTCGTGTCGGGGTTGTCCCAGTCGCCGACGGTCTCCTGCGATGCCCGTGGCGTGTTCCACATCGGGTACGCCGCCTCGGGTCGTCACGCTGTCGGTCACCCGGTCCAACGAGTTCGAGTTCGCCCTCGACGGCAGCCTCGACGGACGCACCGCCGACGCCGTCGTCGGCCCGGTTCTGCCTGCGGAGTTGTTCTCCCTCGGCGGAGGGAACCCTCTGTCGGTGCAGGGCAACGGCAACCTGACGGTCGACGGGAACGCGTTCGTCAACTCCTCGACGCCCGGCGCCGTCCAGATGAGCGGCAGCAACTCGCGCCTCTCGGTGACCGAGGACTTCAAGATCCTGGCCGGTGGGACGTGCGCCGGCTGCGACGCCAGCAGGGTCAGCCCGTTTTCCCCCCGGGGTCCTATCCGGCTCCCCTTCCCGATCCCCTCGGATACCTTCCCGCCCCCGACGAGGCCGGAATGCCCTCCGGGTCGTGCTCGGGAGGCGTGTGCTCCCTGGCATCTACAACTCGAAACTGTCCCTGAGCGGTGATGCCACCCTGTTGCCGGGCATCTACGTCCTCCACAAGGGATTCAAGATCAGCGGCAACGGCGAGGTGGAGGGCAATGGCGTGTTCATCTTCAACGGATGCGGTCTCCACGCCCCGTCGGGATGCGGCGGCCACGAGGGCGACTTCTCGGTGTCGGGAAACTCCGAGGTCGATCTCCGTCCGATGAGCACCGGGTTGTACGCCGGCGTGCTGCTCTACCAATCACGCACCAACACGAGCGGGGTCTCGATCTCGGGAGGGGCCGACCTGATGCTCTTCTCCGGAGCCCGTCTACGCTCCCGCATCGAACCAGGTGGCGTTGGGGGCCGGTGGAGGAGGGCTCCGACTCGGGGCCGTGATCGGCAAGAGCCTGAAGGTCAGCGGCAACGGAACGGTAGAGGTCAATGGAACCTGACCGCCCCGACGCCCATCACCGAGGAGAGCGTGGCGAGACGCTCCTCGAATCCATCATCGCCATCGCCATCCTGTCGCTCGTGGCCATCACCGCAGCCGTGGGTCTGGCGACGACGACCAAGGCCAATGCGGATCAACGGCTCAGCGCCCGGGGCGAGACGCTTCTACGATCTGCGGCCGAGCAGCTGCAGAACCCCGACATGGCGTACATCCCCAGGTCGGGGTGCAGCGGCAGTCCCGACTATCATCCCGGCGCTGACCGTCAGCGAGCCCGGGTTCACGGTCACCGTCCGGTCCGTGTCGTTCTGGCAGGCGTGCGTCAATCAGCCCGGCGACCGTCGTCCGCCTACTTCGCTCCCACCTGTCCGCCGAACGACGCGGCCGATCTCGGAGTTCAGGAAGTGGTGCTCGAGGTGGTCGACCCCAGAGGCGAGTCCGATCTGCTCACGGTCATGAAGAGGCGGGCCTGACATGCGGCGTCGCAGACGAGCGTGGAACCTCGTTGATCGTGGTCCTGTTCCTCATCGGCTTCCTCGGAATCCTTGTTCCTGCGCTGCTCGGGCTGACGCTCACCGGAGCGCGGATGACGTCGTCGGTCATCGAGGATCGCCAGGAGACCTACGTGGCGATCTCCGGCGATGGAGGTCGCGGTGCAGCACGGACGCACCGCCCGATGTCGGAGTGCCCGGAGGCCCCTGCCCGGAACGGCGGTCTCGATCGACAGTCTCGACGTGACGGTCGCGTGCCAGCACATGCGGTGTCGGCCACCGGCCCCCTTCTCGAACTGGACCGAACGCTCACCTACGAGGCCGAGGTCGAGGCGAGCCGGCCCGAGCACGCGTCGCGGAGGTCATCTTCCGTCGACCGGAACGCCTCGCGGGGGCGTGCGAGCCGGCCGTCGACGTGGTGACCTGGGACACCATCCCTTCCCCCGACCCTGCCCCACCACGTCGACGACGACGACGACGACGACAGTCCGCCGACCGTTGGTACGTCGACTCGATGGGCGTCGTCGCTTGCGGTCTCGGAGAACCCGAAGTGGCGTGCCGAGGCGACCCTTGACGTGAAAGACGATGCGGGCCTGCCGCTCGAAGGCGCCGAGGTTTTCCGTCAACGTCGACTATGAGACCTCCCCTGGTGTCTGGGTGAGTGATCCGCCGCTGAGTGGATTCTCGACCGACACCGGATCGCTCACCTTCTACTCCGCCCCCCACAAGAAGTCCGGTAGCGGCTCAGCGTTGCGGATGCGATTCACCGTCACGGCTGTTGCAGATGTAGGCGGACTGCCCTGGAACGCCGCTGCGAATCCGGTTTCGGTGATTGTCGAGCGTCCCACGTAGACGGTCGACACCCGCAGCGATTGGTGATTCCGTCCGCAGAATGTCACGATCGCCGCACCCGTCCGGAGAGGGGTCAAGCGGGTTCCCCGTTGCCTGGTTGCCGGCGGCAACCGCGGCGGCCTCGTCAGGCGTCCGCGGGGGTGTTCGAGTACGGCACGAAGGGCCGGCACGGTTGACCCCGCAACGACGGACAGGGCGGCAGGTCCGGAGGGTAGCCCTGCACGTCCGTACCCACGGGAAGCACGATTCGTGAGGGGTGTCGCGCATCGTGTCCGATCGTGATCGTCGGATCCACGTCGTACTCGTCGAGAATCCAGCTCCACCTCGGCTTGTCGCCCCCCGGGGTGTGGACCGAGATCCGCAGACGGGAACCGGCCCGGAAGACGTGGGTCGCCGGCATGATCTCGAGCCGGGCCTCGGTCCACTCACCCGGAGCGAGTTCGAGCGCATCGGATTCGAGTCCCGAATGCACCGGGTCGATCTCGCTGGACTCCGACGTCACTGCACGGTTGGTCGTGCGCATGACGCCCGACTGCACGTAGGTCTCGTTGCCGTCGGGTCGCACCTCGGAGAGGGTGACTCCGACCTCGACGTTGCCCACGTCGGTGCGCAACCACAGGTCGGCCGAACCGCCCCCCAGCATCACGGTGTCGGTGGTCAACGGATCGGACACGAACACCGCGGCGTCACCGGGAGCGTCGGCCTCCCAGGACCATTCGGGGAGTGACCAGAACGCCTGGCCCTGCAGGTCTCCGGGAAGGGTGACCTTGCTCCCGAGGTCGGGGTCGTAGCGGTACTCCGAGGCGCTCTGCGCAGCGGTCGGTCGAGACTGCGTCAGTTGGCCGTCGGCTCCGAAGTACCACGCCTGAGCGGCCCGGCGTGGTGGCCAGGCGTCGAAGCTGGTCGATCCCCCGGCGACGGGGGCACCGGGGTTCTCCGGCGAACCGCCCCGGTCCCACAGGATGGTGATCGGTGGTTCGTTCCGGTAGGTCTCGGTGATCTCCTCGATGGTTCCGTCGAGGAGTCGTTCGTCGGGGATCGAGGTCTCGGACTTGAACACCTCCTGCATCACCAGGGGGAGGAGGAGCTTGAGTCCGCCGGACATCTCGGTGCGCTCCTGCGCGACGGTGATGTCGAGGAACAACTTCAGCTCGGTGAGCGTCTCGGGTGAATACCCGTCCGCGTGGGCGCCGTTGAAGCCGATGGCACGGAACAGGGGCGACTTCTCGAATCTGTTCCAGAGGTTCGAGAACCGGGGGCCGGTCTGTTCGTCCTGCCACGCCCCCGTGGTGAACACCGGCACGTTGATGCGGTCGACGAACAGCGCGGGGTTGAGCGGATCGGCGACGGCGGGCGCGTAGTACGGGTAGGAGCGAGCCTTGGAGACCGGGTCGACGTTCTGTGACCGCAGCTTCTGGTTCTCGGCGCAGGTCGTGTCGCCCTGGTCGACGAGCGTCTGTTCCCATCCCTGGCCGTAGGGCTTCGCCTTCTCGAGCACCTGGCCCGCCCACGAGAGGGCGAACCCCTCATTGAAGACACCACCGGGAGCGAGCACGCCGCGTGCGACGTCGTCGAAGATCGACAACGGGGCGATCGCCGCGAGGTGCGGCGGGTTCGAGGCCGCCACCCACAGTTGGCTGATCCCGGGATAGCTGAGCCCCACCATCCCGACGGCGTTGTGACGCACCCAGGGCTGTGCGGCAACGGTCTCGATGACGTCATAGCCGTCGAGGGTCTGGAGCTCCTCGAAGAAGTCGTAGGCCCCGCCCGAGCACCCGGTGCCGCGCATGTTGACCGACACGACCGCGTATCCCATGGCCGAGAGAATGAGCGACGACGGCTGGGCGGGGGTCCGGCAGACGACGCTGATGGTGTCGCAGAGTCCCTCGGCGTCGATCCCGAGCTTCTCCACCGTCCCCTTGAGGTCCTGGGTGGGGTCGGCGGGGTCGTATCCCGAATACTCGACGACGGTGGGGAACGGACCCTCGCCGGGAGGGAGGTACACCGCGGCGGCCAACGTGGTGCCGTCACGGGTCTCGATGTACTGGTAGCCATCGACGATCTTCTGGTCGGCGTAGAACGCGGGTCCGGGGAGTGAACTCTCCGCCGTCTCGACGTCGAAGGGTTCGGAGCTCTCGCCGGTGTCGACGACGACGCGGTAACCGGAACCGGGTTCCACGAGCCGGAAGATGTGGTTGCCGTCGACGTCGGCCTGGGCGGTGGCGACATCGACGCCGAACGCGTCGGTCAGGCTCAACAACGTGTCGGGGGCCACGCCGGTCACGGTGACCTGACGGACCGAGGGCCGGACCTCCAACGAGGGGTTGGACGTGACCGACGTGGTCGCCCCGGCCTCAACGGTCGAGTTCGCCTCCCCGGCCGCTACTCCGTCGCTGCAACCCGCAGCGAACACCGCGACGGCGGCTGCGACGCACGCCCCCCTCATCCGATGTCCCCTCACGCTGCCCCCTGTCGCTTCGATCCGTCGGGTGAGACTACCGGCATCGGAACCTGCTGCGGCCATCGATGCAGGACAGTGCCGACGTCGTGACCGACCCCGGCGGCGGCTCAGCGAACGGGCTCGACGGTCACGGGAATCCCGTTGAGACGAGCCGTTCCCGACAGCGGGTCGATGTCATCGTCGGACGTCAGCACATTGGAGTTGACGCCCGGCGTGAGCCGGGCGGTCGACAGTCCGATGTCGTCGTGGTCGTGTCCCCAGCCGTGGGGGAGGCTCACCGTGCCCGGCGCGATCTCGTCGGTGACCTCGACCGTGCTCTGGACCGTGCCCGCCGCGGATGCGACGGTGGCCACACCTTCGTGCTCGCAGCCCAGGCGCTCTGCGTCGTGGGGGTGGATCTGAAGGGTGCAGCGTTCGGGGCCCGTGGTGAGCACCGCGATGTTGTGCATCCACGAGTTGTTCGAACGGAGGTGGCGCCGTCCGACCAGGAGGAGGGAGTCGTCACGCTCCTCGGCCAGAAACTCCTCCAGACGGATCAGATCGCCGAGGAGAGGTGGGGAGCCGACCTCGATCATGGCACTCTCTGTCCGCAGAACGCCCCCCAGATTCGGGGTCAGAGCCCCGAGATCTGCTCCGTGGGGGGTGTTCCGCAGGAGTTCGAGGCTCATGTCGGAGTAGCTGCCGTTCCGGAGCATGGTGTCCAGCATCTGATCCACGGGATCGGTTTCGGTGGTGCGCTGACCATCCGCGCCCGAGCGCGTATCGGAGTTGGTCGAGAACGAGGTCGTAGATCACGATCGGGTCGGCGTCCGACCCGAGGCCCGAGGCGATGAGGCTCAGCCGGGCGAGGATCTCGTGTTCGGCCATTCCGGGCTCGCCGGGAGCGTCGACGGGG
Organism: uncultured Microthrixaceae bacterium; assembly: GCA_963700425.1. GTDB lineage: Bacteria > Actinomycetota > Acidimicrobiia > Acidimicrobiales > Microtrichaceae > CAVOXO01. The sequence continues at coordinate 1,726,391 of CAVOXO010000001.1, read as the reverse complement.
TGCATGGGTGGCGAGAAGTTGACGTAGTTGCGGATCGAGAACGACATGAAGGCCAGGTCCATGTGCTGCTTGGCCAGCGCCGAGGGCGGGGGGAGGATGACATCGGCGTGGCGGGTCGTTTCGTTGAGATAGATGTCGACCGACACCATGAAGTCGAGTCCTGCCAGCGCGGCGTCGAGGCGGTCCGAGTTGGGGCACGACAGCGCCGGGTTGCCGGCCACCGTGATGAGACCGCGAACCTGGCCGCGGCCGGGTACCTCGATCTCGTCGGCAAGGGTCGAGACGGGGAGTTCGCCACGAACTTCGGGGTGGCCCTTGACGCGGGAGTGCCACCGTCCTGTGCGGAATCCGCGGCCCGGACGCGGCTCGGGCTCGGCGGGGGCGGCGATCGCAGCCCTCGGGAACATGGCCCCGCCGGGGGAGTCCAGGTTCCCGGTGACGAGTGAGACGACATCGGTCAACCACGAGGCGAGCGTTCCGTACGGAGTGGTCTGGGCGCCGATTCTGCTGTAGCAGGCGGCCGTGGGCGCGTCGCACAACTCGCGGGCGATCCGCCGGGTCGTCTCCGCCGCGATGCCGGTGGCGTCGGCCACCGACGTCGCGGTGAACGGGGCCAGGGCCTCGATGGTCTCGGCGAGCCCGTTGACGAACCGTTCCACGGCACCCAGATCGACGCGGTTGGCCGCGGCGATCTCGGTGACCAACGCGGCGAGCCACAGCGCGTCGGTTCCCGGGCGGATCGCCAGGTGTTCGTCCGCCCGCTGGGCGGTCTTCGTTCGTCTCGGGTCCACGACGACGAGGTGACCGCCACGCTCGGCCAGGCGGTCGAGACGGCCGGGGAAGTCGGGAGCGGTGCAGAGGCTCCCGTTGGATTCCATGGGGTTGGCACCCAACACGAGCAGGTAGTCGGTGCGGTCGAGGTCGGGCACGGCGATGGCCATGGGGTTGCCGAACATGTGGCCCGCCGAGGCGTGCATCGCCATCTGGTCCACCGTCGACGCCGAGTAGACGTTGTGGGTCCCCAGGGCCATGATGAGCGGCCGCCCCATGATCGCGCCGGCGACCGTATGGGCGTTCGGATTTCCGAGGTACAGGGCCACGGCGTCACGGTCATCGTCGGCCCAGATCCGGCCGAGCCCCTCGGCCACCGCCGCGAACGCCTCGTCCCATGTAGCCGGAACGAGAGCGCCGTCGCGCCGCACCAGAGGCTCACGGAGGCGATCGGGATCGTCGAACAGTTTGCCGAGGGTCGTTCCCTTGGGGCAGATGTAGCCCCTGGAGAACGGGTCGTCGCGATCGCCTCGGATGCGGACGATCTCCCCGTCCCGGTGGGCGATCTCGAGCCCACACGTGGCCTCGCACAACGGGCAGGTCCGGTAGTGGAACTCCAGATCGGTGTCGCTCATGTCGGCCCCCTCGGCCCCGGTTCGACCTTCCCGGCGTCGGGCGTCGGCTGTCGGGATGTCGAGACTACCGGTCAGCCGATCCCGCCGAGTCCCGAGTCGGGAGGCACCTCGATCGACCCGGCGGCACACCATGCTCGCATCGCCTCGAAGGGATAGATGCCCGTGGCGTGTCCGTCGTTCCAGGTGATCGAGAGGCCCCAGGCGCCCACCAGCTCCGCAGTCTCGACCGCCAACGGCTGGGGGGAGCGTGCCTCGGGCCACACGATCTCGTCGCGATCACGGCGGCCGCGGCACTGGGCGCACGGACAGGCGAGCCGAACCTCCATGAGTGACAGGGTGCCGGTGACCCCGTCGGCCCAGGCGAGCCGCATCTCGGCGGCGTCCCGGTCGATCTCGATGTCGGACACGTCGGGGGTGCGGGCGGTCATCGGAGGGAGTCTCCCAGACGGTCGCCGGCGAGGAGACCGTTCGCCACGGTGCGGGTAGCGTCGAGCCATGCGCGCAGTGGTGCTCGACTCGTACGGCGGCCCAGAGGTACTCACGGTCCGGGAGGTCGACGACCCCGAACCCGGACCCGAGGAGGTCGTCGTCGACGTCACCACGGTCGGAGTCAACCGCGCCGACATCCTCCAACGGATGGGCCTGTATCCCGGACCGCCGATGGCACTGGAGATTCCCGGACTCGAGTACGCCGGGACCGTGAGCGCCGTGGGTGGTCGCGTCGTCGAGGCCGGCGTGGGAGACGAGGTCATGGGCATCGTGGCGGGCGGCGCGTACGCCTCACGTGTCGTCACCCACGAGCGGACACTGATGGCCGTTCCTTCGTCGATGTCGCTGCGCGAGGCCGGCGGCGTACCGGAGGCGTTCGTCACCGCCTTCGATGCCCTGGTGGTGCAGGGCGGCCTCGCCCCGGGCGGAATCGCGCTGGTTCACGCCGGCGGCTCGGGTGTGGGCACCGCGGCGATCCAGATCGCCCGCTCCATCGGGGCTCACGTCGTGACAACGGCCTCGTCGGGAAAGCTCGATACCTGTCGCGGTCTCGGGGCCGACGTGGCCGTCGACTATCGGGAGCACGACTTCGTCGAGGCCGTGTCCGACTTCACGGCGGGTCGCGGCGTCGATGTCGTGCTCGATGTGATCGGCGGTGACTACGTCGGACGCAACATCACCGCGTCCGCCGTGGGAGGGCGGATCATCCAGGTCGGCGTGATGGGCGGCGGAAAGGCGGAGGTTCCGGTGGGATCCCTCCTCGTCAAGAAGGTCCATCTCATCGGGACAACGTTGCGGTCCCGACCCCTCGAGGAGAAGATCCTCATCGCCCGTCGCGTCGCGAACGAGGTCCTCCCCGGATTCGACGCCGGGGTGCTGAGGCCCGTGATCGACTCCCATTTCGAGTTCGCAGACGTTGCCGCAGCTCACTCCCGCATGGAGTCGAATGCCAACATCGGCAAGATCATCCTCGACGTCGGGCCCTGACCTCGGCATCGCCCACCGAGAACATGGCCGGCCCACCCGCGGCGTCGGATTTCCGACCGCCCGATCAGGTGGGTGTCGACCGGGTCAGGACTTCGTCGGCGAGGGAGGAGACCAGCTCCGACAGATCGGTCACGTGACGTTGCTCGGTGAGCCGCGACCCGATCGAGACGCGAATCGCCCGGCGACCGTCGAGGACGGCCGGAGTCACCAGGACCCGGTGGGTGGCATTGAGCGCCTCGCACAGCGCCTGGGTGGCGGCGTCGCCGGCCTCCATGGCGAAGGTGACGAGGTTGAGCGGGGTCGGCGCCACCGAGACGAAACGCGGATCTGCGTCGATCCACTCGTGGAGTTCGGTGGCGAGCGCCACGTGACGGCGGATCATCGTCCGGATGGCCTCGACGCCGTCCAGGCGCAGGACGAACCACAGCTTCAGAGCGCGGAACCGCCGCCCGAGCGGGAGCTGCCAGTCCCGATAGTCGATCACTGTGCCGGCATCGGCTTCCTTGTTGCGCAGGTACTCGGGGAGGATCGACAGCGCGTTCAGGAGATGTGTGCGGTCCCTGACCCAGAACAGCGAGGCGTCGAAGTTGACCCCCATCCACTTGTGGGCGTTGGTCACGTAGCTGTCCACGCCCTCGAGGCCACGATTGACCCAGCGGTACTCGGGGCACAGGGCGGCGATGCCGCACATGGCACCGTCGACGTGCAGCCAGACGCCCCGCTCCGAGCACACCGCAGCGATCTCGTCGACCGGATCGAAGGCCTCCGAGGAGGTGGTTCCTGCGCTCGCCACGACGAAGAAGGGTTCGAGGCCTGCGGCGCGGTCGGCATCGATGGCGCGCGCGAGCGCATCGGCCTGCATGGCGAACACGTCGTCATGGTCCACGATTCGGAGCCGGTCCGAAGGAATGTCGGCGATGCGGAGCGCCTTCTCGACCGACGAGTGGGCCTGCGACGTGGTGTACGCGACGAGTCGGTCGCGGGGACCCTGGCTGCGCTCGCGGGCGGCCAGGGCCGCGCACAACGTGGAACTCGAGGCGCTGTCCTGGATGACCCCGTTGCCGATGAACGTGTCGGGAAGGTCCAACAACTCGACCATCCAGTCCATGAGATGGGTCTCGAGTTCGGTGGCGGCGGGGGAGGTGACCCACGAGAACCCGTTGACGGCAAGCCCGGCCGTCACGAATTCACCGAGTACCGAGGCAGGCGATGCGTTGGCGGGGAAGTAAGCGAAGAACCGGGGGGACTGCCAGTGCGTGAGCGCGGGCACGATGATGTCATCGAGATCGGCCAGGACGGACGCCAGAGACTCCGGAGACTCCGGGGGGTCTGGGGGAAGGGAGGCCCGGACGTCGCCGGGCGACACCGTGGAGGTGACGTCGATGCTCTCGAGGCTGATGAGGTAGTCGGCGATCCAGTCGACGACCTCGTGCGCGGCCGATCGGAACTCCTCGGGAGTCACGGGGAACTCAGCGAAGGGTCATAGGGACGTAGTCGCGGGTCTCTGGGCCGATGTAGGTCTGGCGCGGACGGGCGATACGGGCGTCCTGTTCGAGCAGTTCCTTGTAGTGGGCCAGCCAGCCCGCGGTGCGGGGAATGGCGAAGAGGACCGTGAACATGTCGAGGGGAAATCCCATGGCCTGATAGATGAGGCCAGAGTAGAAATCGACGTTGGGGTAGAGGCTCCGGCTCAGGAAGTAGTCGTCGCTGAGCGCCGTCTCCTCGAGCGTCAGGGCGATGTCGAGCAGGGGGTTCTTGCCGGTGACCGCGAAGACATCCTCCGCGGTCTCCTTGATGATCTTCGCCCGAGGGTCGTAGTTCTTGTAGACGCGGTGTCCGAATCCCTGGAGACGTCCCTCGCCGGCCTTGACCGCGGCGATGAACGCCGGAACCTCGTCGATCGATCCGATCTGGGTGAGCATCTTGATGACGGCCTCGTTGGCGCCTCCGTGCCGCGGGCCGTACAGCCCCGCCGTGGCTGCTGCCGTGGCGACGTAGGGATCGGCGTGCGCGGATCCGACGGTGCGCATCGCAGTGGCCGAGCAGTTCTGTTCGTGATCGGCATGGAGGATGAAGAGGACGTCGAGAGCGCGGGCCAGAACGGGATTGGCCTCGTATCGAGGCTCGGCGATCTTCCACATCATCGAGAGGAAGTTGGCGGAGAAGTCGAGGGAGTTGTCGGGATAGACGAAGGGCATGCCGACGCTGAAACGGTGAGCGCCAGCGGCCAGCGTCGGCATCTTGGCGATGAGTCGAACGATCTGCCGGTCGAGGTTCTCGGGGTCGAAGATGTCCTTGGCCTCGGGGTAGAAGGTCGACAGCGCAGCCACTGCCGAGACCAACATCCCCATCGGGTGGGCATCGTGGTGGAAGCCCTCCATGAACCGCTTGCGGACGTTCTCGTGGATGAAGGTGTGGTGGGTGATCTCGAAGCGCCAGGTCTCGAACTGCTCGGGGGTCGGCAGCTCGCCGTAGATGAGCAGATACGCGACCTCGAGGTAGGAGGACTGCTCGGCGAGTTGTTCGATCGGGTATCCCCGGTAGCGCAGGATACCGGCCTCGCCGTCGAGTTCGGTGATGGCGCTCGACGCGGCGGCGGTCGCACCGAAGGACGGATCGAGGAACCAGACGCCGGGCAAGGAGTCCCGAGAACGCCTTGGAGTCGATCGCTCCGTTCTCGATGGGGATCTCCAGCGATTCGCCGGTACGGTTGTCGGTGATCGTGATTGAGTCAGCCACGGAGCCGAGTCTACGGCGCCTCCGGGGCGCCCCTTGCCATCACCCTTCCGACGGGTCCACGACGGGGTGAATACCCAGCTGGTGGGGTGATTCGCGCCGCACCACGGCGGCGATGACGTCGGCGACCGCGCGGTCCGCCGCCGACGGCAGTGACCGTCGCCGTCGCCCGAGCCCCACGCTGCGAGTCGGGAGGCCCTCGACGCGAATCCGCGACCATTCGCCGCCGAGCCACCCAGGTGCCGCGCTGGCAGGGAGAATGGCCGCCCCGAACCCCGTGAAGGCCAGGGAGGCGAGGAGTCTCATGCCGTCGATCTCGGCCTGGGGCCTGAGGGTGACGCCGGCCTCGGTTGCGGCGTCGTCCAGCTCGGTCCTGAAGCGGGTGCCGGGCGCCGGAAGCAACAGGGGGGTACGAGAGACGTCGTCGAACGACACCACCTGGCGGCCGTCGAGGGCGTGGCCGTGCGGCACGACGAGGATGGGCTCCTCGTCGGAAGAGCTCGGTCACGGCGACCGCCGGATCGTCCACGGGGGAGTTCACCACCGCCATGTCGATCTGTCCGCCGGTCAGCTGGAGGACGAGCGACGTGGTGGTGGCATCGAGGATCAGCGCCCGGATCTTGGGGTGGGTGTCGGCGAGGTCGTCGAGGAGGCGGGGGACGAGCCATCTGGCCGTCGTCCCGATCACTCCGAGCCGAACGGTGCCGATCACCTCGTCCTTGAGGGCGGTGACGTCGCTGCGCAGCGCTGAGAACTCGGCCTCGATTCGGCGTGCCCGCTGAACCACGAGTTGTCCCTCGGCGGTGAGGTCGTTGGTCGACCGGTCGACGAGCACCATGTCGAGTTCCCGTTCCAGCCGCGCGACATGGGTGCTCACGTTCGACTGCACTGTGTGCAGAGCGCGGGCGGCAGCGGAGAAGCTGTGGTGTTCGTCGATGGCGATGAGGGCTCGGAGCTGCTTGATGTCCATCTCTGAGACTGATCTTATCTATCGAGCGAAACTGTTGGAACGATTGCTTGCAAATGTATACACTTTCGTCACAACAGATAGCCTGCAGAAGGCGACGACCCCCCTTGTCGCTTCCAGGCTGGTCGTACGGTGGAATCCCCCCTCCGCCTCCGACCTATCCCTGAAGGACCGGACCCCCCTCCGGTCCTTCAGCGGTTTTGGGCGGAGGCGTGGCCCAACGGCGCTAGCGTCCTGAGCGTGCCCGCCGCCACCCGACGCCCACGCCGCCCGACGTCCGCCGCCTTCTTCGACCTCGACCGGACGCTGCTCGCCGGAGCAAGCGGTCCCGCCTTCTCACGGGCCTTCCGTGCCGCAGGGCTGCTACCCGAGAGCGTGAACCCTCTCGAGGGGCCACTGTTCAAGTTCTTCGACGTCTTCGGCGAGAACTACCCCTCCATGCTCATCAGCCGCCAGGCGGCCCGCCTGGCCAAGGGGCGCCATCGATCGGAGACCCGGGCGGCCGCAGCGGAGGCGGCGGAGGAGCTCGCCGAGTCGATTCAGCCCTATGCGCGAGTCGAGGCGGCCGAGCACCGCGCCGCAGGTCGAGCGATCGTGATCGCCACGACCACCCCGTTCGACTGGGTCGAGCCTCTTGCCGAGCGCCTCGGGTTCGACGACGTGATCGCCACGCGTTTCAACGTCGACGGCGACGTGTACGACGGGACCATCGACGGGGAATTCGTGTGGGGGAAGGCCAAGGCACGGGCTGTCACGGACTGGGCAGAGGAGCGCTCGATCGATCTGTCGGAGAGCTACGCCTACAGCGACAGCTACTACGACGTCCCGCTGTTGTCCGTCGTCGGCCATCCGTGCGCGGTCAATCCCGATCCTCGCCTCGTGGCGATCGCCGCCTTCAGGAGGTGGCCGCAGCGATTCCTCGATGTTCCGCCCGGCGTGCCGAAGGTGGGCGGGATCGAACCACAGAGGGCGCTGATGCCCTTCGTCCGGGCAGAGCTGATGCCCTACGTCCGCTTCAAGCTCTATGGGTTGGGACGCATTCCCGACAGCGGGCCGGCCATCCTCGTGGCCAACCACCGGAGCTATTTCGACCCCATCGCCGTGGGCTACACCCTCGCCAAGCGGGGACGGGCCGTCCGCTTCCTCGGGAAGAAGGAGGTCTTCGACGCCCCCGTGGTCGGAGACGTGGCGCGTGCCATGGGCGGCATTCGCGTCGAGAGGGGTACCGGCGCCGACGAGCCGCTGAGGGCCGCCGAGGAAGCCCTGGCGGCGGGCGAGTTGGTGGCGATGATGCCCCAGGGCACCATTCCCCGCGGACGAGCCTTCTTCGATCCGGTGCTCCGCGGTCGGTGGGGAGCGGCAAAGCTCGCCCAGGCGTCGGGAGCGCCGGTGATTCCGATCGGTCTCTGGGGCACCGAGGAGATCTGGCCCCGGTCGGCCCGCTTGCCCAACCTCACCCGCGTCTTCGACCCCGCACCGGTCTCGATCCGGGTCGGTCGCCCCGTCGACCTCGGACGGAGCGATCTGCAGGAGGACACCGACGCCATCATGGCGGCGATCTCGGCCCAGCTTCCGGCCGAGGCCCGCGAACCCTACGAGCCTTCGCCCGAGGAGATCGCCAGGATGCTGCCTCCCGGTGTCGACGATGTCGACGCCGGCCACGAGACGGCTCGGCGTCCGGGTCAGGACTGATCGCGCCGAGCGGGCGCGGGTTCACATCGGCGCAGGCTCTGCCGATACGAGGGCCGTGAACCAGCATGATCGTCGTCGGCCGACCACCCTCGCGCGACCGTGTTCGCGTGGCGCTTCCTCTCATCGGAGCGTGGACGGCGGGGCTGATCGTCATGATCGTCGTCGCCACTCAGTCGGAGGAACGAGCGGCCCAACTCCTGTTGGACCCCGCGCATGCTCCAGGGCTCCGGTGGTACACGGGGCTCGTGAGCAACCTCGGGATCCTGGCATGGACGGTGGCGGTGACGGCGGCCGCGGCGGGGGCGTGGATCTGCCGGCTCGGTGGTCGGCTCTCCGCTCAGCGCTTTCTCGTGACCGGGACGCTCGTCTCGACGATGTTCCTCGCAGAGGACCTGTTGCAGCTCCATTCGTCGGTGGTTCCCGATCTCACCGATCTCCCGAAGGGGATCGTGGAGACGGTGTCGGCGCTGGTGGCCCTTCGATGGGTGTCGCAGTATCGGGGCGAGGTGAGGCGTACCCACCGCTATCTGCTCGTCGCGGCGTTCGGAGCGCTGGCGGTGTCGATCGTGGCCGACCTCCTCGTCAACCCGCGGCCGGGCGAGTTCGCCCAGGTGCTGGAGGACGGGGCCAAGCTCCTGGGAGTCCTGGCGTGGTCGACGTACTTCGTCGTCACCGCGACCGACATCTGCCGGTCGGTCTTCACCGATGCGCTGCTGACCTGGCCCGACGAGGCCTACGACGCTGCGTTCGGACCGGGGGCCTTCGCCACCGAGACCGAGATCATCCCCGATCTGGAACTCGATCCCGATCCGTCGATCGCGGTGACCGACCCGGTCGCAGAGGACGCCGTCACTCCGCCGAGCGGCCGCGAATGATGTTCAGCGCCGAACCGGCGCGGAACCACTCGACGTGCTCGAGGCTCATCGTGTGGGTGGTGGTGAACGAATCGACCGTGCCGTCGGCGTGAGTCGTTCGGACCGTGACCGGTCGTCCGGGGGCGAGGTCGGCCAACCCGACGATGTCGACGCGGTCGTCCTCCCGCAGGAGCTCGTAGGAGGCGGGGTCGCTGAAGGTCAGGGCCAGGACGCCCTGTTTCTTGAGGTTGGTCTCGGCGATCCGGGCGAACGACCGCGCCATGACCGCTCGGCACCCCCGGAAACGGGGCTCCATCGCAGCATGCTCCCGGGACGATCCCTCGCCGTAGTTCTCGTCACCGACAGCGATCCATCCCTGTCCGGCGTCGTGGTAGTGGGCGGCGATCTCGGGGAACGGCTTGGTGTCGCCGTCGAGTTGGTCCTTGCCCTCGCCGGCCACGCCGGTGAAGGCGTTGACGGCGCCCAGGAAGAGGTTGCCCGAGATGTTCTCGAGGTGGCCGCGGTACTTCAACCAGGGGCCCGCCATCGAGATGTGGTCCGTGGTGCACTTGCCGGTGGCCTTGACGAGAATGGGGAGTCCGAGCGCGTCGCTTCCGTCCCACGGGGCGAACGGTTCGAGAAGCTGGAGGCGGTCGGACGCCGGGTCGACGACCACCTCGATCGCGGATCCGTCGTCCGGTGGCTGGACGAAGGTGTCGAGGCCCCGATCGAAACCACGTGAGGGGAGTTCCTCGCCCACGGGAACTCCCAGCGAGACCTCGTCGCCGGCGCTGTTGGTGAGGGTGCCGGCAACGGGATCGAAGTCGAGCGTTCCCGCCAGCGCCAGGGCGACGACGGTCTCGGGAGACGTGACGAAGGCGAGCGTGTTGGGAGATCCGTCGTTGCGCTTGGGGAAGTTCCGGTTGTACGACGTGACGATCGTGTTGGGCGTGTCGAGATCGACTCCGGGTCGGGCCCACTGGCCGATGCAGGGGCCACACGCGTTGGCGAGTACGACCGCTCCGGCGTTCTCGAAGTCCGCGAGAAGGCCGTCGCGCTCGATCGTGGCTCGAACCTGTTCGGATCCGGGGGTGATCATCAGGGGGACACGAACGGCCAGTCCCTTTGCGGCGGCGTCGCGGAGGATCGACGCGGCGCGCGTGATGTCCTCGTAGGAGGAGTTGGTGCAGGACCCGACGAGAGCCGCGCTGATCTCCAGCGGCCACGCGGCGTCGCGGGCCTCGTCTCCGAGCTGAGACACCTCCCGGGCCAGATCCGGAGTATGGGGGCCGTTGATGTGGGGGCGGAGCTCGTCGAGATCGATCTCGATCACCTGATCGAAGTAGTCCTCCGGCGAGTCGACGATCTCGTCGTCGGCGCGCAGGTGGGGAGCGACCGCGTCGGCTGCCGCGGCGATCCCTGCCCGGTCTGTCGCCACCAGGTAGCGCGACATCGCCTCGTCGTAGGAGAACAGCGACGTCGTGGCACCGATCTCGGCACCCATGTTGCAGATCGTGGCCTTGCCGGTGCAGCTGATCGACTCGGCCCCTGGACCGAAGTACTCGACGACAGCCCCCGTTCCGCCCTTCACCGTCAGGATCTCGGCGACCTTCAGGATGACGTCCTTGGGCGCCGACCATCCGTTGAGCGACCCGGTCAGCTTCACCCCGATCACCTTCGGCCATCTCACGTTGAAGGGATAACCCGTCATGACGTCGACCGCGTCGGCTCCACCGACGCCGATGGCGATCATCCCGAGGCCACCTCCGTTGGGCGTGTGGCTGTCGGTGCCGATGATCATGGCGCCGGGGTACGCGTAGTTCTCCAGGACGACCTGATGGATGATCCCCGATCCCGGTCCCCAGAAGCCGAGCCCGTATCGAGCGCACACCGATTCGAGGAAGGCGTACACCTCGGCGTTGCCGGCCTCGGCGGCGAGAAGGTCGGTCTTGGCGCCGACCTTCGCCTGGATGAGGTGGTCGCAGTGGACCGTCGAGGGCACCGCGGCGCGGTCGAGCCCGGCCGTCATGAACTGGAGGAGGGCCATCTGGGCGGTCGCGTCCTGCATGGCGACCCGATCGGGTCTGAGGTCGTTGTAGGTCACGCCTCTTTCGATGGTCACGCCGTCGGCAGCGTCGAGGTGGTTCAGCAGGACCTTCTCGGTGAGGGTGAGGGGACGACCCAGGAGCTGTCGACCCTTGGAGATGCGGTTCTCGAGCGTCGCGTACGTGGCGTTCGCATCGGCGAGGGTCGTTCGTTCGCTCACTGTCATGGGGCCTCCGGTTACGGTGCGGTCAGAGCGGGAGATCGGCACGAAGGCTACCGCCCGCTTCCCGACGATCGGGCCTTCGCAAGATCCAATACAAGTACACTACAAGTTGCCATGCCTCGTCAACCGAACTCCACGAACACCGGCGATCGAGCCATCCGCTATCGCCAGATCGCGGGCGTGCTCCGCGATCGAATCCGCTCGGGCGAGCTGGCGTCGGGCTCCCTGCTCCCCTCTGAAGCCGAGTTGTCCGACAGCTTCGACGCCAGCCGCGTCACGGTGCGGTCCGCTCTCCACGTCCTGCGCGACGAGGGCCTCGTCCACAGCCGACAGGGGTTGGGGTGGACCGTGTCCGCCGCACCTCTTCGGCAGAGCCTCGACCAGCTCGGAACGATGGAGGCGATGATCGAGGCGGCCGGCCGGGACGGCGAGCGACGCATCCTCGATTTCGGGTTCCGCGAGGTCGCCGGCCCCATCACCGAACTGCTCGGTGGTGGACGCCCGCTCGTGGTGACACGTCTCAACCTGCTCGACGACCGCCCCTTCGCCCTGGTGACGGTGTGGTGCCCCGAGCACTACGGATCGGGCCTGACCGCCCGGGACGTCGAGCAGTCGACCTTCCTCGAGTTGCTGCCGGTGACCCTGGGGGGTGCGACGCAGGTGATCGGCGCGGGCGGGGCGACCGGACACGAGGCGTCGCTGCTGGAGATCGATCAGGGCGTGCCGGTGCTGCGGGTCCGCCGAGTCACCCGCTCGTCGTCGGGCGAGGTGGTGCTCGTCTCGGAGCACGTGTTCCCTGCCGATCGGACCGAGTTCGTCGCCGAGTTGTCGGTTCGTGCGGGTCCGGTGCTCGAAGCCGCGTTCCGATTCGTCGAGAACGGCGATGACCCGCCGCGGATCCGACCGGCGAGCACCTGAGGAGTCGTCACGTGGCTGTCTCGGGCGGATGAGTTGGTATCTTCGGCCGATGCGCACGCTGCGGGTGAGCGACACGAGGGAGGCCCGCTTGGGCTACAGGAGACTCATGTGTGCGGTCGTGGCGATGATCGCCGTCGGAGGGTGCTCGAGCGATCCTCCGACGAAGACGGCCTTCGTGGAGCACGGTCTGGAGATCTCGACCAACGTGACGACCGACGAGGAGCGGGAGTCGTGGACCCGGTGGTACGGGTGCGCCTACGACGAGTTGTCGGGTTCCGCCGGCGTCCTGTCGGAGTTCGTGAGCGTCGACGAACTCGGGGACCTCTCGTCCGATGCCGCCGAGCAGCTGAACGAGGCGATTCGGGACTGCCTCACCGGCGCCGACGCGGACTCGTGAGCCGTCGAGACGAAGCTCGGTCGCCGAGCCACTGACCGCGCAGGCGGCTGCCCGCTCCGGGCCGGGCTACAGATGGCCGCTGATGCTCTCGAAGCCGGACTCCTTGACCGTCGTGCCGAACCTGGTCACGGCGACGATGCAGACCAGTGCGATCAGGGCGACGAGCAGCGTGTACTCGATGAGGCTCGCTGCTCGTTCGGGACGAGACGGCGCGAGTAGCCGCCCCATGGCGGCGTGGATGGTGATGAGCAATGACACGGGATACCTCCGACGTGTGCGTTCCTGGTGGTGGTGGTGCTTCACGGTGTGCATCGGTCCTTTTGGCCTATGACTTGAGTCCGACGGCCGGAATCTGTGGTGGAGCCACACCGAGCCCCTCCACCGGCACTCAGTCGAGCCGGACGATTCCCATACGGACCGCCTGGAGGACGGCCTGCGTGCGGTCCCGTCGCGTCGAGCTTCTGGTAGATCGACGCCAGGTGGTTCTTGACCGTCTTCTGGGAGATGAACAGCCCTTCGGCGACCTCGGGAGTCGAACACCCGTCTGCGATCAGTTGCAGTACCTGCTCCTCGCGCTTGGTCACCACCCGTTCCTCCTCGGGGGTCGAGCGGTCGTCGAGACGCCGGACCTCGTCGAGCATCGATCTGGCCAGGCTGGGAGACAGCACGGTGTCGCCCGCGGCCGCCATGCGGACCGCGTCGGCGATCTCGGCGGTCGAGGAGTCCTTGATGAGATAGCCGCTGGCCCCCGCCCGGATCGCGTCGGTGAGCACCTCGCTTGTCCGCGTGCATGGTCAGCATGACGACCTTGGTCTGGCCTCGGTGGGCCTTGACCTGTCGACACGCCTCCACTCCGTCGCAGTTCGGCATGGACACGTCCATGAGGATGACGTCGGGCAGCAGTTCTTCGGCCATGCGTACCGCCTGAACCCCGTCCTGGGCCTCCCCGACGATCGAGAAGCCCGCTTCGGTCATCGATCGTCGCAGCCCCTCGCGCAGCATGCGGTGGTCATCGGCCAGCATCAGTCTGATGGGTGGGTTCATGGTTCCGTCCATGGGTCGTGGGTCAATGGGCATGTGCTCGGTCGCTCTCGGAGGAAGGGTCGAGCACGCAGGTCACAGAGGTGCCGCGACCGGGAATCGATCTGATGTCGAGAGTGGCCCCGATCGACGAAGCCCGTCTCCCGCATGCCCAACATGCCGTAGCTGTCGAGGCGTCCGGCCTTGCCGGACTCGAATCCGACGCCGTCGTCGGTGATGCGGATCGCGGCCCGGTCGCCGTCGCAGCGATACGTGATCTGGAGGCGCCGGGCCCGCGAATGGCGCTCGGTGTTGGTGATCGCCTCCTGGATGATCCGCCACAGCTCGCGCTCCTGGAGGAGCGGCAGCCGGTGGTCGGTGTCGGCCTCGACGGAGATCTGCACCCCGGTTCGTTCGGCGACCCGCTCGGCGTACTGATCGAGGATCGTCGCGAGGCTCGAATCCTCGCTGACGTCGGTGCGAAGGTCGTACAGCGTGTCGCGTACCTCGCCGATGACCCCCCGTACGTCGTCCCGCAACTGGTCGAGGGCCGGCCCGAGGTCGGCTCCCTCCGACTCCCGGGCGACGATCCGATCGAGTTCGAACGCCAGGTAGGCGAGTGACTGCCCGATGCGATCGTGCAGGTCCCGCGCGATCCGTGGTCCGTTCCTCGTCCGCGCCGACGGTCCGGAGCCGGGCGAACCAGCGGGCGTTGTCGAGGGCCAGAGCCAACGGCGGGACGAATCCCTCCAGGAGTCCGCCGGAACGCTGGTCGAACGCTCCGGGATCCCGGTTCTCGAGTGCGATGAGGCCCATGATCGACTCGCGGGCGGTCAGGACGCCGTAGAGAGCCGAGCCTGACGTGGCGTCGAACCCGCCTCCGTCGACTCCGACGCAGGTCATTGCAGGTGGACACGCCTCCGTCGGTGATCGCCTGACGCATTCCCGGGGGCAGATCGGTGGCTCCGATCCGCGGTGGCAGGGTGACGCCCTCGTTGCGGAGCGACCTCCCACTGCCCGTCGGTGTCGTCGAAGAGGAGGATGATGATCGAGTCGAAGTCGACCAGTCCCCGGAGCCGGCTCACGGTGGAATCGAGGACGTCGCTCATGTCCAGCGATGCAGGCAGGCTCTGAGCGACCCGGTGCAGTGAGAAGAGCAGTGCGTTGGCATCGGCCAGCCGGCTCAACCGGTCGAGCGCGAGGTCGCGTTCGCGGTCGGCCTCACCGGAGATGCGACGTCCGTATCCCGAGACGATCGAGATGAGGATCAGCAGCACCGACCAGCGAGCGGACGCGCGGATCGCGTCGGCCGAGTAGTCCCTCTGCGATCAGCTGAGGCAACGAGATCGAGAGCGAGGTGGCGATCGCCGATCCGGAGCCCGAAGCCGAAACCCCGGGCGAATCCGGCGACGATGACGGCGGTGAGCAACGTGTAGACGAAGGGGGATGCCCACAGCCCGGTCGCGAGACACCACGGCGATGTGGAGAGCGACCTCGACGAAGACCGCGAGCAGGCTGGACAGCGGATCGGTGTATCGGATCGGACGGAAGCGAACGGAGCGTGGCGTAGACGACCACGATCGACGGTGGCGATCCTGACGCCGACATCGCCGGCGAAGATCGCGTCGCTGGCCAGCAGGAGCGAGATCGCGGTGGTGGCGAGACGGGTCGCCGTGATGACCGGTCCGAACACGGCGATCCGGTCGTGCTGGTGCGATGAGCATGTCGGCGGGGATGTCGCCGGGGCCCTCGGTCGGGTCGATGCTCGCCCGCCGGAATCTCGCGCGCCAGACGGCTGCGTTGCCGGCGTGGGCGGAGCCGCGTTCGTGCCCTCGCGGGCGACGTCGTCGAGTTGATCGTGCGGATGAAGTGTCTTCACGGCGTGATTCTGGAGGTCGGTCTCCAACGAACCATCGGCACGCACGGGCGCATGTGTGAGACTTTTGGGCAAGATCCCGGGGTCATCCGGCATTCCCCGCTGTCGGGGGTCGCCGATAGTGTGACGCCGTGATCCTCGTGGGGCTGACCGGCGGTATCGGCTCGGGAAAGACGACCGTGTCCGGCTGCTCTCGCAGAACGTGGCGCCGTGGTCATCGACGCCGACGCCATCGTGCACGAGCTGCAGCAACCCGGCCAGAAGGTGCTCGGGGACATGGTCGATCGCTTCGGTGCGGGAATTCTCCATGACGACGGCACGCTCGACCGCCAGGCGGTCGCCGACATGGCGTTTTCCGACCCCGACGTCCTCGAGGCCCTGGGGGAGATCGTTCATCCCGCAGTTCGCGACGAGATGTTCCGTCGTGTCGCCGAGCAGGCCGAGACCGACAACGTGGTGATCCTCGACATCCCGCTTCTGGCCGAGTCGGGATGGGAGGGCATCGTCGGCAGCGATCGTGGTCGATCTCGATCCCGAGATCGCGGTGCAGCGGCTGGTCGAACAGCCGTGGCTTCAGCGAGGCCGACGCCCGGGCGCGGATCGCTCGCCAGGCCATCTCGCGACGGAACGGCGGGCAGAGGCGTCGTTCGTCATCGACAACTCGGGCGATCGAGCGACTCTCGCGCCACAGATCGACGCGGCGTGGGACTGGATCGACGAGCAGCGCGCGAGGGTGAGGCGGCGTTGAGCATCAACGAGATCACCCGGACCGAACGTCCCTTCGTCGTGCATTCCGACTTCTCGCCCGCCGGCGATCAGCCGGAGGCCATCGAGGCGCTCGCCGACGGGGTCTGGCGGGGCGAGCGCTTCCAGACGCTGTCTGGGCATCACCGGGTCGGGCAAGTCCGCCACGATCGCCTGGACGATCGAGCAGGTCCAGCGACCCACACTGGTCATCGCGCCGAACAAGAGCCTTGCGGCGCAGCTGGCCAACGAGTTCCGCGAGTTCTTCCCCGACAACCGCGTCGAGTACTTCGTCTCGTACTACGACTACTACCAGCCCGAGGCCTACATGCCGTCCTCGGACACCTACATCGAGAAGGACGCGACGGTCAACGACGAGATCGACCGGCTCCGCCACTCGGCCAGCTCGGCGCTGCTGACCCGGCGCGACGTGATCGTCGGTCGCGTCGGTCAGCTGCATCTACGGCCTCGGTTCGCCCGACGAGTACGCCGATCAACTGCTCGTCCTTCGGGTGGGCGAGACCCACGATCACCGCGACATCCTGCGCCGACTGGTCGACCTTCAGTACGAACGCAACGAGATGAATCTCATCCGGTCGAAGTTCCGGGTCAAGGGCGACGTCATCGAGGTTCACCCGGCGTACGACGAGTCGGCGGTCCGCATCGAGCTCTTCGGCGACGAGATCGAGGCGATGTGGGAGTTCGATCCGCTCACCGGCGACCGGATCCGGTCCACTCGAGGAGTTCGTCCTCTTTCCGGCGACGCACTACGCCACGTCCGACGAGCGACTCGGCCACGGCGATCACCCGCATCGAGAACGAGCTTCAGCAGCGGCTTGGCGCCTTCGAGAAGGAGGGCAAGCTGCTCGAGGCCCAGCGGCTGCGGATGCGCACCGAATACGACCTCGAGATGATGTCCGAGATGGGGTTCTGCAACGGGATCGAGAACTACTCGGCTCCGATCGACGGGCGCGAGCGCCGGCGAGCCGCCGCACACGCTGCTGGACTTCTTCCCGCGCGACTACCTCACGATCATCGACGAGTCCCACGTGGCCATCCCTCAGCTCCACGGCCAGTTCGCAGGGAGACCGGTCCCGCAAGGAGACCCTGGTCGAGCACGGGTTCAGGCTGCCGTCCGCGGCCGACAATCGTCCGCTCCGTTTCGAGGAGTGGGTCGAGCGGGCGGGCCAGACGATCTTCCTCTCGGCGACGCCCAGCCGCGTGGGAGATCGAGAACTCCGGGCAGGTCGTCGAGCAGATCGTGCGACCCACCGGGCTCATCGACCCCGAGGTGGAGATCCGCCAGACGAAGGGCCAGATCGACGATCTGCTGGCCGAGGTGACCGAACGGGCCGAACGCGGCGAGCGCACCCTGGTCACCACGCTCACCAAGAAGATGGCGGAGGATCTCACCGACTACCTGCTCGAGATGGGGGTGCGGGTCCGCTACCTGCACAGCGAGGTCGACACCCTCGAGCGGATCGAACTGATCCGCGACCTGCGGCTCGGGGCGTTCGACGTTCTGGTGGGCATCAACCTGCTGCGGGAGGGTCTCGACATTCCCGAGGTGTCGCTCATGGCGATCCTCGACGCCGACAAGGAGGGGTTCCTCCGCTCCGACACGTCCCTCGTCCAGATGATCGGTCGTGCGGCCCGCAACGCGGCCGGCAGGGTGATCATGTACGCCGACACCGTGACCGATTCGATGGAGCGGGCCATCTCCGAGACGAACTCGTCGGCGCGCGATCCAGGTGGCCTACAACGAGGACCACGGCATCACCCCCCACGATCAGAAGCCGGTGACCGACATCCTGGCCGACCTTCGCGGCAACTCCGAGGCTCCGATGCCCGGCGTCGGTCGTCGGCGAGGGTCGTCCCGGTCAACCGATGGTGCGCGAGGAGTTCCGCGATGTGGCGCCCAGCGGACCTGGGCAAGCTCATCGACACCCTCGAGATGGAGATGAACGAGGCATCGGCCGACCTTCGCTTCGAGTACGCAGCCCGGCTCCGGGACGAGATCAAGGAGCTGCGACGTGAGATCCGCGAGGCCGGACTCGCCTGAGCGGGAAGGTGAGCGCCGGGTCCGACCTGACCAGTGCCGGTTTCGGTCGGGTCATCGGTTGCGTGACAGCAGCGCCAGCAACCGCAGGATCAGCAGGTACAGCCAGATCAGCGTCACCATCAGTCCGTAGGCGCTGTACCACTCCATGAACTTGGGTGCGCCGGCGGAGACCCCTGCGTCGATTGAGCCGAAGTCGAGTGTCAGGCTGAGCGCCGCGAGAACGATCGCCAGGACGGTGACGACCAGTCCGATCGTTCGGAAACTCTCGCTGTAGAGCCATTGCCAGTCGAACAGCGAGACGATGAAGACGAAGAAGTACAACAAGGCCAGCCCGCCGATGCCCGCCGCGACGCCGAAAGCCAGTTTCGCCGTCGGCGTGATGATGCCCAGGGAGTAGACGAGCCAGGCGACAACGAACACGCAGACGGTGCTGAGGACCGCGGCGCCGACGATGCCCTCGGTCTGGGCGTCGAACATCGCCGAGATCGCGCCCAGGACGTACCCTTCGAGCAGCGCGTACACGACCCCGAGGATCGCGGCACGCCGTGGGTTGAACGAACAGAGGATGCCGACGAAGAAGGCGCCGAACGACGCCAGCCAGAACCCTCCCGGTATCGTGACCGTGACGTTGGCGAACCCGCTGCCTGCGTCCGTCGCGACGGGCTCGGTGGCCGATGCCCACCCCCATGCTCCTGCGGCGGCGAGCACGACGAGGTTGACCAGGGTCTTGATCGCCACGCCGCCCCGGGTCATCGTGGCCTGCTCTGCTCCCCCGGCCAGGAACTCGGACGTGATCCGATCGCCGAATGCCGGGTTGCCGCTGTTGTCGGTCGGGACGAAGGCCATTGCGGTCACGGATCGGTCCTCGGGTCGTCGAAGGAGGGGCTCAGCGACACCAGCATCGGCGACGTTCGTGGTGGCGGTCAATCGACGGGCAGGCGGGCAGGCGCGAGCGATGCGGCGGTCCCGTCGCTCAACGCGGGACTACTCGGAGCGCATGGCATCGACGATGTTGTGCCGGTTGACCCGGCGCGTCGGGATGACCGACGCGGCGATCCCGACCACGACTCCCACGACGAGGATCAGGGCCAGTCGTCCGGCGTCGAAGGAGATCGACGCCCCGATGTCGGCGGCCCGGATGAGCAACACGATGAGCACGAGACCGGCGACGAATCCGACGAGTGTCCCCAGCAGGGCGATCTGAAGCGACTCGAGCCGGATCATCCGCCGGACCTCGCGCCGGCTCATGCCCACCGCTCGCAGGAGTCCGATCTCCTGGCGCCGCTCGAAGATCGACAGCGACAGGGTGTTGACGATCCCGATGAGGGCGATGATGACGCTCATTCCGAGCAGCGCGTTGATGGCGTTGATGAGAAACGAGAACGCCTCGTTGATGAGGTCGGCGAAGAGGTTCCCTGCGTAGGAGTACAGGGTCGAGTAACCGCGGACGATGCCGGCCACCTCGTCGGCGGTCTCCTCGGCCGTTCGCCGGTTCGGCCAACACGTATGCGGTCGAGTCGACCGCCTCGACGGGCAGAGTCGTCGAGGGTCTCCGGCGCGACGAGATAGCCCAGCTGAAGGCTGTCGAGGCTGAAGTCGATGGTGGCGGTGATCGGGAGTTCGATGGTCGTCCCGCCCTCGACCCCGCAGCACGACGGTGCCGACCTCCTCGATCGCTCCGTCGACATCCCAGCACGGCCACGCCGTCGCCGAGGTCGCTCGAGTGATCCGTCGGATGTGGTGATGCCGATGGCGTCGAGATCGGCGGGCGACGCCGCCGAGATGCGGCGAAGTGCCCCCGTCCTCGATCGACGTCGCGCGCTCCGAAGCGACGACGACCCGCGTGACCGTGTCGATGTCTCGGATCGTCGTCGACCAGGCTCGGCGGGAGCGCGCCGCCGGGAAACGTCGTGACGACGACGTCCGCACTCGACTGGTCGGCGATGTCGTCGACCGTCCATCGCTGGAGGATCGTCCCGCCGACCGTCACCAGCGTGACCAGCAGCACGCCGATGACCAGGGCATTGGAGGTCGACGCTGTTCGTCGGGGGTTCCGTTCGAGGTTCTGGGCCGACAGCGTCCCGCCATGCCCATGGGCCGGAGGATCGGTCGGGCGATCCGCGGACACGAGACCGCCAGCGCCGGGCCGGCGACGAAGAGCCCGATGACGAAGTGACACCCGAGAGCGCCGACGATCCAGCCCGTTGGGAGATTGCCACCAGCCCGACCACGCCGAGGCCGACGAGAATCGCGGCGGACATCCACCGACGACGGGAGAGCGCCCCGCCCTCCACCGTGGCCTCGCGCATGGCCTCGACCGGTGCGGTGCGGGCACCGCGGAGTGCCGGCAGCTGAACGGCGACGAGCGACACGATCGTGCCGGCGGTCATTCCCAAGCATCACGGTTCCGGGTGTCACCGACGGTGACGATTCCGCTGACACCGAACGCCGAATCGATCGAGCAGCGCCAGCATCGCCGAGGTCAGAGCGGCGCCGCCGAGCACGCCCAGGGCGCTGCCGAGCGATTCCGACGATGAGTCCTTCGACGCACAGGCTGAGCCACACCTGTCGGGGCGTCGCTGCCACGGCGCGGATGAGGGCCAGTTCGCGGCGTCGTTGGGCGACGACGACGGCGTAGGTGTTGTAGATGACGATCGAACAGACGAACAGCGCCAGGAACGCGAATCCCTGGAGGATGGGTCGAAGGTGTCGCCGAACTCGCCGGCGGATCCGGTGGCCTCGTCTCTGAAAGTCGTCGCCCGAACTCACCGTGAACGTGTCGGGGGTGGCGTCCCGGACCACGATTCTGGCCGCCGTCGGCGTGACCACTGGTTCGTCGAAGTCGCACCAGCAGGTCCGTCCATTCGGCGTGCCTCGCCGGCGACCTCGTGAATCCACGACTACGACACGCTCACCGTGCCGCTCGGGATCGAGCGAGTCGGCATCGGTCAGCGCCGAGATGCCGACCACGGTCACCTCGCTCTCCCCGACTGGTGGTCGAGATCGACACGGCGTCGCCCACGGGCGACCGTCCGTCTTCGGCCGTGCCGCGGTCGATGGCGATTTCGCCTCACCCGGCCCGTGGGATCGTCCCTCGACGACTTCCTGGGTGGCCAGGGACCCGTCGATCCAGTTGCGCAGGGTGAGTCCCGCATTCGAAACCGGTGTCGCTCGGCGTCGGTCTGGCTCGTCGAGGATCGGCGTGACACCCCACCCGTTCGCCCGAGGCGGCATCGACGCCCGGGCAGCTCGCTGAGATGACGACGCGGACGGAATCGGGGATCTTCGCCGTCGCCGCGCCGCGGGACCGCCCGGTCCACCGTCTCGGTCGCTCGGCGTCGTAGGTCACGGCCACGTCGACCGCGGCGTACGCGGTCTCGATGGCGCCGCCCAGGGAGTTCTGGATCGACCGGACGAACATCGACGCCGCCGTGAGGAACGACACCCCCATGCGATGGCCAGCAGGGTGGCGACCAGCCGGCCGATGTTCGTCCGGACGTTGGACACGGTGAGGGACCACATCGCGTCAGGCCTCTGTGGCTTTCAGGTGGTCGACGATCGACTCGACCGTCGGTCCGTCGAGTGTGCTGACCGGGCGACCGTCGGCGAAGAACACGACGCGGTCGGCATGAGGCTGCGGCCACGGGATCGTGGGTGACCATGATCACGCTGCGCCCCCAGTGGTCGACCGTCCGTGTGCAGGAACCCCAGGATGTCGGCGCTGGTCACGGAGTCGAGGTTTCCGGTGGGTTCGTCCGCGAAGACGACCTCGGGAGCCGCCACGAGGGCGCGAGCCACGGCCACCCGTTGCTGCTCGCCGCCGGACAGTTCGGACGGACGATGGTCGAGGCGATGGCCGATTCCCACCGCCTCGACCACCTCATCGAGAGTGCGCGTGTCGACCGAGGCGCTCTGGAGGGTCAACGGCAGAGGATGTTCCTGCGCGACGTCGAGCGACGGAGATCGAGATTGAAGGACTGGAACACGAAGCCGACGCGTTGACGACGGAAGACCGTGGCCGCCGTGGGCGACATGGCCGTCGACCTCGGTATCGCCGATGAACGCCCGGCCCGCGGTCAGTCGGTCGAGCCCCGACATGGTCTGCAGCAGCGTTGACTTGCCCGAGCCGGACGGGCCCATGATGGCGCTGAACGAGTGCGACGCGAACCCGATGGTCACGCCGTCGAGTGCACGGATCTCGTTGTCGCCCTCGCCGTAGATCTTGTAGCCGTCGTACATCCGGGCGGCGAATGCAGCGGTGTCGTCGGGGGCGGGTGCGGGGGAGGTCTCGGTCACGAAGCGGGTGCGGGGGAGCGGCAGTCGGGCACGATAGCGCCCTCGCCCCGAGAGGCGGCGCTCAAGAACGGCCCGGTCCGGACGATGGAAGGAGGATGTCGGACACCGTTGGCGTCGCCGAGACCACAGAGGCTGCGTCGCCGGCTGAGTTCGATGACGTCGACCTCGACGTCGCCCGGCGGGCGGCGGGGCGGCGGTGGCTACGCCATGGTGCGCTGCTGGCGCTGGTGTTGGCGGGAATCCTCGCACTGACGCACAACGGCGCCATCCTCAGCGCCGACGAAGGCGTCATGCTGCTGCAGGGCAAGGTCGTCGCCGAGACCGGACAATGGGGGATGTCGGGGGTCGAATCGGTCGACCTGGATCGCGAATGGTTCGGCATGGAGTCGGCGATGCGCGGACAGACCCAGTGGTTCCTCGTGGCCAAGACCCCGCTGTATCCGATGATGGTCGGATGGCTGGGCAGCCTCGGTGGCCTGTGGCTGGTCGTCGCCGTCCATGCGGTGGCGCTCTGGTTCACCGCGTGGTGTTGCGCGCGTCTCGCCGAACACCTTCGTCCCGGGCTCGGCATACCTGTGCTCTGGGCGGTGGGTGTCGGTTCGCCGATGTTCTTCGACGGATTCTGGGTGATCGCCCACGCGTTCGGCACGCTCGGCGTCGCGCTGGCGGCGCTCGGCGTGTGGCGCTGGATGGAGCGCCGTCGGGTCGACGGCCTCCTCATGGTCACGGTCGGTGTCGCCCTCACCGTTCTGTTCCGCAGCGAGGGCGTTCTCGCCGGGATGGCTCTCGCGGTCGGAATGGTCGCGGTCGGTCCCCGGCGCTGGATCCGCGCTGTCCCGGTCTCGATGATCGCGGCGGGACTGTCGATCGCGGCCTACAAGGTCGGTCCGGCCGTGCAGACCAGGTTGCTCAACGGCGAGACGGCCTACGCCTTCGCCCCCACCTACGGTGAATCGAGCCTGCTCGGTTCGCGGGTCGAAGCCTTCGAAGCGACCGTGATCTCCGGCGGACGAGGTCTTCCGGCGACGCTGGCGGCGGTCGCCGTCCTCCTGCTGTTCGGGTGTTTCGTCAGCTGGCGCCTGGGGGCGCGGCCGATCATCGTCAGGACCCTCGGTGCCGCCGCCGTCGGGGTCGGGGTCCTTCGCTTCATCGTCTCGCCGGATCTGATCTCGGGACTGCTCATCGCCTGGCCGGCGTTGGCCGTCGGGTGGCTGCTGATCGGTCGGCGGCACCTGGCCGACCCATTCCTGCGGGTGGCCGGCGCGACCGCCCTGGTGGGGTTCGTCGCCGTCGAGATGACGCAGTACCGCTACGGCGGTGTCGCCGAGTGGGGCGGTCGCTACTTCCACGTGATCCTGCCGTTCGCCGCGCTCGTCGCCGCGGTGGCCATCTGGGATCGTTGGACCATCGACCGCCACGGCTCGTTCCGGACGGTCATGGTGGCCGTCGTGTCCCTGTCGCTGTTGTGGAGCGGGGCCGCGGTCCGGGCGCACCTGTCGCTCAGATCCGGATCCGCTGCGCTCGACGCCGACGTGTGGGCCGCCGCGCTCGAGACCGAGGGGGCGTCACAACCGGACGGCCCGGTGATCGTGTCGACATGGAGCCCTGCGGGACGATTCATGTGGGAACACATGCTGGAGAGTCGCTTCCTCACCGTCACCGAACCGCGTGACTACCCCACTCTGGGCGAGCGTCTGGTCGAGGCCGGCATCCCCGATGCCGTGGTCATCGTCAAGCCCGGTCTCGACGAGGTGATCGATCGGATGGGTCCCGAGTGGACGGTCCGAGCCACGGTCGCGATCAACGACGGCGAGTGGCGGGCGGTCACCGTCGCCCGCTCCGTGTAAGTCAGTCCCCGGCCGGAGGCACCGGAGCGAGAACGTCGACCGCTCTCTGGCGCAGCCAGTGATCGGCGAGGACCAACAGCACGTCGGCCTCGACGAGCGGCACCGCCCGGGGGAGCACACAGGGGTCGTGCCGACCTCTGGCCTCCAACTCCACCTCGTCTCCGGCACGGGTGACGGTGCGCTGGGCCGCGGCGATCGTGGCGGTGGGCTTGAACGCGGCACGGCACACGATGGTCTCACCGTTGGTGATGCCTCCCTGGATACCGCCCGAGTTGTTCGTGGCGGTACGGATTCTCCCGTCAGCGTCGGACGTGAAGGCGTCGTTGTGCTGCCGTCCGGTCAGCAGCGCCCCGGCGAAGCCGCTGCCGATCTCCACGCCCTTGCAGGCCGGGAGTGACATGAGGGCCTTCGCGAGATCCGCGTCGAGTTTGTCGAACACCGGCTCCCCGAGTCCCGCCGGCACCGACCGGGCCACGCAGGTCACCGTTCCGCCGAGCGAGTCGCCCTCGCGTCGCGCCGACTCGATGGCGGCGATCATCTTCTCGGCGTGAGCGGGCGAGGGACATCGTGTCGGTGTCGCCTCCACCTGATCCAGTGTCACCTGGTCGATGGCGATCGTCTCGGAGGCGTCGATGTCGCCCACCGAGGAGACCCATCCCAGGACCTCGATTCCCGCGATCCTCAGCAGCGTGCGGGCGATCGCGCCGGCCGCCACCCGTCCGACCGTTTCGCGTGCTGACGCCCGTCCACCGCCGGCGATCGACCGGATGCCGTACTTGGCGTCGTAGGTGAAGTCCGCGTGCGAGGGACGGTACACATCGGCGAGGTGGTCATAGGCGCCCGACCGCTGGTCGGAGTTGCGAACCAAGATGGCGATGGGCGTTCCCGTGGTGTGGCCCTCCCACAGACCCGAGAGGATCTCGACGCGGTCGGCCTCGTCCCGCTGGGTCACCAAGCGGCTCTGGCCCGGCCGCCGGCGGTCGAGGTCGGGCTGGATGTCGTCGATTCCGAGGGGGAGCCGGGGCGGGCATCCGTCGACCACCACGCCCACCGCCGGGCCGTGGGACTCACCGAAGGTGGCGATCCTGAACAGGACGCCGGACTGGGAGGACATCGGTTCAGTATGCCCCTCCACCGAGCAGCCTCCGTCGATCGATCGAGGAACGAACATCTGTTCGTGGACGGGTCGGGCGCGAGTAGGATCTGTTTCCGTGGCCGATTCGATCGTCATCCGTGGTGCGCGGGAGCACAACCTCAAGGACATCTCGCTGGAGTTGCCCCGCGATCGCCTCATCGTCTTCACGGGGCTCTCCGGTTCCGGCAAGAGTTCGCTCGCGTTCGACACCATCTACGCCGAGGGTCAGCGTCGATACGTGGAATCGCTGTCGGCCTACGCCCGCCAGTTCCTCGGTCAGATGGACAAGCCCGACGTCGACGTCATCGAAGGACTGTCGCCGGCCATCTCCATCGACCAGAAGTCGGCGTCGCGCAATCCCCGGTCGACGGTGGGAACCGTCACCGAGGTCTACGACTATCTCCGACTCCTCTACGCCAGGGTCGGCACCCCTCACGATCCCGAGACCGGCGAGGAACTCGTTCGCCAGACCCCTCAGCAGATCGTCGACCAGGTTCTCCACCTGGAGAAGGGCACCCGCTTCCAGGTTCTCGCGCCGGTCGTGAGAGGTCGGAAGGGCACCTACGAACAGCTCTTCACGGAATCTCGCGAAGGGTGGCTTCGCGAGGGTGCGGGTCGACGGCGTCGTTCACGATCTGGCCGACATCACCGGTGAGAACTCCCTCGAGCTCGCCAGGTACGAGACCCATACCATCGAGGTGATCGTCGACCGTCTCGTGCGCAAGGACGGAATCGAGCGTCGGCTCACCGAGTCGATGGAGATCGCCCTGTCGCTCGCCGAGGGCATGGCCCAGATCGAGCTGGTGGGTGCCGACGGCGAACCGACCGAGACGCTGACCTTCTCCGAGAAGCTGTCCAGGCCGTCCGACGGCAAGAGCTTCGAGGAGCTCGCACCGCGCAACTTCTCGTTCAACTCGCCCTACGGCTACTGCCCGGTGTGCGAGGGGCTGGGCCGGCTGTTCGAAGTGGACCCCGAACTCGTCGTCCCCAACCCGGAACTCAGCGTCGCGGAGGGAGCGCTCGCCCCCTGGGCCGGAGGACACGCCAAGTACTTCCACCGGCTCGTGGAGTCGGTCTGTGAGCAGTACGGCATCGACCACGACGCCCCGTTCGAGACCCTGGGCGACGAGGCGCACGAACTGCTGCTCTACGGCGAGGGCGCTGGTGAGAAGGTCGAGGTCAGGTTTCGGAATCGCTATGGGCGCACCCGCTCCTACAACGCCACGTTCGAGGGGGTCATCCCGTACCTCCAGCGACGGCACTCAGAGGCCGAGAGCGACTCCACCCGCGAACAGATCGAGGGCTACATGCGCGAAGTCGCGTGCCACACCTGTGGTGGCGCCCGCCTCAACCCTCTGGCCCTGGCCGTCACCGTGGCCGGTCACAACGTCTTCGAGTTGTGCAGCATCCCCATCGGGGAGGCGGCGGAGGTCATCGCCGGTCTCGAGCTCGATGACCGCGAAGCGCTCATCGCCGACAGGGTGCTCAAGGAGATCGACGTCCGCCTCCGCTTTCTCTGCGACGTCGGGCTCACCTACCTCAACCTCCACCGCTCTGCGGCCACGTTGTCGGGTGGTGAGGCGCAGCGCATCCGACTCGCGTCCCAGATCGGCTCTGGTCTGGTGGGCGTGTTGTACGTGCTGGACGAGCCGTCGATCGGTCTCCACCAACGCGACAACCACCGTCTGATCGAGACGCTGATCCGGTTGAGGGATCTCGGAAACACCGTCCTCGTGGTCGAACACGATGAGGACACCATCAAGATCGCCGACCATGTCGTCGACATCGGCCCCGGAGCCGGTGAACATGGCGGAGAGGTCGTGCACTCGGGGTCGGTCGCCAAGCTGTTGACGTCGAAGCGGTCGATCACCGGCCAGTACCTCTCCGGCAAGCGGTCGATCCCGATTCCGGAACTGCGTCGCGAGCCTGGTGGGGAGTGGCTCACGGTGAAGGGAGCCCGCGAGCACAACCTCGCCACGATCGATGTCGACATCCCACTCGGCTGTTTCGTGACCGTGACGGGTGTCTCGGGGTCGGGGAAGTCCACGCTGGTGAACGACATCCTCCTCCGAACGCTGATGCAGAAGATCTACGGGTCGAAGGCGCCCCCCGGCCTTCACAAACAGGTCGACGGCGTCGAGCACCTCGACAAGGTCATCAACATCGACCAGTCGCCGATCGGACGCACCCCCCGATCGAACCCCGCCACCTACACGGGGGTCTTCGATCACGTCCGAAAGCTGTTCGCCCAGACCCAGGAATCGAAGGTGCGGGGATACCTGCCGGGCCGGTTCTCCTTCAACGTCAAGGGCGGGCGCTGCGAGGCCTGTGCCGGTGACGGCACGATCAAGATCGAGATGCAGTTCCTGCCCGACGTGTACGTGCCCTGCGAGGTCTGCAAGGGCGCCCGATACAACCGCGACACCCTCGACATCCGATTCAAAGGGCTCACGATCTCCGATGTGCTGGACCTTCCCTGCTCGGAGGCGCTCGAGTTCTTCTCCCATCAGCCACCCATCGCACGACACATGCAGACCCTGGTGGACGTGGGTCTCGGCTACGTGCGTCTGGGGCAACCGGCGACGACTCTGTCGGGTGGCGAGGCCCAGCGGGTGAAGCTGGCCTCGGAACTGGCCAAGCGTTCGACGGGGCACACGATCTACCTGCTCGACGAACCCACGACAGGGTTGCACTTCGAGGACATCGCACGATTGCTCGAGGTTCTCACCCGCCTCGTCGACCAGGGCAACACGGTGTTGGTCATCGAGCACAACCTCGACGTCATCAAGACCGCCGACTGGGTGATCGACCTCGGGCCCGAGGGAGGAAGCGGCGGCGGTTCGGTTGTCGCCGAGGGTCCCCCTGAGCTGGTGGCGAAGACGTCGGCCAGTTACACCGGCCAGTTCCTCGCACCGCTGCTGGCCTGATCGCCGAACTCCGGCCCGGGTCGAGGGCATTGCGGTCACTTCTGGACACCGACGCCTCGCCCTCAGGAGTGTCAGGTGATGTCGAGCATGCGCTCCAGGGCCACCTTGGCCCAGTAGGTCGTGTCGGCGTCCACCGAAATCTGATTGACCACCCGGCCTTCCACGAGGTTTTCGAGCACCCAACACAGATGCGGGGCGTCGATGCGGAACATCGTCGAGCAGGGGCACACCAGGGGATCGAGTGACATGACGGTCTTGTCGGGGGTTTCGTCGCGGAGACGGTTCACCATGTGGATCTCGGTCCCGACCCCGATGACCGAGCCGGCGGGCGCCTCGGCGACGGCGTTGACGATGTAGTTGGTGGAACCCACCTGATCGGCGAGCTCACAGACCTCGTGGGAGCACTCAGGGTGAACGATGACGATGCCGTCGGGATACTCGTTTCGGAACGCCTCGACGTGTGAGGGCTGGAACCGTTGGTGCACCGAGCAGTGGCCCTTCCACAGGAGGAAGGTGGCGTCCCGGATCACCGGGTCGGACAGGCCGCCATGGTGGTGACGGGGGTCCCAGACCGCCATGTCGTCCTCGCTGAAACCCATCTGGAATCCGGTGTTGCGGCCAAGGTGCTGATCGGGGAAGAACAGCACCTTGTCGCCCCGCTCGAACGCCCATTCGAGGACCGGCCGCGCGTTCGAGGAGGTGCAGACCGCGCCTCCGTGCTCGCCCACGAAGGCTTTGAGTTTCGCCTCGGAGTTCATGTAGGTGATCGGCACGACCCGCTCGATGTCGGTGATCTCGGCGAGGTCCTCCCAGGCCTCCTCCACCGAGTCGATGTCGGCCATGTCGGCCATCGAGCATCCCGCGTTCAAGTCCGGGAGGATCACCTTCTGGTGATCCTGGGTGAGGATGTCGGCGGCCTCGGCCATGAAGTGCACGCCGCAGAACACGATGTAGTCCGCGTTCGGGCGGTCCATGGCGAGCTGAGCGAGCATGAAGGAGTCACCCCTGGCGTCCGACCACCGGATCACTTCGTCGCGCTGGTAGTGGTGGCCGAGAATGAACAGCCGGTCCCCCAGAGCCTTCTTGGCGGCGGCGATGCGACGTTCCAGCTCCTCGGGCGGGGCATCGACGAACTGGTTGTCGAGCGGCTCCTGAAGCCGGAGCATCACCGGTGTCGCCATGTTCGTCCTCCAGGTAGCCGTCGGCATCGAGACCCGTCGTCGGGTGTCCCGCCAGAGTGTAGGGGGGCGGTGATTCGTGCCAACGCCGACGCCGCCTCGACCATTCCCCGCCGGGGGAGCGGCCCGCCGGCTCGGGGATATGTTGGGTCCGTGGTGGCGAGACCTCCCAGTGGATCGGTTCCCGACTCGCCCGGCAGCTATCAGTTCAAGGACGCCGAGGGTCGGGTGATCTACGTCGGAAAGGCCAAGAGCCTCCGTTCCCGCGTCTCCAACTACTTCGCCGACCCCGCGACGCTGCACCCTCGTACCGCCCAGATGGTGGCGACCGCCGACAGTCTCGAGTGGATCCAGGTCGCCAACGAGGTCGAGGCGCTGATGCTGGAGTACAGCCTCATCAAGACCCACCGGCCGCGTTTCAACGTGCGTCTGGTCGACGACAAGAGCTACCCGTTCCTCGCCGTCACCGTCGGCGACCAGTGGCCACGCGCCATGGTCATGCGGGGCCGTCGTCGCAAGGAGGTTCGCTACTTCGGGCCCTTCGGCCACGCCTACGCCATCCGCGAGACCCTCGACCTCCTCCTGCGAACATTCCCCATCCGCACGTGTTCGGACGCCAAGTTGTCGCGGCACGAGAAGCAGGGGCGACCGTGCCTGTTGTTCCACATCGAGAAGTGCTCGGGTCCGTGCGTGGGAGAGATCGGCGACGCGGACTATCAGCGCCTCGTCGCCGACCTCATCGGGTTCCTGGAAGGGGACACCGACGGTGTCGTCGAAGATCTGGAGGCGCGCATGGCGGACGCGGCTGCCGCTCACGAGTTCGAGCTCGCCGCCCGTTACCGCGACCGGCTGGACAGCGTGCGGAGGGCCATCGAGAAACAGCAGATGGTCGGCTCGCGCGCTGACAACGTCGACGTGATCGGGTTGGCCGACGACGATCTCGAGGCGGCGGTCCAGGTCTTCTTCGTTCGTCGCGGGCGGGTCGTGGGTCGCCGCGGATTCGTCCTCGACAAGGTCATGGCGCTCAGCGGCGCCGATCTCGTGGATCGGATTCTCGAGGAGTTGTACTACGAGGAGCCCGCCGTGGGGATGCCCACCGAGGTTCTCGTCCCCGAGGTTCCTTCCGACGTCGATCTCTATGAGCAGTGGCTCAGCGAGTCCCGTGGTTCGCGGGTGCGGATACGCGTGCCCGCAGCGGGGCGACAAGCGACGCCTGGCGGAGACCGTCACCAACAACGCGGTGGAGGAGTTCCAGAGGCACCGGCTGAAGCGCGCGTCGGACCACAACAGCCGCGCCAAGGCTCTCAACGAGCTGCGAGATCATCTCGGGCTGCCCGAGGCGCCGCTGCGCATCGAGTGCTTCGACATGAGTCACATCCAGGGTTCCGACTACGTGGGGTCGATGGTGGTGATGACCGACGGGCTGGCCGACAAGCGGGAGTACCGTCGCTTCAAGGTCAACACGGTCGGCGGCCGGCGGATCGGCGACAGCGACGACGTCGCGGCCATGGAAGAGGTCCTGACCCGGCGTTTCACGCGTTATCTCGAGGACCGCGAACGTCCCGTCGAGGAGCGCGGGAAGTTCCAGTACCCCCCGCAGCTGTTGGTCGTCGACGGGGGCAAGGGACAGTTGAACGCGGCGGTCAGGGCTCTCGAGTCGCTCGGACTCGACGGGGAGATCCCCGTGTGCTCCCTCGCCAAGCAGTTCGAGGAGGTGTTCGTTCGGGGTCGTAGCGAGCCCGTGGTGATTCCCCGCCAGTCCGAAGCGCTGTTCATGTTGCAGCGCATCCGCGACGAGTCCCACCGCTTCGCCGTCTCGTTCCACCGCGAGCGGAGGGGCAAGCGGATGGTGCGTTCCGAGCTCGACGGAATCGCCGGCCTCGGCGAGGCACGGCGGGCGCGTCTTCTGTCGGAGTTCGGTGGGATCCGGGCGCTGCGGACGGCGACCCTCGACCAGCTGGCGGCATTGTCGTGGCTTCCCGATGACGTCGGCGAGAGAGTTCACGGCGCGCTCCATCCCGAGGTCGCGACCCCGGGCCCGACCGGGGGAGAGTGAGGGACGTCCCGGCTAGGTTGGCCCGGTGGCGACGTTGCGTTTCTTCTACGGCACCATGGGGTCGGGGAAGTCGACCGTCGCTCTGCAGATCCACCACAACCTGGCGCGCGGTGGCCTCGTCGGGCTGTTGTTGAGCCAGCTCGACCGCTCGGGCGGCGAGGTGTCGTCCCGCCTCGGCGTGAGCGCCGAGGCACTCCAGGTGACCCCGGATCTGGATCTGGCCGACGTCGTCCGATCGCGCGGTCCGGTCGACTACGTGGTCTGCGACGAGGCGCAGTTCTACGAGCCGGCACAGGTTGACCAACTCGCCGATCTCGTCGATCACGATGGTGTCGACGTCTACGCCTTCGGGTTGCTGACGTCGTTCCAGGGTCTCCTCTTTCCCGGAAGCGCGCGGTTTCTCGAGATGTCCGATGAGCGATCAGAGCTCGCCGTCGAATCCCGTTGCTGGTGCGGGGAACGCGCCACTCACAACGCACGGGTCGTGGACGGCCGTCAGGTGTACGCCGGAGACCTGAAGATGGTGGGAGACACGCCTACCGCCGGCGAGTCGGATCAGACGACGCTGGACCTGCGAGAGATGCCCGAGGTCCACTATGAACTGCTGTGCCGCCGGCACTGGCGGGCGGGTGAGGCGACCCCCGACGCAGCCACGACCCTTCGGCGGAGTCCCTCGGCGTGACCGTCGAGGAGTGGGAGGAACACGCCGCGTGGTGGCAGGAGAACTTCACCGACGGTGCAGACCCTGAATACGTCGAGCTGATCGTGCCGCTGGCGGTGGCCCACCTCGAAGCCTGCGAGACGATCGTGGACATCGGCGCCGGAGAGGGTCAGTTGGCGCGTGCTCTCGCCGACCCGACATCGGCCGTCGTGGCGATCGACCCTTCCGGCGCCCAGGTGGCCGAGGGAGAGCGCCGCGGGGGCGCCGTCGCGTGGCTGAGAGGGGAAGCGACCGCGCTCCCCCTGCGCGACGGTGTCGCGGACGGCGCCCTCTGCTGTCTGGTCATCGAACACATCGCAGATCTGGAGGCGGTGTTCTCGGAGGCGGCCAGAGTGCTGCGCGACGGGGGCTGTTTCGTGGTGATGATGAATCACCCGTTGGTGCAGACTCCCGAGTCGGGCTGGATCGATGACCGGCTGGTGGATCCTCCCGAGCAGTACTGGCGCCTCGGTTCGTACCTGGGGGACCGCGAGACGGTCGAGGAGGTCGAACCGGGCGTGTTCGTCCGCTTTCACCACCGACCACTGGGTCGGTACGTCGACGCCGCGGCCGACGTGGGGTTCGTGATCGAACGGATCGACGAGCCGGCGCCGCCCGACGGTTTCGTGAGATCGGCCCCCGAGTACCTCCACGCCCGCTCGATTCCTCGGCTCATGGTCATCAGGTTTCGTCGCGATCCCCGTTGAGGCGGTGAGCCCCGACGCGACGACAGGGACGCTGGGCGTCCCTGTCGTGCTGGGGTTTGGGAGGGTGTCGGCCGGGGGGCGACCGACACCATCGTCAACGCTGCGCGAGTCGTGGTATTCCCGACGGGCGGTAGCGTGACGCCGTGAGCGACTTCGTGGTCATCTGCGGGATGTCGGGGGCCGGCCGGACCCAGGTCGGCAATGCCCTCGAGGACATGGGTTGGTTCGTCATCGACAACCTTCCCGCGTCGTTGATCCCCAAGGTCGCCGAACTCGCCCAGTCCGGCGATTCGGCTGCTCGGGTCGCTCTGGTGGTGGGCTCGGGCGCCCGTCTCGACGATCTTCAGACCGAACTGGAGCAGTTGCGATCGCTCGGGTCCCGGGTGCGGGTGGTGTTCCTCGATGCATCGACCGACTCACTCGTGACCCGGTACGAGAGCACGAAGCGCCGGCACCCCTTTGCGGGGGGCGACGGTGTGGTGGCCTCGATCGAGTTCGAGAGGACCGCACTCGAGACCCTGCGCGAGACCGCGGACCTGGTGATCGACACGACCAACCGCAACGTCCACGACCTCCGCTCAGAGGTCGAGACCAGGTTCGGTGAGGTCGGCGACGACGACTCGATGCAGACGTCACTGGTGTCGTTCGGCTACAAGCACGGCATCCCCCGAGATGTCGACATCGTCATCGACTGCCGATTCCTCAAGAACCCCTACTGGGAGAACGAGCTGCGGGTCCTGACCGGTCTCGACGACCCGGTTCGGACGTTCGTCCACGGCCAACCTCAGGCCGCAGAGTTCCTGGCCCGCCTGGGGTCGCTCCTCGAGCTGCTGGTCCCGGCATATCGCGCCGAGGGCAAGGCGTACCTCACGATCGCACTGGGATGCACCGGTGGGCGTCACCGTTCGGTCGCGATCGCCGAAGCCGTCGCCGAGCGCCTCCGCGCCATGGGCATGTCTCCCCGGGTACGCCATCGGGACATCGCGAAGTGAGCCGCACCGGACCAGCGGTGGTGGCCATCGGCGGAGGGCACGGCCTCGCGGCCAGCCTCCGATCGGCTCGACGATTCGCCGGCAGCATCACCGCCGTCGTCTCGGTCGCAGACGATGGTGGCTCGACCGGACGGGTGCGAGCTGCCACTGCGGGCAAGGCCCCCGGCGATCTGCGCAAGGCGATCGGCGCATTGGCGTCGACGGCGCCGGCGTTGGTCGATGCGCTCGAGTACCGCTTCGAGGCGGGCGACCTCGAAGGACATGCCACCGGAAATCTTCTCATCGCCGCCCTGGCGGAGGTACAGGGAGACATGGTCTCCGCACTCGACACGTTGGGATCGCTGGTCGGAGCGGTTGGCCGGGTGCTGCCCGCGACGTCCGAGCCGGTCGAGCTGGTGGCGTCGACGGGCACCGGTGAGGTGGTGGCCGGACAAGCCGCGATCATGGCGCACGGGCACATCGACCGGGTGTGTCTCGAACCCCGGGTTCCCCTCACGCCTCCGGAGGTGCGCGACGCGATCCTCGGCGCCGATCTCGTGGTGCTCGGTCCGGGGTCGCTGTACACCAGCGTCCTCGCGGCCATGGTCGTCCCCGCCGTGAACGAAGCGGTCGCCGCCACTCCCGCCCGGGTCGTCTACGTGTGCAACCTGGGGCCCGAGCACCCCGAAACGGATCACTTCGATCTCTCCGATCATGTCGCCGCTCTCCGTCGCCATTCGGTGCGGTTCGACGACGTGCTCTTCGACCCGTCGCGCCTGGGGGGCTCGATCGACGTCGACCACGCGGTGCCGGCAGCGCTCGCGGCTGCGGGCGGGTTGGTGCACGACCCCGACCGGTTGGCGGTCGAGTTGGCGCGACTGGCCCGCTGAACCATGCTGCAGGCGGTCCCGGCGCCTCACTTTGCGACGGTGGTGCTGTTTCTGGTGCCATGGTGGCCACTGACCGCCACCGGGCCGCCACTGGCGATGGCCCGACGAACAGGGGTACTGGATGAGCATTCGTGTGGGAATCAACGGCTTCGGCCGGATCGGCCGCAACTTCTTCCGCGCGGCGAAGGCAGCGCGGAGTCGACATCGACTTCGTCGCCGTCAACGACCTCGGTTCTCTCGAGACGATGGCGCACCTTCTCAAGCGGGATTCGGTCGGTGGGACGTTCCCCGGCACGGTGACCGCGGTCGACGGAGGAATCAGCGTCGATGGCGACGTCCTCCAAGTGCTGTCTCATCGCGATCCCGCCGAGATTCCCTGGGGTGACCTCGGCGTCGACGTCGTGATCGAGTCGACCGGCTTCTTCACCGACCGCGACAAGGCGGCGGCTCACGTCGCGGCGGGAGCCCCGCGGGTCATCGTCTCCGCCCCCGCAGGCGGCGCTGACGCCACCTTCGTGGTCGGCGTCAACGACGACACGTTCGACCCCGAGACCCACGTCGTGGTCTCGAACGCGAGCTGCACGACCAACTGTTTCGTGCCGCTCATCAAGGTGCTCGACGACGCGTTCGGTGTCGAGAAGGGCCTGATGAACACGATCCACGCCTACACGGGCGACCAGATGCTCGTCGACGGTCCTCACAAGGACCTCCGTCGGGCCCGCGCCGCGGCCGTCAACATCGTTCCCACGTCGACCGGAGCAGCCCGGGCGACGGGCCTGGTGCTGCAATCGATGCAGGGCAAGCTCGACGGCACGTCGTTGCGGGTCCCGGTGCCGACCGGATCGATCACTGATTTCGTCGGCGTACTCGGCCAGGACGTCACCGTGGATCAGGTCAACGAGGCGTTCAAGGCCGCGGCGTCGCAAGGGCGTCTCAAGGGCATCCTCGAGTACAGCGACGAGCCGCTCGTCAGCTCCGACATCGTCGGTTCGACGTACAGCTCGATCTTCGATTCCGGTCTCACCATGGCGATGGGCAACCTCGTGAAGGTCCTGTCCTGGTACGACAACGAGGCCGGCTACTCCAATCGACTCGTGGACCTCGCCCTCATCGTCGGCGCTGCGAACAAGTAGCGCGGGCGATGAAGTTCGGAGTTCCCGAACTCGAGGACCTGCCCGACCCGTCGGGCAGGTCGGTGCTCGTGAGGGTCGATTTCAACGTGCCGCTGAACGACGGGGAGATCTCCGACGATTTGAGAATCCGTGCCGCGCTTCCGACCCTGCAATGGTTGACGGAGCGCGGGGCTCGAGTCACGTGCGCCACCCATCTGGGGCGACCCAAGGGTGTTCCGGACCCGGCGTTCTCCGTCGAGCCTGTCAGGGCTCGCCTGGCCGAGCTGGCCCCCGAGGTGACGCTGCTCGAGAATCTCCGGTTCGATCCGGGCGAGACGGCGAACGACGCGGAGTTCGTGAGCCGACTCGTCGCCGGTCACGACCTCTACGTCAACGATGCGTTCGGCGCCTCGCACCGGGCCCACGGGTCGATCGTCGGCCCTCCCGGACGGCTCCCGTCCGCAGCGGGGCGGTTGTTGGCCCGTGAGGTGGAGGTGCTGGGAGGTCTGCGCGACGACCCGGCGAGGCCGTTCGTCGCCATCACCGGGGGGTCGAAGGTCTCCGACAAGCTCGGGGTCATTCGGGCATTGCTGGACGTGGCGGACGAGCTGATCATCGGTGGCGGGATGTGCTTCACGTTCCTCGCGGCGCTGGGGCACTCGGTGGGGTCGTCTCTGTGTGAGACCGACCAGATCGACACGTGCCGGGCTCTGCTCGCCGACCACGGCGATCGACTGCATCTTCCGTCCGACATCGTCGCGCTCGGTCCCGGGGGAACGTTGTTCGACCCGGCACGCGGTGGCGAGGTCCGCAACGTGGGCCGCGACGTGCCGGACGGCTGGATGGGGGTCGATATCGGCCCCGGGACGGCTGCGGAGTTCGGCGACATCATCGCCGAGGCCGGAACGATCCTCTGGAACGGCCCGATGGGCGTGTTCGAGGACCCTCGCTTCGACGCCGGCACGAGGGCGG
The DNA here is from genome assembly GCA_963700425.1 of uncultured Microthrixaceae bacterium. Taxonomy (GTDB): domain Bacteria; phylum Actinomycetota; class Acidimicrobiia; order Acidimicrobiales; family Microtrichaceae; genus CAVOXO01. The sequence goes on along the minus strand of CAVOXO010000001.1, from coordinate 1,689,183 downwards.
TGGCCATCGCCATCGCCGAGGCTCGTGGCTTCAGCGTCATCGGCGGTGGAGACAGCGCGGCGGCGGCCGCACAGTTCGGTGTCGACGATCGAGTGGACCACATCTCGACCGGTGGTGGGGCGTCGCTGGAGTTGATCGAACGAGGAGACCTGCCGGGTCTCGCGGCGCTGCGCAACGCAGCGTCACGGCACGGCTGACAAGGAGAATCGCATGGCCACGTCCCGCACCCCGCTCATCAGCGGCAACTGGAAGATGAACCTCAACCACCTCGATGCACTGGCCACGGTGCAGAAGCTCAGCTATGTGCTGGCCGGCCACGACTTCTCGAAGGTGGAGGTGTCGGTTCACCCTCCGTTCACCGACATCCGCACCGTGCAGACCGCGGTCGAGTCCGACCGCATGAAGTTCAGCGTCGGCGCACAGAACTGCCACTGGGAGGCATCGGGTGCGTTCACCGGCGAGGTGTCGCCGACGATGCTGGCCAAGCTGAACATCTCCTACGTGATCGTCGGCCATTCGGAGCGCCGGGAACTCTTCGGGGAGACCGACGACGACGTCAACCGCAAGGTGAAAGCCGTACTGGCGGCGGAGATGACCCCGATCATGTGCTGTGGCGAGACCCTCGAGGAGCGCGAGGCCGATGGCGCCGAGCAGAAGGTCGACGGTCAGATCCGCGCCGGTCTGGCCGGGGTCGCCGCCGAGCAGGTCTCCAACATGGTCATCGCCTACGAACCGATCTGGGCGATCGGAACCGGCACGTACCGCGACTCCCGAGGATGCCCAGTCGATGTGCGCCGCCATCCGCGGGATCGTCGTCGCCGACGTGGCGGGCGCCGAGGTGGCTGCGTCGGTGCGGATCCAGTACGGCGGTTCGGTGAAGCCGGGCAACGCGACCGAGCTGATGTCGCAACCCGACATCGACGGCGCGCTCGTGGGAGGGGCGAGCCTCGACGCCGACGATTTCGGTGGCATCGTGATGAACGGCGCATAGGGCAGCCGCCCTGGCGCCGGGCGGGCCACCGACGGAGACGAGAGGGGACGGCCATGGCTGACAACACAGACGATCTCGCGGGTGAGGTCACGGAGTGGTTGGGTTCCAACTGGGACCCGACCTGTCGATCGGTGACTGGTGGGAGCGGCTCGCCCATTCGGGGTGGGCGGTCCCCGCGTGGCCTGAGGAGTGGTTCGGCAAGGGCCTCTCCCGATCGGAAGCTGCGGTGGTGTCGGCCGACGATCGCCGACGTCGGGGCGCTGGGGCCTCCTGCTGGATTGGGCCTGTTGTTGGCGGGCCCCACGATCGTGGCTCACGGGACCGACGAACAGAAGCGAGCGCTTCGTCCCTCCCATCGTGGAGGGGAAGGAGGCGTGGTGCCAGTTGTTCAGCGAGCCGGAGGCGGGCAGCGACCTGGCGTCCATTCGCACCTCTGCGGTGCGCGACGGCGACGAATGGATCGTCAACGGCCAGAAGGTGTGGACCTCGGGCGGCCATTTCGCCGATCGGGGCATGCTGATGGCTCGCACCGATCCTTCGGTTCCCAAGCACCGCGGGATCTCCTATTTCGGTCATCGACATGCATCAGGACGGCATCGACGTTCGTCCTCTCAGAGAGATGACCGGTCGAGCGCTCTTCACCGAGGTGTTCATCTCCGACGCGAGAGTCTCCGACGATGCATCTGATCGGCGGGGAGGGCAACGGCTGGGCGGTGGCGAACACGACGCTGATGTTCGAGAGGGCGGGACTCGGCGCAGGCGGAGCATCAGCGGCGGGTGCCGCGATCCCCGGCACGGTGGCGAACCAACTCGCGAAACGCGCCGGCGACGTCGTCGGGAAGGCGTCGTCGGGGACGGCAGGGGCGATCGCCGGTCGTGGGGCAAAGATGTTCATCGATCTGGCCCGGGACGTCGGTCGGCTCGATGATCCGACTTCTCCGCCAGGAGATCTGATGCGGCTTCACGTTCTCGGAGAGGTCGGCTCGCATGACCAGCGCTCCGAGCCAAGGCTGCGCGCGCGGCGGGTATCGATCATCGCCCGGTCTGCCGAACATCGCCAAGCTGGTCATGAGCGAGATGACCCGCATGTCCCGCGACATCGGGCCCCGGATCCTCGGTCCCGCCGGCATGCTCCGTGGCGCCGACGGTCCGCTCGGCGGGATGGTCGCCGAACTGACGCTTGTTCGCCCCGGCGGTGAGCATCTATGGCGGAACAGACCAGGTTCAGCGCAACATCATCGGGGAACGGGTGCTCGGACTTCCCAAGGAGCCCCGCAGCGACAAGGACGTGCCGTTTTCCGAACTGAAAGCCAGTCGAGGCGTCGTGGGGTGACGCTGAGGTGACATCACGGCCCGACGGGCGGTCGCTGCTAGCGTGATCTGGTCCCGTTCGGAGGAGTAGTCGTGTACATCGCAGCTCTGATTGCTCAGTTCGTCCTGTCACTGGGGCTGATCTTTCTGGTGTTGATCCACAGCGGCAAGGGCGGAGGCCTGTCCGACATGTTCGGCGGTGGCCTCGGTGCGTCGGCGGCGGGTTCGACGGTGATGGAGAAGAACCTCGATCGGATCACGGTCGTCGCCGCGCTGCTCTTCGGCTTCAACTCGGTGATCCTCGCCGAGCTCATCGGCAGCTGAATCGCCGTCGGTCCTTTCAGGCCGGCGATGATCGGCCGATGAGACGACTGTGTCTCTGCCGCGGAGCTTCCTGAGTGCTCTGTGCGTTCTCGCTGTCGGAGCGGGGGCGTGCTCGGCGACGAACCCCGAGCAGATCGGCGCGGCTGAACCGGCTGCGCCCGTGGCCGGCCAGACGCTGCGGATGGCGGTCGTGGGACTCGACACCATCGATCCCGATGCCCTGACGCCCGCCGACACCGAGCAGGCGCTGGCGGTCGACCTCGTGCACGACTCCCTCACCGACTTCGATCGCGCGATCGGACGAGGTCGGACCGGGCGTCGCGGAGGAATGGACGACGACCGATGGGATGACGTGGGAGTTCGAACTCGGCGCCGACCGAACCTTCGCCGATGGATCCGCCGTCACGTCGGCGGATGTCGTTGCGTCGCTGACCCACGCCGCGAGCCTCGACCCCACCTCGATGGCGGGAAGCGATCTCGACGCGATCGAGGGAGTGGAGGCGTACCGGTCCGGTGGCTCATCGAGAGTGAGCGGCCTCGGAACCCAGGGCGATGACGCCGTGGAGATCGTTGCGTCCGAGCCCAACTACGAGCTTCCGGCACTTCTGGCGAACACGGCTCTGGCGATCCGCCCCGCTCGTGCGTTCGAGGCCGACGCCGACTCGGACGTCGCTACGACCGACGGATCGGGCCCGTTCCGCCTCGCCGATGCCGGCGCCGGAGGCATCACGTTCGAGCGGATCGAGCCGAGCGGCGCTCTCGACCGGGTGGAGATGGTTCGGGTGGAGAATCTGGAGCAGGGCGTGGAGCTGTTGAGGAACGGCGACGTGGATCTGGCTCGTCACCCATCGGGAGGCGACGCCGTCGCCGGGGCATCGGTCATCTCGGTTCCCGTCGGCGTGGCGTATCTGGTGTTCAACATCGTCGATGGGACGACGGCGAGCGTGGAGGCTCGTTCCGCCGCGACCGCGGCCATCGACCGGGAGAGCTTCGCCCAGGCCGTGGTCGGACGGCCGGTGTCTCCGGTCGACTCATTGGTCCCGGGCGGCTGGTGGGCGCCTGACGGGTGCCACGCGGCGTGCTCGTACAGCCCCGACGTCGCCATTCTCGGGGTCGCCAGCCTGTGGCCGCAGGGTGCTCCCACCCTGTATCTCGACGCCGACCTCTCCGACCTCAGCTCCACCCTGGTCGATGCGCTGACTCCCCAGTTCGAGGCGGCGGGCCTGGGAGTCGAGCCGCGTCGCGGCGAAGCGAGCGCAGTGAGCATTTCAGGCCGCGGCAGGCAACCACGAGGCGGTGGTCTTCGCTTCCTTCGCGTCGGTCCCGTCACCCGATCCGACCCTGTGGTCAGTATTCGCGAGCGACGGTCGGGCCAATCTCGCGGGTCGACGCTCGATCGATGTCGACGAGGCCCTTCGGGCGGCTCGAATGACGCCGAATGCGACTGCTCGCCGCCAGGCGTACCGCGATGCCGAGAAGTTCGCGATGTCCGACGTGTCGGTGGTCCCCTGGTGGCGATCGGCGCGCTCTTCGAGGTCTCCGACGACGTCCTGGCGGTCGATCCGATCCTGGGATTGCCGTTCGATCCCGATGCGGTGGCGATCCGAGGCAGGTAGCCGGATCGGGGTGCCGAAGGGTTCGGGGTCACCGAGGCGAGACGCTATGCTGACTCCTCGCTCCGGCCGTCCGGAGCAAGTCACGTCGGAGTGGCGGAATTGGTATACGCGCAAGGTTAAGGACCTTGTGTCCGAAAGGGCGTGGGGGTTCGAGTCCCCCCTCCGACACGAAAATCCCACGCGCGTCGAACTGCCCCGTTGTCGGGGCTCAATTTCGGAAGGCGGTCATGGATCGTCAAACGCGACACCGCAGGCGAAATTCTTTCGGTCCACCTTGTCCACGGCGATCGACCCCCGGTCTCGGGTCGCGACGAACGATATGTGCGTGCCCAACCTGATCGTCGGTCGGGCGATCGTACGTGCCGATATCGCGTGGGTATGCGCGTGGGCCGACAACGAGATTATGAGCGGCCGCGTTCGCCTCGTTGGTCAAGCACTTCGCCGGTTATCGGATGCGCCCTCGGCGACCGGGAACGGAGCGAAGTATGCGCCTGATCAGTCGACCTGGCGGGCGACTACGCCGAGATCTTCGCCGCGTACTTGCGCTGGGCGGCCTGCTTGGAAACGCCCAGCATCGCTCCGATCTCCGACCATGATCGATCAGCCTTGCGAGCATCGCGGATCGCGTCGAGCAACGCCGTGTCGATGTCGTCTCGCTGTTCGGCAAGTTCTGCGATAGTCCGAAGCGCTGCGGTCTTCGCCTCGACCAGGTCACCGGCCTCAACCCCTTCTGCCCAACGTTCGAGCGCGTCGGCGCGCTGCGCACGTGTCGTCATGGTGTCCACCAACCTTTCAGGAACTCGGATCGGGCCGGCATCGCATGGATGATCGCGACGCCATCGGCGTCATCGACGACGCCGACCTCCAACGGCTCGCCGTTCGCGGACGGTCCGATGAACATGGTGACGTCGGCATCGTCGGTCTCGAAGCCTCGCCAGTGGTGTCGCAGTGCGTGGAGCATGTCGTCATCGGAGACACCGTGCTTGCGGGCGCTCGCCTCGATGTCCACTCGGTCAGGCTAGGCAGCGGAACGCTCAACGTCAACATCTGTTGACGACATTCGCTGAGGCGTTGCGATCGGCCCGCACATCGCGTCGGAAGTCGCACGCTTGCGCTCGCTCGGTGGATGACCAAAGTCGGGCGCCCTCGTGTGCTCGGGAATCGCAGCGCCGTCCCGGCGGTCCGGGGGCAGCGGGCGGCCTTGGTGTGTCCGGGGCTATGGGACACCATGCCATTCTTCGCTGCCCGAGGTCGAGCAGGTCGGGGCGTGCCGTGATGATGGGTTCGCTGGGCGGCAGGGCGTTGGCCTCTGGACGGCGGAAGCGACGCGGCGCATCGTGGTGGTGGACGAGGAGGTGTGCCATGAATCGGCGTGCGTCGCTTGCTCTAGCGGCGGTGTTGGTGTTGGGGGCTGGTGGTTGTGGCAGTGACGACCACGCTTCCACCGTCACGTCCGAGCCGACGGCCACCACCACCGGCGGGGCGTGGACAGAACAGGACGTGACGTTCATGGCCGGGGATGTCGAGTTGCACGGGATCTTGACTGCACCGGCGACGCCGGGGCCGCATCCGGCCGTGGTGCTTGCTGCCCCGTCGGTCGGACCGGAAGGTGGCCAGCGGTCTGGGGTGTCCGAGCTGACGGACCTGGCGCATCGCTTCGCCGAGGCCGGCCACGCCGCGTTGCGCTACGACCCACCCGGCGTCGGCCAGTCGGGCGGCGAGGCCGGGTTCCAGAGCTTGGCGGCCCAGGCAGACCAGCTGATGGCGGCGCTGCAACGCCTCCAGGAGCGCCCGGCGATCCAGGCTGACCGGGTCGGGTTGTGGGGCGAAAGCCAGCAGGCGTGGGCCATCTCGATGGCGGCCGCCGCCCATCCCGACGACGTGGCTTTCCTCGTCGCGGTGTCCGGCTCCGGTGTGTCCGTCGCCGAGCAGCAGGTCTATGGGATCGAGACCCAGAGCACCGCGCTGCCGGTCTCCGACTCGACGACGCCGAGCGGGCGACCCTGGTCGGTCGGCTGCTCATCGACTGGCAGCTCAGCGACCCGCTGTATCGCGACGTGAACCACCAGGCCGCCGACCAGCTCGGACCCGGGCCGTGGCGAGAGTTCTTGCCGCTCGTCTACGAGCCGACCACGCTCAGTCCGGCCGAGACTCGAACCAGACGATCGCCATCCTGACCTCGATCAAGGACGAACCCTGGGCCGCCGCCCTCAACCTCGACGACGTCGTCCTCCCCGCATTGGCGAGCATCCCGCCCGACCAGATCGACGCAGCGCGAGCCGCCGCCGAACAGACCCTGCGGGCGGACCCCCGCGACCAGCTCACCCGAGTCACCAGCCCGGTGCTCGCGTTCTTCGGCGAAGACGACATCGTCCAACCCACCTACCGCAGCGCAACCCTCTACACCCGCTACCTCGACCAAGCCGGCAACGACGACTTCACCATCATCACCCTCCCCGACGTCGGCCATGACATCGTGCTGTCGACCCCCGGCTACTGGGAGCAGCTCAGCCAATGGCTCGACCACCTCTGAGCCACGGCGAGCACGCAGACGGGACACGACGCCCAGCGGGACCCTGTGGTGGTTGCCGGTTCGGCCCGCTTCAGTTCGTAGGTCTGCCCAGGTCTGGGGCGACCGGGGGTCGGGCGAGGTAGCCGAGTTCGATGGTGCTGGGAGCGAACTCCGGCACTGATCACCGCTTGATGCACGAGTCCCAGAAGCGGCGGTCGAGGGCACCTGATAACCCCGATCGATAACCCGCCCCGGAGGGCGCGATCGACCCGCACAGTCCGGCCCGTATGCAGTGCTCGATAATCACGGCATCGCTCAGCCTCCAACCCGATCGAGAACCGGCATTCTGCGATGGCTGGCAGAGACTGGCCCCCGGTGACAACCGCCCGATTGCCACGACGTTGGGGGAGTGCGCCTCCGCTCCGACCCTGGTTCAGGACTTGGTGCAGTTCTCTGTGCAGTGGCTCGTCGTCAACTGCTCGTCATGGATGCTCACGAAACACGCAATAGCACTCAGAATTCGCGTGGGGTTATGGTTCGAGTCGCTCCTCCGACACGAAAATCCCACGCGCGTCGAACTGCCCCGATGTCGGGGGCTCGTTTTCGGAAGGCGGTCGCTGAACGCCAAACGCGACACGGCAGGCGAGATCTCTTCGTTCGGTCTCGTTCGGCTTCCCGTCCAGCGCGTGGCGGAAGGGAAGGATGGAGCAAGGCAGCCTGATGCTCAGTTCCGTTGAACGATATGAGTGCTGTCGGTTGGTCAGCGGCTGACCAATCAGATGTGCCGATCGCGGTCGGTCTGACGTATGCGGGGCGGGTTGCTGATATGCGTGGCGTCTCCAGGGGGTGGTGCTGACGACTGGTGTCGCCGGCCGCAGTTGTTCATGGGAGTGGAAGCTCTCGGTGGGCTGAGCGTCCTCGTCGGGAGGACGCCGCCAGTGCCGAAGCGCAATGAGTCGAGAACGACTGGAACCCCACAGATCCCGTTGAGGGGAGGTGGCCGTGGCTTGCCCCTTCTCGGTTCGTGCAAGGCTGTTCGAGGTCCTGAGGAGGTCTGAGTCATGGTGAGAGTTGCAGCGGTGCAGGAGCCGGGTGTCTATTTCGACAAGGCCGGCTGTTTGGAACGCGCCGTTGAGTTGATCGGGCAGGCCGCAGCGGACGGCATCGAGTTGATGGTGTTCCCGGAGGCATGGGTTCCTGGCTATCCGGACTTCGTGTGGGGTCTGGTGCCGTCGAACAACGCGGGCGACGTCGAGCGCCTGTATGGCCGCTTGTTCGCGAACGCTGTCGACTTGGCTGCTGATGAGCTCGCACCGGTTCGCGCTGCAGCGCGCGAGCACGGGGTCGTGGTGGTGATGGGGATCAACGAGCGCGCCAGCGAGATGAGCGCCGGCACGCTCTACAACACGGCGGTGACCATTGATGCAACCGGCGAGATCTTGAATGTGCACCGCAAGGTCATGCCAACCAATGCTGAACGGACCGTGTGGGGATTCGGTGACGGCCGAGGGTTGCAGGTCGTGGAAACCGCCGTTGGCAGGGTGGGGGTCTTGCTCTGCTGGGAAAATTTCATGCCGCTCGCCCGGGCTGCGATCTACGCGCAGAACGTGGAGATCTACTGCGCGCCGACCGCTGACCATCGGGAGAACTGGTTGGCAACGATGCAACACATCGGCCGCGAAGGCTCCACCTGGGTCATCGGTGTCGGACCAACAGTCGAAGACGCGGACATTCCCGAAGACCTGGTCGCTCGCGAAGTCATCGCTCCCGGCGCCGGGGAGTGGCTCAGCCCCGGAAACGGGATCATCTGCTCACCCACAGGACAGGTGGTCGCTGGCCCGAAACGGCGAGAGAAGGGCATGCTCGTCGCTGACATCGATCTCGACGAAGTTCGGACCGCTCGCCGGACATTCGACCCCGTCGGCCACTACTCGAGGCCTGACATCTTCACACTTGACGTGAACCGGTCACCCCGCCTGCCGGTGACGTTCCAATCCGCTGACGAGAACTGAACCCGAGCCTCGCTCACAACGGGCCGCAACCGGCGAGTTGCTCGTGGCCTTCGGGCTCGCGGTCGGCGTGCTTGCACTCACACTGTGGGAACGGCTGCGCACAGACGATCCGGCCACCGTTCGGATCGCGACCGCCGTCGGTCTGTTGTGGGGCGTCGTCCTCGTCGCGAGTGGGATGGTATTCACATACGGAATGACCACCGTCCATGACCTCGCCTCGACCGACCACGCGAACGCCGTGACCACCTGGCGTGCAGTCGAACCGGTCGCCTTGGCGTTGGGCAGTGCCGGCGGCGAGTTGCTCGGCGGCCTCTGGGTCCTCCTGGTGAGCGCAGTCGTCGTACGAGGCGACCGTCTACCGAGGCTCCTCGGATGGCTCGGTCTCGTCATCGGAGTCATCGGCATCGCGTCGGTCCTGCCACCGCTGAACGATGCCACCGTTGCGTTCGGGCTGCTGCAGATCGTCTGGTTCGCCTGGCTCGGCGGCGTCCTCCTCACGACCAAGGCGACGGCACCCACGGCTTCTTCATCGACGGTCGATGACTACGGCGCACCCCTGACGGAGGTGGAGCGATGAGCACCGCGGCGCAAGCACCGCCCAAACTCCCGCCGGCGTGGTTCAAGCACGCCTTCTGGCGTTGTCACCGGGCCCTGTACCGCCTCAGCCTCGGCCGCTTCCTCTGGACCCCAGCCAGCAAACGTGGGTGGGGCGCGATGCATCTCACCACGATCGGCCGAAAGTCCGGCGGACAGCGCAGCGTGATCGTCGCCTACCTGGAAGACGGGCCGAACGTAACCGGGCTGGCCACGAACGGTTGGGACGAAGGCCATCCCGCGTGGTGGCTCAATCTCGTGGCCCACCCGGATGCCGTCATTCGGCTTCCCCGCCAGCAACCCCGCCGAGTGCGGGCCCGCCTTGCCGTTGGCGAGGAACGTGACCGCCTGTGGCAACGCTGGCTGGCCATCGAGCCTGAAGACGAGGCCTTCGCTCAAGGCCGCTCCGTGGAGGCGCCCGTCGTCGTATTCGAACCAATAGACAGCCGACCCTGAGCCCGTCGACCTGCAGGCTCGCTTGAACTTCTTCCCCATCCGGTGGTGATGACGAATGGACAGGATCAAGGACCGCGAGAGCCCGAAAGGACGGCCGATACCCGGCATTTTGCGACCGTGTGTTCACACGGACCGGTCTCGACCACATCGCTCGAAGCGACACAAGCGCCAGAGTCGTTGTCTACGTCAGACGTGGTGCAGGATTTGGTGCAGTTGTTGGTGCAGCGGGTCCCAGTCAGCTTCGCGTCGTGAGGAGTGCGGAGAGCTCTCCGGGCTGTCAGGATTCGCGTGGGGTTGTGGTTCGAGTCGCTCCTCCGACACGAATGTGATGTCGCGAGACATCGGAAACTCTCGAACCCTCAGGTTCGGGGGTTTTTCGGTTTTCCGGTGGGTTGGTAGGTGCTGACGGTGCCGTGAAGGGGCCGAGAACTCGTCCGGGGCGATTCAGGTCTGGGTCACCGGCAGCTGAATCGGTAGATCGGGCCCGACTCTCGGGCGCGTCGAATCTGGAGGTCGGGAGGTGTCAGTCGGCCGTGGCGTACTTCAGGCTGCGGCGCGGTACTCGTTGATGAGTCCGCCGCAGGCGGTGTGTCGTCGGATCGGGTGGCCTGGACCGATCGGACCAACGTCTTCGTATCGTCCGAGCATATGGGGTAGCATATGGTCATGAGCCGACGTGAAGTATTGGTGCAACTCGACGACGACCTCGTTGAACGCCTGGACTCCCTTGCCGCGGACCTCGGCACGAACCGGTCTGAACTCATGCGACGAGGTGCACAGGCAATTCTCGAAGCGGAAGACCTTGCTTCCAAGGATCGACAACTTCAGCAGGGGTATCGACGTCAGCCCGCTGATCCTGCGCTCGTCGAGTCAGCGAGACGGCTGGCGGCCCGGACAGTTCCGCAGTGGTAGCTCGAAACGACATTTTCTGGGCCGATCTGGGACCGCCCGCTGCTCGCCGACCAGTGTGCGTTCTCACACGTAACGCGGCGATCGAGGTGCTGAACTCGGTGACGTGTGCGCCAATCACGAGGACCATTCGAGGCATTCCGTCCGAGGTTGAGATTGGTCCCGATCAGGGGTTGCCCGAGGTGTGCGTTATCAGCTGCGACAACGTGATCACGATCCCGCTCGAAGATTTGGACGATGACCCGGTCGGCCATCTCGATGACGTCACCCGGGCACGACTTGATACAGCACTCCGGTACTCGCTCGATATCATCTACTGACCTCGGGCTCGCCGCCCCGAGGCGTTCAGCGTCGTTGATCGGGTCGGACTTGGTGCAGTTGTCGGTGCAGCGGTTCGTGATCAGCTTCTCGGCGTGAAGACCTTCGAGCGCCCCTCTGAGCTCAGATTTCGCGTGGGGTTATGGTTCGAGTCGCTCCTCCGACACAAGCGTTAGTACACCGTGGTTCAGGCGGCCGGGGCCCGTCGATGGGCAGCACCAAACCCCTCTCCCAAGGGTTCTGTCTAGCAGTCGATGGCGGCTTGGACGGCGGCGCATGCTTCGGCGAGGCGGGGCGGCTGCAGTGTGCAGATCTGGTCGACAAGGTACGCCTTGGGGACGACTCTGAGATTGTCGAAGCTCGCAACGCAGTCGGTAGGCATGCCATCGTCGGCCCCGAGCCGTAGTTCGGTGGGGATTCCTCTGATCGTGCGGGTAACCGGTGCCGCAAGGACGCTGTTCAGGACAAGGATCGCAGCGGATCGGGTCATGATGAGGAAGGGGCGTCGACCAACGCCTTCGAGTTCGCCCCACCAGATTTCTCCGCGGTCTGGAGTCGTCACCATGGCTCGTCGAGGATCGCTTCGCGAAGCGACGCGAGTGCCGCGTGGTCTTCGGTTTCGGTTGGTGGTTGCCGTGTGTAGCCATCGACGACGGCTCGGTCGGTCTGGCGTTGGTGTTCGAGTTCCATGATGGCTTCGATGCCGGCTCGGACCGCAGCGGCCCGGCTTTCGTATGCTCCGGTTTTGATGAGGTCGTCGAGGTCGCTGAGGAGGGGCTTGGGAATCCGAACGGCGATCTGTTCTGTGGCCATTTCGAGAGTATACCAGATCGGTATGCGATACGGTATGTGACTTCCGAATGCCGCGTTTAGTGATACGCGAAAGCCCTGGTCAGGCCGCGGTAAGACTCACCCAATCGGAGCGCGTGCGGTGTGGGTTACGGGGTGCAATCCCCCCTCCGACACCAACGTTCGCAGACTCTTTGAGCCCGACTTCGCTGAGCCGAACGTTGATTCGGGGTGAGCCGGCGATCTTCACTTCCAGGTGGTCGGGGAAGATGCTGACCTCTTCGACGAGCTCCTCGACGAGCACACGGCGTTCGGCGAAATCGGCTTCGGACCAGATGGCATCAATGTCGAGTTCGGCCAAAGTGGTGGTGAGGTCGTTGAAGTGTGAGGCGAGTTCGTCGGTTTCGAGGTCGGTTGCGTGTTGGGCGTCCTCCTCGCCGGTTGCCGCTTCGAGCTGGAGCCGGGGCCGTTCTTCCTCAGTCGAGAACAGGTCGGCAGTCCCGCCCGGCCGGGTACAGGGTGGTGAGACGGCACGCGCAGCACGCGGCCCCATTGCACCTCGTTCGCTAGGCGGTCGCGCTGTCGTCGGGGTTCGTTGCGGTCGATTCGACGACGTCGTAGGTTCGGCCGAGGTTGGAGACGATGGCGGTGATGAGGGCCGCGACCGGAAGGGCCATGAACGCACCCATCGGCCCCGCGATGGCGCCGCCGGCGATGGCGGCGCCGAACGCGACGCCGCCGTTGAGTTCCATGGTCTGCGCGCTGAGCCGTGGGCTGAGCCAGTAGTTCTCGACCTGCTGGTAGACGATCGTCCACGCCAGCAGGATGCCGGCGGACGCGAGTCCTTGATCGCCGAGGGTGACGAGGATGGGTACCGCTGCGCCGATGTAGGTGCCGACCGCAGGGATGAACTCGGCGACGAAACCTCCGAACAGCGACAGGGGTACCGCATAGGACACGGGCACCCCCACGAGGACCATGACGACGAAGAAGAGACCGCCGTTGATGCCCATGAGCAGGAGCCGCGAGTAGAAGTAGCCGCCCGTCTGGGTGATGGCGGTGTCGGTGACCCACGAGTAGACCCGTTGTCGGCGTGGCGGCACCTTCGACAACAACGCACGTCGGATGCGTTCGTTGTCCGCCGTCAGGTAGAAGGTGAACAGTCCGACGGTGGCGAGGTCGAAGACCATGCCGAGCCCGGAGGAGGCGACGCCGAGGATCTCGTCGGTCCAGTCGCTGAGCGCTGCGCCCGTCTTGGTCGCGGCGGTCTGCGCAGAGCTCTGATCCACTGCGGTGACACCCAGGTTCGACTCGGTCCAGTCGTTCAGACTGGTGATCCAGTCGTCGCCCTTGTCGCTCACGGTGCCGGCGAAGTCGGCGATGCCGGGGATGAGCAGCAGGACCATGGCCAGGACGAACGCGACGACCCCGGCGTAGATGACACCGACGGACGCACCGGGACGCCACCCCCGTTTCTGTTGGAGGTGCTGCACCGCGGGCACCATCGCGAGTGAGAAGAACAGCGAGATGACGAGCAGGAAGATCAGGTGTCGTGCCCGGAGCGCGACGATCACCCCGATGGTGGTCAGCACGCCGACGGTCACGGCTTTCCAGAGCGATTCCCAGACGAACCGGTCGACCCAGTCGGGCCGTTCACCCCGCAGCGTCCGCTCAGCTTCGTGTGCCTCCGCTGCTTCGGCGACGTCGGAGGGCATGGGGTGTGGGTGGTCGTGGTTGCCGTTTGTCGGCTCGTCGCTGGTCATGGCGCGCCCCTTGTGGTGTTCGACGGTGTCACTGCCTCGCCCTGTCGCCGTTGTCGGATCATGAGTAGTCGTCCGCCTCGTCGCTGCTCCGGGAGTGGTCGCGCAGCAAGGTGAGCGCCCCGAAGTACAGCAGCGGCATCGAGCCATACAGCGCCAGGCTGGCCACCGGTGAGGCATCGGCGAGTGCCATGGCGATCAGGTACACGCCGATCGGCGTCAGGGTCACGAGCAGGCCGAACTGCTTCGCCCGCGGGGACGCCGGTTCGTAGAGCAGGTGCGGCCGGGTGGAGAGGTAGCGGAACAGCGCGGCCCGCATGATGCTGACCATGATCAGGACGGCTCCGTAGAGACGCAGGGCGATCGGTGACCGGTCGTACTCGCCCATGACCGACGCGGCGAACGGGATCAGCGAGACCGGAACGAGGAACAGCAGGTTGAGCCACACCACGTCCCTGTTGATCTCCCGCACACCCGCGAACACGTCGCGGTGCCACACCCAGAACATCCCGGTCAGCAGGAAGCTGATGATCCATGCGACCAGGGTCGGACCGACGTCACCGAGTGCGGAGCGAAGCGACGCGCCATCGAGGTCGGACGGCACACGGATGTCCAGGACGAGGATCGTGATGATGATCGCGAACACACCGTCGGTGAAGGTCACCAGTCGGTCGGGATCCGCCCGTCGCCGGGCCACGGCTCCGTCGTGCTGTCCATGATCCGCTTGCCGGTCGGGTCGGTCGGGCACCGCTGTTCCTCCTGCCGAAGCGCCCGCTTCGACGTCGACGCCGGCACGGGTGAGACGCAATGTCTCACCCTATGCTGTCGGTGATGGCGACGAGGCCCGCTCGAGGCGCGAAGACCCGACAGGCGATCATCGATGCTGCGGTGTCGATCATGGGCGAGGAGGGCGCGGCTGCGGTGACGCCCCAGCATGTGGCGGCCCGCGCTGGTGTCGGCCGGGCAACGGTGTACCGGCACTGGTCCGACAGCGCCGCACTCGTGCAGGCTGCGCTCGAACAGGTCGACTTCCCGCCCGTCGCTGCGTCCGAAGCGCCGATCAAGGTGCGCGTCGCGTCCGAGCTGGGACGTCTGGCCAACGAGCTCAGTTCTGTCCAGACGCGCCGGGTCCTGTCGATCCTGCTCGAGCGGTCCGAGCGGCTCCAGACAGCAGAGGCCATGCGGGCCCGGCTGGTCGCTGCGTTCGTGGCGCACCTCGATGCCGCCATCCGTGAGGCGGTCGACGCCGGTGAGCTCACCGCCGCTCCCGACCCCGGCGAGATGTTCGATCGCCTCGTCGGTCCACTGTGGTCCCGACGGATGCTGCGCGGCGAAACCGTCGACGATGGCGTGATCGAGCGGATCGTTGACGACGCCTTCGAGCCCTGGCTGGCCAGAGCAGCGGAGATTGTCCGCCCGACGTGATCCACGCGCATCAGGACCACAGTGGGCCGGCATCGCCCTGAACCTGCCCGCTCCCTGCGATGAGACATCGTGTCGCACCACGTTCAGGTGACGGTCCCATCGTCCTGTGCTTCGTCCAGCGCGACCGGGTCGAGCGCGAAGAACCGGACGAGTGCCGGCCAGCGCTCTGGGAGCTTCCGCACACCAGGAAGGGCGAACAGGGCTCTCGAGAGGCTGCCGACTCGCTCGAACATGACCGCGTCCACGATGAGGCTCGCCGCGATCATTCTTCCGACCACGAAGAAGTAGCCCAGAGCGGCGACGCTCACCCCGAAGCTGCCCACCACTCCCGACGAGCGACTGATCCGCTGGGGCAGCCAGAACTGCAGCACCCACTGGGCCGCAGCCATCACCGCACCCAGCAGCAACGCGCCCGGAAGGAGCGCGCCGGGGTCCGAGTTGGTTCTCGGCAGCAACCACGTGATCCCGAACCACGCGACGGTGAACAGTGCGGTCGCAGCTACCAGCGCAGCGGCGGTGGTCACCAGGGCGCCGCTCGCTCGGATCTCGCTCAGCAGCAAGGACAGCCCGAGCACCACCACGAACATCGAGGTGATCGCTGTCACCAGTCGCAACGTGACCCGCACATCGAGTCCACGGACGCGCCACGCTCCCGCCGACGCAGCCAACAGCACCAAGGTCAGCGCCCGCCCGGCCCACGGCGTGAGCACGGCACCGATCAGCAGCATTCCCCAGCTCGACCGGTCCGCCGAGCGTGCTGCGGTGTCCAGTTGGTCCGCGACGATCCCCGTGACTCCCGCCGTGTCGATCATTCGTCGGATGCCATCCTCGCCGAACGCCAGTCCAATTCCGCCCACGAGCAGCATCAGCGCCACCACCACGAACAGGAACAGGCGGAGCGCGATGGCGCTACCCAGCATCGACCCGAACGTGTCGCGATCACGCTCGAACAGCGACACCGACAGGTCGAACGTGCCCGACCGTTCCCGTTGATGGGCGATCCACGATGAGCGGCGACGTGCCCGAGCGCTCGGTCCCGCAGGGTTCGCTCCGCACTCGGTGTTCGGACCGACCGGGTGCGGGACCGGACCGGTGGAGTCACTCGACGACATCAGCTCAGGTTCCCACCGTTGCCCGATGGAGTGTCACCGGAACCGTGCGGTCCACTCGTCGCTTCGTCGCCACAACTCTGCTCCGAGCTCGGGAGTCGCCGCTGCGCTCGGTGTCGTCAGCTCTCCCACCGAGTAGTACTCACCGTGGTGATCGAGTACATCGGGCGACGTCGCGCACATCACCGAGGTGCGCGCACCTACCTCGGGTGAAGGGCGGATCCGTTTCAGCACGGCGGTCACCGGGCGAGGCAGTCGCCGGACCACATCGGTTCCGATCAGGTTCCCTGGGTGCAGGGCGACCGCGAGCACCTCATCTGATGGCACTCGTCGGGCGAGCTCCTGGACGAACAGCACGTTGGCCAGTTTCGACACGGCGTACTCGGGCAGTCCGGTGATACTCCGGGTCGGTCGCCGGACGTCATCGAAATCGATCCCCTTGGTGTCGTTGTGGCTCCCGCTCGAGACGACGACGAGTCGTGGCGGGCCGCCATCGGGTGCGGGGCCGCTCGCGTCGAGCAGCTCGAGGAGGCCTGTGACGAACAGGAAGTGACCAAGGTGATTGACGCCGAACGCGAGCTCGAAGCCCTGGCGTGTCTGTCCCCGTTGTCCTGCCACCCCTGCGTTCGCGACGAGGACGTGTATCGGATCCCCGCGGTGCACCAATGCAGCCGTGGCGTCGCGAACTGAGCAGAGGTCGGCCAGGTCGAGTGGGAGGAATTCGAGCGCGTCGTTGCCCGTGGCAGCAGTGAGCTCCTCGATCACGGGTCGTGTCGCGGACTCGGAGCGGCAGGCCAGGATCACGCGGTCGCCGCGCTCGGCGAGCGCGTGGGCTGTTGCCCGGCCCAGGCCCGTGTTGGCGCCGGTGATCAGGCTGGTCGTTCGTCGTGGAGTCGATGGCTGCATCGTGCCTCGGTGCGATCGCGGGTCAGCCGAATGCGCAGGACGACGTGCCGGTGGTGGACGTGCCGGGGGCGGCCCCGTCGATGCGGAGGTTGCCCGAGCTGTCGGTGGACACCGGGGCCCAGCGCACGTGACGGGCGTAGCCGCTCTCGTAGTCGTCCTTGGTGTGGAAGAACATGATCTGTTCGCCATCAGGTCCGTCGGTGAGGCTGTGGTGCCCTGGACCGTAGAAGCCGACGGACGGGTCGTCGTGGAGGATGGGAGCAGGTCCGGTGCGGGTGAACGGGCCGAGCGGGTTCGTGGCGGTTGCCTCACCGATCGAATAGCAGGTCGTATCCGCTCCCGCCCCGGAGTAGGTCAGGTGGAACACACCGTCCTGTTCGGTCACCCATGGTGCTTCTCGGATGAAGAGCTCCCAGCTCGCCACCTTGGCGTCGAGCACGATGGTGGCCGGTCCCGGCGCCGGAGTGGTCTCGTCGACCATCGGGATCGCGGCCATCACTGCGACCCCGAGCACCGGGTACGTGGAGAAGTACATGGTGAGTGATCCGTCGGACGCCTCGAAGAGGAACGCGTCGATGGCGTGTTCATCGGAGTCCAACAGCGGCACCGGGTCCGTCGGGGAGCCCCAGTAGTTCCCGTCGCCCACCCCGCCGTAGCCGCTGCCGACCAAGGGATGATCGAGCACCTCGAGGAACGGCCCGAGTGGTGAGTCGGCGCGGGCCACGCCGATCCTGTTCCCGGCCGTGTAGTACATGAAGATGCCGTTCGGACTCGCGTGCAGATCCGGCGCCCAGTATCCACCGTGGTCGTTCCACGAACCCGGTGTCGGCTCCCACACGAACCCCTGGTAGGTCCACGAGCGCAGGTCGTCGGAGCTCCAGGCCTCGAATCCGGACTCGGTGCTGGTGGTGGCGTACAGGTACCAGGTGTCGCCGACCCGCAGGACCTCGGGGTCGGCAACACCGATCAGCGCCCCGTCACCCCGGGTGAGTTGCAGCTCCGAGAACGCCTCATCGCCGACCGGCGGCTGGAACCGTGTCGGCGGGTGCGGACTGCACGCGGCCAGCACGAGGATCAGTACCGCCAGCATCGTTCCCGCGGGTCGCCGCAGCAGCCGCATCACGCCCATGTCCGCCATCGCAAGAATCGTAGGTGAGACATTGTGTCTCGTCGACTATGGTTTCGTCTCGCCCGGCCTCCCTGTTCGGGCGTGGCGACGACGGCGTTCGAGCGTCGTCGGGCTGCACGTCGAGAGAGAGCGACCATGACTGCTGACAACCTGACCCTGTATGTGGCCAACTACGCCGACGCCTCGTCGGCCGGCGACGACTTCAGCGCGCTCAAAGCGGCACGTGAAGACGGGCTCGTCGTGGTCGGCGCCGTGGTGCTGACACGGTCCGGGGGCGGCGACGTCGAAGTGAAGGAAGTTGGCGACGGCGAGATCGCTGGCGGAGCAGTGCTCGGCGGTGCTGCAGGACTCGTGGTCGGCCTGTTCGCACCTCCGCTGCTGCTCGCGACCGGCATCGGTGCGGGTATCGGTGCCGGCGTCGGCGCCCTGGTCAAGCACCATGAGGAGGAGGCCATCGGTGTCGACGCAAATGAGTACCTGCCGCCCGGCTCCTCGGCGATCGTGGCCGTCGTCGACGACGCCTACCTCGACGGCGTCGACAGGGCGCTCGGTAAGGCCGACAAGAAGATCACCAAGGCGATCGACTCCGGCGACTACGACAAGGTGAAGAAGGCCGTCCAGAAGTCAGCCGGCGACGTCACCGACGCCATCGAATCCTGACGCACACGACACCCCCGGTCGTGGGGCGCCTCACGACGAGCCCGTCGACGAGGTGCCCCACGCACCGGTTGGGCGACGCAAGGTCGGGGTCCGCGCCAGCAGGGCAACCTCTCGCCCGAGCTGTTCGCCGGGCTGGATCACACCGTCGGGACCTCTGCCGTTGCCCAGACGCGACTGTCGCGGCAGGGTGAGCGGAGTTTCACCCCCTCTGCGGGTTGGCGGCGCCGGATCGACGCGGAAGAATGATCGAGATGAGCCTGCGGCCGTTCCTCGCGCCGGGCGCCCGTGCGCCGATCGCTGCCGACGGGTCGAGATGACCGTCGTCGACGTGCCACCGCACGAGTGCTCGGGCCCCGCGCCCGTCGGTCGTCGCGTCGGCGGTGCGGAGTGCTCGGTGCCATCTCGAGATCTGATCGAGACCACCGAACTCCGCTGGTTCGAATCGGGCGCGCTCCCGGCATCGCTGCGATCGTGGTTCACCCGGGACAGCGCGCACGGCAGGCTCGAGGAACGCACCGATCTCTACCGAATCGACGGCCGCGTCGACGTCGGCGTCAAGGTCCGCGGGCGATCGACCCTCGAGATCAAGAGCAGACAGTCGAGCATCGCACTGGAGCGGTCCCCGATCGAACGAGGCGGGGTCGCGCATGGTGGAGTGCTCGAAGTGTGGTGGAAAGGGCGTCCCGAGGATGCGGGCCTGGACGGCCGAACCGGTGCGTGGGTCGAGGTGAGCAAGACGATCCTCAAGCGCCGGTTCTCGATCGCCGGAGATGAGTTGACGGTGTCCGAGTCCGACGATCCGCCCGATCGTGCGTTCTGCGACGTCGAGATCGTCGCCATCGACGTCGGTGCGAGCGCGTCGTGGTCGCTCGCCTTGGCCGCGCAGGGACCACCCAGCGCCCGAGGCGCCAGCATCGCCATGGCGTGGCGCTCGCTGGCGTCGGTGCCGCCACCGGGGGAGTGGCTGTCGGTGTCTGCGATGTCCTGCGGATACCCCGAGTGGCTCGGGCGGCGCATCGACCGCGATGATTCGATGATCGCACGTTGACGGACGGATCGGATACGAACGTGGAGCGAGAATCAGACGAGCGTTCGACGGCGCCGTCCGGTTGGTCGCGCCTCCTGCCGATCCTGTACTGGAGCCGTCACTACGACCGGTCCTGGCTGCGGGCCGACCTGCTCGCCGGCCTCACCGTGGCGGCGCTGGTCATCCCGAAGTCGCTGGGCTACGCGGGCATCGCCGGCGTGCCGATCCAGCACGGCCTGTATGCGGCCGCCGCGGGAGCGATCCTGTACGCACTGTTCGGGACGGCCCGCCAGATCGCAACCGGTCCCAGTTCGGCCCTGGCTGCCGTCGTGGCCAGCGCTGTCGTGCTGACGTCGGTCTCGGGTGACGACGCCGTCGAGCTCGTTGCCGCGATCACGATCGTCACGGGCGTGCTGTTCCTGCTGCTGGCGATCTTCAAGATGGGCTGGATCTCCCATTTCCTGTCCAAGGCGGTGATCACGGGATTCCTGTTCGGGGCCGCGATCGAGGTCGTCATCGGTGAATTGGCCAAGATCACCGGCACGACGATCGACGGAGCGAACTCCTGGCGCAAGTTCGGCAGCTGGATCGAGGGCCTCGGCGACATCGACGGCGCCACGGTGCTGGTCGGAGTCGTGTCCTTGATCGTGGTCGTGGGAATCCGGTTCTCGAGGATCAAGGTGCCCGGGGCGCTGGTGCTCGTCGTCGGCGGGCTCGTGGCGTCGGTGGCGTTCGACTTCGCCGACCGCGGGATCGCGCTCGTCGGCGATGTCCCGCGTGGCTTCGCAGCTCCCAGCCTGCCCGATGTCGGCTTCGTCGTCGACAACTTCGCGGCGATCGGGCCGGCGGCGATCGGGCTGTTGTTGATCGGGTTCTCCCAGACGGCGGCGGACGCACGGGCGTTCGCATCGAAGCACCGGTACCGCGTCGACATCGACCAGGAGTCGTTGGCGCAGAGCATGTCGAACCTGGGATCGGGCGTGTTGCAGGGCATCCCGGTGTCCACGAGCCTGTCGGCGAGTTCGCTCAACGACGAGTCCGGCGCAAAGACACCCCTCGCGTCGCTGACGACCGGGGCGTTGATCGTGCTCACCCTGCTCGTGCTCGCACCGCTGTTCTCCGATCTCCCCCAACCGGTACTCGGTGCGCTCATCATCGACGCGGTCGTGTTCGGGATGATGGACGTCGCGGAGATGCGTCGGCTGCGCCGAGTTGCGCGAGTGGACTTCTGGATCGCCATCGCCGCACTGCTGGCCGTGCTGTCGTCCGGCGTCCTCGCCGGCGTGATCATGGGCGTCGTGCTGTCGTTGGGTTGGCTGGTGTACGTCAGCTCGAGCCCCGAGGCGCCGGTCCTCGGTCGAGAGCCCGGTACCCAGGCGTTCCGTGACATCGAGCACGATGCGGACGCCTTGACCTACCCGGGCCTGCTCGTCCTCCGATTCGACGCCGGGTTGTTCTTCGCCAGTGCCGATGCCTTCACCGACCGCCTGCGGGAACTGGCCGAAGATGCCGACCCGCCGTACGACACCGTGGTCATCTCCTTCGAGGGTGTCGACTTCATCGACTCTCAGGGATCGAGCACCATCGGCGACATCGTTGCGCTCGCCCGGTCGTACGGCGCCGACATCCGCCTCGCCAGGGTCAAGCCGTCCGTCGTCGACGTCCTGCGCCGTGACGGGGTGGTCGACACGCTCGGCGAGGATCACATCTACGCCAATCTCTACGAAGCCGCTGCTGATCGGATCGAACCATGACCGACGCCGAACAGTCCAACGGGCCCGCACGCGCCCAGGGACGAGCGCTGCGAGATCGCCTGGATCTGGCTGCTGATGGGTGAGCAGGGAGCTCCAGGCGCTCGTCGTCGATGTGCGAGGATCCCGTGCGGTATGGGCGTGGGGGCGACGTGATGCGAAGCGGTCTGGATGAGTTCGTCGCGGTCGGGTTGGGTTTCCTGGTGATTGCCGTCGTGGCGGTGGCGCTGTACCGACCCGGATCCAACGATCCACGTCGTACCAGGCCACGGTCGTGCCACTGGCCAACATCATGGATGTCGGCTTCATCATCCTGTCCCCGGCCATCGTGCTCATCGCCGGATTCCGAGCGCCGTTCGTGATGCTCGCGATCTGTCTCGTCGCCATCGCGGCCGGATTCGCGATCGCCTACAACATCCGTCACTACGAACCGATCGAGGGATCCGACCGCAACGCCGACCGGATCGAAGGAACCGCGGAGTGGGCGCTGCTGTTCGCCTCGATGGTCAACATCGCGTACTACGCCCTGCTGCTGACCGCGCTGATCCTCCTGCCGCTCGAGGCATTCACGACGAGCCGCCAGGGTGTGCTCGCCGCAGCCATCCTGGCGATCGTGATCCTGGTCGGGGTGTCCGGCGGAATGGGCCGGCTGAACCGACTCGGTGACCGCACGACAGCGTTCAACCTCGCAGCGGTCATCGGCGTCGTCGTCGCTTTCTCGGTGTTCAACGTCCAGGAGTGGCTCGGAGGGCGCTGGGTGCTCGGCGATTCACCGTCCATCGACACCGACGGCGTCCGCAAGATGATCGGACTGTTCGCCATCGTCCAGGGCTTCGAGGCGTCGCGATACATCGGAGTACGTTTCGGTGCACAGGAGCGCATCACGACCATGCGCGTCGCCCAGGTCATCTCGTCGGTCGTGTTCGTGGTGTTCATCCTGTCGTTGCTCGTCCTGTTCCTCCCACCGAGCGTCAAGTCCGACGGAACCGCCGTGTTCATCGTCTCGCAGCGCATCGGTGGTGCGATGCCCTGGCTGCTGCTCGTCGCTGCGATCGGGAGCCAGACGTCGGCGATCGTCGGCGCGACGTCGTCGCGCAGCGACATGCTGGTCGAGCACAAGGTGCCGAGACCGGCCACCTTTCTCATCATTCTCGTGCCGGCGATCGTGCTCGTGCTCGTCGCCGACGTCACAACGGCCGTCAACCTCGCATCACGGGTGTTCGCGGCGTACTTCCTGATCCAGATCGCGCTCGCCTCGATGCTCGCCCGTCGGCAGCGAAACATCGCAGCCGTCGCCGGATTCGTCCTCATCGGGCTCGTCATGGCCACGATCCTGATCTTCGGTCTCCCGCTGTGATGCGTTCGCGCGCGCTCCACATCTCGACGTCGAGATCGGCGCGATGAGTGATTCGGAAGAATCGCACGGCCGCAACGACCGTGGCGAGCGCCTGCCGACCGCACACCACATCCACGAACTCGGGCGGGATGATCGCCGTCGCCTCGTGCTGTTCGCAACCGTGCGCAGCGTGGTGCTGTCGGCCGCGTTGATTGCGCTGTGCTACCTCCTGCCGTTCACCTGGGCGATGACCGCTACGTGGATGCTGCGGCTCCGGTGGGCGGAGCACCTACGGCCGAAATCGGTACACACAAATCGGGATCTACGCTGACCTCGCTCCGGTTGGGGTCGAGCGGGTCACCCGGGAGGGTGGTGTGACCACGGCAGGCGAGTGCGACGGTTCAGGGTTCTCGGCTCCCCTCAACGACGAGCACTCGACCAGCGCGTCGAGTTCCGCAACAACGGTGAGGGCCGTCCGCCCTCAGGATCAGTAGAAGAGCACTGCCAGGGGTATGGCGACCGCACCCACGACCACCGTGAGTGGGACGCCGACCCGCACGAAGTCGAAGAACTTGTAGCCGCCGGGCTTCATCACCATGAGGCTCGTCTGGTACCCCGCGGGGTTGATGAACGCGTAGGAGCAGCCGAGCATGAGCACGGCCACGAAGGGCTGCCAGGGGGTGTCGAGGGCGGAGACCATCCCGGCCATGATCGGGAACATCAGCGCCGCTGCTGCAGCGTTGGTGACCAGGTTCGTCAGCAGGATCGATCCGAGGTAAACGACGGCCAGCGACACGATGAGGCTGTCGCCAGCGATCGCCCCGAGTGGTTCGGGGCACGCGCATGCGGGTCGCTGACGTGCTGTCGTTGCTCGCGGCTGGCGCCGACGAGACGGAGATCCTCGAGGACTACCCGTACCTCACCGCAGAGGATCTGACGGCGTGCCTGGCGTATGCGGCAGCCCAGGCCAACGAGCCGTGGTGATCGAATCGTGAGCATGCGCTCTTCCTGATCGACGCCCAGCTCCCTTGGCGGTCGACAGGCCGGGTGAGGTTTCGGGTGTGCACGTCAGTCGGCGATGCGGTCGAGGTGCTGTCGGATCTGGTCGGCGAGTTCGGGGAGGTCGAACGCGAGGGTGTCCCACAACACGTCGAGGTCGACTTCGGGGTAGCGATGGATCGTCCGGTCTCGCATGCCGGCGATCGCCCGCCATGGCACGTCGGCGATCGCGTCGGTCGTGGCAGGCGACAATGCCTTGGTCGCCTCGCCGATCTCGGTGACGATGTTCTTCGCTGCCCGAACGGCGAGCGGATCAGCGTCGAACGCAGTGCGCCCGTGTTCCACGATCAGGCCGGCGTCGGCGACAGCGGCCAGGATGTCGGCGAGGCGGCGGCGGTCGTCGTTCACAGCGGTACTGCCTCGTCGAGGACGTGGGCCATGCGTCGATGTGCTGCTCCGCTGGTGATGACATCGACCGGCCAGGGGATCACCTCGGCGACGGCATCGGCGATCTGTTCGACGCCGATCAGCCCCGTGCCCGCTGGGACATCGATCAACAGGTCGACGTCGGATGCCTCGGTCGCGGTGCCGCGGGCGACCGAGCCGAACACGCGCACGTTGGTGCCGCCGAATCGGCCAGCGGCGTCGACGATGTCGTCGCGAACGGCGCGGAGACCGTCGAGGGTGGGCAGCTGCCGGCGCGGCTCGGTCGTGATGATGAGGTCGTTACCCGATGCTTCGACGAGGCGTTCGAGCATCGCGACGGTCGGGTTGATCTCTCCGTGTTCGATCCGAGTCACCGTCGAAGCTGACACGCCACAGCGCGTGGCGAGATCACGTGCTGACAGACCAGCACGTTCGCGAGCGGAGCGCACGAGCACAGCTGCATCGACCATGTCTGTAGCATATACGCAACGCCTCGCCGGGTTGCGCTGCATGAACGGCGCCGCTCCCGGGAGTCGCCAAGCGGAACCCGGCGTCAGAGGTACTACTCCGGTACTAGTACTACTCGGAAAGGGCCGAACTGAGCCGGACTCAGCGAACGCGATCGCACCTATAGCAGCGATCGGGACCGGCGAACGGTGGATGCACACCTACGACATCCATGTCGCGTCTCAGCGCACCTACGGCACCCCTCGGGTGCTCGGGCAGCTCCAGCATCGGAACCGGCGGGTGGGGCGCAAACGAGTGGCCCGGATCATGGCCGAGTGCGGCCTGATCGGGGTGCACGGCCGCAAGAAGTGGCGGCGCGGGAAGAAGACCTCATCCGCGCCAGGGCCGGATCTGATCGGCGGGGACTTCACTGCCGAGTCGTCGAACCAGCGATGGGTCGCCGACATCACCGAGTTCCGATGCCGTGACGGCAAGCTCTTCCTGGCCGGCATCTTCGACCTCCATGACCGAGGTCTGGCCGGCTGGTCGATGTCGAACCGTCAAACCGCCGACATCGTCGTCAACGCCCTGGTCATGGCCCTCGCCCGGCGACACCCCGAAGGCGATCTGATCCACCACGCGGACCGGGGCAGCCAATACGTCTCGGGCGACCTGGCGCTCACGATGGCCGACCATGACGTGTCAGCCTCGTTCGGCCGCACCGGCGTGTGCTGGGACAACGCCGCGATGGAATCGACCTGGGCGACGGTGAAGAAGGAGATCCGCCACATCCACGGCGACTGGACACACATGACCCGCAGCCAGCTCCGCACCGTGCTGTTCGACTACATCGAAACCTTCTACAACCGACGTCGACACCAAGCCCGCCTCGGCCACCGCACACCCGCCGAGACCTACACCGCCTCCCAGGCGGCATGATCAACCAACAACAACCCGTGTCCACCGAACCGGGTCAACTCCAGCCCAGCATGGAGGAATAGCTGTTGGTCAGCACCCACGCGCGAGTTTCCGAGCCCCACATCCTGGTCAACGCCCACGCGCCACTACTGGTCGCCACACGCTAGTGGTCCGGATGAGGTACAGCGACCACAGTGAGCTCGTCGATCGCTGTGAAGTCCCGGGGGTTGCAGGTGTGAAGAGGGAGGTCGTTGGAGACGGCGATCGCTGCGATCATGGCGTCGTAGGCGCGTGCGGCTGGCTTGCGTCCTGCTCTGCGTAGGCCGGCGGCGACCCGACCGAAGCTTCGAGCGGCGTTGGCGTCGAACGGGAGCGGTTCGAAATCGGCTTCGGCTTGTTGGACATGGGCTTGGCGTGCCGCTCGTTCGTGATCGGTGGATGCCACGAGTGGGCCCACCGAGAGTTCGGCCAGCGTTATCGCCGTGATCAAGGGTTCTGCGGGGAGTTGGCCGATATCTTCGATCCGCCCGAGCAGGATGAGCGTGCTTGTGTCGAGGATCCCACGAGGCATGGATCAGAGGGCGGCGTCGAGGATCTGGTCGAGGTCGTGTCGTAGCTGCTCGAGGTCGACGGGCGGAAGTTGCCGGTGGCTGGCAAGGATCGCGTCGAGCGACTTTGGTTCGCGGCGGAGTGGCAGTAGCTCGGCAACTGGCTTTCCCGAGCGGGTGATCGTGAGGCGTTCGCCCTTCGCGGCTCGGTCGACTACGTCGCCGCCGTGGTTGCGGAGTTCTCGAATCGAAACCTCGGACATGGTAAGAGTGTATCACGTGTGATACCTCAAAGGACGGAGATCATCGAAGCGGTCACACGAGACTTTCCCTGGGTCCTCAATGGTCGGTCGGGGCTGCTGACCAGGCATTTCGTGTCATACGGCTACCAGATCCACGCTCCAGGGGTCGCGTGTGCTCAGGGTTGTATTCCCCCCCCTCCGACACACTCGTTGGTACATGGCGGGCACGGTGTCACGGCCACGAATGGACGATGGGAGATGCCGGGCCCAACACTGCGCTGAGCGTCGTGAGGTCGTCGGGGTCGCCGGTGAGGACGTCGTGGCCGAGACGTACGGCGGTGATGACCACGTGGGCGTCGACGACGTCGGATGTCTCGGTCTGAGCGAGAAGCTGTCCGACGGGGCGGCCGTCATCGAGCGGGTGGATCACGATGGTCGTGAGGAATGCGGCGAGGCGCGCTTGGCGGGATCCGCCCCGCCACACCTGAGCCACCACGGGTGGGTGGTGTGGAGAGCCACTTCGGACCTGCTGGCAGCACTCAGTAACGCTCGGGCGGTTCTCTCACTCCGATCGACCGAGATGAGGAATCCGGCGTCGAGAATCACAGGCCGTATCGCTCGGCGATGACCTTCACGTCTTCCTCACCGATCGGGCCCTCTTCGCTGTCCCATTCGGCGAGGAACGAGCTGAGGAGGCTCTGGCGTTTCCGGTCGGCTGCGAGATTCCGGAGGGCTTGGCGGATTGCGCTCGAGCGCCCGCCGTACTCTGGCGCCAGCATGTCGAGCAGGGCTTCGTCTTCGTCTTCGTCGTCGAGTCGGACCGTCGTGGTGCCCATGGGCTGAAACATGGCACGCGTGTGCTACATCAGTCGCCGCTCCGACGCGCAGGTCTTTCCACAGCGCGCTGAACCGCCCCGTTGCAGGGGCTCATTTTCGGAAGGTGTCCGCGGATCGCCGGACGCGACACGGCTTCTCGTCGTCAGCCCGCCGAGGCGTTCGGCTTGTCTAGCGTCGTCATCATGGATCGCGATGACGCTCCTCGACTGGCCGACGTACGCGACGCCGCCGCGGTCGGGCAGCTCCTCCACGACGTCAACACCGAGTTCGAGACGCCGTCTCCACGCACCGAGGTGCTGAGCGAGCGGCTCGCTGTGCTCCTTGCCGGAGATTCGATGTTCGCCATTGTTGCGGGCCGCCCGGCATTCGCCGTAGCGGTCGTCAGCGTCAGGCCGAACGTGTGGTGCGCCGGCCGTGTCGGTCTGCTCGATGAGCTGTACGTCGATCCGAGTCGCCGAAGCGAGGGAACTGGCTCGGCAATCCTCAACCTGCTCCATGATCACGCCCTCACGGTGGGTATCGACGCAATCGAGATCAACGTCGACGAGGGCGACGTGGACGCCCAACGCTTCTACGAGCGCAATGGCTACTCGTCGATCGGGCCGGAGACGAACGAGAGGGCTTTCTACTACTTCCAGGAGTTGCGACCACCCATCTGACCGCTTCTCGGTTCGACCGCATCGCTCGAAGCGACGCCGGCGCAGAGAGTCGTTGTCCACGTCGGAGTGGTGCAGAACTTGGTCGAGTTGTCGGTGCTGTCAGCCATGATCGCTTCCCGTCGTGAGAAGCATCGAGAGCGCATCGGCCGGTCAGGATTCGCGTGGGGTCATGGTTCGAGTCGCCCCTCCGACACCATTGTTCTCGTATTCGGCGGCCTTGAGCCCGACTTCTCGGGGTAGGACTTCGAGTGGTGGGACGCCCTCGAGGACGACTCCGAGGTGGTTGGGGTGGATGTAGATGGCGTCAACGAGGTCGTCGACGAGGATTCGTTTCTCGGCGGGTGTCGATGCGTCCCAGGTTGGCGCGATGTCGATGGAGCGCAGAACGGTTGCGACCGCTTCGACACGTTGGGCGAGTTCTTCCCGTTGCGCTCGGGCGGTGTCGACGTCGGCCTGGACGCTCTCGATGGCTGCCAGCTGGTTTCGGAGCTTGGCTTCCTCGGTTGCGAAGAGTTCGGGGCTGATCGCGACGGCGTAGTCAATCGAACAACCCGCCGAGTTGCAATGCGATACGCAATGCAAATGTCTATGCTGTTTCCATGGCTCAACTGGTGGCTCGAGTAGGAGATGATCTTGCGGCTGCTGTCGATCAGCTCGTCGCTGCTGGAGTCTTTGCGAGTCGTTCCGAGGCGGTGCGTCTTGGTCTCGAACAGCTTGTCGACCGGTGCCGTCGTGATGAGATCGGGGCGCAAATCGCCCGCGGCTACCGAGAGCGTCCGCAGAGCGACGCGGAGGTCGCGTGGGCGGATGAGTCTTCCGTGCGGATGATTGCGGAGGAACCTTGGTGAGTGTGACGCCGGCGCAGGGCGAGGTCTGGTGGGCTGAAGCCGAGGGAAGACGCCGGCCGGTGTTGATCGTCACACGCAGCGATGCCGTGCTGGTGTTGACGTGGATCATCGTGGCGCCGGTGACTCGCACCATTCGCCAGATTCCGACGGAGGTCCAGCTCGACGCACGTCACGGGCTCCCCGAGGAGTGCGTGGCGTCCTTTGACAACCTGCAGCCGATACGGCGCTCGTTTCTCACCCAGCGGGCAGGTGAACTCCAGATCGAGGAACTCGACGAGATCTGCCGCGCACTCCGCGCGCTTGCCGACTGCTGACGACCAGGGAGTCGTGCCGCCGTCGGCAGTCCCCTCCGACCTGCTCCCGACAGGGGAGGACCCCACACCATGACCACCCACAAGACCAAGACCGGCCGAACCCTCACCGACGCCGACCTCGACGCCCTCGCTGACGAGGTCGAAACCGCCGACCACGACGTCGATGCACTCAAGGCGCGCCGTCGGGGACGCCCGGCAATGGGCTCGGGTCCTGCCGAGGTGGTTCCCGTGCAGATCGATCCCGAGTTGAAGGCCAAGATTGAAGCCCGCGCCGCCGCTGATGACACCACCACCAGCGAGGTCATCCGAGAAGCTCTCCGCAGGTTCCTCGACGTCGCATGACGTCCAGAGGTGTGTCGATTTGCCAACCGATTGCTAGCGGCAGCCCACAGCAATGAGCGGAAGTGAGCGGCAACCGCCGGGGGAGTGGTCGCCGGGAACGCCGTGAAATGAATCGCCGACTTGTTGGGATTGTCGGTGGCTCTGGGGTGCCCGGGGTTTGGTCGAGTCTGTCGCGGTGCGATCGCGGGTTGGGCCGGAGCCCTCTCAACAACCGGTGGCGTCGCGCAGACTTCGGCAGACCTGCGCCAGTCGCGGGGGTTCGAGCGTGGCGACAGGTCGGCGGAACGCGTCTCTCGGAATGGTGTGGATGTTGTCGAAGTTGACCACGCAGTCCGTTGGGACGCCATCGTCGATGGCAGTGAGTTCGAGTTCGGAGACGAGTCCTCGGACCGTGCGCGTGATCGCCGCTACGACCACGGATCCGATGCGATCGGCGACTGGGTCTCGGGTGAGCACGAGAACGGGACGATCCCCACCTGGTGTCGCTGCGAACCACACCTCACCGCGTTGCATCGGCCCAGTCTGCCCAGTCTTCGGCTGGTCCCCAGTCCGCGATCTCGCCGATCGCTGACTCGTGGCCGGTGAGTGGCTGGTCCAGCCAGGTGTCGGCGTCGTGCTCCGATGCGAGTCGGGTCAGGTGACGGTGCAGCGCATCGCGAAGCAACTCGGACTTGTCGATGCCGAGCTCGTCTGCCCAGCGTTGCGCCGCTGTCGCCTCGGCGTCGTCGACCCTGAAACTGATCATCGTCATACCTCAAATCTATCGCGTATGACACGTGTCGGCACTGACGGCCCCATGGCCATTCGAAGCCGACGATGCCGGGCACGTCGCGAACGCAACGCGCCCGGTGTTGCTGCGCCGTGAAGGCGTCAACCGCCCGTCGGATGGTCAGCATTCGCGTGGGGTGATGGTTCGAGTCGCCCCTCCGACACCACCATGCCCAGCCCTTGAGGGGCTGAGTTCGTTCCTCGCAGCACGTCGTCCGATCGGTCGCCGAGCGCGAGGTGCTCACTCAGAATCGTCCAGCCGTGCACGGACCCAGCCTCGGACACGTCGGTCTGCCACGATGGGCGTCTACGTCAGGGGACGAGACCGGGGGAACGCGATGTCGACACGCTTGAAGCGGTTCGTGCTGGGAGCCGTTGCCGCAACCTTGATTGCTGCCTGCGGACCTCCGCCTGCGCCGAGCGCGCCCGCTTCGGGACCGCTGTCACTCGGGACCGGCAACATCTACGGCAACGACGTGACGACCGGGGCCAGCATCAGCGGCAACGGCAGCTTCGTTGCGTTCAGCTCGGCGGCCGACAATCTCGTGCCCGGCGACACGAACGGCACGACCGACACCTTCCTGCGAAACCGGGCGTCGGGCTCGGTCGAACGCGTGGCCGAGTTCACGGTGAGCGAGCCACGGATCAGTCGCAACGGGCGCTACGTGTCCTTCGTCGGCTTCGGCGGGGTCTACGGGGTCTTCGACCGGGTCTCCGGAACGTCCACGACGTGGTCGACCGCTGTTGCGCAGAACGCGCCGGTCGTACCCGACGACGGATCCGTCGCCATCTTCGGTCGCCCTGGTTCGTTCGGCATATTCGCGGTGGCATGTCGGGTTCGGACCCTCGCCACCGCCGCCGAGGTCGACTGCCCCCACGGCGGTCCGGGGTTCGGTACCGTGGCGCTCGACGCGGTCAGCGCGAACGGTCGATTCGTCCTCTACTACTGGCTGGACCAGGACGGCGGGCGGGACCAGCGCTCGTCTGCTGTGGGACCGCCAGAGCGGTACCACGACGCCCGCTCCGGCCGGGCTGATCGTGTTCGGCAACTCGGTTGCGCTCTCCGAGGACGGTCGCTTCATCGCCGCAACCGATGTCACGCCGGGCCAGCCGTTCTCGCCGCAGCTGTTCGACGTGCACACCGGCGGGGTCACCTCCCTTCCGGGCTCTGCGCCGGACGGCTCGACCATCCCCATCGACATCTCCGCCGACGGCCGGGTCGTCGCCCTCTACAGCGAGGCGACCAATCTGGATCCGCTCGACACCAACACCAGCTCCGACATCTACCTGTGGGACGCGGCAGCAGGCACAGTCGAGTTGGCGTCGAAGCGCCTGGACACCGGAGCAGCGCTCCCGACCGGTGCAGCGCAGTGCGGCAACGGTCCCGGTCACATGCTCGCCTCGGGCGCCGGCGTGTGCGTTCGCACCAACGATCCGCTGCTCGCCGCGGACGTAGACGGCGTCACGGACGCCTGGCTGGTTCCGCGCTGAGCACCGGACGCAACGTGACGGGCTGACCGGGCGGGTCCGTCCCCGGGCAGACCTGTGACCTCGGCCGGGTTGGTTCAGAACTTGGTGCACCGGTTCGAGTCGCTCCGCTGACACAGATCGCGGTTGCCGTGGTCAGAGCGTTCCTGACACTGCGGCAGGCCCTTGTGCACTGGAGTGCCCACCTGGAGCTGCGGTTCCACATCGCTCCGCAACGACACATGGGTCCAACGCTCCTCGACCGCGGCGGAGACGATCAGGGTGTCCGTCAACTCGTGGCAACTCGGCGTCTCACGGCTCGAGAATGGATCCGCTGAATTCGACCAGCTCGCCGTCTCGCAGGCAGACGCCGAGCGTGTGATCGTCATCCCATTCGACCCGGTACGCAAGTTGGACCACAAGCAGCCCGTCGAGGGCGATGACGGCAACAGACCCCGGTACCGGGTCGGCGCGATCGTCACCAGTGTCGCCGTGGACCGCGGCCGCTCGATGGTCGTCGAGAGCGGCCGCGATTGGAGTTCGACATTGCGTCGTACGCGACAGGGATGGTCCGCGCGAGATCCAGGGCAGCGTCGTCGGGACCAGATCGCGTCCCAGGAATCATCAAAGGGATCGAAAGGTGCGGTTCGATCTCCACGTAGCCTCGCCACCCACCGCGCTGTCGGGTGAGCTGTCCGAGCTGGCGATCCTCGAACAGCTTGACTCTTCCGAACAACTTTCGGACCTCCCGCGCCAATCTACCTCTGCGGAAACTGTCAACCGTGGAGTCGATCTGAACGTCGACCGCGCTGCGCCCGGGCTTTCGGCATCACCCAGCATCGACCGACGGTGACATGCTGAGGGCGTGGCAGTTCCGGGCTTGTCGGGCTCGGTAGGGCGGCTGGCGATCGTGATCGGCGTCGCCGGGAACACCACACGCCGAGATGCGGTCGGCTCGGTCCGGCTTGCCGAGAAAGAGGCCGGGTGCTTCTAGGGTCTCGGAATGCATGGATTGATGGACCGCGTTGTGGCGGCCGGCACGCAGTCCGGGGTCAGCCGAACCCAGACAGCGTTTCGGCTCCTGCTCGGAGCAGCGCTCGTGTTCGCGGGCTCGAGCCATCTCTGGTGGTCTCGGAGCGAGTTCTTGGCGCAGGTTCCTGACTGGTTCCCGGGAGACCCCGACGTCGTCGTGGTGCTCTCGGGGGTTGTCGAGGTCCTCATTGGCACAGCGTTGCTGCTGGCAGCGAAGTACCGGGTGATCGTCGGACTCGTCGCAGCGGCCTTCTTCGTGGTGATCTTTCCCGGGAACATCGCTCAACTGGTGGAGGGCACCGACGCGTTCGGGTTGGAGTCCGATACCTCACGCGTAGTGAGACTGTTCTTCCAGCCGGTTCTCATCGGGTGGGCGCTGTGGTCCTCGGGAGCTTGGAGCGCTCTACGCACGAAGCAGCTCTGAGTCCACCGCTTGATGATCGCGATGAGTGTGGGATGGAGCGTCGCCTGCCCATCGAGACGCCTCTGAGCCGGCGAAACACCCGCGCCGCCGGAGTCGCCGGGACGCGTGCCGAGCTCCGCCGTTGATCGCTCTTCTCGGCCATCGGCGGGAACGTCCCCGACGAACGGCCTAGTTGAGACGAATCGCGGCCGGTTGATCGTCGTAGGCGTAGGCGTCGGCGAGCAGGTGGACCGATCTGAGTCGGCTCTCGATCGATGTGGCGTTGAGGACCACGATCAGTTCGTCGGCGTCCGCGTAGCGTGCGAAGTCGTCGAGCTGGTACCGCACCGTCTGTGGGGTGCCGACGACGCTGTGACGCATCATCGCGGTGATCTGGTGGCCCGGCGGAGAGACGACGAGATGGTCGAGTTCGTCATCGGTGAACCGTCGGCCCCGGCCGAGGAACGACGCCACTCGCATCCGCTTCACCTGCTCGAACATGGCGGCGGCGTCCTCGCTGGTCGGGCCGACGATCACGTTGACCCCGGCGAGGACGTGGGCGCGGTCGAGCTGCCGCGATGGCTGGAAGGTGCGTCGGTAGAGGGCTACCGCGCTCTGAAGGGCGGAGGGCGCGAAGTGCGATGCGAATCCGTAGGGCAGTCCCAGCTCGGCGGCCAGCTGGGCGCCGAAGAGCGACGATCCGAGGATCGTCAGGGGAACGAACGTGCCGGCTCCGGGAACGGCCTGAACACCAGCGACGATACTGTCGCCCGACAGATAGGCCTGGAGCTCGAGAACGTCGCGGGGGAACGACGCGGCGTCCTCCGGTGCCCGCCGCAGGGCCCGCGTGGTGGCCTCGTCGCTGCCCGGGGCAGCGGCCGAGGCCGAGCTCGATACGCCCGGGATGGAGGGAGGCGAGCGTTCCGAACTGCTCGGCGATGGTCAGCGGCGAATGGTTGGGGAGCATGACGCCGCCCGAGCCGAGGAGGATCCGGTCGGTGTGGGCGGCGACGTGGGCGATCAGGACTGCGGTCGCCGCTGACGCGATGGACGACATGCTGTGGTGTTCGGCGTACCAGACGCGTCGGTATCCCCGCTTCTCGGCTGCCTGAGCGACGGCGACGCTGGCTTCGAGCGCCTCGCTCACGGTGTCGCCACGGCCGACGATCGCGAGGTCGAGGATGGAGAGTGGGGTCGGAGGGGCCATCGGATCACGGTAGGTGGTCGTTGGGGTTCATCGGTCGCGCACACCCTGTTCGCCGAGGGCCGGCGTCTCGCCGATGGCCGCCGACGACGGATCCCGATCGTGGCGACA
Source organism: uncultured Microthrixaceae bacterium (assembly GCA_963700425.1). Classification (GTDB taxonomy): domain Bacteria; phylum Actinomycetota; class Acidimicrobiia; order Acidimicrobiales; family Microtrichaceae; genus CAVOXO01. The sequence continues at coordinate 1,654,683 of CAVOXO010000001.1, read as the reverse complement.
ATCGAGCAGGGCAGGCCCGAGCGTGGCCGGATATGTTGCACCGATGCCCGACAATCCCGAGGTGCCGTCCGGTGCCGATGATGCCATCCCGCGCCGTCGGCGACTCCCGCTTCTCCAGGGGATCCTGCCCGTCGATCCGAAGAGGATTCCCATGGACGTGGCGGCGGGTGTCACCCTCGCCGCGCTCGGGTATTCCCGAGGTGATGGGGTACACGTCGATCGCGGGAATGCCGCTGATCACCGGCCTGTACACGATCCTCATCCCCATCGCGATCTTCGCCCCGCTCGGCTCGTCGCGTCACCTCGTCGTCGGCGCCGATTCCGCGACCGCAGCGATCATGGCCGCAGGCCTCGCCGGCATGGCCCCGATCGCGTCGCCCCAGTACGTCACGCTCGCGGGGATGCTCGCCATCGTCACCGGGGCGATCCTGCTCCTGGCGCGCCTGGCGAAGCTCGGGTTCATCGCCGATTTCCTGCTCGCGGAGCGTGCTCATCGGATTCCTCACCGGCGTCGGCATCCAGGTGGCCATGGGGCAGGTCGGCGGGATGTTGGGCACTCCTCGACGCCGTCCAGCGACAAGCTGGTGTCGTCCTCCAGCGGAGATGTGGAGAAGTTCATCAGCACGCTGTCGGACTTCGGTTCGCGCAACAGCGCCACCGTCTACGTCTCGCTCGCCGTGATCGCGGTGATCCTGGTCTTCAAACGGATCAACCCACGGATCCCCGGCGCGCTGATCGCTGTGATCGGCGCGATCATCGTCAGCGACAACTGGGATCTCGCCGGCGACGGCGTGGCCACTCTGGGAAAGGTGCCCGGTGGTCTGCCCAGCTTCGGATGGCCGAGCGGCGTGTCCTGGTCGGAGTTCACCGCGCTGCTCGGCACGGCGGGTGCGATCTTCATCGTCATCCTCGCTCAGAGCGCAGCCACGTCGCGCGCGTACGCGGCGAAGTACGAAGAGCAGTTCGACGAGAACGTCGACCTGGTCGGCCTCTCGATGTCGAACGTGACGGCGGGCCTCTCCGGCACGTTCGTCGTCAACGGCAGCCCCACGAAGACCCAGATGGTGGACGGTGCAGGGGGACGAAGCCAGGTCGCGCAGATGACCACGGCCGGCATCGTTCTCATCGTGCTGTTGTTCCTCACCAAGCCACTGCAATACCTGCCGAACGCGGTGCTGTCGTCGGTGGTGTTCCTCATCGGAATCGAACTCGTCGACATCGCCGGCATGCGCAAGCTCTTCAGGGTGCGACGCAGCGAGTTCGCCGTTGCATTCCTCACCGCGGCGGTCGTCGTGACCGTCGGGATCGAGCAGGCGATCATCCTCGCGATCGTGGCCTCGATGATCGACCACCTGCGGCGGGGCTACCGCCCCAACGACACGGTGGTGGTGACCACGGCCGGCGGGCACGTGAAGACGGTGCCGGTGGCAGCGGGAGTGAGATCGGCACCCGGGCTGGTCGTGTACAGGTTCGCCGCCGACCTTTACTACGCGAACGCCAACCGCTTCAACGAGGAGATCCTTGAACTGGTCGGCGACGGCGCTCCCGACGTCGTCTGTGTCGTGGTGGACGCCGGCGCGATCTCGGACGTCGACTTCAGCGGCGGAGAAACGATCAAACAGGTCGTCAACGAGCTCGGCGATCGCGGTGTGAAGCTCGCCTTCGCGGACGCGGCATCGGACGTCCGAGCGGACCTGGACACCTACGGCGTCACCGAGCTGCTCGGATCCGACGCCTTTCACGACACCGTGGGCGAGGCCGTCGCCGAATTGGGCGGCCAGCCCACCGCCTAGGTGTAGTGCCCTGGGAGACTGCTGAACAACGCGTGTAGCGGGGGTCGCTGGGGGTGGTGGTCTCGGGTTGGTTGTTGGTTCGACGCGGGCGTTGGCCGCTGGACTTGTGCTTGGGGTTCGGGGTGGTGCGGTGTTCAGGCGGTGTGGAAGTGCCAGGTGGGACGCTCCAGGTCAAGGCCGACGCCGAGGTTGATGAGTCGTTGGAGGTTGATGGCGGCGGCCCGGTGGGCGAGCCCGATCTGGTTGGCGGCGACGCCTCGGTAGCGGACTCGTCGGTGGCCTTTGCGGACGAGCCAGGCGATGGATCGTTCGACCGTGGGTCGGTGTTGGCGGTAGTCATCGGCGCCGATGCCGTCGCGCCACTCGGCTCGGGCTGTGGCGAGGAGTTCGTCGTGGTCACCGACACGGAACGTCGTGCCGTTGGCCGATGCGGTGCAGCGTGAACGGACCGGGCAGTCCTGACAGCGTGAACCGAACGATGCTCGCCCCGAAGCGCTGATGGGCACGGTTTCGTTGTTGGGGCAGGTCACGGTGGGGGTGTCGTAGTCGACATCGAAGTCGTCGCGGGCGAACTGGTCGTCGCCGACGCGTGGGTTGGTGCCGAGTGGCCAGGGTTTGATCACCGCGGTGTGTTCAGCGTCGTCGAGGCCAGCCCGGACGGGTCCGGACCCGTACGCGGGGTCGCCCAGCACCTGCAGGCCTGGCTCTTCGTCGTGGAGTAACGCGATCCCGGCCGGGCCGTCGCCGGCGTTGGCGGGGGTGAGCGCACAAGCGGTGATGACTGCGCTCGTTGCGTTGACGGTCGACTGGATCGCCGCGCTGATCGAGAAGGCACTACGCCCCAGCGGACTGTGACTCGACGCCACGCGGTGCGTGGTGTCGTCGCGGCCGTTCTCGAAGCACCCATCAATGACAACAACAAGGAGAACCCATCAATGAGACCCCATCGAATATCCACTGCGTCTCGCCGCCGCTCTCGCTGCCGTCGCCTTCGTGACAGCAGCGTGTGGGAGTGACGACGATGACGCCAGCGACGGTACCGACGGCGGTGGGAACACCGCCCTGGCCGACTGCGAGACCATCGGTGGTGCGGACGCGTCGGTCTCCTCGCTCAGTGAACTGGATTTCAGCGGTCTCGACATCAACGTCGGGTCGAAGGACTTCGTCGAGCAGTTCGTGCTCGGCCAGCTGGCGATCGTCGGGCTCGAGGCCGGTGGCGCGACCGTCACCGATTCGACGAACCTGGGTGGCACGGTCGTCAACCGCGACGCTCTCGTCGCGAACGAGATCGACACGTACTTCGAGTACAACGGCACCGGGTGGACCGTGCACCTCGCACAGGAGGACCCCAGCTTCGACGCGGCGACGCTGTCGAACGACGTGTGCTCGATGGATCTCCAGGAGAACAACATCCGTTGGGTCGGCGTCTCGCCGTTCAACGACACCTACGGGTTCGCCACGGCTGCGGACTCTCCGGCTGCGGGCGGCAATCTGCAGGCGATGATGGAGTATGTCAACGACAACAGCGGACGCAACGGTCTGCATGGAGACGGAGTTCCCCAACCGCCCCGACGGCCTCGTGCTGCTCGAGGACGCAACGGGACTCGACGGTTCCCGAGGACCAGGTCGAGATCCTCGACACGGGTGTCATCTACGACGAGACCGCCAGCGGCAACTGCACGTTCGGTGAGGTCTTCACCACCGATGGCCGCATTCCGGCATTGAACCTCGACCTTGTCGATGACCCCGGTGTGTTCGTCCTCTACAACGTGTCGATGACGATGCCCGACAGCGTGTACCAGCAGGCTCCCGAGGCGTTCCAGGCCCTTGCCGACACGATCTTCGCCGGACTCGACGAAGAGACCATGGCTGAGCTCAACCGTCGGGTGTCCGCCGATGGTGAGGATCCCCGGGCGGTGGCCGAGAGCTACCTCCAGGAGAAGGGCCTTGTCTGAATTGATTCGGTAGTCGACAACCGTTCGGCGCTATTCGACAGCACCCAGGGAGGGACGATCGCCGGCGCGATCGTCCCTCCTTCGCGGTCGGGGTATCTCCAGGACTGCGCGATGGGCCCGGAGACGATGTGCCGCCACCCGGTTCGGACGGTCGCGACAGGTCCCCCAACGGCAAGGCCGTCCCGCCGGGGCGGCCGCGTCTCACCGGTCGCGGAATCCCTTGCCGTCGAGGATCTTCTGGGCGTACTTCTCGACTCGGGCCTGGCGGGTCGTGGCCTGCTTGGCACCGGAGAAGTGGAGGTTGTATTCCCGTTGCCGACCCGGGGTCAGCGCCTCGAACGCGGCCATCAGCTCCGGATCCTCGTCGAGGCGACGCTGGAGCTCCTCGACCAGGACGAGGTCGGGCGCCGGTCCCACCTCCAGGCCCGCGTCCTCGACGGCGATGGCTTCGTCGACGTAGCTGGCCACGGTGTCGGACAGCCGGGCAACGTCCTCGACCGAGGTGAAACACATGCGGCGGGCCGATCGCGAGTTCGGCCCCTGTTCCTGGAGCACGGAATCGGGGTCCTTCAACAATGCTCCCTTGAAGAACATGAGGGCGAGGAAGTCCTTCATCTCCTGGAGGATGACGATGTTGTCACCCTCATGGGAGAAGCAGGGCTTTCCCCACTTGATGTCCTCGGTCAGCGCGGAGCCCAGCAGGATCTCGCGTAGGGCGGTCATCTCGGCCGGCCACTTGTCGGACCGCTTGATGTAGGCATCGACGTCGGGATTCACCACAGCTCCGATCGGCAAAGGTGTCGGCGCGTCACCGTCCTGTGACGATGGGTGTCAACATACCGCCGAAGATCAGCGACGTCCGGTGTCGTCCGCTCGACCGGGCGGCGGCAGACCGTCTGATCGTCGTGTGCCCTCGGGCTCGGCGAGCACCGCATCGATGCCCCCTCCGATCGATGGTGGCCCCTGAGCGTTGTCGATCGACACGATCGCGTCGGTCAGCGGGCGGCGGGTCACCGAGAGCGTCGCCGGCATCGTGTCGAGATCGGTCTCACCGGACACGATGGTGAACGTAGCGCCGGCACCGGTGGGTCGCGCTCCAGCAGGCGGCCGCGCATCCGGCGACCGTCGCGAGTCGACACCGCCGGAGGCGGTGATCCGGTCGACTCTCTCCGTGCCCCGGTGCCGCGCCTACTCGACGGTCGCGGTCAGGGTGACCGAGATGATGTCGTCGCCCTCGATCGGAGACAACACCGAAATGACGCGGGTGGACTCGCCGCCGATAGCCGCTCCGTTCTGCCACGTGACGCCGCCTGACTGAGCGACGACTCGCTGGTATCCGCCGGGCTGTGTAGCGGTCCACTCGTCGTAGAAGGCGATCGCGGCCTCCTGGTCCTCGATCGGCAGCGTGAACAGAACCACCTGAACGTCCCCCTGGTCGGTCGTGCCGGCGCCGACAGCTCCGGGCGGGAGGGGGATCGGGAAGTCGCCGAGGTCTGCCGTGGATGTGTCGTCGACCAACGTGGCAGTCGGATCCGCAGCCTCGGGTTCGTCACCGCTGCCACAGCCTGTCACGACGATCATGGTGGTCAATCCGACTCCCGCCCATCGCCGCCACGTTCCCCTCGCCGTGTGACTCATGATCGTGACCCCCTTCACGTCCTTCGGCGACACTACCGAGATGGAACTCATCACGCGGGCCCGACGTCGTCGGTAGCATCGCGGTCGGAGGCGGTTTGCCCGTTCCGCACGCAACCGACCGTCAGACAAGGGAGCCCGATCGATGTCCGACGACGGCCGATCGCTCGAGTTCGAGATCACCGTTCGGGGGAGTGCCGAGGACGTGTGGCAGGCCATTGCCACGGGCCCCGGGATCTCGTCGTGGTACGTGCCCCACACGGTGGAGGAGAGGGCCGGTGGCGCTGTCGCCGCCACGTTCGGACCCGGACCGGAGATGGTCGTCTCCGGCCGTGTCGCCGTGTGGGAGCCGCCCGAGCGAATCGTCTTCGACGGAGGTGAGGGGGTCGACGGGTTGACGTTCGAGTGGCAGGTCCGCTCACTCGGCGGCAACGAGTGTGCGGTCCGGCTGGTCAACACCGGATTCGCCGACGGAGACGACGGTGACGCCCTCTATGCAGGGATGGCCGACGGCTGGCCGCTGTTCCTCGCCAACCTGACGCTTCATCGTGTGCACTTCCCGGGACAGGCGGGGACCGCGATTCTGCCCAGTGCCACGTGGGCGGGGCCCCGAGACGCCGCGTGGGAGCGTCTGTCGTCGGCACTGGCGCTTCCGGCGCGTCCACGCGCCGGGGATCGAGTGTCCGTGTCCGGCCTCGGCAGCCCAGATCTGTCAGGTGTCGTCGCGGATGTCGGGCCACAGCGACTCGGTCTCGTCGTCGACGGCCCGTGCCCCGGCACCGGATTCCTGGCCGTGGAGGGAGACGGCGACGAGGTCTCCGTCTCGGTGTGGATGTACCTCTATGGGCCCGACGCGACATCGATCGGTCCACGCGAAGAGGATCGGTGGCGGGCGTGGCTGGACGACCGGGCCGCCCGAGCCGACTGAGCGGCCCCCACATCGTCGCAGTTGCCCGCTGTCCATCGCCCCGATGATCGGCTCGATCTCGGCGTGGCGCCCGCTCGCGGCGGTGGGCAGTTACCGTTGGACACCGTGTCGACACACCGCCGATTCGCCGTCATAGGATGCGCCGCGGTCGTCGTCGCGGTGATCGTGGCCGCCGTGTCGGGAGTGGCCGGCGGCTCGGAATCGGCGACGATCACCATGACCGACAACGCGTCAGCGGCGATGGACTCATCGACCGGTCCGTCGGTGACCTCGACCACCACGACCACGCTCGCACCCACCACGACGCTGCCACCGAGGGCGGATCCGGCCCTGTTGGGGGCCACCCACAGCGGTCCGCTCGACGGCTACCTGATCGTGGTCGATCCGGGACACAACGGCCGCAACTTCCAGTACACCGGAACCACCCGGGAGGACTCCCCGCACCTCTGCAACACCACCGGCGCGACATCGACGAGCGGAACCTCAGAAGCGGAGATCAACTGGTCGATCGGCACCGAGCTGGCGTCGATGCTGAACGGGGTCGGGGCTGCCGTTCTCCTGACCCACGAGGACAACGACGGTTTCGGACCCTGTGCCGACGAGCGGGGAGCCCTCGCCCACGACCATGGTGCAGCCGCGTTCGTCTCCCTTCACGCGGACGGCTCGTCATCGGGCGGATCGGGCTTCCACATCATCCACCCCGCCGTTCACGAGGCGCTGACGCCCGAGACGGTTCAGCAGTCGTCGGTTCTGGCGTCGGTGATTCGGGACGAACTCTCCGGCGTGGGAGGGCGACCCGCCAACTACGTCGGCAGATCGGGGGTCCAGGAGCGTGGAGATCTGGCCAACCTCAACACGGCGAACCGCCCCTCGGTGCTCGCCGAGCTCGGCAACCTCCGCAATCCGATCGACAGCGTGATGCTGGAAGAGCCCCCATCCCAGAGGGTCATCGCCGCCGCTCTGGCCCGTGGCCTGCTGCGTTTCTTCGGCAAGCCCACCGATTCGACCTTTGTACGCGGAGACGTCACCCAGGATGGGCTGCCCGACCCGCTTCCCGACTACAGCACGACAACGACCACCACCACGACGACCACATCGACCACGTCGACGACCACGATCGTGCCCAGCACGATGTCCCCGGTGTCGACGACGACCCCGACAACCGGCCCACCGCCGCCTGGTGGCTGACACCGGGGGACGTGACGCCGAGCGAGGTCAGCGTTGAGCAAGCTCGGCGAGAGCCTCGCCGTGGAGCCGACACGGGAGCCAACCCCGGTTGACGTCGGCGCCGACCGACTCGTAGTAACGGATCGATGGCTCGTTCCAGTCGAGCACCTGCCAGTCGAGACGAGCCGCTCCCCGTTCCAGGGCAACCCGGCTCAGCTCGGAGAGCAACGCGGTCCCCACTCCGCGGCCCCGATGATCGGCGCTGACGAAGAGGTCCTCGAGATAGATCCCGATCCGACCCTTCCAGGTGGAGTAGTTCTGGAAGTACAGGGCGAACCCGACCGGCTGTTCGCCGACGATCGCGATGAGGGCGTCGAAGGGTGGGGCTTCCGCGGCAAGCTGTCCCCGAATCGCTGCCGGAGTGGTCTCCACGGACTCGAGTGCCTCTTCGTAGTCGGCCAGTTCGCAGATGAAACGGTGGATCGACTCGGCGTCGTCGGGAACAGCGCCGCGTATCACCACGTCGGAGTCGTGCATCGATTCATCCTAGGAATCTCTCTGGCCTCCGTCGGAACGACCGCACCCCGCTCCGGGCGTCGGAGATCAGCGAGACCGCTCAGGCACGCGTCGAGAAGCGAGCGACGGCATCGTCGCTGGGCTCCTCGCCGAGGGTGCACCACACGGTCTTGCCCGACGAATCGGATTCGATGTGCCAGCGCGACACCGCCCCCACGACCAGGAGCCCGAGGCCACCGCTGTCGTCGTGGCGCCACTCCCGCACCGTCGGTTCGTCGAGCGAATCGTCGTGAACGCCGATCCACAACGTGGCGTCAACGCACCGGAGATCCAGTCGCGTCGGAGACTGCGCATGTCTCACCGCGTTGGTGATCAGCTCGCTCACGATGAGCACCGCGTCGTCGACGAGATGATCCACCCCCCATGCCATGAGCGCGTCGGCGGTGTGGTGCCGAGCCTGATCGGGCGCCGAGAGGTCGGCGGGGAAATCCCAGTTGGCGCTGAATTCCGACACGGTCGGAGAGTACTCCTGTTCGCCGGATTAGGCCATGACAAAGGACCGCGACTGGGGTAGAAATAGTTGGTGACCGTGCTGCGGATCGATCTTCGTGATGACGCCGATCGATGGGGGCTGACCGTATCGGGTGAACTCGACGTCGAGACCACGACCGACTTGGCGATCGCCCTCGAGGAGTTCCCTGCCGATGCCACCACGGTTCTCGATCTGGACGGCCTGACGTTCATGGACTCCTCTGGACTACGGGCACTGCTTCACGCTCAACTCGGCGGGCGGACCCTGATCCTCGCCAATCCGCGACCGGCGATTCTGAAGATCCTCGACATCGCAGAGGTCCTCGATCTGTTCCCCGTGGAGTCCGTTCCCAGCTGAGTCGGCGTCGCTCTCGCCGCAGTAGCCGTCCAGGTGGGAGGTCGGCGACGGCGTTGCGGGTCGGTCACGACCGATCGGTCGTCAGATGGGGGACATCCGAACGGCCACGACGGCGATGTCGTCCTCACTGCGGTGGCCGTCGGTGCACCTGCGCACAACCTCGTCGAGCTGGGCCTCCACGTCGAGGGAGCGGGTGTCCCGAGCCGCGTCGGCCAACCTGGCCATCCCCACGTCGAAGTCCTCGTTGCGCCGTTCCACGAGTCCGTCGGTGTAGGCGATGAGCGTCGAACCCGGGGAAAGGCTCACCTCGGCCACGTCGACTCTGCCGCAGGGCACGCCGACCGGTGGGCGTCTGCCACCCTCGACGAAGTCGGTCGCACCGTCAGGTGCGACGATGATCATCGGCGGGTGTCCCGCAGAGATGTGTCGAACCGTCGCGCGACGCCGGATCGACTTCGCAGACGACGACCGTGGCCATGATGTCGAGTGGCCCGATCGCAGCGTGCAGGGTGGTGAAAAGGTCCTCCAGCGGGGTGCCGACCCTGAGCAACGTCGACAGCATCCCGCTGAGCTGGGTCATGTCGCCGCCGGCGGTCAGGCCGTGTCCCACCACGTCGCCGACGATCATTCCGAGGCTCCCGTTGTCCAGCGCGAGCCCGTGGTACCAATCGCCGCCCATCCCGAGGCCTGATCGCGCCGATTGGTAGTGACCGGCGAATTCGAGGCCGACGGTGTCGGGCGGGGGCACCAGCGCCCGCCGCTGCAGGTCCTCGACGAGCCGGTGTTCGGCCTCCCCCAGTTGTGTCTTCTGCATCGCGGCCGCCGCCGCCAGCGATTCGGTGATGTCTCGGAAGACGACCACTGCGCCGGTGGTCTCACCGGTGGCGTCGTGGAGAGCCCGGCCCCGGGCTTCGATGTGGGTCCAGTCGTGATCTCCGCTCCCGAGCCGGCATCGAATCGTCATCTGTGTCGAGCCGTTGTCGAGCAGGCCCCGGATCGACTCCTCGAGTGCGGAGCGGTCATCGGGATGCGCGATGTCCAGGGCGCTGCGGCCCCGAAGATCGCTGACCGAGACGGGTTGGATCCCCTCGATGGCCTCGCTGACGTCATCGATGACCATGTCGCGATCCAGCGTCATGATGGCATCGGGGGATGCATCGAAGACCGCTGCGAGTGTTTCCTGTCGCAGCCGGAGGAGGTTCTGGCCCTCGATCAGCTCCGTGATGTCCTCGGCAATGCCCAGCAGGAAAGCGGGGCGACCGTCGTCGTCGAGGATCGGGATCTTCTTGGTGTGCAGGATTCTCTGCCCCCGGTGGCGGGTGTCGATGGTCTCGGCCGGGATGTCGACCACGTCGCCGATGGCGAGCACTTCCCGGTCGGTCGTGACGAAGAAGCCTGCCTCGTCCGCGGGGGAAGAAGTCGTAGTCGCTCTTGCCGGCGAGCTCCTCCCGCGAGAAACCCAGCAGGTCCTCGCCGGCACGGTTGATCCTGACGAACCGGAGCTCCTGGGCGTCCTTGACGAACACCATGTTGGGGATGTGCTCCACGATGGAGTCGAGAAACCGCTCCGATCGCCTCAACGACTCCTCGACGCGCTTTCCGGCGGTGATGTCACGGGCGACTGCGTAGATCCACGGTCCCCGTGGCCGGGCGTTCCACTGGAGCCACACGTAGGTTCCGTCGACGCGACGGTAGCGATTCTCGAACGACACCGTCGACGCGCCCTCGGCCAGGGTCGAGAGCTCGTCGAGCGTCGGTTCGACGTCATCGCGATGCACGAAGTCGAGAAACGGTTGGGCCATCAACTCGACACGGTCCCAGCCCAACAACTCGGTCCAGGCGGGATTCAACACCTTGAAGTACCCGTCGATGCTGGCGACGGTCATGAGGTCGAGTGAGTTCTCGAAGAACTGCCCGAGATCCAGACCCTCAGTGTCCTCCGTCATGTACCGGGCTCCTCGCGTGCCGTTCCGTTGGCCCGCGCAACGTGACGATAGCCCGATCGCAGCGCCCTCCAGGCCTGAGTCGGGGGGCCGCGCCGCCCTGACGGCGACGTGAGCCGCCCGGGCGGGGTTGTCCCGGACAACGGATCGGGCCCGTCCCCACAAGATCGAGCGCACCGGCGGGGGTCACCTGTTAGGAAGGGAGCCCAGAACCGATCAGAGGGTGAATCATGGCCGAGAACGTGTACAAGGTTGTCGAATTGGTGGGGACGAGCGAGGAATCCTGGGAGAAGGCGGCGGCCGCGGCCGTCACGAAGGCGTCGGAGTCACTCCGAGACCTTCGAATCGCCGAGGTCAAGGAGCTCGACATGCAGATCGAGGACGGGCAGGTCGTGTCCTATCGAGCCAAGCTCAAGGTCTCGTTCAAGTTCGAGGGCAGCTGACGGGATCGCCGATCAGCCGGCGGCGTCCGACGCCTCGACATCGGGTCGGGTCGCCGTTCCGGCCCGGTGACGACCCGCGACGCGGATCGTCACCAGATACACGGCCTGGCAGAGGCTCGTGAGCACCGCCGCGCCATAGGGCCCGAACAGCTCGATGGCCGGGACGATTCCGACGATGTTGAGGGCCGCCGCGATCGAGATCGCCCGCGCCGCGACACGCGGATCACCGCCTCCGAGGTGCCGCGCGCTGATCACCCACGCGGTGTTGAACAGCACCTGACCGGGGATCAACAACCACAACAAGCGGAACCGAGTCGCTGAAGTCCTCCCCGAAGAGAGCGGGAATGAACCACGGTGCGATGGCGGCCGAACCGAGGCCGATCATCGCGGAGATCCCGAAGATCAGGGCCGTGGCGCGGCGCGAGATGTCGTCGCCGGGCCGGGCGAACACGTCGGGCAGGACCACGTCGGCGAAGCCACGGGCCAACGGCAGGCTCAACTGAGCCGCCGTCGCGGCCACGGCGTACAACCCCAGTTCCGAGGAGGTTCCGAGGAGGGACAGGAACACCTGGTCGATCCGACCCAATGAGATGGTGGCGACAGTGACGACGGCGTGAGCACGGCCGACCATCAGCTGGTCTCGCACCGTGACCCGGGTGGCGACGCCGCTCGGCCAGGCGCGGAGAGCGGTCAGTATCACGATGCGGCTGACCACGTAGGACGTCAGCCAGCTCGCGAGCGCGGACCACAGGGTGAGGCGACCCCCGACCGCCAGCGCGACCACGAGGGCGCTGTTGGCCAGCAGGTGCATCGATCGGGCAGCCGACAACCCCGCTGATGCGCCCTTCGTGATGAGACGAAGGTGAAGAACGGTCATCGCCGGAATGCCCAGAGCGGTTCCGACGAGGCCGAAACGGAACCAACCCACTGTCGAGTCGGGATGCCCGGCCAACAGCAGGGGAGCGATGACGTACAACACCGCACAGGCAGGAATGCCGATGACGGCCGCGATGGCCCAGGATCCGTTCACGAGGGTCGGACGGCTGTAGCGGCGGATCAACATCGCCGATGCGTAGGGGACGCCGAGGACCAGTCCCCATCCTGCCAACTGGGTCGGCACGAGGACGGCGGCGAGATCTCCGCGTCCTGCGTCACCCAACGCCCGGCTGAGTACCGGTCCCGTCACCAGGCTCAGCGCGAAGATGAGCGTCTCGACCGTGCCGGGCCCGACGAGGGAGCGAATGCCGGCGGGACGCGTCGGCGGAAGTCGTCAGACGCCGGTCCGTTTCCCGTTCGGGGCGATGATCGTCGGTCCGTCGCGGAGATCGGCGGGTCGTGGGCCGTCCTCGTCCACGATCGCCTTTCGGCGGAGCCGTCGACTCCGTGCCGCCGCGGCGAGGCGCGGCGAGGCCATGCCGAATGCCGCCCGAATCGCGACGCTGCCGGTCGTGCCCGGTTGCAGAGGCCCCGTCAACGACGGGTCGATGCGTATCGAGCGGGCGTAGGCGCCGTCGTGCGCCCCTGATGTCTCCCGTCGCCGCAGACCGTGCCCCATCGAGGAACTCCCGGCGAGCGAGCCGTCGGCGAAGCGACGACGCCGAGCACGTCGGTGTATCCGGCATAGGCGGGCGAGGCCAGGAGGCTTTCGCACAACGCGACCTCCTCGGGAAGGCACCCGTCGAGCACGGAGAGCGACGCGAGGTGTGAGCGGTAGAGAACGGTGGCGTGGGTGGGGGAGACCGCCCGGCACCCTCCTTCGACGATCAGTCGGATCCAGACCTCCCAATCGTCGGCCTTCCGGGCCAGACTTCCGCCGCCGATGCCGATGATGGCCTCACGCCAGGCCAGGCTGCCCGAGAAGAGGAAGTTGCTCCGGAGGATCTCGGTGGCCTGCCGATCCGGGGGCCGGTAGCGTGCTCGGTCGACCACGCCTTCGCGTCCATTCCCCGGTTCGGCCTCCAGCGCCGGTAGCGCGTGGCGACGATCGTCGACGGGTCGGTCGCCAGGGGGACGACGGTGCTGAGATGATCGGGCAGCCAGACGTCATCGCCGTCGAGCGGAGCGATGATGTCACCGGTCGCCGCGGCGACGGCGCGCATCCTCGCGGCCCCACAGCCCTCGTTGACGCTGTTGCGCACCAACGTGATGGGGAGCTGGTCGGACCACGATTCCGCTCGTGGCACCGTGTCGTCGTCGGAGGCGTCGTCCACGATCACGATCTCGTCGGGGAGCCGGATCTGGCCGCGCACCGAGGCCAGCGCAGCGTCGATCGTCGTGCCGCGATTGAACGCAGGCATCACCACCGAGACGGTCGGCGGACTCATCGGCGTGACACCGGGCTCAGCCGGACCGAGACACGTCCGTCGATGTCCTCGGGAACATCGACGTCGAGAAGGGTCAGGATCGTCGGGGCGATGTCCTCGGATCGGACGTCGTCGAGCTGGGTCACGCGGGGGTGGTCGATCCAGATGTGCGACTGGTCGCTGTGATCCCCGGTGCGCTGGTACTCGGGTCGGCGCGTCGGCACGCTCAGCCGACCGGCTTCGGGGCAGACGATGTCGGTCAGTTCGCCCAGATCCCGTCTGAAGACGACCAACAGGTCGGGGAGATCGGGATGGGCTTCAGGGCCGTACTCCTCTGCGGGGCGAAGGGTGTGGAGAACGACCGGCTCCCCCGTCGTTGCGTGTCGAAGAGCACCGAGGCGCTTCTCGAGGCGGGTGAGCTCGTCGTCGACATCGACCTCGGCGATGTTTCCCTGCGGCTCGCGCCCGGCGACGTTCAGGCGGAGTGCTCCCACGCGATTGTTGTGAAGGGCGATGGCTCTCGTCCGCTCCGTCAGGTGGTCGGTCCACGCCCCGCGGCTTGCCGCGGCCCTCATGAGCGACGGCACGGCGCGGAACACCCGTCCCATCAGGTTCTTGGGAACCAGCACGGCGCAGCGCGGCTCGGCCGGGGATCAGGCCGGTGGTAGCCCCACGCTTCGAGGAGAGGCGAGAGGAACTGCGGACCGCCGACGTTGTTCTCCATCCCGTGGCTGGCGAAGATCACCACTGAACAGTCGGGTCCCGCGGTCTCGATGAGACGGCCGATCGACGCGTCGATGGCCTCGTAGACATCGGTCACCAGGTCGTGCGCGACCTCATCGGGGCCGACCGCGGTCCGGGCGGCATCGTGAAGATGCCACAGCTGGTGTCCCGCACAATGGCCCTGACTGATCCCGACCGCGCACAGGTCCCAGGGGCGGGTCGTCATCAGGTGCTCAACCATGTCGATCTTGATCGACAGCTCCTCCCGGAGCATGCCGGCGAATGCCCGAAGCGATTCGTCGCTGTCGGTGTGGTTCGTGTCGCAGCGGTCGTAGGGGCGGGTGCCGAATCGTTCCTCCAGTTCCGACAACAGCACCGTCGGATACGTGCCCCGGGCCCAGATGGCATCGTGAACGTGCCATTCGGACACCAGCGTGAGGTCGAACGGAGGTTCATACGGCGGTACGAGCGGTTGATCGATGACGATCGCCCGCCGGCCCGCAGCCGCGGCACGGTCGAAGTAATAGGTTCCGGTGTGCATCTGGGCGTCGATCTCGCGCTCGGCGTCCTCTCCGGTGTGAAGTCTGCTCGGGTAGTAGTCGCCGTGTCGCCACGCGCTCCTCCCGGTCAGGATGTCCTGCCAGATGGCGCCCGGCAGGGTCGACATGCACGAGGCCTCGACCGGAGCAGAGACGCCGCGTGCGCTCAGCGCGGCGAGTACCGGCATACGGCCGGCGGACATCAGATCCAGTAGAACCGGCGTCTCCGCCGCGTCGATACCGACGACCAGCAACTTCGGCGTGGACATGCCTTCCCCCCATCGTCTCGGCTCCGCTTTGGTCGCCACAGTAGAGAGACAAGCCGGCGACGACCACTCCGAACCCCGGCCCCGCGGAATCGGACGTGGGTTCGTTGCGGGGAACCGACGTGCCACCGCGCCGCCCGGTGCAGCGCTGGGAGCCTCGGTGACGAGATCGGGGATCGGCCCCGTCGGCGCGCGATGCTGGAGCATGGACGCTCACTCCCTCGACCTCGCCCTCCTGGTTCTCCGATGCTCCGTCGGCGCGGTGATGCTGGCGCACGGCATCAATCACATCGTCGGCGGGGGCAAGATCGAGGGCACCGCCGGCTGGTTCTCCAGCCTCGGGATGAAACCGGGCATCGTCCACGCGTGGCTCGCCAGCATCACCGAGGTGGTGGGCGGGGTGTGTCTGGTCCTCGGTCTTTTCACCCCGCTGGGAGGCGCCGCGGTGATCGGCACGATGACCGTCGCGCTGATCACCAACCATCGTGGAAACGGCTTCTTCATCTTCAGGCCCGGCGAAGGCTGGGAGTATGTGATGACGCTCATCGCCAGCGGCTTCTCCATCGCGATCCTCGGGGCCGGACGGTGGTCGCTCGATCACGCCCTCGGCATCTTCGACCCGCCCGCGAAGGAGGGTCTCTGGATCGCTCTGTTGGGCCTCGCCGGAGCGCTCGGGCTGCTGGCCGTCTTCTGGCGACCCGAACCCGAGGAAGCCTGAGTCGTCACCGCCACCGCCACCGCAAACGGAGCGGCAACCTCGCCGGCTCCCACGGGCCGGCCGGCTCTCCGTTCAGGAGGACAACCGAGTGGTGGGTGCGGTCAGGTCGGCGACGGCTGCCTCGACGAGGTCGCGGTGCGGCAGGAGCAGACCGGATGTGGCGACCGACAGGGCGCTTGCCGCGTTGGCGAAACGGGTGGCCGTCTCCCAGTCGGCTCCCTCGGTCCTGCTGACAGCCAGTGCGGCCATGAACACGTCCCCGGCGCCGGTTTCGTCGAGAACCTCGACCGTCAGCGTCGGCACGGACACGACGTCGCTTCCGTGTGCGAGGACCGCTCCGGATTCACCGGCCTTGACGATCACCCGACGCGCGCCCGCGTCGAGAAGCTCGCGGGCGGCGAGCGCCGGCCACAGCTGGGAGCTGGGATTCCGTCCGACGAGCAGCGCTGCTTCGGTGAGATTGGGGGTGATGACGTCGGCTGCGTCGAGATGCGTCCTGCCCACGAGTTCGGGTGGCGTCGGGTCGAGAAAGAGGGCGACGCCGTCGCGGGTCGCCAGTTGCGCCAGCCGCGTCAGTGCGGCGGTGGGAATCTCGGCCTGGACGATCACGATGTCGGCCGAGCCGAGGTCCGCGACGCTCGGCTGGATGTCGGACCACGAGAGCAGGGCGTTGGCCCCGGGGGCGAAGACGAGGGAGCGGTGTTTGCCTTCGCTGAGCTCGATGGCCACGAAACCCGTGGAGGAGTCGGTCGTGGTCGCAACGCCCGTGATGTCGACGCCATCGGCCGCCACCGCCTCGACACAGTCGTGGCCGAAGTCGTCGTCGCCCACTCGACCGACCAGTGCCACGTCGGCTCCGAGACGAGCCGCGGCCCTGGCCACGTTCGCTCCCTTTCCACCGGGCTCGGTGTGGTAGCTCTCGGCAACGAGAGGTGCCTGGCCTGCCGACGCGCGCAGGTCGAACAGGTGCAGGTCCATGTTCAGTCCCCCAATGACGACGATCCGTCGCACCTCGACCTCCGTCAGTGCCGCGCTCGGACCGGCGTCCCCGGCCCACACGCCGGTGTACCACGGTCGGGACGACCGTGAACGGCATCGACGGGCTCAGCGACCGATCGCATCCGCGAGCCCGGCGGGGTCGGCGACGCTGACCCAGAGCGAGGAGTGCGCCCGCCGGCCGACCACCCTGGGGACACTGTCCACGAACGCGATGCACAGCCCGGACTCATGGTTCGTACCGAAGGTGATGCCGTCGTCGGCGAAGCTGAGGCGAAGCCCGACCGCCGTGTACCACCGGTGTGGCCCGGTGACCACGGTGTGATCGACGTTCGAGAGCGGCGTCTCGACAGTGGCGAAGCCGAAAGTCGCCCGCAGGAGTCCGTCCTCGGTGAGGTACACGCCGTCGTCGCGCTTCACGCGGAGTATGGCGAAGAGGGGAGACCACCGCCGGTCGAACCGGTACGGGAAGAACTGGGACGCCACGGGAGCACTCTCGCAGACCTCGACGCGGCGTGCCGCTTCGAGGGCGCGGTCGACACCGGTGGCTGTGGTCAGCGAGGGGTCAGCCGTCCGAGGAACGCCCGGTGGGCCCGAGCGACCGGAACCGCCGAGCAGACAGCCCGATCAGCACCGTGAGCAGGACCGCCGGCAGGTGGACGAGCTCGTGAGCACCGACCTCGGCGATGCTCTCGTCGACCAGACCCGCCACCACCTGCGCCCCCAGCGCACCCGTCGCCATGAGGAAACAGGGGAGTGACCATCGGGCTCGCCAGGTCGCCAGGATGCCGGCAATCGCAATGACAACGCCGAGCGCGCCGTCTCGGGTCACATGCGGGGACACCGGGTGTCCGAGCAGCCCGAAGGGGTCGGCCCCCGTCAGCCAGGGGAGGGCCAGGAACAACTGGACCCCGCTGAGGACCCCGGTGGCCATCGTGAGAGACCGGGAACGGCGGGGGAGGGCCGAGTCGAGTCGGGCGAGGACTTCATCGGGAACGGCGGCGCGGTGGGCGAGGTCGTCGACGATTCCGTCGAGCGCCCGGTCGGTCGGGGTGGCCCGAACCCGGTCGTCGGACGATCCGATCCTGCCCCTCAGGTCGACGACGGGCGCGAGGTCGGAGGGGGTACCGGGTGCAGTGTCGCTCACGCCGTGGCCTCGACGTCGTGGGTCATGGCGGCGGCCATCGCGGCGCGGGCTCTGTGCAGCCGGGAACGCACCGTGCCCACAGGGATGTCGAGCACGTCGGCCGCGGCCTCGTAGTCGTAGCCCAGGACGCCGCACACGACGAGCACCGCCCGCTGGTCACGAGGCAGGGCCGACAGCAACGTCATCGTCTCCGGTCGATAGTCGGCGGCCTGGTTGGTGACCGGGACCGCCTCGGTCAGGGAGGCTGCCCGTCGTTCCTTCGACTCGAGGTCGAAGAGGGCGTGACGGCAGATGCGGATGAGCCACCCCTCGAAGCTCCCGGACCCTCCGAACGAATCGAGGTACGTCCAGGCCCGGAGGAACGTCTCCTGAACGGCATCGTCGGCAATCGTGGCGGCACTCGCCATCGAGTGGGCGTAGGTCGACACCGCTCGGTGATGAGCTCGGACGAGGGCTTCGAAGCGACGTTCCTTCACGCCCCAAGTCAATCGTCGTGACCCGTCCCGCGCCAGCCGGTGCGACTCCTCTGCACCGTGGAATCGTCGGATCGTGACATGGGTCACGGAGGGAACTCGACGTCCGCCGCGGAGGTCTACTTCACAGCGACGCACGAGGTGTCGCCCACCATTCGAGGAGATCAACGCACATGTGGACGAGTCGACCGAGAGTGACGGCGTGTGCGGCACTGTTGGGTGTCATCGCGATAGCGGGAGGTTGCGGCAGCGACAGTGCCGTGGATGATGCCGGCGAGGATGCGCCGGCGATCGAGGTGATCGGGGCGTGGGCGCGCACGAGCCCGATGCTGGCCGACACGGGCGCTGCCTACATGACGATCACCAGCGCCGACGACGATGTGTTGGTCTCGGTCTCGGTGGACCCGGCGGTTGCGGCGTCGGTCGAGATCCATGAGACGGTTGCCGCAGCCGATGAGTCGATGGGCGACGCCGACGGGACCGGAATGGACATGTCCGAGTCGTCCACCACCATGGCGGACATGCCGATGGACGCCGATTCGGACATGCCGGCGGACGCCGATTCGGACATGCCGGCGGACGCCGATTCGGAGATGCCCATGGACGGCGCGATGACCATGCGCGAACTGGAGAACGGTCTCGAGTTGCCCGCCGGTGAGCCCGTGGTACTCGAACCGGGCGGCTATCACCTGATGCTGCGTGAACTCGCCGAACCGCTCGTCGAAGGGCAGACGTTCGATCTGACCCTGACCTTCGCCAACGGTGACGACGTCATGGTGTCGGTCGAGGTGCGGACGGATGCTCCGTAGCCGGCCCCATGGTCTGACGCTCGAGGATGGCGTCGTGCGGACTTGAGGTTCGTCGTCGGCGCCACGATCGCGATGGCTGTCCTCTCGTCGTGTGGGAGTGACGGTGACGCTCCGCTGGTCGGCTACGAACGCGACCCCGCACCCCAGGTCGGTGAACTGACGTTGCCGGCCGTCCGCGGCGATGAGGCCCCCCAGGAGATCGCTTTCCGGGCACCCGAAGGCGGCCTGATGCTCGTGTACTTCGGCTACACGAGTTGCCCCGACGTGTGCCCGACGACGCTGTCGGACATCCGCACGGCGGTGGGCGAACTCGGCGACGACGGCGATCGGGTGCAACTCGCCATGGTCAGCATCGATCCGGAGGTCGACGCCCCCGAGGTTCTGGCCGCCTACGTCCAGTCCTTCGATCCCGATGCCCTGGCGGTCCACACCCTCGACGATGCCCGGCTCCGAGAGGTGGCCACGGCGTTCGGCGCCGACTACGGCACCGAGGAGGTCGACGGGGAGATGTCGGTGTTCCACACGGGCTCGGTCTACGCCGTCGATTCCACGGGTGAGCTGATCCTCACATGGCCGTTCGGCACGACAGCGGAGCACCTGTCATCGGATCTCGGGCAGCTGCTGGGTCGAGCGACGTGACGGCTGTCGGCCGCAGAGCCGTGTTCGGACTGATCTGGCTGCTCCTCGCCGCCGGCTGTGGCGGGGGAGGCGGGGAGGGCGCGTTCGGTCTGCGTTCCGCCGGCGGCGGCCCCGCCGACTATCGCTATGTCATCCCCGCCGGCTCCGGAGATGCCCAGGACCGGGGTGAATCGATCGACATCCTCCCGGCGTCGCTCGATGCGAAGGTCGGTGAGGTCATCGAGATCATCAACGAGGACGATCGCGGGCATCTGGTCGGGGCGTTCTTCGTCGGCGCCGGCGAAACCGTGCGGCAGGAGTTCTCCTCGCCCGGTACGTTCAGCGGCACGTGTTCGGTTCACCCCAGCGGCCAGATCGTCATCACGGTGACA
The DNA here is from genome assembly GCA_963700425.1 of uncultured Microthrixaceae bacterium. Lineage (GTDB taxonomy): Bacteria > Actinomycetota > Acidimicrobiia > Acidimicrobiales > Microtrichaceae > CAVOXO01. The sequence continues at coordinate 1,634,430 of CAVOXO010000001.1, read as the reverse complement.
TGATTCGGCGCCGGCGGATGACGATCTCGCTGGTGGCCGTCGTCGCCGTCGGCGGAGGGGTGGCGGCCATCGGATGGTGGGGAGGGTCCGACGACGCCCCGGGTGGGGTCGACGATCGAGCCCGGTCGACGTCGTATCGCACCGAGGTCGTCGAGGAGAGGCCCGCCGTCGACACGGCGTCGCTGGAGATCATCGGCGGCGATCAGGCCGTCCACCTGAACGTCGTGACCGGGTCGGAGGTCGATGTCATCGGATACGAGGGTGAGATCTACCTGCGCGTGGACGCGGACGGGACGGTCCGGCGCAACGAGAGATCTCCGACCAGGTGGCTCAACGAAGACCGCTTCGCGGACGTCGAGGTTCCCGAGACCGCCCGAGCGGACGCGACGCCGGAGTGGACGGTCGTGGGCGCGGGCGGTTCGTTCATCTGGCACGACCATCGGACGCACTGGATGAGCGCCGATCCCCCGCCCGGAGCGCGATCGGGGGACACCGTGGTCGAGGGGGTGATCCCTCTGATCGTGGACGGGGAACCCGTCGACGTCCACGTCGAATCGAAGGTCGTCTAGATCGGCCACGGCCGAAGGGCGTGACGCTCCTCGCCGCGAGACGACGCTTCCACGAGGGGTATCGTTCCCAAGCGACGATGAAGAGGTGATCGACATGGTCCGACCCGATGGGGTGGTCGAGTTCACGCCGGATCCGATGCTGTATCCGTTCGAGTCGAAATGGTTCGAGTCGTCGGTCGGTCCGGTGCATTACATCGACGAAGGGAGCGGGCCGACGCTGTTGGCTTTGCACGGGAATCCCGATTGGAGCTTCATCTATCGGAAGATCGTCGGTGACCTTCGGGGGGACTTCAGGTGTGTCGTCCCCGATTATCCGGGCTTCGGTCTCTCGGTTCACCCCGAGGGCTACGCCTACACAGCCGCAGAGCACGCCGTGGTGGTCGGCGAGCTGGTGGATCACCTGGACCTCCGCGACATGGTCGTGATGGGTCAGGATTGGGGCGGTCCGATCGGAATGGAGATCGCGTCGCTCCGCCCCGAGCGGGTCCGTGGCCTGATCATGGGCAATACGTGGTTCTGGCCCGCCGACGAACGCATGATCAAGGCGTTCAGTTCGATGATGGGCAGCCGACCGGTGCAGTGGCTCATCACGAACCGGAATCTGTTCGTCACCGGGTTGATGCGGCGGTCACTGAAAGTTCGGCTGTCCGACAAGGAATTCTCCCACTACACCGACGTCGTTCCGACTCCGGCGTCACGGTGCGGTATCGCCAAGTTCCCCAAGGAGATCCTCGGCGCCCACGCGTGGCTGGGCGAGCTGGAGAAGCGGGTGTCGTCGACCCTCGGGGACGTCGATGTGCTCCTCGTCTTCGGCCGGAAGGACCCCGCGTTGGCCTCGGAAGCGACCATCGACCGGTGGCGCCGTCACTTCCCCCAGGCCCGGTACGTCGATCTACCCGATGCCGGCCACTACATCCAGGAGGACGCACCCGACGTCATCGTCGCTGCCGTCCGCGAGTCGTTCGGTCCGTAGTCAGGTGTTCGAATCCCGCTCGGCCTCACCTGGCGGGCGAACCGCGCAGATGAGGCCGAGCGCTCCACGTGATCGGGGTCAGCCCTCGGCGAGGTCGCGGCCGTGGACCGTCAGGGCCCAGATGATCGTGATGTCGATCGTGATGACCACGATTGCCCAGATGGGGTAGTAGGGGAGAGCCATGAAGTTGGCGATGGCGCTCAATGCCGCCACGGCAACTCCGATCGTGCGGGCCAGCACGTTCCCCGAGAAGATCCCCATTCCGGAGAGGAACAGGACGATTCCCATGATGAGGTGAATCCATCCCCACGTCTGGATGTCGAAGTGGAAGACCCATTCCTGACCCTTGACGAAAACGTCATTGGTGTCATTGGCGATGGCCGCAATGCCGTTGATCATCCCGAAAACGCCCGCGATCATCAGCATGAAGGCGGCGAACGCAGCCCAGCCCATGGCCCATCCGCTGCTGTCGTTCCACGATTGCTCGTCTGTTGACATGAAGCTCTCCTGTTGTTTCGCGCCGCGTCATCACGGCTTGTGACCATTGTGACTCATGCTTCACACCGTGGACGCGGTATTCGGGGATCATCCGGGTTGAAATCGCGGGTGATTCCGGGAGCTTCCTCCGCGGAAACCGACCATCCCGTCAGGGGAATCCGCACCCGCCGCCGCCCGGGGTCTCGATCTCGACGCGGTCCCCGGCGCCCATCTCCACCCGGGCGGTACCCGGCAGCTCGATCGGGGTCCCGTCGGCCCTGATGATCCGATTGTGACCGGCGAGCCCGGGGCGGCCCCCTTCGATTCCGTAGGGACGTACCCTGCGCCGCGATGACACGATGTTGAGCGTCATCGGCTCGTCGAATCGGATGCGTCGAACGACCCCATCGCCACCGCGCCGGACTCCTGCGCCGCCGGAGCCTCGGCGAACCCGGAACGACTCGATCACGACGGGGTAACGACTCTCCAGCACCTCGGGATCGGTGAGGCGTGAGTTGGTCATGTGGGTGTGCACCGCGTCGCAGCCGTCGGCGTTGGGTGTGGCACCGGCACCGCCACAGATCGTCTCGTAGTACTGGTGTCGATCATTGCCCCACGACACGTTGTTCATCGTTCCCTGTGACGCGGCGACTCCGCCGATGGCACCGAGCAGCGCGTCGACGATGAGCTGCGAGGTTTCGACATTCCCCGCGACGACCGCGGCGGGGTGACGGGGAGAGACCATGGTCGTCGAGGGCACGATGATGTCGAGGGGAATCATGCAACCGGCATTGAGAGGGATGTCGTCATCGACCAGACAGCGGAACACGTAGAGAACAGCAGCGCGTGCGACCGCCGACGGCGCGTTGAAGTTACCCGGGTGGACGGCGCTCGTCCCGGTGAAGTCGATCGTCGCTGCGCGGCGGGGGTGGTCGACCGAGATGGCGACGCTGACCCGGTGGCCGTCGTCGGTCTCACAGGTGAACGCGCCGTCGGTCATGGTGTCGATGACCTCGCGAACGGCCTCCTCCGCGTTGCGTTTCACGTGGCCCATGTAGGCGTGGACGACATCGAGACCGTGTCGGTCGACGACTCCCGCCAACGCGGCGGCGCCCGCTCGGCAGGCCGCGACCTGAGCCTCGAGGTCGGCGATGTTCTGGTCCGGAGCGCGAGCGGGGTACGGCCCCGAGGCGAGCAACCGTCTCAGCTCCGCTTCGTGAAAACGGCCCTCGGACACCAACAGGACGTTGTCGAGGAGGATCCCCTCCTGTTCGATCGAGGTGCTGTCCGCCGGAGCGGATCCGGGCGTGATTCCGCCGATGTCGGCGTGGTGGCCGCGTGCCGCCACGAAGAAGTCGGGCCCGGCACCGCCCCCGGCGGCGACGGGTGCCACGACGGTCACGTCGGGAAGGTGGGTTCCGCCCTTGTAGGGGGCGTTCGACACGAACACCTGGTCCGCCCCCATGTCGGGGTTCTCGGCGATGATCGACGACACCGCATCGCCCATGGAGCCGAGGTGAACCGGAATGTGGGGGGCATTGGCGATGAGATCCCCGGTCGGATCGAACAGCGCACACGAGAAGTCGCGGCGTTCGCGGATGTTGACCGAATGGGCGGTGCTCTCCAGGACCACTCCCATCTGCTCGGCGATGTTCATGAACAGGTTGTTGAAGACCTCGAGTCGCATGGGGTCGGACTCGACACCCACCGGCATGGCGTCGCTCCGGGTCGCGACGCGCTCGATGACGAGGTCGGCCGCGTCGGTCACGTGCGCCCGCCAGCCTGGTTCGACGACGGTGGTGGCGTTCACATCGACGACCACGGCGGGACCGTCGAGAGTGACGCCCGAGGTGAGCAGAGACCGCTGGTGGAAGGGCGTCGGTCGGCGCTCGCCGGCCATCACCGTCGGATGTGATCCGAGTTCGCTGCCGCCGGCGGCCGGCGCCACCACATCGTGGACGACGGGAAGCGCCTCCCCGACGGCTTCGACCTGAATCGATTCCACCACGACGTCCCGCCCCGGCGACGCGAATCCGAATCGGGCTCGGTGAGCCTCCTCGAAGCTCGTCGTCGCGGCCCGAGCCGTCTCCGCGTCGACGAGCAGAGCCGAATCCGATCCCGCGTAGCGGATCGACATCCGACGTGTGATCAGGATCCGGCCGTCGGCGACGCCCTGCTCCCGAAGCGCATGGCGGCACGCGGACTCGAGTGACGACCAGTCCGAGGAGAGAACGTCGGGCTCCTCGGTATCGAGGGTGAGCTCGATTGCTCGATCGAGAACGTGGCGGACCTCGGCCAGGCCGACTCCCAGGGCCGACAACACCCCTGCATGCCGAGGCACGTGGATCCGGGACATCTCCAACCGGTCGGCGACGAGGCAGGCGTGTTGCCCGCCGGCGCCTCCGAAACAGCTGAGCGTGTGGTCGGAGATGTCGTGGCCCCGCTGAATCGAGATCTTCTTGATGGCATTGGCCATGTTCTCGACGGCGATGACGAGGAATCCGTTCGCCACGTCGACGGCATCGTGATCGACGCCGGTGGCCTCGGAGATGGCGCCGGCGAGGGCGCCGAGAGCGTCACGTGACGCCGACTCGGAGATCGGTCCGCTCCCGTCCGCGCCGAATGCGGAGGGGAAGTGTTCAGGGCGGAGTTTGCCCAGCACCACGTTGCAGTCGGTGATCGTCGGCGGTCCGCCGCGTCGGTAGCAGGCCGGTCCGGGGTCGGCCCCGGCCGATTCGGGACCCACGCGCATTCGGGAGCCGTCGAACCACACGATCGAGCCTCCTCCCGCAGCAACGGTGTGGATGTCGATCGAGGGGGCTCGCACCCGCACTCCCGCGATGTTGCGCTCGGAAACCCGTTCGATGTCACCGGCATAGTGCGAGACGTCGGTCGATGTGCCGCCCATGTCGAACCCGATGAGCCGCTCGAAGCCCGCAGAGCGACCGGTGGCGATCATCCCGATCACGCCGCCGGCGGGTCCCGACAGGAGGGCATCCTTGCCCCGGAACGCGGCGGCGTCGGCCAGACCGCCGTTCGACTGCATGAAGAGCAGACGGGGGCCCGACCCCTCGGGCCTCAGGAGTCGTTCGAGGCGTTGGGTGTAGCGACGGAGCACAGGCGACAGGTAGGCGTCGACGACGGTGGTGTCGCCTCTGGGCACGAGCCTCATGAGGGGGCTCACCTCGTGTCCCACCGACACCTGCCCGAAACCGAGACCGTGGGCGATGTTCGCGACCTGCTTCTCGTGGGTGCTGTGACGGTATCCGTGGAGGAGGTTGACGGCGACGGAGTCCACACCGTTGTCTCGGCATGCCACGAGCGACTGCCGGACGGCATCGACGTCGAGGGTGCGAACGACCGCACCATCCGCTGTGTGTCGCTCGTCCACCTCGATGACGTGGTCATAGAGCATCTCCGGCGCGTCGATGTCGAGAGCGAAGATGTCGGGTCGGGTCTGGTCTCCGATGCGAAGCGCGTCGGCGAATCCTCTGGTCGTGACATAGACCGTCGGCTCGCCGGTGCGTTCGAGAAGTGCGTTCGTGGCGACGGTGGTGCCCATCTTGACGGCGTCGATCATCCCGGCGGGGAGGGGGCCGTCTCGGGGGGTGCCGATCAGGTCGTGAACGGCAGCCACCGCTGCGTCCTCGTAGTGGCGGGGATTGTCGGACAGGAGCTTCCGCGTGGACAGCGATCCGTCCGGGTGTCGGGCGACGACGTCGGTGAACGTGCCCCCCCGGTCGACCCAGAACTGCCATCCCTCGCCCAGTGTCACCACTGCTGCCGCCTCACCGGCGCGGCGGTAGCGGAACCGCGCGTAGCTCCTCGGCGACGACGACGTCGTCGAATTCCTCGCGGGCCTCGACCCCGAACGCCTCGGAATCGGGGTACCGGCCCGAGAAGTGCGTGAGAACCAGCCGCCGCGCCCCCGCCTCAGCAGCGAGACGGCCCGCCTGTCGCGCCGTGAGGTGTCCGTACCTGGTGGCGAGATGCTCCTCGCTCGAGAGGAACGTCGACTCACACACGAGCAGATCCGCTCCACTGGCCAGTTCGAGTGCGGCGTCACACCAGGAGGTGTCCATGATGAACGCGAAGGACTGGCCCGACCGCGGCTCGCTCATCTCGTCGAGGGTCACCGTCCGTCCTCCGGCGTCGATGCTGCCGGCATCTCGGAGGCGCCCGATGTCGGGTCCGCTGATCCCGGCCGCGGCGATCAGGTCGGGGCGCATCCTCGTCCCGTCGGGCTCGCTGACCCGCCAACCGATCGACTCGACAGGATGGGCGAGCCGGGCGAACTCCAGGGTCAGCCCGCCCTCCAGTGCGACCTTGCCGTCGACGATCACGGGGCGCTCGTCGATGTCGGTCGACTCCTGGCCGGCGGACAGCGAGGCTCAGCCGACGGAGATACTCGACGCCAGAGGCGGGGAAGTGGACGGGCACCGGAAGTCGGCCGTGATCGAGGCCCATACGGAGGATCACGCCGGGAAGTCCGAGGCAATGGTCGCCGTGGAAGTGGGTGATGCAGACCCGGCGAATCGAGGCGGCGGACACCCCGGCCACTGTGAGCTGACGTTGTGTGCCCTCTCCGGGGTCGAACAGGATGGTGGTGCCGTCCCATCGAAGGACGTAGCCGTTGTGGTGGCGGAATCGAGTGGGTGACTGACCTGCAGTCCCCAGGATGATCACTTCGCGTGACGCCACTCCGTCTGTCTAGCGGGAGCGGCGGTCGTGCGCCCCCCCGGGGGCCTGTGCCGGCACGTCCACGCGGAGTGAGCTCGACATGTCAGCGCCCGGTCGACGCGTCGGTCTCGGTGCCGACCGCCCAGACGCCGTCGGGCCAGGTGGTTCCGCACCGGTAGCGACCCTCGGCGCTGCGCTCGATCTGCGCCATGGCCACCGACTCGTCGTGGGTGAAGAACAAACGCGCCCCACGCTCGCGAAGGTCGTCGAGAAGAGCCGACTTCTCGTCGACGACCAGCTCGGGACAGCGGTCGTATCCCATGGTGATCGGGAGATGCACCCACGGACATCCCGGTATCAGATCGGTAGCGAAGACCACGGGGCGGTCGAGGTGGCCGACCTCGGTGAGCATCAGCCCCGGCGTGTGACCATGAGAGAAATGGAACCGGTAGTCGGGGCCGAGAACGGTTGACCTGTCCCCGTCGACGATCTCGAGAGCACCATCGACGAGGAGCTCTGGGAGCTCGGGAATGAAGGACGCCCGATCGCGACGATGCGGGCGTCGCGCCCGAGCCCACGCATCGGCGCTGACCACCACCGTCGCGGTCGGGAACGCGAGAGCGGCGGGGTGGCCGTCACTCCAGGAAGCGAGAAGCCCGCCGGCATGGTCGAAATGGAGGTGCGACAACACGATCACGTCGATGTCGGCGGGCTCCACCCCCAGATCGGCGAGGTTGTCGATCAGAACGTGTCGGGCCTCGTCGACGCCGTATCGAGCCCGCAGGTGAGGCGGGAAGAACGCGCCCACGCCGGTCTCGAGCAGAACGTGACGACCCGACTCCTCGCGGATCAGCAGGGCCCGGGTCGCGAGCGGGACGAGGCCGTGGGCATCCGGTTCGAGCCACTGTTCCCAGACGATGCGAGGCGCATTGCCGAACATCGCACCCCCGTCGAGCCGTTGGGAGTTCCCACGAACCGAGACCAGCTGTGTCTCCATCAGTGCAGGTGATCCCGGTCGGGAGGGCTCGTCACGCAACCGTCGCGCCGGCTCCCTCGGTCTGGGCGCGTATCGTCCGCCGACGAGGTCCGCCCCGATCGCCGGGCCATCGTGACCCGCTGATCGTGTCGGCGTAGGGCCAGAACGCCTCGGCGTCGAGCGGGCCGGCCAGGGTGATGTCACGAGCCGTGTGGCGAGTGGTGACGAGCTCGGCGGTGGCCGCGCTCCGCATCGGGAGAAGGTCCACGTAGGGGTCCCACGGGCTGTAGGTCAGGTCGAGCTCACCGTCGAGGGTCTCGACGTGGGTGACGACGCCCGCCGTGCGGACCTCCACGACGTGAGGTGGGAAGTCGTAGCGGCCCTCGGCGCCGCCGACGGCCCGGGACACCTTGATCCACCACTCGTGCTCCTCGAGCTCGTCGCCGGAAGGTTCCCGGGTCCCCGAGACATCGCCGCGGTAGGTCATGAACGTGTACCCCTGGTGGGTGGCCCTGGCCTCGATGACGTCACCGAGGCGGAACAGCGCCACCGAGCACGGGAACTTGGGCTGTCCGTTCGTCTCCCGGCTGACGAAGATCGCCGACTCCTGATCGATGCCGATGCCGAGTGAGTACTGGCCCTCGACACCGTTGTAGCGCGCCGGGATCTTGGTACTGATGCCGAATTCCGGTTCTCCGTGGACGGGGACGCAGTACACGCCGATCTGAACGACGGGTTCGCCCCACGGCTCGAGACCGGGAGGCAGCAGGTCGGCGATGCAGTGGGGATCGGTTCGATATGCGAGGACCAGTTTGGGCCGTCCCGACACCTCGCCGGGCCGGGTCATCGGGGTCTCGGTCATGGAACTCCAGTCTCTGATCTGAACGGGGTGCTTGTGGCGGGCATCGTCGTCTGTAACAGTGTGCAAGACCACTAGGACACTGTTCAAGTGTTGCACACCTCGAACGGATCGGGGTTGTCGGTCGGAAGGGGAATCAGAATGCCGAATCCATTGGACGGAGTCGACACCAGCAACGATCCCTACGTGATCGTTTCGTCCGATACCCACGCCGGGCTCCAGGTCGAGGAGTACCGCGAGTACCTCGACGCGAAGTTCCACCCCCAATTCGACGAGTGGGTCGTGGAGCGACACAACCACCGCCGCCTCGTGGAGGAGATCAACGGCGAGTACGTGTCGAAGTGGGAGAGCGAGAACGCCGAGGGGCTCCGGGGGGCATTCGACCCGGGCATCCGGGACAAGGCACTGGACGCCGACGGGATCTCCGCGGAGATCATCTTCGCCGACGGAGACGCCGTGACCGGTCAGGAATCCCCCCCGTTCGGTGCTGGACTGGCCGCGGGCCAGATCAGCGATCCGCAGCTGGCGTTCGCGGGCGCGCGGGCCCACAACCGTTGGCTCGTGGAGTTCTGTGCCACCGACCCGGTTCGACGGGCCGGCGTCGCTCTCGTTCCGATCATCCACGACATCGAGGAATCCGTTCGGGAAATCGAGTCACTCGCCGGCACTCCGGGCATCAAGGGGGTCATGGTTCCCACGATGTGGCACGACAACCCGTCGTACGGTCATCCCATCTACGACCCCGTGTGGGAGGCCTGCGCCGACGCGGGACTGGTCGTTCACACCCATTCGGGCGAGGGCGACTGGGATTCGTACAACGACAACATCGCCCAGTTCGTCCTCGAGGTGCCCTTCTGGACGCACCGAATACTCTGGCAGCTGCTGTTGTCGGGGAAGTTCGACAGGTTCCCCAACCTGAGATATGTGGTGGTCGAGTGCGGTTCGTACTGGCTCGGAGACCTGCTCTGGAAGGCCGACACCAACTTCGGCGCGAGCGGCAAGGTGAAGAAGCTGAATGCCCAGACCAAGGGCCTGATCAAGAGACTGCCGTCGGAGTACGTCGGCTCCAACGTCTTCATCGGAGCCTCCACGATGAGTCGCGAGGAGATTCGCCGGCGACACCTCAACGGCATCGATGCGCTGATGTGGGGCACGGACTACCCCCATCCCGAGGGGTCCTGGCCGCACACCGTCGAACGTCTCGAGACCGACTTCCGTGATGTCTCCATCGAAGACACCCGCCGTCTGCTGGGCCTCAACGCCATCGAGTGCTACGGCCTCGACGCCGCTGCGCTCGGGCGAATCGCGAGCCAGGTCGGTCCGACGCCCGAACAGCTTCACCAGGACCCCGATCTACGGACCCCTCCGGGAGCGATCCGTGAGGCGCGTTGGTGGTTCGACGACTACGGAATGGAATGGAAGGGCTGACGATGGACGCCGACGCTGATCGACTCGACATCGACGGGGCCGTCGCCGTCGTCACCGGCGGAGCGGGAGGCATCGGCAAGGCTCTCGTGGCCGCATTGCTCGACCGGGGTGCGACGGTCGTCATCGCCGATGTCGAGGGTCCTGCGTTGGCTTCCACGGTGGCCGAACTGGAGTCCCGGGGAGCGGTGAGCGGGTTCCGTACCGACGTCACGGACGAGGAGTCCGTCGCCGCGCTGGTGAACCATGTCATGGGCACCCACGGCCGGTGCAACCTGTTGTTCCTGAACGCCGGTGTCACCTCCGGCGGGGGCGGCCTTCCCTGGGAACAGGAGCCCAACGACTGGCGGTGGTGCTTCGGGGTCAACGTCTTCGGCGTCGCGATCTGCACCTCGACGTTCGTACCGGCGATGATCGAGTCCGGTAGTCCCGGGCAGGTGGTCGTCACCTCGTCGGGCGACGGAGGATTCGCCCCGGTGCCGACGGCGTCGGTGTACGCCGCCTCGAAGGCGGCGGTGAGCTGCTTCACCGAAGCACTGCACCACAACCTGATCCGCCAGGACACCGGCCTGCGGGCATCGGTCTTCTACCCGTCGGGTGGCCTTCTCGACACCGGTCTCTACAGTGCGGCTCGCAACCGTCCGGCGGAACTCCAGCGAAAGGGCGCCGGGACCGGACGGTCGAGCATGAGCTTCGACGAACTGAAGTCCAGGGTCGCCGCCGCGACGGGGCACGAGCCCCCCGTTGCCGATCTCGGCGAACTCGCCGACTTCGTTCTCGACGGTGTCCAGCGCCGCGACTTCATCATCGCCAGAAACCTCGAAACCACCGCGGAGTTGCTGCACCGACGGGCCGACGCCATCGCTGCGGGCGAGTTGCCACCCCATCACGAGTTGGGTATCTGACCTCCTCGGGTGCGGGCGTGACGGGTCACCTCGACCCGGCGGGCGACCGCCAGCCGGGCGAACGCCAACATGGCCAATCCGTACGTCACCGTGACGGCTGCCGGCCACGCGATCGGGCCATCGGGGGTGAGGCTCGACGTGATCAACCGCTGCGGACCGTAGAACGGCAGAAGCTTCGCCAATGCCGCGCCCGGATCCATCGCCAGCTGCATTCCCACCACTCCGATGAGAACGAGGGTGCCCTCGAGCTCCCGCGGCACCGCAGCTCCAACGGCGAGTCCGAACGGAATCGACTGGAGTGCCACCGCCGACACCCCCACGAAGGTGAGCCATGGGCGCGCAGGGTGGGAGATCGTGACCATGAGAACGCTGAAGCCGGTGGCGATCAGAATCCCCATCGGACCGAGGAAGAGGAGTCGGCCCAACAACAGCTCGTGGGGGCGGTATCCGCTCAGCACCAGGCGCTGGTCGACCTCGCCCGAGGACAGAACCGAGAACAACGTCGCGCCCGACACCGAGAACGCCATTCCGACGCCACCCGCCACGATCGCCTCGTCACCCGTTCCCATCGAGACCAGATAGAAGCTGAGTGGCAGGGCCACCAACAACCCCAGAGCCACATGCCGCTTCGTGAGGTCGCGCCCGTGCATCTCCCCCATGATCAGTATCCGACGCAGCGAGTTCATCAGGCCTCCTCGGCCGGGGTCCGCGAAGGATGGGCCGGCAATTCGATCACCCGGTCGGCCCGCTCCAGCTCGGCCAGCATGTGGGTCACCACCACCACCGCCATGCCCGCGTCGCCCCATGATCGGCAGTGATCCCAGAAGTTCAGGTACGTGCCGTGATCGAACCCCTGGTACGGCTCGTCCAGAAGGAGGACGGTCGGGTCGGCCAACAGCGCCAGGGCGAGGTTGAGCTTCTGGCGCGTGCCGCCCGAGAGATCTCGGGTGACGGATCTCTCCTGAAGCGGATAGTCGAAGCCCTCGAGGATCTCGTGGCCACGCCGCAACGAGTCGGTGCGGCTGATTCCGGCGCCTCCTCCGAACATGACGAGATGATCATCGGCGTTGAGGAGGTCGAAGAGCCCGGGGATCTGCGGGCAGTAGCCGATCCGACCGCCCACGCCCACCGATCCGGAGTCGGCGCGAACCAACCCGGCGCAGATCTTCATCAGGGTGGTCTTGCCCGCCCCGTTCTCCCCGGTCAAGGCGACGACCTCGCCACCGTGCACGACGAGATCCACCTCATCGAGGATCACCGTGCGATCGAATCGCTTGGACACCTGCGACACGACGAGTTGCGGCACGGACAAACTGTCGCGCGTCGGCAGCCGGCACGCGGTCCTCTTTGGCGGGCCTGATCGCCGTCCACGCGGCACCGGTCTGCTAGTGCTGTCACATGACATCGCGCGGTGAGGCGGCGAGGCAGTCGTCGCCAGCGGTCGACTCGCTGGTGGTCCCGGAGGGGGCGGAGGGGCTGAGCTCGGTCGATGCCGCGCGCCGCCTCCGCGCCGATGGACCGAATCGGATCGCCCCGTCGTCGAGCCGGGGCGCTCTGCGGAAGCTGTTGGGACCGCTGTCCGATCCGATGGTGGCGCTGCTCCTGGTGGCCGCCCCCACCTATCTTCTGATCGGCGAGAAGCTCGACGCCGCAGTTGCCTTTGCCGCCCTGGTGCCCATCGCGGCCGTGGGCTGGGTTCTCGAGAGCCGGGCCCGACGAACCCTCGAGGCGTTGAGGGCGCTCACTGCGCCCACTGCGCTCGTGTCTCGTGACGGGCACGCGGTCGTGATCAGGACGGAGGAGGTCGTCGTCGGCGATCTGGTGTGGCTGCACGAGGGGGACATCGTGCCCGCCGACGCAGGGCTGATCGACCTGACCCAGCTGACGGTCGACGAATCGTCCCTCACGGGTGAGTCGATGCCGGTGGCGAAAGTGCCGGGGGGATCCACCGAAGAGGCCACCGTGTGGGCGGGCACCACGGTCATCGCCGGACGGGCCCTGGCGCGGGTGACCGCGACCGGCGCGGCCACCCGCTATGGCCGAATCGGCAGCCTGATCGAGTCGGTGCGTCCGCCGGCCACGCCCTTGCAGAGGGCGCTCGGACGTCTCGTCACCGTGCTCGCGGTCGTTGCGTTCGTCTTCTGTGCCGCCGTCGTCGCGAGTGAACTGATCCGGGGCAACGGCTGGGGCGACGCCGTCATCGCCGGGGTCAGCCTGGGTATCGCCGCCATTCCAGAGGAGTTCTCGATGGTGTACGCCCTGTACCTGGCACTCGGGGCCCGACAACTCGCCCGCGACCGGGCGCTCGTCAGACGACTTCCCGGAGTCGAGACGCTCGGATCGACAACGGTGATCTGTACCGACAAGACAGGGACGCTGACCGCCGGTCGGCTCGCCGTCGCGTCGCTGGTGGGCCCGGACGGCGGTCCCGCGGACGGTAGGTGTGCGTCCGGCGAGGGCGCCGCGCTGCTCGAGGCCGCAGTGCTCGCATGTGAACCCGATCCGTTCGACCCCTTGGACGTGGCGATCACCGAACATGCGGCCGATGTCGGGGCCGACATCAGTGATCTGCAGGGCGGGGCACTCGTGACCGATTGGCCGTTCGATCCGGTGCACAAGTACCTCACCCATGTGTGGGAGCTGCCCGACGGAACCCACCGCGTGGCGTCGAAGGGGGCGATCGAGGGGGTCCTCGCCCACTGTGAGGCCGACCCGGAGGTTGTCGCCGCAGCTCACCGCGCCCACGACGCGCTGGGCGCCGAGGGTATGCGGGTGATCGCTGTTGCGTCAGGTGCCGGCAGCGGCCCGTCACAGGATCGGACCACCGATGAAGCCGTGCTGCGCTACGCGGGGTTGGTCGCGTTCCACGATCCGATCCGCGAAGGCGTCGGCGACGCACTCGAAGAATGCCGGACCGCGGGGCTGCGCGTGGTCATGATCACCGGCGATCATCCCACCACCGCACATGCCGTCGCCGAGGGCCTCGAACTTCCCCACCAGGGTCGGCAGGGTGATCTCATCGCCAGCGGCGACGACCTCGACGCGGCGACCGACGAACAGTTCGACGAGCTGGCGGCCACCACCAACATCTTCGCCCGAACCCGTCCCGACCAGAAGCACCGTCTGGTCGAGGCGCTCCGTCGAAGGGGAGAGGTGGTCGCCATGACCGGGGATGGGGTCAACGACGCCGCAGCTCTGCACGCAGCCGACATCGGCATCGCCATGGGTCAGCGCGGCACCGAGGTCGCAGCGCGACGCGGCCACGATCGTCCTGCTCGACGACAATTTCGCCACGATCGTCGCAGCGGTCCGCAACGGGCGCCGGATCTACGACAACCTGACGAGGGCGTTCGCCTATCTCATCGCGTTCCACCCACCGCTGCTCTTCGCCGCGCTCGCCATACCGTTGATGGGTCGTCCCCTCCTGCTGTTCCCGGTCAACCTGGTGTTGCTGGAACTGGTGCTCCACCCGATCGTCTCGGTCGTCTTCCAGGCCGATCCCGCCGACGCCGACGTGATGCGGCGTCCACCACGCTCGGCGGTCAGCGGTCTGGGCATCACCTCGATGTGGCGGCCCTACGCGATCGGGTTGACGCTGGCGGTCGGGATCTGCGCGGTGTACCTCGTCACGCTCGACAGGGGCTGGCCGAGCGAGAAGGCCCGAGCACTCGCCTTCGTCACGCTGCTGTGCAGCCAGCCCTTCCTGATCGCGATCGAACGCAGCCCCGATGGACCATTGTGGCGGACGGGACTTCGTCTCACGCCTCAGTTCATGGTTGCGACGTCGTCGATCGCCGCTGTCGCGGCGGCCGCCGTGTACGTCGCGCCGTTCGCCGATCTGTTGCACCTCGCTCCCTTTCCCCCCTCGGGGTGGGCGGTGGCCCTCGCGATCGCGGCGATCACCACGTTGTGGGCGGAACCCCTGAAGGGTCGGGGTCCGAGCGGGAGTCCCAGAGATGTTCGGCGGAGGTGACGCCGGAATCATTCCGGGGCGAGCTCCCGGTCTCCCTCGGCATCGAAGACGATACGACCGTCGACGAGGGGGATCAGGCGGTCGGCACGTTCGTTCAGACGGGGGTCGTGGCTCACCGCGAGGATGGTTCTGGCCTCCCCGACGAGGTCGGCGAACAGATCGAGAACCAGGTCTGCGGATGCCTCGTCGAGGCTTCCCGTGGGCTCATCGGCCAGGATCACCGACGGGTCGTTGGCGAGAGCGCGAGCCACGGCTACCCGTTGTCGCTCTCCGCCGGACATGGTCGCCGGCCGGTCCCCGGCGCGATCGGTCAGATCGAGTCGCTCCAACAACTCGTCGGCGCGTGCCACGCGCTGACGCCGGCCCCGGTGCGTTCCGAACATGGCGGCTTCGACGTTCTCCCGCGCGGTCAACCGCGGAATGAGGTTGTGCAGCTGGAAGATGATCCCGGCGTCCTCGCGTCGGTAGCGCGCCAGGTGGGTCGCATGTCGTCCGAGTCGGTGTCCGGCCACGGCGATCTCGCCCTCGTCGGCGGACTCGAGAGCGGCGAGCAGGTGCAACAGAGTCGACTTGCCGGATCCGGAGGGTCCTACGAGCACCGCGAACTCACCGACCTCGACGGCGAGGTCGAGGTCGGTGAGGACTGTCGAGCGCCCGTACCTCTTCGTCACGCCCTTCGCGACGACGGCCAGCCCGGAACTCGGTTCGTCACTCACGTCGGACCGCCCGGAGCGGAGCGACGAATGCCGCCCTCAGGGCCGGATAGAGGGCTCCGAGAAACGCGACGACCAGGCCGAACAGCAAGGCTCGGAGGAAGACCGACGCGTCGTATGTCGGCACGAAGATTCCGCGGAGTTCGCGCAGCCGCTCGAGGACGTTGATGGCCACGACGCCCATCACGATACCCACCACCGCGCCACCGAGACTGACGATGACGGACTCGCCCAGGACCAGTGCGATCACCCGTCGACGGGTCCATCCGACGGAGCGGTAGATCCCGAATTCGCGGATCCGCTCGAAGAACGACAACAAGGCGGTGTTCAGCACCCCGGTGATGGCGATCATCGCGGCGAGGATCGACCCACCCGTGTTCGCCGCCGAGATGAGGGTCAGATTCCGGTCGGCGCGTCCGTAGTCCTCCGCGGTCTGAATCGTGGCGAGTTGAGGGAACTGGTCGTCGATCTCTGCTTTGACCTCCGGAATCGACGCACTGTCGGCGACCTGGACGAACCCGAGCGACACCTGCCCCGACAGCCGGTTCCTTCCCTGGAGATTGGCGAGCGGGAACATCATCGTCGAGTTCCCGAACGACACGTTCGTGGAGTAGAGACCGGTCACCGTGTACGCGTTGTCGTCGACCACGACGTCATCGCCCACCCGCTTGTCGATGTCCTTGGCCAACACGTAGCCGAGCATCACCTGGTCGTCGGCGTCGGACGCGTAGGGGCCCCCTTCGAGGATGTCCACGCCGAAGGGCACCTGATCGGCGGGGTCGAGGCCGACCTCGATCACGAGCGGATTGTCGGCATCGTAGGAATCGGTCGAGATGAGCGCTCCGACGGCCCGCTCGACGCCCGGGAGCGCTTCGATGGCCGCGATGTCCTCCTCGCTGATGGTGCTGTTGATGATGTCGTCGGTGTTCTTCTGGGCCACCGTGAAGTCGGCGGTCCCCACCTCGAGGAGCTGGGTGGCGGTGAGCTTGAGGCTTGCCGTCAGCACGCCGAGAGCGACGACTGCCATGACCCCGATGGCCACCGCAGCGGCCGTGAGCGCGGCGCGCAGCGGCCGCGACCCGATGTTCCGGAGGACGAGTCCGACGAAGGTCACTCCGAGGCCAACCGACGCGTGAGATCGCACGTCTCCATCCGCCAAGCCAACCACATATCGGATCGCTCGGGAGGAGGCGCTGACCTCGGCGGCATGGGAGCAGGCGATTCGTGGACCATGGCGTCCGCACGGGAGACTGCAACTGAATGACATCTGCAACGACGGCGAATACCGACGGCGACGAGGGCCCCCGCGGTGGCCGTCGCGCCCGGACCGATGCCGTCGACCCCTGCGGATTCGCCGACCTCGGGCTGAGCGACGAGCTGCAGAAGGCCCTCGTCGGCCTGGGATACGAAGAGCCGACTCCGATCCAGCGTGAGGCCATCCCCCATCTCATCGCGGGGTCTGACCTCCTCGGACAAGCCGCCACCGGCACGGGCAAGACGGCAGCGTTCGCCCTGCCCATCCTCGAGCGCATCGGGGTCGACGCCCCCGCGGTCCCGACCGCACTGGTGGTCGTTCCGACCCGCGAACTCGCGGTCCAGGTCAGCGAGGCCATCTTCAGATACGGCCGCGATCAGAACATCCGCGTCCTACCCGTCTTCGGGGGTCAGCCCATCTATCGGCAGATCAAGGCGTTGGAGAGGGGCGTCCATGTGGTTGTCGCCACCCCCGGCCGCGCCATCGACCTCGTCAACCGTCGGACGCTGAAGCTGGAGAAGGTCACCACCGTGGTCCTCGACGAGGCCGACGAGATGCTCGACATGGGATTCGCCGACGACATCGAGGCGATTCTCGACGCCACCCCCCGCGATCGACAGACGGTTCTCTTCTCGGCCACCATGCCGTCCCGCATCACAGCCATCGCGGCCAGGTACCAACGTGAACCGGTGCGAATCGACATCGGCGGCAGCTCCCCCGATGCCGGTCGGGCTCTTGTCCGTCAGACCGTCTACTACGTGCGGCGGGCCGACAAGCCGTCGGCGCTGGCACGGATTCTCGATATCGAATCCCCGGGCGCAGCGCTCGTGTTCTGCCGAACCAGGACCGAGGTCGACGAGTTGACGGTGACGCTCAACGGGCGGGGATACCGCGCCGAGGCCCTTCACGGCGGCATGGACCAGAAACAACGCGATCGGGTCATGGGGCGTCTCCGCGACGGAACCGCCGAACTGCTCGTCGCCACCGACGTCGCGGCGCGGGGCCTCGATGTCGACGTGTTGACCCACGTCGTGAACTACGACGTGCCATCCGCCGCGGAGAGCTACGTGCACCGGATCGGTCGGGTCGGTCGAGCAGGTCGCTCCGGGGTGGCGATCACCCTCGCCGAGCCTCGCGAGCGCCGGCTACTGGGCAACATCGAACGTCTGACCACACAGACGATCGCCGTTCACAAGGTTCCGTCCGTTGCCGATCTGCGTTCGCGTCAGGTCGAGAAGACCGTGTCGGCGATCCGCGTCGGTCTCGCGGCCGACGATCTCGACAGGTACCGCGACGTCGTGGACGCCCTGTCCGCGGAGGACGAACACCAGGTCCTGCTCGCGGCGATCAAGCTCGTGCACGAGTCAACCGGAACGACCGTCGATGAAAGGGAGATACCCGACGCGTCGGATCAGGTGAGGTCGGGACGGCAGAAAGGGCGACAGGATCGCCCGGCGAAGAGCCGTTCGAATGCACCGCCTCGGGGTGGGCCCAAGAAGGGGCCACGCAAGGGGTCGGGACAGGAGACAGGTTTCATCCACCTCAACGTGGGGCGTCGAGGTGGCGTCAGGCCCAGTGACCTCGTGGGGGCGATCGCCAACGAGTGCGGCCTCGCAGGCCGTGACGTCGGCCCCATCCGCATCTCGGACGGCTACTCGGTCGTGGGTGTGCCCGAAGCGTCGGTCGACGACGTTCTCAGGGCGATGAAGACCACGACGGTGCGCGGCAAGAAGGGCGCCGGGCGCGGCGCTACGTGGAGTAGGACGGGCCGGCGGAGGACGTCGTGGCCCCGTCATCGTGAATGCCGTTCGCCCCGGGTGTAACGTGGCGCGACGCGCACGGCCATCAGGACGCCGCTCGATCACAGGGGAAACGACATGGGTGATTCACGAGGACGGTTGCGGAGACGGTCCGCGGTAGCGGTGGCCGGGATTCTGGCTCTGTTCGCCGGGGCATGCGTGCCTCCGACGGTGCCGCCCCCGGCGACGACCACGTCCACCACGTCGACGACCATCCCGGACATCACGATTCCGGGATTCACCTACCAACTGCCGTCGTTCTCTCTCGACCTGCCGTCGGTCGACGTCGGCTTCTCGGGGTGCTCGGCGAGCTACAACCCTCCCTCGTTCGGGGTCACAGGACCGACGCTGGTCATTCCCGAGACGACGGTCCCCGCCAACGGCGGGGTCTTGCCGCTTCCCGGTGTCCAGCTGAACAGTGGGGCTGCTTCCATCTCACTGGGTTCGGTGACGATCAGTTGCCTGTTCGTGAGCTTCACCAGTGGGGTGGTGGTCAACCTGGGAGGAGGCGCCGCATCCCCGAGCGCGACCCTGGACCTGAACCAGGGCAAGATCATCGTCGGATCATCGACTCTCTCGTTGTCGGCGTCGTTGGTCTTCCAGGGCTTCGGCGGACTGACCATCCCGTTGGCCAACCAGACCGTGGTGATTCCGGGCGCCGAGATTCCGCTTCCGTAGGCGCGGTGTCCGGCGGCCGCGGCGGGCGGAGCGTCGTGGACCGAATCGCCCTCGAACAGCGGCCGTAGCCGCAGCAGACCCGTGACGGCTCAGACTCCGACCGTCGCGGCGACCCGACCGGTGTCGATCGCCACCCGGTGCGCCTCGTAGTCCTCGTCGTTGAGTTCGGCATAGGTCGTCGCGAACTCCACGAGGATGTGATCGAACGTCGAGTCGTCGCCGATGTATCCGGAGATGGCGGCTGCGTCGCCCGATCGGGCATGTGCGAGAGCCAACGTTCGCGCCGCAGACCTCGGCGTAGAGCTTCAGACGCTTGGAGTCCATGTCCTCGACCTCGACCGACCCCTTTCCGTCCCAGAGCTGGCGAACATAGAAGTCCAGCGTCGACCCGTCATCGGTTCGATCGCGCGACCACCCGAGGAAGATGTCACCGGCCGCCTGCATGAGCCGCTGCCCTCTCACGACACGCTCACCCGACTGGTCGTACTCACTCGCGCCGACATGGGGTTCGAGCACCGAGGTGGTCGCTTCCTTCAACTGCATGAAGAGTGGGGAGCCGTCGCTGCTCTCGAGCAGCACGATGAGGCAACGCGTACCGACACTGCCCACCCCCACGACCTTCAGTGCGATGTCGACGACGCGATAGCGGGTGAGGACCGACGCCCGGTGAGGTGGGAGCGACGCCAGGTACTCGTCGAAGAACGACTCCGTTTCGGCTCTCAGATCGCCCTCCAACAGCGCCTCGGCCCGGGTGATGACCGGGGGAGCCGGCACGATGACGCGCCGACCGTCGACGACGGTGGTCAACTTGCCGAGCGCCCGGATGCTGTCCTTACGGGTGGCCTTCTCCACGATCCGGGTCGCCCGCTTCACATGCCGTTGGTCCAGCTCGTCGAGGAGGTCGAGCGCATCGATGCGGGTGTAGAAGAGATCCAAGGGGCTGACCGTCGACACGCGGGCGATCGAGGTCCGGTACCCGCGGACGGCGGCGCGTGTCGCCGACGCCGTCTTCTTGGGTTCGATGCCGTTGTGCCGGCCCACGATCGTGATGCTCGCCACCAGCCGCTTGAGGTCCCACTCGAAGGGGCCCGTTGCGGTTTCGTCGAAGTCGTTGATGTCGAACAGCAGGCGACGATCGGGCCCCTTGAAGAGACCGAAGTTGGACAGGTGAGCATCCCCGCAGATCTGGGCGTCGAGAGTGGTCCTCGGGGTGCGCGCGAGATCCGACGCCATGATCCCCGCGGCACCCCTGTAGAAGGTGAAAGGGGTCGCGCCCATCCGCCCATGCCGGATCGGAACGAGTTCCTGCCGGCGGTGAGCGTCCTGGGCGATCAGGATCCCGATCGGATCGGGTCGGTCCGCACCGGTCGAGACCTCCGCGTGCACCTCGAGAGGCACGTCGTCGCGAAGAGCGCGACCACGCGCTGCTCTGACGTCGGGCGACGTCTGACGCACCTCCGCGTTTCGGTTCTTCGCCGACTCCGCCATCGCCAACCTCCCGAGTTGATCCACGCGCTCAGGATACGCCGGGTGTCCCCAGGTCGGACGGTCCGCGCCCGGTTGGCGTGCGACCGCCTACGATCCCGGGATGGCTCGGATCGTTCTGGTTCACGGTGCCTTCCATGAACTCTGGGGACCCAACGAGTTGAAGGCCCGATGGCTGCCGGCGCTGCGCGACGGGTTGTGGCATCACGGAGCGGACATCGACGCCGACGACGTGGGGGTGTGTTTCTACGGCGACCTCTTCCGGCTGAACCTGGCCGAGGTCGATCCCGACCAGTGGGAGAAGGCGAGAAGTGGCGCCGCGGAGTTGATCGAGACGATCGGTGGAGACAAGGCGCTCGGCTTCCTCAGCGAGGTCGCGGGCAAGGCCGCCTACGACCGGACCATCGACATGGCGACGATCATGGGTCAGGATCCGTCGATTCGGGCTCGGGTGCGACAGAGGCTGTTGGATCAGATCGGCGACGACACGGTCGTCATCATCGCTCATTCACTGGGGACGATCGTCGCCTATCAGGCACTCGCGGCTCATTCCGAGATCGAGATCCCCACGCTGATCACGATGGGATCCCCGCTGGGGTCGAACCTGGTCCTTCCGCTCCTCGATCCCGCGCCCTCGAACGGACTCGGCGCCTGGCCCGGATCCACCGGCCACTGGGTGAACGTGGCCGCCAAGGGCGACCATGCCGCCGCGGTCAGCCGGCTGGCGGACGTGTTCGGAGAACGGGTCGAAGACCACTTGATCGACAACGGCCACCGCGCGCACGACCCGGAGCCCTATCTCAACAGCGCCGAGACCGGCGGAGCGGTGGCGCGGGCCCTGTCGCTCTGAGGGAGGTGCAGGCGATCCGAGCAGGGCGCCGATCACCGGCCCCACCGGCACGTCGTGGGGACGGTCAGGCTGAGTCCCAGAGCATCGGACCGGCTGACTCGCCGAGAAGACGTCGAGCAGGGGTCTGCCGGTCGATGTGGCCGATGAGCCCGCGGTAGGTTCCGAAGCCGCACAACCTCTGGAGGCGAGGCTCGAACGTCGCGATCCGGTCGAGCGGGATCCCGAGCTGCTGGTTCTCCTGTTGTCGGATCCATCCGGCGCAGTAGTTCATGGCGATGCCGTAGCGGCGACGATCGGTCCTGTTGGCGCCACCGCCGTGCCAGAGGGAGCCATGCCACACGAGCACGCTTCCACGACTCATCTCGGCCGGGACGGAGTCGTAGTGCCGGCCGTAGGTGGGGGAGTGATCGAAGCGGTGGCTGCCGGGGACGATCCTGGTTGCACCGTTCTCGTCGGTGAAGTCGGTCAGTGCCCACATCGTGTTGCACACGGTGGCCACATGAGGTCTCTCGAGAGGCATGACCTGATCGTCGGCGTGAAGGGGTTGTGCGCGTTCGCCCGGCCCGATGGCGACCGATGAGAGCGACGAGATCAGGCACTCGTCATCGAGAACGCCCTCGACGACCTCCAGCACGGCCGTATCGGTCGGGATCGTCGCGAAGGTGGGCCCGTGGGCGAGGAGGTTGTAGATGCGCCAGGTGCTGGTGCCCTCGAACCGATTCGAGGCCGGTGTGATTCGCTGGTCGATTTCGAGAGCGTCCAGTTCTGCGATCAGCTGCCGCCCGAAGTCCGCGTCGAAAACATCGGTGATGATGGTGTACCCGTCGCGCTCGATGTCCCCGACTCGCTCGTCCCGCCGCTTCAGATCGTCCATGTGGTCACGCTAGCGACGCCGGACGCGGACCACCGGGGCCGTCGGTGCCGGTCATCAGCGCCGCCGAACCCCGGTGGTAACTTCTGTCCCCGTTGCGGCGACCGGCCCGTGACACCCGCCGACTCCGACGAAACCAGGACATCGATGACGAAGGATCAGGTGGTGTTCCTGATCGTGGTGCTGTTGCGGCTCGGCGTACCGCTGCTCATCCCCCGATTCCCGGTACCGGCGATCGTCGCCTGCCTCGTGATCGACGCGGCCGACCAGTCGATCTTCCAGCAGTTCACCGATCTCGACCTCGACGGTTATCAGGGCTACGACAAGGCGCTCGACGTCTACTACCTCACCATCGCCTATCTGTCGACGATACGGAACTGGATCGACCCGTTTGCGTTCAGAACCGCCCAGTTCCTCTGGTACTACCGCCTCGTGGGCGTGGTGTTGTTCGAGCTCACCGGGGTCCGGGCGGTCCTCATCATCTTTCCGAACACGTTCGAATATTTCTTCATCTTCTACGAGGCCGTCCGCTTGTGGTGGAACCCCGGGAGGCTGACGCGACGACAGATCATCGGCGCCGCCGCGTTCATCTGGATCGTCATCAAGCTCCCACAGGAATGGTGGCTCCACATCGCCCAGCTGGACGTCACCGACTTCCTGAAGGAGGACGTCCTGGGCGTTCCGGTCGACACGTCCTGGGGAGACGCCCTCGGCCAGAACCTTTGGTTCGTCGGGCTGATCGCCGTACTGATCGGTGTCGCCGCTTTCGTGATCCGAACCATCGCTCGCCGGGCTCCCGACGCCGACTGGTCGATGTCGTTCGATGTCGACGCCCATCTCCCGGCCACCTCGCCGAATCCCGCGGTGCGCCCGGTGCCGATCGTGAGCTGGTACGTGTTCGAAAAGGTCGCCCTGATCGCCCTGGTGACCGTCATCTTCGCCCAGGTCATTCCCGGCAGTGGGGCCTCACCTCTTCAGATCACCTTCGGCGTGGCGTTCGTCGTCGTGGTGAACGCCGCGGTCAGCCAGTGGCTGTCGGGACGGGGGCACTCCTGGAAGCACGTCGGCGGCCAGTTCGCCGCAATGCTGGTGGCGAACCTCCTCATCGTCGTCGTCTACCTCGGGGTCCTCCGCAGATCCGACACACCGATCGACGAGTCGGCGACAGCGTTCTTTCTTCTGCTCCTGACCCTTCTCGTCACCCTGTTCGATCGTTTCCACCGTCGCCGCCGTGCCATCACGAACGGCGATGCCGGCTGGGCGGCGGAAGGGTGACCCGCCCGCTCGCGTCCCGCCCGGCGCGGCGCGGCGCCGAGGTTGCCTCCTGTGGTGTGGGTGGGTACGTTCGGCCGGTGGCTTCACGGGCGCGAACCTCCGACTCGGATCGTGATCGGCGGCGCCTGATCCGATGAGGTCCACCTCCATCGCCACTCGCATAGGGCTGGTCACGCTGCTCGTGGCCATGGCGTCCCTCGTTGTCACCGCCGCGGTGGGTCTTCAACACGGGAGTCAGCTGGCTGACGAACTCGTCCAGGCCCGGCTCATCACGACCGGTGCGTCGCGTGGCGAGCAGGTGGAACGGTACGTCCGGGGGATCCAGCGCCAGGTGAAGTCACTGGCGTTCAGTCCTGGAACCAGGGACGCCCTCGATGAGTTCAGCGCCGCATTCGACGAGCTTCAGGCCTCGGGGGTCGACGGAGACGCCGAAGCCGAGTTGACCGACTTCTATCGCACCGAGGTCGTGCCCGGTCTCGAGCAGGCTCGCGGGCAGCCGGTGAGCGTTGCTCCTCTCGTCCCCGTCCAGCCGGCCGCGGTGCACCTGCAGTCCGACTACGTCACCGTCGACGAGGCGGATCCATCGCTCATCGATGACGCCGGCGACGGCAGCCTGTGGAGCTCCGTCCACGCCGAGCTGCACCCGGTGTTCAGGGCGATCGCCGATCAGGCCGGTTTCGACGACCTCTATCTGATCGACGCGAGCGGCGCCATCGTCTACACGGTCGGGAAGAGGACCGATCTCGCGACCGATCTCGAGGTGGGCCCCCTGAGCGGGAGCACTCTCGCCGATGTGGTCGATGCCGCTCTCTCCGCCGGGACCGCCGATTCCGTGGCGATGGCGGACTTCGCCCCCTACCAGGCCTCCGGAGACAGGCCGGCGGCTTTCGTCGCCAGTCCGGTTCTCGCGGAGTCGGAGGTGGTGGGTGTCCTGGCGGCGAGGATCGGAACCGACCGCATCAACGACATCATGACCGACGGCGGTCGCTGGAACGGTCTGGGCGAGACGGGCGAGACGTACCTCGTCGGGGCCGATGACACGATGCGGTCCGACGCCCGCCCGTTCGTGGAGGACCCCGAGGCCTACCTCGACGCCGGAACAGATGATGGCCGGCTGACCCCCGACGAAGCCCGCAGCATCGACGCGTTCGGGACAACGGTCACGTTCCAGCGCATCGATGAGCGCCTCTCGTCCCGAGCCGGTTCGGGTGACACGGATGTGGCGGAGGCGACGAACTACATGGGCGATGACGTGCTGAGAACATCGGGGCCGCTTCAGATCGACGGAGTCGAGTGGGAGGTGGCGGCCGAGGTCGCCAGGTGGGAAGTCGACCAGCCTGTCGAGAAGTTCGCCCGAGAGCTGCTCACGGCGATGGCGGTGTTCATCGTGATCAGCACTCTGCTATCCGCGGTATGGTCAAATCGTCTGGCCGAGCCGTTGCGGGCACTCTCGACCCGACTTCGCAGAATCCGTTCGGGCGAGAAGGTCGAGCCCTCGGCGGGTCCGGGGCGTCGAGGGGGGCGCCCACCGACCGAATACGTGCAGCTGTCCGAGGATGTCGACACCATGTTGGTTCGCCTCGACGAGCGCCGGGCGGCGGTGGCGGCGAGGACCACTGAACGGGTGGACCTGCTCCGCCGGTTCCTTCCCCCGGCGCTGGTCCGTCGCGCCGAGGCCGGCGACACTGGCATCCTCGACCGGATCGACAACGCCAGTGTCGCCGTGATCGTGTTCAAGGGTCTGGGCGACCTGGTCAGGGACGGGTCGAAGGAGGCCGTCCGTGATGTGCTCGATCGGCTGGTCAGCGACCTCGACGACCTGGCCGAGGTCCACGGGCTCGAGCGCGTGAAGCTCACCGGCGACACCTACGTCGCTGCGTGTGGGACGACGCGTCCCTACCTCGACCATGCGCCACGGACGGTGAGGTTCGCCCTCGCCGTCGCAGATCTCATCGCCGACGTCTCCGCCGAGGAGGGCCACGCCCTGTCGATGAGCGCTGGTGTCGACTCCGGTCCGGTGACGGTCGGACTGGCCGGCGGCGCCCAGCTCGTCTACGACGCCTGGGGACCCACCGTCACATCCGCGGCACGCCTGGGTCGGACGGGTTCGGCCGGCCAGGTCCTCGTCTCCGCGGCGGTCCGCTCGACGCTGCCCCCGGGACTGGTGACCGTTGATGTCGACCATCCGCCCGACGGTGGGGATGCGTCGGTGGTGCGCGCCGCGGCGGGGGCCGAAGGGGGTCCCCGATGAGCAGCCTCTTCAGCGACTCGAGTGCCGCCTGGGCCGCCCTGTTGATCATCGCTCTGCCCATGGTGATCATCGGAATCGGTGAAGTGACCGAGCGGCTTCGGCAGCGCGAATCCGACTATCTCGCGGCACTGTCGACACTGCGGACGTGGGTCGTCCCCCTCTTCGCGCTGTGGATCCTGTTGCGAACACTCTTCGATCTGGACCGCGGCCACCTCCTGGTGCGGGCCGTCGGAACGGGGCTCGTCATCGCGGCGGCTGCATCGGGGTTGTCCGCCGCAGCGGCCACTGCCCGTCACCTGAGCCATCGGCCCCGAGCGGAGGGGCGCCGTCCGATACCGCGACTTCTGCTGGCATTGCCGCGGCTCGGCATCATCCTCCTCGCGGCCTGGTTCCTGCTGGCGGGGGTGTGGGAGGTGGACCTCTCCGCCGCGCTGACCGCGCTGGGGGTGACGTCGCTCGTCATCTCGTTCGCTCTGCAGGACACGCTGAGCGGCACCGCGTCGGGCTTCCTGCTGCTGGCCGACCAGCCGTTCAAGACGGGTGACTGGATCCAGGTCGACGAACTCCTCGAGGGAAGGGTGGTCGACACCAGCTGGCGCAGCACCCGCATCGAGGACCGCAACGGAGATCTCGTCGTGGTGCCCAATGGCAACCTCGCCGGGGCCATCATCACCAACTTCGACGAGCCGGCTCGTCTGCACCGTGTCGTGGTCGAGTTGCAGGTGGCTTATCGCAACCCGCCCACCCTCGCCAAGGAGATGCTTCTCGACGCCGCCCGCTCGACGCCTGGCGTTCTGAGTGAGCCGGCCCCCGAGGCACGGGTGGTGACGATCGATGATCCTCTCATGGGCTACCAGGTCCACCTGTGGATCGACGACTACGCGGCGTCGCCCAAGGTGAAGAGCGATTTCGGGTCTCTCGTGTGGTACCAGTCCCACCGCCACAATGTGCCGCTGCCCAGCCCGGCGCAGGACCTCTATCTCTACGACGGCGCCCAGACCGACGCCGCCGAACGTCCCGATCATGGCGAGCTGCGGCGACGGCTCCAGACGTCGCCCCTCCTCGACGAGATCGCCGAGGAGGATCTCGATCGCTTCGCAGCCGCCGCGAGCAGCGCCCGTTTCGCCCGGGGGGAGACGATCCTGGTCGAGGGGGAGAGTCGCGACGTGCACGTGTTGTGCGACGGGAGGGCCCGCCTGGTCGTCAGGTCGCCGAGCATGCCCGACGTCGGTGTCGTCGATCTCGAGGTGGGCGACATCTTCGGTGTCCTCGACGCCGGTGGTCATCCCGGCCTACGCCCCGTCGTCGTAGCGACCACCGACTGCGATGTGGTGGCGGTGCGGGCCGGGACTGCCGGAACCGTGATCTCCCGGACGCCTCAGCTCGCCGATGCCCTGGAACAGCTGGCGCTCACCCGCCGGCGGCGCATCGACCGGCTGGTCCGTCGCGAAGGGGCGGCGATGGCGGTGGACGAGTGAACCGCGGCGGCACCCGGACGCTCAAGTCCAGTCTGACCAGGAATCTGGTGGGGGTGGGACTGGCGTCGGTCGCCCTGCTGGCGGGCATCAACTACTTCGCGGCACGATCGCTGATCACCGGCAGCGTCGAGCATCAGTTGACCAGTCTCCGCGACGCCCGGATCTCGGCCATCGAGAGCGGCTTCGATCAGGTGGAAGAGCGGATCTCGGTGCTCGCCCGCGATCGCGGCGTGGTTCAGGCCCTGGTGGACCTGTCGAGCGCGTACGACAGCCTGGACCAGGACATCACCGAGGACCAGGTCGCCGGCCTCGAGTCCCTCTACGAGGAGGAAGCCCTCTCGCGCTATGACGCAGCCGGAGCGGACCACCCGCCGGCGGCGGATCTGGTGCCCGACTCGGTCGCGGGGAGGTACATCCAGCAGCACTACATCGCCGACAACCCGTTTCCCGTGGCCGAACGGGGCGCTCTCGACGACGCCGGCGACGGTTCCCTGTACAGCGCGGCGCATGTGACCCACGCTCCGTTCCTGAACGCCGTTCGGGAGACGAACGGGCTGTCGGACCTCCTCCTGGTGTCGGCCGACACGTCCGAGGTCGTCTTCTCGTCGATGAAACGAATCGACCTGGGCACCGATGCCCTCGACGGCCCCTACCGGGATGACGGCCTGGGCGAGGTCGTCCGCGGCCTGTCCAGCGAGGCCGCGGGTGACACGGTCGTGGCCGACACCGTGTTCTACCTTCCGGACACGTCGTCTCCGGTGATCTTCGCGGCGGCCGAGGTCAGGTCGGGCCCCGAGATCGTGGGCTCCGTTGTCGCCCAGGTGCCGGTCGAGGCGCTGACGGAGTTGACCACCGCCCGCCAGGATTGGGACCTTCTGGGACTGGGCGAGACCGGCGAGACCTACGTCGTGGGCGCCGACCGGACGCTCAGATCGGACTCCCGCCAGTGGCTCGAGAATCCCCAGCGCTACCTCGACCGCTACCTCGAGCAGGGGTACGATCCGGCGACGGCGGATCTCATCGAGTTCGTCGGCTCGCCCGTCCTTCTCCAGACGGTCGACAACGACGCCGTCGACGACGCGTTCGACGACCAGCAGTTCATCGGGCAGGTCACCAGCTATCTCGGTGACAAGACGTTGGTGGCGGCGGGTGGGGTGGACGTGGCGGGGCTGGACTGGATCGTCGTCGCCGAACAGGCGGAGGGTGAGGCGCTCGCTCCGCTTCAGACGTATCTGCGTCGGATCCTCGTTCTCCTGGCCGTTCTCCTGCCGGTGGTAGCGATCTCGGGAGCGGCGTTGGCACGGGCGTTGACCCGACCCGTGGGGCCACTGGTGACAGCCGCCAGCGACATCGCGGAGGGTGATCTCGCCCCCGAGATAGGCGACCTCGGTCGCAACGAGTTCGGCGATCTCGCACAGCAACTCGAAGGGGTGGCGCGACAGTTGAGCGACGAGGAGGCTGCCCTCGTCGCCGAGGAGCAACGCATCGGCGAGATGCTCGCCGCGGTGCTTCCCCCGCGACTCGTGGATCGGGTCAGGAGCGGAGAGCAACGGATCGCCGACCTGGCGGAGACCGCGACGGTGGTCTCGCTGACGATCGAGGGTCTCCCCGACCCCTCGGGTCCCGACCGGGAGACCGCCGGCGAGATGGCCGGTCGGATCGCCGGGCATGTCGACAAGCTGATGTCCGAGTACGGGGTCGAGCGGGCTCGCACATCCTCCGAACAACAGCTGTTCCTCGCCGGACTGTCCGACGCGCACGCCCGGGTCGACGATGCGGCGGATTTCTCGGCGGACCTGATCGAGGCGATCCGTTCCGACGGCGAGTCGCTCGGCATCGACATCTCCGTCCGGGCCGGGCTGGCCGCGGGCAAGGTGGCGACAGGCGTGCTCGGAGTCAACCAGGTGTCGTTCGGGGTCTGGGGTGATCCGCCGGGGATCGCCCTCACCCTCGACTCCATGGCACGTCGGGGTGAGGTCCTGGCCGACCGCTCGGTCGTCGAGGATCTGTCAGCGAGGTGGGCCGCCACACCGATGGACGATCTGGTGGGTCTCGGAGGTGAAGGGCTGGTGGCCTACTCGCTCACCCGTACCGCGCCGGCGCACGAGAGATCTCCGGACTGAACCGGGCCATCGCGGTGTGACCGGGACGAGATCGGCGACATCGTCGCTCTCCCGCGCTATTGTTCCACCGCTTTCTACGACGGGAGACACAATGATGATTGCAGCGGAATGGGGAACGGGCGAGGTCCTCTGGTCGATCCTCTGGTTCTTCCTCTTCTTCATGTGGATCTGGCTGGTGATCTCGATCTTCTCCGACATCATCCGCGCTCATGACATGTCGGGATGGGCGAAGGCCTTCTGGACCATCGGCATCATCGTGCTTCCGTTCCTCGGCGTCTTCCTGTACCTGATCGTCAACGGAAACAGCATGAACGAGCGTGCGGTGGAGGCTGCCAAAGCCAACGAGGCCGCCATGCAGGACTACATCCGCCAAGCCGCGGGAACGGCCGACCCGGCCGACCAGTTGAGCAAGCTCGCCGACCTTCACAACGCGGGCAAGCTGTCGGACAGCGAGTACGAGCAGGCCAAGGCGAAAGTCGTGGCGGGCTGACATCGGATCGTCGTCGATTCGCCCGACAACCGAAAGGTGTCAGTGATGGCCACCCGCGACGTCTCCGCTCGTGCCCGTTGTCCGCGCCGGCGCAGCCGAGGAGCGCGTGCCGGCATGCTGGGTGCCGCCATGACATTGGGGCTGTTCGCCGTTGTGGGGGGCTGCAGTTCGGAGACACAGGGGAAGATCCAGGACGCAGCGGACAACGCGAACCTCGGGTCGGGCCAGGGCGGTTCCGGTGGCGACTCCGGCGGAGGAAGCGACACCGGTGGCGGTGATCCCAATGGCGGCGGCTCGAACGCGCCGGACGTGACCCTTCCGGATGTGACGGGCCCCCCGGAGACGGCACCACCCGCGACCGCTCCGGCCGCGACCGCCCCTCCCGCGACGGACTCGTCGAGCGACACCGGGCTCTCCAACGAGGACTGGCTGCTCCTGGCGATTCTCGGCGTCGTTGCCTTCGCCGTCATCGTGGGTGCGACCTCGGCCGCCACCCATCACTCGGACAAGAAGAGCGCCGCACGCGCCGAACTGAACGGAAAGCTGTCCGACATCGTCGGCGGCTGCCGATGGTTGCACGACTCGGGGAGCCTCGACGTGCTCCGCCAGAGCGATCCCATACAGTTGACGTCCGCATGGGACACGTTCCGGGGACGAGCGGTCGACGTCGAAGGCCGGATATCGGCGCTCGCCGCCGGCCCCATCGACTCGAACCTCGTTCAGTCCCTGAACTTCCTCGGCCAGAGCGTGGCGGGACTCCGGTCCGCTCTCAGCTCGAACGTCTCGCTTCGGATGGACGCCGAAGCGACGTCTCAGCTGCCGCTCGTCGATCAGTCGACACAGACGGTGACCGACCGTCGTCGCCAACTCGACCAAGCGGTCGGCCCCGTGGCCTCGGCGATGAAGTGACAGCGCGACCACCCCTTTGTCATCCAGCGATCGGGGTGACACCGGCAACGGTGTGAGCCCCAGAGGAGAAGTGGACACAAGATGACAGTCGAAGGTTCCGCCGACCGTAGAGAAGCTCACACCAGTGGGTGGGTCATGTTGGCAGGCGTCGCGACGGCGCTCGTGGCCACCGGAAACCTGCTGTACGGGGTCACGCTGCTGCTGAAGGACGACTGGGTGGCCCTGACCCCCCAGGCCCTGATCCGATTCGATCTGACGACGGTGGGCGTGATCATGGTCGTCTTCGCGGCGTTCCAGTTCTTCGTGTCGATGGGGATCTTCCACGGCGAGCTGTGGGCGCGCATCCTCGGAATCATCGGTGCGTCACTGAACCTCCTGGCCCAGATGACGTTCTTGTCGCTGTACCCGGCGTGGTCCTGGCTGTTGATCATCATCGACGGTCTCATCATCTACGGACTGACCGTCCACGGGGACGAGGTCGCCGAGTTCTGAGCGCCCGTCGCGGACCGGCGCCCTCGTCGGCCGCGAGCCTCCCGCTTCTCAGTCGTCCGACGACGCGGGTCTGTTCACGTTGAGCAGCGCCACCAACCTGGCGATCACGGTCACGAGGAGGATCTGCCCGATCAGGACCTCGACGACGGCGAGGCTGCGCCCGAGGTTCGTGCCGGGGGTGTAGTCGCCGTATCCGAGGGTCGTCAGCGACACGAAGCTGAAGTAGGAGAAGATGTTTCTCGTGCCCTCGACGTCGCCGCGGAAGAAGGGCTCTCCGGTCCAACTCTGGATCCCTCCGTAGGCGAAGGCGAAGGCCAGCCCGATCAGGACGTACACGTCGATCGCTCCGAAAACCGTCTGCATCGTGATGACGGGGCGGGTGACCAATCTGACGAGAAGGCCCCAGCACGAATGCAGCAGCAGGAGCGCGATGCCGATGTTGACGATGCCGGTCAGCGCCCCCGACGGCGACGCCGTGGCCACGACCGTCGCGGCAAGACCCGTGGTGCCGAGGCCGATCGCCACGACGAGCCAGGTCCGCTTCGATTCGCCCTCGATACGCGTCAGCAGGAGCACCGCAGCCGCGAGCCCGTAGAAGACGGGGGGAAGCCAGTCGGCCTCGAAACCCGACACCAACACGTACAAGATCAGCAGCAGCAGGAGGATCAGACCGAAGCGCGGCTCGTCGTCCGATTCGCCTGCATCCGCTCGCAGGAGGGGCCGTGACGTCATGGGCGCCGGTGGGTCGCAGAGGTTCGAACGTGGTGCGCCGGACCGATCCTGGAACGGGTCATGACCATGCGGCAAGGCTATCGAGCGGCGTCCCCCGGGCGGTGATGCCCCGATCTCGATGGCCGGTTCGACGTGGCCCCTGGCGTACTCGGAGGGCGTCACGGGGTCGTTGGACGGCCGCGGTGCCGCTCATCGCCTAGGCTGGGGCCCGCAGCGACTCGATCACGCGCCGACCCATCTTCGGGACGGAAGGTCGAATTGTCTTCCCGGTCCATCAGGAGCGTGAAGAATCGAGGCAGTGCGAGTGGTCATCCCGGCCATTCGTCGAACAGAAAAAGAGAAGCAATGTCAACAGTAGGTACAGTCAAGTTCTTCAACTCCGAGAAGGGCTACGGCTTCATCTCACGTGAGGGTGGAGACGACGTCTTCGTCCATTACTCCAACATTCAGGGCGAGGGCTACAAGTCGCTCGACGAGGGCCAGAGCGTCGAATTCGACGTTGCGCCCGGTCGCAAGGGTGAAGAGGCTCAGAACGTCCGCGTCATCTGAGACCAACTCGACACCATCGAGTCGACAGAGCCGTCGGGGAAACCCGGCGGCTCTGTCGCGTCAGGACTGATCTGCGTGCAGGCGTTCAGCGGGATCCTGCCGGTACACGTTGCGGAGAGCGTCGTACAGCCTCGGCTTGGCACCGGAGAGCTCACGGGGAGTGCAGAAGAACGTCTCGGTCGACACCGCGAAGAATTCGGCGGGGCTGGCCCACGCGTAGGGCCGCATCACCGCGTCGGACCGGCGGCCCTCGGCTCGGCCGTACTCGTCGTCGAGCACCGCCAACCACTCCGAGAGATCGTCGCCGGAGAGGGCGGGTACTCCGTCGCTGTAGCCGTCGTTCATGTCGATCTTGTGGGCGAACTCGTGAATCACCACGTTGCGGCCGTCCACCGGATGACGGCTCTCGCGGAGTGCCGCGTCCCATGCGATCGACAGGGGTCCCGAGTGCGGCGTCGCCTCACCGACGATCGCCATGACGTGATCCGACACGGTGCCTGCCGCTGGGCCTGAACGACGCCCCGTGGTGGTCGTCGTCGAGGGAAGCACCAGGATCGACTGGACCTGTCGGTAGAGCCACGGGTCGAGAGCCAACAGGGGAACGGCGGCGTTCGCAGCGATGGTGATCTGGATCTCGGGTGTGATGACGAGGTCGCCGACGGCCTCCCATCTCTTCGTGCCGACGAGCGTGCCGGTGAGTTCGACGAGTCGATCGAGGACGTCTGCCCCGAACGAGTCAGCCAGGGTGACGTTGCGTCCGATGACCTCGACGACCTCAGCGGGATCGGGAATCGGCGGTCGCCGGGATCGGAGCCATCGCATGGGCGGTCACTGCTCCTTGCCCTCGATCGTCGTGCGCAGATGGCGGTTCTGACGCGGCTCGGACTGGTTCTTCATGTCGGTCAGGCGGCGGATCAGATCGTCACGCACCTCGATGAGAGCCTGGTCGAGGTCGACGTGTCGTGAACTGGCGACGACGGCGTCGCGGCGCGCGATGGTCGCTTCCAGCGTGGTGTGCTGCGCCGGGGTGTCGCGTTCCTTGACGAACAGCGCCAGAACGACATCCTCGGCTCTGAACGATCGCAGGCGGGTGTCGAGCTTTCGCCAGAGTTTCTCGATGTGATCGCGCTCGGCCGGCTGAACTCCGTGTTCGAGCGACAGGCACTCAGTTACGGTCGCGGGGTTCTCGGGCTTGGTCATGGTCTCTCGTTCCTGGATTCTGCTCGGGGTCATCGGCGACCGCGTCAGCATACGCCGGACCGGGAGAGCGCCCCGTCGCCCCGGACCCGACGGGGGGGATGGCTCATCGAGCCAGCCGGCGCGGGCATGCTGGATGTTCGACGTCATGTGCGTGGCGTCGCTGACGGAACGATTCGGCAAAGGGTGGTGGGTATGGAGGGTTGGTCCGACGACGGATTCCGGCTGGTGGCCAGCGTCTTCCGGAGCCAACTGATGCGGACCTCGGGAGGTGCGGCGGTCTCGGTCTACCATCGGGGCCGACCCGTGGTGGATCTCTGGGGAGGCCACCGAGACGTCGATTCGCCATGGGAGAGCGACACCGTGGCGATGTGCTTCAGCACCACCAAGGGTGTGGCGTCGACGGCCCTGCACGTACTGGCCGATCGTGGGCTGATCGACTACGACGCGCGGGTCGGCACCTACTGGCCCGAATTCGCCCGGAACGGCAAGGAGCAGACGACGGTTCGCCACGTCCTGACGCACTCGGCGGGGTTGCACCGACTGCGCAGCATCGTCGATGTGGCACACCGGATGCTGGATTGGGACCACATGGTGGATGCTCTCGCTGCGGCCGAGCCTGCCTACGAGCCGGGTACGCGTCACGGGTATCACGCGCTGACATACGGGTGGCTGGTGGGGGAGATCGTCCGCAGGGTCTCGGGTCTCCCCCTCGGCGAAGTGGTCCGGCGCGAGCTCGTCGAACCATTGGATCTCGACGGTCTGTATCTCGGGCTGCCGCCGGGCGAGAGGCACCGGGTGGCGCCGTTGGGTCCCATCGGAATCCCCCGCCCACGGCTCGAGCCCTTCCGGACCATCGAGAAGGAAATCGGCCGGCACATGGGACGGCTGGTCTCCGCGTTGCCGACGCCGATCAACACCCGCCGACTCGTCAACGCTCTCGTTCCCCGGGGAGTCGAAGACGTCTTGTGGGGCCCCGACGTGATGGATGCCGAGATCCCCGCGGCCAACGGCTTCTTCACCGCGCGTTCGCTCGCCCGGCTCTACGCCATGCTCGCCGGGCGCGGTCGAATCGGTGACCTCCGCCTCCTCTCCGAGGACACCATCGCCCGCATCAGCGAGGTGCACACCACAGGGCCCGACCTGGTTCTCGTCGCACCGATGGATTGGCGGCTGGGGTACCACCGAGTGGTCACGGCCTGCGGTTCTCTCCCGCAGGCCTTCGGTCACTTCGGTTTCGGAGGTTCGGGCGCATGGGCGGATCCGAGCCGCGAACTGGCGGTGGCGATGGTGTGCAGCCGTGGAACCGGCACGCCGATCGGTGACCTCCGCATCCTCGGCCTGGGTGCCGCCGCGGTGCACTGCGCGGACCGGGCTCCGGTCGAGCGCGAACTCGTCGAGGCCGGCTGACCCGGCGTCGTTGTTCAGCGATCGATCGAGCCGGGGAGCAGAAACGGGTAATCGCGCCGCCTGACGCTTCGTTGCCACCATCGATCCGCCCTACGAAGGCGCAGCAGCGCGTCCCACGTCCTCGCGTCGGATCGGTACCAGTGGTCGATCTCCGAGCGATCGATGCGCGGAGTCACCCGCGCATTCGCGGCGGAGAGGGCGGGGGCGATCGCGTGGTCGAGTCGTTCCTTGAGGAGGTTGCCGACCAGATCGACGACCACGCTGCGGGGATGGTGGTACGCGGCGATCAGCCCCGGCGCGACCCATCTCCGGACGATCGGGCGCAAGGCCGCCGGGAGCGGCGATGTCAGTACTCCGAGGTCGAGTCGGGTTCGCCCGGAGCCGTCGGCCAGCAGGGGCGTCGTGACGTCGAAGTAGTGGACCTCCCCATCGACGACGGCCCAATTCGACAGCTGGGCGTCGAGACCGACGTCCGGATCGACGATGGCGACGATCCGATCGACGATCGTCGTGAACAGCCCGGCTCCACCGTCGGGCGCCTCCGCCACCAGCCGAGGAGCAAGGGAGGCGGAATCGAGGACGGGCTGGATGACGTACCCGGCCGTCGCGCCGTCGGCGGTGGCGGTGGTGCGCCATCGGGAGGGGACCACTGCGATGTTCCGGTCGGTGAGACGACCGCAGTACTCCTCGACGAGATCGCCGTACCTCCGAGCCCGGCCTGGATCATCGAAGACCGGCAGGCGCTTGCAGGCGACCGACGGCGCATCGACCGGCCATCCGAGCACCAGGGTGATCTCGCCGTATCCGAGAATGGTGAGACCGTCGGTGTCGCCGGAGCGCAGAGCCCGCCCGACGCGTGATTCGAGCTGGGCAAGGTCGCCGGCGTCGAGCCGGGGGTCGGGGAGCGCGCTCACGGGGAGAGTGCGGCGCAGGTCGTGTCGATCAGCCAGGTGACGTCGTCGTCGCTGATCGTCAGCGGGGGAAGGAACTGCAGCACCGAGGGATCGTTGTTGGCGAAGATGGCGAAGACCCCCGCAGAGATGAGCCGTTGGGTGGCCGAGATGCCCCCGGCCGGCTCGTCGAAACGGAGGCCCATGAACATGCCGCGCCGGCGCACCTCGACGTCGAGATCGGAGACGCCCACCTCGATTCGTCGCCCCACGTCCTCGACCCGGGCGAGGAAGCGGGGATCCTCGACGATGTCGAGCGTCGCCAGGGCCGCGACACAGCCCAACTCGGCGCCTCCGAATGTCGAGACGTGGACGAAGGGGTGATCCTCGAAGAAGGCATGTAGCTCCGCGGTCATCAGCGTGGCGGTGATCGGATACACGCCGCCCGAGAGACCCTTGCCGGTGATCACCATGTCGGGCTCGACGTCCTCCTGGGTGTGGCACCAGATCGATCCTGTCCGTCCGAGGCCGGTCTGGATCTCATCGAGGATCATCACCGCGCCCGAATCACGGCAGAGTGCCGACACCTCGCGGAGGTACCCCGGCGGCGGCATGGGCATCCCCAGGGTGGCGGGGATGGGTTCGAGGAGAACTGCGGCGGTCTCGTCACCCACGGCACCGGCGATGGCATCGAGGTCTCCGAAGGGGACCTGGCGAAAGTCCGGCGGAGTCGGACCGAACGGGTCCCGGTACTGAGGGTCCCCCGTCGCGACCGCCAGACCCGTGTGGCCGTGGTACCCGCCGAGCGCCGAGACGACTCCCTGACGCCCGGTGGTGGCGCGCGGCGACCTTGATCGCCAGATCCACCGATTCCCCGCCGCCCACTCCGAAGACGACGCCTGCAAGACGGTCACCCGTCGTTGCCGCCAGGCGGCGGGCAAGCTCCGCCCTCCAACCCGAGACGAGATGGTGGTTTCCGATGTCGAGATCGTCGAGCGCGTGGCGCACCGCGTCGAGAATGCCGCGATGTCGATGACCAAGGTTGAAGACTCCGCCGTTGCAGTGACAGTTGAGCCAACGGCGATCGTCGTCGAACGCGTCGTGGAACCACGACCCTCCCCGTCGCCCCATGACCACGTCGAGTCCGAGCTGCCGGTAGGCCACCGTCTTGCCTCGATTCACGTGGTCGGCGAAAGCGCGGGTGGTGTGTTCTCGGTCGACGAACGGTTGGTCCACAGTCCCTCCGGGGTGCCCGGCCGATACGCTACCGCCGGGCGGGCCCGGGTCGACGGCCGACCGAGCCGTACGGTGGGACGAACGGCCCTGTACTCGGGCCATCGTCGGGTGGAAGCTGTGGGCACGGAATCCGAGGTCCCGGGAGGACACATGGGGCGAGTCGTGGTGGGTATCGACGGAACGGCTCCGGCCGTGCCTGCTCTGGCACGCGCTGGCAACCGAGGCTCGCCTGTCCGGAGCGGGGCTCGATGTCGTTGCCGTGTGGTCCTACCCGCCGCTGTCGGCCGAGGAGAAGCGTGTCGTCACCGCGGACCAGATGGAGGACGATGCCCGAGCCCGGGCGAGGGATCAGGTCGACGATCTGCTTGCCGACCCCGCCAATGCCGACCTCGACGTGACTCTGTCTGTGGAGCAGGGTGCACCCGCCAAGGTGCTCCTCGCCGCGGCTCGGGGCAGCGACCTGCTCGTGGTCGGCCGCCGCGATCACGCCCGCATCCGCCACCTGCTGTTGGGGTCCATCGCCGATCAGTGCATCCGACACGCTCCGTGTCCCACCATGGTCGTCCCCCATGGTGACGACGACCGGGGTGACGGATCCGGGCCGATCGTCGTCGGCGTGGATGGTTCCGACACGTCGCTTCATGCGCTGGACTGGGCTCTGGAGGAGGGGTCCCGCCTCGGGCGGGATGTGCTCGGTGTGTACTGCTGGCAGGAGCGCTTTCCGATCGCACCCGAGCCCGTCGTCGCGATCCCGGACCTGTCGTCACTCGAGGCGGGCGCACGCGCCGATCTCGAGGCGTGGATCGCGAGGACCGACGTGCCCGATGGGGTGACCCTGTCGGGCGATGTCCGCTGGGGCGACCCGGCCGAGGCGCTGCTCGATGGGGCCGCGTCGCCGGCCCTTCTCGTCGTCGGGTCGCGTGGCCGTGGCGGCTTCACCGGACTTCTGCTGGGGTCGGTCAGTCGAAGGGTCGTCCACCTCGCTTCGTGTCCGGTGGTGGTGTACCCGCACCGCGAGCCGTAGCCGGAGGCCCGTGGCGTTCGCTGCCGTCACTCGGCCCCGTCCGACGGGAGCGCCGCAAGGAGTGCACCGAGGCCGGTGTACCGGGGAGACCAACCGAGTTCGCGCCTCGCCTTGGTCGAATCGATGATGACCGGGTGACCGACCGCCTCCGCCCACTCGGACACCGGGGGTACCCCCGAGGGGAGGGGGATCCGGGACACCGTTCGCCCTGCGGCCTGCGCCCAGCTCACCGGAAAGGGGAGCGGGGCAAGTCCGAGAGCGTGCGCGACGTCGTGAGCGGTCACGGTTCCCTGGCCTGCGATGTTGTACGCGCCGGCGGGACCGGCACCCACCACGCACAGCTGAAGAGCCTGGCCCACGTCGTCTTCGTGAACGAGCTGAAGAGCGAGATCGGGAACGGGGGCCGGAATCGGCACGGGCGACCGGACCAACACCTTGCGAGCGGTGCGGACTCCTGGGGCGAGGGCTCTGGGGAGGAGATCCTTGGCCCCCATCCCGTGAGGGCCGACGACGATCGGAGGGCGTAGGACGTACAGGTCGAGCGCCGGACACGCGGTCGACTCCGACTGGAGAGTCCGCTCCACCTCGGCCTTCTCCCTCGAGTAGAAGAGCCGATCCGCGGGGCGGATCGGCCAGTCCTCGGTCATTCCCAGGGGATTGTCCCGATGGAAGCCGTACGCCGCCGCCGAGGAGGCAAAGACGAAACGACGGGCGCCCTCCGACGCCGCCGCCCGGAATGCGTTGACCGTGCCGTCGACGTTGATGGTGCGCGTCGTCTCCCTCGATGCCGTCCCGGTGATGAGGAACGCGAGGTGAACCACGACGTCCGCTCCGGCGAACGCGCTCTCCAGGGCGGCGCGATCACGGACGTCTCCCTGCCGATAGACCATCTTCGACCAGCCTCGGTCCGCCGGGTCGAACGGGCGCCTCGCGATCCCCACGACACGTCCGATTCTCGGATCTGCTTCGAGTAGCGGGATCAGCCCCGACCCGAACGTGCCGGTCGGACCGGTGACCGCGACGGTGAGGCCGTCAGGAGAGGGGGCCATGTGGCGACGATATCCACTGACGCTGCCCGACGCCCGCGCCGGCACGGCGGAGCCGTGGGAGGTGTGACGTCGACGTCCTACGACCCGCCCGGCGGAGCAGGCGTCACCAGCGGGCACCGATCGAGGATCTCCCCCACCGAGGCGCTCACCGCCGCCAGATCGATCCTCGCCATGAACGTGGACAGGGTCAACCACGTCAGGACCCAGCCGGGGTCCTGAGCCCACGGAGGCAGGAAACGAGCGGGTCGGCACAACCCCATGCCCCGAAGTTCGGCGAGGGCGGGGATCGCCGAGAGGTCGAGCTTCCCGGCGAACAACAACCCCAGCGTGTCTGCTCTGTTCGCCGCGAAAGCAGCACGGACGAACGTGAGCACTCCCAGGAGGCCCGAGAGGTAGCCGCAGTCCTTGGTGAAGGGTGCTCCCCCGGTCACGGGGCCACCACGGAAGATGCGCCGCGTGGACTCGAACGCCTGCTCGGGCGTCGGGCTGCGTTCGAGGAACCAGCGGTACAGCTCGATGAAGTCCGCTCCGTCGCACACGAGTTGAACCGCGACGGTGCGGTCGGCCAGACGCCGGAGACGGTCCAGCTCCAGGGTCCCCGACACGAACTCGGAGAACACGGCGAGCCCCTCCTGGGTCCTGGTCGTGCCGGGATGACCCACTGCGAGAATCGGCAGATCGACCTGCGCCCTGCCGTTGAGGGATGTCCCGACGTGAATGAACGCTTCGTGGTTCAGCAGTTGCTGACCGTCCCGGTGGGTGAATCGGGCGTCGCGGCGTACCTTGATCTTCGTCGCCGTGGCGACCGCATTGGCAGAGAGCTCGTCCACGAGCATCACCTCCGGCGCGTCAGCGCCGAAGTGGGCCGTGACGGCCGGCATCAGTTCGTCGACGATCTGAGCTCCCGACAGATCACGAGCCGGGGCTGCCAGGAGATGGATCGAGGTCAGCTCGTCGATCGAGGCATGGACCTGTTCGGCCAGCTCGATCGGAGTCGTCGGGTCGAACCTCAGAGGCCTGGTGGGCACGCCGTAGACCTGTCGTGAGTAGGCGTGGAACGCCGGGGTCCCGACGGTGGACAGCATGAGGGCGGTCGCTTCGATGGCGTCCGCCTCGCCCTCCAGCCAGTCGTCGACGACCGATCCCGGCCGGATCAGTCGACGGGCCGCTGACACACCCTCGAGGACCGGGGCGGGGTCCAGCGGCGAGTACTGCGGTTCCGGGAGTGCAGAACCACCCCCGGCCAGGAAGGACTCCCTCAACTCCGCAGGCCACGCCAGTGCCGACAGAACGCGGCATGGGCCGAGCGACGTCATGCAGAATCGATGCGGCTTCCCGGTACCGGTCGGCCGTGCGATCGTCGGTGTTCATCGGTGTCCTCCTGACCTCAGACTGCAAGGTCTCTCTTGTCGAAAATGGGTACAGACAGGGCGAAGACCACGAGACCGACGAGGGGCATGACCGCCACGATCGGCGGGAGGCTCGGGCCCAGCGGCCCTTCCGAAATGGCCTGATAGAACGGCGAGGCCTTGAGAAAGGGGCGCAGGCCGTCGAAGAGCTGGCCCGCGATGTAGAGGAGATACGACGCTCCCGCCAGGCCCGATGCGACTCCGAGCGCCAGCGCCCGGCGCCCCGTCGATGCGCTCACCGCGAGTGCGATGAGGCCGAACTCCAGCGCCAGGAGATACATCGCGATCGTCGCATTCAGAATGTGGGTCGCCGGGACCTCCAAACCGAACACCAACGACGACAGCCACGTGCTGGCGTACAGGACGACGGCCAGAACTCCGATGGCGACCGCAAGGCCGCACGCCTTGCCGATCAGAACCCGATTCCGCGGCACCGGCATGGCAGCGAGAACCTCGAGTGTCCCTTCCTCCTCCTCGAACGCGATCAGCCGTGCGCCGCGTCCGATCGCGTAGATGATGAAGATGATCGGGATCATCAGGCTGAAGATCTCGGCGTTCAGGTATCCGGCGGCCGTGGACATGTCGGTGACGTTGAAGATCTCCATCAACGCCTCGGGGTACTGGTCCATGATCGCGTCGAAGTCGACGTCGGAGAACGAGGGCCAGATGGCCGACATCAGGATGACCGTGGCGGCGATTCCGATTCCCCAACCGATGAGCCCACGTCTCTGGTCACGCAGGGTCTTCATGAACACGTCGACCGACATCAGTCACTCCGCTTCGTAGTACTGCAGGAAAACACCTTCGAGATCGACCTCATTCGAGACGACCCGTTCCACCCCGTGCGGTGCTGCGACCTCGAGCATCTTCGCCATCGACCCTTCGACGACCACATCGAGCGAGCCGTTGGACGCCGCCACCTCCACCACGTTGTCGACGGCGCGGAGGGCGTCGATCGGGGCCGCCACGCCCGGGGCGAAGGTCAACGCCACCCTGCGTCGTGTCCGTGCCTTCAGGTCGGAGACATCGGACACGGTTGCGAGACGCCCCTCACGGATGATGGCGACCGTATCGGCCACCTCCTCGACCTCGGTGAGGACGTGCGACGACAGGAACACCGTGCGGCCTGCGTCGCGGTGCTCGTTCAACAGCGCCAGGAACACCCTCTGCATCAGAGGGTCGAGACCCTGGGTGGGCTCGTCGAGGATGAGGAGATCGGGCTCCGCCATGAAGGCCTGAACCAGCCCGACCTTCTGACGGTTGCCGTGTGACAGGGCGCCGATCCGTCGGGTCAGATCGAGTTCGAACCGGCCGGCGAGCGTCTCGACGGTGGCCGGGTCGACGCCACCCCGGAGGCCGGCGAGGTACGACAGGTACTCGGCGCCGGTCAGCTCGCGGTAGGCGACGAAATCGCCCGGAAGGTAGCCGACCCCACGATGGACAGCCTCGCGCTGCGACACCGTGCTCAGCCCGAGCACTCTCGCCGAGCCCGATGTCGGCCGGATGAGCCCCATGAGCAGCCGGATGGTGGTGCTCTTCCCCGTGCCGTTGGGGCCCAGGAACCCGAAGATGCAGCCGGGAGGAACCACCAGATCGAGATCGTCGAGAGCAACGGTGCTGCCGTAGTGCTTGGAGAGGCCGTCGATGCGGATGACGGGCTCGGCTCCGACCGACATCGTGGAGGCGCTCACACGCTCTTCCTAGCGCAGCCGGGGAGTGCAGGGCACACGCTGGACCTGCGGGATCGACGGAGCGCACCTCCGGGACCTCCGACCCTGGCGCCGCGACGCCGACCCGGCAAGGGTGCACCATGGACCGCACCCCCCACGCCTTCGTGGAGTCTCGGCGGTCTCCTCGACGTCGGGCCCGGACCTGATCTGCTCGTCATGACGACCGTGACATGGCTCGGTTCAGTGGTCATCGGATTCGCTCTCATGGTGGTGGGCAGTGGTCGGGCCGTCACCTACGCAGGTGATCTCGCCCGCGGCTCACGGTTGCCTCCGTTCTTCGTGGGTATGACCCTGCTGGCCATCGGCACGGACCTGCCCGAGATCGCCAACTCGATCGTGGCGTCGTTCACCGACAATGGCGACATCAACGTCGGAGACTCGATCGGGTCCGCGGCCACCCAAATGACCCTGGTCCTGGGTCTGCTGCCCTTCGTGGCCGCGTCCGTTCCGCTGGGCGAGCGCGGTTCGCCTCTCCTTCGCGGCCAACAGGCGACCGCCTGGTTGACGGCAGGGAGTCTGCTCCTGGTCGCACTGGTCGTGTTGGACGACCACATCGGCCGCATCGATGCCGTCGTGCTCATCGTCGTCTGGATCCTCGGGTCGCGTCTCATCTACCGCTGCACCAGGTCGGATCCTCAGCTCGCTCTCGCGGACCGTGTCACACATCGCGTCGCACTCATGGGGCGGCTGGTGGGGTCGGCGGCGATCGTGGGAGCGGGCGCGACCCTGGCGGTGATCGGTCTGAACGAACTCGCAATGATCTGGGGGGTGCCTCCGTTCGTGATGGCGTTCTTCGGCGCATCGATCGGCACCTCGTTGCCCGAACTGGTCGTGGACATCACCGCCCTTCGCCGGGGCCAGGGTGGCCTGGCCGTCGGTGACGTGCTGGGCTCGTCGTTCGTCGACGCGACTCTGTCCATCTCGATCGGGCCGCTGCTCTTCCCGACCGCCATCGACGGCCGTCTGGCACTCACCGGCGCGGTGGTGGCCGCCGGCTCGGCCGTCGTCGTGGGGCTCCTCATCGGCCGGGGCGGCGAGCACACCCGTCCGATGGGTGGGGTACTCCTGGTGGTCTACGCCGCGATCTGGGCCATCCTGTTGTGACAGCGCCCGGATCACCCGGCCGGGGTCGGGGGATGATCATGGATACTCCCGGGTGCTCCTCGTCGAGAGATTGGCCCCGATGATCGAGGCGGCCAGCGACATCGCGACCAGCCCGAGCGCCTCGGCGTCGAGTTGTTCGAGCCCGAGGATGGTGCGGAGCCACGGCGACGAGATGGTGAGGGCCTGCAGTGCGATGCTCGCGACGATGATCCAGTTGAGAACGCGATTGCGGACCGGGCGCTCCGAGATCCGACGCGACGGATACACGAACGCCAGCTGGGCGAGCGACTCGTAGAGGAAGACCGCGGTTCGCGTCTCTTCGCCCGTGAAGTCGAGGCTCGGCATGAAGAAGAAGAGCGACAACCCGACGGCGG
Source organism: uncultured Microthrixaceae bacterium (assembly GCA_963700425.1). Classification (GTDB taxonomy): domain Bacteria; phylum Actinomycetota; class Acidimicrobiia; order Acidimicrobiales; family Microtrichaceae; genus CAVOXO01. The sequence goes on along the minus strand of CAVOXO010000001.1, from coordinate 1,590,220 downwards.
CCTTGAGGACACCCGTCGTGACGACGAATCTGATGCCGGCCCTGGTGAGCAGTGGGGCGGTGGGTGCGCGCGGCGGCCGTCGCATCACCCCGGGGTTGCGATCGAGACCCAGCGCGAGAGCCGGCGGGCCGTCGGCGATGAGATTGATCCACAGGAGCTGGACCGCGGTGAGCGGGACCAGGATGTTGCCCTCGGCGTCGAAGAGGCCGAGGACGGTGGACCCGAGAACTCCGATCGACACCAGAAGCACGAGCGCGACGTTCGTGGAGAAGAGGAAACGGAGGAACTTCTGGATGTTGTCGAAGATCCCCCGGCCTTCCTCGACCGCCGCTCCGATCGTCGCGAAGTTGTCGTCGATGAGGACGAGATCGGCCACCTCGCGACTGACGTCGCTCCCTCGCTGCCCCATGGCGACGCCGACGTCCGACCGCTTGAGCGCGGGCGCGTCATTGACGCCGTCGCCGGTCATCGCCACGATCTCGCCCTGCTCACGCAGGGCGCCGACGAGGGCAAGTTTGTGTTCGGGACTGACTCGGGCGAACACGCTCACGTCGGCCACCGAGTCGGCCAGGTCGGTGGCCGACATGCGGTCGAGGTCGGTTCCCGACACGACGGTCTCCGACGGTATCCCGAGCCGTTCCGCGATGGCTCTCGCTGTCGCCGGGTGATCCCCGGTCACCATCAGGACGCGGATCCCGGCCTCCTGGGCGACGGCGATGGCGGCGGGCACCTCGGCTCTGGGCGGATCCCACATGGAGACCGTGCCCAGCCAGGTCACGTCGCTCTCACCCTGGCCGGCCGCCCAGGCGAGTCCGAGCACTCGGTAGCCGTCGGCGGCGGCCGCATTGATGCGGTCGTGCCAGATCGCCCGCTCCGCGTCGCTCAGGTCGGCGCGATCCAGAAGCACCTCTGCGGCACCCTTGAGATAGGTGACGGGTCCGCTCTCCTGCATCACCGTGACGCTCATGAAGCGGGAACCGGAGTCGAATGGTCGGGCCCCGACGCGGTGGTGGCGGGCCCGGAGGTCACCGGCGTCAACGCCATGATCCGCAGCGAAGCGGTACAGACCCAACTCGAGTGGATCGCCGACTTCGGCGCTCGGCTCGGCGTCGGACGCCAGGACCATTGCGGTCATGGCGCGATCGGGGTCGGGCGAGTCCAGGTGGTCCACCGTCATCACGTTCTCGGTGAGGGTTCCCGTCTTGTCGGTGGCGATCACGGTCACCGACCCCAGCGCCTCCACAGCGGCGAGCCGGCGAACCACCGCCTTGCGATCCGACATCCGCTCGGTTCCGAGAGCGAGGGTCAACGTCAGGACTGCGGGCAGCCCCTCGGGCACGGCGGCGACGGCGACCGCCACGGCGAACAGGAGGGCCTCGTCGAACCAGGTGATGCCCTGGGTCGCGATGCCGCCGGCGGCGAGCGCCACCGCGAGGGCGGCGATCCAGATGGCGACCTGGTGCCCGAATTGCTCGAGGCGGCGCTCCAGCGGAGTCGGCTGGGTGTCCACGCCGCTCAGGAGCTCGGCGATCCGCCCCATCGTGGACGCGGGGCCGGTGGCGGTGATCGTGAACCAGGTGTGTCCGCGGACGGCGAGAGTACCTGCCGAGACGACCTCGCCGCCGCGGCGATCGACCGGCAGCGACTCCCCGGTCAGGATCGACTCGTCGACGGTGACCTGCCCGAGTGGCTCGATCTCGCCATCCGCGGGAATGCGGTCGCCCGCCTCGACCCGGACCGCATCCCCGGGCACGAGTCCCGTCGCGTCGATCTGGACGAGCACGCCGTCCCTGACCACGAAGACGCGGGGAGCCGCCAGCTCCTCGAGCCGCGCCAGCGCGTCCTCGGCCCGGTATTCCTGCCAGACCCCCATGGCGGCGTTGAAGATGAGGATCACGGCGATGGCGATCGACTCATAGGGCCAGCCGACCGCCCCTTCGTTGAACCAGACGAACAGATCGAACCCGAGCGCGAAGAGCAGGATGTAGATGATCGAGCTGCGCAGTTGGGCGACGACTCTGTGCCACCAGGGCGTCCGACGGGCCGGCGGCAGGGAGTTGGGGCCGATGGCCGACAGCCGTGATGCCGCCTGCTCGGACGACAGGCCGGGGAGGGGTCCTGGACCCTGGTCGCCCCCTGGGCGCGGACCGGTCATGTCCGAGCGGACGACGAACCGATCCTCGCCGCGAGCCAACGGGTCGGGAGGTTCGGTCGCCCCTCGCCGGGGGCGCTCGGTCGGGGTCCGATCACAGTCCGGCAAAGACGATCGGACTCACGAAGCCGTCCGGCTTGAGAGCGATCACCGAGCACCGGGCTTCATCGAGGACGCGCTCGGCCGTGTTGCCCATGACCAGCCCAGGCACTCCTGTGCGTTCGACGGTTCCCATCACCAACAGATTGATGCGGAGTCGGGATACCAGGCTGCCGATGGCGGAGGCCGCTGAACCCTTTTCGAGATGGACCTCCCAACCCTCCGGGATCGCGGGGCCGGCGGCAACCAGCTCGTCGACGGCGGCACGCCGACGGATCCGCTCTTCCTCGACGAGGGCATCGACCGCGTCGGGGTCCATGCGAAGGAACGATGAGGTGCGCATCGTCGATTCGCCGTAGAGCTCCCATGCATGGACGAGATGAAGCTCGCCGCCATAGAGATCGACCATGGACGCCGCCAGCTCCAGGATCAACGTGTTGAGACCTGTCGCTTCCGATTCGGGGTCGACGGCGGCGAGAACCCGCTGGGTCCGGGCCCGCGTCGGACGAATCACCCAGACCGGACAGGGGCACTTGCGGAGGAGGCGTTTGATCGTCGCCCTGTCCTCCGCATCGTCGTCGGTGGTGACCACGACGAGGTCGTGGCCGGCGGAGACGACCCGCTCGATGATGGCCAGCGCCGGGTTCCCGCTCGCGACACGGTGTTCGACGTCCCCGTTGACGCCGTCGGGCGTCCAGCGGGTCAGCTTCGTGGCCAGGTCGTTCCGCGCCGCGTCGTCGACGCGGGCATCGAGGGCCATACGCTCTTTGATGCGCTGCAGCGCGGACCTCTCGGGGATCACGCCCAACAGCGACAGGCGGGCGCCGCTCTGTCTCGCCAGGTCGCCGATCCGACGTACCGCGGCCGGGTTGTCGTGCGAGGCCAGCGGGCTGAACAGGATGTTCTCGAATCTCTTCATCGGTGATGTCTCCGCTGGGTCGACAAGGCCGCGGCTCGTGAGCTTGCGGGCGGCCAAGATCACGGTAGCCGTGCGGGCCGGACCGCCGGTCACGGCCGCCCTGCGGACCGGCACCGTCCCACTGGGTTGCCAGTCGGTGGTCCTGCGATGAACGATGGGCAGGTGGCGAAGCGACATTGGCTCCCCCTTCGCCACTCCGAGGATCCGGCTGTTCACGACGAACTCGACTGGGCTCGCACCGCCGCCGGAGTGCCCGCCGGCCTCGAGATCGAGTGGCTCGGGACCGCTGGTTTCCGCCTGACGTACGAGGACGTCACCGTTCTGATCGATCCCTATGTGTCGAGGTCGTCGCTGGGGACGGTGTTGAGATCGCGACCGTTGGTCTCGGACCCCGAAGCCGTCGATCGATGGTTGCCCTACACCGACGCCGTCCTCGTGGGTCACTCCCACTTCGATCATGCCGTCGACGTTCCGGCGCTCGCCGCTCGTGGCTCACAGATCTTCGGCTCGACGTCGGTTCGCCGGCTCCTCGCCCTGAACGGCCTCGCCGCCTCCGCGATCGTGGTCGATCCCCATCGGCGCTACGACATCGGTCCGTTCGGGGTGACATTCGTTCCCAGCGCGCACTCCAAGCTGATCGCCGGGCTCAAGGTCCCCAGTGACGGAGAGCTCACCTGCGACAGTCTCGATCATCTCGGAGCCGGTTCGTACCGGTGCGGTCAGGTCTGGGGGATCAGAATCGAGGTGGCCGGCATCGTCCTCTACCACCAGGGATCGGCCAACCTCATCGATGACCAGGTTCCTTCGGGCGGTGTCGATGTCTTCCTCTGTGGCATCGCAGGTCGTGGGTTCACGCGGAACTTCGTCGAGCGATTCCTCGCGGCCGTCGACCCCGCAGTGGTGATCGCGCATCATCACGACGACTTCTTCCGGCCGCTGGACGCCACCATGGGGTTCTCGTTCAACGTCAACCTGGGTCGATTCGTCGATGACCTCGCGCGGTGCGCGCCCGGCCTCCCGGTGCACACGATGAGGCCCGTGGAGACGCTCAGCGCTCCGTGACCGTCGCCGGACTACGGTTGGACCCGATGGAGATCATCGAGTTGAGAACCGTCGACGCACGTCGCAACATCGAGTGGGAGGGGACCCTCGAAGACTTTCTCGACGGCGCACGGGCGGTGGGTCACGCGGTTGCCAAGCTGCACGGCATCGACGGATGGATCATCTTCAACCCCGTGTCGATGGCGTGGTGCGAGGTCAGCCGCCCCGCGGTCATCGCCCGCGAAGCCTGAGCGGGACCCTCAGCGCTCGGGGATCGTCCGGTTCTCCTCCAGAGACCATTGGAGCAGGTCGGCGTCTGCCCAACCGGCGACCTGAGCGGAATGGGTGCGACCGAGCGCGGAGGTGAGGGATCGGGTCATCGCCAGGACGGGGGGAGAGAGCGCCAGGAGGTTCGCCACGTAGGCATCGACGGCCTCACTCACGTCGGCGTCAGGCACCACGTGCTGGGCGAATCCGCATCGCAGCAGCTCCTCGGAATCGACGTGACGCCCGCTCAGCACCCAATCCCTGGTCAGCGGAAGCCCGATCTCCCGAACCAGCAGGGGGACTCCACCCCACGTGAGGGGGATGTCGAGAGCGAGCTCGGGAATCCGCACCTCGGTGCCAGTGGCCGCAATCCGGATGTCGCACGCGGCAGCCAGCAGCGCGCCCCCGCCGACGACATGACCGTGGAGGGCGGCGACGGTCACCTGGGGGAGGCGGTCGAGCATCTGCAGAATCCGCTGCCACGACCCCTGGTCGCGCCGCCGCGATGCCCAGTCCCGACCGGATTCGGCGACGTTACCGACGGACAGGTCGGCGCCTGCGCAGAACGACGGTCCGCGCCCGTCGATGACGATCACCCTGATGCCGGGGTCTGACTCGAACTCGCTCAGCGTGTCGGAGAGCCGCCGGCACAGCTCCGCGCTCAGTGCGTTGCGCTTCCCCGGTCGATTCAGGTGGAGGCGGGCGACGGCACCGCTGCGCTCGACCTCGAGTGGGTCGGCGGTCGAGCCCGCATCGGTGGCGCTGCCCGCGCTCATGAGCGCACGTCATCCGACCGCGGCGGCCGGTCCCGACGCAGCACGACTAGCGATCGAGAACGGCAAAGGTCATCCCCGCGTTCTCGACCAGAAGCTCGACGAGGTCACCACCGAGGGCGGTCGACGGCGTCCAGAATCCACCGGCCGGCGCCTCCTCGCCGAGCCTCGACAGACAGAGCGCACTCTCACCGAGCATCTTCGCGGTGCACCCGTATCCCGGATCGCGATCGCCGGTCACTTTCACCGTCATCGAACGACCGTCCGCGGCGGATCCGAAGAACCTGAGATCGAAGAACCCGGCCTCCTGTGCATCGGGGTCGGGACCGTCGCCGGGTTGAGGCAGGACGAACCTGTTCAGCAGTGATCGGGTGGGCTGCAGAGCGGCCGCGCCGAGGAACCCGCCGATGCCGGCGACCACGGCCGCTGCCTTGAGGGCACCGAGGGGTCCCGGACCCGTCATCATCGCCTCGTCGTAGACGAAGTCGTCGCCCCACGGTCGGCCCGCGAGCGCATGGCTTCGGTGCACGACGCGGGTGTTGACGGCCGCCATCACGAACGGAGCGACCCACGAGTCGGACGCGAGGTCGTGGATCGGCCGTGTGACGTTCGGTTGCCGGACGCCCGAACGGAAACCGGCCGGCGCAAGTGCGTAGGGATCGGCGAGCATCCTCCGGAGTTCGGGGTCCGCGGACGCTTCCTCGACGACGTTGAGCATGCTGGCGACGGTGCCTCCGCTGGCCGCTCCCTTGGTGGCCTTGACCCGCATGGCGATGCGTGTGCACGGCTCGCCGAATCGTTCGAGGGCCGCCTGCTGGGTGAACCACACTCCGAGGTCGGAGGGAATGGAATCGAAACCGCATGCATGGACGACCCGGGCCCCGCTCGATTCGGCCGCTGCGCTGTGTTCATCGATCATCCGACGCATCCACGGGGTTTCACCGGTGAGGTCGCAGTAGTCGGTGCCCGAGGAAGCGACAGCCGCGACCAACTCCGATCCGTAGAGGGCGTACGGCCCGACGGTCGACACCACCACGCGGGTCGAGTCGACGAGTTCGTCGAGGGAGACCCGGTCCGCCGCGTCGGCGACGATACGTTCGACGTCGGCTCCGGTGTCGGCTGCGACCCTGTCGAGCTTGGAACGGCTCCGTCCCGCGATGGCCCAGCGGAAGTCACCGTCGATTCCGTGTCGCTCGACGAGGTGACGGCACAGGATCTGCCCTACGAAGCTCGTCGCCCCGAAGACGACGAGGTCGAGGCGGCGGTCGTCGCGGTGGCTCACGTCCCGAGCCTAGGGCACGGTGTGACACGCGCTTCCCGATGCGTCGTGGCAGACGGTCCCTCAACTCTCAGACGCGTTCCGCCGGCTCCGGATGGCCGGTCGAGCGCAATGTCCCTAGCATCGCCGGTGTCGAAACGATCGACCGCACTGCCACATCGGGAGAACGTCCATGTCAGCGACAGCCGTCAACGAGCCGACCCCGGCCTCCTCGAACGGAGCCACGTCCTCCAGCCCCGAGAGGACCTGGCCCGTCTCGCCATCGCGTTTCGCGCAACTGGCAGCGAGGGTGAGCGTCCTGGAGGCCCGCGAGCCCCTCGACATCCGCAGCCCCTACACCGACTCGGTGGTCGCCTCGGTGCCCGCGTCTGCGGCCGAGGACGTCGACGACGCCTTCTCCCGTGCCCGCGAAGCGCAGCCGGCGTGGGCGGCGCGATCGTTCGAGGGGCGCGGCCACGTTCTCCGCGAACTCGCGCGGCTGGTGCTCGAACGGCAGGACGAGATCCTCGACATCATGCAGATCGAGACGGCGAAGGCCCGTGGTCACGCCTTCGAAGAAGTCGCCGACACAGCCATCGTGTCCAACTACTACGCCCGCCGGGCGGAGAGCCACCTCTCGCCGAAGCGTCGAGAAGGGGCACTTCCGGTCCTCACCCGGACCCGGGAGGTGCGCGTTCCCAAGGGCGTCGTCGGCTTCATCGCTCCCTGGAACTACCCCCTGTCGATGGGCATCACCGACGCCATTCCGGCGCTGATGGCCGGAAACGCCGCGGTCATCAAGCCCGCTGCGCTCACCCCCTTCACCGCTCTGTGGATCGCCGAGCTCTTCGAGGAGGCGGGCCTGCCCGACGATCTCCTCCACATCGTGACCGGTCGTGGGTCGGTCGTCGGCACGGCGATCATCGACAATGCCGACTTCATCACCTTCACCGGGTCCACCGACACCGGCCGGACCGTGGCTCGCCAGTGTGCCGAACGACTCATCGGATGTGCTCTCGAACTGGGCGGCAAGAACGCGTTGTTGATCCTCGACGACGCGGCGGTGGACGACGCCGTCGAGATAGCGATTCGCGGGAGCTTCGCGAACAGCGGCCAGCTCTGCATCTCCTTCGAGCGCATCTACGTTCCGAATGCCATGCGCGCCGCCTTTGTGAACGCCATGCGGGCACGGGTCGAGGAGATGACGCCGGCGAACGACATCGGTTGGGACGGCGACATGGGATCGTTGATCTCGGCCGACCAACTGACGACGGTGACCCAGCATGTGGACGATGCCGTCTCCAAGGGTGCCACCGTGGTCACCGGAGGGAGGCCCCGGCCGGATCTGGGGCCGTTCTTCTTCGACCCCACCGTGCTGACCGGAGTGACCCCGGAGATGACGCTGTTCGCGGAGGAGACGTTCGGTCCCGTCGTCTCGATCTACGGATACGACGACCTCGACTCGGCGGTGAGCCTGGTCAACGGGTCTCGCTACGGCCTCAACGCGGCGGTGGTCTCGGGATCCTCGCGGCGCGGCGCAGACGTGGGCGCCCGACTCGATGCGGGGACGGTGAACGTCAACGAGGCGTATGCCGCGGCGTGGGGTTCGGTCGACGCCCCGATGGGTGGATTCAAGGATTCGGGTCTCGGCCGTCGCCACGGCGCCGACGGGATCCACAAGTACACCGAGCCGAAGACCGTGGCCGTCCAGCATCTCGTTCCGGTCTCACGCGTGCCGTGGCTCGACGACCGACAGACCGCTCGGATGCTGACGGCCGGTCTGGAGTTGATGTTCCGCATCCCGGGACTGCGTCGCTGAGTGTGCGCGCCCGAGCTGTCGCGACGACTGGGTGTTTCCGTCTGACCGACCAGCCAAGATGTGACCTTCTCCTCTGGTGATCGCCCGCCTGCCGATGCAGAATTCGGATCATCGATCCAGGAGGACACTGTGCGTACCATCGAAGCGATCCGCCGCCCGCCCGTCTCGGTCAGTCCCGACGCGACTCTCGTCGAAGCAGCGTCGGTCATGGAGTCCGCCGCCATCGGTGCGTTGTGCGTGCTCGATGGCGAGGAGATCGTCGGCATCGTCACCGACCGCGATCTCGTCTGCCGGGCGATAGCTCAACGTGTCGATCACGACGCCCGGATCGACAGCGTCATGAGCTCGCCGGTCGTGACGCTCCAGGACGGAGCAGACCTCCACGACGCCTTCTCCGTGTTTCGCGAGAACCCCATCCGGCGCCTACCGATCGTTCGGTCGGGCCGGTTCGTCGGCATGCTCAGCGTCGATGACCTGCTCGTCAACCTGTCCTCCGACCTGGCGGATCTGACCCGGCCCGTCGCCGGGGAGGTCATCTTCGGCCAGCACGATCCGTCTGTGCCGTCGGCCACGTGATCCGATGGGCCCCGTGGAGTCGGCGCGGCTCACAAGGGTCGTCGCGGCCCCTCCGTCGTCAAGATCGCCCGCCGTTCTTGACGGGCGCGTCGGTGGCGATCGGCGGTGGCTCGAGACCGAGCTGACGACGGATCGTCGCCAGAACGACCGGATGAGACCAGTAGTGGGACGCGGCGTGGATCATGATGCGGTCGCTTCGATCGCCGGCGAAGACCTCTATGTCCTCCGGATCGGACCCGTCGTGGAGACGGAACACCGGAGCGGCGAGAAACGCCCACGGATCCAGCGGGACATAGAGGTTCGCCCACGACGAGATCGCCGGTGGCAGCGTCACCCGAGCATCGGCGTCGGCGTTCCACGTGGAGGTCGGAGAGGCCCCGATCGCATGGAAGAAGCCCGCCTGGCTGGCGCAGGTGATGAGATGGTCGACGTGGAGTCGCGGCTGACCGTCGACGGCGAGATCGAAGACCATCGTCGCGCCGAGCGAGTGGCTGATCACGTCGATCGGCTGCTCCGCCAGGCCGTAGCCCGGCGCGTGACGCATCACCGTCTCCCAGATGACGGCATGCAGCTCCGCCTGACGGCGGTGGTAGAGGACCAGGTCGCCGGTGAACTGAGCCGCCGCCCGGAGGTACTGTCGGCGGACGACGGCGTAGAACTCGCCGATCAGCCGCCGACGAGAACGGCCCGAGAGGCGCTGCCAGCTGCCCGTGATCGTCGACACGACATCGGACATGTCCCTGTCGGACAGCGCGTCGCGCAGAGATACCGAGGCGTTGTCGGCGGGATCGGCCTTGTGGTCGCGGCCCGCCCACTCCGGGTAGGGAAGGACACGGTCGACCGCTTCGGCCTCACGGGCGAAGTCGCCCCAGTACACCGGAACCAGGCGCACCTGCGAACCCAGGGCCGCACCCAGCTGTGCGACATCGGCCTCGAAGCCGTCCCGATCCCGCGTCGCCACGCCATGGATGACCAGCACAGGCCGGGGTTCGTCGGTGGAGCTCGGCGGGGGGACCACGACGCAACTCTTGCCGGGGGTCCGTCGCGCCGCAAGGGAGCGGTCCGCCCACCCCCGCACTCCCGGCCGTCCCGATGCTCGGGTGCCGCGACCGCGCGCTCGTCGCCGGGCCGGGTCCGCCAGAGCCCCGGGCAGGAGGGATCATGGCCCAGGTGATCGGCCCCGAGGGCCTCGACGACCTCGTGCGGCTGCTCCGCGAGAGTGGTCGGACCGTCGTCGGGCCGACCGTCCGCGACGGTGTGATCGACCACGATCAGATCGAGACGGCCGCGGAGCTGCCCGTCGGTTGGACCGAGGAGCAGGACGCTGGTCGGTACCGACTCGAGCCGACCGGATCGAGCGAGGTGTTCGCCTTCTCGAGCCCGTCGACGTCGTGGAAGCGCTACCTCTACCCCGAGCGGACGCTCCTCATCAGGTCCACCCGCCGAGACGGGGCGGTGCGTGTCGTCGAGCCGGAGCCCACCGCGATTCCCCTTGCGTTCTTCGGTATTCGATCCTGTGATCTCATGGCGCTGGGGATTCTCGACGCGGTCTTCACGGCCCCCGGCGCCACTGACCCCACCTATGCGGCGCAGCGGGCGGACGTCTTCATCGTCGCCGTCGGTTGCGGACACCCCGGCACGACATGCTTCTGTGCGTCGATGGACACCGGTCCTGCGCCGCGGTCGGGCTATGACCTGGCCATCTCCGAACTGCACGACGATCGACGTCACGAATTCGTCGTCGAGGCCGGGTCCGAGCGCGGTGCCGAACTCCTCGCTGCCATCGGATCACGGCCGGCGACCCGGTCCGACCTCGACGCCGTCGCCGCGGTCACCGCCGCCGCCAGCGCTCACATGGGTCGGGAGTTGCGTCCGGAGGACCCTCCACGGGCCGCCGAGCACCCCGAGCATCCTCGTTGGGACGACGTCGCCACCCGATGCCTGGCCTGCGGGAATTGCACGATGGTGTGCCCGACCTGCTTCTGCGGGACAACCGAGGACTCCATGGATCTGGCCGGGCTCGACTCGGAGCGATGGCGTGTGTGGGATTCGTGCTTCAACCTCGACTTCACGCACATGCAGGGGGGAGCTGTCCGATCGAGTGTCGCATCGAGATATCGCCAGTGGTTGCTCCACAAGCTGGTCACGTGGCACGACCAGTTCGGAAGTTCGGGCTGTGTGGGTTGCGGGCGGTGCATCACCTGGTGCCCGGTGGGAATCGACCTCACCGAGGAGATCGCGGCGCTGGCGGCGGCGCCGGAGGAACCCACCACGGACGGGGGACGATCGTGACGGCGGGATCAGAGGGGCGAGGGCCGATGACCCCGCTGCTGTACGAGGTCGTGGCCCGTCACGAGGAGATGGCCGACACGGCCACGCTGTGGCTGAGCCCGGTCGACGCAGCGATCGACACGCCTGCTCCCGGTCAGATCAACATGTTGTGGGCGATCGGGGTGGGAGAGGCGCCGATCTCGCTGGCGGATTCCGACGGTGAGGTTCTCGCCCACACCATCCGACGGGTCGGCGCCGTGAGCGATGCTCTCTGCGCGCGCGGAGGGCGATGTCATCGGCCTCCGCGGCCCGTTCGGCACGCCATGGGACCTGTCACGGGCCCGGGGACGCGATGTGGTCATGATCGCCGGGGGGCTCGGTGTCGCTCCGCTGCGCGCCCTGGTCCTCGATCTGATCTCCCGTCGCCCGGACTTCGGGCGCGCCACCCTGCTCGTGGGGGCGCGCACTCCCGACGACCTCCTCTTCGCCAGTGACATCGAGGTATGGGAGCAGCACATCGACGTCCACGTCACCGTCGACGCCGGCCCGTCGTCGTGGCAGGGCCATGTGGGACTCGTCACCACGCTCATCGACGCGGCGGTGGTCGACCCGGCCGGCACCACGGCCTTCATCTGCGGGCCGGAGGTCATGATGCGGTTCTCCGCCCGGGGCCTCGTCGAGGCGGGAGTGCCGGCCGACCAGATCGTGTTGTCGCTGGAACGGAACATGCACTGCGCGATCGGGCATTGTGGCCACTGCCAGCTCGGGCCGCTGTTCGTCTGCAGAGACGGCCCCGTGCTCACGTGGCCCGACGTCGAACCGCTGTTGGCGGTGACGGCCCGATGAGCTCGACGACGAAGCCGACTCTCGCGGTGTGGAAGTTCGCGAGCTGCGACGGGTGTCAACTCACGCTGCTGAACTGCGAGGACGAGTTGATGGCCGTCGCGGAGACCGTCGACATCGCCTACTTCCTCGAGGCGTCGAGTGCCGTCGTCGAGGGTCCCTACGACGTGTCCCTGGTGGAAGGATCGATCACGACACCAGCCGACGTCGAGCGGATCCAGCGGGTGAGGGAGCAATCCCGATTCCTCGTCACGATCGGAGCATGTGCGACGGCCGGAGGCATCCAGGCGCTTCGCAATTTCGGAGATGTGGAGCAGCTGATGGCAGTGGTCTACGCCACGCCGTCGTTCCTCTCCACCCTCGAGACGTCGACAGCCATTTCCGACCACGTCGATGTGGATTTCGAGCTCCGGGGCTGCCCGATCGACAGTCGTCAGCTCCTCGAGGTCATCGGCGCCCACCTTGTCGGCCGCAAGCCGGTCATTCCCACCCACAGCGTCTGTGTCGAGTGCAAGCAGAAGCACAACGTCTGCGTCATGGTCGCGGCGGGAACGCCGTGCCTCGGACCGGTGACCCATGCGGGCTGCGGCGCGTTGTGCCCGACGTTCCATCGCGGCTGTTACGGATGCTTCGGCCCGGCGGAGACGGCCAACACGACGGCGATGGCCGAGGCGCTCGCGTCGCACGGTATGACCCCCGATGACGTCGGCCGGATCTTCCACACGTTCAACTGCTGGTCCGAGCCGTTCCGGAGCGTCCCGGTCAGCGTGGCAGATCCGTCGAGGAGGCAGCCATGACCCACCGCGCCACCGGCTCCCGGGCCTTGAGCACCGGCGCGCTCGCCCGTGTCGAGGGCGAAGCGGCCATGCGGATCGACGTGAGGGACGGCGAGCTGGTCGACGTCCAGCTCAACATCTACGAACCACCCCGCTTCTTCGAGGGTTTCCTGCGGGGACGTCACTTCGGCGAACCGGTCGACATCACGGCCCGGATCTGCGGAATCTGCCCCGTCGCATACCAGATGAGCGCCTGCGCGGCGATCGAGGACGCCGTCGGGGTGACCGTCGACGGACCGCTTCGCGACCTGCGCCGGCTGCTCTACTGCGGCGAATGGATCGAGAGCCACACGCTGCACATCCATTTCCTCCACGCGCCCGACTTCCTCGGACTCGACAGCGGCGTCGAACTGGCTGCCGTGCACCGCGACGCCGTCGAACGAGGCCTCGAGGTGAAGAAGATCGGCAACCTCATCCTCGAGGTTCTCGGCGGCCGGGCCATCCATCCGGTCAACGTGAAGGTCGGGGGTTTCTATCGGGTTCCTCATCGCAGGGATCTGCGCCACCTCCGTTCGGAGCTGGAGCGGGGACGCGACCTCGCTCTCGGCGTCGTCGACTGGGTGGCCGGGTTGGACTTCCCCGACCAGGAGATGCCCTATGAGTTCGTGTCCACCGATCACCCCACCGAGTACCCGGTGTTGGGAGATCGGATCCGGTCGGACGGTGGCCTGGACATCGGGGTCTCTGACTTCCTCGCACACGTCGAAGAGCATCACGTCGCCCACTCCACGGCCCTGCACGCCCGCTTGCTGCGACGAGGTGACTACCTCGTCGGCCCCCTTGCCCGCTACAGCCTCAACGCCGACAAGCTCACCGACGGCGCTCGACAGGCGGCCCGGGCCGCAGGACTCGGCGACAGCTGTCGCAACCCGTTCCGGAGCATCGTCGTGCGCGCCGTCGAGGTCGTCCACGCCTTCGAGATCGCCATGGAGATCATCGATTCCTACGAGCAGCCCGAACGCGCGGCGGTCCCGGTGGAACCGAAGGCGGGGGTGGGTCACGGAGTGACCGAGGCGCCGCGAGGTCTCCTCTACCACCGCTACGAGATCGACGAGGACGGCCTGATCGCCGACGCACTCATCGTGCCGCCCACGTCGCAGAACCAGGCCACCATCGAGCACGACCTGTGGCACTACACCGAGGAACACCTCGACCTCCCCGACGACGAGCTACGTCGTCGGGCCGAGGTCACGATCCGAAACCACGATCCGTGCATCAGCTGTGCCACGCACTTCCTCGATCTCACCGTGGTCCGAAAATGACCGACGACGCACCCGCTGCTCCGGTGGTGATCATCGGTATCGGATCGACCATGCGCCGCGATGACGGCCTCGGCCCCATGGTCATCGATCTGTTGTCCCGTCATGCGGCGCTGGACTCAGGGTCGGTCGAACTCCAGAGCCTCGACGGCGAACCGACCCGGATGATCGATGCGTGGCGCGGGCGGCGGCTCGCGATCGTCGTCGACGCGGTGCGGAAGGGGAGCGCTGCGGGAGCGTGCCACCGGATCGCCGTCGGTGACGGTGAGTTCGCCGGGTGGTCGCCGCCCGCCAGTTCCCACAGCGTCGGCATCGCCGAGGCCGTCTCTCTCGGGCGTGCTCTCGACCGGATGCCGGGCCGACTCGTCGTCTTCGGGATCGAACCCGCCGACGTCTCCCCGGGGGAGGGGCTGTCGGCCCACGTGGAGGCGGCCGTGCCCCTGCTGCTGGAGGACGTGATCGCAGAGGCCACAACATGACGCTCGACGTCAGGCGCCGCTTCGTCGTCGGTGGAATCGTCCAAGGCGTCGGATTCCGGCCGTTCGCCCATCGCCTGGCCAGCGAGTTGGATCTCGGTGGGTTCGTCCGCAACGAGGCGGACCACGTCCTCATCGAGGTCGAGGGTTCGGATCGCCTGATCGCCGAGTTCCGACGGCGTCTCCGCTCCGAACTCCCGCCGATGGCTCGAATCGACACGGTGAGAGCGTCCACGGCACAACGTCGTCACCAACGGGGGTTCTCGATCCTGACCAGCGGTTCGATCTCCCGCACGGCCGGCCCGGTGCTGATTCCCGCGGATCGGTCGGTCTGCGACGACTGCCTGAGCGAGATGTCCGATCCGACCGATCGACGGTACCGCCACCCCTTCATCAACTGCACCAACTGTGGTCCGCGCTTCACGATCATCAACGGGCTTCCCTACGACCGACGGCGCACGACGATGGCGCGGTTCGACATGTGCCCGGCGTGCAGGAAGGAGTACGACGACCCCGGCGACCGGCGCTTCCACGCCCAACCGGTGGCGTGTCCGGACTGCGGCCCGACCCTCCGCCACGAGCGGCAGGGCGTGGTCACCGCCACGGGCGACGCCGCGATCGCGGCGGTCCAGATCGCGCTGTCCCGAGGCGACGTGGTCGCCGTCAAGGGAATCGGGGGTTACCACCTCGTGGTCGACGCCACGTCGGACTCCGGAGTGGCGTCACTGCGTCGTCGCAAGAACCGCCCCCACGAGCCGTTCGCGGTGATGGTCGGTGATGTCGACGTTGCCGCGACGGTGGGTCGGTTGAGTCCGGTCGAGTCCTCGTCGCTGACGTCTCCGGCGCGACCCATCGTGGTGTTGAAACGTGCCGATCGGGCCCTACTCGCCGCGGAGGTGACCGGTGACGCGACCATCGGCGTGATGCTGGCCTACTCCCCCCTGCACCATCTGCTGTTCAGGCCGGTGCCGGGCCACGCGGTCGGTGGCGCCCGTGGCCCTGGTGGTGACCAGCGCCAACGTGTCCGGCGAGCCGATCTGTACCGACGACTCCGAGGCCCGGCACCGGCTCGGACATCTTGCCGACAGCATCTGCAGCCACGACCGACCCATCGGGGTTCCGTGTGACGATTCGGTGGTTCGGGTCGTCGGCGACTCGGTACAGCCGCTTCGACGCAGCCGGGGATACGCTCCGCTTCCCGTTGGTCTGCCCTTCGACCTCGGTCCCTCGCTCGGCGTCGGAGGGGATGTGAAGAACGCGTTCTGTGTCGCTTCGGGCCGCCACGCATGGATGAGTCAGCACATCGGCGACATGGAGAACCTCGAGACCGTCCGCGTGTTCGAGACGTCCGTCGAGCTGCTGGGTCGGCTCCACTCGGTTCGACCGCAGGTGGTGGCCGTGGACCCCCATCCCCGCTACCAGACGCGTCGATGGGCCCGGGCGTTGGGACCGGGTATCGAGGTGGTCGAGGTGCAACACCACCACGCGCACCTGGCGGCGCTGATGGCCGAACACGGGATGCGCGACGACGAACCCGTGGCCGGGATGGTGTTCGACGGCACCGGATACGGCCCCGACGGGACTCTCTGGGGTGGTGAGGTCCTCGTGGGCGGCTACGCCCGGTGCGAACGATGGGGCCACCTGGCGGACATCTACTCGCCGGGGGGCGACGCAGCCGTCCTGAATCCCTGTCGGTCGGCCCTCGCTCATCTCGCGGCTGCCGGGATCGACTGGGACGACGACATTGCATCGGTTCGGGCGTGTTCGGAGACCGAGAGAGGAGTCATGGCCCAGATGGTGGCCAACCGGTCAGGCGGCGTCGTCACCTCGAGCATGGGACGGCTCTTCGATGCCGTCTCGTCGGTACTCGACGTCGTTCACCGGAGCACCTTCGAGGCCCAGGCTCCCATGGGGCTCGAAGCGCTCGCGTCGGGGAGTCCCGACGCTGGTCCGGTCATGGCGTTCGAGGTGAGCGCCGAGGGGATCATCGATCCTGCGCCGGTTCTCCGGGCGATCGTCGAGGGACTGAGGTCGGGGCTTCCCCGACCTGCCCTGGCCAGATCCTTCCACGAGGCGGTCGCCGACGTGACCGTGACGACCGCGGACCTGCTCCGGCGACAACGATCGATCGAGACCGTGGGGCTGACCGGCGGCGTCTTCCAGAACGCACTGCTGGCCGTCACGTCCGTGGAACGTCTCACCCGGCGGGGATTCGAGGTGCTGACCCACACGGTGGTCCCCGCCAACGACGGCGGACTCGCTCTGGGGCAGGTCGCGGTCGCCGCTCATCGGTCCGCCTCCCGTTCGTCGGTCGTCGCGGAGCAGCCGACATGTGCCTAGGAGTGCCGGGCCGGGTGATCGACACGTTCGACGATCGAGGCACGCTCATGGGACGGGTCGATTTCGGCGGCGCGACCAAGACGGTGTGCCTCGCGTTCACCCCCGACATCGGGGTGGGTGACTACGCCATCGTCCACGCGGGAGCCGCCATCACCGTGGTCGACGAAGCCGCGGCGAAGCGGTCGCTCGAGCTGTTCGCCCAGATGGAGCGAGGCGGAGCACCCGACGCAGGAACGGAAGGATGAAGTACCTCGACGAATTCGCCGACCCCGACCTGGCCGGGGCGCTTCTGCGTGAGATCGCGGCGACCGTCACCCGACCCTGGTCGGTGATGGAGGTCTGCGGGGGACAGACCCACACGATCCTCCGACATGGGATCGACCAGTTGCTCCCGCCGGGCCTGGACCTCATCCACGGACCGGGCTGCCCTGTCTGCGTCACGCCGCTGGAGCTGATCGACCGGGCACTCGACATCGCGTCCCGACCGGACGTGATCTTCTGCTCCTTCGGTGACATGTTGAGGGTGCCGGGGTCATCGGGCGATCTCTTCTCGGTCCGGGCCCGCGGCGGTGACGTCCGTGTGGTGTATTCGCCACTCGATGCCGTGGAGATCGCCGAGGACAACCCGGGGCAGCGTGTGGTGTTCTTCGCCGTGGGATTCGAGACGACGGCCCCGGCCAACGCCATGGCCGTCGACACGGCCTCGCGACGGGGTCTTGAGAACTTCTCGGTGCTCGTCAGCCACGTCCTGGTTCCGCCCGCCATCGAGGCCATCCTCGCCAACCCGGAGACCCGGGTGGACGCCTTCCTGGCCGCAGGACATGTGTGCACGGTGATGGGCCTCGATGCCTACCGGGATCTCGTCGACCGCCACGACGTGCCCATCGTGGTCACCGGCTTCGAGCCACTCGACGTACTCGACGGGATCAGACGGGCAGTACGGCAACTGGAATCCGGACGCGCCGAGCTCGACAACGCCTACGACAGGGCGGTGAGGCCAGAGGGGAACGCCAGGGCCCGCGACCTCCTCGCAACCGTGTTCGAGGTGACCGACCGCCAGTGGCGGGGGATCGGGACCATTCCCCGGAGTGGTTGGCGACTCACCGCTCCGTACCGGGACTTCGACGCCGAGCTCATCTTCTCCGTCACCGATGTGCTGGTGGCCGAACCGTCTGCCTGCCGGGCCGGTGATGTGCTGCAGGGGCTGCTCCGCCCCGACCAGTGCGACGCCTTCGGCGTGGACTGCTCACCCACCCATCCCCTGGGCGCTCCCATGGTGTCGGGAGAGGGCGCATGCGCGGCCTATCACCGCTATCGACGCCTGGACACCCGAGGAGATGTGACGTGATCGACGGATGGACCTGCCCACTGCCGCTCCGCGACTACGAACGCATCACGCTCGCCCACGGTGGTGGAGGTCGACTCGGCGCGGACCTCGTCGAGCACCTGTTCCTTCCCGCCTTCGGTGAGGCGGCATCGACCGCAACCCCGACGGACTCCGCCGTGGTCCGGACCTCGTCGGAGAGAATGGCGTTCACCACCGACAGCTACGTGGTGCGACCCCTGTTCTTTCCGGGCGGGAACATCGGTGAACTGGCCGTCTACGGCACGATCAACGACCTGGCCATGGCCGGAGCCCGACCGACCGCGCTGTCGACGGCGTTCATCCTCGAGGAGGGCCTCGAGCTCGCCGTTCTCGGGCGGATAGCGCAATCGATGGGCCGAGCGGCGACGGCTGCCGGCGTTCAGCTCGTCACGGGCGACACCAAGGTCGTGGAAGCCGGCCTGGCCGACGGCATGTACATCACCACCGCGGGCATCGGCGCCATTCCACCGGGCGTCGATGTCCGTCCCGAGAGGGCGGCCCCGGGGGACCGCGTGATCCTGAGCGGTGAGATCGGTCTCCACGGCATGGCCGTTCTCAGCGTGCGCGACGGTCTCGAGTTCGGCTCCGAGCTCCGTTCGGACACCGGGCCTCTCCACGGCCTCGTCGGCTCGGTCACCGACGCCGGAATCGACGTGCACGCCCTGCGGGACCTCACCCGCGGGGGGCTCGCCGCGGCGTTGTGCGAGATCGCCGAGACGGCAGGCGTCGGTATCGCCTACGACGACGGGGCGATCCTCGTGCCCGAACCGGTGAGGGCCGCCTGTGGGTTCCTGGGACTCGACCCCGTGCACGTGGCCAACGAGGCGAAGTGCGTGGTGATCGTCTCGGCCGACGACACGGCCCGGACGCTCGATCAGCTGCACGCCCACGAGGCGGGGTCCGAGGCGACCGTGATCGGCGAGGTCACCGGCGACCACACCGGGGTCGTCGTTGCCCGGACGTCCCTCGGCGCCCGACGGATCGTCGATCGACCGGTGGGCGAGCAGCTTCCCCGCATCTGTTGACCCCGAGGGCGTCGCCCGGGGCCCGATCGTCACGGGTCGAACGACGAGGTCCACGCCGGAGCCGGGACACGTCGCCCGGGCCGGCGGCTCAGTTGATCTGGCCGGTGACGGTCGTCGGCGTCAGGCGAACCACCATTCGCTTCTCGTCCACCATCGCCTGCCGGTAGGCCTCCCCATCGGGGTGGGGCCGGCCGGCGGCCCGTTCGTAGTAGTCGACGAGTCGGTCGCTGGTCTCATCGCCGGGCTGTCGGCTGACCGGGGAGAGCTCCACGGTCCCGCCGAAGGACAGATACGACCAGCTCGGTGGATCCGTCAGGTGGAGAACGACTCGTGGGTCCCGCTTCATGTTCGCGGTCTTGGCGCGATCGGCGGTGACGGAGATGATGAATGTCCCGTCGTCGACCACGAAGGCGATGTCGGAGGACTGAGGGCGTCCGTCGGCACGAAGGGTGATGAGGACGCCGACCTTGCGCCCGGCGGCCCACTCGAGAGCGGTGGCGAGGTCCATCAAACGGTCTCCGTGCGGTTGCGGACGATGACAATCTAGGCCAGCGCGAGAGGAGGTGTCGCGAGGTGCGCCGGCGTCAGTCGGACGGCAGACGCACGAGCCGTTCCGCGGGGGCCCCGGTGTCGGTCACCGACAACTGGGCGATCTCGCGCAGCCGTTCGAGGCGCTCGACCGTCAGCTGACGCCGACCGGTGGACACCACGCCCTCCTCGCGGAAGTTCCTCAGGGTTCGGGCCACCGATTCCCGTGAGGCCCCGACGATCTGCCCGAGCTCGTCCTGACTCAGGTCGAATCGAAGATCGGTGCGTCGGGCCGGGCCCGACGCCGCCGACGGATCACACAGCTCCGCGAG
This sequence comes from uncultured Microthrixaceae bacterium, assembly GCA_963700425.1. Taxonomy (GTDB): domain Bacteria; phylum Actinomycetota; class Acidimicrobiia; order Acidimicrobiales; family Microtrichaceae; genus CAVOXO01. The sequence goes on along the minus strand of CAVOXO010000001.1, from coordinate 1,570,040 downwards.
CAGGCGGGCGACGCGAACCGACGCACGATCCGTCCCCTGGGCGGTCTGACTCCGGACCGCGGCCTCGGCCACTCCGGCCAGTTCCCTGACGAGAACCCGGCTCATCTCGGGGATCTCGTCCAGGAGCGTCTCGAAACGGGCCGACGGCACGACGAAGAGAGCCGCCCGGTCCATGGCGGTTGCGGTACCCACCCGGGTGGTTCGCGTGATGGCGGTCACATGACCCGCGAGGTCACCCGGCCCCCACAAGCCCACGACCAGGCCCCGTCCCGTGGTTCCCACCGCCGTCAGTTTGAGGTGACCGCTCAACACGACGCCGACGCTCCTCGTCGGCTCGCCCTGAGTGAACAAGGTCTCACCGCGATCGAGGCCCACCTCATGGCCCGAGGCGAAGAGAGCGGACCGCGTCTCGGTCGACAGCGACGACACGAACCCGGCGGGAACCATCGGTCGAACCCTAGAGAAATCCTCTGCTCTGTGCACTGCGGCACAGACCGCCGCCGCCGTGGACGCGAAGATCGACCATGCGGTGAAGCGGAAGGCGGTAGCGGACCGGCGTCTGGGGGGTCGGAACGTCCGAATCGTTCGGTGACCGGGGTTTCCGCGGCGGTACGAGGTAGACACATGGCGATGAACGACGGTGACATGGGGCAACTGCATTTCGGCGAACCCGTGGATGTGTGGTGCCCCTCGATCGACAACTGGTCGGGCGGCTTCGCGGTCGAGTCGAACGACGGCGACGGCGTGCGTGTTCGTCGAGTGTCCGACGATGTCCTGCTGCCCGCGGTGTTCCCGACGGTCGACGTCCGCTCCGCCCACTCCCACGTCGACATGCCGATGACAACCCGACGACGCCTCTGACCGGGGGACGCGAGCGCGGCCGGTTTCCGACCGGCCGGACTCGGCGAACCGGTGAGCAGGGACCGATGGCCCTACTGCGGGGTGGGTTGCATGGGTAGGGTCCGGCCATGGCCCGTGATCACGACGCGAGTGCAGGCAATCGGCGGTCCGTGATGGTGTCGCGCGACATCGCAGCACGGGGCATCACCGATGACCACGTACTCGCGGCCATGCGCGACATACCCCGCGAGCGGTTCCTGCCGCCGGACCTCGCCGAATTCGCGTACGAGGACAGCCCGCTGCCCATCGGCGAAGGTCAGACCATCTCGCAGCCCTACATCGTCGCGGCGATGGTCGACGCGGCGGAGATCGGCCCCGATGATCGGGTACTCGAGATCGGGACGGGATCGGGATACGGCGCCGCGGTGCTGAGTCGAATGGCGGCGGAGGTCTGGACGATCGAACGACACTCGGCGCTGGCGGCCGCTGCGAGCGAGACGCTCAGCGAGATCGGCTGCGACAACGTCCGCGTCGTGGTCGGAGACGGGACCCTCGGTTGGCCGGAGGCAGGCCCCTACGACGCCATCATCGTCACCGCCGGTGGTCCGTCGGTGCCCGAGGCTCTCGTCGAGCAGCTCGCCGACGGAGGACGGCTGATCATCCCGGTCGGGCCGGAGACCCGCGGTCAGGAGCTCATCCGGCTCCGGTCGGTCGGCGGCACGACCACCGAGGAGGACCTCGGTGCCGTTCGATTCGTTCCGCTCATCGGCGCCCAGGGGTGGCGACCCGCGCCCGATCGCCCATCGCTGTTCGCCCGCCGGGGTCGAACCGCTCGGGTTCGAGGCGTCTCCGGTCTGGTGAGCGAGGTGGCCGAACCGTTCGACGCGATCGGTGACGCCGATCTCGGACCGCTCCTCGAGCGAATCGCCGACTGCACGGTCGTCCTCCTGGGTGAGGCCTCGCACGGCACGTCGGAGTTCTATCGGATGCGGGAACGGATCACCCGAGAGTTGATCGAGCACAAGGGGTTCACCGTTGTCGCCGCCGAGGCCGACTGGCCCGATGCGGCACGACTCGATGCCTATGTCCGGCACCGCCCGGCGACCGGCCGCGACGTCGATGCCTTTTCGCGATTCCCGACCTGGATGTGGCGCAACCGGGAGGTCGCGGCCTTCATGGAGTGGTTGCGAGTACACAACGACACGGTCGAGGACCCCACGCGCCAGGTCAGCTTCCACGGGCTGGATCTCTACAGCCTCTTCACGTCTCGTGACGAGGTACTGACCTACCTCGACCGTGTCGACCCCCCCGCTGCGGACGTGGCCCGACGCCGATACACATGTCTCAACCCGTGGCAGCACGATCCGGCGGCGTACGGGCGAGCCGTCATCACCGGCGAGTTCGCAGGGTGTGAGGACGCCGTGGTCGCGACACTCGGGGATCTGCTGTCACGACGACTCGACTACGCGACCCACGGAACCGACGCATTTCTCGATGCGGCGCAGAACGCGTCGGTGGTGGCCGACGCGGAGCGCTACTACCGGGCCATGTTCTACGGATCTCGGGAGTCGTGGAACCTGCGCGATCTGCACATGTTCGAGACCCTGCAGGCGGTGCGCAGCCACCGGGGTCCGCAGGCCAAGGTCGTGGTCTGGGAGCACAACTCCCACATCGGAGATGCCTCGGCGACGGAGATGGGAGCGCGGGGCGAGCACAATGTGGGAATGCTCGCCCGGCGCGAGTTCGGCGACAACGCGTTCCTGGTGGGTTTCGGGACCGACCACGGGGTCGTCGCGGCAGCCTCGGAGTGGGGGGGCCACATGGAACACAAGGCGGTACGCCCATCGCACCCCGACAGCTACGAGCGGGTCTTCCACGACACCGGACGCCCGGCGTTCGTCATCCACCTTCGCGAGCCCGAACGGGCCGAGGTGCGCGACGAACTCGGCGTTCCGCGTCTCGAACGGGCGATCGGGGTGATCTACAGACCGGAGACCGAGCTGCAGAGCCACTACTTCCAGGCCACTCTTCCGGACCAGTTCGACGAGTACGTCTGGATCGATGCGACCACCGCCGTCGGCCCACTCCCGGTGGTACGACGTGACGGCATGCCCGACACGTACCCGTTCGGGCTGTGACCCGGTGACCACACCGCGGCCGAACAGCCCCCTGCTCACGACCGGTTCGGTCCGGTGAGAGCGTGGTGGGTCGACCGGGCGGGACCGGCCGTGGATCGGCCCTTGGTGTTGGGGGAGAAGGCCGATCCGGAACCGACCCGGGGACAGGTACTCGTGCGGGTCTCCGCCTGCGGCGTGTGCCGAACCGATCTCCACCTTGCCGCGGGTGATCTCCGCCCCCGGCGGCCCGAGGTCGTCCCGGGACACGAGATCGTCGGCACGATAGACCGCCGAGGGCCGGGAGCGACGAGATTCGAGGTGGGCCAACGGGTTGGTATCGCCTGGCTCCGCGGGACGTGCGGTCGGTGTCGTTTCTGCCGCCGTGGGTCGGAGAACCTGTGTCTCGCTCCTCGCTTCACCGGCTGGGACGACGACGGGGGGTTCGCCGAGCTGGCCGTTGTCGACGAGGCATTCGCCTACGCCCTTCCTGATTCGTTCGACGACGTGTCGGCGGCGCCGCTGCTCTGTTCCGGCATCGTCGGCTACCGGGCGCTGCGGCGGGCGGACCTACCCCCCGGGGGGCGGCTCGGTCTCTTCGGCTTCGGTGCCTCCGCCCACCTCGTCGCACAGCTGGCGCTCGCCGAGGGCGCCGAGGTTCACGTGTTCACCAGGTCTCTCACGGCTCGGAGTCTCGCACTCGACATCGGCGCGACCTCGGCGTGCGACACCCACGACGATCCGTCGATTCCTCTCGATTCGGCGATCCTGTTCGCGCCCGTCGGGGAGCTCGTTCCCGTGGCCCTCCGGGCCCTCGATCGGGGCGGCACACTGGCGGTCGCGGGGATCCATCTCAGTACCATCCCGCCGCTCGACTACGACGCCGACCTCTTCGAGGAACGCCAGATTCGGAGCGTCACCGCCAACACCAGAGCCGACGGCGAAGAGCTGCTGGCCCTGGCCGAGCGCATTCCACTGCGTCCGACGACGACGGAGTATCCCTTCGTCGAGCTCTCCGATGCGCTCGCCGACGTCGACTCGGGTCGTCTGGCCGGGGCCGCGGTCCTGACGATGAGCCCTTCGACACACGACGATCCCCCTCCGAGCGACGACGGAGCGCGATGACCCCTGAACGAGCCCCGACCCTGACCTTTCTCGGTGCCGCCGGCTCCGTGACGGGCAGCCGGTTCCTCGTCGACACCCCAGAGCAGCGCGTTCTCGTCGATTGCGGTCTCTATCAAGGCGCCAAGGAGCTGCGTCAACGGAACTGGTCGGGGCTGGGGGTCGACCCTTCATCGATCGACGCCGTCGTCCTCACCCATGCCCACATCGATCACTGCGGTTACCTGCCGGTGGTGGTGCGCGACGGTTTCTCCGGCCCCGTCTACTGCAGCTCCGACACCGCGGCACTCCTGCAGATCATGTTGCCCGACAGCGGCCGGCTGGCCCAGGAGGAAGCGCGTTCCGCCAATCGGCGGGGCTACTCGCGCCATGATCCGGCCCTCCCGCTGTTCACCGAGGCCGACGCCCGCCGCGCTCTGGCGTCCATCGTTGCGGTGCCCTACGGCGAGGAGCGCGCCCAGAGCGGCTGGTCGTTTCGGCTGGGCCGCGCGGGCCACATTCTCGGGTCCGCCTGGGTACGAATCCACATCGACGGCGAGCGCAACCGATCGATCGTCTTCACCGGTGATCTGGGACGGCCCTGTCATCCGCTCCTGTTGCCCCCCGACTCCCGACCCGACGTCGACGTGATCGTGTCCGAGTCGACCTACGGTGACCGCGAGCACGACACCGTCGATCCGGCGGAACAGCTGGGCGAGGTGATCAGCAGAACGATCTCGCGGAAGGGTTCGGTGATCATCCCTGCGTTCGCGGTCGATCGGACCGACGTCGTTCTGTTCCATCTGGGTCGACTGGCGGCGTCGGGGGCGATCCCCGAGGTACCCGTCTGGTTGGACAGCCCCATGGCGTCGGCCGCGCTCGCGGTGTATCGCGACGCGTTCGTCAACGGTTCGGCCGACGTCCGCCCCGAGCTGGTCGGGACCGACCCCCTGTGGGTGCCCGGCCTCAAGGTGGTACGCAGCGTGGACGAGTCGAAGCGTCTCAACGACGACGATCGGCCGATGATCATCATCTCGGCCTCCGGGATGCTCACCGGCGGACGGGTGATACACCACGTCGCCCATCGCATCTCCGACAGCCGCAACACCATTGCGCTGATCGGGTATCAGGCGGCGGGTACCCGGGGGAGCCGACTCGTAGCAGGGGAGCGGACGCTCAAGATGTTGGGGCGCTACTGGCCGGTACGCGCCGAGGTCCCGCTCCTGACAGCGATGAGCACCCACGCCGACCGGTCCGAGCTCGTCGGGTGGATCCGAGGCTCCGGCGCTCGTCCCGACGTCGTCTATGCAGTCCACGGCGAGGCGGAGTCGTCGGCGGGGCTGGAGTCAGCGGTCACCCGGGAGCTGGGTTGGACGGCGGTTGCCGCACGCCTCGACGAACGGGTACGCCTCGACGCCGGCTGACGGTGGCGCTCGTTTGGGAACGGTCAGTGTTCCTCGATGTGCAGGGCCGACTCCTCGGGAGCGAGGGGATCGTCGACCGGGTACTCCGTCGCCACGAGTTCGGCGACGTCGTCGTTGCCGCCCTCGTCGGGCGCCATCAGACGGCCATGGACCACGTCATCGGTGGGGTCGACGTGACCGAAGAAGTGTTCGGCACCGTCAGCCTCCGTCGCGGCCGATTCGGGCGAGCCGTCCTCGGAGTCGGCCCACCCGAATCGGCCGGCCAACCCCGCGTGGTCACCCTCATCTGCGTTCTCTCGTTCGTCGTCGTCGTGGCTGTCGTTCATGGGTTGGAACTCCTGTGAAGTCGTGGACGAGCAGCCCTCACGGCTGTCGTTCGTGGATCAGTTCGGTCCGTTCGAGGATTCGGGCGACGTCGCTCGGCGACACGATGCCCGCGAGCCGTCCACCGTCGTAGACGAGGGCGCGCTGGTCGGGCGATTCGTTCATGCGTCCGACAACGGTGATCAGCGGCTCATCGATCTCGCAACGAACGATCTCGGCTGCTCCTGCGGCGATGGCGCGCACCGGGGTCGTGGTCCGACGATCCGCCGGGACCTGTTTCACCCTGGCGATCGTCACCAGACCACTCACTGCTCCATCGGCCTCGACGAGGGGAAAGGTGGAGCAGCGATGGCGATAGAGCCAGTCGTCGACCAGTTGTTGGACGGTGATGGCCGCGGGGGCGACGATCGGGTCGGCGGTCATCGCTGCCGAGGCGGGAACTCCGGCGAGCTGGGTGTCGAAGACGGAACGAGTGGCCTCCGCCGCCGATGCCGCGAGGAGGAACCATCCGAGGAACACGAGCCATATCCCGCCGAGCGATCCACCGAGAGCGAATTCGGCGAGGCCGAGCCCGATGAGCACATAGCCGAAGACCCGCCCGGCGGTAGCCGCCGTCGCCGTCGCACGGACCTTGTCACCGTGTCGTCTCCAGAGCCAGGCCCGGAGCACCCGGCCGCCGTCGAGAGGGAAGGCCGGCACCAGGTTGAACACGGCGAGAACACCGTTGATCCATCCCAGCCATCCGAGGCCGGCGGCCACCAGGGCGGGGCCACCGGTGGCGTTCACCGCGAGTGTGAGACCCAGGAATCCCAGGGCGATCGCAATGCTCGTCGCAGGACCCGCCACCGCGATCCGGAGTTCCGCATCGGCGTCGGGCGGATCGTCCTTCAACTGGGACACGCCTCCGAACAGCCACAGAACGATCCCCTCGACTTCGACCCCGTGTCGCCGGGCGACCATCGAGTGCGCGAGCTCATGGGCCAGGAGACACGCGAAGAACGTCACTGCACCGACGGCGCCGACAACCCAGTACGCGGCGCGTCCGTAGTCCGGTGCGCTGAGGGGCAGCTGAACATCGGCGAGACTCCACGCGATCAGCCACACGACGACGAGCAGGCTCCAGTTCGCGCCCACCCGCATTCCGGCGATCCGACCCAGGGAGAAGCTCTCGTGCACGACTCAAGTCGACACCGAGGCGGCCCTTCGTGAACAGAGGACAACGTCACATCGGAGGCGATCCCGCGTCGAGGGCGCCGCGGCGCCCTCGATCTGCTTGGATGGGGCCATGAAGGCGCTGCGGCTCACGGCATGGGGCCACGACCTCGAGATCTGCGAGGTCTCCGAACCCGATCCAGGGCCGGGAGAGGTGGTCGTGCGCATCGGTGGCTCGGGCGCCTGCCACTCCGACATCCACCTGTTCGACGACTACGTCGAGGGTCTCATGCCCTTCGACCCTCCCTTCACGGTCGGCCACGAGAACGCGGGATGGGTCCACGCGGTCGGACCCGGCGTCACCGGGCTCGACATCGGTGAGGCGGTCGCGGTGTACGGAGCCTGGGGGTGCGGCCGATGTCGGACGTGCCTGTCGGGGGCGGAGAACTACTGCGAAGGTCAGGGCGCCGTCGGTGCGGTGGGAGGTGGGATCGGGTTCGACGGTGGAATGGCCGAGTTCATGTTGGTCCCGCACCGTCGCTGGGTCGTCCCGCTGGGCGATCTGGACCCGGTTCTGGCCGCACCGCTCACCGACGCCGGCCTCACTCCCTACCATGCGATCAAGCGATCACTTGGGGTCCTCGTGCCCGGATCGACCGCCGTGGTCATCGGGGCCGGGGGACTCGGCCACATGGCGATCCAGATCCTCCGCGCCCTCACGCCGGCGAACGTGATCGTGGTGGACCGCGACCAGGACACGCTCGACCGGGCGATGACCCTCGGAGCGACCCATGCCGTCATGGCCAACGACGACGCGGCCACGGAGATCCTGGGCATGACGGGAGGGAACGGCGCCGAGATGTCCCTCGATCTGGTCGGCGTGGATCAGACGATGGCACTGGGCGCCGCGGTGACCCGCACACGGGGGCAGCTCACGATCGTCGGACTGGGGATGGGGTCGCTCCCGGTCAACTTCTTCTCGATGGGCCGGGGTGTGTCGATGTCGACCGGCTACTGGGGAACGCTGCCCGAACTCGTCGAGGTGATCGCTCTCGCAGAGTCGGGCCGCATCCGTCCGAGCGTTCAGCGCTTCGCCCTCGAGGAGGCCGCCGACGCCTACGACATGATGCGGGCCGGGACGTTGGAGGGGCGCGCCGTGGTCGTACCCGACTCGCGGTGATGTCGGCCACGCCGCTCCGTACCCGGCAACGACGGACGCGATGAGGACCGGGCGCGTGGGGTTCGGCCCCACCCCCGCTGACCATCTCCGTCTCGTCGGCTCCACGATCGTGGGGCTCGGGGTCGTGTCGATGTGTGCCCTGATCATCGCCAAGCTGCTCGACGACGTCATGGGCGGGGACGACGCGGCGCGGGCGGACCCCGTGATCCTTCAGTGGGTTGTCGAGCAACGCACTCCGGCGCTGACCCGGGCGGCTCAGGCGGTCACTCATCTGGGAGACACCTGGATCGTCGTTTCAGTGGTCACGATCACGGCCACTGCCCTCGCGAGGGCTCGCCGCTACCGCCTCGGGGTCTTCGTGGCGGCGGCGTCTGCGGGAGCAGGGATCGCCACACTTGCCACGAAGTACGTCGTCGATCGACCGCGCCCACCCGAGGCACTGTGGCTGGCACCGGCATCCGGCCCGGCGTTTCCCTCCGGACACGCGACGCAGTCGGTCGCCTGCTTCTCGGCGATCGCCGTGGCCGGAATCGTCCTTGCCCCCCGCAGCCCTGTCCGGATCGTCCTCGCCGCCACCGCCGTGGCCATCGCCCTGGGCGTCGGATCCTCGAGGATCTACCTGGCGGTCCACTGGCCGTCCGATGTCCTCTGCGGATGGGCGGTCGCCACCCTGTGGGTCGTGATCCTGGTCCTGGCGGGTTGGGCCCGCCCCCGCCTCACGGCCTTGTGGACCGGCGATCGATCCGACGCCGGGGAGCGAGCGGAGCCGTGACGGAGACGTCGGTGGCGGAGCGTTTCGAACGGGATGGTTGGCTTCGACTCGAACAGCGAGTAGCGCCCGGGTCCATCGCGGCCGTGAGACGTTCGTTCGAGAACGACCGGGCCTTCGGGGCACGGCACGGCGCCAGGGCTCTCGATGCATGGCGGACCCACCGTGCGGTCAGCCGACTCGCCTCGGATCCGATGATCCTCACGGCGCTCCGTGACCTCGTCGGGCGTCGCCCGATTCCGTTCCAGACCCTCAACTTCGCGGTCGGCACACAACAGCGGCTGCACGCCGACACGATCCACTTCGACTCTCTTCCCAGCGGGTCGATGGTGGGCGTGTGGGTGGCCCTGGAGGACGTAGAAGCCGACCAGGGACCGGTCCGCTACGTCCCGGGGAGTCATCGCCTTCCTGTGATCAACCCCGCCGACGCGAGCGACGACAGCGGCGAGGTCGACTATTCGCTCTATGAGGACCTCGTCGAGCAGCGGGTCGACGGCATGCCGGTCGAGGAGTTCCATGCCCGGTCGGGAGAGGTGTTGATCTGGGCCGCGAACCTGGTCCACGGGGGAGCAGCGGTTCGGGATTCGTCGGCGACGAGGTGGTCGCAGGTCACGCACTACTTCTTCGAGGGCGATGCGTACATCACGCCGATGCTCAGTGACATGGACCGGCATCACTACCGGATGCGCGAACCGCTGATCGACATCTCGACGGGGGAACGGGTCACCCATGTCCTCGATGGTGAGCCGGTGCGGTTCGTTCACGTTCGGCACGGACGCTCTCGACTGTTGGGTCCCGGTGATCCTCCGCCGCCGATCGGGACGAGGGCGCTGTCGACGATGCGTGGGGCGGGGCGAATCATCCGTCGAGACGCCGCGTCGACGCTCTCGCGCATGGCGGGCATCGGGAGTGTCCACCGCCGCGCCTCTCCGTCGGTAACGTGACCCGGTGATGATCGAGGTCTACGCAGACATCTGGTGCCCCTTCACCCACGTCGGCCTCCGGCGGTTCGTCGCCGCCCGAGACGCAGCCGGTTCATCGCGGCGTATCCGGGTTCGTCCCTGGCCGCTCGAGATCGTCAACGGCACACCGCTCGACGCTGCGTTCATCGGTGAGGAGGTGGCGGACCTCCGCGCCCAGGTCGCTCCGGACCTGTTCGGGGGATTCCGCGAGGACCGGTTCCCGTCCACGACCATTCCCGCGCTGGGCCTCGTCGAGTCGGCGTACGCAGTGGGCGACGCCGCAGGCGAGGCGATGAGCATCCTGATCCGTGATGCCCTGTTCGAGCACGGACGCGACATCTCCGACGACGCGGTCCTCGTCGAGCTCGCCGCGGCGGCGGGCGTTCCGACGTCCGGCGATGCGGACATCGCCGCCGTGCACAGCTCGCTGGACATCGGCAGGGAGCGGGGGGTGATCGGCTCGCCTCACTTCTTCACCCCGGGGGGTGGGTTCTTCTGCCCGGCGCTGGACATCGAGCGGATCGACGGCCACCTGCGCATCACGGCCGACATGGCGGGGTTCGAGGCGTTTCTCGCGTTCGTGCATCGAACCCTGATCGGACTCGTTCACCACCCCGCCGCCGGGACCACGTCGCGGGATGCCTCACCGGTGTCCCTGGTGGAGTCCTGCTCGACAGCAGCACCCGTGTGCGACCCGACGATGCCCATGTGATGAGCGTCACATCGGGCGTCGCGGGTTCGGCCGTGATTGCGGCGAGTGCCCCGTTGACGACAACATGGCATCGACGCCCCGGGATTCCTCCCTCCGCTAAAGGCGGCACGGAGTCGGCCGATGGGCACCTGAGGAGCCGGAGGAGACCACGTGGGCAAGAAGTCGAAGGCAGCTGCGAAGCCGAAGAGCGCCGATACCGTGACCGTGAACGGACTGAATCCCGCCGGTGATGATGCCCGCGCCGAGATCGAGAAGCTTCGGGCCGAGATCGCCGACAAGGACCGCGAATACGGTCGTCTCGCCCGTCGGGACCGTCGGGAAGAGGAGTTGAAGCCCTACCAGGTCGAACTCCTGAAACTCCAGCGCCATCTCGAGCAGCACCAACACCCGCATGATCGTGCTGTTCGAGGGGCGTGACGCGGCCGGCAAGGGCGGAACGCATCCGACGGGTGACCCGCTACATGAACGAGAAGCACTACCGGGTCGTGGCACTCGGGCGACCCACCGAGGAACAGCGATCGCAGTGGTACGTCCAGCGCTACGTGGCGGAGTTCCCGCGTGGCGGCGAGATCGTCCTCTTCGACCGCAGTTGGTACAACCGGGCGATGGTCGAGCCCGTCTTCGGTTTCTGCACCGAGAAGGAGTACGAGGACTTCCTCCGCGGCGTCGTCGGGTTCGAGAAGGACCTGGTCCGCCAGGGCACGGTGCTCGTGAAGCTCTACTTCTCGGTCACCAAGGAGGAGCAGCAGCGACGATTCGAGCGACGCCGAGACGATCCGCTTCGCCAGTGGAAGCTGCAGCGAGATCGACATGCAGGCCCAGGAGCACTGGGACGACTTCACCAATCACAAGTACGACATGCTCCGCCGCACCCACACGGCGACGACGCCTTGGACGGTCGTCCGATCGGAGAACAAGCACCTCGCCCGGCTCAACGCCATGAAGGTGATCCTCAACGCGGTCGACTACGCAGACCGGAGCACCGAGATCGACTTCGTGCCCGCTCCGGAGCTGGTGTTGTCGGGAGCGCACGAGGTGGACCTGATGGAGGCGGAGCGCCTTCGGCGTGGCAAGTTCCGTCAGTGAGCCCGAGGGAGTCAACCCATGTCCGGTAAGTCGAACGGATCGCGGTCCGGTTCCAAGTCGAACGGCCGCACGGTGAAACGGATTCCGAAGGAGCCCTACGAACGAGAGCTCGGGCGTCTCCAACGCGAACTGGTCAAGCTGCAGGAATGGGTCCAGCACAAGGGACTCAAGGTGTGCATTCTCTTCGAGGGCCGCGACGCCGCCGGCAAGGGTGGCGCCATCAAGCGGATCGCTCGAGCGCACCAATCCCCGAATCGTCAGGGTGGTGGCGCTTCCGAAGCCGACCGATCGAGAAGCGACCCAGTGGTACTTCCAGCGCTACGTCGAGGAACTGCCCGCCGCCGGCGAGATCGTGCTCTTCGACCGTAGTTGGTACAACCGGGCCGGGGTCGAGCACGTCATGGGATTCTGCTCCGACGAGGAGTACGAGGAGTTCCTCCGGTCGTGCCCCGATTTCGAGCGCATGTTGGTGCGATCCGAGATCATCCTCCTCAAGTACTGGTTCTCGGTGAGCGACGACGAGCAGGAACGCCGATTCAGGGACCGGATCAACAGCGTCGAGAAGCGGTGGAAGCTGAGCCAGATGGACCTGGAGTCCCGCGCCCACTGGGTCGACTACAGCCGGGCCAAGGACCGGATGTTCGCCACCACCGACACGAAGCAGTCGCCCTGGTGGGTGGTCGATGCCGACGACAAGCGCTCGGCCCGCCTCAACTGCATCCGTCACATCCTCGGGTCCGTTCCCTACGAGGACCTGACGTCGAAGAAGCTGGTGCTCCCCGATCGTCAGCCCGACACCTACGTTCGCCCGCCCATCGACACGCAGACCTACGTGCCGGACCTCTACGCCGACTGGCGCTGAGCCCCCTCCGGGGTCCCATCGCCACGACTCCCCGTCGCTGCCCGTCGGGGGTCAGACCCAACCCTGGAGTCGTGCCACCTCCGCAGCGAACATGACGCCCGATGCCCCGATCCCGACGAAGGGAACGGCTCTCGGAACCTGAAACGTCGTTGTCGGGCCGTCGCGACGGCGGATGACGATGAGAGAGGCGTTGATCGTGACGAAGATCGCCATGGTCGTCGCCGACGTGATTCGGGCCAGCGCGCCGAGATCGAACCCGATGGCCAACACGATGACGATGACCGCCGACGCGATCGTCGCGCGGACGGGAGTGTGGGTTCGGGGCGAGACACGGCCCGCCCAGGACGGCACGACGCCGAGATTGGAGAGCCCGTAGAGCACCCGGGGGATCATGACCAGCTGCACCAGGGCGCCGTTGACCATCGCCAGCGCTGCGACGACGCTCATCAGCTCGCCGCGCCCCCCTGAGGTCTCGTAGATCAGGGCGAGCGGAGCTTCGGAGCGCCCCAGTACGACCGGGTTGACGCTCAGCACCGCGACGGTCGACACGGCCAGGTAGATGGCAGTGGTGATCGCCAGCGTGTAGATCACGGCTCTCGGAAGGGAGACCGATGCATCGTCGGTCTCCTCGGCCATGGAGTCGATGTCCTCGAATCCCAGAAAGGCGAAGAACGCCAGGAACGCTCCACCCAGCACGCCCGACCAACCGGACACCTGGCCCGGCGGAGCGAAGAGTTCGGTGGCGCGGCTCGGAACGTCGACGAGAACCTCGCGCCCTGCCCACACCACCACCAGGAGGCCGGCAACCTCGATCGTGGTGAAGACCGCGGCGGCGGCCACCGACTCCTTCGCCCCGACGACGGCGATCCCTGTGAGCGCAGCCACCAGAGCCACGACCATCACCCATCTCGGCGCGTCGACCAGTTCGGCGACATAACCCCCGAATGCGTTGGTGATCGCCGCCGCGGCAACGACTCCGGCGGTCATGACCGCCAGACCGACCAGGGTCGTCAGGAGCCGTCGGCCGAATGCGTGGTCGACGAAGACCGCCTCTCCTGCGGCCTTCGGCAGCCGTCCGGCGAGCTCGGCGAATGCCAGCGCCGTCACCCCCGCCAGCATGGCGGCGACCACGAACGCCAGTGGCGCTTTCATCCCCGCCGATCCGGCCACCTCGCCGGTGAGGGCGTAGATGCCCGCACCCACCGTCGTACCGAGCCCGTAGAGGATCAGCATCGGCAGCGACACCTCGCGCCGCAGCGTCGCGTCCGCGGACACGGGAGCCCCCGCAGGCTTCCTCAAGATCGTTGTGTCGTGCCGTCGCGGTCGAGCTCCGCCTCGAGCTCCAGAATGCTCAGGGTCGTCGTGATGACCGCGTCAGGATTCAGACTGATGGCGTCGATTCCCTCCTGAACGAGATAGCGGGCGATCTCCGGGTTGTCGGAGGGTGCCTGACCGCAGAACCCCGAGTGACGGTTGTTACGACGGCACCCCTGGATGGCCATACGGAACAGCTCCATGACCCCGGGTTCCGACTCGTCGTAGTCGAAGGCCACGAGCTCGGAATCCCGGTCGACGCCGAGTGCCAGCTGCGTCAGATCGTTCGATCCGATCGAGAAGCCGTCGAAGTACTCCGCGAAGGCGTCGAGGGAGATGACGTTGTTGGGAATCTCGCACATCACGAAGACCTCGAGGCCGTTCTCTCCCCGCCGCAGGCCGTTGGATTCCATCTCCGCGATGACCGTCCGGCCCTCGTCGACCCGTCGACAGAACGGCACCATGGGAACGACGTTGTCCAATCCCATGTCGTCGCGTACCCGACGTATCGTTTCGCACTCCAGGGCGAAACCCTCGCGATAGGCCTCGTGGGCGTAGCGCGACGCACCTCGGAAGCCGAGCATGGGGTTCGCCTCGGTCGGCTCGAACCCCGAACCACCGAGGAGCGCGGCGTATTCGTTGGTCTTGAAGTCCGACAGACGCACGACCACCTGCTTGGGATAGAACGCTGCGGCGATCGTGCCGATCCCCTCCGACAGACGCTCCACGAAGAACGCCTCGGGGCTGGCCGCTCCCCGAACCAGGTCGGCGAGTGCTCGACGTTCGTCGGGGTCCTCGACCCGCTCGGGGTGGATCAACGCCATCGGATGGGCTCCGATGTGTTCGCTGATGATGAACTCCATGCGGGCCAGCCCGACCCCGTCGTTGGGGAGCGCCGCGGTCTGGAAGGCCAGCTCGGGGTTGCCGAGATTCACCTGGATCTTGGTCCTCGGGCGTGGGATCACGCCCACGTCGGTCCGGTCGATGGTGAAGGGGATCGTTCCCTCGATCACCCGGCCGACGGCTCCCTGGGCACACGAGACCGTCACGGTCTGTCCCGTCACCAGAGATGCCGTGCCGTCGCCGGTCCCGACCACGGCGGGGATCCCCAGCTCGCGGGCGACGATGGCCGCGTGACAGGTCCTTCCACCGCGGTTGGTGACGACCGCAGCCGCCTTCTTCAGCACGGGTTCCCAGTCCGGGTTGGTGGTGTCCGCCACGATCACATCACCCGGAGCCACCTCGCCCAGCTCGCTGGCCCCGGTGACGACGCGCACCGTGCCGGTGGCGACCCGGTCGCCCACGGCCCGGCCGGTCGCGAGCGTCGGGCCGTCGCCGCTGAGGTGGTACTGCTCGAGGACGGCGGTCGCGCGCTGCGATGTGACCGTCTCGGGGCGGGCCTGGACCAGGTAGAGCATCCCGTCGATGCCGTCCTTCGCCCACTCGATGTCCATGGGCCGATCGGTGCCGGCCTTCTCGGAGTAGTGGTCCTCGACGATCACCGCCGCCTTCGCCAGCTCGATGACCTCCTCGTCGGTGAGGCAGAACCGGACACGCTCGGCCGGGTCGACGGGCACGTCCCGTGTCGTCGTTCCGGATCGACCGCCCGCGTAGATCATCTTGATGCTCTTGGAGCCGAGCTTGCGACGCAGCACGGTGTCGTGTCCCTGCCGGAGCGTGGGCTTGAACACGTAGAACTCGTCGGGGTCCACCGCCCCCTGAACGACGTTCTCGCCGAGCCCGTAGGCCCCGGTGACGAACACCACGTCCCGGAATCCGGACTCGGTGTCCAGGGTGAAGAGGACGCCGCTGCTGGCCAGGTCCGCGCGCACCATCTTCATGACCGTCACCGACTGAGCGACGTCGAAATGACCGAATCCGTGCTCGAGTCGGTAGTGGACACCACGATCGGTGAAGAGGCTCGCGTAACAGCGGCGGACGGCGTCGAGCAACGCGGCCTCGCCCTTGATGTTGAGGAAGGTCTCATGAGCTCCCGCGAAGCTCGCTTCGGGGAGATCCTCCGCCGTCGCTGACGACCTCACGGCCAGCGTCACGTCCTCCCCGTACTCCTCACGCAGCCGGGCGTACGCGGAGAGGACGGCTGTCTCGAGGTCATCGGGGAGATGGGCGCTGTAGACGATCTCCCGGGCCGCGGCGGCCCGGGACTGGAGATCGGCGACATCCACCCGATCGAGCGAGTCGAGCATCTCGTGGAGCCGATCGACGATCCCGGCCGCACGCAACGTGTACCAGAACGCCGGAGCCACGATGGCGAATCCGTTGGGCACCCGAACCCCGTGAGCCGTCAGCTCGCGGTACAGCTCACCCAGTGAGGCGTTCTTTCCACCCACCTCGGGAACGTCCTCGATTCCGATGTCGGAGAAGAACCGGATGGCGTCCGAGGCCGCGTTGAAATCGGTGTCTGGCATGAGCTGTCCTCTCGACGACGTGCCCGGATCGTCCGCCGGGTCACTCCATAGTGGCTCGGCCGGCCCAGGGCCATCAGAGTCGAAGGTCCCGTCGCCGACCGATCGAGTGACCTTCGCCCCTGCACGGTCCCGTTCGGGCGGGCGACACTGGCCACATGGACCCGATCGATCCGGCAGGAGCCAGCGGCGAGGCGGATGTGGAGGCGGATGTGATCGAGACCCACATCTCGTGGATATTCCGTACGCCCGATCGCGCCTACAAGATGATGAAGCCGGTCAGGATGCCCTTTCTCGATCAGAGCGATCCGGCGATGCGGGTGGTCGCCGCCCGAACGGAGTTCGAGCTGAACCGACGGATCGCTCCCGACGTGTACCTCGGCCTCGCCGACGTCCACGAGGAAGGGAACCTCGTGGATCGGATGATCGTCATGCGACGACTGCCCGACGACCGGCGACTGTCGCGACTCGCCGACGCACCGGACTTCTCCGACCGACTCAGGGAGGTGGCCCGAACGATCGCTGCGTTCCACTCCGGGCGTTCACCCGTTCAGCCGGCGCCGATGGCCGCCAGGGATGCGGTCCGCACCAACTGGGAGGACAACTTCTCGGTGATCGGGCAGCACGTGGGCACCGTGATTCCCGAGGAAGACGTCGAACGGGCTCGAGCGCTGGCGACGGCGTACCTGTCGGGACGTGGGCTGCTCTTCGAGGAACGAATTCGCGACGGATTCGTTCGGGACGGCCACGGCGATCTCATCGCGGATGACATCTTCTGCCTCGACGACGGTCCGCGGATCATCGACTGCCTCGCGTTCGCGGACGACTGGCGCATCGGCGACGTCCTGTTGGACATCGCCTTCCTCGTGATGGACGTCCATCGGCTGGCCGGACCCGACCACGCCGCTCGGCTGTTGACCTGGTATCAGGAGTTCAGCGGCGAGCACCACCCCGTGTCGCTCGCACACCACTACATCGCCTACCGGGCCCATGTGAGAACCAAGGTCGCGTGTCTCCGTCACGCTCAGGGAGACCCCACCTCTGCGGCTCTCGCTCGTCGACACCACGACCTGGTGCTCGAGCACCTCGAGGCGGCACGAATCAGGATGATCCTCGTGGGGGGAGGTCCGGGAACGGGTAAGTCGACCCTGGCCGGAGGAATCGCCGATCATTTCGGCTACCCCGTTCTCGCCACCGACGAGATCCGCAAGGACGTGACCGCCACACCGCACACCGAGCACCGATACGCGGCCCCCGGCGCCGGTATCTACGACGACTCCACCGTGGACGCCGTCTATGACGAGCAGCTCCGGGAGGCCGCCCTTCTCCTGGACCGAGGGCAGGGGGTGGTGCTCGACGGCTCGTGGACGCGGGAACGGCATCGACGTGCCGCCCGGGAACTCGCGGCGCGTCACGCTGCGGAGCTGGTCGAGATCGAATGCGTCGTCGACGCCGCTTCGGCCAAGGAGCGGATCATCGGTCGCCTCACCCGGTCCTCTGCCATGTCGGACGCCACGCCCGGCGTGGCGGACCATCTGAGGTCGCTGTGGGAACCGTGGGACCAGGCGATGAAAGTTCCCACCGACCAGAGGCCGACCGTCACCCTGGAGAACTCACTCGCCCGTATCGACTCCCTGCCCTTGTCCGTCGCCGGGATGGACTGAACACAACGGTCGCGCCGTCGGGACTTCGTACCCTGTTCGCGCTCAACGGCGATCGTTTCGAATGCCCTCCGCGCCCGGATGGGCGTTTCACCCACTCGGGTGGCAAGAAAAGGAGCTCTTCATGAAACGTCGAACACTCGACATCGTCTTCAGCATCGGCGGGGGCGCGATCACGCTGCTGCTGTTGGTGCTCGGTCTTATCCTTCAGGGTCAGGCAAACTTCGCGGATGACTACGTGACCGATCAGCTCTCCGCCCAGAACATCACCTTCACCCCCCTCGAGAACCTCACCGACGAGGAGAAGGAGGCGGAATGCCTCGTGGACAACGCAGGCGAGGCTCTGACCACCGGAAAGCAGGCGGAGTGCTACGCCAACGAGTACATCGGCCTGCACCTCACCGAGGTCAATGAGGGCATGACCTACGCAGAAACGAGTTCCGCATCGTGGGCGGCCAAGGCCAAAGCTGACGAGGCGATCGAGTCCGCTCCGGATTCCCCCGAGTCACAGGCGCTGGCCGCGACCGCCGAACAGCTGAACGGACAGGTCCAGACCCTCTTCCGTGGGGAGACCCTTCGCGGGCTGCTGTTGACGAGTTACGGGTTCAGCATCTTCGGTGAGCGTGCCCAGCAGGCCTCCTGGGTGTGCTTCGGCGTCAGCCTCGTGCTACTGCTCGCCACCATCGCCGGTTTCGTCCACGCGTTCACGACGCCCAAGGACGAGGTCGTCGACCTGTAGTGGTTGCCCGTGATGCCGTCCCCGTCGGTTGAGATCAGCCGCGGGGGCGGCGTTTCTGGCTGTCCGAATGCGTCGTGCGCACCCACGGCTGATTCCGGGGGGCCTTACCCTTCGCAACCGGGGGAGCGGTCTCCTGGGGAGGAGGCCCGAGATGCTGGTGACCTGGCGCATGGGTCGGATCGATCTGCTCCTCACCCACGGGGGAACCCTCCCCTTCGGTCGGATCGGCGGGGCCGGCGTCTCCGCCACCGAACCCGAAGGTACGGCTGATGCCGGCGGTGATGCTGCGAATCCACGAGGTGATGCTCATGGGGCGATCCTCGCACCGATGGCAGGCCTCGGCCAGGGGCCTTGGTCCTGGCGCGACCCTGCACGGCATGGGT
Source organism: uncultured Microthrixaceae bacterium (assembly GCA_963700425.1). Classification (GTDB taxonomy): domain Bacteria; phylum Actinomycetota; class Acidimicrobiia; order Acidimicrobiales; family Microtrichaceae; genus CAVOXO01. The sequence goes on along the minus strand of CAVOXO010000001.1, from coordinate 1,550,991 downwards.
CGGGAGCTGTTTTGGCTATCGTGAGCCGACGTCCGAACCGGGGGAGTCCGCGTGGCAACGGTGGAGTTCGACAACGTCACGAAGTCCTTCGGCGACACGACGGTCGTCCACGACCTGAACCTCGAGGTCATCGACCGGGAGTTCCTCGTCCTCCTCGGCCCTTCCGGATGCGGCAAGAGCACCGTTCTCCGGATGATCGCCGGTCTCGAGGAGCCGACGATCGGGGAGGTGCGCATCGGTGGCGAGGTGATGAACGGTGTGGATCCTCGCGATCGCGACCTGGCCATGGTGTTCCAGAGCTACGCCCTCTACCCGCACATGACGGTGGCGAAGAACATCGAGGCGCCGCTCCTGGGCCACGGCATCGAGGGTCCCGACGGTGAGATCCGAAAGCCGTCGTCCCAGGAGCGGCGCGATCGGGTGCTCGAGACAGCGTCGCTCCTCGGAATCGAGGAGTATCTCGACCGCAAACCCGGCGCGCTGTCCGGCGGTCAGCGCCAACGGGTCGCCCTCGGCCGGGCGATCGTCCGCAGGCCGCAGGTTTTCCTCATGGACGAACCGCTCTCCAACCTCGATGCCAAGCTGAGGAGCCGGACCCGACTCGAGCTCGTCGACCTCTGGCGCAGACTGCAGACCACCGTGGTGTACGTCACCCACGACCAGGTGGAGGCGATGACCATGGCCACCCGGATCGCCATCATCGCCGACGGTCGGCTCCAGCAGGTGGGGACTCCGTCCGAGGCCTACCATCAGCCGGCGAATCTGTTCGTCGCCCGGTTCATCGGCAGTCCTCAGATCAACACCTTCGACGGCTTCGTCTCCCGCGACGGATCGACGACCCGGGTCGACTACGCAGGACGAGCCATCGCCGTGCTTCCTCGGACCGTGGCGGGCATCGACTCGCGGCGTGCCGTGACCGTCGGCGTTCGACCGGAACACCTGCGAGTGGACGACGACGGCGCCATCCACGGGACCGTCCGGGCCGCCGAGGACCTCGGCCACGAGATCCACCTGACCTGTGAGATCGACGGCGAGTTGCACACCGTGCGCCACCAGCCCGATGGCGACATTCCCGCACCCGGAGGCGAGGTGTCGATCTCCATCGAACCGTCGGGGGTCCACGTGTTCGACCCTGACAGTGGGACGAGCCTGTTGTGACGAATCCCGATCGGCCCGAACCCGGTCCCGCTGCGCCGCTCGGCGACCGCCCCCATCACGTGCGACGACGCCACACGTCTCGGACGAGGGAGGCGCTGACCGCCTACGCCATGTTGGCGCCGACGCTGCTGATCCTCGCCGTCTTCGCGTACTACCCGCTGTACCGACTCGTCCGGTTCTCGCTCTACAAGCCGAACCGTTTCGGTCGAGGCGAGACCTACGTCGGAGTCCAGAACATCATCGACGTCCTCTCGGGTGAGGAGTTCGGCTCCGCCCTGTGGATCACCGTCAAACAGCTGCTCTACACCGTGCCCCTCGGCCTGCTCATCGGCACGCTCCTGGCACTCGCCGCACACCGGAAGCTCCGTGGCATCAAGTTCTTCCAGACGGTGTTCGCCTCGACCATCGCCACGTCGGCGGCCGTCTCCGGCGTGGTCTTCTTCACCCTCATCAACCCCAAGGTGGGCCGTTTCGGAGACGTGTCGTGGCTCTCGCTCTCGAAGACGTCGACCGCGCTGTTCGGGGTCTCGCTCAGCTCGACCTGGCAGAACATCGGGCTCACGTTCGTGATCGTCCTGGCGGGTCTCCAGGCGGTACCCGACGAGGTGATGGAGGCAGCGCGCCTCGACGGATTCGGGCCCATCCGTCGGCTCTTCCGGGTCACCCTTCCTCTCATCTCACCGGCCCTGATGTTCCTCATGATCGTCCTTATCATCGGGGCCTTCCAGACGTTCGCCCAGATCGAGTTCCTCACCAACGGAGGGCCGGCCGGAAGCACCGAGACTCTGGTCTTCAAGATCTTCCAGCGACAGAACCCGGCAGCGATCAGCGAGGGTTCCGTCATGGCCCTCGGGCTGTTCGGACTCACCTTCGTGGTGACCCTGTTCCAGCTGACCCTCATGAACCGGCGGGTTCACTATGGAAACTAGGTCGTCGGCGAGAAGGCGGGCCCTCGCTCCGCTCGGGTGGTACCTCCTCCTGGGCGCCCTGAGCCTCGTCGTCCTGTTCCCCGCGTGGCTGACGCTGGTCAGAGCGCTGTCACCGCCGTTCGTGTACATAGAGGCCGGCCAGCCGTTCATGCCGGTCTCCCCGGACTGGGGCGTCTTCGCAGAGGCATGGAACGAAGGAGCCATCGGGCGGGCGATGCTCCTGACCACGGGCATCACCGTGATCATCACCGCGGCGCAGCTCGTCACGTCGGTTCTCGCCGCGTACGCCTTCGCCTTCCTTCGCTTTCCGTTCAAGAACTTCCTCTTCGTCGTCGTCATCGCATCGCTCCTGCTGCCCATGGAGGTGACGCTCCTCGCGAACGTGCGCACCATCCGAGAACTCGACTGGCTCGATTCCGTGCAGGGCCTGAGCGTGCCCTTCTTCGCCAGCGCATTCGGGATCTTCCTCATCCGCCAGGGCTTCCTCGGCGTGCCGTCGGAGCTGCGCGACGCCTCCCGCCTCGACGGATTCGGCAACATCGCCTTCCTGTGGCGGGTCGCCATTCCTGTCAACCGGCCCATCATCGCCTCCTTCACCCTGATCGCCGCCCTGACGGCATGGAACAACTACCTCTGGCCGCGAGCCGCCACCGAGGCGAGCGAATGGCAGACGCTCCAGGTGGTCCTGAGGCAGGTCACGGTGCAGCGCCCCGAGAGCTTCAACGTCGGCGTCGCGGCGGCGATCATCGCCGCGCTGCCGGTTCTGATCCTGTTGATCGCGTTCCAGAAACAGATCATTCGCGGTCTGACCGCCGGTGCGGTGAAAGGATGACGGGCACCACGTGCCCGCAGCGTCGGCCATCGAAGGAGAGTCGGGACATGTTCGGACGAAGAGTTGCACTGCGTTGGACGTCGCTGTTGGCGGTCGCGACGCTGGTCGGGTCGGCCTGCGGCAGCGGCGACAGCGGCGAGGGCGCGTCGGCGGACGCGTCGGAATGCCCGATCGGCGCCCTCGACGACGTGACCGAACCGGTCGAACTGAAGGTCTGGCACGTCAAGACCTCCCTCGGAGCCGATGCGCTGAACTCCCAGATCGAGGCCTTCAACGCCTCCCAGGACAAGATCGTGGTCGTGGGACAGTCCCAGGGAGTGTCCTTCGAGGAGATCCAACGGAAGGTCGAGCAGGCACTCCCCGACGCGACCCTGCCGGGACTCGTCGAACTCGAGGACACCAAGACGCGATGGGTCAAGGACAGTGGGGCCTTCCTCTTCGCCGAGGCCTGCATCGATGCCGACCCCGACGGGGCCGAGGTGTACGACGACCTCCTGCCCATCGTGGCGAACAGCTACTCGATCGACGGGGAGATGCTCCCGGTGTCGTTCTCCGCCTACACCGCAGGCACCTACTACAACAAGGACCATTTCGCGGCCGCCGGACTCGATCCGGAGAACATCCCCACGACCTTGGAGGGCCTGCGGGACGCAGCCCGGGCCATCAAGGCGGCCGTGCCGAGCGTCGGTGCACCGCTGGCGCTCATCGCGCGGTCGTTCATCGTCGAATGGTGGCTGGCCGGAGAACGACAGCCGCTGGTCAACAACGACAACGGCCGGGAGGCGCTCGCCACCGAGTCCGAGTTCGACAACGAGTCCACGGCGGAGATCCTGACGCTCATCAAGGAGATGCAGGACGAAGGTCTCGTCGACGTCGTCGCCGACACTCCCGGACAGGCGGATCACGTCCTCGCCATGGCTACCCAGGCGTCGTCGATGACCATCGACTCCACGGTCGCGATCACCACCATCGCCGGGGTCATCGAAGGAACGATCGATGCCGAACGCCTCAAGGAGGAGCTCGGCGTGGAGGTACCCGGGGGTGGCTCGCTGCAGCTGGACCTCAACGTCGGCATGGCACCGTTCCCCGGCCTCACCGAGGGCGGGCAGGCGCAGGTGGGCGGCGGTGTCTGGTACATCCCGAACACCTCGCCGCCGGAAGTCCAGGAGGCGGCCTGGGAGTTCTCGAAGTTCCTCAACAGCCCCGAGAACCAGGCGGAGTGGACCATCAAGGGGTCGAACGTGCCGGTCTTCACCTCGGTGATCGACGACCCGACCATTCAACAGGACTGGTCGTCGACCCTCGGCGGTGGCTGGCAGCAGACCGCCTACGAGCAGCTGGCCGGAGTCGATCCCGACTGGCCCGGAGCGATCATCGGGCCGTACACCGAGACCCGCACCGTCATCCGCAAGGGGCTGGAGCGCGTGTGGCTCGACAACGAGGCGATCGACGCGGTGACAGCGGATGTTGACTCGAAGGCCACCGACGAGCTGGTGGCGTACGCCGACGACGTCGACGGATGACCCCGGTCGGCGCGGACTCCGGTCCCTGCGGACACGCCTGCGGGCTGAAGCGACGCGACGAAGTTCCTGACACGTGAAGGGCATCGAGCTCCCCGAACGGTCCGAGGACTTCGCCGCCGATCCGGTCGAGCTGTTCTTCGACCTCGCCTACGTCTTCGCGTTCTCCCAGCTCGTCGTCTACCTGATCGAGCACCCCGACTGGCCCGGAGTGGGACGGGCTGCCCTGTTGTTCGCCATGATGTGGCTTCCCTGGTCGCAGTTCACCTGGGCGGCCAACGCCGTGTCGGGCAACGGCCGCACGGTTCGATTCCTGTTCCTGGTGGCCACGGCGACGAGCGTGCCCATGGCGGCCTCGGTATCGACCGCCTTCGGCTCGGGTGGCCCGATCTTCGCCGTCACCCTGTCGGTGATCGTGCTCATCGGCCTGGCGACCCAACTGCTCGGCGTGGAGAAGGGAACCGAGCTGCAACGCTCGGCCGTGCGCTGGGCCTGGCCGAGCCTCCTGGCTCTCGGGGTGATCCTCGTCGGCGGCGCGGTCGACGGTGGTGCTCGCGAGATCACGTGGCTCCTCGCCGTCGGGGTCGTCCTCGCAGCGATGATCGCCGCCGGGAAGGGCGAATGGATCGTCCGCTCCAGCCACTTCGCAGAACGTCACGGCCTCATCGTGATCATCGCGCTCGGAGAGGTGGTGGTCGCTGTCGGGGTTCCCGTGGTTCGGGCGTTGACCGACGGCAGAGGCCTCACAGCCGCCGCGGTCGTCGCTCTCGCCGGGTCGGGCGCATTCGCCGGGCTCATGTGGTGGGGGTACTTCGATCGCACAGGGCCGGCGCTCGAACACCGCGGCCAACGAACCGTCGACGATCGGGAACGGGGTCGGTACGTGCGCGATGTGTACACGTGGGCCCATGCGCCGATCGTCGCGGGGATCGTCGTCGCCGCGGCCGGACTGGAGGAGATGACGCTCCATCCGGCCGATGACGTTCGCATGGAGTTCCGCGCCATGTTGTTCGGGGGGTTCGCCCTGACCGTCATCGGTATCGGTGCTGCGGTGTGGCGGGCCTTTCACGTAGTGACCCGGGAGCGGGTCACCGCGGCCGCTCTCGTGGGTGTGGTCCTCCTGGCGGGAGGCGGGTGGAGCGGGGCAGCGCTGATCGTGGCGGTGGATGTCATCATCATCGCGATGTTCGCCGCCGAGCACGCCCGGGTCGAGCGCTGAGGTGGTCGCCTGATCAGCGATCAGGCGACCACCTCAGCACCCATGCCCCCATGAACTCAACCGATGATCTTGGCCTTGGCCTTGGCGTATTCGTCGTCGGTCAACTTGCCGCTCGAGTGGAGGTCGGCCAGGTTGGCCAGCTGATCGGCATCCGACGAACCGCCGGCAACCTGCTGGACATAGGTCTTGGCGGCCTCGTTCTGGGCGTTCATGGCGTCGAGGCTTCGGCCGGCCATCCCGCCACCGCGGACGATGAGATACATGAAGATGCCGAGGTAGGGAATGAGGATGATGGCGATCGTCCACAGGGCCTTGCTCCAACCCGAGATGTCGTGGCTGCGGATGATGTCACCGAAGACGTAGAAGATGAGCATGATCCAGAGGAAGAACAGGAAGAACCACATGAGGGACAGCAGTACCTGTCCGGTACCGAACTCAGCTGCGAGAAACACGGTTGCGCCTTTCCGAAAGGGATGATCCGCCACGCTCGTGGCGGGACGGGAGCTTTCTCCTTGTCCCCGACCTCGTCAAGTCCGGCAACGCCAACCATCGCGGCCTGCGCGAAGTCGGGTCCGCCCCTGCTCGGAGGGGGATGCCGGGAACCACGAGCACCCGAGCGCTGCCGCTACTGTGGCGCCGTGCTCATCCTCGCGATTCTCGGATTCGGAATGTTGGTCGGCGCCCTCGCCCAGATGATCCTCGGACGATCGGGCTACCACATCGACTGGTCGATGGCCCTGATCGCCGGAATCGGCGGGTCCTTCGTGGGTGGTCTGCTGGGCAGCCTCATCGGCGGAGACGGGTTCGATCTTCGGCCGAGTGGCTTCATCGGTTCGATCATCGGGGCGGTCGCGGTGACCGCCGCCTGGTCGTGGTTCGACAGCAACCGGAGGGACGACACGAACTCTGACGGCCGACGCTGACCCCGGGTCGATCCGGCCGCTCAGACCCTGGCAACCGGCAGTTCGCCGACGGTCGCGTCTCAGCTGTTGGTGACGACCAACCATCCGGCGAGGTACGCCCATCCATTGAGCGCCCAATGGGCCAGAACCGGAGTGGCGATGCTCCGGCCCCAGAAGCGCAGTGCCGCGAACCCCACGCCGGCGGCGCCGGTGACGAGCACCGTGACCACGACGGTCGACACGGTGGCCGGCACGCCGCCGTCGATCGATTCCCCGATCCCGTTGCCCTCGAGAGTCCCGAACGACCCGAGGACATGCCACAGGCCGAACAGCGCCGCCGCCGCGACCACGGCCCGATTCCTCGGCACGAGGCGGCACAGCACCCCCAACAGCGCACCGCGGAACAGGATCTCCTCCGCGAGCGCGGTACCGAGTGGGATGCGCCACAGCACCTCGGCCAACATCTCCCCGCGAGCGACATCGAGGAAACGGTCGTCGTCGAAGACTCCCCGGGTCGCCGGTAAGGCTGTGACGACGGCCACGATGACGCCGAGCAGCGCAGCCACGGCCGCTCCCACGATCAGCCCGCGCCGGAGCCGGCCGCTCTCGAACCCCAATCCGGCTGAGTCGACCCCCGCCCACCGCGCCACGCCGACCCCCGCCGCCGCTCCGATGAGGTTGACCGGGACGTACGCCAGATCTCCGATCAGGAGGTGATTGGTGAGGTTGAGCGCGGTCAGGAGGCCGCACATCACCCCCAGGCCCACCGCACTGCGCCGCCGGGCGCGCGCGGAGGCCTGCTCCCCATCGAGCGGATCGTCGGTCACGCGGGCGCACCGGCCGTTCCGGCGTCGCTGTCGGCGTGTGCGCGCACAACACGCCAGACCCCATAGGTACCCCAACCGATGGGCACCACGATCAGCCACGTGACCGCGCGGTAGATGATGACCGCAGCGGTGATCGGCGCCACGAGATCCGACGAGCTGAACGCGGTCAGGGATGCCAGATACGCGATCTCCTCCACCCCGACGTTCCCGCTGGTCACCGGGGCGACCGCGGCGAACTGCACGATCGCGAACGCCGCGAACGCCTCGAGCCAGGTGACGTCGGCCTCGGACACCCCGACGAACCGCAGGCTCATCAACAGAACGGAGAACGACGCGGCCTGCGACGCCATGGTCGCCAGCAGCGCCCGCCACCATCGGGTCTCGAGCAGCCCGACGGCGTCCCTGCGGAGAACCACGATCTTCTCCCCGAGGTCATCGGGGCCGACCCGGCCGAGACGGGCCATGATCCATGCCGCAATCGACCCGACCCGCTCACCCAGACTGCGGGCAAAGCCCTCGGCTCGCAGGATTCCGAAGAGCAACCCTCCCAGGGCCGCCAGGATCACCGCGCCGGCGATGGCACTCCGGATCAGGAGGGTTCCGGCGCCACCCGCCGCTGCCAGCATCAGGGTCGCGAACACCGGCATGACGAGCTTCGCCCCCACGTTGAACAACCAACCCGCCGTCACCGACACACCGGCCTGCGTCAGGGGATACTTCCATTCCCGGTACATGGAGAACCGGACCACCACGTCGACGGGACCTGGGAACGTCGCGGCCGCAGCGGCACCCGATACGTGTGCCACGACGCCGCGACGAAGACCGAGCCCCGGAAGGATCGAGGCCTGGAAGGCGCCGTCCGCCAGCATCCTCGCACCCAGCCCCACGAGGAGGGCGGCGACCTCGACACCATTCAGCGATGCCAACGCCTCGCCGACCGCTTCGTAGTCGATGTCGGCGAGGCGGGGGAGTACGACCCCGAACACGACCGCGAGGACGGCGGCGACCAGGGCGAGTCGCAGGAGCGCTCGGCGACCACCGTGAGGCGGTGAGACCACGGGAATCTCTATGGTGGGACCGTCGTCGACCCCGGCAGACCCGCGATCGAGCGGGTCGCGCCGCGGAACCGCCGTGATGTCGTCGCCGGAGCCGATGCGCTCGGCCTCCTCCTCCTCCGACTCCGCCCGACCCATCGGGCGATTCTCCCATGTCCTTCGCGGCGATCGGTCGTTCGGTCTTCATCCGACGAGCGGGGCGAGGCGGTGGTACCGTCAGCGCCGATGCCGGAGCCCGGAACCGCACGACGACCGGTTCGAGTCGGGTTCCTTGGAGCCGGCTTCATTGCGTCGTATCACGCGTGGCAGCTGGGGCGGAGCACGACACCCCATGCCATCACCGCCGTCTACGACCCCGATCAGCGACGCTCGGCCGACTTCGCGGCAGCAGAATCGGCCCACGACGCGCAATCGATGGACGAGGTGCTCGACCTCTGCGATGCGGTCTTCGTCTGCACCTGGACCTCGGAACACCCGGCAATCGTGAAGGCCGCGGCCGAACGAGGCCGGGCCATCTTCTGCGAGAAACCCCTCGCCCCGGATCTCGACACCGCTCAGCAGATGGGACGGTGGGTCGCCGACTCCGGCGTCGTGAACATGGTCGGGCTCGTACTCCGCAGCGTGCCGGGTTTCGTCGCCCTCCGGAAGCTCCTGGTCGACCTCGATGTCGGCCGGGTGATGAGCGTGGCATTCCGCGACGACCAGTTCCTCCCGATCGACGCGCACCACGAATCGGGCGCTCGGACGAACATCTCCCGGGCCGGTTCGGGCACGATCCTGGAGCATTCGATCCACGACCTCGACATCCTCGAATGGCTCTGTGGACCGGCGGTCTCGGTATCGGCGCACAGCGAGTTCTTCCATGCCATCGACGGCATCGAGGACTCGGTCGTCGTCGTGCTCCGGTTCGCCGGCGGCCAACTGGCGTCGCTGACGTCGGTCTGGCACGACGTTCTGGCGCGGCCCTCACAACGGCGCGTGGAGGTGTTCTGTGAACGCTCGCTGCTCACGCTCGACGGTGAGTCCGCTGGTCCGCTGAGATGGCAGGGAGTCGGTGGAGAGGGGAGCATGGAGGGCGACGAGATCGTCGCGTGGCTGGCGGAACGGCAATCGGCTCCCGGCCATGCGGAGGAGGCCTTCCTCCGGGCGGCCGCCGGCGGTGTGCCGGCTGTGGGCCCCTCGTTCGACGACGCCCTGCGGGCCCACGTGCTCGCCGACGCCGTCTACCGGTCGGCTGCGGCCGGCGGGGTGCCGATCGACGTCAGTCCGCGACAGGTGTGAGTCGCTGAGATCGGATCAGGCGGTGCCGAACGTCACCGGGTACTCGACGACATCGGCCTGGGAACCGTCCTCGGCGGACACGTCGAACACGATCACCGAACCCCGGCCCGTGAGGTCATCGGGAATGTCGATCTCCTCGTCGAAGGTTCCCCAGGTGCCGTTGCCGCCCGTCGCCGTGGTGAATCCCTCGGCGACGATGAGGCCCTCGGAGTCGGTCACGGTCCACTGCACGTTCGCCTCGAAGGTGTTGGACTGGCCCGTCAGGTGGAATCCGTCCTGGATCGTCGCCCCCGGAAAGGGAGTCTCCAGAAGGATCATCGGGCGCACGTCGGCGAAATCATCGCGATCGAGACCGTCGCCGACCACGATTCCGTGCGACCCGACCGCGTCGACGTCGGCGCCCCCGATGCGGAACTTCACCAACTCCGAGGTCGGATACTGGGTGAGCGTGAAGACGACCTGAGCCAGGCGCATCGTCTCGGACAACGTCCCGCTCGGGGTCTCGAATTCCGGCGAGAGGTCGACCGTCGCGACACCGTCGGCGATGTCGAGATCGAGAAGCGTCGTGCCCTCGGGGATCTCGGTTCCCATGCCGATCTCCGTCTCGGTGGCATCGGGACCCGCCAGCAGCGCTTCGACGGCGCCCCGGGCGGGAGATGCGGGGTCGACGACCCGACCGCCCACGCCCAGGCGTTCCGGTGTGCCCGTGCTGACGGTCGGGACGGACCACGCCCAGTAGACCGACGCGGCCGAAGGATCCTTCTCCCATGGCACCGCTGTCGTGGTGGTGGTCTCTTCGCTCGTCGTCGTCGTGGAGTCGGCGGACTCGTCATCGGAGCCGCACGCGGCCATCGGCGCCACCAGGACGACCGCGGCCAAGAGGACTGTCACTCGATTTCGCATGTCCGGAATATGTCACGAAGCACGGTGCTGCATCAGGGCCGAAGGTCCCGACCCCGTGATCGACGGGTCGATGATCCTGGCGGCCTGTGGTACCCCCCGGTATCGTCGGGCGCTTCGTGACCGCCTTCGACGCCGAGCAGCATCCCCATCGCCGCCGCAATCCGCTGACCGACGAATGGGTCATCGTCTCTCCCCAGCGAACGCGGAGGCCGTGGCAGGGCACGACGGCAGCGGTGGCCCACGACGTCGCCCACTTCGACCCCACGTGCTACCTCTGCCCGGGAAACGGGAGGGCCGGCGACAGGGTCACGCCCGACTATGCGAACACGTTCGTCTTCGACAACGACTTCCCTGCGCTTCTGCCTGATGCGCCTCCGACATCACGAGCGGACGGGCTGTTCGACATCGAGTCGGTCCGGGGAACCTGCCGGGTGATCTGCTTTTCGCCGCGTCACGACGAGACGCTGTCGCTCATGACGCCGGGGAGCGTCCGCGACGTCGTCGACCTGTGGTGCGATCAGCATTCGGACCTGTCGAGGGCGTACCGGTGGGTTCAGGTCTTCGAGACCCGAGGAGAGATATGCGGCGTGTCGAATTCGCATCCCCATGGGCAGATATGGGCGTCGGACTTCCTACCCACCGAACCAGCGAAGGAGTTGTCCGCGCAGAAGGCGTACCGTCGTCGGGAGGGATCCAGTCTGCTCGTGGACTACATCGAGCGGGAGGTGGCCCTCGGCGAACGAACGGTCGAGGTCACCGATGAATGGGCCGTCGTCGTTCCCTACTGGGCCTACTGGCCTTACGAGACACTCGTCGTCCCGCGGCGTGACGTCGCGGACCTCGGAGAGCTCGACGATGCGCAGCGCAGCGAGCTCGTCATCGCTCTGCAGGGAATGCTCCGACGTTTCGACACCTTGTTCGCGGCCCCCTTTCCCTACCGATCGGGGTGGCATTCCGCTCCGTCCGATTCCTCTCCGGAGGATGGTTGGCAGCTCCACGCGCACTACTACCCGCCGTTGCTGCGATCGGCGACGGTGCCGAAGGTCCCCGCGAGCTACGAATGGCTGGCCGGCTACCAACGGGATCTGACTCCCGAACTCGCCGCGGCGCACCTGCGAACGCTCCTGTGAGGCGGCCCGAGCCGGGGAGTGACGACCGCACCCTGGTGTTCGTCCACAACGTCGACGGCACGCCGCTCGCGCCTCTCCGTGACCTGTACAGGGGCGTCACGACGGGGGAGACCGACTGTCGGCTCTGTGACCTCACGTTCGGCCACCTGATCAAGGACCGCTCGTGGAGGGAGTTCATCGTCGATCTGCCGATCGATGTCGCCGTCGTCCTGCGTTCGACCTTCATGCGGAGGTACCCGTCCATGCAGGGCCACCCCTGTCCGGCCGGCTTCATCACCGTGAACGACACGGCGCCCCTCGAAGTGGTCAGCCGGCACGACATCGACACCGTGTCGGATCTCGACGAGCTCCGCGAACTCGTATGGCGGACGGTGGAACGGATCACCTGAGCATGGAAGTCTCGCGCCATGAGAATCGGTGAGGTCGCGGACGCCGCCGGGGTGACACCCAAGACGATCCGTTACTACGAATCGATCGGGCTGCTCGCCCCGCCACCGCGCACCCCCTCGGGGTATCGCGACTACGGGTCCGAGGTGATCGATCGCCTTCGCTTCATCCGCGATTCGCAGGTCAGCGGTCTGACGCTGGCGGAGATCCACTCGGTTCTCGACCTGAAGGACTCGGGCGAGCGAACCTGCGACCACACCCTGGCCCTGCTACGTCGACACATCAGCGACATCGACACCCAGATCGAGAGACTGACGGTGGCGCGGGCCGAACTGGACACCTATGCGAGACGGGCCGAACGCCTCGACCCCGCCGAGTGCATCGACCCGAACCGATGCCAGGTGATCGACGGCGCGGGAACACCGGGGCCATCGGCCCCCGGGCGATTCGGGGAGCAACGACGCTCCTCTTGACCTTCCTGTGGACAGGAAGGTCTATGTTCAGAGCGTGAACGACGTGCTGACGTATCCGCCGACGCCCGAGGACGGGCTGACACGACAGGACATCTCCGTGGAGGGAATGACCTGTGCGGCCTGCGCCCAGCGCATCGAACGCGGCCTGGGGCGGCTCGATGGAGTGACGTCGGCCAGAGTCAACTTCGCCACGGGACGGGCCACCGTCGTCCATTCCCGAGACGTCTCGCCCGTCGCCATCCGCGACACCGTCGAGGCCCTCGGATACGGCATCGGCAGTGACGACGTGACCGACGTCGACGGGGAGAACGCACGCGAGCGACTTCTCCGGCAGCGGCTCATCGTGGCCGCCGTTCTCAGCGTGCCGGCGATGGTCATCTCCATGGCCATGCCCCTTCACTTCGACGGCTGGGAGTGGGTCGTCGCCGCCCTGACGACGCCGGTCGTCTTCTGGTCGGGGTGGCCGTTCCACCGCGCCACTCTGATGAACCTGCGACACCGATCCACCACGATGGACACGCTCGTGTCGATGGGAACCATGTCGGCCTGGACATGGTCGATGGTGGTGCTCGTCGGGGGGATCGGTGACGGCCACGTCTATTTCGAGACGGCTGCGGTGATCGTGACCCTCATTCTCCTGGGCAAATGGTGGGAGGCCCGAGCGACCCGTCGGTCCGGTGACGCACTGAGGGCCTTGGCGGGTCTGGAGGCCGACACGGCCCGACTGGAGGACGGATCGGACATCCCGGTCGGGGACCTGGCCGTGGGAGACCGTTTCCTCGTCCGCCCGGGCGAGAAGGTCGCCACCGACGGTGTCGTCGTCGAGGGACGCGCCAGCATCGACAGTTCGATGATCACCGGTGAACCGATGCCCGTGGACACCGGGCCCGGCGACGAGGTCATCGGAGCGACGATCAACGTCAACGGCTCCCTGGTGGTCGAGGCATCGCGGGTGGGCCCCGACACCGCCCTTTCTGCGATCGTTCGACTCGTCGAGGAGGCCCAGGGCTCGCGGGCCGACGTGCAGCGGCTCGCCGACCGGGTCGCTTCGGTGTTCGTCCCCGCGGCCATTGCCACATCCGCGCTGACATTGATCGCATGGCTGGCGACCGGCCACCCGCTCGCCGATGCCTTCACCGCGGCAGTGGCTGTGCTCATCATCGCCTGCCCCTGTGCCCTCGGCCTCGCCACCCCACTGGCGATCATGGTGGGAACGGGGCGCGCCGCTCAGCTCGGCGTGATCATCAAGGGGGGTGAGATCCTCGAGGACACCCGAGCGGTGGACACGATCGTCCTGGACAAGACCGGTACGGTGACCGAGGGCCGGATGCGCCTGGCGGAGGTGATCACCGCTCCCGACACCGTCGACGAGTCGGAACTCATCGCGCTCGCGGCGGCCGTCGAGTCGCGCTCCGAACATCCGATCGCCGCTGCCGTCACCGAGGCTGCACCGGGCTCCCGACCGGTGTCGGACTTCCTCAACCGTCCAGGCGTCGGCGTCACCGGGACGGTCGGGTCGGTCGACGTCCGCGTCGGTACCCGGGCGCTGTTCGACTCGGTGCCCGCGACCATCGTCGACGCGGCCGCGGCCGCCGAGTCGCTCGGGCGGACCGTGGTGTTCGCCGGACGGGGGCCGGTCGCGGAGGCGGCGCTGGTCATCGCCGATCGCATCAAGCCGACATCGGCAGCGGCCGTCGCGGCGTTCCACGACCAGGGACTCTCGGTGACGCTCCTCTCGGGTGACAACCTCCGGGCGGTCGAGGCGGTGGGGTCGGAGGTGGGGGTCGACCGGGTCATCGCCGAGGTACTGCCCGACGAGAAGATCGCGGAGATCCGTCGGCTCCAGGCCGAGGGCCATCGGGTGGCCATGGTGGGTGACGGCATCAACGACGCTCCGGCCCTCGCCCAGGCCGACCTCGGCATCGCGGTCGGGACCGGGACCGACGTCGCGATCGAGGCCTCGGATCTGACCGTGGTCACCGGCGACCTCCGAGGCGTGGCGGACGCCATCGCCCTGTCCCGGCGGACGTTCGCGACGATCAAGGGCAACCTGTTCTGGGCGTTCGCCTACAACATCGCCGCCATACCCCTGGCCGCCCTCGGAGTGCTCAATCCCATGGTCGCTGCCGCGGCGATGGGACTGTCGTCGCTGTTCGTCGTCACCAACAGCCTCCGATTGCGGAGATTCTCGGGGTACCGCTCGCGCGGACCCGCGCCGGAGGCGCCGACGGTGGAACTCTCGGTGCCCCATGATCGAACACCACAGGAGGCGGTATGACCACACTCGTCTATGACGTTCCCGACATCAGCTGCGACCATTGCCGCCGAGCCATCGAAGGAGCCGTCAGCCCGCTCGTCGGCGTCTCGTCCGTCACGGTCGACATCGACCGTCGACAGGTGGCGGTCGCCGGAGGCGATGAGGGCGCCATCCGGGTCGCCATCGAGGAGGCGGGGTACGACGTCTCGACGGTGAACGCGGTGGACGACACCTGACTCGTCGGCCGCTGCCTTCGTGACGCAGTGGAGCGGGCCGCATCGCGGCGGTGATCACCCCTTGGCGCCGCGCTTCTGGATGTTGGCCCATTCGTCGCGTAGACCGACGGTGCGGTGGAACACCGCCGGATCGTCGAGGTCGGCTGCGAAGTAGCCGAGGCGCTCGAACTGGACGACCTGGCCGGGACTGACATCGGCCAGGGCCGGCTCGAGCTGCGCGGACCGGATCTCGCGGGACGCGGGGTTGAGGCTGTCGAGCGGGTCGGCCCCGTCGGCGCCGGGATGCGAGGACGTGAAGAGGCGGTCGTAGAGGTGGACCGTTGCCGCGACGGAATGGTCGGCCGCCACCCAGTGCAGCGTCGACTTGACCTTGCGACCGTCGGGAGCAGAACCACCCTCGGTGGCGGGGTCATAAGTGCAGAGAACCTCGACGGGACGGCCCTGATCGTCGGTGACGACCTCGTTCGCGGTGATGAAGTAGCCGGCCCTGAGCCTCACCTCGCGACCGAGAGTCAGCCGGTAGTACTTGGCCGGCGGATCGATCAGGAAGTCGTCGCGCTCGATCCACAGCTCACCCGAGAACGGCACCTGACGGGTTCCCGCGTCGGCGTCCTCGGGATTGTTGATCGCATCGAGGTGCACCAACTGACCAGCCGGCCAGTTGGTGATCGTCACCTTGAGCGGATCGAGTACGGCCATCCGGCGCAGGGCGGTGCGGTTCAACTCGCTTCTCACGAACGACTCCAGCAGCTCGATGTCGTGCACGCTGTTGGTCCGGGCCACGCCGATGAAGGCCATGAAGTCCCTGATCGCGGCGGGAGGGTAACCACGCCGTCTGACGGCCTTGAGGGTGGGCATTCTGGGGTCATCCCAGTCGTCGACGATTCCGTCCTCGACCAGGCGTCTCAGGACCCGCTTCGACATCACCGTGTGGGTGAGGTTGAGGCGGGCGAACTCGGTTTGGCGGGGACGGTCGCCCGGCAGGTCGAGTTGGTCGAGGCACCAGTCATAGAGCGGACGGTGGGAATCGAACTCGAGCGTGCACAACGAGTGCGTGACGCCTTCGATGGCGTCCGACTGCCCGTGAGCCCAGTCGTAGGTCGGATACACCACCCAGGTGCGACCGGTCCGGACGTGGTGGCCGCGGCGGACCCGGTAGAGGACGGGGTCGCGCAACTGCATGTTCTCGCTCGCCATGTCGATGCGCGCCCTCAGCACCATCGAGCCGTCGGCGACCTCGCCATCGCGCATGCGCCGGAACAGATCGAGGCTCTCCGCCGGAGGGCGATCCCGGAACGGGCCGGCCACCCCGGGTTCGCCGAAGCCGCCGCGCTGGCGCGAGATGGTCTCTGCGTCCTGTTCGTCGACGTACGCCAGCCCCCGTCGGCAGAGTTCCTCGGCCCAGTCGTACAGGCGCTCGAAGTAGTCGGACGCGAACCGGATCGGGTCCGGAGGTTCGTAGCCCAGCCAGGCGATGTCATCGACGATCCCGTCGACGAAACTCTGATCCTCGGTATCGGGGTTCGTGTCGTCGAAACGAAGATTGCAGACACCCCCGAATTCCTCCGCGATGCCGAAGTTCAGGCAGATCGACTTGGCGTGTCCGATGTGCAGGTGTCCATTGGGTTCGGGTGGGAAGCGGGTCTGGACCCGCCCTCGGTAGGTCCCGTTCTCGTTGTCGGCCCGAATCCTCTCTCGAACGAAGTCGGTTCCCTGGTGTTCGGACTCGACGGAATGATCGGGGGCTGGAGCCACCGGGTCAGCATAGGGGGGTGGGCCGTGAGCACCCCGATGGCCCACCCGCGACCAACCAGCGGACCGGAGCGCCACCGACCCTGCCATCGGGTGGCCCGTCAGGCACGCGCCGTGGCGTCGATTCGTCCTCGTCCGGCCGAAGCGGCAACATGGCCCGCATGGCCGGGACCGCCGACGACGCTGCGACCTCGACCGCGAGCCCGACCGGGTCCACCGACACCCATGACGCCGCGACCCGAGTCGATCTCCTGGTCATCGGCGGCGGCATCATCGGCCTCGCCACGGCCCGGGAACTCGCCAACCGGTATCCGGCCCGCAGCATCTCTCTCGTCGAGAAGGAACGGGAACTGGCCTCCCACCAGTCGTCCCACAACAGCGGGGTGATCCACGCCGGTCTCTACTACCCACCGGGGTCGCTCAAGGCCCGACTGTGTCGGGAGGGCAAAGCGGCCGTTGAGCGATATGCGACCGAGCGCGGCATCCCCTTCGACATCTGCGGGAAACTCGTCATCGCGATAGGCCGTGACGAAATGGACCGTTTCGACGCGCTTCGTCTTCGCGCCGAGGCCAACGGCATCCCCGGCCTGGAGATCCTCGGGCCGTCGGGGATCCGCGACCATGAACCCCACGCCATCGGCCACGCCGCGCTGTGGTCACCGACCACCGGAATCATCGACTACGGGGCCGTGGCGGAGTCCTTCGGATCCGATCTCGCGACCGCCGGCGTGGGGATCTCCTTGGGGGAGCGGGTCGAATCGATGTCCATCGGCGCCCAACAGGTTCACGTCACCACCGATCGGCGCGAGATCGCCGCCACCCACGTGGTCGTGTGCGCCGGCCTCCATGCCGATCGGGTCGCGGAGGGCACCGACCCTGACGCCGTCGACCGAATCATCCCGTTCCGAGGCGATTACTACACCCTGACCGAGGATGCCCGACCGCTGGTCCGTGGGCTCATCTACCCCGTGCCGGATCCGGAGTTCCCGTTCCTCGGGGTCCACCTCAGCCGCACGATCGCAGGTGACGTCGTCGCCGGACCCAACGCAGTCCTCGCCCTGGCTCGGGAGGGCTACCGTCGCAGCGATCTCGACCTTCGCGAGGCCGCATCGATCATCGGACACCGGGGATTCCGGCGGCTCGCCCGTCGGTACTGGAAGACCGGCCTGGCCGAGATGTGGCGCGACGTCTCTCGGAGGGCCTACCTGCGTGAACTCCAGCGCTACGTTCCCGAGATCCAGCGGGATCAACTCATCTTCGGACCCTCCGGGGTTCGGGCCCAGGCCATCGATCCCGACGGCACCCTGGTGGAGGACTTCCGGCTCGGTGGTGGCGACCGGGTGCTACACGTCCGCAACGCTCCCTCGCCGGCCGCCACGGCATCGATGGCGATTGCCACCACCATTGCGGACGAGGCCGATCGACGGTTCGGCTTCGGTCCCTGACCCTGACCGAGGCCGTGCCGATCGACCGGCCGGCGTGGGCACAGCAGACCGCCATCCGAATTGGATGTCCAGAACGGGGAGGCGTGAGGTCGCTGCGCTCTCTAGCCTTCGAGCCATGATCACCGATGCGGACGACCGCCTCTGGAACGCCCTCGTCGACCGCGATCCATCTCGTGCCGACGTGGTCTACGCCGTGGTGACGACGGGCATCTACTGTCGGATCGGTTGTGCGTCCCGCCGTCCCCGTCGCCGGAACACCGTGTTCTTCGATGATGGCCACGATGCAGAACGCCAC
Source organism: uncultured Microthrixaceae bacterium (assembly GCA_963700425.1). GTDB lineage: Bacteria > Actinomycetota > Acidimicrobiia > Acidimicrobiales > Microtrichaceae > CAVOXO01. The sequence goes on along the minus strand of CAVOXO010000001.1, from coordinate 1,532,390 downwards.
GGATTCCGGGCCTGCCTGCGCTGTCTCCCCGACCGGGATTCGCGTCCGCAGGACGTCCTGGCGGCACGGGTCAGGGCAGTGTGCGCCCGGCTCGACGACTCACTCGAACAGCGATCGGTGACCGACATCGCCGCGGACATCGGATGCTCTGCCCGACAACTCGATCGGACGTTCCGAGCACTCACCGGCGTGGGTATCGCCGCGTACCGGCGTGAGCTGTCCCGACGCAGAGGCCGAGAGGCGTTGCGACACAGCCACGACGTGACGACCGCGATGTGGGCCTCGGGATACCGGTCGTCACACAACTTCTACGAACAGGTGGTACCGACCTTGGGAATGTCAGCGCGCCGGTACCGGGACCGAGGCGAGGGGCGAACGGTTCGCTTCACGATCATCGACCACGGGATCGGATCGATACTCATCGCCGCCACCGATGACGGCGTGTGTGCCATCAGGGTCGGAGCGGATCGGTCCGCACTGGAGACCGAGCTCCGTGAGGAATTCGGTCTGGCGACGGTGAATCGGGACGACGACCGGTTGGAGGCAGTGGCGCGGCTCGTCGAGGAGCTCGCCGACGGACGCCGACCACACGGCGATCTGCCGCTCGACATCGAGGGGACGGCGTTCCAGGTGCAGGTGTGGGAGCAGCTCCGCCGTCTGCGGAGAGGTGAATCGATCACCTACGCCGAACTGGCCCGCCGATGTGGACGTCCCGCCGCGCAGCGGGCAGTCGGCTCCGCAGTGGGGGCGAACCCCGTCGCCCTCGCCATTCCGTGCCATCGGGTCGTGCGGTCTGATGGCGGCCTGGGGGGTTACCGCTGGGGTACCGAGGTGAAACAGGCGCTGCTCGACGCGGAACAGACGCCTGCGGCCGAGACGGAAGGTCGATGACGGAGAGCCGCGCCGCGTACGCACGCCTCCTCGAGTGTCTCACGGACCTGGGGGAGCGGTTCGCCGGCACCGAATGGATGGTCGAGAGCCCCGACGACGTCGCCGAGGGACTGCGAGTGATCCTCCATCACCTCGGAACGGCGCTCGAGACCCAGTTCGAGCAATCGCCGGCTCGACCGGTCTTCCGCGAGCTGGTGGCACCCTGGCGCAAGGCGCTCGGCGACAATGCCGACGCGCGGTACTTCGACGCCGTGATCGATCCCGCGGGCATCTACCGCCTCTCCGGCCGCACGGCAGGGGCCTGCTACGTGTCCGCCACCCTCGAAGCGTGCGCGACCGACGGCGCCTTTCCTTCCTCCACCGCCGGCGTGATCAACGACACCCAGTTCGATGTTGCCGACGATGGTTCGTTCGAGATCGTCATCGGCGGGGCCTCGAGAGCACGCAACTGGCTGGCCATGGACCCGACGGCGACGCGGATCACCACCCGCCACTACTGGGAGGAGGAGACCGGTCCCCACCACGCCCCCCGTCGCGATCTCGCTCTGGCCATCGACCTGATCGGGGGGTCGGTTCCGCACGGACCACGTGCGCCGACCGACACCTCCGTGGCGGCCGACATCGATCGTCTCGCCACCTACGTCCGGTCGCGCACGGTCGAGACGATCATGGCGCCGGGTGAAGGAGAGCCCCCGCCGTTCGTCTCGCGTGAACCACACGTGTTCCCGCCTCCGGTCGCTCCCGGTGACCACGCCCTCGCGGCTGCCGACGCGGCCTATTCGATGGCGCCGTTCGTCCTCGGACCGGACGAGGCGGTGGTGATCACCGGTCGATGGCCCACCTGCCGGTGCGCCAATGTGAGTCTGTGGAACCGTCAGATGCAGACCTTCGACTACCTGCGTCACCCGGTCTCGCTCAACCGCGCCCAGACCGGGCTCGAACCCGATGGGTCGTTTCGCATCGTCATCGCGGACCGGAACCCGGGCGTACCGAACTTCCTCGACACCGAAGGACGATCCTTCGGTCTGGTGTTCTGGCGGTTCATGTTGCCCGACGGCCCGATCGAGACGCCCCGATGCGAGGTCGTCCGACTCGACTCGCTCTGAGCACGGATCAGTCCTCGAGCACGATCCGGTTCTCCGCGATGTAGCCCGCCATGTCGGCTCGCACCCGATCGACCGAGAATCCCCACTCGGCGGCCGTGTAGGCATGAACCCCGTGCGCATGGCGGGGCTTGGCCGCGACGTAGTCGGCAACGGCGGCCGCATGGCCCTGGGTGAAAGGGCGCCCGATCGCCGACAGGGCGACGCCCACCGCCGCCACGGGATCGGTCATCAGATCCGAGAATCGGACGTCTCCGAACCGACCCTCCCACTCGCCGTCGGACCGGCGGGTCGACACCGATGCGAGAGCGTCGGAGAAGACCGCTCCGATCAGAGCGGACAGGTCATCGAGCGGGACGTCGTCGGTTCGCATCCATCGGACGGTGGCCGTGATCGACACGGTCGACGGCATCGTCCGGGCCGGATCGCGGTGGGTCTGGATGACCGTGGCATCGGGGTAGGCCGCGAAGAGGTCGTCCATCATCGTCACGTACGCCGGGGTCTTCAGCAGCCACGAACGACGCGGACGGCCGAACTGCACCGTCTGGAGGACGGCCCGGTGATACGCGAACTCGGCCGCCGGATCCGGAGTCCAGTCGCCCAGTTCCGACAGACACATCAGCCAATGGCTCCCGGCGAACGATGGCACGTTGATCGTCACGCACTCGACGGGCAGGTCGGACCGCAATTCGTGCATGGCGGCGAACTCGGGCTGGACATCTGCCCACAGTTCCTGCTCACACTCCGACATCCTCAACAGCGCATCGGCGCGAACCCCTGCGGGCGGGGCGGGGTGGAGCATGTCGGCAGCCCTCGGGATGTGCAGTGAGGGGTCGAGGGACAGGAGCTCGAAGAGGATCGTGGTTCCCGAACGGGCGGGGCCGGTCACGACCACCGGCGCGACGATCGGTTCCTCGATGATCGCGGGAGCGGCGCGGCGCCGGTACGCGAGGAACAGGCGGGTCCGCAGCGACCGCGCCATCTCCTCCCTCGTCATCAGCCGACCCACGACGTGGAGCGGCGAGGCGTTGATCGCCCCGACGAGTGCCCGAAGCCGCCCTTCCCAGTCCCCGTCTCCCAGATCGCCGAAGTCGCTCAAACCCGTCGACGACACCGCCGCGTCGACCAGCTCGCCCCCGTCGAGGGGGACGACAACGTCGGCACCGCCCGACGCGTCCGCCATGGCGTTCAGGCGTCGAACCCACGTAGGACGGACCAGGCGCTCGGACATCGGTCGCAGTGTCATCTGCGAACGGTAGCGAGCGAACAGAGGTCAGCGTGTGGTCCGGCGGTATCATCGGCCCCTCCATGAGCGACATCGCCCGCCCGCCGCGCCGTCCGCTCGACGGGGTCGTCGTCGTGGCCCTCGAACAGGCCGCCGCCGCGCCGTTCGCCACCTGCCGACTGGCCGACGCCGGGGCACGGGTCATCAAGGTGGAACGCCCCGAGGGCGACTTCGCGCGCGGGTACGACAAGGCCGCCAACGGCGAGTCCAGCTACTTCGCCTGGCTCAATCGTGGCAAGGAGTCGATTGCCCTCGACCTCGACGTCGAGGGCGATCGCGATGTTCTCGGTCAACTGATCGCCCGAGCCGACGTGGTCGTGCAGAACTTCGCGGTCGGCGCCGTCGATCGGCGGGGATTCGGTTCGGCCACGCTGAGAGAGGCCGACCCTTCGCTGGTGACCTGCGACATCTCGGGGTACGGGCCGGACGGACCATACGCCGACATGAAGGCGTACGACTTCCTCGTCCAGGCGGAGAGCGGACTCCTGTCGGTCTCGGGACCTCCGGGCCCGCTGGGTCGGGTGGGCGTCAGCCTCGTGGACTTCATCACCGGCCTCAACGCCGCCCTGGCCATCACCGAGGCACTGCTGCGGCGCCAACTCACCGGCGAGGGGGCGGCGATCGAGATCTCGTTGTTCGACTCGATCGCCGAATTCATGACCGTGCCGCTCCTCCATCACGACTACCTCGGCGGCGCTCCCGATCGCGTCGGCCTCGCCCACCCGTCGATCGCCCCCTACGGCGCGTTTCCGACCGCAGACGGCGACGAGATCGTCATCGCCATCCAATCCGATCGAGAGTGGGTCGTCCTCTGCAGCCAGGTGCTCGGTGCACCCGAGGCGGGAACCGACGACCGTTTCGCGACGAACACCGCCCGAGTGCGGCATCGAGCCGAGACCGACGAACTCGTGGCAGGGGTGTCGCGCCGGACGACAACCGCTGACTTCGTCGACCGATTGCACGCCGCGCGCATCGCCGTGGCCCACATCAACGACGTCGCCGCGTTGTCCGGCCATCCGCATCTGCGTCGCGTCACGGTTCCGCTCCCGGACGGAAGCGTCGAGCTCCCCGCACCCCCGGCTCGGGTCGATTGGCAGCGGATGGGCGCGGTCCCGTCTCTCGACCAACACGGCGAGCAGATCCGTCGCTCTCTGTCGTGAGCACAGACGAATGGATCACCCTGGTCGTGATCGGGGTGCTCGCCGTCTCGGTCATGACAGAGCGGGTATCGCCGACATCAGCGATGGTTGCCGCGGTGGGAACGCTGTACCTTGCCGGCGTCGTCGACGCGACCGAGGCCCTCAGTGGATTCTCGAACACGGCTCCGGTGACGGTGGGCGCCCTCTACGTGCTGGCCGGCGCGGCAGAGGCCACCGGGGCACTCGGCGGCGCCATCACGACCATGATGACGCCGAGTCAGGGGCGGCCCCGGGCATCGCTGGGGCGGGTCGTCTTCCCGGCGGCGGCCATGTCGGCGGTGGTCCCCAACACGCCTCTCGTCGCTCTGTTGGCCCCCCGTGTCGCGGGTGGTGCCCGCCGTCGCGGTGAGTCGCCGTCCCGATACCTCATGCCGCTGTCCTACGCCACCGTCTTCGGGGGCGTCATCACCCTTCTCGGAACCTCGACCAACCTCGTCGTCGCCGGATTGTGGTCCGACGCCGGGTTCGACCCGCTCGGTGTCTTCGCGGTGACCCGGGCCGGGCTTCCCGTCGCCGTCGTCGGGACGGTGGTGATGGTGATCACGGCACCGTGGCTCATTCCCCACCGCCGGACGCCTGCCGACGAGGTCGGATCGACCCGTGAGTTCACCATGGAGTTCCGCGTCGTCGAGGGCGGCCCCTCGGACGGGGTCTCGGTGGTCGAGGCGTCGCTGCGACACCTCGACGGCGTCTTCCTGGTGGCCATCCTGCGGCGCGGTCACACCCTGGCGCCGGTGGGGCCCGACGAGGTCCTGGTCGGCGGCGACGGCCTGATCTTCGCGGGCAACGTCGAACGCATCGTCGACGTCGAGGAGGTGCCCGGCCTCGAGTTGGCCGACCGTCATCACTTCGGCGATCACCGCGGCGGTCAGCGGTTCTACGAGGCCGTCGTGTCGCCCGCATCGATGCTGTCGGGATCCACCCTCCGCGACAGCGACTTCCGCGCCCGATTCGGGGGCGCCGTCGTGGCCGTGCACCGAGCCGGTGAGAGATTGACCGGCAAGCTCGGTACCGTCCGTCTGCGGCCGGGAGACGTCCTGCTCGCCGTCGCCGATGAGGGGTTCGCCGACCGCGTCCGGAACAGCGCCGACTTCTCCGTCGTCGCCCCCTTCGACGACGTCGCCCCGACCGGTCGCCGCGGCGCCTGGGGAGTGCGGGCGCTCATCGCCGCGGTGGTGGTCCTCAGCGGCTCGGGACTGGTCGATCTCACGAAGGCGTCGGTCGGCGCCGCCCTCATCGTGGTCGCGACCCGGCTGCTCACGCCGTCGGAGGCCCGTCGGAGCGTCAACCTCGACGTGATCATGATGATCGCGCTCTCCTTCGGTCTGGGGTCCGCCGTGGCCGTCAGCGGACTGGCGGCCCGGGGTGCGGACGCACTGGTCACGGTCGGATCCTCCGCGGGTGATCTGGGCGTCCTTCTCGCCGTTCTCGTTGCCACGACGCTGCTCACCGAGGTGCTGTCCAACAACGCCGCTGCCGCGCTCATGTTCCCCGTCGTGCTCGACATCGCGTCGCGCACGGGACTCGCTGTTCTTCCGCTCGTGGTCGGCGTGCTCATCATGGCGAGCTGTTCCTTCCTCACCCCGATCGGGTACCAGACGAACCTCATGGTCTTCGGAATGGGTGGATACCGATTCTCCGACTTCGCCCGCGTCGGCGGCCCGCTCACCGCGGCGACGATGGCGACGGCAATGCTGGCGATCCCGCTCGGATTCCCGCTCCGGTGACGCAGCGCTCCTATCCTCGGTCGATGGCACTCACGGCGGGCGACGCGAGATTCGAGGCGGAGATCCGGCGCACGACCCACGGGGTGGCCCACATCCGCGGGGCCACTCTGGGCGACGTGGGCTTCGGCCAGGGCTACGCATGCGCGGCCGACCACCTGCCGACCATCGCCGACCAGATCGTCAAGGTGCGCGGTGAACGGTCGGCCTTCTTCGGGGCCGGGCCCGACGACGTCAACATCGACACCGACATCGGATACGCGGCACTCGGCGTGCGCGAGTGGGCCGAGCGAATGGCAGCGACCTGTCCCGCCGACACCGCGGCGGTCGTCGACGGCTACGCAACCGGAATCAACCGTTGGCTGGAGGAGCACGGCACGTCGGATCTCCCGCCGTGGTGTCGCGACGCGCCCTGGATCCGAGCCGTCGACGTCGTGGACCTGTTCACGCTGTTCGCCGATGCATCGCTGATGGGGTCCGGACGAAACCTCGTGGCCCACGTCGGTTCGGCTCAGCCTCCGCCCGGTCATCCGGAGCGCGCGTCGACGGGCGCCGTCATGCCACCCGACCTCCCCGGATCGAACGGATGGGCGTTCGGGGCCGACGCGACCGCACACGGCGGCGGGATGGTGGTGGCGAACCCCCATTTCCCCTGGTTCGGTGACGGCCGCTTCTGGGAATGCCACCTCACGATCCCCGGTGACCTCGACGTCTACGGAGTCGCTCTCGTCGGCACGCCGGGGGTGCAGATGGGTTTCAACCGCGACGTCGCCTGGACCCATACGTTCAGTCGTGGCCACCGGTTCGTCGTGTACCGGCTCGACCTGGTTCCCGGCGAACCCACCGCCTACCGGTTCGGGGACGAGCGTCGCGAGATGACGTCATCGACCGTCGAGATCGCGGTCGCATCGGAGGACGGCGCGACGACGGCGCACCGTCGAGAGGTGTGGCGCTCGCACCACGGTCCGATGGTCGACATCCCACTTCTCGGCTGGGGCGACACCCATGCGTTCACCTACCGCGACGCCAACCTCGACAACGATCGCTTCCTCGAGCAGTACCTGTCGATGAACCGGGCCAGGAGCGTCGGTGACGTCCGGGAGGCCATCCGAACCCATCAGGGATGCCCGTGGGTCAACGTGATCGCCGCCGACGCCCATGGCGACGTGTACTACTCCGACCCGTCCCCGACGCCGAATCTGGCCCCCGAGGCGGAGAAGGCGTACGAACGAGACGTCGACGAGGATCTCCTCACCGCCCTGTTCGCGAGCCAGCGGGTCGCTCTGCTCGACGGCTCCGAGCCGGCCACGACGTGGGTCGACGATCCCTCCTCGCTCCAGGCAGGATGCGTGGGTCCGGAACGGTGGCCAGAGATGCTCTGCCGCGACCTGGCCTTCAACTCCAACGACCCTTACTGGGTGGCCCATCCCCGGCGCTTTCTCGACCGAGGACCGACGCTCTCCGGCCTCTACGGTCGAGGCCTGAGCCCGCGAACCCGGATGAATGCGGCGGTCCTCGATGGCCGGGCCCCGTCGGGCCCCGGCGACGGACGGCGATGGACGGCCTCCGACGCGGAGACAGCGCTGCTCGACAACCGGTCCCTTCTCGCCGAGGAGCTCCTCGACGATGTGATCGATCGCCTACGCGACACCGCCGGCACGGCCGGAGTCCCCGCCACCCTGTCGGCCGTCGCCGACCTCTTGGCGGCGTGGGACCGGACGTTCGACCTCGACTCCGTCGGCGCGGTCCTCTGGCGCGAATTCCTCGCCCACTTCACCGAGGACGAGCTCCGCACCGGTGGGCGCCTCTTCGCCCAACCCTTCGACGTCACCGACCCGACCCGGACACCACGAGGCCTCGCTCCAGCGCCGTCCGAGGGCACGGATCCGATCATCGAGGCCGTGGAGTCGGCGGTCCAGGCCCTGTCCGCTGCCGGCATCCCCCTCGATGCACCGCTGGGAGAGGTCCAGTTCATCGACCGGGGTGGCGCACGCATAGGCCTGCACGGGGCGAACGAGGTGGAGGGGATCGTGAACGTCGTCGCACCCATCGGCGCCTTCGTCCGTAGCGACCTCGAACCGCCGGTCCCCGTGGGTGAGGACATGCCCGGGCACACCGAGCGCACGGGACTCCGGAGGGGCGGCTATCCCATCACGTACGGGGCCTCATTCCTCATGATCTGCGAGCTCGGCGAGTCGGGGCCCAGGGCCCGTGGACTTCTGGCCTACGGTCAGTCCGGAGATCCCCGATCACCGCACCATGTCGATCAGACTCGTGCGTTCGCCGCCAAGGCGCTGCGACCGCTGCTCTTCGACGAGGCCGAGATCGCTTCGAACAGCGACCTCGAGGTTCGGCGCATCCGATCCTGAGCCATCGCATGCCACGTCCGGCGACGGTAGAACGACGTCCATGACCGGCGCTCACCCCAGCCGGCACTTCGGGATGCTCGAGTGGGTCATGTCCTTCGCCCTGGCGGCCGTGTGGGGGAGTTCGTTCCTCTGGATCGCGGTCGCGGTCGACCGGGTCGATCCTCCCGTGGTCCCCCTCTTGAGGTGTGCGTTCGGGGCCGCAGCTCTCTTCTGCCTTCCTGCGGCTCGGCGCCGGATCGACGCGGCCGATCTGGGACGGGTCGCGGTGCTGGGGTTGGTGTGGATGGCCGTGCCCTTCCTGTTGTATCCGATAGCCGAGCAGACCGTGTCCACCTCGATCACGGGGATGATCAACGGAGCACTTCCCGTGGTGACCACGGCGGTCACCGCCGTGTGGATCGCCCGGGTCCCCTCCGGCCGTCGGATCGCCGCGGTCCTGATCGGGGGCGGCGGAATCGCCGTCGTCTCGCTGGCAGGAGGCGCCGACACCGAAGCCGCCGATGCTCGGGGAATCGCCACGCTGCTCACCGCCCTCGCCTTCTACGCGATTGCGGTGAACCTGGCCCGGCCGCTACAGGACCGCTACGGCTCTCTGCCACTCATGTTGTGGGTGGCGACGTTCGGGACGTTGTGGTCGGTGCCGTTGGGTGCTCCTGCTCTGGCCCGCGCGGACATGACGCCGGGGGTCTGGGCGGCCATGGCCGTCCTCGGGGCCGTCGGCACGGGAATGGCCTTCGCCCTCTACGGTCGCCTGCTGCAACTTGCCGGTCCCGTCAGGGGAATGATCGGGGTCTACTTCAGCCCGGTCGTGGCAGTCGTCCTCGGCGTGGCGATCCGCGACGAGGCGCTGCTTCCCCTGGCGCTGGGGGGCCTGGTTCTCATCGTGGTGGGAGCGGTGCTGACCAGCCGGGGCGAGGAGTCCGACTCGGCGACCCGAGCGAGACCAGGAACCGATCTGGCGGCCTGAACCGGCTCGGCTGTCAACGGACCCGATCGCGTGGGATCATGACCTCCGAGCCCCGGTCGGTCCCCCCACTCGACCGCGGACTTCCGAACACATGGCCACTCGTCGCTCCCGCCCGGTTCGATCGGGCTTCGCCGCCCTGTCGCTCGTCCCCGCCCTCCTGGTCGGGGTCGGAGCGTGCGCCGACCAGTCGTCGGAGATCACGATCGACGACGCGGTCATGTCCGCGGCTGTCGACGGACGCGACGCCGCGGTGTACCTCACCATCTCCAACACCGGCGGGATCGCCGACGACCTCGTCGATGTCGAGGTGGACGGCGCTGCGATGGCGCACCTCCATACGACCTCCATCGATCCCGAAGGGACGTCGACGATGTCGACGAGCGGGCCGATCCACCTCGAACCCGGTGACGAGGTCCGGCTGTCCGCGGGCGGCCTCCACCTCATGGTCGTCGATCCTCCGCCCGTGTCGATCGGCGACGAGATCGGCCTCGCTCTGCGATTCGCACGGGCCGGAACGGTCGAGGCACGTGCCCGCGTCGTCCCGCCCGCCGACGTTCCCGTTGCGGGTTCCCGACAATGACGGCGTGGAGCAATCTGAGGAGGGTGACGGCACTGGCCGTCGTGGTGACGTTGGCCGTCGCATGCGGATCGAACGAGGCAACGGAGCAGTCCGTGGGCGACGCCCTGGGCCTGTCGGGAACCGTGCTGGCCGAGCCGCTGGCGAAACCATCGGTTCCCCTCACCGACACTCGAGGTGAGACCTACGATTTCGCGGCCGAGACCGACGGCGAGCTGGCGGTCCTCTTCTTCGGGTACACCAGCTGTCCCGACGTCTGCCCGGTGAACCTCTCGACGTTGGCGACGGCACTGGCGGAGCTCGGTGGCGAGATCGAACGGACGACCGTGGCCTTCGTCGGGGTCGACACCGAGCGCGACACCCCCGACGCACTGCGCGAGTACCTCGATTCGTTCGACCCTCGCTTCGTCGGGTTGAGTGGTGATCCCGCAGCCATCGAGTCGATGATGACCGACCTCGATCTGCCTCCGGTGGTCATCGACCCTCCTGATTCGGAAGGCGCCTACGCGGTCGGGCATTCGAGCCAGATGCTGGTGTTCACGCCGGACGGCCTCTGCCATATCGTCTATCCCTTCGGGACGAGAACGCAGGACTGGGTCGCCGATCTGGGTCGCCTGTCGAGCATCGATTGGACGGAGGCAGCAGGGTGAGGTGGTGGTGCTCGGCCAGCGGAGCAGCGTGGACGTGGGATCCGCGCCCGTACGTCGGCGCGTGGATGGTCGCCGCTCTGCTGCTCGCCGCCTTGTGGCGCTCCGGGGCGTTCCGGCGCACGCGACCCACAGCACGCCGAGCAGCTGCGGCGATCGCTCCGGTGGTCATCCTCCTGGCCACCGACTGGCCGCTGGCAGCGTTGGGCGCGGGCTACATGGTGACCGCCCAGATGATCCGTCAGGTGTTGATCGTGCTGGTGGCATCGCCCCTGCTCCTCTTCGGAGCGCCACCGTCATGGGGAGCGTGGATCGGTCGCAGCGAGACCCGTCGGCGGGTCCTCCGCAGGCTGAGCCACCCGCTGTTGGCCCTCGTCGTGGCCGACGGGATTCTCATCATCCTCAACACGCCGCCCGTCGTCGACACGATGATCGGCACCCAGGTCGGGTCGTTCGCGGTCGACGGCATCTGGCTCGTGGCAGGCCTGATCCTCTGGTATCCCGTGCAGGCACCGGAGGGGTTGACCACGAGGTTGTCGGGCCTGGCCCAGACGGTGTACCTGATCGCCGTCTCGGTGGCACCGCTGCCGATCGCGTTCTTCATGACGTGGTCGCGTTTTCCGCTGTTCTCCACCTTCGAACTCGCGCCCCGGGTCTTCGCCGACTTCGACGCCCAGACCGATCAGGAGGTCGCCGCCGCCGTGCTGCAGGTCCTCGGAGGGCTGATCATCTGGGTGCAGATCATCGGCCGTTTCGTCTCGATGCCCGAGGCGATCAACAACCGATCGCCCCGCCTCGTCTCGTCATCGGAAGGAGCTCGCGTTGACTGACAACCGTTCCGTCGCCCCGCCCGCCCGACTCGCCCGTCGTGGCGCTGCGGTCACCGCAACCGTCGCCGCGGCCACCCTGGTGGCCTGCACGACGTCGGGAACTGAACCCCCCGCCGGCCTCGATCTCGGCCCGCTCGCCCTGCGTGGGTCCGAGATCGCCGGCGAGCGGGGCTGCTCGGGGTGCCACACCGTCGACGGCGACTCCGCCTCCGGTCCCACCTGGAAGGGCGTGTGGTTGTCGGACACGACTCTCGACTCGGGCGCGACGGTGGTGGCCGACCCGGCCTACCTCGAGACCGCGATCGTCGATCCGCGGTCCGAGGTCGTCGACGGGTACGCGAACATCATGCCGACCTACTCGGACCTGGACGGCGACGACGTGGCGGCCCTCGTCGCCTACATCTGCATGCTGGGCGACACTCCCGACCCCGAAGAGTGCGAGAACGTCGGAGGTTGACCTCCCGAGGGCTCGGATCAGGCGGCGGCCGACGCGACGAGTTGGCCCGCAGTCACGCAGGAGATCCCGCGGTCCGTCAGCGAGGCCAGGAGCGACGGCAACGCCTCGACCTCCACGGAACGACGGTGGCGGAGGACCTCCGCGAAGTCGGCATCGGGCGAGAACGTGCCCCGTCCCAGACCGTCGTGCAGACACACGACATCGCCGGGCTCGATCGTGTCGGCCAGGTCGGCGGCAAGGCGCTGTGCGTCGAGGTGACCTCGAGGATGACCGTCGACGCTCCACATCAGGATGTCGTGGCCCGCTTCGGCCGCGGCCCGCATGGCGACGCCAGTCAGGTCGCCCCGTGGCGGCCGAAACCAGCGAACGTCGGCCACACCGGCACCACGAAGAGCCGAGAGACCGCCGTTGATCTCGGAGCGAGCCACGTCGAGGTCGACGGTGGCCAGATCCGTGTGGGTGGCGGTATGGTTTCCGATCTCGTGGCCTGACGCCACGACCTCCTCGACGATCTCGGGGTGAGCCGCGACGTTGAAGCCCATCATGTTGAACGTCGCCGAGGCGCCCGCCGCCGCGAGGGTCTCGAGGATCGGGTACGTGTAGGCCGGATCGGGCCCGTCGTCGAAGGTGAGCGAGACGAAGGGTTCGGGGGTCGCCACCGACCAGACCGTCGCCGTGGCTCCGAGGCGGCCGATCCCCCCCGACGCCGCGAAGGCCCTCGACGAAGACGCAGTTCGCGCCTCGGACCGGAGGCTCCGGCCCTTCACGTCGGAGAGACCGACTCCTGCTGCGCCCACGCCGAGTCCGACGCCGACGGTCGACAGGAATCGTCGTCTCTCCATGGACCCACCATCCCAGAAGCCCGATCCGATGTCATGTCGAACTACTCGACGGGCCGCCGCCGTCCCCACGTGTAGTTGACGTTGAGGAAGTAGTTCGTGACGAGTGCGACCGAGCATCCCGATTCCGTTGTGGAGGTAGCGCGACGGCTCACGCCCGATCGCGTCCCAGCCGAATCCCGTGGAATCGAGGAAACGGAAGACCGACACCTGCACGATCCCCCCGATGATCGACACCACCTGGAACGCCGCGAAACCCACCAGCAACCACCAGCCGCGGAATCGCCGCTCCCAGAAAGTGAAGTAGTTGTTGAGGAGGAAGTTGGACACGATGTTGAGCTGGATACCCAGCAGCACGCTCAGATCGAGCGGATCGATCCAGTCGCTGACCCCGGTGTCGACCGAACCGAGCCCGAGGGCCTCCCCGATGCTGAAGCCGACGACATTGACCACCAGGCCGAAGGCGCCGACCAGTGCGTACATGACGAACTGGCCCTTGACCTGGCGCCCGAGGCGCAGCTCGAAGACGGCCAGCAGGTAGGACCGGATGACCGAGGGCGAGAGCTTGGTCTCGCCGTAGCTCCGCTTCCTGAACGAGTAGCCCACCTCCTCGATCCGGAGGTCACGGTTCCGACCGATGAACTCGAGGAGGATCTTGAACCCCTGGGGGTTGATGGTCGGGCCCTTCCGCTCGAAGAGATCGGCCGACAGGGCGAAGAACCCCGACATGGGATCCGACAGAGGCACCCGCAGGAACAACCGGGCGATGATCGCGGCCACCGACGAGATGAGGTGGCGGAATGGACCGAAATCCCCGTAGGACCCCCCGTCGGTGGCTCGGGTTCCCACGACCACATCGGCCGCGCCGGTGACGATGCGGTCGACCATCTCGGGGAGGATCGACTCGTCGTGTTGGAGATCGGCGTCGATGACCGCCAGGACATCCCCGTCGGCCGCCTCCATGCCGGCGAGCACCGCGGAACTCAATCCCGATGCCCCGAACCGGCGGATGACCCTGATGTTGCGGTGACGCTCGGCGTACCGTTCTGCCACCTGCCAGGTGAGGTCGGGTGAGTCGTCGTCGACCACGATGATCTCGTGGTCGACGCCGGACAGGGCGACTCCTACCGCATCGAGGAGCGGTTCGATGTTTCCCGCCTCGTTGTAGGTCGGCGTGATGACCGACACGGTGGGACGCCGCCGACGTTCCCTCCCGACCGGAGCGCTCCGGTCCCGATGCTGTGCCGCGGTGTCGTCCATGGGTCGACGGAATCGTATCGACAGCCTCTAGGCTCGCAGGCGATGTGCGGTCGTTTCGTCTCCTCGTCGACACCCGAGGAGATCGCCGCGACGTTCGGCGCGACCGAGATCGCGGCGACGCTCGACCCGAGCTACAACGTCGCCCCGACCAACGACGTGTACGTCGTCTACGAGAACGGCGACACCCGGACGGTGGACGCATTCTGGTGGGGTCTGATCCCACGCTGGGCGAAGGACCCATCCATCGGGAATCGGATGATCAACGCCCGGGCCGAGACCCTCGCCGAGAAGAACTCCTTCCGTGGATCGTTCAACAAGAAGCGGTGCATCGTCCCCGCCGACGGCTTCTACGAGTGGAAGAAGATCGAGGGACAGAAGGCCAAGCAGCCCTACTACATCTCCCGCCCCGATGGTGAGCCCTTCGCCTTCGGCGGGTTGTGGGCCGAATGGAAAGGCGAGTTCAAGGGCCATGAGACCGTCATCCGGTCCACCACGGTCATCACGACCACCCCGAACGAGCCGATGAGCGAGCTTCACCATCGGATGCCGCTGATTCTGGCCCCGACCGCCGTCGCCGAGTGGCTCGATCCCGAGGTTCCGTCGACAGAGGTCGGCAGACTGCTGGTGCCGGCCCCGGCGGAGATCATCACCTTCCACCCCGTGTCGACCGAAGTGAACAACGCCCGTCACCGCGGCGAGCATCTCATCGAGGAGACCCCGCTGACCGAGGGGTCTGCCGACTCGGGATAGACCGGGCGACCGACCGACTCAGGCCACCACATGTGCCTCGCCGGCGTCGGAGAGCGCTCTGCGCAGACGATCGGCAGCGGAATCGAGATCGGCCGGGGTGGCTGACGCGTCGGCCTGCGCGAAATCGAGGTCGGCCTCGGAGCGGATCGGAATGAGGTGGATGTGGCAGTGCGGAACCTCGAGGCCGGCGACGATGAGCCCCACCCGTTCGCAGTCGAAGGCACCCTCCATCGCAGAACCGATGGAGTGGGCCACCGCACTGAGTCGGGCCCACAACGCGTCGGGAACGTCGGTCCACCGATCGACCTGGGCACGGGGCACGACGAGCAGATGGCCGGGCCTGATGGGAGCGATGGTGAGGAAGGCGACGACCTCGGGATCCCTCCACACGAATCGGCCGGGTATCTCGCCCGCGATGATGCGGGTGAAGACCGACGGTTCCAGGGGCGGATCGGATCCCGGTGGGGTGGTGTCATCCATGGTGGGAGATGGTAGGGGCGTAGAGTCTCGCGAGTGCCAGACCGTCCGCATCTGATTCATCGCCCCGAGCACGAAGGCCTCGGGGAGATGAAGGTCGATCGGATCGTGACCGTCCCGAACGCCATCACGACGATTCGCCTGGCGTGCATCCCCCTGTTCGTGTGGATTCTCTTCGGGGTGGGAAGTCGGGCGTGGGCCGGGCTGCTGCTCGGGGTGCTCGCGTCGACCGATTGGATCGATGGATACGTTGCCCGCCGATTCGACCAGTCGTCGAACTTCGGAGCGATGTACGACCCGACGGTCGATCGACTCATGCTCGTCGTGGCGATCGTGTCGATTCTGATCGATGGCGCCGCACCCCGGTGGTACGCGCTGCTCATCCTCGTCAGGGAGGTTGCGGTGTCGGCATGGGTGATCGCCATCACCTCGTTGGGCGCCAAGCGAATGGACGTGACGTGGTGGGGGAAGGTCGGGGCCTTCGCCAACATGGCCGCTTTCCCCGCGTTCCTCATCGCCGGAGACGCCTCGCTTCCCGACTCCGTCCAGACCGCGTTTCGGGTGGTCGCCTACGCGGCCATGGTGCCCGGGGTCATCTTCTCCATGATGTCGGCGGGGCAGTACCTCGTCCGGGGTCGTGAGGCGCTGGTCGAGGGCCGCCACGACCAGCGGATGGAAGGCGCCTGACCGGCCACTCGCGACCGAGGCTCACGCCGGCACGGCGGCTCGACGCCTCTGTCTGGTCGCGACGCGATCTTGTAGTGTGACCGGCCATGAACATCCCCGACGATCTTCGCTATTCGAGCGACCACGAGTGGGCTCGTTCCGAGGGCTCGATGGTTCGAGTCGGTATCACCGACTACGCCCAGGACAGTCTCGGCGACGTCGTCTACGTGCAGGGACCGGACGTCGATTCGGAGGTCACGGCCGGCTCGTCTCTCGGCGAGGTCGAGTCCACCAAGTCCGTCTCCGATCTGTTCGCCCCGGTCACGGGCCGTGTCGTCGAGGTCAATGCCGAACTGGAGTCCACGCCGGAACTGCTGAACCGTGACCCCTACGGCGAGGGTTGGATCTGCGTCATCGAGGTGGGCGACACAGGTGAACTGGATGGCCTCATGACCGCAGAGGCCTACACCGCCCTGATCTCAGACTGACCCCATGGACCAGATCGTCTGTGACCGCTGCTCGTCGGCAAATTCGCTCGACTCGAACTTCTGCTCGGTCTGTGGCGCACCACTGGACCGAGAGACCGAGGATGCCACCGAGACCCACGCCGCCATCTACGAAGAGGACGATCATCCGGACGGCTCTCCGCTGATCGTGGTGACCCGCGGGCCCAATGCAGGGTCGAAGCTGGCCCTCACCGATGCGCTGACCACCATCGGTCGTCACCCCGACAGTTCGGTCTTTCTCGACGACGTGACGGTGTCGCGCCGGCACGCGGAGATCGCACGTGAAGGTGGCCGTCTCATCGTCCGTGACGCCGGCTCGCTCAATGGCACCTACCTCAACGGCCAACGGATCGAGACGGCGGAACTCAGTGAGGGCGATTCCCTGCAGGTGGGTCGCTACAAACTCGTCATCGTCGTGGGCGTGATCGGCGCCGATGGCTGACGACGCATCCCACCTGACCATCGGCGAGGTTCTGGCGCTCGTTCGCGACGAGTTTCCCGACATCACCATCTCCAAGATCCGGTTCCTGGAGAGCCAGGGCCTCATCGACCCTCAGCGATCCCCCTCGGGATACCGGAAGTTCTACGACGACGACGTGGCCGCACTCCGCTGGGTTCTGCGACAACAGAGGGACAACTTCCTCCCCCTCAAGGTCATCAAGGCGAAGTTGTCCGAAGGCGTCGATGTCACCGACCCCCACGGCGTGCAGCAGAACCTCTGGGGTGACGGATCCCCCCAAACGACCGAGGATGACGCAGTCGATGAGCCCGCGGAGCGAGCCGGCGGAACGGAGCCCCACGCCCTCAGCTCGACCACTCCCGAGGACACCACCGGCGGCCCACAGGACGCGCCCGCCACCCGACCCGACCCCCAGGGTGATGACGGAGGGGGCTCCGAGGCGCCGCAGGAACCCGATCCGGGCGAGTGGCTCGGACGACTTCAGGAGGCGCCCGAGTCGGTACGCCATCGCGAACATCCGCACACGCCCACGCCGCCACCGCCGGCCGGCACGTTGAGGTTCGGGCGCGACGAGATTCTCGCCGTGACAACCGTGACCGGCGACCAGCTCGACCAGATGATCGAGTACCGGCTCGTCGAGCCCGTCGCGGTCGGGGGAGAGACATTCTTCGATGCGACCGCGGTCGCCGTCGTCCGGGCCGTCGCCGCGTTCGCCGACCGGGGGCTGGAGGCCCGTCATCTCCGGATCTTCAAGAACGGCGCCGAACGCGAGGCTGGTCTCGTCGAGCAGATGGTGCTCCCGCTCCTCAAGCAGCGGAACCCCAAGGCACGTGAACAGGCACTCGACCAACTGGTCGAATTGCGGACCGCGAGCGACGAGTTGCACCGTGCCCTGACCGACCAGGCGCTCCGCGCTCGACTTCGCCTGAGGCCGTGCCGGGCTGCGACTAGGGTCGAGACGATGATCGAGGTGGAGCTGTCCGGGGTGCGGGTCGAGATGCCCTCGAACACACCACTGGTGGTGCTGCGTGAACTCGACGCCCCGCACCGCGAGCTGTCGATCTTCATCGGCGCCCCGGAGGCGACGGCCATCGCGTTCGCCCTCGAGGATGTGGAGACCCCGCGTCCGCTGACCCACGACCTGTTCGTGACGGTGCTGGCCGAGCTGGGAGCGGAGCTGGTCCGGGTCGATGTCACCGATCTGTCGGATTCGACGTTCTTCGCCGAGCTGCACCTCGAGATCGACGGGACCGTTCACATCGTGTCGAGTCGCCCGTCCGACGCCGTCGCCCTGGCGGTACGCACCGCGACCCCGATGTTCGTGGCAGAGGCGGTCATGGACGAGGCCGCTCAGATCGTTGCGCCGCCCGAGGAGCCCCCCATCGACAACCCCGACGAGGTGGTCGCCGAGTTCCGTCAGTTCATCGACAGCGTCGATCCAGAGGATTTCGCCTCCTGATTTCGCGCCCAGCGCGCGTTTCTGGTCACGTTTCGCGCGATCGGTCATTGATCGCCTCGTCGGCGGACGGTATGGTTGCGTCGTCGTAATTTCTCGGGTGTCATCTGCGATGCCCGTATCCGGAGGTGACACGATGGACGACGTCTCCACACCAGCGATTCCCGATCCGACCGCCGATTCCCAGGGATTCCCCGGTCGGCGAACCGCCGAGATCGTCGGGATCTCCTACCGACAGCTCGACTACTGGGCGCGGACGGACCTGATTCGTCCCACTCTGGTCGACGCCTCGGGATCGGGGACCCGCCGCCGCTACTCCTACCGCGATCCTCCTGGAACTCAAGGTCGTCAAAAGCCTTCTGGACTCGGGAATCAAGCTCGAACAGGTTCGTACCGTGTTCAGCTACGTCCGCGACCACCTCGGCGAGGACATCGCCACGGCGAACCTGGTCATCGAAGGCAACCGGACCGTGCTCGTCCGATCGGGCGAGGAACTGATCGACGTGCTCCGGGCGGGCCAGGGCGTTCTCAACGTGTTGGCTCTCGGTGGGGTCAAGGACGAGCTCGACGCTGCGATCATCGAGCTCAATCCGGAACCCTCCGCGACCCCGGCCGACGGGGACGCCGGGCGCGCCGTGGTCTGAGTAGCGTGCGGAGGTGCCCCTCCGAACCTCCCCCCTGGATTCCGCCCACCGCGAACTCGGCGCCAAGATGGTGCCGTTCGGCGGTTGGGACATGCCGCTCAACTATCCTGCCGGAACGCTGGCCGAACACCGTTGTTGTCGTAGCGCTGCTGTCGCGTTCGACGTCAGTCATCTCGGAACGGTCCGGGTGGTCGGCCCGGGCGCCCACGATGCCCTGCAGAGGGCCCTCAGCAACGACCTGGGTCGCATCGGGCCCGGTCGGGCCCAGTACACGCACCTGTTGAGCGAGACGGGGGGAGTGGACGACGACATCATCATCTGGTGGCGTGCCCCCGACGTGTTCGACGTGATGCCCAACGCGTCGAACACCGATCGGGTGGTCGAGGCCCTGTCGGCCACCGACGCCGAGGTGACCGACGTCACGGCGGAGAGAGCGGTCATCGCCGTCCAGGGGCCCACGGCACGCAACCTGCTGGCGGCGGTCTTTCCCGCCGCAGCAGGTGTCGGTCGATTCAGGGTGGCGGATCTCGACTTCGACGGCACGACCTGTGTCGTGGCCGGAACGGGCTACACCGGCGAGGACGGCGTGGAGATCGCGGTCCCGGTGGAGACGGGCCCCGCTCTGTGGCGGGCGATCATCGGCAGCGGGGTGGAACCGGCAGGGCTCGGAGCCCGTGACACCCTCCGCCTCGAGGCCGCTCTTCCCCTTCACGGTCACGAACTGACCCCCGACCTCGGACCCCTCCACGCCGGCCTCGAGTGGGTGGTCGCGTGGGACAAGGGCGATTTCCGGGGAAAGCCGGCCCTGATGAGACTGCGTGACGAGGGCGTCGACCATCGTCTCCGTGGGCTCACCGTCGCGGGCCGTCGGCCGCCGCGTGCCGACCAGCGGATCCGGGTCGGGGACACCGAGGTCGGATGGGTCACGAGCGGCAACTTCTCGCCCATTCTCGACCACGGCATCGCGTTGGCGTATCTCCCGCCCGACACCGCCGTGGGCGACAGTGTCACGATCGACGCCCGGGGCACCGCCATGGCCGCGCGAGGTGGTCGAGGTGCCGTTCCTCAGCTCGCTGAGCCGGCGCCTCACTCGGGGGTCGTGTACGTCGGAGGTGATTCCTCCGTCGATGATGAGCGACTGGCCCGGTCATGAACGAGCTCTCGTCCGACGCGAGGAACAGCGCCCCGTTCACCATCTCCTCGGCCTCGCCGAATCGCCCCATCGGGATGTGCACCAGTCGCCGTTGCGCGTTGGGCATCGTCGGAGAGGAACTTCGCGAGCAGGGGCGTGAGAACCGGGCCCGGGCACAGCGCGTTGGCGCGGATCCCGTCCCGGGCGTACATCGCGGCGATCTCCCGGGTCATCGACAGCACGGCGCCCTTCGACGACGTGTAGGCGATCTGGGGAGTGGCGGCCCCCATGTGGGCGACGAAGCTGGCCACGTTGATGATCGACCCGCCTCCCGAGTCCAGCATGCGCGGGAATCCCGAAGCGACAGCAGAGGTAGACACCCTTCACGTTGACGTCGAAGGTCAGATCCCAGGTCGCCTCCGTCGTGGTGACGGGCGTGTCGTCATCGCCGGGTGACACCCCTGCGTTGTTGTAGAGGACGTCGAGCCGACCGAAGGTCTCCACCGTCGCGTCCACCATCGCCTGAACCTGGATCGCATCGCGGACGTCGAGTGGCACGGCGAGGGTCCGTCCGCCCGCCGCCTCGATCGCCGCGGCAACCTCGTTCGCGGCAGCCACGTCCGCATCGGCGAGCACCACCGCGGCTCCCTCGGCTGCGAAGCGGGCCGCGGAGACGGCGCCCATGCCGTTCGCCGCCACCGGTGATGATCGCCACCTTGCCGTCCAGTCGTCCCATGTCTGCTCCGTGCACCGTCGTCCGTCGAGATCGGGAACGGTAGCGGCTCGGCAGTCCGCGGAGCGATACGATTCGCGCCCATGTCGCCGGCCGCTCACACCTCCGTCCGCACCGATTGGCCGCTTCTCATCGGTGGCGAGTGCCGCGAAGCGGTCGACGGCGCCACGTTCGTCGTGAAGGAACCCGCGACGGGCGAGCCGCTCGTCGATGTGAGCCAGGCAGGCGCCGCGGACCTCGACGCCGCGCTCGCCGCCGCGACCGACCGAATTCGAGACCGGTCCCTGGCGACGGACGAACGCCACGGATCGAGGACGCGTCCTGCTCAGGGCTGCGGCGCTGTTGCGGGAGCGGGCCGAGGACTTCGTCGCTCGCCGAGGTGCGAGGGGCGGGACACCCGATCTCGAACGCCCGATGGGAGGTGGCGACGGCCGCCGACGTCTTCGAGTACTTCGCCGGCGCCGCCAACAAGCACTTCGGGGCAGTCCGTTCCGGTCCAGGACGCGGGGCTCGATGTCGTGCTGCGCGAACCGGTCGGGGTGTGCGGGCTGATCGTTCCGTGGAACTTCCCGCTGCTCATCACCACCTGGAAGGTGGCCCCGGCGCTGGCCTGCGGCAATCCGATCGTCATCAAGCCGGCCTCGCTCACCCCGCTGACCGCCCTGCTCCTGGGAGAGTTGCTGGTCGACGCGGGGCTACCCGCCGGCGCGGTGAGCGTGCGTCTGCGGGCCGGGATCGACCGTCGGCAACGCGCTCGTCGCCGATCCCCGGGTCGACAAGATCAGCTTCACCGGCGAGACCACCACCGGCGCAGGGATCCTGCGTGCGAGCGCTGACAACATCACCCGGGTCTCGCTCGAACTCGGAGGCAAGTCGGCCTGCATCGTCTTCGCCGACGCCGACCTCGATCGAGCCGTCGCCGCAGCCGCCCGCTGTCGGTCTTCGACAACACCGGGCAGGACTGCTGCGCCCGGTCCCGTTTCCTGGTCCAGCGAAGCGTCTACGACGATTTCGTCGCCGGATTCGTCGACGCGCAGCCGGGGTCTCAACGTCGGCGATCCCCTCGACGAGGCGACCCAACTCGGCCCGCTGATCTCGGAGGGTCAACGATCGACGAGCCTCGACTACATCGGCATCGGTCGCGCCGAAGGTGCCCGAGTGGCGTGCGAGGCGGAGCCGGCGGGTCCGGGCTGGTATCTGTCCCCGGCCGTCCTGTGCCGACGTCGACAACTCGTGGCGAGTCGCCCAGGAGGAGATCTTCGGTCCCGTTGCCTCCGTGATCCCCTTCGACACCGAGGAGGAAGCCGTCCACCATCGCCAACGACAGCCCCTACGGGTCTGTCGGGTTCGCTCTGGACCCGGCGATCTGGGTCGTGCCATCCGGGTGACCCGAGCGGTGCGAACCGGCGTGATCTCGGTCAACACGCGCCAGGAGCGTTCAGGACCGAGGCCCCCTTCGGGGGTTTCAAGACGTTCCGGCATGGGACGGGAACTCGGCATGGCGGCAATGGACCACTACACCGAGGTGAAGAACGTCTTCTTCAGCGAGGACTGACCATCCGTGACCTGGTCGGGGATGCTCATCGGACACGCCGAAGAGGGGAACGGGCCGTCCGCCGCCCGGCTCACGCTCATGCTGGGCGATCGCGAGGGGCCGGTGGGTCACTCGTGGGCCGACTCCCTCGCCTCGACCTCGTCCGGCGTCGCACCGTTCCTCGTGACGCTTCGGCCGGGCGTTCCCGTCCGACCGCTCGCCATCCTCGTTCCGGCGGTCGCATCGGCGGGGCCCGAGCACGACGACCTCGTTCGTGGTGCAGCACACGCCGGCGTCGCGGCCGGAATCCACGACGCCCTCACCCGGGGCGTCGTTCCTCTCAGCATCGCCGATCAGGCCGTGATGGTGATCAAGGCCTGGGTCGATCCCATCGGCGTCCCTCGTGCACCAGGACGTCGTGTGTCTCAACAACCGCACCGCCGCACTGGCGGCGATCCGAAGCGCACGACACGAACACCCGGCCATCGCCGACCTCGTGGCGTATTCAGGTCCGGCGGGCAACGCGTTCTACACTCCGTGATCGACCCGGATCGGCGCGGCGGTGGTCGCCCCGGCCCGGGACCACCCGCACCGTGACCCCATCTGCCCCGCGACTGGAGACAACCCGATGACCCGTTCCCGCGTCCGAACCATTGCCGCCCTCGTCGTCGTCCTCGGTGGAACCGTCGCCGCGTGCAGTCGGCCCGATCCCAACCCGGCCATCAGGGTGACCGGCGACCCCCTCGCCGCCGATCCGCCCACCACGGTCACGACGACCACGACGACCGAGGCCCCCACCACCACGCTGTACTGGTCGGCCGAGCGAGCAGCGGAGCAGGCCACCGACACCAACGGCTGATGGTCGACCGCCTCTTCGATCGACCTGCCTTCATCGCGCCACCGGGTGTCGGGTACGAGCCCTTCGAGATCCACCCGCGAGCCCTGACCCCGACTCAGTGCGACCGGGTCATCGCCGCGGCCGAGATCCTCGAGGTCGACGACGCGAGTCTGGAGACCCCCGAAGGTTCGACCCACCCCGACTCGGCCATCCGCCGTTCCAGGACGGCGTGGATGGCCCCGACGGCGGAGAACTGGTGGATCTATGAACGGCTCGCGGCGGTGATCGAACGGTCCAACCGGAGCTACGGCTTCGACATCGGCGGTTTCGACGAGGACCTCCAGTACACCGTCTACGACGAGCCCGGAGCGTTCTACACATGGCACCAGGACGGGCTGGACGCAACGGTTGCCCATCGAAAGCTGTCCGTGGTCGTCCAACTGTCCGAACCCGATGACTACGTGGGGGCGGGACTCGAATTCCTCGAGGTCGCGGACGACTACGACAACGACCGCGCCGTCGACTATGCCGACAGATCACGAGCCCGCGGTGCGGCGATCGTGTTCCCGTCCTTCGAATACCACCGGGTGAGACCTCTCGAGCGCGGGATCCGCCGCTCCCTCGTCGCGTGGGTGTCAGGACCGCCCTTCCGTTGATCGTCGCGGATCAGACGACGAACTCCTGCAGAGCGGACACGGCCGACTGCGGCCACACATGGCCGACCTCCGACGCGGTCACGAGGGTGAGTGTGGTGCCGTCCGAGCACCCTTCGTAGGTCACCGCTGCCAACCCTCCGACGTCGCCCTCGACGCCGGGGTCACATCCGGCATTCTCCGTCCAGGACTGAACGACGTCGGCCAGGGGAGCGATCGTGATGACCGACCCCGCCCTCAGCTCGGA
This sequence comes from uncultured Microthrixaceae bacterium, assembly GCA_963700425.1. GTDB lineage: Bacteria > Actinomycetota > Acidimicrobiia > Acidimicrobiales > Microtrichaceae > CAVOXO01. The sequence continues at coordinate 1,508,146 of CAVOXO010000001.1, read as the reverse complement.
GCCATCTCCGACGCGGGCGTCGAATCCCGGTCCGGTTCCCCCCTCGGTCGGGAAGACGTCATCGGTTGACGTCACGACGATGAGCGTCCGCGTGTTCTGGTCTGCAGCGCAGTCGGAGGGCTGATCGAAGCCCGCCACCATGGCGACCCCCTCGAGCAGGTCGCCGTGCCGGCAGGCCACCCGAGACGCAAGGTGGGCGCCGGAACCGAATCCGACCACATAGACGCGGGAGGTGTCGATGCAGATGCGTGACCCGATCGCGTCGATGGCGCCGACGACGGCGTCGACGTCCGCCGGTTCGTCGGCAGCCTCGCCGACATTCCACTGGGGCAGACCGTCTGCCGGAACGAGGGTGGCGATCGCCGCCGGGGCGAAGAACGGCAGGGACCGGATCTGCGACGTCGCCAGATGTTCCTCGACCGTCTGGCCGATGTCGCCGAGATCGACGACCAACGGGGACGGAACTCCCTGGACCGGCGCGGGTGCGTGAAGGCGGACCGTGCGTTCGGTTCCGTTCACCGTGACGACGACCGATTCGTCCTCGACGGCGTCAGCACCTCCACCGTCGATACATGCCGGGCTGCCGGTGGCTCCCTCGCCGGGCTGACGGGCAGCTGCCCGCGCTCCTGGGCGGAATCGCCGTCGCCGCCACCGGTCACCCGGTTCACGACGAACGCCACGAGAGCGACCGCCACGACGATCCCGAGAGCGACGAGGAACGCCGGACGGACTTTCGTGTCCGCAGGAGCCGAGGGCGAAGCCGCGGAGCGCTCCCGCCTCGACGACCGGGGGACCGGCGGACGGTCGGCCCCGTCGCCCCTCGATGCGGCGGCACGGGCTTCCGAATCGGAAGCCTCCGCCGGCGTTGGCGCTCCAGGGGGAACGCCGGGAGTCGGCTGCTCCGGGACGGGCGCCCGGAAGTCGGCGACCAGACCGGCCACCTCGTAGGCGGGCCGTCGAACACGGTCGGCCGTGTCGGAGATCGAATGGCCGCACAGTTCGTGGAGCGCGACCACCGTCCGCTGTGCAACCGGTGCCCGGCGGTAGTGGTCGGCGAGCTCGGGGTCCCTGGCCGAGGCGGCTCCCGAGTCGATGGCTGCGAGGGCGTCCCGAACGGACATGGCCGCCATGAAGGCGTGCTGGTGACCGTCGACCGTGTCAGCGTTGTCCTGGAGCCATCCCAAGACGCGCTCGACCGATGTCGTCGACGTCTACCGGTTCGGCCACCAGCGTGGAGAGGATGGACACGAGATCGGCACGGAGCTCTTTGTCGTCGGCCCTGGACATGTGCTTTCGGAAGGTCGAGGAATAGCGAGGGTGACACTACCGGGTGATCGGGGGCGTCGGACGTCCGCCGACCGATTGGGTCAGAATCTCCCGGTGAGCAGCGACCCGAGCGACAACGGTGGGGACGAGGCCGGCGCGTTGTGGCAACGACTGCAGGGCCTCGGCGGCTCGCCGACGCCGCCGGCCGGCCCGACGGACGAGACCGGGTCGGCCGAACCACTCGCCGGTGCCGAACGGCCCGAGGACGATTCGACCGACACGCCACCGGGTGCCGCAGCGCACCCCGCAGGGGACTCCACCCCAGCGCCCCCCGATGCCACGGAGAGCCCCGACGGCGCCGGGTCCACGCCCCTGGCGCCCGGTAGCTTCCGGGTCGGAGCGCCCCTGGTCTCGCAGCCCGCCGCCGCGCCCCGGCCCCTCCCCGGGGTCCGACCCGATGGCGGCCACCCTGTCGCCCCGGTGCACTCCACCGCGCCAGAACGCCCATCGCCGGCGGCGGCACCTCGCCCGGCGGCTCCCGATCGAGGAGGGCGGTCGTGGTACCGACCCAGACTCCGATGGCTCACCGTGTACGTACCGATCGCCATCGTCGTGCTCCTCGTGGGCGGCGCCATCTACGGCTGGAATGCCTTCAGGTCCGTGGGCCGCGTCGATCTGGAGGGAACCCTCGAGCCGGCCGGAGTCAACGGCCAGAACATCCTCATCGTCGGGTCGGACACCCGCGACGTCGTTGCGGCCGACACGCCCAACGCGGCCGCGATGGGATCAGAAGGAGTCGCAGGGGAGCGGAGCGACACACTGATCGTCCTCCGGCTCGAGGGCGACCGCGCCTCGATGATGTCGATCCCGAGAGATCTGTGGGTCACGAACGCCGAGACGGGTAGCGACGGGCGGATCAACGCGGCGTTCAATGCAGGACCCGCCAACCTCGTCCGCACCGTGAGCGACAACCTCGGAATCCCGATCAATCGATACCTGGAAGTCGATTTCGTCAGCTTCGCCGGGATCGTCGACGCACTCGGCGGCATCGAGATCACCTTCGCCCACCCCGCGTACGATCGGGGCTCGGGTCTGCTCGTCGGCGCAGGGCCGCAACTGCTCGACGGAACCCAGGCGCTGGCGTACGTTCGCTCACGGCACTACACCGAGATCATCGACGGGCGCGACGTCGTCGACCCGACCGGCGACATCGGCCGGCAGCAGCGACAACAGAGCTTCATCCGTGCGGTGCTCGGCACGGCGGGAACCGCACGGAACCCGCTCACGCTGCTCCGAGTGGGCAACGCCGCCGCCTCGGGAGCGCGCATCGATGACGAATGGGGCTTCTTCGACGCGGTCGGCATCGTCCGGCGGATGGCCGGTACGGACCCCGAGACGTTCGTGCTACCGACCGTGCCGGCTCGCCGAGGGAGCGCTGCAGTGCTTCTGCTCGACGAACCTGCCGCAGAGCCGGTTCTCACACGGTTCGGGGCCGACGCCTCCTAGCTGACTACGGTGGAGCGGCCGACCCACCGAAAGGGCCCCATGACCGCCACCCCCGCTCCCGCCGCCGACGGTTCCTCGCCGCGCCAGACATCGTTTCCAGGTCCGATGCCGATGACGATCGACGCCGACAAGGAGTACCAGGCCACGATCTCGACATCGCTCGGCGACATGGTGGCGTTCCTCCACCCCCAACGCGCCCCGACGACGGTCAACAACTTCGTCAACCTGGCGCGGTATCACTACTACGACGGCCTGATCTTCCACCGCGTCATCAGCGGTTTCGTCATCCAGGGTGGTTGCCCCGAGGGAACGGGGAGAGGCGGCCCGGGGTACCGTTTCGCCGACGAGCTCGAGCCACCCGTCCGATATGAGGTCGGGTCGTTGGCGATGGCCAACGCCGGCCCCGACACCAACGGCAGCCAGTTCTTCGTGATCTCCGGACCGGACGGGGCGCGGCTGCCACCCCAGTACTCGCCCTTCGGCAAACTCATCTCGGGTGAGGACGTCCTCGCCGCGATCCAGTCGGTGTCGACCGGCGCCGGCGATCGGCCGGTCGACGATGTCGTCATCAGATCGATCACCATCACGGAGTCCTGAGCTCATCGCCATGAAGCGCGCGCTGGTCGCGGTCGGCGCGTCGGCAATGGTCGTCGCGGCCATCGCCGCGGCCCGCCGGCGCTCCGGGCGCCTCGACCGGTCCCTGTCCATGGCGAGAATGGGGACTCGGGCGGGCATCGGGTACGCGTCCACCGCGGCGCGGTCGGCGTTCGCCGATCCCCAGACCCGTGACGTCCTGCGCGCCAGGTTCGAGTTGGAGACCGCCGAACAGGTGGCGACCGAGCTCGGGAACATGAAGGGCGCCGTGATGAAACTCGGCCAGATGGCGAGCTATGTCGATCAGGGGCTGCCCGAACCCGTACGAGACGCCCTCGCACAGCTCCAGAGCGACGCGCCGCCGATGTCACCCCAACTCGTCGAACGCACCATCGAGACCGAACTCGGAGCGACCACGGACGAGATCTTCGCGAGTTTCGATCCGACGCCGCTCGCGGCGGCCTCCATCGGCCAGGTGCACCGTGCAGTGACCCGGAACGGCCTCGACGTGGCGATCAAGATCCAGTACCCGGGCGTCGACTCGGCCATCACCGCCGATCTGGACAACTCGGAGTGGTTGTTCACCATGATGTCGATGCTCTTCCCGGGAATGGACCCCGGCCCCATCGTCGAGGAACTCCGTTCCCGCATCACCGAGGAACTCGACTACGACATCGAAGCCGGCCACCAGCAGCGATTCGCCGACCACTACCGGGGCCACCCGACCATCCGCGTCCCCGATGTCCACCCCGAGCTGTCGACGTCCCGCGTGCTGACGACGGATTTCGTGGACGCGGCCCGCTGGAGCGAGATGCTCGAGTGGATCAGGAGCAGAAGAACCTGATCGCGGAGACCATCTATCGATACGCCTTCGGAGGGATCTACCGGATGGGTGTCTTCAACGGCGATCCCCATCCGGGCAACTACCTGTTCCACGGAGACGGTGTCGTGACGTTCCTCGACTACGGACTCACCAAGGAGTTCACCCGGGACGAGGTCGACCACTTCGAGGCACTCATCGGCGCGATGGTCCTTCGGCGCGATCATCGGCGAGTTCCGCCGGCTGTCGGGCGAGATAGGGATCCTGACGGACGCCGACCGGTTCACCGACGCTCAGATCGAGGACTACTTCGCGCATTTCTACGAGCTCGTGATGCGCGACGAACCCGTCACCGTGACCCCCGGGTACGCCTCGGAATCCGTCCGTCGATACTTCGATCTCTCGAGCCCGCACGCGGAGATCATGAAGTCGGCCAACCTCCCGACCTCGATGGTGATCATCCAACGGATCAATCTCGGTCTCTTCGCCCTTCTCGGCGAGCTTCACGCCACGGGCAACTGGCGGCGCATCGCCGAGGAGATCTGGCCGGCCACCGATGCCGAACCGTCCACACCCATGGGCCATGCCATCCGGGAGTGGGAGATCGAGTCGGGGCGATGATCGCCGCGGTGGTCGTCGCGCTCGTTCTCGTTGCCGCCGCGGTGTCAAAGGCATCATCGGTCTCATCGACCCGCGACGCGTTCGAGGCGCTCGGGCTTCGCTCGCCGGGGGTGCTCGCCGTGGCCGTTCCCGCGCTGGAGGCCGCTGTCGCCGCGTTGCTCCTGTTGTGGCCACGGTGGGGCGGCCTGGCAGCGATCTGCCTGCTCACCGCATTCACCGCAGTTCTCGCGGACGTGTGGCGATCAGGCGAACCGTTGGCGTGCCCGTGCTTCGGAGGATCGTCCTCGGTACCGGTCGGCTGGGTCGACATCGTCCGCAACGGCGTCCTGATCGCGGCGGCGGCAGTGGCGGTCACCCGTGACGGCACCGGCCCTCCGAACCCGGCCGAGATCGCCGTCGGCGGATGTGTCGCGATCGTCGGCGCCGGGGCCCTCACGATCCTTCGGCGGTCGGTGCGGCAGTCGCCGAGCGACGCACCGCATCGACCACGAACCGGGTGACGGCGTCGACCTCGGGAGCGGGACGTCTCTCCAACGACTCGATCGTGACGAACACGTCGGTCTCCCCGTTGTGGGCGCGCCCCTGGGTCGCGATGTGCAGATAGCAGGACGGCCCGTCGACGAAGGTGACGAGCGCCTGGGCCAGCCCCGCGTGACGGTCGACGAACGTGACATCGCCGACCTCGTGGAGGGTCTCGACGACGATCCTGAACGCCTCGGGACCCGGCGCCCGAACCGAGAAGGTGTCGTCCGCGGTCTGTGAGATGCCGACCACATCGGACCACTCCCGTCCCGGCGATGGGGGGCGGGTGGGATCCCATCGCCGACGGGGTCGGCGGTGTCGGTGTTCCCCTTCGTCGACGATGCATCGACATCGGCCTGATCGCCGTGGCGGGTGTCAAGGTCTGCTGACACGACTCGGTACGCCTCGGTGACCAGCGCTGGATCGGGGTGATCCCGCCCCGGCTCGACGACATCGGGGTGCGAGCGGATCATCGTCTCGAGGAACGCCCGGCGAGCCGCGTCGCGGTCGGGCGTCGGGTCGATACCGAGCAGGCACCACGCGTCGTCCACTGACAGCACCCGGGTACGGTAGGCGCAGGGGACCCCAACGAGAGAGCCGGCATGACCCACACGACACCGCCCGAACAGACCACCAGCGGCGATCGCGCCGACTTCGGCGAACTCGTCGGCGGGGTGCGCCGAGTCTTCGAGAGTCGTCGGACCCGTCCGCTCCCATGGAGAAGGGCTCAGCTCAAGGCGCTCCTCGCGATGCTCGACGACCAACAGGAGGCCTTCGTAGCGGCACTGGCCGAAGATCTGGGACGGGCGCGTTCCGAAGCGCTCTCCTCCGACATAGGCCACGCCAGGCTCCAGATCCGCCACGTGCTCAAGAACGTCGAGACCTGGAGCCGTCCCCGACGTGTCTCGGCCGGAATGCTCTCGATGCCGGCCAAGGTCGACATCATCCCCGAGCCACTCGGTGTCGCGCTCGTGATCTCGCCCTGGAATTATCCCGTCCAACTCCTCCTGGAACCGATGGCTGCAGCCATCGCCGCCGGTAACTGCGTGATCGCGAAGCCGTCCGAGGTGTCACCGGCGACAACGGCGGAACTCGCCCGCTGGCTGCCCCGGTACCTCGATGACGAGGCGGTGGTCGTCGTGGAAGGTGGCGTCCCCGAGACGACCGCACTCCTCGAGGAACGCCTGGATCACATCTTCTTCACCGGTTCGACGTCGGTCGGTCGGATCGTGATGGCCGCGGCGGCCGCCCACCTCACCCCGGTCACTCTCGAGCTCGGCGGAAAGAGCCCCGCCATCGTCACCGCCGACGCCAATGTCGAGGTGGCCGCCCGACGGATCGCCTGGGGACGTTTCCTCAACGCAGGCCAGACGTGTATCGCCCCTGACTACGTGCTCGCCGACTCGGCGATCGTCGACTCCCTCGTCGACCGGATCGGATCATCGATCTCGTCGTTCTACGGCAACGATCCGTCGACGAGCGACGACTTCGCCCGAATCGTCAACGCCCGCCACCTCACCCGTCTGACCGGACTTTTGGCATCGGCGGGGGGCACCGTCGCTCACGGCGGCCAGATCGATGCCGAGAACAGATATGTCGCTCCCACCGTGGTGGTCGACCCCGATCCCGACTCCCCCCTGATGACCGAGGAGATCTTCGGTCCGATCCTTCCTGTGGTCGCCGTGGACGACGTCGATTCCGCGGTCGACTTCGTCAACCGGCGACCCAAACCGCTGGCGCTCTATGCGTTCACCTCGTCGACCGACACCGCCGACTCGATCATCGACCGCACGTCATCGGGCGGCGCCGCAGTGAACCATTGCCTGGTCCAGGTGCTGCCGGAACACGTCCCGTTCGGTGGCGTGGGCGCATCGGGAATGGGCGCGTACCACGGCAAGGCGGGATTCGATGCCTTCACCCACCACAAGCCCGTGATGCGGAAACCCACTCGCCCCGATCCGTCGGTGCAGTACCCGCCCTACACGTCGTTCAAGCAGAAGCTCATCGCTCGCGCCTTCCGCTGAGGTCGACGCGGTGCGCCGCTCCTCTCGGCACGCCCGATATCCTGAGCAGGCCCGAATGCCAGCCGTTTCCCGCCACCGGAGTCATCATGCGCCGAATCGTCATCGTCCTCATGTCCTTGCTGGGACTCGTCGGTGCGGCCTGCGGTGACGGCGAGGCGAAGATCTCGTCCACCGGAAGCTCCGACGCAACCGGCGACGACGCATCGAGCGGAGCGACGACCGATTCTGCGGTGATCGACGAGATCGTCGCGTCGCTGACATCGTCAGACGGCCTCGGCGTCAGCGAGGAAGCCGCCACCTGCGTGGCCGAGCAGGCCGTGCCGTCGCTCTCCGAGGAGGGAATCGACGAGTTGTCCGACCCCTTCGGATCGCTCGGAGGAATGAGCGCCGGCGACCGTGACGTCGTCGTCGACGCGATGGACGAGTGCATCGACTTCGCCGACATCCAGGACCAGTTCATCGACGGCATGTCCCAACAGCTCGCCATCACCGAACTGTCCGACGAGGAACGCAGCTGCGTCGGCGGCGCCCTCGACGACGAGTACGGCGGCGTCGGCCAGTTGCTGCTCGCTCTCGAAGAAGAGGATCAGACGGCGTACTCATTGAGCCTGGCCGGGCTCTTCGGCGGATGTCTCAGCACCGAGACCGTGACCGGTTTCGTCACCGCGAGCTTCACGGAACAGGGATTCGACGAGGCGGAGGCTGCGTGCGTTGCCGACTCGCTCGTCGGGGCCTTCGGCGGATCGCGGCTCTTCGAGATGCTGGCATCGGTGGGACTCTCCGGGGACGGCACGCTCCCGGCCGATCTCGAGTCCGCCATGCAGGCCGGCGTCGAAGGCTGTGTCCAGTCGGTGCAGGGTCCCTCGAGCGTCGGAGCCGGCATCGGGGACTGAGGGTTCGTCCCGCCCCACCAGGTGGACCGCGACCTGCGGTCAGGCTCTCAGGGCGTCGAGGAAGTCGACCACCGCGGTCGTGAAGAGGTCGTTGCGGTCGCCCGCCACCATGTGACCGGCTCCGGTCACGTCGACGCTTCGCGCATGGGGGACCAGCTCCATCAACTCCCGACTGGTGTCCTCACTGACCAGGTCGGACAACAGGCCTCTGATCAACATGACCGGACACGACAACAGTCGGGCAGCGTCGGCGATGCGGGCCTGTTCCGACGCGCCCGACAATCCGCTCACGTCGTTGAACAGCAGCGGATCCCAGTGCCATCTCCATCGGCCGTCGGCGTCGAGACGAAGGTTCTTCCGCAATCCGTCATGGGTCGACGGCCTCTCTCGATGCGGCTGGTAGGCCGCGATGGCGTCCGCGGCCTCGTCCAGTGACGCATACCCGGTCTCGGCCCGGTCCATCATGAACTCGACGATGCGGGTCACCCCGGCGGCCTCCTGACGAGGGGTGATGTCCACGAGGACGACCGCGGCGAACGACCCGGGTCGGGTGTGCCCCTCGGCGTTGAGCGCGGCGAGACCGCCGAGCGAGGCGCCGACCACCACCGGACGAGCATCGAGACCGCCGGACAGCGCCAACAGATCGTCGCTGAACCGCTGCAACCGGTAGTCCGCGGTCGGAGAACGGTCCGACTCGCCGTGACCCCTGTGGTCATAGGCGATGGCCTGCCACCCGTGCGACGCGAGGGTCTCGGCGGTCGATCCCCAGGAGTGCCGGGTCTGCCCACCGCCGTGAGCGAGGACGACGGGCGGATCGGTGGGCGCTCCGAACACGTCGGCTCTCAGCGTCAGTCGGGTTCCGTTGTCGGGCGAATCGGCGACGACGACACGACGTGTGGACGGGACGCCGCCGGACTCGGGCGACGTCACTCCATCAACCACGAAGCCAGGCCGTCATGAGCGCGTGCTGGTGGGCGAGGTCGGCGACCGCCATCGTCTCCCGTATCGAGTGCATCGACAATTGAGCGACACCCGCGTCGACCGTCGACACTCCGAGACCTGCGGCCACGGTCGGGCCGATGGTCGACCCGCATGCCATGTCAGCACGGTGTGCGTATGTCTGGAGCGGGATCCCCTCGGAACGGCAGAGCGACGCGAGCTCGCCGACGGACGTGGCATCCGACGCGTAGCGCTGAGCCACGTTGATCTTCGCCACAGGCCCGCCGCCGAGACGGACCGGGTGCGACGGTTCGTGCCGGTCGGGATGGTTCGGGTGGCCGGCGTGAGCCATGTCGGCGGACAGGAACGACGATCGGGCCATCATCGCGGGCACGGCGTGAAGGTCCGTTCCCGCGGCGGCCGCCACGCGTTCGATGACCCCGGCGACGACTCCGGAGGCGGCGCCGGTGGCCGAAGTCGAACCGACCTCCTCGTGGTCGAAGAGGGCGACCATGGCCATCGACGGCCCGTCGCCGTCGTCGGTCGCGACGGAGCGGAGGGCGGTGACGGCTCCGAAGGCCGAGCAGAGGTTGTCGAGTCGGGCCGAGCTCAGGAATTCGTCGTCACGTCCCCAGACGGTCGGGGGAGTCACGTCGTGGGCCATGACGTCCCAGGACAGGACATCGGTCGGCGGACAATCGACGCGAGAGGCGAGCCACTCGACGAAATCTCCCGGTATCGGGTCGCCCATGGACCACAGCAGGTTGAGGTGACGTTGCGGATCCAGCCGGAGACCGTCGGTGACGAGCTCCCGGTCGAGATGGATCGCCAATTGCGGTACCCGGGCGACCGGATCGGCGACGAGGAAGAGTCTCTCCTCGGTACCGCCTTCCGTCGAGACGACGACCCGGCCGGAGAGCCCGAGGTCGCGATCGAGCCAGGAGTTGGCCAGGACGCCACCATACGGCTCGGCCGCGAGGCGACCGAGCCCGGACCCCTCGAGGTCGGGCCGCGGCTTCACTCGCAGGTTCGGTGAGTCCGTATGTGCCCCGATGAGTCGACATCGAGGGGCGTCGGGCATCCGACCGCCGATCGGAGCCCATGCGATCAACAGTCCTCCCCGGCGAACGAGGCCCGCCCCCGGCTCGAACGTGGTCGATCCCAGGTCATTGACCCGGAATCCCGCTGAACCGAGTAGCTCGGCTGCGACGACGGTCGCGTGGTACGGCGACGGGGACGCCGTCAACAGGGCCATGAAGTCGGAGGGATTCACCGCTTCACCTTCTCACGCCCGATCCGCGAGACCACGCGATCGAAGCCGGGCAGGGGGCGACGCGCGATGGAGTAGGGCCTCTCGACGAACACGAACACGAGGAAACTCCCGATCACGGTGAGGACGAAGCAGGGCACGATGGCCGCCCAGTAGTAGATCGACCGCGGCTCGACGTCGCTGAACCAGGTGGAGTTGACCTTCTCGATCACCTTCAGCACCAGACCATGGGTCAGGTAGTACGCGAAGCTCATGTTGCCGAGCGCGCGCAGCGGGGTCCAGGTGGCGGCCCGGTGCACGTACTGGCCGGTGACCACGGTGGCGGCGACGAACGGGGGAATCGCGACGAACAGCACCGCGGTACGCGGAATCCCCCCGTACTCACCGAGATCGATGAAGAACGCCGTGGTGAGGGCCGTCAACAGCCCGATGGTTCCGGCGACCGCCACCTTGATGGGGACGAGCGGTCGCTGCTCGGTCGCCGCCGGTCCATGTACTCCCACAGGAAGATCCCCGCGACGAACATCATGATCCGTTGGTGGGGGGAGTTGACCGGCAGGACGAACAACGCGATCAGGGCTCCGGCGCGGATCCAGAACGACACTCGCTGCTCGCCGGTCCGCCCGCGCAGCCCGAACCGGGTGATGACCCACGGAACGGTCAGATAGAACAACATCTCGAAGCTCAGCGTCCCCGCGACGGTGATCATCCGCTCTCCGGGGAACACTCCGGGGAGGAGGAGCGCATTGAAGCCGATGACCAGGGGCCAGGCAAGGGGATTGGGACCGAGTTTCGATTCGGAGGGCACCGCGAACGACAGGATCACGTAGAGGCCCAGGATGAACAGGAACGTCGGGTAGATGCGCTGGACCCGCCTGGCCATGTACGGCCGAAATGCCTGTTCCTTCTGGATCAGACCGCCGTAGATGAGGTATCCGCTGAGAGCGTAGAAGATGTCCACCCCGACCGAGCCGGCGTTCTGGAATCCGACGCTCAAGGTCTCGGTGAGGCTCCCCGCCGGTGTGTACGGCGCCGTGACGAGTTCGAGGTGAACGAAGAACACCAGGGTGACGGCGAGACCACGCAGCCCTTCGAGGCCCGTGAATCGACCGGGTGTGTCCTCGAGCATGAGGACGGTCGACGAGACGCGCAACCGGTGTGTCGTCGTGCCGAGTGGCCATGGGAAGGGGGGTTCGCGTCGACAACCTACTGGCCTCGACGAGTCGTGCGGAAACCGTTAGTGTAGTGCCGCTCTCGCAGGGCCAACGGCGTCCCTGGCGTGACCGTGCAACGATCAGTCAGGGAGACCATGACCCCATCGGACGAGCGAAAAGGCCTCTACTCCGCTGCGCACGAACACGATTCGTGCGGGGTGTCCTTCGTCGCCCAGTTGGACGGGACTCCCAGCCACACGTTCGTTGCAGCGTGCCCTGACCTCTCTGTGCAACCTCGATCACCGAGGGGCTTCCGGATCGGAGCCCAACAGCGGTGACGGAGCGGGGATTCTCGTGCAGGTTCCCGACGTGTTCCTTCGCGGCGTCGTGGACTTCGACCTCCCCGATCCCGGCCACTACGCGGTCGGGCTGGCATTCCTGCCACGAGGTGACGACGCCGACGACGCCGCGGCCGGTGTGTCGAAGATCTTCGAGTCCGAGGATCTGACGGTTCTGGGGTGGCGAGATGTTCCGGTCGATCCGGACGCGGCCGACGTCGGTTCGACCGCACGAGCTGTCATGCCGACCTTCCGACAGTTCTTCGTGGCGGCCCCCGACGCGCGATCGGCGGGGATCGATCTCGACCGCGCCGTGTACGCAGCCCGCAAACGGGTCGAGCACGAGCTCCACGACGACGCCGGGGAGCCGCTCGCCTACTTCGCCTCCCTGTCGAGTCGCACCCTCGTCTACAAGGGGATGTTGACCACACCCCAGCTCGGCGATTTCTTCCTCGATCTCTCCGACGACCGATTCGCATCGGCCATCTGCCTCGTCCATTCGCGGTTCTCCACGAACACGTTCCCTTCGTGGCCCCTGGCCCACCCGTACCGTTTCGTCGCCCACAACGGGGAGATCAACACCGTCCAAGGCAACCAGAACTGGATGCGAGCACGCGAGAACACCCTGTCGAGTGCGCATCTTCCGGGAGACATCGAACGGCTGTTTCCCATCTGCACGCCGGGAGCGTCCGACACGGCTCGCTTCGACGAGGCCCTGGAGCTTCTCCATCTCGGCGGGTTCCCGCTCCACCACGCGGTTCTGATGATGATCCCCGAGGCATGGGAGAACCATCGGGACATGACACCGGAGCGGCGCGATTTCTACCGGTATCACGCGTGTCTCGATGGAGCCGTGGGACGGCCCGGCCTCGGTCGTCTTCTCGGACGGGAACGTGGTCGGCGCGGTCCTCGACCGCAACGGGCTCCGGCCCAGCCGCTACTGGGTCTGCGACGACGGACTGGTGGTGATGGCGTCGGAGGTCGGGACACTCGACATCGACCCCGCGACGGTCATCAGGAAGGGAAGGTTGCAGCCAGGCCGCATGTTCCTGATCGACACGTCCCAGGGCCGCATCGTCGAGGATTCCGAGATCAAGGCCGAACTCGCGGCCGAACATCCCTACGGGGAGTGGCTGGACGCCAACCTCGTCCATCTCGACGATCTGCCCCCGGTGACCCACATCACCGAGGACGAACTCGAGACCCGTCGTGAACAGCAGACGTTCGGCTACACCCATGAAGAGTTGACGATGCTCATCGATCCCATGGCGACCACGGGCGTGGAGGCCCTGGGTTCGATGGGAACAGACACCCCCATCGCCGTTCTGTCGTCGCGGCCGAGACTGCTCTTCGACTACTTCCAGCAGCTCTTCGCCCAGGTCACCAACCCACCCCTCGACGGCATCCGCGAAGAACTCGTCACATCGCTCGGCAAGTTCGTCGGTCCCGAAGGGAACATCCTCGAGCCGAAGCCCTCCTCGGCCCGGCTCCTCGAGCTCCCGCATCCGATCATCGACAACAACGAACTGGCCAAGCTCGAACACATCGCCGAATCAGGAACGGGATTCCGGGCGCAACGGATCTCGTGCCTCTATCCCGTTGCCGAGGGTGGACCGGGCCTCCGCGCCGCGCTCGACCGGATCCGCCGCGAGGCCTCCGCGGCGATAGCGGACGGCAGCAACATCCTGATCCTCTCGGACTGGCGGTCCGACGAGACCCACGCCCCCATCCCGTCGCTGCTCTTCACCGGTGCGGTGCACCATCACCTCATTCGACAGAAGACCCGGACCCAGGTGGGCCTGTTGGTCGAGACCGGCGAGGCCCGCGAGATCCATCATTTCTGCCTGCTCCTGGGGTTCGGGGCCGCGGCCATCAATCCCTACCTCGCCTTCGACAGCATCGAGTACCGGGTCAACAGCGGGCGCATGGGCGACATCGACTACCCGACCGCGGTCGCCAACTACCGAAAAGCGGCCGGCAAGGGGATCCTCAAGGTGATGTCCAAGATGGGCATCTCCACGGTCGCCTCGTACACGGGAGCGCAGATCTTCGAGGCCATCGGGCTCGGTGACGACCTCGTCGACGAGTACTTCACCGGCTCGGTGTCACGGCTCGGCGGCATCGGCCTCGACGAGATCGCCGAGGAGTCGCGCCTGCGGCACCGCCGCGCCTATCCCGACCGTCCCGAAGAGCTCGCTCACCGAGATCTCGACTACGGCGGGGAGTACCGGTGGCGGCGAGAGGGCGAGTACCACCTCTTCAACCCCAAGACCGTGTTCAAACTCCAGCACGCCACCCGCTCGGGGCAGTACTCCATCTTCAAGGAGTACACGCGACTCGTCGACGATCAGGCGTCGCAGCTGGCCACTCTGCGCGGCCTTTTCCGGTTCGACACGACCGCCCGCGAACCGGTGCCGATCGACGAGGTGGAACCGGTCTCGGAGATCGTCACGCGGTTCTCCACGGGCGCGATGTCGTACGGGTCGATTTCGGCCGAAGCCCACGAGAACCTGGCCATCGCCATGAACCGCCTCGGCGCGAAGTCGAACACCGGCGAGGGCGGGGAGGACGCGGTTCGCTTCGTCCCGTCCACCAACGGTGACTCGAAGCGGTCGGCGATCAAGCAGGTTGCATCGGGTCGATTCGGCGTCACGTCGGAGTACCTGACCAACTCAGATGACATCCAGATCAAGATGGCCCAGGGGGCCAAGCCGGGCGAGGGGGGTCAGCTTCCCGGCCACAAGGTCTGGCCGTGGATCGCCGCGACCCGGCATTCGACCCCGGGGGTCGGCCTCATCAGCCCGCCTCCCCACCACGACATCTATTCGATCGAAGACCTGGCGCAGCTGATCCACGATCTGAAGAACTCCAACCCGACGGCCAGAATCCACGTGAAGCTGGTGGCGGAGGTGGGCGTCGGGACCGTGGCCGCAGGTGTCGCGAAGGCCAAGGCCGACGTGGTGCTGATCTCGGGTCATGACGGGGGCACGGGAGCGTCGCCGTTGACGTCCCTGAAACATGCAGGGGCCCCTTGGGAACTGGGGCTCGCCGAGACCCAGCAGACGCTGCTGCTCAACGGGCTCAGGGATCGGATCGTCGTCCAGACCGACGGACAACTCAAGACCGGTCGAGACGTCGTGATCGCCGCGCTGCTCGGCGCGGAGGAGTTCGGCTTCGCCACCGCCCCGCTGGTGGTCTCGGGATGCATCATGATGCGGGTCTGCCACCTCGACACCTGCCCGGTGGGGATCGCGACCCAGAAGCCCGAGCTGCGCGAGCGGTTCTCCGGGGAGCCGGAGTTCGTGGAGAACTTCATGACCTTCGTGGCCGAAGAGGTGCGCGAGTACCTGGCGGATCTGGGGTTCCGCACGCTCGACGAGGCGATCGGTCACGCCGAACTGCTCGATGTCTCCGACGCCGTGGACCATTGGAAGGGAGCCGGCCTCGACCTGTCTCCGCTGCTCCATGTGCCGGAACTTCCTCCGGACACGTCGCGACATTGCATCACGGTCCAGGACCACGGGCTCGACCGCGCCCTGGACGTCGACCTGATCGCAGCGGCGAGGGCGTCGATCGACTCGGGGGAGCCGGTACACCTGAGTTTCCCGATCAACAACACGCGTCGCACGGTCGGGACCCTGCTCGGCCACGAGATCACCAAGGTCCACGGCGGCGCCGGCCTCCCCGACGACACCATCACGATCGATCTGGTCGGCTCGGCCGGCAACAGCTTCGGCGCGTTCATCCCACGAGGTGTCTCGCTGCGGCTGGAGGGGGATGCGAACGACTACGTCGGAAAGGGACTGAGTGGCGGACGGATCACGATTCGCCCACCCGCCACCGCCTCCTTCGTGGCCGCGGAGAACGTCATCGCCGGAAACGTCATCGCCTACGGAGCGACGGCCGGAGAGATCTTCATCTCGGGTGTCGTGGGCGAGCGGTTCTGCGTGCGCAACTCCGGTGCCACCGCAGTGGTCGAGGGGGTGGGCGACCACGGATGTGAGTACATGACCGGCGGGGTCGTGGTCGTGCTGGGGGAGACCGGCCGCAACTTCGGCGCCGGGATGTCCGGCGGAATCGCCTTCGTTCGTGACGGCGACGGCCGTTTCGACGATCGGGTCAATCTCGAGATGGTCGAGGTCGAGGATCTGACCGATGACGATCGAGCCACATTGACCGATCTGATTCGGGCACACGTCGAGGCCACGGGTTCGGCGTTGGGCCGAGCGATTCTCGATGACGCCCCAGGTGAGCTCGCACGATTCCGCAAGGTCATGCCCTCCGACTACCGAAGGGTGCTCGAGGCGACCGCGGCGGCCGAGGCCGCTGGTACCGATGTCGTCGAAGCGATCATGGAAGCGGCCCGCCAGTGATCACATCCATCATCGACCGAGGAGGCCTTCCCCATGGGTGACCCCAGCGGATTCCTTCGGCACGACCGCGAGGTGCCGGCCTACCGACCTGTCGCTGTCCGACTCACCGACTGGCGCGAGGTCTACGAACCCCAGGAGCCCGACCAACTCGAGCGCCAGGCATCGCGGTGCATGGACTGCGGCATTCCGTTCTGCAACGACGGTTGCCCGCTGGGCAACATCATCCCGGACTGGAATGACCTGGTGTACCGCGATCGGTGGCACGACGCCATCGACCGGCTGCACGCCACGAACAACTTCCCCGAGTTCACGGGACGTCTCTGCCCGGCTCCCTGCGAAGGCGCCTGCGTACTCGGTATCAATCAGGACCCCGTCACCATCAAACGGGTCGAGGTGTCGATCATCGACCGCGCCTGGGAGGAGGGGTGGGTGGCTCCTCTGCGCCCGTACAAGACGACCGGGCGTTCGGTCGCCGTTGTCGGATCGGGACCAGCAGGCCTCGCCGCCGCGCAACAGTTGACCAGGGCGGGCCACCGGGTCGTGTTGTTCGAGCGGGACGATCGCATCGGAGGCCTGCTCCGCTACGGGATCCCCGAGTTCAAGATGGAGAAGAGACACCTCGACCGTCGTCTGGCGCAGATGCGGGCCGAGGGTACCGACTTCCGGGTCGGCGTCAACGTGGGGGTCGACGTGAAGGTCGATGCGTTGCGCGAGAACTTCGATGCGATCGTGGTCGCGATCGGCTCGACAACCGCACGCGACCTGCCGATTCCCGGTCGCGATCTCGACGGCGTCCACCAGGCGATGGAGTACCTGCCACTGGGCAACCGCGTCGCCAACGGGGACATCGCCTCGACGCCCATCGACGCGGCAGGCAAGCGCGTGGTCATCATCGGCGGCGGCGACACCGGAGCCGACTGCCTCGGGACGGCCCATCGACAGGGAGCCGAGTCGGTCCACCAGTTCGAGATCATGCCCCGACCGCCCGACATGCGTGCGGCGGCGAACCCCTGGCCGACGTTCCCCATGACCTACAAGGTCACGTCGGCCCATGACGAGGGCGGCGATCGGGTCTACTCGGTGAACACCGAGGCGTTCATCGGTGACGACGAAGGCCGGGTGACGAGCCTGAAATACCACGAGGTGCGCCAAGAGGTCACCGACGGTCGGCTCGAGTTCGTCAAGGTCGAAGGGTCCGACGCATCGCTCGATGTCGATCTGGTGCTCCTGGCCATGGGCTTCACCGGTCCGGAACAGAATCAGTTCACCTCCCACCTCGGCGTCGACTTCGACGGCCGCGGCAACATCGCCCGTGACGATTCGTTTGCATCGTCGGTGGACGGGGTGTGGGTGTGCGGTGACGCGGGTCGAGGTCAGAGCCTGATCGTCTGGGCGATCGCGGAGGGGCGCGCGTGCGCCGCCGCGGTGGATGCCTCGCTGATGGGATCGACCGATCTGCCGTGGCCCATCGAGCCCACGGACCGGCCTCTGGCCTGAGGGATCTGCGGCCGGGAATTCGCCGCGAAACCTCAAGAACCCGCTGACAGCG
This sequence comes from uncultured Microthrixaceae bacterium, assembly GCA_963700425.1. GTDB lineage: Bacteria > Actinomycetota > Acidimicrobiia > Acidimicrobiales > Microtrichaceae > CAVOXO01. Next base: position 1,490,277 of record CAVOXO010000001.1, on the reverse strand, counting down.
CCCGATTGGGTGAGCGAGGACGCCGAGCGCGGCGCCTCGTGTGACCGACGACGTCAGAGGTTTCAGATGTTCTCGCGACTGCGAGTCAGGACCAAGATCCTGGCCATATTGATTCCGCCGGTGCTGGGCCTCGCCATCTTCGCGGGCATCGCTGCGCAGGATCGCCTCGTCGAGCGCGCCGACGCCGAGACCGCGGTGGCCGTCTCGAACGTATCCGACGCCATCCGCGAGTTCTCGTATCGAATCCAGGCCGAACGTCTCCACACCTCGGTCGCAGTGGCGTCGGGTCAAGCGGTCACCGATCCGGAGATCACCGCACTCCGGGCGTCGACCGACGCAGCGTCGGAACGCCTCGTCACTTCTGCGAACGTGCTCGGCCTCGCTTCGTCGACGACGCTCGGCATCGATACCGCGGCGGTCGCCGCGGACGCTGTTGCGGCCACCTCCGCGGTCAACGAGGTCCGCGCCGGTGCAGCCGCTGCCGATGCCGACGTCCAAGCCGTCTTCGAGGGCTATTCGGCGATCAACGCGCAGATGATCGACCTCAACTCCGTGATCGCCGGCCGCTCGGAGATCCCGGGTCGTGCGACGCAGGCTCTTCACTGGGCCGAAGCGGGCGCCGAGGCCGAAGCGCGTGGAGGAACCGCGGCAGCCATCGGCCTCTACGATACCGATCTCGCCGAGTGGGCCGGTCAGACCTTCACCGAGCAGGCGCAGCTGGCGACATCGGCGTTCGCCACCTACGCCGTCGACGCGTCGGACGTCGGGCGCGCCGCCCTCGACCGAGTGCTCAACTCGCTCGAGGTGAAGGAATCGAACGGTTGGTTCGAAGCGGGATCTGAGGATCCGTTGTCGACGATGCCAGGCGATCCGGCTGCGTGGACCGACCTCATGAACGTGCGGATCTCGGCGTACGCCACCTCGGAGGCCGATCTGCTCGCCGCTGACCGAGCGGTGGCGTCGCAGTTGGCGGCCGATGCCGACCAGAGAGCCAAGTTGTTCATCGGTATCGCTGCGTTCGTCCTGGTCGCTGCACTGACCCTGGCAATCATGGCGGCTCGGGCGATCATCTCGAATCTGCGGACCCTCACCGATGCAGCGCGGGACATCTCGACCCAGCAACTGCCCGACCTCGTCAGAGCCCTGAGTTCGACCGAGGACGACGTGTCGCTCGGCTTCGAGCCGATCCACATCGAGTCTGACGACGAGTTCTCCGACGTCGCCGACGCTCTCAACGCACTGGGGGCGACAGCAGCGGAAGTGGCCCGCCAGCAACGGACCACTCTCCGAAAGGGGATCTCCGACATCTTCATCAACCTGGCGCGCCGCAACCAGTCGCTGCTGGATCGCCAGATCGAGTTCATCGACGTCCTGGAGGCGAACGAAGAGGACCCCGATCAGCTCGAGAACCTGTTCCGCCTCGACCACCTCGCCACCCGCATGCGTCGCAATGCGGAGTCGCTTCTCGTTCTCGCCAACGCCGAACCCCCGCGACGTCGCCTGCAGGAAGTCACACTCAACGACGTCATCAGGGTCGCCATCGGCGAGGTCGAGGAGTACTCCCGTATCAACCTCGAGGCGGTGGACCACGCCACGACCAACAGCGCCGTAGCGGTGGACATCGCCCATCTCCTGTCCGAGTTGATGGAGAACGGCACCGTCTATTCTCCTCCCCAGACATCGGTGGACATCCGAGGTTCGTTCACCGAGGCTCATGACTTCGTCATCTCGGTGATCGACCGGGGAGTCGGGATGACCGCGGATCAGGTGGCGTCCGCCAACCAGCTCATGGCGCACCCCCCCGCGGTCGGGCTCTCGATGAACCGATCGCTCGGCTTCACCGTCGTCGCAACCCTCGCCGCCCGTCACGGACTGGGCGTCTCGTTCGCGTCGGTCCCCAACGAAGGGGTCTGGGTCGACGTGACCGTGCCGGCGCGACTGCTCGGCGGCGTCGTCGATCTGGAGACGCCGACCGACGGGCTGGAGAGCCGACGTGTACCGGACCCGATCGCCCCGGGGTCACATGCCGCCGACCTCGACGATCGCGTGTCCGCTCCACCGGAGACCTACGCCGATCCCGGTCCGATCGCCGACGACCCCATGGCGACGCCGACCTCTGCGGCAAGCATCACGGATCTCGGAGCTGCCGATGCGCCGCCGAGTGCCGCCGATGCGACGGATCCATTCTCGGACCTTCCGGTGCGGGAACGGATCGAGGCCCAGGATGTGAGCTCGTTGGCCTGGAACCCGGTTCTCGACGGGGCCGCTCCGGAGGCAACCGGGGAGACCGACCCGGCGGTTCGTCCGTTCGAACAGGAATGGGCCGAGCCCGTCGAGGAACTGCTCGATCCGGTGCCGAGTTGGGCCCAGCCCTTCGACGACGCTCCGACCGCGGACCAACACGGCGCCGAGACGTGGGGGACCGACTCCGACGCGGCGAACACTCCGTGGGAGCCGGGCCCCGAACCCGCGTTCCAGCCGACGGCCGACACCACGCCGAGGGGACAGGTCCCCGAGATCGACCCCACCGAGGTCTCCCGGGCGCCATGGGAGTCCGACGCTGCGCCCTCACAGCCCACCGACGCGACGGCCCAGGCGTCGGAACCCGCTTCGTGGGAACCCGCCACCACCCCCTGGGAACCCGCCGCCGACGCGACACCCGACATCGAACCCGCCGCCACCCCCTGGGAACCCGCCGCCGACGCGACACCCGACATCGAACCCGCCGCCACCCCCTGGGAACCCGCCGCCGACGCGACACCCGACATCGAACCCGCCGCCACCCCCTGGGAACCCGCCGCCGACGCGACACCCGACATCGAACCCGCCACCACCCCCTGGGAACCCGCCGCCGACGCGACACCCGACATCGAACCCGCCGCCACCCCCTGGGAACCCGCCGCCGACGCGATGCCCGACATCTCCGCTCCGGCGACTCTCGCCGACTCCCTCGGCACCGGACAGGACTTCGACGACGATCTGGCCGCGCTCCTGGGCAACGACGACTCCGGGGGCCGCGAACCCGATCCCGATCCGATGGAGAGCCAGCCTCAGGCAATGACAGAGGACGGTCTGCCGCAACGACATCCGGGTGAACGATCACCCACGTTCGAGCCGCCGGAGGTCATCGGCCGGGTTGCATCCCCGGTGCGCCCGCCCGAGGAGATCCGTCACAGCCTCTCGAGCTACCGGGCCGGACGACGGTCCGGCCGGGCGGCGAGCGCCGATACCGGCCCCGCCGCGGATCCCGCCACCCCCGACGATGAACGGCCCTAGGAGTCACCATGTCCCAGCTGAGCACCGAAGCGACCAACATCAACTTTCTCATCGCCAATTTCAGCGAGCGAGTGCCCGGCGCCCGTGACGCGATCGTCGTGTCATCGGACGGGCTTCTCATGGCGAAGTCGGCCGGGCTGTCACGTGAGGCCGCTGACCGCTTCTCCGCTGCCGCATCGGGGCTGATCGGCCTCGCCTACGGAGCGGCCGCTCCCTTCGGCGGAGGCCGCATCACCGAGATCGTCATCGAGATGGAGTCGGGGTTCATCTTCGTGACCGGCATCAGCGACGGATCCCTCATGGCCGTCCTCGCCGAGCACGATGCCGACGTCGGGCTGATCGGCTACGAGATGGCCCGCCTGGTCGAGCAGTGCGGGACCGCCCTGACGCCACAGCTGCGTGCCGAACTGCAAGGAGCCGTCGAGAGGTGACCGAAGGTGCCGCCGATGCAGAAGGGCTTCGCGTCCGACCGTACGCGTTGACCGGCGGGCGCACGCGCCCCACGACCGACGTCGCCATCGAGACCCTCGTGAGGACCACGACCCGGGGACGGAGCGAGGCCCCATCGCGGCCCGACGAACAACGGCGAATCCTCGAACACGCGCTCGCCCCGGTCTCCCTGGCCGAGGTGGCGGCCCTCACACACCTCGTGTTCGGCGTCGCCCGAGTGATCGTCGGCGATCTGATCGACGCCGGCTTGTTGGATGCCACCGAGGGTGTCGCCGACGAACGACCTGATGTGCTTCTCCTGGAAAGGGTGCTCGATGGACTCAAATCCCTTTGACGTGCTGGAACCGCCGGACGCGGTGAAGGTCCCGATACCGGTCAAGATCGTGGTCGCCGGCGGCTTCGGCGTGGGAAAGACCACGTTCGTCGGATCGATCTCCGAGATCGATCCCCTCACCACCGAGGCGTCGATGACGGCGGCCAGCGTCGACGTCGACAGCATCAACGAGGACTCCGCCAAGACCGGGACCACCGTGGCGATGGACTTCGGCCGGATCACGCTCGGAAACGACGACCTGATCCTCTACCTCTTCGGAACACCGGGACAGCAGCGTTTCCACTTCATGTGGGACGAGCTGGTCCGTGGGGCCATCGGAGCGGTCGTCATGGTCGATACCACGAGACTCGCCGACAGCTTCGCAGCCGTCGACTACTTCGAGCAGCGGAGCGTACCGTTCGTCATCGCGGTCAACTGCTTCAACGGGCGGGTCGACTACGACCTCCCGGCCATCCGCAAAGCGCTCGCGGTGAGCACCGGAGTACCCATGTTCTTCACCGACGCCCGGGAGCGGGCCGCGACGCGGGATTCGCTGCTGACGCTCGTACAGCACGCGCTGGTGCAATCACAGGCCTGAATCGCCGCAGTGCGGCAGCCTCGAGCGAGCCCACTACGGTGTGCCGATCGTGAGCGACATCGCGGTACGAGTCGTCCTCGTCCACTGGAATCAACCAGATCTCCTCATCGGAACGATCGATGCATTCCGCGCTCAGGAGGTCGCGGTGCGTGTGATCGTCGTCGACAACGCGTCGAGTGCCCCCACCGGGCGCGTCTGCACCGACTCGCCGGCTCGGCGTCGGATGTCGAGCTGGTCGAGATGGATCGCAATTCGGGTTTCGGCCCGGCGGCGAATGCCGGCCTGCGGACATGGCTCGAGGATCCCAGCGGGGGTGACTGGGCTTTCGTGGCGCCCCACGATGCCCATCCCGATCCCCGGTGCCTGCCCGCGATGCTCGTCGCGGCCTCCGCCGAGCCACTCGCGGGTTTGATGTGCGCGGATGTGGGCGATGGGATGATCCCCAAGATCGATCCCTACTTCGGCGGCATGTCGATTCCGGCGCCGCCCGGCGACGGATGGATCCCGGTGGACTACCCGCACGGAACCCTGATGGGCATCCACCGGTCCTGCGCCGAGGACGTCGGACTCTTCGACGAGGGCTACTTCGCCTACTGCGAGGAGGCCGACCTGGGTTGGAGGGCGCGGAGAGCGGGCTACCGCTGCGGTCTCGTCAAAGGGGCCAGGGTCGTGAACACCCATGTCGGTTCGTCCATCGCGGCCGTGGACTACCTCCAACAGCGCAATACGCTCCACCTGGTTCGGCGCATCTCGGGCCGCTACCACGCCACCATCCGACTCCTGATCGGCGTGGGCCAGCTCGTCGTCGGCGTGGCGTGGCCGTCGCGGGCTCCACTCGTGTTCGACGCCCGCGCCCGAGCGGCCGGCCTGGCCGACGGGGTGCGGGGCCGTTGGGGGCCACCGCCGCGTCGCTATCTGGTCGACGATCGCAACGTTGTCTCAGTGGGCCCCGACTGATCCCGACAGCGACGCGAGCTCCTCGCCGAGCACCGAGCCCGGAACCGGCGGACCGAGGTGATAGCCCTGACCCAGCTCGCAACCCATGTGCCGCGCCCGCTCCGCCGACGCCGCATCCTCGATGCCCTCGGCGATCACCACGCACCCCAGGTCGCGGCTGAGGGCGACCATGCCCCTGGCGAACGACTCGTCGATCGCGGTGCCGGTCCGGGCCGACACGATCGATCGATCCAGTTTGAGGTACGCGAGCTGAACCGTTCGGAGGACGGCGAAGTTGCTCTCCGAGCCCCCGAAGTTGTCGAGTGCGAGCGTCAAACCGAGAGCCTTCGCCTCGCGCAGGACGCTCCACGCCGTCGAGTGCCGGGGGAGGGTCGAGAGCTGACCCAGCTCGAAGCACAACTTGTCGGCGGACACTCCATGGCGCCGAAGGGACTCCTCCACGCTCGGAAGGAAGTTCCCGTGCGCCAATTGGAGGGGGTCGACGTTCACGAAGACCATCGGAACGTTCTGTTCACCCATCTCCCGGGTCCAGGCGGCGATCTGGCGACAGACCTCGTCGATGATGTGCTCACCGAGCTCGACGATGAGCCCCGTGTCTCGCAGGGCAGGGAGTACGTCTCGTGGCTCCAAGCCGCCCAGATCTGGGTGATCCCAGCGCAGGAGAGCTTCGGCCCCGACTATTCCACGTGACTCGAGATCGTCGATCCGCTGGTAGTAGACACGGAACTGGCGTTGGGCGATGGAGCGGTGCAGCCATTCGGCGACGAACCCCGGCGACAGCTCCCGTCGCGCCGAATGACTGTAGATCTCGTACCGGTTCGGACCCTGGAGCGTCGAACGATAGAGGGCGGACTCCGCCGCGCTGCGAGCATCGGCGACGTCGAGGCCCGACGGCCCGACGAGAGCGATCCCCAGATTGGCCCGCACCGCGATGGAGTAGCCGTCGATGGGCAGATCCTCGGCAAAGGCCGCGAGTATTCCGGCGGCCAACTCGTCGACGTCGGTGAGGTCGGCGACTCCCGGCCTCAGGAGGACGAATTCGTCGCCGGCGTAGTGGAAGAGCATGTCTCCCTCGGTCATCGTCCTCTGCAGCCGGCCGATGACGTCCTCGAGAACTGCGTCACCGACGTCGTAGTTGAACATGCGGTTGACCTTGCCGAGGTCGAGGACGTCGATCGCCACGTAGGCGATCCGTTCGTCGGTGGGCTCGAGGGTGGCCGCCATTCCCGCCAGCGCCGGCGGGATCAGTCCCCGGTGACGCAGACCGCCCGGTCTGGCGGCCCGCCAGGTGTCAAGAGGGCTTCCGACGCTCGCCGTCACGTCATCGTCGTTGTCGAGGGGCTCGCCGGCACCACGCACCGGCTGGGCCGGCTCCAGGGCCCGCGGTCCGCCCTCGACATCGCTCAGGTCCGACGCATGATCGCGACGTCGCGACACGACGATGGTGAGCAGTCCGGCGCACGTCACCACCAGGATGAACGACACCACGAAGAGGCCCACGCCGGCAGGAGTGTCCAAGAGCGGTTCGAGAGCGTCCCGGACCACGGGCACGAGGGCGGCAGCCGCGAGGACGACGGCAGTCGCCGCTCCGACCTGCACCGCCGATCGATGAGGGGTGTCGATGGATGCCATTGACCCTCCTGTCGGCATGTCGGAACCGCTGATGAGTGGTCAGCGATCGTCGATCTCGAGGTGGCCGATGGCCGCGTCGATGAAGTCGAAGGAGCGGGGAGTGCTGACATGATCGACGCCGCGAAGGGTCACCCCGGTGCCGTGGGGCAGACGGTCGACGAGGGGTTCGGCCGGGCCGGCGGGATCACGATCCCCCACGACGACGAGGGTCGGCGCAGTGACCCGGGCGAGGGACCCGGCGTCGAACGGTCCTGCCGCCGGCCGGCGCAGCACCGCGGTGAGCACGTCGATCGGTTGTGAAGCCGCTTCGGCGAGTTGGCGGAAATGGTGCACCGCTGGAACATCGGAATCGGCGTCCTCGAGACGATCGGCCAGCCACGCCGAACCACGATCGCTGTCCCCGTCGAACAGCCCGCCGCCGATTCCCGCGACGACCAGCCGCCGGAACCGTTGAGGCCGGGCGGCAGCGATGGCGAGCAACGTTCTGGCTCCCAGGGAGAAGCCGATCGCGTCGACGACCCCATCGGGGAGCCGACCGGCGACATCGTCGTCGAAGTCCCGGTAGTCCTCGGGATCGGTCGAATGACGACCGGGGCCGTGGCCGGGGAGGTCGACCGGAATCGCCGACCGACCGGCATCGGCGAGGATGTCGACCCACCCCGTCTCACCCCATGTTCGCTGCGATGTCGTGGCGAGACCGTGAAGGAGAACGACCGGCGGCAAGCTCACAGATCGGTCTCGCGAACGCGGCCCTGCCGGGCAAGTGCATCGTCGGCGAGGACGGCCAGAGTCCGAACGGCGGCCCGTGACCAACTGAGCTCCTTGGCTCGTTCGACCGCGCCGCGGGCGAGCCGATCGCGCTCCTTCCGGTCGCCGAGGACGGAGACCAGCCCGTGCACCAGGTCGTCATCGGTGCGGCCCAGCAGACCCGCCACACCGTCGCGGGTGGCATCGGCATGGCCGGCGATCCGAGTCGCAACCGCCGGCGTTCCGCAGGCCGCGGCCTCGGTGAGGGTCATGCCCCAGCCTTCCCGCACCGACGTGGAGGCAATGGCCCAGGAACGCCGGTACAACGCCACCAGCTCGTCGTCGCTGACGCGGCCGACCAGTCGGATCGAGTCGCCCAGTCCGAACTCGGAGATGAGGGCGGCGACGCGGGGACGCTCGTATCCCTCACCCACGATCGTCAGGGTGGCGTCGGGAACGGCCTCGCAGACCCGCCTCATGACGCGCACGAGTCGCGGGAAGTCCTTCACCGGCACCAACCGACCCACCGCCACGACCGAAGGATGCGCCGTCACCTCCCCGCCGGGGGTGTATCGACCGTCGATGCCGGGCTCGATGACCGAACGCGATCGGGATCGAAACCGATGTCGTCGATCAGCTCCTGACGGGAGGACTTCGAGAGGGTCACGATCGGGGAGTGCCGATAGAACCTGGGGGCGACGCGTTCCTCGAGCACCACACCGGCCCTGGCCAGCGTGCCGGGAAGGGTCATACCCCACATCGGTCCATGAACGTGATGGAGCCACACGACCCGTGGGCCTCGGCACCAGAGCGGCGACATGAAGGGCATCCCGTTCCAGATCTCCACCAGGCCGTCGCGACGACCGTCGCGTCTCGTCATCTCGGCGACAACCGACTGGGGAAAGACCCGATAGCGTCCACCCCGGCGCGTCACCTCGTAGCCGTTGCGCCGCGACCGAGCGGGAAGACCGGGCGCGAACGAGGTGCGATGATGAACCTCGATCCCGGCCCGGGCCCAGAGGCGCTCGATCATGTCGGCATGGATCTCCGAGCCACCCGCCTCGGCGTCGTCGAGATCCCGCCAGGCGAGAACGTGGACGCGGTGGAGATCGGCCTCGGCGGCGATGTCTCCCAGGGTCTTGATGGTTGTGTCGTCGGCGGTGATGTCGTTCACGGCAGCTCCGTCTCGGGCCGACCTATGCTATTCCGGCTCTCCCCGGAAAAGGACAATGCGACGTGAAGCTGACCGGTGAACGACCGATCGAAGGACAGACACCGGATTCGCTGCTCGCGCTGCACGCCGCCGGATATCGCGAAGTCCGCACACGCCTCACCGGCGATCTCGTCCTCGACCTCGGCTGCGGGCTGGGTGACGGATCGGTCGAATTCGTCGGGACCCGACCGCCGCGTCGTCGGCCTGGACTACGACGCCGCCACCGCCGCTCAGGCATGGCATCCCACCGAAGCGAAGGATTGTCGACCGTGTGCGGCGACGGATCGGCGCTTCCGTTCTCCGACGACACCTTCGACCACGTCACCTCGTCGCACCTGATCGAGCACTTCACCGAGCCGCACCATCACTGTCGGGAGATCGCACGGGTACTGCGCCCCGACGGAGCGGCGTTCTTCCTCACACCCAACGCCCCGGCCGACTTCGAGAACCCCTACCACGTGTACCTGTTCCGTCCGGAGGACCTCGCCGAGATGCTGGGTCGGTATTTCGGGTCGGTCACCGTCGTCGGGATCGACGCGTCCGACGTCGTCAAGGCCGACTTCGACCGGCGGCGGGCGCTGGCCACCAGGCTGTTGCGACTCGATCCCCTCGGAATCCGTCTCCGTCTTCCCAGGAGCTGGTTCGTCGCCCTGCACGCCGCGGGACGCCGCATCGCCTACCGCGCCATGTCCTCCGAACAGGGAGCGGGAAACAGCGGCATCACCCACGAGGAGTTCCACATCACCGAGCACATCGATCCCTCGACGCTCGTCCTGTTCGCCATCGCGGAGAAGCCATCGAGCGATCTCGGTGGCCCGGGTCCGTCCCGATCGTCGCGCGGGCGGTGACGACCTCGGCGAGTTCGCCCGCCCGGAACGGTTCCACCCTCCTCGAGTGGGACGAACGGGGCCGTCGATCCGACCCCACCGTGCTGTTGATCATGGGTCTCGGGGCCCAGATGACCGCGTTCCGCGAGGCGTTCTGCGACCAGCTCGCCGACCGCGGCCATCACGTGATGCGGTTCGACAACCGCGACGCCGGGCTGTCGACCCGATCCGACGGACCTCCGCCGAGCCACGCCGACCTGGCGCGCATGGCGCTCGCGGCACCCCTGGGCCGACGGCCGCTCTACACCCTCGCCGACATGGCACTCGACGCGATCGCCGTGTTGGATGCCGCCGACGTTCGCACCGCACACGTCGTCGGCGTGTCCATGGGCGGGATGGTCGCCCAGAAGGTCGCCATTCACCACCCCGACCGGGTCTCGTCGCTGGTCTCGATCATGTCGAAGCCGGGAGGTCCGCTCGCAGGGCGCCCCCGGATGAGGATCATGCCGCGGCTGCTCGAGCCCCGGCCGACCACGCGTGAGGCGGCGCTCCGTCACGATCTCGATCGGCTCGAACTCATCTCGGGACCCCATTTCGATCGCAAGGACACCGAGGCGCACCTCGAACGATCGCACGACCGCTCGTTCCACCCCGACGGTATGGCCTTCCAGCTCGCCGCAATCCTTGCCGATGGGGACCGAACATCGGCTCTCCGCTCCGTCGCCGTGCCCACCCTGGTCGTCCACGGACGCGTCGACCCGCTCGTCACCTTGAGCGGGGGGGTCGCCACGGCCCGCTCGGTTCCCGGAGCGTCGCTTCTCGTTCATCAGGACATGGGCCACGATCTGTCCCGCCCGCTGTGGGACCCGATCATCGACGACATCGCGTCGCACGTGAAGCGGGCCGAGACGCTGAGCATCCGTCAGGACTGCACGTCGGCGTCGCGGCGCCACCCGCCACGGACCGCCTCCACGACGGCGTCCACCGCCAACAACACATAGGCCAACAGCCCCAGCGAGTTCACTGCGTCGAAATGCTGCGGCCAGTCGAAATCGAGTGGGAATCCGTTCCGCACCTGCTTCGCCACGACGAAGGCACCGACGAGGCCCCAGGAAGCGACCACGAGCAGGCGAAGAGCTCGCCAGCCCCACGCCGTCCGCAGCGCCGCGATCGCCACCAGCGCGGTGAGCAGACCGAACCGGAGGTCGATCAGCACCAATCCCAACACGCCGGAGCCCGACGCCACGAGCACCGTCGGCCTCAGGGACGGCGGACGGCCGAAAGCGTCGAAGATCCCGACCGGCAACGGCCGCATCGCCTGAGAGGTACCGACCGCCGTCGGACGGGCCGGCCTCAACGACAGGCCGAGTGCGGCGACGAACCCCACGGCCGACAGGACCAGGGCCCACCACACCCACTTCTGCGGCGCCCATTCGAGGCGCATCGACACATCGGAACCGACCTCGGCGGGGTCGACGTACCAGCCGTTGGCGTATCCGTTGACGAGTCGGGGTGCGCCCTGGTCGACACCGTCGATCTCGAGGACCCACCCGTCGTTCAGCGACTGACCGAGAACCAACCAGTACGGCCGATCGGCGTCGCGGACCTCGATCTCACTGGTGGTCCGACCCTGTGACGTGACGGTCGTCTCCGGGGGAGTGGTCGAGGGCGACGGCACACCGTTCGCGTTCGAGAGGACGAGGAGATCCACGTCGATCCCCGCCGATCGGCCGTCGGCGGTCGTGACGAGGTGACTGCCCCGGTCGACGGCGACCGGTTCGGTCCCACAGGCCACCAGGTTCAACAGGCGACCACGCTCGGCATCGCCGATGGACCCTGCCGCCCTCACGGACACAGGCTCACCATCGACGAACACCAGATCGTCGCGACAGACATCCGGCAGGGGCGACACGGTCGATGATTCGTCGGACGGACCGGCGGCCCCGTCGATCTCCGCGATGCCGATGGGCATCCGCACCGGCAGCCCCGTGAGCCAATCGGGGGCGGTGACGTCGGTGAACGAGTCGATGACCAGACGGACCTGCTGGGCCGGACCCTCGACCGGCGGAAGCTCGACGGTGAACGTCCCCCCTGGTGCGGTGGCGGGTGAACCGTCGACCGCGACATCGGCGCCGCGAACCCCATCGACCTCGAGGTGCATCGCGGCGGGAAGTGAATGCCGTCCGTCCGCCAGGAACGTCACCGACGACCAGCCCCGCTCCCGGGGCTCGACCGACGACGCCTCGACCCACTCACCTGCCTCGGGGTTGAGGCGGGACTGCCATCCCGTGGCATCGGAACCGTCGGCCACCTTCGAGGCCCGCCAGAAGGCGTCGCCCCGCAGTCCGCTCGACGATCGCCAACGATCGGCCGTCGGATCACGCCCCAGGAGTGCGTCGAGCTCGTCATCGGCGATGTCGGGGTTCACCCGAGCCGAACCCACCACCTCGAGATCGAGAGGGGTCGGGGTGGTGAGCCGCCGGATCAGCATCGTCTCCTCGTCGACCGCACCCGAGTCCGGCGGGGCGATGCGCCGACGGAACACCCAGCTCACCGAACGATCATCGAGCGACATCTCCCTCTCCTCGACGGCGTCGAGGAGGTCCACGGGTGGCCGGACCACCTCGGTCAGCGACCGGGTCTCGCCGACGTCGACCTCCGCGAAGCCGACCCCCGACAGCCCCTGGTACGTCGCGACGTTGTCACGATCGGTGGCGATCACCGTGAAGACGAGGTGATCGCCGTCGAGGAGCTCGCGCGGGAGAACGACCGACTGACCCTGGCCCTCCCACGACGCCTCATCGAGGTCGATGTCGACCGAGAGATCGTCGGCACCGGTGACCCTCAGACGGGCGATGTGTCGATTGACGGGCCCGGACGCCTGGGTCAGGCGAACCGTCGCCGACGGATTGTCGTCGAGGAACGTACCGCCGTCGGTGACCCTGACCGTCAGCGACTCGCCGCGGACGTCACTGAAGGCTCCGACCCGCCAGCTGGTCGTCAGATCACCGTCGAACGCCTTGGCCGCCCGATCGCCGGGCGTGAAAGTGAGCGGATTGCCGTATCCCGAGGCCGATGCTCGGAGACCTCCCTCCTGAATCGTGACGGTCTGGACATCGGTGTCGGACCGTCCGAAGATGTCGAGGCGGTTGTCGGAGGGATCCTCTGGTGGCATCTCGTCAGCGGTCTCGGTGAGGCCGTCGTTGTCCTTCGTGGAACCCCACCGTCGACCGGCCTTCCGGTTCGAGTCCGTGATGATGATGTCGGCGCCGGCGGCGAGCACCCGGTCGAGGTCGTCCGCGCTGTCGGTCACCGACCCCGAGTAGATGACCATCCGCTCGGGGTCGAGCAGACCCGCCTCCGACGTAGCGACCAGCCCGGCCCCATCGCCCGAGACCAACACCGGAGCCCCCGCGTCGACCGTTCTCAGGATCGGCAGCGGATCCTCCACCGGGTACACCGTCACGGCGTTGGGTTCGATCAGGTCCGGGGGTCGGGAGAGCTCGAGGTCATCGAGAAGCGGGGACGATGCCGGTGCCCGGTTGGGTGTGTCGGGCCCGAACGGCTCGCCGTCTCCGAGGCCGGCCACGTCCTCGATCTTGTCGAAGGTCAGCGCGGGCCGGGGAGTGCGGAATCTCTCGTACTGCAGATCGGATCGCAACACCAGGTCGCCGACTCCCAGGAGGCGCAGGAGCGGGGCGTATCCCGAGGGCGAGAAGGTCCCGTCCTGAAGGGGCACGTCGATGGCATTCATCAGGTCTGCAGCACCTGCCGTTCCGTAGGGGAACAGCTCGCGGGCGGCGTAGTCGCGATCGGTCAGTCCGGGAGTGACCGGATCCACCGATGCCCCCCATCGATAGTTGGCGAACTCGATTCCCGGGATCTCCAACGTTCTCGTGGCCGCATCACCCGCATCCAGCCGGTCACCGACCTGGTGCCAGTACGCCGGGAGATCGTTGGGGCGCTCGAGAAAGGGGTCGATCATGTCGCCCGTGAACAGGGGACTGAGGTTGGCCATCACCATCACCATCGCCGGAACGGCGAACCACAACCGGCGTCCCACGTACACCCGGCTCAGGGCGGCGACGCCCGCCCCCAGGAACACCGCGAGCGACAGGGCGAGCAGGGGGACCGCCCGCGGGGTCGAGCGGAGCGCCAGACCGCTGTCCGTCTCGGTGAAGGCTGCGAACACCGCACCGTAGGGCGAGGGGGAGTCGACGGGGTGGGCGCCGACCGAGACGACCATCCCCGCCAGGGCCATGGCGACGAAGAAGATCCGGTATCGGAATCGGGTCCACACGGCTCCGGCGAGACACACCAGCGGTACGAGGAAGCTGAGCGCCACCGCCGGTATCACCTGGGTCATCGTCTCGGCGGAACCGAACCACGGGCCCAACGTGTCGATTCCGTAGAAGAACCAGTAACCGAGCGATCGCCCGACCTCGGCGGAACTCGAGGCGTCGGCCACGGTCGTGTACGTCTCGGTGTAGTTGAGGATGTTCAGTCCATATCGTCCCTGCAGCAACAGCCCCGCCATCCACCACAGCGACGTTCCGAGAGTCAGTACCGCTATCCGCGCCGCTACGGGGACGACCGCGCGGAACGGGATCTCCCGCTCGACGAAGACCGCGTGCAGAACCCACAGCGCCGGCCCGATGAGCACCAGGATGAGCGAGGTCGCGTTGATACCTCCGGCCACCAGCACGATCAGTGCGAACCGGGCGGGATAGCGCCATCCGGGGTGTCGCAACGACCGAACCGTCAGTGCCACGAGCCACGGCAGCGCCGAGAACGGCAGGAGGATCACCGAGTGCTTGTAGATGTAGTGCAACAGGTACGGGCTGAGCGCGTAGGCCAGGGATGCCACCGTCACGCCTGGGCCCTCCCATCTCAGGGTCCGCAGCAGATAGCGCACGCCGAGACCGGCCAGGAAGATGATCGAACCGAACCAGAACCTCTGTGCAAGCCAGTCCGGCACCCCGAGCCGTTCGGCGATCCAGTAGTACGGACCCATCGGGAACAGGTAACCGATGTTCTGATGGGTCACGGTACCGAGGCCCACCGAGGGGTCCCACAGAAACGGCGCTCGGGACATCAGACGGCCCGGGTCGATGTACAGATACGCCTTGGTGTCGGCACCGAGCTGTCCCGGGTGGGTCAACAACAACGGGACGTAGGAGACGAGAGCCAGAACGGCGTCGCCGACCCTGAGGCGGTCGAGCCACGCGACGGGCGGGGAAACGCGTCTCGGCACGACTCGCCAACCTAGTCTCCGGGCCGGGTCGATCCGGGGCCGCTCGGGCCGTCGGATCCGGTCCGGCGGCGGCGTGACCGCTCCCGCCACGACACCGCACCGAGCGTCAGGCCGCACAGGACCGTGACCGCCAGGCCGAGCCGGAACAACGGTGGCCGGTAGCGGAACTCGACCGAACTGGCACCCTGGGGAACCGCGATCCCCATGTGGGAGTGCTCGACGGCCGCGATGGGTACGGGCTCGCCGTCGACCGTCGCGCCCCATCCGGGGTCGATGTTGACGGGGACGACGAGCAGGCCCGGCCCGTCGGAGGCCACCTCGAGATCGATCGAGTTGATGCCCCGTTCGAGAGTGCGGACCTCGCCGGAGGCCCCTGCGAGCGCGTCGGACCCGCCGAGATGCTCCGCGTCTGCCGAGGAGATGACGGCGGTGTCGTCGTCCCGCTGCGGGTCGAGGGTGGCCGACAGGGTGTCGAGGGGTGACGATCCCACCACCTCGACCGATGCCGCGAGAAACGGACCCGACCCGGCGCGGTCGAGGACCAACAGCGATCCGTCGGGGCCGCTGTGGTCGACCCGGAACCCCCCCAGCGCCTCGAGGTCGGCATCCCGCACGTCGATCTCGGGAACGACCATCACCGCATCGATGCCGGCCGACGCGAGCCGCGTCGAGCCGGCTGCGATGGAATTCGAACACCGGAACGTAGGCGCCGACCAGCGGGTGGTCCACCACGAACGCGGGGTCGTCGCCGGCCAGCGACCGGAGCATCTGTGCGGCCGGTTCGGGGAGTGTCGAGTCATAGCCGGAGAGCGAATCGAGGCCCAACATGACCGGGTGATTGGCCCACAGGATCGGCGGGCCTCCCGGCGTCAGGCCGGCGTAGTCGGTCGTCAGCGGCGCGATGCGGGCCTCCCAACCGTTGTGATCGGGCAGCGCCGCGGCAGCCTCGACAACCGGGGTCGACGGATACCAGGACTGATCGTCGCGGCTCTGGAACGCCGGATTGAGTCCCCTGCCGAGCGGGATCAGCTGGCCCACGGCGACGAGAACGACCAGACCGGCAACGGCCCACTCGAGCTGGCGGCGCGTCGGGTGTCGCTCCGGGCGGCGCCATCGAGTCATCGCGTCGATCAGGACGTCGAAACCCACCATCGAGGCGACGACGATGCCGATGGCCAGCCACCCGGCGAAACGCGCGTACGGGTACATCACGTTCATGCCTGGAACCAGCTCGTACGCGAGCCGGGCGGCGGGCAGCCAACACATGACGACGATGGTGGTGACCACGATGCCGCGAGCCAGCCCCGACCCACCCCGACGCGACACGAGACCGACCACGGCGAGAGCCGCTGTGACCGAGCCCACGAAGGCGAGCCGCCCGTTCATCACCTCGGTCGTCATCGGATCGTGCGGGGGAGGCCACCAGAGCCACGACGTGACGAGCCGGGGCGAGGCGAGGAAGCTCGACAGAGCGGAGACGTCGAAGGGCGTTCGAGGGGTCCGGGTGAGGTTGGCGAGGCTGGGGAGCAGGACGACCGACGCCAGCGCCACTCCGCCGCCGAAGGACACGAGAGGTATCCATACCTCCGCCAGTGCGACACGGGCAGCGCCGCGGAGCCCTCGCGGTCGCGACCGGGCGGCGCGGGTCACACCGAGACACCCGGCGTAGATCGCGGCCATCTCCCAGGTGAACAGCATCCACAACAGGTGACCCGAGACGAGGATCACCGCCAGACCGGCTGCCGCGGTGGAGGCGGACGCGATGGTTCGTCGGCGCCACGCCCGATGAACGAGGAACAGCGACAGAGGTACCCCCACCATCATCGGGGTGACGACCTCCAGGTGAGCCCATCCGAGATTGAACGAACCGAGCATCCACGCCGTCGAACCCACGAGCGCGGCGGGGTGGGACCGGGCGAGCTCGCGACCGAGGAGATAGGCCGAGAAACCACCCACGATGAGGTGGAACGCCACCCAGAGATCGTGGAACCACCTCTCGGGGGCGACGAGCGTCAGGAGGAGACGCGGGGGATACAGCTGGGCGGAGGTCCCGTTGGCGTACAGCGGGGCACCGCCTCCGAACACGTCAGGTGACCAGAAGGCGAGCGTCCCGGTGTCCAACGCATCGTCGAGCTGACGTTGCCACGGCACCGAGAGATCGGCGGAATCGAACTGCGCGGGGGACCCCTCCACCACGCCGTCCAGTTGGGCCGCCCAGGGGTGGTTGTCGGCCATGCGCGCCTCGACCACCGAGAACGACCGTCCCGACGCGACCGGGGCGAGAAAGATCGCCGCCACCAGCACGAACCAGCCGAGGGCGAACCCGTAGTGCCCCGGTGTCGGAACCGAGCGGTCGGGGGCCATGTCCCCGGCCGGAGCGCTGCCGGCTCCTTCGGTCATGGCGTCAGAACCCATGCAGCCGCCAGGATCAACGTTGCGCTCGCCATCCAGAGAACCCAGTCGACGGAGGTCAACGACCCGCGGCGGGCACGGATGGGCCGCTCGACGAGGACGAGCGATGCCCACGCCGCCATCACGGTGAGAACCGCCACGAGGGCGATCCCGACCGCCGGCGGCCACGACCGTTCCTCGGGCCGCACCGCGAGGTAGATCGGCCAGTGGAACAGGTAGACGCCGTAGCTGATGCGGCCGAGGGCGACGAGCGGCGCGACGGAGAGAGCCCGGGCGAGTGGCCCATCCGCGATCGCCCCGACGATGAGCAGAACAGATGCGACCGCCACGATGGCGAGACCGCCCTCCCGCAACCACGGCGCCTCGCTGTGAGCGGTCGTCCAGAGGATCGCGGTCGCAGCCGCACCCACCCAACCCAACAGCTCGACCCACCACCGCCGGGGGAGTGCCCAACGGGGCAGCGCAACCGCCAACAGCGCTCCGGCGGCCAGCTCGACCACCCTCACGCCGGTGCGGTACAGCTCTCTCGATGCCGTCGATGCCGCCAGTTCCGTCGCGGTGTCGTAGGAGATCACCCTGGTGAGAACCACCGATGCGATTGCCATCGAGGCGAAGACGATCCCGAGGGGAAGCCGGGAGTTCCGTCGCGACATCACGCCCGCCACGATCAGCGGCACGACCAGATAGAACTGCTCCTCCACCGCCAGTGACCACTGCGGCACGAGGGGCGACACCAACCGCAAGGGCATCTCGACACCCACGGCGAAGAAGCGCCAGTTCGCGACGTTCAACATCACCGACAGCACGTCGCCGAACAGGCCGATGCGGGGCCAGGCTCCGGGGACGGCCACGGTGAGCACCAGGACGAAGGCCAGATTCAGGTAGGCCGCCGGCACCAGACGTCTCACTCGACGCGACCAGAAGCCGCTAAAGTCGATCCGACCCTGCTTCTCGTGTTCGTCGATGAGAAGCGAGGTGATGAGGAAGCCCGAGAGGGTGAAGAACGTCGACACACCCAGGAACCCACCGTGCTCCCGCGCCGTGAGGCTGACGTGATACATGAAGACCGCCGTCACCGCGAGAGCTCGGATTCCGTCGAGCGCAGGGCGATGACCGAAGCCGCGCGGCGAAACTCGTTCCACCACGTCGGTCCGGTGCTGCATCGACCGACGATCCTACCGACCGGGCAGGGACACCCTCGGTGACCGATCCGCTCCACGACCCGTCCCCGACGCCCCGAGATCGTGCCTCGCGCCCACCCACCCCGTGGTCGCACGCGGGAGGATCGCCACGCATCGCCATCGTGGTGGTCGCCTACAACGCGGCGACAACCCTGAAGTGGGTTCTCGATCGCATCCCCGACGACTTCCACGACCGAATCGCCCGCGTGTACGTCTGCGACGACGCCTCGACCGACGAGACCTACGACGTCGGTCTGGAGTATCTCGCCGACGACCCGCCGTATCCGCTGACGGTGATCCGTCATCCCGTGAATCTCGGCTACGGCGGAAATCAGAAGGCCGGATACCGCAGGGCCATCGCGGACGGCATGGACATCGTGGTCCTGCTGCACGGCGACGGGCAGTACGCCCCCGAGGTCATGGAATCGATCACGGCCCCGATCGAACGCGGCGACGCCGACGCGGTGTTCGGTTCCCGGATGATCAAACCCGGTGCCGCTCTACGCGGAGGGATGCCGCTCTACAAGTACGTCGGGAACAAGGTGCTGACGCGGTTCGAGAACGCCATACTCGGAACCGAGCTCTCCGAATTCCACTCCGGCTACCGCGCGTACTCCACCTCGGCCCTCGCTGCGATGGACGTCGATTCGAACAGCGACGGATTCGACTTCGACACCGAGATCATCATCGGGCTCGTCGACGCCTCGATGCGTATCGCCGAGGTGCCGATCCCGACCTACTACGGCGACGAGATCTGCCGGGTCAACGGACTGCGCTACGCCTTCGATGTCTGCAGCGACGTGATCAGGTGGCGCCTGCACCGGGCCGGATTCGGGTCGGGGTCCACCTCTCCTCCTGACGAGGTCTACGAGTGGAACTCGCACCGGACGTCGTCTCATGAAACCGTTCTGCGACGGGTGCTCGAACAGAGCGGCACGCATGTTGTCGACGTCGGCTGCAGCGGTGGGGAGTTGGGGGCTCGGCTGCGGCCCGAGGGCCGCCACGTCACCGGCATCGACATCGCCGCGTTCGGTGACGTCAAGGAGAACTGCGACGAAGTCATCGAATGCGACCTCGACGGCCCCGATCAGCTTCCGTTGGCCGACAACAGCGCCGACGTCGTCGTCCTGGCCGACATCCTCGAACACCTGAGGGACCCTCTCGACCGGCTCCGGGACGCGGTGAGGATCGTCCGACCCGACGGTGTGGTCATCGTCTCGATCCCCAACGTCGGGCATCTCTATCCCCGGGTGCGCATTGCCACGGGGATGTTCGACTACGACAGTCGAGGGATACTCGATCGCACCCACCTGCGCTTCTTCACCCGGCGGAGCATGACCCGGCTGATGACCGACGCGGGGCTCGACGTCCTCGAGATGGATGCAACGGGATTCGTGGGCGACGGCTCCGCCATCCCGACCCGGGCGCTCCGGTGGATCGAATCGGTCGGGCGCCGTGTCCGACCCACCCTCTTCGCCTACCAGTTCGTTGCCGTCTGTCGACCGAGGGCAACGGCGAACAACGACAACCCGACCGCCTGAGACCTCAGACCGCCGGGTTCTCGGATTGGTCGACGACCCGCCCGATCTCGTGACCCCAGAACCCCCGCGGTGCGGCCAGATGGTCGATCATGTACTCGAGCGCGGGTGAGTAGGCCGAACGAAGATAGCGGGAGCGCTCCAACGCCTCGTCGATCGGGAGCACGTCGAAGCCGTGGGCGGCCATGGTGGCGTGGAGTTCGGAGAACATCGCTGGGTCGTTGTTCTCTCGGGCTGCTTCGTACGCCGACAGATCGACGTCCTCTGTGAGCTCCTGCAGGAGGCGGGTCGCCCGCCTCATCATCCAATAGGGAGCCCGGTTGTCCGCTCCACGCACCATCTGGAGATGGAGCGCCGAATCCGTGACAAGGCCCAATGCCGTGATCCACGACTGACCGGCGTGTTTCGACCGGAACAGGGCCAGCATCGGAAACGTCGTATGGCTCTCGAGCACTCCGGCGATCCAGTCCTCCCAGGCCTCGAAGAACGAGAACATCTCGGCGGGGTCGCCCGACGGTGTCCGTGAGACCACCAGCGAGGTCGGCGTGATGCGGCTCTCCGTCCCGTCGTCGAGCGTCGTGAGCTTGCGCTCACGTTCTGCGTAGGCTCCGTAGAGGGCGGGGAGATACCCGATCATCAGCGCCGTGGTCAGAACCCCACAGAACGCCTCCGCCAGCGACACCAGGCGAACGGCGTCCTCGGTCGGGACGACATCTCCGAATCCGAGCGTGAAATAGGTCACTCCCGAGAAGTACAGGGCATCGGCCAGATCCGACACGCCCCGCACACCACCGAGGCCCCACCAGATGAGTGCGAATCCCACGACCTGCTGGATCACCCAGACCGCCAGCAGGCCCAGGACCGACGCCGGGCCCATCACTCCGAGGAGACGGTTGCGCGCCACCGGATCGTCGGTGATCCCGGCGACGACCCGGAACACCCGCCAGACCACGCGGTAGTAGATCCAGCTGAACCACCACCGACCCCGCGTGGTGGTCGTCGTCACCAGGGTGTTGACCAGATCGGCGAGAACCGCGAGAACCACGACGGCCCCCACCACGACGGCCACCGTGTGCATCAGCGGACCGACACCGACGTCGGCTCGTTGCCGGGCGCGACCTCGACGCGTGTCCGGAAACGCTCCCAGAGCCACACGACGGCCAGAGTGGCCAACACCACCCAGGTGATCTCCGCGGGGGCCCGGAAACGGTCCGCCCCGTACGCGTAGAGAGACGTGAGGGTCACGCACACGGCCTGCGCGACGAGCGGCCACGTCGGAACGCCGCGCCGGCGTGCCATCCACCACCCCGCCACGACCAGGGGGGCCATCACCACGTACATCGCGAGGCCGATCTTCTGACTGGCGGCGTCGCGACCCTCGATGGTCGACAGACCGGCGTTCTGGATCGGCCGGTACAGCTCCCAGGTCCGGCCGACCCGTGCGGCGAGAACCCCCGGCACCTCCGACTTGTGATCCGACATGTACTCGATGCCCAGGTTGCGCCAGGCCTTGGCCCGCTGCGATTCGTCCCCGGGGAACTCGCCCTGATCCCGACGGATCCGCTCCTGGCACTCGAAGAACCAGTAGCCCTTGTACTCACCCGCGTACGACTCGGGGCAGTTGGCGTAGAAGATGACCTCGTCGCCGTTCGTCGAGAGGGGCACGAACTCCTCGAAGGTGGCCAGATTGCGGACCATCCAGGGGGCGACGGCGATGGTGCACCCCAACGCGGCGAGGGCGATGTGGCCGACACGCACCCGCGCCGGAGCACTCCATGTGGTCCACATCCAGGGGACGACGAGAACGGGCCACAACAGGAGTCCCTCACCACGGGCCATCGCCGCGACACCGATGAGAACTCCCAACGACAGGGCGACACCCGTGCGAGGGCGATCACGCCAGCGGTAGGCGAGGAGAACGACCGCCGCGCACGCGCAGATGAACATCCCCTCCGGCATGAGGATCCCGTCGGGAAGCCAGAAGTTCGGGTACACGGCGGCGCCGATCGCAGCGAGGAGTCCGGCCCGGTCTCCTCCGAGACGACGCCCGATCAATCCGACGAGAACGATCGACACCGTCCCGAGGAGGATGGACGCGAGCTTGTGGTCGATGAGAGTCCGGGCCCCGAGCCACGAGAACGCCCCCAGATACGCGGAGTAGCCCGGCGGGTGGATGGCGGTGGGAACCAGGAGGTCGAGCTGGGTGAACCGGAACGGCTCGCCGAATCCCAGGCCGTCGGCCAACATGTTGGCCTGGGCGTGGTAGTAGTACGGATCGCCCCCGGTGGGCACCACGTCGGACACCGTCGACAGGGTGGCGAATCGCCCCAGCAGCCCGGCGGCCGCCACGGCCGCCAGCGCCAGGTTCGCCGGGCGGGGCAGCCCCCGACCGGCACTCGAACGCAGCGCCCGCTGGGTCGGCCACTCGACCGCCATGTACCCCACGATTCCCGCGGCCACCGCCAGGACGAACGACCAGGCCAGCAGTGGCAGCGCCGGCCCGAGGAACCAGCCTCCGGTTCCGACGTGCCATTCATCGGGGTAGAGCCGTGTCAGCTGTTCGAAGACCATGTTCTGTGACAGATAGAAGCTGTACGCGATGGCCCCGAGCCACCGCAGCGGGGAGCTCGAGAGCAGCCCGGCGGGGGAGAATCCCCGACCCGGCCCCAGCACGACCCCGGTCAGCACGAGGGCCGCCACGACGGTGTACAGCGCGTGTTCGACCAGGTGCTCACCGGCACTGAGCCGAATCGTGTCGACCGGAAGGCCCGCGCCGTACGCGGCAACCATGAGGGCACCGAACGCGCCGACCCAGCACGCGAACGCGCCACGACGTCCGAGGGGACGTTCGTGCTCTCCGGAGATGCGGCGGTACTCCAGAAGGGAGGCCGCGGCCATCCCGATCGCGAACTGGTCGAGGTAATTGGGGAACCAGTTGTAGACGGGCAGGCTGTCCTCGAGGCCCGTCCACCCCACCCCGACCCGGTACACGGTCGCGCCGACGAACATCCCGCCGGCCAACATCAGGTGGCGACGGAGCTTCTCGACCGGCGTGGCGGCGGTCCGCGAGCGACCCAGGGCAGCCAGGACCGGCAGGGCGACATAGAACGCCACCTCGACGCTGATCGTCCACGACTGTTCGAGCAGAGGGATGAGCTCGCCCGGCCAGTACAGATTGACCATGAAGACCGCCGAGAGGAGATCGGCGCCCCTCAGGGGCCGGGCGGCCATGAGCTGACTGATCAGAAGAGCGATCCAGTACACCGGAAGAATCCGGGCGGCCCGCCTCAGCGCGAACCGACGCAGGTCCACCGGAGATCCGGTGCCGAAGTCCGCTCTGACGAACGGCAGGTACAACACCAGACCCGAGATCATGAAGAAGAGCGGGATCGCCGCGTTCAGCCTGCCCACGATCGGCCCGAGGTCACCGCGCACGTTGTAGAGCGTGAAGAAGCCGACGTGGGTGACGAGAACGGCCGCCGCCGCCACTCCACGCAACCCGTCGAGACCCGCCAGTCGCTGCGACGAGCGGCTCGGCGGCGCTGCGGAATCAACGTCGCGGGGCGCGTCTCGTACCGACATCGAACGGAGTCTACGAAGAGCGCGGCCGGCGGCCCGGCACCCGCGGTCGATGCCGAACTCCGAGCGCACGACGCGGCCGCGGATAGCGTGTCGTGATCGACGCCGTCGACGAACATCCCCCCGGGCGCGGTGGCGCAACGCATCCGCGGGATGCGGGTGGCCGCACGTATCGATCCGGCCTCGTCGCAGTGCTCGTGCTCGCCACCCTGATCCGGGTCGGCTACAGCCTGGTGATCGCCGGCGACTACCCCGCCGGCGACGGCCAGCGCTACTCCCTCGTGGGAGCGACGATCGCCGACGGACGCGGTTTCGCCGATCCGTTCAGCGGCGGCCCGGCGGGTGACCATCCGCCACTCACCTTTCTGGTCGAGGCCATCTCCCCGGCTCTTGTCCGGACCGACGCCGAGTTCCGGGGCCTTCCTCTCTGGTTGTTCGGACAGCGACTCACGATGGTCGTCGTGGGGGTGGGAACGGTCGCCACCATCGCGGCACTGACCCGCCGGCTCGCAGGAGACAGGGCCGCCCTCACCGCGGGCCTCCTCGCCGCGGTCAATCCCAACCTGTGGGTGAACGATGGACTCCTCATGGCCGAAGCACTGGCCGCCCTCGTCACCGGCCTCTTCCTCGTCGCGGTCTACCGCGCCGTCGATTCATCCACCATCGGCCGGTGGGCGCTCACCGGAGCAGTCGGGGGTCTGGCGGCCCTGGTCCGCTCCGAGGCGCTCCTCGCCGTGGTGCTGACGGTGGTGCCGCTGGTGGTGTGGGCTCATCGACGCGATCTGGGTGATGCCCTGGCCCGACTGGGCGCGCTCGCCGCGTCCGCTGCGCTGGTGTGCTCGACGTGGGTCGTCCCGAACATGATCCGGTTTCCCGAACCCGTTGCGTTCTCGACCAACGACGGCCTGACTCTCCTCGGTGCCTACTGTCCCGACACCTTCAACGGTGAGCTGACCGGCCTGTGGTCGCTTCGGTGCGTCCGGCTGGCCGACGCGGACGACAACGGGGTCGACGACTGGACCGACTTCCAGACCGCCTCACCGACCGAGTCGCCTCCCCCGGAACCGTCGGCACAGTCGATCGCTTTTCGTCGGGTGGCGATCGACTACGCGACGGCGAACATGGCGCGCCTCCCGACGGTCATGTCGGTGCGCGTCCTGCGAATGTGGGGAGCGTACCGGCCCGAGCAGATGGTCAGCTACAACGAGGGCGAGGCCCGGCGCCGCTCGGTGTCCTGGGCCGCATGGGGCTGGCATGTCGCCACCGCGCCACTCGTGGTGTTCGGCCTCGTGCGGCTGCGACGGAGCCGGATCAGCATCTGGCCGCTGGTGGCCCAGGGCGTCGCCGCCACTGCGGTGGCCGCCCTGGTCTACGGGCTCGTGCGGTTCAGGGTGGGATGGGACGTTGCTGCGACGGTCGCCATGGGGGTCGGCCTCGTCAGCGCCCGCGCTCGGTGGTCGGAGTCACCGAGCCCCGAGCCGGAACCGACGTCGTAGAGGTGGCGCGGGTGGGGGAGGTGGGCAGGGCGACCCGGTCGGCCCAGGGGCCCAACAGGTCGGTCAGCGCCCAGTTCAGTGCCACCTCCGCCGTGGCATCGTCATAGTGAAGGCCGTCGGGTCGCAGTTCGACGCCCTCGATCTCCTGGAGACAGACCGCATCGGGACACACCCATTCCGCGAGATCGACGATGCTCACCCGCTCCCTGCCACGGGCCGCGGCGCGGATGCCGCGGTTGATGCAATCGGCCTCCTCGTCCAACCGATCCTCGGTCTTGTAGCCGCGATAGTAGGGAACGGTCGCCAGCCCGACCTCGACGTTCTGATCGACCAGGACATCGAGTGCCGCATCGAGGTTCTCCCGCCAGAAGCGGTCATAGGCAGGGTCGCAGGGGGACGCCCAGACCCCTGGTGACACCTCGGTCTCCGGTTGGAGCGCCGCACCGAACACCATCAGAACGGTGTTGGCCTCGGTGTCGGCGATATTGAGCGGCCAGCGGAGAGCCCAGTCCGAGCACTGGTCATTGGTGGTGATCACCCTGCCGTCCGACCAACGCAGTCCCACCGGCTCGGACACGAGTGGGCACCCGGCAACCGAGGAGTCCCGGGCGACGAAGCCGAATCGATCGCCCATGTTCTCGGCGGCCTGGCCGAAGTTCTGACCGACCGAATCGCCGACGACGACGAGCCGAAGCGGCTCCGGCTCCACCGAGCCTATGGGTACGACCTGGCGGGGGGCCGTCGTGGACGGAGTGTCCGTCTCCGCCACGCCCAGGTCGTCGGCTCCGACCAGGGTGGTGCCCGCGACCTCCTCGACCGGTCGCGTTCCCCACGTGAGGATGAGAGCAGACGCCAGCATTGCCACCGCCCCCGCTCTGGCGAGCACCGGACGCGGCATGTGGCCGAACCGGACGGGCCGTTCGATGAATCGCGCCGACGCGACCGCGAGAGCGATCGACACGGCCACCTGCGCGGCGTCGAGACCGAATCCCGACAGGCCTGTGCGGGTCTCGTCGAGAACCACGATCACGGGCCAGTGCCAGAGGTAGAGGCCGTAGCTGATACCTCCGAGCCACAACAGAGGACCGACCGACAGCGCTCGGGTCAACGGGGACGTGACGCCGGTTCCGACGATCCCGACGAGCAGGGCCGCGGCGATGGACATGCCCGCGAGCCCGCCCTGCCACAGCACCGGCGAGGTGCCGGGCAGGAGCGCCCAGCCGACGGCCAGCACTCCGAGCGACAGGACCGCCACCGACGTCGTGCGCCGGTCCAGGCGGGGGGACTGATCGTCGGGGAGTCTCGCCCGCCAGCGATCGACGACACATGCCACCGCCGCTCCCGCGAAGATCGCCCCCACTCTGGTGTCGGTTCCGTAGTAGAGGCGCAGTGTCGATTCGCCCGGGTCGTACAGCCACATCGCCCACCCGAAGGAGAGAGCGGCCCCGAGAGTGCACACCACGCCGGTCAGCCGAGCGGGCTGGCGGGTCCGGCTGACGACAGCGACGACGACCAGAGGCCACAGGACGTAGAACTGCTCCTCGATCGCCAACGACCAGAAGTGGCGCAACAGCGACGGTCGGGCGAACTGGTCGAAGTAGTTGTCACCCGAACCGAGCTGAACCCAGTTCGACGCGTACACCAGCGCACCGAGCCCCTCACGTCGCAGCCGGGCGAGCTCGTCGGCCCTGGCGATCGTGGCCCCGTAGATCCCGACCGCAGCGACCACGCAGATCATGGCGGGTAGCAGGCGGCGGGCACGCCGACCCCAGAACCCGGTGATGGAGATGCCCTGGGTCCTTGAGTTCTCGACGAGGAGCAGCGACGTGATCAGGAAACCCGAGAGCACGAAGAAGAGGTCGACACCGAGATACCCCCCACGGAGGTGGTCCAGGTGAAAGGCGACGACACCCGCGACCGCCAGGCCGCGAAGCCCGTCGAGACCCGGTACGTGATCGATCCGCAGCGGCGAGGCGGACTCGGTCACGATCGACATCTCTCGTACAACTCGAGCATTCCGTCGTACTCGGCAACGAGGCAGAACTGGGACGCGACGACGTCATTGGGTTCGTCCGACCCCGGTGTCGTCGATTCGTTCGGTTCCACCCAGACATCCCAGAAGTGGCTGAGGATCAGATAGTCGGCCGTGCGAAGCTCCTCTGCAAGACCGGAATCCGCCGCATTGGCGATTCCGGGATCCATCTCGATGTAGCGGGTCGCAGGCCTTGTCTCCGGAAACAGATGGTAGAAGAACGCGTCGGAGTACGGAGTGAATCTCAGATCGGCCGTGCCGACGAACAGCGAGGCGTCGCGCAGGTCACGTGATCCGAGGTCGTCGACGAGAGACTGTGCGGCGGCCGCGCCCGCCTCGGTCCCGAGGTAGAAGCGGCGCCCGTCGCGCTCCACAACGTGCGCAACCGTTCGCAGGCCGAGGCCCTGCGCCGCGACATCGACGTACGGATAGGCCGAAAAGCTCGGCAGGACGGCGACGAAGAGAAACGGCACCAGGCCGACGGCCGCGTATCTGGTGATACGCGACTCCCTGATCGACGCGACCTCTGCCAGAGCAGCAGGAACCAGGGGGAACACGACGCAACCGACCCAGGCCAGGTGGGTCGAATCGGGCCTCTGCAGCGCCTGGGGAAGCAGACCCACGGCGAAGGCGCCCACGACGACGAGCATCGTCGCCTGGTCGCTCGGACCGGACCGCCGCCGCGACCACACCCCCGCGGCAACGACCCCGATGGCTGCCAGGGGCATGACCACGAACCACACCACCATCTGCCGACTGGGAGAGAGCAGGGGCTCGACCGGCACGTATGCCTCGATCGCACCCGCCTTCTGGAGCGCGCCGTCGAGCACGTCCCACGACGGAGGGCGGGGCAGTGACCGACCGTCGCGAAGACGAAAAACGGGGTCGATGAACATCCCCTCGAGGGCGGCCGCAGGACCGACGAGAGCGACGTGGAGGAGCATCGGGGACACGCCCAGTCCGGCTCCCCTGATCAACGGTCGTCCGACATCGCCTCCGCTGAGCCACCACGACGTCATGAGTACGGCGCCGACGGCCACCAGCAGGTCGGGGCGGAACAGGAGCGCAACACCGACGAACACGCCGCTGACGAAGGCGCGGCGGTCGGTTGCATCGATGGAGGACGAGGCGCGCGCTGCGCCGATCGCGCCCCAGAACCCGAGTGCGATCGCGCCGTTCCATGCCAGCGCCGTGAGGCCCGTGGGTGTGAGGGTCAGGACCGCGGCAAGAACTCCCGAGACCACCGCGACGCTCCGACCCCACCGGCGACCCACGGTGGTCGCGGCGGCGATGATGGCCACGTCCCAGAACAGGGCGACCATCCGCTCGACCTCCAGGGTCGTGCCGAAGATCCGATAGGCCCCAGCGAGAAACCACAACGAGCCCGGGCCGTAGAGATGGAGGAAATCGATGTGGGGGAGGTAACCCTTGTTGAGGAGTTCGGGGAACACCAGCATGAACCCCTCTTCCATCGGTGGGCCGGCGTAGCCGAACAGCCCCGCCAGCGGGACGATCACGACCAGGGCCACCAGAGCCCACACCATGAGATCGCCGGCCGTGAGCGACCGGCGGATGCGCTCGATCATCGTGTGGAGGGCGTGATCAGGTCGGGCGGCCCCTCGAAGATCGCCGTCGGCAGTCCGAGGTCGCCGAGCTCGGCGATCTCGTCGGCCAGATCCTCGGGATAGTCAGGGTGGAGGATGACATTCCAGTACCCGAGGTCCAGAGTGGCCGCCAGTTCTTCCCCGCCCACCTCGAGCAGCCGGCGTTCGACGACGTCTCTCACCTCCTCGACTTTGGCGCGCTCGGCGGGTGTGCGCACATCGACGTACGCGAGTTGGGTCACGTCGGACCGATCGCGCATGAGGTCGATGAGGTCCCCCGAGACCACCCACAACGACCGATCGGCCCTGTCCGCCGGCATGACTCTCGATGGAAGAACCGCCGTGGAGAACACCGGGTCGGTGCCCACGTCGAAACCGGCTCGCTCGAGCTCCAGCACCGTCCCGAATCCCAGCGCGCCCAGCGCCACCGGGTCCGACCAGCGCACGACGTAGCTCTGGTCGGGATCGAGGTCGTCGGTGACCGACGCCAGCTCACCCATCTGATCCGACAGGCGACGTCCGGGTGTCTCCACGTCGGGGAACGTGGCGATCGACCACAACGAGACGGTGACCAGGGTGACCACCAGCAGAGGGGCGACCAGTCGGCTCGGAGTTCGTTCCCCGTCCCGGGATCGATCCACGGCCACTTCCCACATCGTCCACAGCGACGCGGCGACGGCGAACCCGGCAATGATGCGCATCCATTCGAGCAGGTAGTCGAACACCTCTCCGAAGATGCGCGAGGTGGCGGCGACGCCGACCACGAAGGCGACGGCAATGACGGCGTGGAGGGAGGCCGCCGACCTCCATCGCGGATCTGCACCTCGGCGGGTCCATGCCCAACCGGCTGCGATCATCCAGGCGACGCCGAGGAGCGCGAACGACCACCACTCGGATCGTTCGACCGGACGGACGTCGGATCGGACCGCCCACGTCCCGACAGCACCGAAGATGCCCGACACCACCCGGAGTGCCGACCCGAGTCCGATGACGTCCTCCGTCGGCGACGAGAAGCTGTTCCAGATGAGTCCCAGGTTCCCCTCGGGATCGCGCAGCTGCTGATGGATCGGTAGGGCCCACATCGCCATCGACATGGCGGCGGTGCCGGCGAGTGCCCCCACCGCAGCGTGGACGGGTGGATGGCGCAGGCGCGCCGCCACGACGATGGTGGACCCGGCGCCCAGCACCGCGACCAGGGGGATGTAGCCCACATGCTGTTGAACCGCGAAGGATCCGGCAAACGCGGCCACCACGAGCGCCCAGGACCGGCCGGCCACGACACCCCACACCGCGGTGAGGAACAGCGCGAACGGGAAGATCCCCAGATACGGATTCCAGGGCTCGACGAAGGGCGTGGGCCCCAGCACCCGGACGACGATCGCGAGACAGACCGCCACACAGAGCGCGGCCCTGACCCCGCCGAAGAGGTGGGCCATGCTGACAGCCCCCGCCGCGAACAGCGCTGCCACCAGGGCCACGGCGACCGACAACGCCCCCGGGGAGCTACCGCCGAGTGCGTACGCGGGGTACATCGCCCACCATGCGGCCGGGCCGGGGTGCGCCCCCTGTCGGGCGGGATCCCCGATACGACCGGCGGCCCCGATCTCGGGCGGGTTCTCCCAGAACGCCTGCATGCGGAGCTCGGCCTGGGCGAGATCACTCGTGGGATGCCAACCCCTGGCCGCAAGGGAGCCGGCGGCGACGAACATCGGCGCCACCATCACCAGAACGACGATCCAGGGGAGCAGGAATCGCATCCGTCCTGAGGCGAGGGGAAGTGAGCGTTCCAAGCCGTCCGAGGCTACCGGAGGGGACGCGGTCGTCCCCATCCCCTCCGGTACCGGTCCCGAGGGCGCAGCATGGTGGTGTGGCAGACTCCACCGCCGTGGTGAGCGTGAGAGCGTCCCGGCGCGCCGAGGCCGGGCCAACGTTCGCCCACCCATCGCTCGAGACCGTACGAATCGCGGCAGCGGCCCTCATCGTCGTCCACCACGCGGCCGCCCTCGCCGGTCCCGAGCGGAGCGGCCGGCTCGCCACGCCCGCCGCGGCGATGGACGTGGGCGTGTCGATCTTCTTCGTGTTGTCGGGATGTCTGATCTACCGCCCGTTCGCGCGCGCCCACGCCGGCCACGTCGGGCCGGTCGCGGTCCGGCCGTTCTGGTGGCGACGGGCTCTGAGGGTGATGCCCGCCTACTGGCTCGCCTTCTGCTTCTTCTGGGCGGCCGGCGTCATCCGGATGCACAGCATCACCGACGCGCTGGCGCATCTGACCCTGCTCAATGTCTTCAGGCCGGCGTCGCTGTTCAACGGCATCGTCCAGGGATGGACCCTGACGATCGAGATGTTCTTCTATGCCCTGGTCCCCGGCTACGCATGGGCGGTCAGGCGCGTCGCAACCCGTCGCGGCGTGTGGCGGTCCGAGGTGTGGGGCCTGGTGGCCGTGATCGTGGGAGCGCACCTCTTCCGGGCTCTCACCCACCTCGGCGACCTGAGGTGGGGCGAAGCGAAGCTCTCGGGGATCTCCTACCTGTGGCTGCCCACCCACATGGACCTGATCGCCATCGGCATGGCGCTCGCAGTGGTCGGCGTCCACCGCGACGTCGAACCGATGGCGGGCCGCGCCGCCCGGGCATTCGGAGCGATCGGCACCTGGTGGTCGGTGGCCCTGACCGTCTTCGTGGCCTACGCGTATGGGGTGGGCGGCCCCTCCGTCACCGAGGGCTACTCGTTGGCCCATCTCGAAATTCGCCAGATCGCCTACGGCGTGATCGGGCTCGGAGTCGTCGCTCCACTCGTCTTCGGCTCCGGTGGCCGCCTTCGACGGGCGGCCGAGTGGCGACCCCTCGTCGCCCTCGGCGCGGTGAGCTACGGGTTGTATCTCTGGCACCTCGGGTGGATGGACCGCTTCGTCGCCGAACTCGTCGACGGACCGCCGCGGTGGGCGGAGCGGTGGGGGACAGGACCCGGCAACACGAACCTCGGCGCGTCTGCTGGCCGTCGGCTTCGGCCTCGGCCTGACGGGCGCGGCGGTGAGCTGGTGGTACGTCGAGCGGCCCCTCCGGTCGGCGCGCGGCCTGGTGGTGCCGGGACGGCGCTGGACCGACCAGCTGAGCCGACGATCGCTCGAGGCGCTCGGTCCGGCGCTCATCATCGTCGCCGGCATCGCCCCGCTGCGGGGTCTCATGTCCTATCAGGGACCACCGATGGAGGAGGGTTTCATGCTGACCTTCCCCCAGGAGATCCTCGCGGGACGCCTACCTCACCGCGATTTCCTCCACCTCTACGGGCCGGGATCCCTGTGGGTTCTCGCGGGGATCTACCGCGTCGTGGGCGTGAGCATAGGAGTCGAACGGGCCGTCGGGTTCGCCCAGCATCTCGTCGTCGCCCTGGCGATCTACCGATTGGGGCGCCTCATGGGGCGGCGGGTCGCGACCGCCGCGGGTCTCACGTCACTGGTGATCCTCATCAGCCCGCTGGGGCTGTCGGCCATGGCGTGGAACGGCGCGCTGGCCTGGGCCCTGCTGGCTCTCGTCGCCGCGGACCGGGCCCGTTCCGGCGGCGCGTCCGCGACCCGCTGGGCTCTCGCATCGGGGGTGTTCGCCGGGATCGCGCTGTTGTACCGGCCAGATCTGGTGGTGGCGGTCGGCGTGGCGGCGATCGCCGTCGGCGTGAACGCGGATGCGACGCAGCGCCGACGGATGGCACTGGGGGCACTGGCCACCGCGCCGCTGTGGCTGATTCACCTGGCGCTCAGCGGCCCCGGCGACGCCGTGCGCGGGATGTTCATCGAGCCGGTGTTCGAGTTGAGGCCGGGTCGCGCCCTGCCCGTCCCCCCGAGTTGGGGACAGCTGGACGGCTTCCTCCAACGTGCCGGCGGGATCCGCGTGGTGGGGTGGCCTCTCCCGATGCCCACGGTGTCGGCCCAGGTGGCGATCTGGTTCTGGATCGTCCCGCTGGCCGCCGTCTTCCTCGTGGCGGTGGCGTGGAGGTTCCGCTCCGACGACCGCGTGTCCCGACTGACTCCCGTCGCTCTGTTCGGTGCCCTGCTGTTCACCCAGGCCCTGCAGCGACCCGACACGGCCCATCTCTCGTGGGTCACCGGAGTGACCCTCGCCGTCTGCATCCCGATGCTCGCGGCACTCCTGGCCGTCGTCAGAGGCCGCTGGAACCCCGTCGCGCGGGCCTGGGCATCGGTGGCACCCGTCGCCCTCATCCTCGTGCTGGCGATTCCCTTCTACCCGCTGCGCACCTACGCGGATCTGGTCGGCCAATCCGCAGGATTCAACCGGTTCGGATACGTCATCGAACGGGGCGATCGCCGATTCCTCTACGGGGATCCCGACGCCGCCGAATCCGCTCAGGTCGTGGTGGACGCCCTCGACGAGGCCGCCGTCGAGGGCGATCGCCTCGTCGTCGGCCCGACCGACCTGTCCCGGACGCCCTACAGCGATGCGTTCTTCTACTACCTGTTCCCCGAACTGGTGCCCGGGACCCGCTACATCGAGATGGATCCGGGAATCGCCGACGCCGAGGACTCGGGACTGGCCGAGGAGCTGCAGGCGGCCGACTGGCTGATCCTCTCCGATGCCTGGAGTGACTGGGACGAACCGAACGATTCCGTCGACGCCGGCTCACCACGGCCGAATCAGATCGTGTCGGAGTCCTATTGCCCTGTGGTCGATTCGGGGACATTCCGGTTGCTGCGTCGTTGCCGGTGAGCCGAGGGGGGAACACCATCTCGGAGGGTCGAACCCGTATCATCGTCTCGTGCAGATCACCCTCGTCGTCCCGACCTACCAGGAAGCCGGGAACATCGACTCCTTCCTGCGTCAGGTGCGCGGGGCAGTCGACGGTCTCGACGTGGTGGTGTGCGACGACAACAGCCCCGACGGCACCGGGGACCTGGCGGAGAAGGTCGGAATCGAGCTCGGCGGTATCCATGTGCTGCACCGGCCCTCCAAGGAAGGCCTGGGGGCCGCATATCGGGAGGGTTTCCGCTACGCGCTCGACCAGGGCGCCGACGTCGTGGTCCAGATGGACGTGGACTTCTCCCACCCTCCCGACATGCTGCCGGGCCTCATCGGGGCGGTGCTCGACGGCGCTGACGTGTCGGTGGGTTCCCGCTACGTCCCCGGAGGTGCCACCCCGGACTGGTCGCTGCACCGACGCATCCTCTCGAAGTACGGCAACGAGTACGCCAACGCGATGCTCAAGCTCTCGATGAACGACGCCACCTCGGGCTTCCGGGCCTACTCGGCGGATGCGCTGGAGGGGATCCGTTTCGATTCGACGCGGGCGAACGGCTACGGATTCCAGATCGAGACCGCCTACCGGTTGCGAGCCTGGGAGGCGAGAGTCGCCGAGCTGCCTCTGGTCTTCCACGACCGGGTGGAGGGCGACTCCAAGATGTCGGTGCGAATCATGGCCGAGAACATGGCCCTCGTCACCTGGTGGGGGTTCTGCATGCGGTTCCCCCGCCTGACCGGCCGATTCCGCGACACCGCCCTCGGCGACTATCTCCACCGGCGAACCACGCCGTCCACATGACCGAGGAGCCGCGGCGCAGCGGTCTCCCGGCGCCTCTCGGCCATGAGTCGGGGATCGACGGCCTGAGGGCCGTCGCCGTCATCGTCGTGCTGTTGTTCCATTCGAGGTTCTCGTGGGCGCGTGGCGGATTCCTGGGCGTCTCGATGTTCTTCACCCTGTCGGGATTCCTCATCACGTCGCTACTCCTGCGCGAGTTCCACGCCGAGGGTCGGGTCCGCCTCGGCGCGTTCTGGACGAGGCGCTACCGACGGCTCCTTCCCGCATCACTCACCGTCATGATCACGATCATCGGCATGGGTGCACTCGGGGTGTGGGACGCCGCCCAGATGCAGAGGCTGCGGGAGGACGCGCTCGCCTCACTGGCTCAGGTCGCCAACTGGCACTTCATCCTGGGGGAGCGCAGCTACGGGGCCTCGTTCGCCGCACCGTCGCCGTTCGAACATTTCTGGAGTCTCGCCATCGAGGAGCAGTTCTACCTGGTGTTCCCGCTCCTCGTCGTCGTGGCGCTGCGCGCCGGGGGCGGGCGCCGACACATTCTCGTCGGGGCTCTGGGAGGCCTGACCCTGTTGTCGGCGACAGCGGCCGCGGTCATGTCGTCGTCCGATGTCGACCGGGCGTACTTCGGGACCGACACCCGCCTCGCCGAACTCACCGTCGGAGCCCTGGCGGCGTGTGTCGCCCTGAATCGGCTGCGACCCCGGACCGAGGGGGGACGCAGGGTGGCCACCGTCGCTGCGGTTCTCGGCTTCGCGACGATGGTGGCCCTGTGGACCACCGCGACGGTCGGATCGTCGTGGATGTACCCGTGGGGCCTCCTTGCGACCTCGGTGTCGACCATCGCCCTGATCGTCGGGGCCATGACGCCGGGGCCGGCCAGATCGGTGCTCGCCGCCGCCCCGTTGGCGGCGATCGGCACGATCAGCTACGGCATCTACCTCGTCCACTGGCCGATCTTCCTGTGGCTCAACCCCGTCCGCACGGGACTGGACCCGGTGCCCCTGCTGGTCGTTCGGCTCGCGGTGACAGCAGGTCTGGCCACCGCCATGTACCGGGTGATCGAGCGACCGGTGCGTTCCCGACAGGTCCTCGTCCGACCGCGGGCGACGCGCGGCTGGGCGATCGCCGCGGTCGCGGCGGTTGCGTTCACCGCGATCGTGGCCACCCGGGATGTCGCGCCGCCACCCGACGTGTTGTCGCAGGTCGCCAGCGCCAACGCGCCGGCTCCCACCTCGCCCCCGCCGCCACAACGCGTCCTGGTCGTGGGCGACCAGATGGCCGGAGCTCTCGGACCCGGCCTGGCGGCGGCGGGAGCGTCGTCGTTGGACGTCAGGACCGAATCGCTGGCCGACTGCGGCATCGTCGTCGGAGGTTTCGTGAAAGTCAGCGGGGACTCCG
The DNA here is from genome assembly GCA_963700425.1 of uncultured Microthrixaceae bacterium. Classification (GTDB taxonomy): domain Bacteria; phylum Actinomycetota; class Acidimicrobiia; order Acidimicrobiales; family Microtrichaceae; genus CAVOXO01. The sequence goes on along the minus strand of CAVOXO010000001.1, from coordinate 1,454,226 downwards.
CCGAGCCCGTCGAACGGGACTCCGCTCGTTGCCGCCACGCTCTCACCATATTCTCGTTGGCGGAAGCCGAATTCCGGCCCGATGTCGTCGTCGTGTGGGCCGGATTGCGCGACGCGGCCGATCGCCGTCTCTCCTCTACGGCGCCGTGGGTCACGCCGTTCGACGATTCGTTCGGCGACCTCTACCGGACCTCATTGCGCGATCTGACCGAGACGCTCGGTGCCAATGGGGCACACGTCGCTGTCCTCCCCGTGCCGTACATGGCGAATTCGATCGCCCCCGGACAGGTACCGGCTCCCGATCCCGCAGAGCCCGGTGACGAGTACTACGAGGCGACCCAACTGGCGGTGGCCCGGGTGGACGCCCCCACGACCCAGTTCCCCGAGAACGATCCGGGCCGTATCGACCGGCTGAACCAGTTGATGTCGGAGGTGGTCGACGATGATCCGGGTGTCATCTCTCCCCGCATCGTCGACGAGATCCGAGCCCGGTCGACAGGTGAGGTGGATCCCCTCACCCGCCCCGACGGGGTGACACTCGACCCGGTCACGTCAATCGGTGTCGGGAGCTGGCTCCGATCCCAACTTCTGGGCCTGGAACGCGCCACGACCGAACCCGAGGTGGCCGACGCGCCGTCCAGCCTCAGCGACGTCGCTCTGCCCGACGCACCCGCGCCCGCCCCCCGGACGGTGGCTCCCTCGACCCGGCCGGTGCGTGTGGTCGTCGTGGGGGACTCGGTCGCTGCGGGCTACGCCGCCGGGCTGGGCAAGTGGGGAGCGGCGTCCTCGGCGCTGACCGTCGACAACGCCGCTCGTTTCGCGTGTCCCCTGGCGCGAGGCGGGCAGTACCGCTACCTGCGGGAGGTCAACGAGTTCAATGCCGACTGCGACTGGTCGCCCCGGGTGTGGAACGCCATCGACAGCAGTCAACCCGACGTCGTGGTGCTGACCACCGGTATCTGGGACACGGCCGATCGGCTCCTGCCCGCCGACGAGCGATGGCGCCACATCGGTGAGAGCGACTTCGACCGTTTCGTCCTCTCCGAGATGCTCTCGGCCATCGACCTCGCAGCGTCCCAGGGTGCCTCGGTGGTCCTTCTCACGTACCCCCATTTCGAGGCGGGACGGGACCAGGGATACGTCGGGCTCCCCGAGAGCGAACCCGAGAGGGTGGATCGCCTCAACGAGATCATGGTCGAGGCGGCCGGACTACGTCCGGACGTGGCGACGACCATCGACCTCCAGCAGTGGGTGGCCGGCCAGCCCGGCGGTGAACTCGATCCGGCCACCCGGATCGACGGCCTGCACTTCTCCGACGACTATCTCGACACCATCGCCCAGTGGTTGGGCCCGCAGATCGTCACGATCGGGAGGGGATGATCGGGGCATCTCGTCCGGTGCCGCCCTGCGCAGATCCCGCCGTTCTCGAACCCTGTTCGTGGTACTCCTCCTCGACGTTGACGTCCCAGATGTCGTGGTGGGCACCGGCGACGATGTTCTCGACGGTGAGCATGGCGGTGAACATCGAGTGGTCCTGGTTGTTGTACTTGTGCATTCCGTTGCGTCCCACCGGCCACACGTTCGGCACGTTCTCGGCGATCCACCCACGCAGGACGTCGACGTTGGTCTTGTAGGTCTCGTCGTAGGTCGGGTACGCCTTGGGCATCCGGACGACGAATCCCTCGGTCACGTCGGCCGACGACGCCAGGCCGAGACTCTCGAGCTCGCCGCGGGCGAGCGTGATCAGGTCGGCATCATCGGAATTCCACATTCCGTCGCCTTCGAAGACGAAGTACTCCAAGCCGAGGCAGGTGTGACCCTCCTTGACCATGTAGGGGGACCACGAACCGAAGTTCTGGATTCGTCCGACCTTCACCAGCGGCGAATGGATGTAGATCCAGTTGTCGGGGAACCCCGCCGACTCGGGCACGACGAGCGCGACGGTGAGGAAGTCGCGGAACTGGAGCCCGCGTGCCGCGTCGGCCACTTCGTCGGGCACCGGGGGGTCCATCGACAGCAGGAGATGGGGCATCGGCATCGAGGAGACGACATGGTCCGCGGGATACTCGGTCTCCACACCGTCGTGTTCGCCCACCACCGCAACGGCTCGGCCGTCGCGGTGTCGCACGCGCACGACCTTCGATTCCATCACGACCTTCGAACCCGCGGCCTCGACCTTGTCGCGACAGCGCTCCCACATCATTCCCGGGCCGAACTTCGGGTACTGGAACTCCTCGATGAGGGAGGCGATGTCCTTCTGATTTCGACTGGGTGTCAGGGCGTTGATGATCGCGCTCGAGAGGGAGAGGTTCTTGATCCGTTGGGCGGCCCAATCGGCGGGCATCGAGCTGACCGGCACTCCCCAGACCTTCTCGGTGTAGGTCTTGAAGAAGGTCCGGTACAGGCGCCAACCGAAACGGGCAACGAGCCACCCCTCGTAGTTCGTCTGGTCCTTCGGCGGCCGGAGCCGAGCCCACGCGTAGGAGGACACGCAACGGACGGCCTCGATCGGCCCGAGGTTGCGCAGTGCGTTGAAGGCCTTGAGCGGATAGTCGTAGTACTTGCCTCCGTAGAAGATCCGGCTCATCCGAGGACGCATCAGGAATTCGTCGTCGTCGAGGATCTCGTGCCACAGCGACTCGACCTCGGGCACCTTGGTGAAGAACCGGTGCCCTCCGATGTCGAACCGCCAACCGTTGCGCTCAACGGTTCGGCTGATGCCGCCGACGATGTCATCGGCTTCGAGGACGGTCGACGTGCGATCGGCCTTCGCCAGCTCGTAGGCGGCGGTCAGCCCAGCAGGGCCGGCGCCGATGATGACGACATCGCCGGTGTCGGGCGGGTTGGCGGTGGGATCAGTCACGGGGCGCGATCGTAGTGGGGCTCAGACGCTCACGAGGCGACGCACGCCCGATGCGTCGACCTCGTCGCAACGACGGATCATCAGGATCTCATCGGTTCGAACCGCCGCGACGGCTACCGACCAGCAGTCCACTGCGCTGCGTTCGTTGCCCGTCCGGTAGAACGTCGTCATGGATTTGTCGTGCGAGAAGGCATCGGCGCCATCGATGAGTTCGGCGGTCTGGTCCCTGAGAGTCACCTCGAATCGCATGACCCGATCATGGACCCGAACAGTTGTGGACATCCAGGGCAGCATCCGGGGGATTTCCGGTGGACAGAGCTAGGGGTCGGCCGGTCGGGCGGTGACCACGGCCCGAGCCCACCGGTAGTCGGCCTTGCCCGAGGGCGAGCGCATCACCACCGGGACCCGGTGGATCGACCGGGGCGCCTTGAACGATGCGAGCTGCCCCTTGCAGTGGGACACGAGCTCGTCGTCGGTCGGATCCGCTCCTCCGGCCAGCGAGATCACCGCGGCGACCTCCTGGCCCCATCGGTCCGAGGGGCGGCCGCAGACGACGGCATCGAGGACGGCGGGATGAGATGTCAACGCAACCTCGACCTCCTCGGCGAACACCTTCTCGCCGCCGGTGTTGATGCACACCGACTCGCGACCCAACAGCACGACGTCGCCGTCGCTCCCGTAGCGGGCACGGTCACCGGCGATCGCGTACCGGACGCCGTCGATCGTCGGAAACGTGGCGGCCGACGCGTCCGGATCGCCGAGGTAGCCGAGCGGCACCCGACCGGTCTGCGCCAGCCACCCGATGGAACCGTCGGCGCGATCGAGGCATCGCGTGCGGTCGTCGGAGACGATGACCGCCGTCGCCGACGGCCGGAAGCCGGCGTCCGCCCGGGAATCGTCGGCGATCCTCGAGACACCCTGCCGGCCGCTCTCCGAGGACCCCAGAACGTCGACGAGGGAGACCCCGGGGATCGCCGAGAGGAGGCGACGGCGTACGGCAGGGGACAGGACGGCTCCGCCTGACAGCACGTGTCTGAGCGACGAGACGTCGTGGTCGGACGTCGCGAGTCCGTCGAGGAGAGGAACCGCGAAACTGTCACCCACGATGAGCAGCGACGTCGCTCGGTGTCGTTCGACGGTCGACCACACGTCGTCGGCATCGAGGTGTTCGGGATGACTCTGACAGATGACCGTGCCGCCCGACACCCAGCACGAGATCGCGTTCCAATGGGCCGCGCCGTGCATGAACGGAGCGGTCGGGAGAGCTCTGAGGCGCGACCCCTCCGCGGCCCCGACCAGCTCCTCCATCGACTCGTAGGGCGAACCGTCGCGATGTCGAACTCCCAGAGCCGCGACGAGGAAGTCGGACTGACGCCAGAGCACTCCCTTCGGGGCTCCGGTCGTACCTCCCGTGTAGCAGAGGTAGCGGTCGGTTCCGGACCGTTCGGTGGGCGCCGGCGGCTGCTCGTCGGCGACGAGCTCGTGGTACCACCGAGCGCCGTCGAGCAGAGGGGCGTCGGTGTCATCGGCGACCTGACACAGCCAGCTCAGCAACGGCAACCGCGGGCGGATCTCGGCGAGCAGGGGGGCGAATCGGCTGTGGAAGATGATCCCCCGGGATCGGCTGTCGGCGAGGACGTGCACCAGTTCATCGGCCCGATATCGATAGTTGACGTTGACCGGGGAACTACGGGCCATGTAGGCGGCCAGCATCGACTCCAGGTACTCGTTCCCGTTGTACATGTAGAGGGCGACGTGGCGGTGGGGCGAGATCCATCCCTCCGACGGCTCGCTCTGCCGCGGTCGTCCCATTCCGGCTACGGACATCGCCCCCGCGAGCCGCCGGGAGCGAGCGGCGACGTCGCGGTAGCTCAGGGTCCGATCGCGGAAGATCAGGGCGTCACGGTCGGGGTAGGCGAGGGCGAGCGCCTCGAAGATGTCGGCGATGTTGAGCTCCACGGACATGGGATCGTACCGGGTCGTTCGCGTCGGCCTGCCCGTCGAACCGCACATGGGAGACTGCCCTGATGGCCACTCAGCGAGCCGCACTCGCCACCCGCCAGGCCGACATCCTCGGGCGGGACCCCGTTCTCGACTCCCTCGTGGTGCGTTTCGGGCCGGCGCGGCTTCGAGGGCCCGTGCCCGGTGAGCGGCGTTTCGAGAACCTGGCGCGAGCCATCGCCCATCAGCAGCTCAACGGCACGGCCGCGGCGACGATCTGGGCGCGAGTGATCGATCGGCTCGGGGGCGCCTGCACTCCCCGCGCGGCGCTCGCAACGCCTCTTCCCGACCTGCGCGCGTGTGGCCTGTCGGGTGCCAAGGCACGGGCACTCCACGACCTCGCCCTGCACGTCGTCGACGGTCGTCTCGCGCTGGGGACGATCGGGCGCTTCGATGACGCCGAGGTCGTCGATCAGATCACCCAGGTGTGGGGTCTCGGCCGGTGGTCCGCACACATGTTCATGATGAGCTCTCTCGGTCGCCTCGACGTCTGGCCGGTCGACGACCTCGGGGTGCGTTCGGGTTTCGCCCGGGCGTGGAGGCTCGAATCGACGCCCACGGCATCGGACTTCGATGAGCTCGGCGACGCCTTCGCCGGCTCCCGCTCGCTCGTGGCCTGGTACTGCTGGGCGGCCGCGGACGACCCCGCCGGGGCGCTCAGTTGATCTCGACCGCGGTGTCCAACGGGAAGTGGCACGCCACGTAGTGTTCGGCCCCGACCTGAGCCATCTGCGGTTCCACGGTCGAACACATCTCCTGGGCCCGCGGGCATCGGGTGCGGAAGCGGCACCCCGACGGGGGGGCGAGCGGTGAGGGGATGTCACCCTCGAGCCGCCACTCCGTGTCGGCGGGAACGTCGGGATCGGGGTGGGGGATCGCGGCGATCAGCGCGCGGGTGTAGGGGTGAGCCGGAGCTGCGAACAGGTTGTCGGGCGTCGACAACTCGCACATCTTGCCCAGGTACATCACGGCGATGCGGTCGGAGATGTTCTTGACCACCGCCAGGTCGTGGGCGATGAAGATCATGGTCAGCCCGTAGCGCGTCTTCATGTCCTCGAGGAGGTTGAGGACCTGCGCCTGGACCGACACGTCGAGCGCCGAGACCGGTTCGTCGCAGATGATCAACTTGGGGTCGGTGACCACTGCCCGCGCGATCGAGATCCGTTGGCACTGACCGCCGGAGAACTCGTGGGGGCGGCGGTTCCCCGCCGCCTCGGGGTCGACTCCGACCGATGCCAGAACCTCCGCGACCTTCGTCTGCTGTTCCGCGGCATCGCCGCTTTTCCAGATCTTCAGCGGCTCGCGGACGATGTCGGCGATGCTGCGCCTCGGGTTCAACGACGAGATGGGGTCCTGGAAGATCATCTGCAGCTGCGGACGCATGGCGCGGAGGTCGGAACCGGCCAGGCCGTTGAGCATCACGCCGTCGAACCACACCTCGCCCGACGTGGGTCGTGGGAGCTGCATGATCGCCTTGCCCGTGGTCGACTTTCCGCACCCCGATTCCCCCACGAGGCCCAGGGTCTCGCCCTCGGCGACGTCGAAGGAGATGTTGGACACGGCGCGCACCCGATGGGAGCTTCCCCGCACCGGGAACTCCATGACCAGGTTCTCGACGCGGAGAAGGCTGTCGGATCGGAGATGGGTCGTTCCGCTACCCGCCATCGTGACCGTCCTCCTCGGGCTCGGGAGGCGCCACCCGTGCTTCGCGGAACAGCTCCTCGGCCGAGGCGGCGGCCAGGGAGGTGGTCGAGGGAACCGACGGATCGCCTCCCTCGGCGCCCCCTGGGTGGGTCCCGCCGGTGTCCTCGGGGACGTGGATCGTCGGCGTCACCGTGACGGTCTGACCCCCGACGGGATAGAAGCAGGCATAGAGATGGGTCGGGTCGCCGTCGACCGCGACGAGCGGCGGAACCTCCCGGTGGCATCGGTCCTGGGCGTATCGGCATCGGGGTGCGAACGCGCATCCCGGTGGCGGGTCGACGAGGTCGGGGGGAGACCCGGCAATGGCTGCCAGTCGGGTGTGGGACGGATCGTTCAGCTTCGGGATCGACTCCATCAGAGCCTGCGTGTAGGGCATCTTCATGTTGGCGAAGAGACTTCCGCGTCGGCGCCTTCTCGACGACACGGCCGGCGTACATGACCGCGATCTCGTCCGCCCTGGCGGCGACCACGCCGAGATCGTGGGTGACCAGGACCATCGCCATGAACCGTTCCCGCTGTTGTTGCTGGAGCAGATCGAGGATCTGGGCCTGGACGGTCACGTCGAGGGCCGTGGTCGGTTCGTCGGCGAACAGCAGCTTCGGGCCGCAGGCCAACGCCACGGCGATGACCACCCGCTGACGCATACCCCCCGAGAGTTGGGTCGGGTACTCCCCGAATCGACGTTCAGGAGCAGGAATTCGGACGGCGTCCAACAGGGCGATGGCGTTCTCCTTGGCCGTCTGACGGTCCATTCCCAGATTGAGGCGCAACGACTCCGTGATCTGCTTGCCGATCTTCATGACCGGGTTGAGAGAGGTCATCGGATCCTGGAACACCATCGCCAGGTCGGATCCCCACAACGACCGGTAGTCCGCGGCGGTCCAGCCGGTCAGTTCCTGGCCTTCGTAGCGGATGCTGCCCGACAGCTGGCGCTTGGTGGGCAACAATCCCATGATCGCCTTGGAGGTCACCGACTTCCCCGATCCCGACTCCCCGACGATGCCCAGCGTCTTGCCCCGGTGAAGGGTGAAGGTCACCCCGTCGACCGCACGGACCAGTCCTCGATCGGTGGGAAACGCCACCTTGAGGTCATCGACGTCGAGGAGCACCCCTCCCTGAGCGGCGTCGACGGCGTCGGGAGCTCCGCTGCGGATGAGGGCGTCGTTCACAGCGCGCTCTCCTTCACCTCGAACTTGCGCCGGAGTGAGTCCCCCAGGAAGTTGATGGCGCAGACGGTGATCACGATGAGCACCGAGGGGAAGAACACCATGTGGGGGAAGTTCCGGAAATCGGCGGCCCCTCTGGCGATGACCGAACCCCACGAGGCGGTCTCGGGTGGAACACCGACGCCGACGATGGCCAGGCTCGCCTCCGCCACGATCACGATCCCGAAACCCAACATGGCGATCGACATGATGGCCGGAGCGACGTTCGGCAGGACCTCACGGGTGATGATGCGGAACGGCCTGGCACCCAACGCTCGGGCTGCCATCACGAACTCCCGTTCCGACCAACTCAGCGTCGATGCACGGGATATCCGCCCGATCACCGGAGTGATCACGATGACGAGGGCGAAGATGATGCCGGGAATCCGTTTCGCGCTGTCGTCGGCGGCCACCACCGTGACGATGAGCAACGCCAGGATGAGTGCCGGAAAGCTGATCATCACGTCGAACGCGCCCGTGATGAAGAGGTCGCCCCTGCCGCGGAAGAACCCGCCCATGAGTCCCAGAGTGGCCCCGATCAGTACCCCGCCGGCGATCGACACGAGAGCGATGAGGACCGTGGTGCGTCCACCGACGAGGACCTGGGAGAAGACGTCGGCCCCACCACCGTCGACGCCGACGACGTGGGGGACCGCCCCGTCGGCGCCGTCTCCCCGTCGCTGGGCCGACTTCGCCGCGAGGTCCTTGCAGTTGAAGGGGTCGTAGATGGGCAGTCCCGAGCCGTCCCCGCAGGCCGACGCGCGGCCGCCGGTGTCGATGGGCGGCGCCTGCAGATAGGGCGCGATGAACGAGACCGCCACCACGGCGACCAGCCATGCGATGCAGATCCACCCTCCGATGCCCAGGGGCTTGCCGGCCTGGGCCGGAGGCACCTCTTCGGCCTGGACGACGGTCGAGATCTCGGTGTTGAGCACCTCGTCACGTGGATCAACCATGACGGATCCGCGGGTCGATGACGGTGTACAGGAAGTCGATGAAGTAGTTGAGGAGAACGAAGAAGATTCCCACGATCACGACGAAGCTCTGGGTGGCTCGGTACTCGCGGGCGAGGATCCCCTCGACGAGCAGCGTTCCCATTCCCGGGATCTCGAAGATGACCTCGATCACCACGCCGGAGCTGATCATGGTTCCGATGTTGAGCCCCGCGACGGTCAGCAGGGTGAGGCTCGAAGGTCGAAGGGCGTGGCGGAAGAGGATGCGGTTCGGCTTGAGCCCCTTGGCCTTCGCCATGGTGATGTAGTCCTCCTGGAGCGTGGCGATCATGTCCGACCGCAACAGGCGGAAGTAGACGGCGATCTGGGCCACCGCCAGGGTCAGGACCGGGAGGATGGCGTAGCGGAGATGCTCGGGAAAATCGTCGGTGGGACTGACCCACCCACGTTCGGGGAGCCATCGGTTGTCGAGCGCGAAGTACTTCTTGAACATGAACGCCAGCACGAAGGCCGGAATCGACAAGCCGAGAAACGACACCACGTTCGCGGACCTGTCGAACAGCTTGTCGGACCGATACGCCGCGAACACCCCCATGGGGATGGCGATCACGAGAGCGAGGATCTGGGTGTAGAGGATGAGCAGCAGGGTGTTCGGGAGGTTGTTCCTCACTCCTTCGGCGGGGGTACCACCCTTGGCCCTGTAGTAGTCACCGAGATCGCCGGTGACGAAGTCGCCCAGCCACGATCCGTACTGAACGTAGATCGGTTCGTCGAGCTTGAGGTCCTCGCGGATCTCGTCGATCCTCTCAGGACCGGCTCCGGCACCGATGAGCTCGGCGGGATCTCCGGGCAGGAGCGTCTGGGAGAAGAAGACGACGACCGACAGCGCGAAGAGAACGATGACGAGCCGGACGGTCTTGGTGGCGAGCATTCGCACAACGATCTCCGCGAGGTCAGCGAGGCGGAGCGGTGGGGTCGGTCCCCAGAGGCCGACCCCACCGCCCGGTCACTGCTCGATCCATGCCTCGGTCATGAAGTGCCATCCGGGGAACAGTCCCGTGGGCTGACCATCGGGAAGCGTCGTCGACTCGAAGCCGTGCACATCGGTCGTGCTCCCCACGCCCCACACGGAGTACCAGTTCCAGAGGTTCACACCGATCTCGGCGAACCGCCTGTTCAGATCCTCGTAGTTCTGACGGCGGACCTCGGGGTCTCCTTCGACCCTCCCCTCATCGAGGAGCCGATCGACCTCGGCATCGTTGATCTTGCCGAAGTTGGTGGGCATGGTCGAGTGCCACCACTGATACTGCGTGTCGGGGTCGGCGCCGGGATGGTTGCGCCACAGGAGCACATCCCAGGCCCCTCCGAGCGCCTGGTTGATGAGCGTCGCCTGATCGAACTCCTTGATCTCGACGTCGACCCCGACGTCCTCGAGCTGGCTCTTGACGTCCTTGGCGAGCTCCTCGGTGATGGGGTCGGTGGCGAAGCCCAGGACGATGCTCAGGTCCTTGCCCTCGAGGAACGCCGCCGCCGCGTCGGGGTCGTAGCCGGCCATTCCGGAATCCTCGAGGTATCCCGGGACCTTGGTGTCGAACGGTCCCGAGGCCAGGGTCCACGCGCCACCGTTGGAGATCTCGGCGAGTGCCTCCCGGTCGATGGCCTGGCCCATGGCGATGCGGGTGGCCTGATCGTTCAGGGGGGCACGGGCATGGTTGGTGAGTCCGTAGGCGACCTCGCGGTAACCGTCTTTCTCGAGGACCAACGAGAACCGGTCCGGATCCGCCTGAATATCCTCGAAAGCGAACTGGCTGTTCCACTGCCCGGCGTCGATAGATCCGCCATCGAGTGCGTCGAAGCGGTCCGAGCCCGAGGGAATCGGCTTGTAGACCAACTCGTCGAGGTAGGGCAACTGGTTCCCCTCGGAGTCGGTCCGCCAGTAGTTCTCGTTCTTCTTCAACGTCATCTGCTCGTTGCGGGTCCAGTCCACCAACTCGAAGGGGCCCGTGCCGATGAGCTTCTCGGCACAATCGGTCTCACCCGACATCAGCTGCGCTTCGGCGACGATGCCCTGCCGCCCGCCTCCGAGGAAGATCGGCAGTGCCGGCCACGGGCGCTTGGTGGTCACGACGACGGTCCGGTCGTCGGTCGTGGTGACCGTGTCGATGTCGCCGTAGACGATGGGGAACAGGAGCGGGGAGAGCCCGGTCTGGGCAACTGCCTCGGGCTCCCCGCGCATCACGTTCCAGTTGAGGGCGACGACGGCCGAATTGAGGGGCGAGCCGTCGTGGAAGGTGATGCCTTCGCGCAGGACGAAGGTGTGGGTCATGAAGTCATCGGAGACCTCGTAGGTCTCCGCCAGGTACGGCTGGGGGTCGCGGTTCTCGTCGACGGCCATGACCGGCTCGAAGATCGAGTTGGCGACCTGGATGCCGGCCCCCGCCAGCTGAGCGGTCGGGAGACACCAGCCTCCGCCGGTCTCGGCCTCCAGCGCGTAGGTCACGGACCCACCCGGCACGGGGGTACCGGGGTCCTCACCGCCACCGCCCGCACTCCCGCCGCCGCTGTCGTCGCTGCTGCTGCAGGCTCCCGCCGCCAGGGCGAGAGCGAGGGCGACGGCGCTGAAGGCGGTCCTCCGTGATCTGGCACTACGCACGATGGTGTTCTCCGGTGTCATGAACCCGCGGGTTCCTGGGCTGGATCGGGCGCCGTGGCGACCCTCCGGCGTCGATGCCCCCTACCGAAACCAACGGCTTCAGCGCGTGACCCCCGACACACAGTGCGAGCACTGTAGCGCCTTCGTGGTGAGCGGGTGGACCGATCGTGTGACTCCTCTGCCGCTACGTTTCAACGCTGGTGCAGTCGTTTCTCCTCATTGCCGTCCCCTTCACGGCCATCGCCCTCCTGGTGGCCGTGTCGAGGTCCGCCCGACGCCGGCGGCACTCGGGATCAGCGACGGTCGAACTCGATGTGGACGGCGACCGGATCACGCGTCGACTGGCCGACGGCCGAGAGGAATCGGTGACGGTGGGGCGATTGCGAAGCGTGGAGGTCGTGCGCACCCGCGTCCCCACCGCGGATGGGGCGAACGCGTTCGTTCTGCTGGGCGAATCCGACGAATGCGGATGTCTCGTGCCCCTCGGAGTCGATCTCGACCACGAGGCCCTCGTCGCCCTGGCGGCCCTTCCCGGGTTCGACCTGGAGCGCTACTCCGAGGCCGTCGGTCGTCGTGCGCCGACCCGGACCATCGTATGGAGCTCGCCCGCACCGTGACGAGTGACGCCTCACGGCGTGGGCCGTGCAACCGATCGGCCGGCCGGGATCAGCCGAGGGGAAGCCCGGCGTCGCGGTACCCGTGGGCCCGCGACAGCACCAGATCCACGTACGACAGCGAGCGGTTGTAGCCGAAGAAGGCGCGACGCAGACCGACGTCGGTGTCGAGACCCGGACCGTACGCGCACAGGTAGCGGGCGGCGGCGAGCGTGGCGTCGTAGAAGTTCTGGGGATCGTCGACGCCGTTGCCGGACAGGTCTGCGCCCCACCTGCGCCACGTCGACGGTATGAACTGCATGGGTCCCACGGCCCGGTCGAAGAGCGGGTCGTTGTCGAATCGTCCACCGTCGCTGTCGGGGATCAGCCGGGTCGCATTGGTCCCGTCCAGCGGGATGCCCACGACGGGTGAGTCGACCTGCCCGTCGATGCCGACGTTCCGGCCGCCGTACCGACCGTGATTCGATTCCGTTCGGCCGATTCCCGCGAGTGCCCACCACGAGATGCCGCAACCAGGACTCTCGTCGGCGACTGCCGAGGCGGCTCGCCAATAGGCGTCGAGGGCAACCAGGGTCAGGTCGGTGTCGTCCACGTCGGCCAAGGCTCGGGCGGCTCGCACGTCGCGCTCGGCCGACACAGCGCGCTCTGCGGCGTCGAAGAAGTCCTCGGCGGCGGCATCGCGGCGTCGGGTCTCGGTGATCACTCGGGTGTCCGTGTCCAGGGACCGCAGTTGGAGCTCCTCCAATCGGGCGGTCGTCTCGAGGAGTCGCTCTCTTGTCGAGAGGGCGTAGACCGTCGCCCGGTCGGCCGCCGACGACGCCACCTGGGCCCGTTGGGCGGAGTCGAGACGTTCCTCGGTCGTCAGCGTGTCGTCGGGCATGAGGCGCTCCTCGGTGTCGCCGACGTACATCGCGGCCGCCATCGCCGACACGCCCTGCTGGGCGAGCTGGTCGACCTCCCGCACCTTGGCGGCACGCTTCGCGGCCCGCGGGAGGAGCGAGTCCAGCGCGAGCTTGTCCGCGGCCAACAACTGGAGGGCATCTGTGGCCGCCCCGTACCGGGCCTGGGCGTCTCCCACTTCGGCGACGATGGCATCGCGGACACGCACGGCAGCCTGGTACGGCTCGCTGTCGACCGACACGAACAGCAGGTCGTCGGAAGGGCCACCGATCACTCCCTCGTTCGTGCGACCATTGGTCAGCTCATCGAGCGCCTCCACTGCCGGCGACGACAGGACCGTCCGGATTCGCCGCCGAGGTCAGCGGCGCGACTCCGGCCGCACGACGTCGATCCCGGCCGCGCCGGTCGCGAGCACGACGACGACCGCGGCCAACGCCGGCACGAGTACGTCGTGACATCGGGCTCTGATGGCGGCGGACGAATGACAGCATCGTTGGTCAACAGCTCTACATCGGCACGAACGTTCGAAGTTGGAACGGTCGGACCGACACGAGATGGCGCGACAATACGGTGTGGACCCCGCCGAGCGCAGACGTCTCTTCGCTGACATGACCGATGTCGTCGGTCCCCGAGGGCTCCGCACCGACACCGATTCGATGGTTGCCGAGAGCGAGGAGGAGACCGGTCGGTTCGGCGTCGCACCGCTCGGCGTCGTCTCGCCCTCGGGGATCGACGAGGTCGCCGGCGTCGTCGCCGTGGCCCGGCGTCACGGCGTGCCCCTGGTGCCCCAGGGCGGTCGGACCTCGCTGGTGGGCGGGTCGGTCCCCTGTGCATCGGACGAGCTGGTCGTCTCGACGCGACGAATGGACCGCGTCGTGGACATCGACGCCCGGAGCGGCCGGATCCAGGTCGAGGCCGGCGTCACCCTGTCGGCCGTCGACGCGGCACTGCGGGGCACCGACTGGCGCTACGCGGTGGACTTCGCGGCGCGTGACGTGGCCACCGTGGGCGGAACGGTGGCCACCAACGCGGGAGGCCCCCGCGTGTTCCGACACGGGACCACCCGGGATCAGATCAACGGCATCGCCGCCGTGTTCGGGACGGGTGACCCCGTCGTCCATCTCCGGGGTCTCCGCAAGGACAACACCGGATACGACCTGGCGGCTCTCCTGTGCGGAAGCGAGGGGACGCTCGGTGTCATCTGCACCGTCGGTCTCCGTCTGATCGAACGGCGAGACGTCGTCGTCGGCGCTGCGATCGGTGTGGACGGACTCGAGGAAGCGACGCAGCTGGCGTGGAGCATCGCCCGCGGGATCGCAGCGGCCGAGGAGGTGGAGCTTGCGTCCCGGGCAGCGTGCAACCTCGTCGCCGAGCGGTCGGCTCGATCGGTTCCGGTGCCGGGGGAGTGGTTGTTGTTCGTCAGGCTCGCCGGTCGATCCGGCCGAGACACCGATGCGGCGCTCGTCGACCTGGGGGAGACCGTGGGAGCGCACCGGACGTCGATGGTCGTCGCGGAAGGCGCCGCCGTGTCGGCGCTCCTCGAGCTGCGGCACGGCATCACCGGTGCCCTGGGCGCACGCCGCCCGGTCCACAAGTACGACGTGTCGCTACCCAGTGATTCGCTTCCAGGTGCACTCGAGGAGATCGATCGTCGGGTACGCGACCTCGACCAGACGGCCCGCACATGGGTGTTCGGTCACGTCTGTGACCACAACATGCACGTGAACGTGACCGACACGACCGCTGCGTCGTCGGCGCTCGACGAGGCCGTCCTCGGCACCGTCATCTCGAACGGCGGGTCGATCTCCGCGGAACACGGTGTCGGCGTCGCCAAGACCGAGTTCCTGGCACGCAACCGTGACGCGGGATCGCTGGCCGTGATGAGACACCTCAAGGCTGCCCTGGACCCCGACGGGATCCTCAATCCTGGGGTGATGATGACGGATCCCCGGCCGGATCGGGCCACTCACCGCGGGAAGTGAGCACGTCCTTCAGAACGTCGGGTCGGTCCGTCATGATGCCGTCGACCCCCATGTCCAGCAGACGGTTCATCTCGGCCGGATCGTCGATGGTCCACACATGCACCGCGAGTCCGGCACGGTGGGCCCTCGTGACGAAACGGGGTGTCGTGACCGGAATACCCGAGTACTTCACCGGAACCTGCACCGCGACCGCATCGCGTCCCGATCGGGATCTGCCCGCCGTCGCAGACCGCAGGCGGGCGACGCTCCGGGGTCCCAGCGCGGTCGCCAGATCCGGACCGCAGAGGCGCCGCACCGCGGCGATCCGGGCATCGGAGAAGGCCCCGACCAGGACCCGCGACACCGAATCGGCTCGGATCAGGGCGTCCGCCAGGGGCTGGACGGCGGAATCGTGCTTGGGATCGACGTTGATCCGCAGGTCCGGCCACGTGGCCAACACGTCGTCGAAGCGGGGGATCCTCTCGACACCGCCGACCCGGGCCGCGCTGACCTCGCTCCACGTCAACTCCCTGATCAACCCGATGCGGTCGGTTGCCCGATCGAGACTCTCGTCGTGGAAGGCGACGAGCACTCCGTCCCGGGTGACGTGCACGTCGGTCTCGATGTACCGGTAGCCCAGATCGACCGACGCCTGGAACGCAACCATCGTGTTCTCGAGACCGCCCGCTGCGCCACCGCGATGGGCGAAGGCGATCGGCCCGGAATGGTCGAGAAAAGCGTGGGTCGGCACCGGAACCTCAGATCCTCCGGCCGGCTGCGGCCCAGTACTCGTCCTTGAGGAGTCGCTTGTAGAGCTTTCCCGTCGGGTGACGGGGCAACTCGTCACGGAAGTCGACCGAACGGGGACACTTGACGTGAGCCAGGTGTTCACGGCAGTGGGCGATCAGATCGGCCTCGAGGTCCGGCCCGGGCACCGCGCCCTCGGACGGTTGGACGACGGCCTTGACGGACTCGCCGAGGTCGTCGTCGGGCACACCGAAGACCGCCACGTCTGCGACGGCGGGGTGCATCGTGAGGCAGTTCTCGGCCTCCTGGGGATAGATGTTCACACCACCCGAGATGATCATGTAGGCCTTGCGATCGGTCAGGTAGAGGTAGTCGTCGTCGTCGAGATGGCCCACGTCACCGAGTGTCGACCATCCTTCGCGGTGATACGACGCCGCGGTCTTCTCCTCGTCGTTGTGGTAGGCGAAGGGCGCGGCACTCTCGAAGTAGACCGTGCCGGTCTCGCCGACCGGAACCTCTTCCCCGTCATCTCCCACGATGTGGACGGGGCCCAACAACGACTTACCCACCGTCCCAGGGTGGGCGAGCCACTCGTCACTGGTGCAGAAGCAGAAGCCGTTGCCCTCCGTCCCGGCGTAGTACTCGGTGATGATGGGCCCCCACCACTCGATCATCGACCGCTTGACGTCGATGGGACAGGGGGCGGCGGCATGAGCGACCGCCTCCAGCGACGACACGTCATAGCGGGAGCGGACCTCGTCGGGCAGCTTCAAGAGGCGGACGAACATCGTCGGGACCATCTGGGTGAAGGTGACGCCGTACGTCTCGATCGCGGCCAGCGCGGTCTCCGGATCGAAGCGCTCCATCACGACGATGGTTGCGCCGGCCCGCTGGAAGGACATCGTGAATCGCAGCGGGGCGGAGTGGTACAGGGGCGCCGGCGACAGGTACACCGAGTCCTCAGTCGCCCCGAAGAGCCCGGTGCAGAGGTGGTACAGGACGGGTGGCGTACCCAACGGCTCACCCGACCTCGGAACCTTCACGCCCTTCGGGCGGCCCGTCGTGCCCGAGCTGTAGAGCATGTCCATGCCCTCGGTGGCGTCGTCGGGGAGTCGATCGGACGCGCCCGCGAGCGCGTCCTCATAGGAGTCGTGGCCCGCGGTGGAGCCGTCGACGCAGAGGCGCAGGGTGACGGCGGGCGTGTCCTCGACAATGGCCCTGGCCACCTCGCCGCGAGCAGCGGAGGTGACGTATGCCTCCGCGCCGCAGTCGTTGACGATGTAGGCCGTCTCGTCGGCGGTGAGTCGTGACGAGACAGCCGTGTAGTAGAGGCCGGCGTACTGCGCTCCCCAGGCAACGGCGAGGAAGAGGGGATGGTTCTCCATGCTGAAGGCCACATGATCGCCCGCCGTGAGTCCGTGGGAGCGGAACACGTTGGCGAGACGCACCGCTCGATCATGGAGCTCGCCATAGGTGACGACCTGTCCACTTCCCGACATGACGTAAGCGGTCGCGTCAGGCCGCTCCGCGGCGATGGCACCTGGATACATCTGGGCGTCCCCCTGTCTACTGTGACCGTCGTGGATCCTACGGCGGAGTTCGAGCACTGGTTGACGATCTCGCCGCCGCGACTCGATCGCCTCGGCGCCACGATCGCCCGCCACGTCCGCCCCGACCTGACCTCCGACCACGTCGTCGCCGAACTCGACGCGCTGGCACGCCGCTGCCCGGCGTCCTCGGGCCTGGAGATCTGCACCTGGCTGGTCGACGACGGTTTCGGCGGACCGGTCGGCGACTACTACGACCCCGAGAACTCCCTGCTGGATTCGGTGCTCGTCACCCGTCGAGGCATTCCCATCACCTTGTCGGTCGTGGCGCTGGAAGTGGCGCGCCGGCTCGACACGGAACTCGTCGGAATCGGGCTGCCCGGAGAGTTCCTGGTGGCCGAGCCGTCCGTGCCCAACCGCTACGCCGCCATCTTCAGGGACCGCCGGCCGCTCGACGTTCCCGCCGTCGAAGCCCTGTTCACGGCCATCCATGGAGCGGACGCTCGCTTCTCCGCCGACTACCTGGTCCCCGTGGACTCCCTCCAGATCGTCATGAGGATGCTCAACAACCTGTTCGCGATCTACCGGTCGCGACGCGATCGTCGCGCCCTCCGATGGGTCGTCGCCCTCCGCCGCCTCCTCATGACCGACTCGCCGACGGACCTGGCGACGCTCAGCGACGTCGCCGCCGCCGACGGGCGCTTCGACGTCGCGGCCGCTCTGCTGGAACAGGCCGCGGCCACCGACGCCGGTTCGGCCCCCGCACTCCTTCGCAGAGCCCGCGCACTGCGAGCCCGCCTGAACTGATCACCTTCCGACGCCGGGCGACGGGCCATTAGCCTTCCGCGTCGATCGAAGGGGAACCACATGACCGCCACCGAGACGAGAGCAGAGGGCGCCGAGGCCCTCGTGGCCGAGAGGGTCGCGCAACTACTCGAGGAGAACCCTCCGGACCGGTCGAGGAGGCCGAGTTCCTCGGTCGCCAGTTCGACCTGGGTCTGGCATGGGTTCATTTCCCCGAGGGCCAGGGGCGGTCTCGGTGTCGGGCCCGAAGCTCCAGAAGACGGTGATCGAAGCCGTCGCCGCGGCCGGAGGACCCATCGGCGGCATGATGAATCCGATCGGCTACGGCATGTGCGCGCCCGCCGTGCTCGAGCACGGCACCGACTCCCAGAAGGACGATGCTGCGGCCGCTGTTCACCAACGAGGACATCTGGTGTCAGCTCTTCTCCGAGCCCGGGCGCCGGGTCCGACGTGGCGTCGCTGGCCTGTCGTGCCGAGCGCGACGGCGACCAGTGGATCGCTCAACGGCCAGAAGGTGTGGACGACCCTCGCCCACATCTCGCCGATGGGGTCTCATCATCGCCAGAACCGACCCCGAGGTCCCCAAGCACCGAGGGCCTGACCGCGTTCATCGTCGACATGGAGGCGCCGGGCGTCGAGGTGCGCCCGCTGCGTCAGATCACCGGTGAGGCGGAGTTCAACGAGGTCTACTTCACCGATGTCGACGATCCCCGATTCGATGCGCGTCGACGCCGAAGGTCGCGGCTGGGGGGTCTCGATCACGACGCTGATGAACGAGCGGGTGTCGATCGGCGGAGGAACCCCGCCACGCAACAGCGGTCCGATCGGTCAACTCATGACGGTCTGGGAGGAGTCCGGACGATCCGGACGTCCTGCAGAGCGCGACCGGTACCTGCGGCTCTGGGCGCGCGCCGAGATCAACCGGCTGACCAACATCCGGGCATCTCAGAATCGTCGAGCCGGGCACACCCGGCCCCGAGGGTTCGGTCTCCAAGATCGCCATGGCCGAACTGAACAAGGAGATCTACTCGTTCGCTCTCGACCTGATGGGGCCGGCGGGGATGCTCTTCGATTCGTACGAGATGCACCAACCGAAGGCGACGATGTTCGGCGACGACGTGCCGCAAGAACTTCCTCCGAGCCCGCGCGAACTCGATCGAGGGCGGCACCACCGAGGTGATGAAGAACATCCTCGGCGAACGGGTCCTCGGTCTTCCCGGCGACGTCCGGGTCGACAAGGAGCTTCCCTGGTCGGAGGTTCCGCCGGAGCTGACGCCGACCCGGTACGGCCGGTGCTCGGCGTGGCTGCGGCGATAGCGTGCCGTCATGGCCCGTCGCACCAAGATCATCGCAACAGTGGGTCCGGCGTCGTCGGACGCGACGGTCCTCGGGCGCATGATCGAGGCCGGAGTCGACGTCTTCCGGATCGGTCTGGCGCACGGATCGCTCGGCGACGCCATCGAACGCTACCGGCTCATTCGGGAGCGTCTCCGCCGACGCCGGCCGTCCGGTGGGGATCCTCGTGGACCTCCCGGGCCCGAAGGTTCGGCTCGGCACCGCTGCCGGCGGGCGGGGTCGACCTCGCGGGGGGGTCGACGATCGAGTTGGTGCCCGGGCGAGGGCGTTCAACCCCGAGAAGCTCACGGTGCGACTACGGGGATCTCCTGTCCGACCTGATGGTCGGGAGACGTGTTGGCCGCTGGGAGACGGGACCGTCGATCTCTCGGTGGTGTCGGTCGATTCGTCGATCGGTGACCGTTGCGGTCACCCACGGCGGTCTGATCCAGGGTCGTCCCGGGGCTCCACATCCCCTCGGATCGACTCAACCTCGCGACTCCGACGGCGGAGGACCTGTACAAGCTCGACGCGTTCGTCGAGGAGGGCGTCGACATGGTCGCACTCTCGTTCGTGCGATCGGCCCACGACGTTCGTCGTGTGGGAACCGAACCGTTTCCACGCGGACCACTGGTCGTGGCGAAGATCGAGACCCGGGCCGCGGTGGAGAATCTGCCCGGCATCATCGAGGCGTCCGGAGCCATCATGATCGCCCGTGGCGACCTCGGCATCGAGATGGGAATCGAAGACCTTCCCCACCTCCAGAAGCGGATCACCCGTGACTGCATCGCCCTCGGGAAACCGGTCATCACCGCTACCCAGATGCTCGAGTCGATGATCACCGCGGCCAGCCCGACCAGGGCCGAGGTGTCCGACGTGGCGAACGCGGTCTTCGACGGCATCCTCGGCGGTCATGCTGTCGGCGGAGACGGCGATCGGAGCCGACCCGGTGGGGGTCGTGTCCACCATGGCTCGGATCGCCGAACGGGCCGACACCGAATTCGACTACGAGGGCTGGGCTCGCCGGATCCGGCTCATCCGCAAGGTGGCGGTGGGCGACGGAGACGAGCAGTTGACCGACGCCATGACCGCCGCCGCGTGGCGTGCCGCCAGCGACATCGGCGCTGCGGCGATCATCTGCATCTCCGACTCGGGGTTGACGGTGCGCAGCATCGCCCGATTCCGTCCGACCATGCCGATCATCGGCTTCAGCCCGAACGAGCGAACGGCGCGGCAGCTGTCGATGAGCTGGGGCACGACGCCTCTCGCCGGCGCATCGCCGACCCACAGCGTCGAGATGATGGACGATCTCGTCAAGAACGCCCGCGATCGGGGTCTGGTGCGAACCGGCGACATGGTCGCCGTCCTGGCGGGGGCCGGATCGAGGGCCCGGGCCACCGACCTGTTGCACCTGGTCCGGGTTCCCTGAGGGTGCGCCGGCCCGTCGGCGCCACCACGAGCGCCGGCCTCGTCGTAGATCGCTACCCGGCCGACGAGCCACTCTCCACCATCGTGTTCGTCCACGGTGTGATGGATCGATCGGTGGGGTGGAAGCGCGTCATCCGACATCTGGACCGTCATGAGGTGCTCATCGCGGATCGCCGCGGCTACCACCGGAATCGGGACATCGACTGGCCGCAGGGGCGCCTTCACGCCGACATCGAGGATCTGTGCGAGATCATCGAGCTGGCGACGACCCGGCCCGTGGTCGTCGTCGGACATTCCCAGGGCGCGCTCGATCGCCCTTCACGCGCTTGCCCGGATGCCTCGTCGCGCCGGCGATGCGCTCGTCGTCTGGGAACCACCGATGCCGTGGGAGGAGTGGTACGAGGGGAGTTGGGGCAGTGCGTCGCTCGACCGGGAACCGGCGGAGGCAGCCGAATTCTTCCTCCGCGGGGTACTCGGCGATGCCCTGTGGGAGCGGTTCGACCGGGCGAGTCGGGACGAACGGCGTGGCGAAGGTCGGGCCCTTCTCGCCGATCTGACCGCGAGCCGATCGGCTGAGGGCCGACTGCGCCCGGGGCCGTTGTCGGTTCCGGTTCCGGTGACGATCGGAAGCGGTGGGAGTTCGGCCCCCCACAACCGCCGGTCCGCGGACACACTCCATGAGATGATCCCGTCGTCGACACGAGTGGTCGTGCCCGGAGCGGGCCACGGCGTGCAACTCGATGAGCCACGAGGCCTCGCCCTGGTCATCGAGCAGGCCTCCCTCGAGGCCCGAGGGTCGTAACCCCCGCCGGCTCGCGTACTCTCGATCCATGCCCACCTTCCGTCCCTGGAGCCGGCGGTCGTCGCGTACCGCCTTCGTCCTGGGTGGCGGTGGCAACCTCGGTGCGATCCAGGTGGGAATGCTCCGCGCCCTTCTCGACGCGGGGATCACCGCCGACGTGGTCGTCGGATGTTCGGCGGGAGCGCTCAACGGAGCAGCTTTCTGCGCTCAGCCGAATGCCGCCGGCGTTCGGCGCCTGACCGACACCTGGCTCGGCCTGGCCGATCGACCCGGCGGTCTGATGCCCTCGAGCCGGATGCCGTCGCCGGTGCAGATCATTCGCAAGGGCGAGTCGCTCCACCCCAACGACGACCTGCGCAGCAGTATCGAGCAGTTCATGGGCGGCATCTCCACCTTCGAGGAGCTCGTCATCCCGTTCCAGTGCGTCGCCACCGACATCGAGGCGACGTCCGAGGCCTGGTTCGACTCCGGAGACCTCGTCGAACCGATGCTGGCATCGGCCGCTCTCCCCGCCGTGTTCCCTTCGGTCATGATCGGCGGTCGCGCCTACCTCGATGGGGGCGTGGTGAACAACGTGCCGATCAGCAGGGCGATCGAGCTCGGTGCCGACCGCATAGTGGTGTGTCATGTGGGGCTTCACGGCCGCCCCCACAAGGACATCCGACGCCCCATCGAGGCCGCCCTCCTGGGGTACTGGATCGCCCGAAACAGCCGCTTCGGAAGGGATCTGGCCGTGGTGCCCGACGGGGTCGAGGTGATCGTCCTCCCACCGGGAAACCGCCCGACCCTTCGATACGACGACTTCAACCAGTCGGCAGAGCTCATAGAACAGGGCTATGTCAGGGCGTCGGAGCACCTGCGCACGCTCGACGAGGAGACGGGTGGCGGGCGCCGGTCGGAGCGGTTCGCGTCCGAGGTGAGGCGCGTCGTGGACGAGCTTCGCGGTCGGGTCGCCTCCAAGCGATCCGGGCACGTCGCAGACCCCGAGATCGAACCGCTTGCCGAGGCGGTCGATCGTGCCGCCGAGTCCGGGGACGACGTCGAGCCCGACGCCTCCGAAGTCTCACCGGACGCCGTGAGCGACCGTTAGCATCGCCCCATGTCATCTGTGGGTATCTCGACGTCAGGGCCGCACGAAACCGTTCTCCCACCCGAGAGCCGATCGGTCACCGACGCCATCGACGCGGCGGAGACCCTCACCGGTGCACCGCGTCACGAGGCCCTGTCGGCGATCGTCGCCGACAACCCACGATCGGTCGTGGCGTGGGCCCGGCTCGCCACGGCCGGACGCGACCCCGTCGAGACGTACGCCGCCTTTCGGATCGGGTATCACCGGGGCCTCGATCTCCTCCGGGCCAACGGTTGGCGGCGGCACCGGGTACGTGCGCTGGCGACACGAGTCCAACCGCCCCTTCCTCACCGCCCTCGACGGGCTGGCGCGGTGTGCAGCGGCGATCGGAGAGGACGACGAGGCGGAGCGGTGCGAGCTCTTTCTCCGTCAGTTGGATCCGGACTGGCCGCCCGCAACCTCCTGAGACCGCCGGGAATCGAGCCGGTATGGTCTCGCCATGAGCGACGTGACCATACCGACCACCGGACGAAGCGCCGGTCAGCTCCTCTCGGAGATCTCGCGATCTCCGATCGGGTGATCTCGACTGGCGGAGCGGCCGCGCGTTCAGCCTCGTCTACAACTCCGACGACCCGGTGCTCGACGACCTGCTCCACACGGTCGGCGCGATGTTCCTCCACGAGAACGCCCTCAACCCGTTCCGCTACCAGACCCTGCTGAAGATGGAGACCGAGGTCGTCGTCGATGGCGACCGCCATGGTCGGCGCCTCGGCCGGTTCGATGTCGTCGGGCGGGACCGAGTCGATCTTCCTCGCCGTTCAGACCGCCCGAGACCACGTCGCCGACCGGGGCGTCACTGGCCCCGACGCTGCGTCTGTGCCGACACCGCGCACCCGGCGTTCGCCAAGGCGTGCCACTACCTGGGGGTCGACCAGATCCTGACGCCGGCGGACCGACGACGGGCGGGCCGTCCCCGAGCGCGTCGCCGCCGCGATCACCGACGACACCGCCCTGGTCGTGGCGTCGGCCCCCTGCTACCCCTTCGGCGTGATCGATCCGGTGACCGACATCGCGTCGCTGCGCCGCAGAGCGGGACGTCCTGTGCCACGTCGACGCCTGTGTCGGGGGCTTCCTCCTGCCGTGGTGGGAGCGATCTCGGACACCCTGTTCCGCCATGGGACTTCCGGGTCGAGGGCGTCACCTCGATGTCGGCGGACATCCACAAGTACGGCTACACGCTTCAAGGGCGCCTCGACGATCATGTACCGCGATCGAGATCTGTACCGCAAACAGATCTTCATGTACGACTCCTGGCCCGGCGGCCTGTACGCCTCGTCGTCCGCAGCCGGGACGCGTTCGGGCGCCCCGATAGCGGGGGCGTGGACCGCGATGAACCATCTGGGCGAGGAGGGCTACCTGCGGCTCGCGAGCGCGGGTGTCCGACGCGACCACGACGTTCAAGGAGGGCATCGCCGGTATCGACGGACTGTCGGTCACGTCCGACCCCGACATGTCGATCTTCGAATTCGGGTCCGCGACCCACGACATGTCGGCGATCTGCGACGTGATGGACGACCGGGGACTGGAACCTCGACCGGCAACAGGGCGGCCTCCACCTCATGGTCGCTCCGGGACACGACCGCGTCGCTCGGGAATTCTGCTCCGATCTGGCCTTTGCCGTCGAGAACCATGGTGAAGCCCGCGACGCCACCCACGTCTACGGCGGCGTCGCGCCGGACGAGTGACCCCCACCGTCGCCGTCCTGGCCGGCGGTTCCAGCCGTCGAATGGGTCGCGACAAGGCATCCCTTCCGATCGGGGACCGCCCGATGCTGTTCGGGGTGACCGATGCGCTCTGGGCTGCGGGGGTGAACGTGATCCGGTGGATGGGAGGACCCGGGACGCGGTTGCACCGGGAGGCGTCGGACGAGCCCTGGGCGGCCGCCGTCGAGCCCGTCCACGACCGATTCCCCGGATCGGGCCCCCTCGGTGCGGTCGTGACGTTCGCCCTGAAGGTCGGCGGTGGACCCATGTTGATGCTGCCCTGCGACCTCCCCGGTCTGGGTCGTGCCGATGTCGTGTGGCTGCTCGGCGAAGTCGCTGCCGACGATCAGCGGCCATTCGCCGGAGAGGGCCGACCCGACGTGTCCTGGTGGACCGCGAACGCCCTCGAGTCCGCATGCCGTGCCTTCGAGAACGGAGAGCGATCCCTGTACGCAGTGCAGCGGACGACGCAGTGGCGAACGGCCGCGCTTCCGAGCGGATTCGATGACGCCGACACACCCGAGCAACTCCCGGACTCCGGTACGGTGTCGAGATGATCATTCCCGAGATCGATGCGTCCGAGTGCGCAATACGGTCCGATGCGGGCGTCTACCTCGTCGACGTCCGTGAGGCCGACGAGTACGAGGCCGGCCACATCCCCGGCGCGCACCACATACCACTGTCGGACTTCGCAGCGCGGGTCGACGAGGTCCCGTCTGGAGACGTCATGGTGGTGTGTCGCAGCGGCCATCGCAGCATGAAGGTGTGCGAGATCCTCTCGACCACTGGTCACTCGCCGGTGAATGTCGCCGGGGGAACCCTGGCCTGGATCGAAACCGGTCGACCCGTGATCGTCGGGTCGGAGCGTGGCTGACCTCGAGACCACCACCGAGCTGATCGCGAGCGACGACCGACTCGACGACGTCCTGTTGGCCGCGGCGGCCGAGGAGAGGCTGGCCCTCGACACCGAGTTCCACCGGGAGAAGACCTACTACCCGAAACTCGCCCTGGTGCAGATCGCGGTCGGGCCCGCGACCTACCTCATCGATCCACTCGCCGTCGACATCTCGCGAATCGCCTCCCTCTTCGGCGACGACCATCTCGTGGTGATGCACGCCTGCCGCCAGGATCTCGAAGTGCTCGATCACGCGTGCGGATCGTCTCCCTCACGCATCGTCGACACCCAGATCGCCGCAGGCTTCGTCGGGTACTCCTCACCGTCGCTGGCCAGCCTCCTCGACCGCGAGCTGGGGGTGTCGGCGCCCAAGGCGGACCGACTCACGGACTGGCTGCGCCGGCCGCTCTCGGACCGCCAGATGTCCTACGCCGCGTCCGACGTCGACCATCTCATCGCCCTGTACGACCGCCTCGAGGCACGACTGTCCGAGGCCGGCCGAACGGGCTGGTGTGACGAGGCCACATCGGAGCTGATGGCCGAGCCGCGGGAGCGCGAGACCCCGAGGAGACCTGGCGTCGGATCAAGGAGGTCCGCCATCTTCGCGGGCAGGATCTGGCCACCGCACAACGGCTGGCGGCATGGCGGGAGCGCCGCGCCGCCCGGATCGACGTCACGCCGCGCTACGTGATGTCGGATCTGGGGCTCGTGGGCCTCGCGGTGTCGAGGCCCACCGACATCGGCGTGTTGTCGTCGATCCGTGGCCTCGACGCCGGCTCACTGCGTCCGGTCGCCGACGAGGTGTTCACCGTCATCGCAGACTCGCTCGGAACCGCCCCCGACAGGAACAGAGCCGCACGGGGCGACGATCTCCCGTCATCGCTGCGACCGGCCGTCGCCCTCTCGACGGCATGGCTCAACCAACTCGCCAAGGACCTGTCGATCGAGCCGGCCCTCCTGGCGACCCGCGCCGATCTGGAGTCGTTCCTGCGGGGAGACGACAACAGCCGGCTTCGTTCGGGCTGGCGGGCCGAGGTCGTGGGGGCTCCCCTCACCGATCTGGTCGAAGGTCGGGTCGCCCTGGCCTTCGATGCCGATCGGGGCCTTCTGCTGGAGCCGCGCGACCGACCCGAGAGCTGATTCCGGCATATGGTGCGTTCTCGTGAACGCCCTGTAGGGTGGGCGTTCGAGTCCGTTCGTGTTCCGTGGGAGTGACACCGTGAAGAAGGGTCGCCATCGGCGTTTCGAGGAAGCACGAGCCCTCAAACGCGGCCCCGACATCGACATCGAGTCGATCCTCGACGAGCCGTCACTCGACGACGATGACGATGACTACGAGGAATACCAGCCCGGGAGCTGGCGCGGCGAAGACGACTGACCCGCGCTGCGTCGGCCGATCACCCAGGCTGTCGGCCGTCTCTCAGGGGGGGGCCGACGAGGTCCGGAATGACGCTGGTGAGAACGGCCCGGGTCGACGCCGCGTTGCTGACCACCCAGCTCTGTCCGTCGAACCCGGGACCCTCGGTCGAGCCGAACGGTGCGACCCGCACCCGGTGAGGCCCGAAGAACATCTCGATCGTCGCGTCCTGCTGTCGCCGGAGCATCAGCGGGCCGGCGACGACCCCGTCGTCACGCACGACGATGTCCGGTCGATCGAGACCGTGTGACGACATCTCCTCCCGGGCCGTCAGGATGGCCCCGAGATGGTTGTTGACGGTGTCGTTTCCGAGACGCCCCACCAGATCGACCGCCATCGGATCGGCGAGAACGCGCCTCAGCTCCAGAGCTCGACGGACACACGGTTCCCGGTGCCGCCGAATCACCGCCGCCACCGCCTTGACGTCACGGGCGGACAGTCGTGGATGCCGGATCTCCGCCGATCGGGGATGGCGACGGTGCGCCCCGGCCCGGTCCGCCGCGTGGAGGGCCCGCTCGACGACGGCCGGGGCGAGCACCGGCACGACCGCCCGATCGAGCGCCCGTCCCGCGTGGACGAGTCGATCCAGCATCTCGGCGACCAGGCGGTTCTCGAGATTGTCGTAGCTGCGCCGATGGGTTCCACAGACATAGCGGGTTCCCACGCCGAGCCCCGTCGACCACATCGACAGGGTCTGGGACCACTGGATCGCGCCGGTGAGGACGCCTGACGTCTCCCTCGGTTCGACCGTGGTGGTCGGCCGCATGCGCTCCCCGAAGTCCTCCAGGGACTCGAGGAGGTCCCCCACCTCGGGCCGTGTGAGGACGTCGAATCCCTGCACCGCGGCGATCTCGTCGGGGTCGAGGCCGCACACCACCCCGAGAAACCGGCGAGAGGGGCACTGTCCGTGTACCCGGCCCCACAACTGGGCGGTGGCGGGATACCGCAGCGTCCCGCCCGAGCGCTCCGAGGGGGGAGCAGGGGGTGGCATCAGACGAACTGTCCGACCAGCTCCGACCCCAGCACCGCGGACATCGAACGCTGCAGGGACTCGTGTTCCTCGCTGTCGAGCAGGTCGGCCATGAACCCGACGAGATCGGGAACGGCGCTGTCGTCGATCGATTCGAGCTGGGGCAGGAAATAGGCGTAGAACATCTCGTAGATGACCCGCGAGTCGCTGACGTCATCCCTGACCCGCCGTTCGGCGTAGCGACCGGCATCGAGGTAGATGGCGGGACCGAGGTCGCAGAACCTGCGCAGGGGCAGGAGCGTCCGCACGAGACGCGACGACGTCGACAGGATCTCGTCATAGGCGGCCTCGACGGGGGAGGCGACCTCGATGAAGGCGAAACGGCGCATCAACGCGTAGGACATGTCGAAGAGCAGGTTCTTGTCGACGGCATTGATCGTGCCGATGATCCGCCAGGTCGCCGGGACCCGTATCGGATCGGTGCCTGCGGGGACCTCGACGTCGTGGGGCACCAGCGACAGGCGCCGTTGGTGCCCGCCCCGGGTGAACGGGAGGACGACCGCACCACCGGACAGGACCGTGAAGAGCTGGCCGAACGCCCGATCGAAGTTCGATCGGTTCATCTCGTCGATGACCAACCAGCGCCCCGATTCGATGGCCTCGACGAAGATCCCGGCCCGGAAGACCAGGCCGTCGGGACAGGGCTGCATGCCACCGATGGTCTCGTAGGTGGTCCAGTCGCTGGTGGCCGTCGTCGGGAGGAACCCGGTGCACATGAGCGTCGACTGGCCGAGTTCGGCTGCCAGGTGAGCGAGCGTGGTCTTCCCCGTTCCCGGCGGGCCGGTCAGGATCACGTGCTTTCCTGAATCGATCGCGGCCACCAACTGCGATGCGACGTGCGGAGGCAGCACGAGGTTGCGGCCGGACGCCAGCTTCTGAAGTCCTTTCGCGGTGAACACGGCCATGGGTGTGATCTCGACACCGGGCCGGACGTTCTTGAGCTTCGATGCTCCGGCGGTCTCAGGTCCTGCGTACCCGGGGGTGGGGCAGCCATACCGGCTCGCGGGGCCGGTCCATCTCGGCGAGAAGCCAGTCGTAGCGCTCGTCGCCGATGAGCTCTCGGATCTCGTCGGCGAGGGAGTCGACCACGCGTCGCGATCCGACGAACGCATCGGGCGAATCGGTGCACCACCAAGCGAAGTCGTCTCCGGCGTCCCCCCAGTCGGCTCGGCGCCATTCTCGGAGCGTGTAGGTGTCGCGTCCCGATTCGTCGACGGTGGTGACCAGGCGGAGAGGCACCTGCCAGCAGACCTCCGGTTTGAGGTCCATCGGTCGCTCGCTGCGTTCCAGCGCCGCCAGGTGGAGGGCGCATCCGCCGGGATCCCCCGGGGACGCAGGGTTGAGGAAGCAGCACGCGTCGTCGACGATCCGCGTCGTGGTCGCCCCGTCGTCCTCGACGAAGGCCCCTCCCGCCTCGAGGGTGGCGTCGCGGTGCACCCACGTCGAGGAGTCCAGCGTCTCGGCGACGAATCTGACCCTCTCCAGGTCGGCCTCGTCGGCGAAGTGAGCTCCATAGGAACAACAGCCCTGACCCAGTTCGGTGGTGTCCTCGGTCAGGACCCCCTTGCACCCGCAGCCGAAGATGCACGACCAGTTGCTCGCCAGGAACGTGACGTCGAAGAGCCACGTCGTGCCGTCGTCGTCGTCGTAGCCCAGCCACTCGCGGGGGTCCGGACTCTGCGGTGGCGCCATGGGGTCGACAAGATAGCGGACGGGGCTCAGGTGGGCGTCTGGTCGTCGCCGAGGGGCGTTCGAACGCTCAGAGCGCCCTGATCAACTGGTGCAGCCGTGCGAAGTGGTGGTTGTCGAACCACATCGCGATCCGGGGTCTGTCCACGGCATCCTCATCGGCGATCTCGGTCGCCGACGTGGGGACCGACTCGATCGTCCCCTCGGCGATGATGTCGGAGAATTCCGACGTCAGTTCTTCGAGCCGACGTTCGGGGAGCGGGCGCTGCAGTCGGATGACCAGGCGACCATCGACATAGCGCATCGAGTGGTAGATGTCGTAGAAGCCCGAGATGAAGTCCATGGCGTCGTCGATCGACGACGTGATCTTGACCAGGTCGAGGTCCGGGGGCGAGACGAGGCCCGCCTCGATCAGCTCCGCCTCGACGAAGCCGGCCCAGTGGCGCCAGTAGTCGTCGCCGTCGGGCTCGAAGAGAACGACGGGCGCCGGGTACTCCTTGCCGGTCTGGATGAGGGTCAACAACTCGAACGTCTCGTCCATCGTGCCGAAACCACCCGGGAAGACGACGTAGGCGGATGACTCCTTCATGAAGGTGAGCTTGCGAGTGAAGAAGTAGCGGAATCGCACCATCCGCTCCTCCGGGACGATCCCACCGCCTTCCATCGACTCGAACGGCAGCCGGATCGTCACCCCGAAGGAGTTGTCGGTTCCCGCCCCCTCGACTCCGGCGGTCATGATGCCCGGACCCCCTCCGGTGATGACCATCCAGTCGTGAGCCGCCAGTGATCTGCCCATCTCGACGGCCTTGCGGTAGGCCGGCTCGTCCGGAGTCGTGCGTGCGGAACCGAAGATCGAGCACTTGGGGCGGTCGCGATACGGATCGAATGCGGCGAACGATCGGCGCATCTCGCGGACCGCAGCGTTCGCGATCTTCATGTCGCCGCGATCGTGGTCGGATCGACCGAGGCGGACGACGTTTCCGAGCATCTCGGTGATCAGGTCGGCGTTGCCGCCGACGTCTGCGGCGGCGACGAGTGACGTCACCCTCTCGTCGAGGTCGGAATCGCCGGTGCGGGGTCGATAGGCCATGGGGGCTCACAACCTACCGCCGTTCGGGCGGGGGTCGGCACCGCAGCTCAGGCGTGGTCGGTCACCTGGTACAGCGTCGTCCGCTGCTTCAGAGTGCGCCCCAGCGGTTCGACGAGGGCCTCGAAGTCGGCGAGCGTCGCCATCTGGCCGTGAGCTGCTCCCGCCGCCCGACTGATGTTCTCGTCGATGAGCGTTCCGCCGAGATCGTTGACCCCGGCCCGGAGAAGCTGGGCGACGCCGGGCATTCCGAGCTTCACCCACGACGCCTGGATGTTGTCGATGTGCCCGTCGTAGACGATCCGGGCCACGGCGTGCATCAACACGACCTCACGGAAGGTGGGGCCTCGTCTGGATCGCTTCTGGAGATAGATGGGCGCCGCCATGTGGACGAAGGGAAGGGCGACGAACTCCGTGAACCCACCCGTCTCGGCCTGTAGAGCCCTCGTGACCAGGAGGTGGCGGGCCCAGCTCCTGGGCGATTCGATGCTGCCGAACATGATCGTCACGTTCGACCGCAGACCCACCGAGTGCGCGGTCCGATGGGCCTCCAGCCACTCGGCGGTGTCGATCTTGTCCGGGCACAGGATTCTGCGAACCTCGTCGTCGAGGATCTCCGCGGCCGTTCCGGGCAGTGTGCGCAGCCCGGCCTCGGCCAGTCGGCGCAGATAGGACTCGAGCGGTTCGCCGAGCCTCTTGGCGCCCTCCGTGACCTCGAGAGCGGTGAACCCGTGGATGTGGAGGTCGGGGGCGGCCTCGTGCACCGCACGGGCGACGTCGATGTAGTAGTCACCGTCGAAGTCGGGGTGTATGCCGCCCTGGAGACACACCTCGGTTGCTCCCATGTCGACGGCCTCGACGGCGCGCCGGGTGATGTCGTCGAGCGTCAACAGGTAGGGGGCGCCCCGCAGGTTCAGCGACAGCGGACCCTTCGAGAATCCACAGAACCGGCACTTGAACGTGCAGACGTTGGTGTAGTTGATGTTGCGGTTGGCGACCCATGTCACGGTGTCGCCGACGGCCGCCCGGCGCAGGTCGTCGGCGACCTCGGCGACCTCGTCGACCTCACGACCCCGGGCCGAGAACAGGGTCACGATCTCGTCCTCTCCCAGCTCCACTCCTGACACGACGGCGTCGAGCACCTCGCCCACCGGTCCTCGACCCGACGCTCCGCTCCGTCGCGACGGAGGGGACATCGGATCGATGAGCAGGGGAGGAGTCGCGTCGGCCCCCGAGTACCACACGACGGCGTCGGGTTCATCGGTCGCCACGTCGCGGTCACGCGCCAGGTTCTCGGCGTCGGACCGGTCCATCACCGGGAACCTCATGTCGGGATGCAGCCAGCGCTCCGGGTCGTCGACCACCCGGGGGTAGACGGTGAGTCGAGGCGCCAGTTCGAAGCCCTGGGACTCGGTGATCGCCCTGAGCCGATCGAGGTGTGGCCACGGCCGTTCGGGATTGACGTGGTCGACGGTGACCGGCGACACGCCACCCCAGTCGTCGATGCCGGCCGCGAGGAGGCGTCGCGGATCGTCCGACAGGTTCGGCGGAGCCTGCACCGCCACGTCGAGCGGCAGGATCACCCGGGCCAGCGAAATGGCCTCGAGGAACTCGTCGTCGGGGCACGGCGCCGAACGCCACATCGTCGTTCCCTCCTTCGGGAGGAAGTTCTGGATGATGACCTCTTGGACGTGCCCCCACCTGGCGTGCGACTCGGCGATCGCCTCGAGGGCCTCGATGCGGTCGTCGCGATTCTCGCCGATGCCGACGAGTACCCCGGTGGTGAACGGCACCGTCGCACGACCTGCGGCTTCGAGGGTTGCGAGGCGGCGCCGGGGTGTCTTGTCGGGGGAACCTCGATGCGCCTCCAGATTGCCGTTGAGCGATTCGAGCATCATTCCCTGCGAGGCCGTGACCCGCCGGAGCGCAGACAACTCCTCCTCGTCGAGCGCTCCCGCGTTGGCATGGGGAAGGAGCCCCGTCTCCGACACGACGAGTTCACACATGGCGACGAGATAGTCGATCGTCGACGCGTAGCCGTGGGCGTCGAGCCACTCCTGTGCCACCGGATAGCGCAACTCGGGCCGTTCCCCGAGCGTGAAGAGGGCTTCGTGGACGCCGACGGCCGCTCCCGCCCTGGCCGTCGCCACCACCTGATCGGGCGTGAGATACGGAGCGTCCAGTCGGGCCGGCGGTTGGGCGAAGGTGCAGTACCCGCAACGGTCCTGACACAGCTTGGTCAGCGGGATGAACACCTTGGGTGAATAGGTGATCCTCGTCCCGGCCCGCTCGTCGCGGCGTGCGCAGGCGAGGGAGGTGATGTCCGTGGGGGACAGGTCACCGATGTCGGTCATCGTGCTCTCTCGAAGGACGGAGCGGCCCCCGGACCTGGCCTGCTGGCGATGTCGGTCGGCGTGAACGTCTGCCGGCACGAAGGGCACCAGTACCCCTGCTCGAGCTCATGGCCGCACGGTTGGTGGAACAGAACGGTCGGCGGTTCGCCTCCCGACATCCAGCGGTCACCCCACCGCATCAGAGCGACGAGAGCCGGCGACAGTTCGCGTCCCATCGCCGTCAGCCGATACTCGAAACGGGGAGGATGGTCGAGGTAGCGGACCTTGCGCATCACTCCGCTGTCGACGAGCTTTCGCAGGCGGTCGGCGAGCACCGGCCGCGCGATGTCGAGGTCACGGCGGAAGTCCTCGAAGCGACGGATGCCCCGGAAGGCATCGCGGAGGATGAGGATGGTCCAACGATCGCCGAGCACGTCGAGCGAGCGCTCGATCGAACACGGTGGGGGATCCGCGTGCTCGGTGTGGGCTGCTGCCGGGGTCATGGCCCCAGGTTAGTTCGTTTTCCAGAACTGACTACCGCACGCCACCGGACACGGCCACCACTAGGCGCTCAGGCGTTGCGCAGAACTCTCCAGCACGGACAACAGCTCGTCGAACGCCGACGCGAAGGCCGCGACACCCTGCTTTTCGAGCACCTCTGCGACGTCGTCGAGATCGACGATGTCGCCCAGCTCGGACCAGTCCTGTCGTGCCTTGTCCACGTTCTCGTCGATGGTGCGACGAACCGTGCCGTGGTCCTCGAACGCCACGAGCGTCGGATCCGGAAGCGTGTTGACCGAGTCGGGCCCGATCAGAGAATCGACGTAGAGCGTGTCGGGGTAGGAGGGGTTCTTCGTCGACGTCGACGCCCACAAGGGGCGCTGCGGGCGAGCACCTCTGGCGGCGAGCGCGTCCCATCGAGGCCCGGCGAACGTCTCTTCGAACGCGTCGTAGGCCAACTGCGCCTGAGCCACCGCGGCGCGACCCTTCAGTTGCGCCGCCGCCGGCGTGCCCACCGAGTCGAGGCGAGCATCGACCTCGGTGTCCACGCGCGAGATGAAGAACGACGCCACCGAACTCACGCCGGAGAGATCCTCGACACCGGCCGCGACCCGATCCTCCAGACCGGCGACGTAGGCCTCCATGACCCCGCGGTATCGATCGAGCGAGAAGATGAGGGTCACATTGATGGACCGGCCCTCGGAGATCATCGTCCGAATCGCGTCGAGACCCGGCACCGTCGCAGGGATCTTCACGAAGAGATTCGGGGCCGCTATGCGATTCGACAGGTCCCGGGCCGCCGACGCGGTGCCGTCGGTGTCGTTGGCCAGCGATGGCGCCACCTCCACCGACACGAAACCATCGACGCCGTCGGAGGAGTCGAAGACGGGCCGGAGCACCGCGAGCGCCTCTTCGATATCGCTGATCACCAGCTCCCAGTAAGCCTCCTCGACGGAACGACCCGATTCGATGAGCGAACGGAACTGTTCGTCATAGGCCTCGGAGGACTCGATGGCCTTCTGGAAGATCGAGGGATTCGACGTGATACCGCGCACCCCGCGATCGACCCAGCGGGCGATCTCGCCCGACTGGAGCCATTCACGTTTCAGATTGTCGAGCCAGGGCGACTGCCCGGCATTCTCGTACAGCTCGATCAGGCGTGACACGTGTGGTCTCCTCGTAGGGATCGGTGGGAGCGGTCCGGCCGGGTCATTCTCGGCCGTCGAGCAGGCGACGGACCGTCGCCACTGCGTTGTCCGACGAGATGCCGAGACGATCCATGACCTCGGGCCCCGGTGCGGACGCACCGAATCGGTCGATCCCGATCACCTCGTCGGCCCACCGGTGCCACCCGAAAGTGACCTGGGCCTCGATGGCGACCCGCGGAGCGTCACCCAGTACCTCATCTCGATACTCGACTCCCTGGGACTCGAAGAGCTCCCACGACGGCAGGGAGACGACCCGGGTGGCGATACCCTCCGCGGTGAGCCGCCGGGACGCGTCGACCGCGACCGACACCTCCGAGCCGGTGGAGATGAGGGTCGCCGCAGGGTTCTCCTGGTCGACCAGGACATAGCCGCCGCGCATCACCCCCGCGGTCGACGTGCCCTCCAGGACCGGCAGGTTCTGTCGACTGAGGATCAGTGCCGTCGGCCCGTCGGACATCAGCGCCACCCTCAGGGCATCGACGGTCTCATTGGCATCGGCCGGCCTGAGCACCGTCAGATCGGGAATCGCCCTCAGGGCGGCCACGTGTT
This sequence comes from uncultured Microthrixaceae bacterium, assembly GCA_963700425.1. Classification (GTDB taxonomy): domain Bacteria; phylum Actinomycetota; class Acidimicrobiia; order Acidimicrobiales; family Microtrichaceae; genus CAVOXO01. Next base: position 1,419,169 of record CAVOXO010000001.1, on the reverse strand, counting down.
CCACCGGCTGGTGGGTCGGGCCGTCCTCGCCCACACCCACCGAGTCGTGCGACCAGGCGAAGATCACCTTGGTACCCATCAGGGCAGCGAGCCGAACCGCGGGGCGCATGTAATCGCTGAACACGAGGAACGTCCCTCCGACGGGGATCAGGCCACCGTGCAGAGCCATCCCGTTCATCACGGCCGCCATGGCGTGTTCGCGTACTCCGAAATGGATCTGTCGGCCGGCGGGATCGGCCGGCCCGAGAACCGCCTGGCCGCTCAGCGCCGTTCCGGTGTTACCCGTCAGGTCGGCGCCGCCTGCCACGAGGCCGGGGACCGTCGGACAGACCGCCGAGAGCGCCTTGGCGAGGGCGCTTCGCGTCGCGACGGAGTCTCCCTCGGCGAAACGGGGCAGCGCATCCTCGAATCCCGGCAGGACCTCGGCATCCCACGACGCCTCCCACTCGGCCCGTCGGTCACCGAGGACCCCGTCGAGCGACTTCTCCCACTCGAGTCGGCGCTCCCGACCCGCATCGCCCGCGGCTCGGTAGTACTCGACCACGTCGTCGGGCACCCAGAACGGTTCATCGGGGATTCCCAGAACGGCCTTGGTCTCGGAGATGTCGGCGGCAGAGAACGCGAGCCCGTGCGCGGCCGGGGAATCGACGTGGGTCGGCGACGGGAATCCGATGTGCGTTCTCACGATGACCAACGACGGCCGATCCTCGACCGATGCGGCGTCGAGGAGCGCGGCCTCGAGAGCGTCGAGATCCTCGCCGATCTCTCCGGCTCGGATCACGTTCCAACCGTAGGCCTCGAATCGCGCACCCGCATCGTCGGAGAGCGCCAACTCGGTCGGCCCATCGATCGTGATCCGGTTGTCGTCGTAGACGACGGTGAGGCGGCCGAGACCGAGATGGCCCGCAAGAGAGGCGGCTTCGTGGCTCACCCCTTCGGAGAGATCGCCGTCTCCTGCGATGCACCAGATGCGATGATCCACCGCGTCCGAACCGAATCGGGTCCGCATCGACGCCTCGGCCATCGCCATGCCGACCGAATTGGCGAGTCCCTGGCCCAGGGGACCGGTGGTCACCTCCACGCCCGGCGTATGGCCGACCTCGGGGTGACCCGGCGTCGCCGACCCCCACTGACGGAAGTCCCGGAGATCATCCAGGCTGACGGCGTAACCCGTGAGATGGAGCATCGAGTACTGCAGAATCGACGTGTGCCCTGCAGAGAGCACGAAACGGTCCCGATCGAGCCAGCCGGGGTCCGACGCGTCGTATGACATGATCCGGGTCCACAGCACGTGGGCAAGGGGAGCCAACGCCATGGCGGTTCCCTGGTGTCCCGAGTTGGCTGCCGCCGGGCCGTCCATCGCCAGGCCCCTGATCACGTTGATTCCCTGCCGCTCGATCCCGGTCACGGCACCCTCGTTCCCCACGCATCCCTGCCTTGGTCGACAACCGCAGGGAGCCTAGCCGCGTCGACCCACGCCACTTCCAGGGTCCGTGGCCCCGTTCACGCCGGTGACGAGGAACACCGACACCGACGCCTCGTCGACCCGATTCACCCCACCGAGCCGAGCGATCTCGCCCCCACAGACCATGCCCGACATCGCCGGCGTCGCGTCGGCGACGGCTGCCGCATCGTGACCGGCGATCCCGAAGAGGGACGCTCCTCTCTCGGCCGCAGAGAACACCAGGGCACCGACCGCACCGGTGTCACCGAGGGCCTCCACCAGCGAACGGCTGGCCCAGCGGGGATCGCGGAGGTGGAACTGAACGGTGCGGCCCACCTCGGTCGACTCCCCGAACTGCAGCGCACCCTGCCGACGGTCGGCACCGAGGACCCGTCTCACCAGAAAATCGCCGGGGCCCAGATGCTCCCGGTGTTCGTCGATGGCGAGCCCCACGTGCAGCCCCCTCCCCAGGAGGATCCGGTCCGCTTCGTCGAGCGCGTCGATCTGGGCGTTGAGCACCTCGAGAGCCTGTCGCCCGGCAAGCTCGTACACCACGTTTCCGTGCGACCGCGTGACCGTCAGCGGGTCGCCGAAGGGACGGGTCGCCTGCACCGACACCGTCTGGGTCAGCACACTCGGCGGGAGGAGTACCCCGACCGCGCCGTCGTCGAAGATCTCGTCGTCCAGCAACATCAGGGGAGAGGGAGTCGCGATCGACGCCACGCCGCCCGCGGCCGCCAGGTCGGGGGCGATCCGGCTGACCTCGTCGAGGAAGACCCCCATCGGGAACGAGGTTCCTTCGGCCATCACCACCAGGGTCCCCTCCGACCCGGCCAGTTCCCCGCCCCCGCTGATGGCAACCGTGTCACCGAGCGGAGTGGCCTGGAGACGCACCGCCGTCACGTCGACGCCGAACGAGACGGCCCACAGAGCGACGGCCGGGACCGCAGAGGTCTCCGCCGAGCTGCCGATCACTGCGACGTCACACGCCCCCACGAGGACCCGGGGATTGACCAGTCGCCTGACCGCGCGGGCGATGTCCTCGATGGTCCCCCGGTGCGCCCCCGACACGAACAGAACCGCGACGTCGGGGGGCGTCCCCATCGCCTCGAGAACCTCACCGACGACCTCCCCGACGGCCTGGGTCGCCAGCGGATGCTCGCTGATGGCGGAGACGGCCTTCACGCCGCCGTTCACGCCTCGGGAGCGAGGAGCGTGTACGGAACGATGGTGACGGGTCCCGCGTCCATACGGCAGTGGGCTTCGATCGACCCGTACTCGTCGAACTCCAGCTCAGCCCGAACCAGTCGGTATCCGAACCGCCCCGGCTCGACCTGCACCGGCTGGACGTTGCGTGCGATCTGTTCGTCGCCACGGCGGAAGACCACCTCGAGTACCGCGTCGGGGGATTCGTCGCTACCACAGGCGACGATCACCACGAGGTGCGGTGCCCACACGAGAGGCAGCGGCTCGGGGGCCACCGCCGAGAACTGGATTCCCGTGATATCGATCCGTGTCGAGGGTCCGGGGACCTGACGGAGGTCGATCGCGTCCGCGAAGAGAGCCGAGAGGATCTGCATGAGGGGCACGGTACCAAGCCGTGTCTGCGAGCCCGGCCTCCGGTCGGGCCGGCGGCGCAACGCGGCCGAGCCGGGCTCCTAGTGTGGCCGGATGCCCCGACTGCTCTCCGAAGCCGCATCCAAGGAGATGTTGAGCCCGTATGGGATTCCCTTCGCCCCCGACGCCCAGGTGACCGATGCCGCCGCCGCCGTCGAGGTCGCCCGACGCGTCGGCTACCCGGTCGTCGCGAAGCTCTGCGGTGCCACGATCGCCCACAAGACCGAGCGGGGTCTGGTGCGACTGGGGCTGGCCGGCGATCATGCCGTGGCAGCGGCAGTGGACGCGCTGCTCGGCGAGGCCACTCCCGAGGACGGCGAGGTCTCGGTGCTCATCGCCCCGATGGTGACAGGATCGAGAGAGCTGATCTGCGGGATCTCGCGCGATCCCGCGTTCGGACCCACCCTCATGGTGGGCATCGGAGGCATCATGGCCGAAGCTCTCGGCGACGTGGCCGTCCGCCTCGTGCCCGCCGGCCGCGATGACGGCCACGACATGTTGGACCAGCTGCGTCATCAGGCGCTCCTCGATGCATTCCGAGGTGAGCCGGCGGTCGATCGCAACGAGGTGGTCGACGTCCTGGTCGCCCTCAACGCCGTGGCGGTCGACCGGCCCGACGTGATCTCGGTCGATCTCAACCCGCTCATCATCTCGGCCGGCCGGCCGGTGGCGGTCGACGCCCTCGTGGAGCTGGACTCGTGAAGCCCGGAGCCGAGCACTTCGCAGCACTCTTCGATCCACGCGGGGTGCTCGTGGCCGGAGCGTCGACCCACCCGGGCAAGTTCGGGTTCGTCAGCCTTCACAACATCCTCGCCAACGGGTACGCGGGAACGGTTCATGCCACCAACCTCGACGGAGCACCGGTTCTGGGCATCCAGACACTCCGATCCGTCGACGACCTGCCCCACGGATCGGTCGACCTGGTCGTCGTCTGCACACCCAAGGCGGCCAACCTCGAGCTCCTGGCGGCCTGCGCCGCCAAGGGGGCGAAAGCGGCGTTTCTCACCACGGCGGGCTACGGCGAATCGGGGGAGTCCGGCCGCGCCGACGAGGCCGAGCTGGTGGCGACGTGTGATCGGTTGGGGATCCTGTTGGCGGGGCCCAACGGACAGGGTGTGGTGTCGACCCCGGCATCGCTGTGCGCCCAGATCGTGGCGCCATATCCACCGGCGGGTCACATCGGCGTCGCATCACAGTCCGGGAACTTCGTGTCGTCGTTCCTGAACTGGTCGACGAGCTCGGGAATCGGTGTGTCGCGAGCGGTCAGCGCGGGAAATGCGGCGGCGACGACGGTCGCCGATTACCTCGGATACTTCGCCGACGACCCAGTGACCCGGGTGGGCCTGGCCTATCTGGAGGGCGTCGAGGACGGGCGGGACTTCTTCGATCGGATGTCGGAGATCACTCCCTCGATGCCCGTGGTCGTGGTCAAGGGCGGCTCCACCGCGGGGGGCGCACGGGCGGCATCCAGCCATACCGGGTCTCTCACCACCGACGATGTCGTGTTCGACGGCGCACTCCGCCAGGCAGGGGTGCGACGCGCCGCCGACGGTGTCCGACGCATTCGAGGCGGCCGCAACCTTCGCCACCCAGCCGCTGCCCCCCGGGAACCGCACCGTGGTCATGACCACCGCCGGCGGCTGGGGCGTGGTCACCGCCGACGCGGTGAGCTCGCACCGTGGGCTCGAGCTGGTGGCTCTTCCCGATGACCTCAGGGCGGCGGTGGGCGAGCTCCTTCCGCCCCGGTGGTCGAACAACAATCCTGTCGACCTGGCCGGCGGGGAGACGCGCGACACGATCCCCCAGGTGATGGAGCTCTTGGCCTCCCATCCCGACGTCGACGCCATCATCTACCTGGGTCTGGGTATCCAGTCGAACCAGGCGAGGATGATGCGGGAAGGTCCTTTCTACCCCGACCACGGGCTGGAGCGCATCGTCGCCTATCACGAACGCCAGGACGAGCGATTCGCCCTCGCCGCCGCCGAGATCTCGGACGCCACGGCGAAGCCGATCCTCACGGCGACCGAACTCGCCGTGACCGACCCCGCCAATCCCGGCCCGGCCACCGTCAGATCCACCGGTCGGATGTGCTACCCCTCCGCGAACGCAGCGGTGACCGCGTTGAGCCACCTCGTCGATCATGCCCGCTTCCTCGACCACCACTCCTGAGCACGCCGGACGCCGGCGGCTCCGAACCGTCGCGGCATTGGCCGGCATCAGCGCGCTCACGTTCGCGGCGATCGGAATCGCCGCCGAGCGATCCGGCGCCGTGGCGCCCGCCGCCGCGACGGCGACGAGACCGGCCGCGACAGCCCTCGCCACGCCGGTCTTCTCGGCCCGACGGACACCCGATGCGATCACCCGTCCGCAGGCACGTCGGCGGCTGGCCGCTGCTCTCTCACCGATCATCGAGCAGGCTCCGGCCAACACCTGCGTGATGGTGTCGGACGAGACCTCGTCCGTCTTCGAGCACCGCGCCGACCTCCCCCTGGCTCCCGCCTCGAACCAGAAGCTGATCACCGCCCAGGCGGCGCTCGGGGTGCTGGGGCCCGACGCCACCCGCGCCACCCTCGTCGCCGTCGCCGACGACCCCGATGACGGCACGGTCGACGGAGACATGTGGCTGATAGGAGGCGGCGATCCGGTGATCGACACCGAGACCTATCAGCAGACCCAGAAGTACGGACCGTCACCTCACACCTCTCTCGAGGACATCGCCGACGAGATCACCGCGGCCGGCGTCCGACGGGTGACGGGGTCGCTGATCGGCGACGAGACGCGCTACGACGACGCCCGCACCGTCGAGACGTGGCCCAACCGGTATGTGACACAGAACCAGGTCGGGCCGCTGTCGGCCCTCGCGGTCAACGACGCCAAGACGTACTCGGCCGTGGTATCCGGTGGCCGGGCGTCACCTGCGGCGGACCCCGCTGCCTACGCCGCCTCGGCTCTCACCGAGCTGTTGGTGGCTCGGGGGGTCTCGGTGGGTGGCGCGCCCCGGTCGGGCACGGCTCCCGACGATCTCCGCACATTGGTCGAGCACCCATCACTTCCGGTGACCGGTCTCGTCGAGGAGATGCTCACCTTCTCCGACAACAACACCGCGGAACTGCTCGTCAAGGAAATGGGCGTCACCGCCGGTGAGGACGGATCGACCGCAGCGGGTCTCGCCGCGGCGTCAGACCAACTCGACGCCATCGGCATCGACATGGACGGGGCGGCCCTGGTCGACGGCTCCGGCCTCGCCACGGGCAACCGGATCACCTGTCGCCAACTCGACGGCGTTCTCGGCGCCGACGGCCCCGAGGGCCCGCTCGCATCCGGGCTCGCCCGCGCGGGTGAGACGGGGACCCTTCGCGACCGTTTCACCGACAGCCCCGCCGTCGGCCGGGTGACGGCCAAGACCGGCACCCTCAACTCGGTGACCTCCCTGTCAGGGTGGGCCACGACCCTCTCCAACGTGCAGGTCCGGTTCAGCATTCTGGCCAACGCGGAGGGACGAACGATGGGTGTGGCCGATCAACGGGTCCAGGAGCGACTCGTCGAGGCCCTGCTGTCCTATCCCGATCGCGTCGACCCCGTGTCCGTGGCCCCGGAGTCCGTGGAGTGAGATCCATCGGGACCGCCCTCCCCATGTTCCCGCTCGGGAGCGTTCTCCTGCCCGGAGGCTCGATGCGCCTGCGCGTCTTCGAGCCTCGGTATCGGACGATGATCGACCGGATCTGGCCGGGCGAACCGGAATTCGGGGTCGTTCTGATCGACCGGGGACCCGAGGTCGGCGGTGGCGACCGCCGGACATCGATCGGATGCCGCGCGGAGATCATCGATCTCGGTCGCGACCCGACCGATCAGATATCGCTCGACGTGAGGGGGACGGTCCGGATCGTCGCCACCGAGTGGCTCGACGACGACCCCTACCCCCGTGCGGTCGTGGAGGATCACCCCGACCCGCCCGCCGACGGCCACGACCCCGTCCACGGCCACCTGATCGACGCATTCGGCGACCTCATGGAACTGCTGGGGGGCGGGCGGGCGTCGGCCCGACCCTGGAGCGACGAACTCGCACCCGACCCGGTGACCCGCGGCTACCAGATCGCCGACGCGCTGCCGCTGGGGCCGCTCGATGCCCACCACGTGCTCGCCGCGGCGGACGCTCAGCAGCGGGCAGCTCTCCTCATCGAGGCGATCGGAGGATTCGACGCCGTGATCAGGTCGAGCGGAGACCGCTGAGGGACGCTTGCCGCGCCGGAGGTGACGCACTAGGAATGGCGACGTCCATCGACCGCGATCCGAGGTACGACGTTCTGTGTCCGACATGAAGAAGCCGGCCGACCAGGTCACCGAACTGAAGGACCTGATCGTCGCGTACGTCAAGCAGGAAACCGTCGATCCGGTGAAGAACATGGGCCGATACCTGCAGTACGGGGCTGCCGGCGCGCTCCTCATCGGGACCGGAGCGCTGTTCCTGCTCTTCGCGCTGCTTCGTGGGCTTCAGACCATCGACGTCTTCAGGCCCGACGATCCGCTGCAACCCGGCATCGCGTCGCTGGCGCCCTACGCCATCACCATCGGAGCGGCCGTGGCCATGCTGCTGTTCGCGGCGATGCGCATCAAGAACGGCGACAGCCAGACCCAAGGAGACTCCCGATGAGCAAGGACACCACGGTCAGTGCCGACAGCACCAAGATCAGCCCCGACGACATCAAGGCCAAACTCGTCGACATCCAGGCCGAGGCGACGTCGACGGTGGAGAGCGCACGCAATCAGATCGTCGCAGCCGGGATCGGTGTCGGCCTCGCTCTCCTGATCATCGCGTTCCTCCTCGGACGCCGCGGAGGTATGGCCAAGAGCACGATCATCGAAGTCCGCAGAGCCTGACGTGGGCGGTGCCCTCAGACAGCAGGCCCTCGGCCGCCTCCTCGGCAACGGGCCGGGGGCGTTCTTCGCCGCGTCAGCCGCGTCATGGCTCGTCGAACAGGTGCGTCAATCTCTCAGCGGAGCGGGCGAAACGCTCGACACGTCGAGGCTGAGACCAGGGGAGAGCTTCGTCGTCACGACGCGACCACCGATGTCACGACGAGAGCGTCGACTCGCTGACCGGCGCGACAGACTCGACGCCGCGATCGAGGCGGCCTCCCGGCCCCGCCGCTCGACGATTCGACTCGCTCGCCGGTACAACCGGGCCGAGCGGCGAGCCGGGCGGGTCCGGACACAACGTCCACGCCGGCGCCTGGCGGCCCGGCGCGACCGACTGGGGTCCCGTCTCGACTCCCGACTCGCTCCCAGCACCAAGGTCGCCCGCATCATGGTCGAGCGGGACGCCCTCAACGAGCGTCTCGCCGAACTCGCCGACGCAGCCCGGCGATCGGGGCCTCCCACGCGACGGCCGTCGAAACCCAGGACGTTCCGCTGATTGCCGGGCGATTCGGCTGCCGACGTTCCGTCGGCTTCAATGAGGGCCCTGTGATCGTTCGACTCCGCAATCCGTCGAGAGAACTCGAGATGCCCGGGCCCATGAGCGTGGCGAAGCTGCTCGGTCGCCTGGATCTGAACCGCGAGTCGGTCATCCTCATCGCGGACGACACCCTCGTTCCCGGGGACGCCATGCTGTCCGACGACGTCGTCGTCGAGATTCGTCCCGTCATCAGTGGTGGCGCCGAATGAAATGCACCGTGTGCCGCGGTCCCGCGGTGATCGATCTCCGGCGCCACAACTCGAACTTCTGCGCCGAACACTTCCTCAAGTTCTGTCGAGATCAGGTGAGCCGGACGATCGACGAATTCGACATGATCGATGAGGACGACGACGTGCTCGTGGCCGTCTCGGGGGGCAAGGATTCGCTGGCCCTGTGGGACATCCTGTCCGAGCTCGGCTACAGGACCACCGGCTTGTACATCGGCCTCGGAATCGACGACTACAGCGATGACTCGCTGGCGTCGGCTCGGGCCTTCTCGGAGAGCCACGGGGCCGAGCTGGTCGAGGTCGATCTCACCGAACGCTACGGCTTCGGCATCCCGGGCGGTTCGAAGGCGGCTCGTCGCACGCCCTGTTCGGCGTGCGGCCTCTCGAAGCGACATGTCTTCGACGACGTCGCGCTCGAACGGTCCGCCGGCGTCCTGGTCACCGGCCACAACCTCGATGACGAGGCCGCCGTTCTCTTCGGCAATGTGATGCACTGGCACACCGAGTACCTGGCTCGCCAGTTCCCCGTGCTGCCCGCTCGTCACGGCTTCCCGAAGAAGGCGAAGCCACTGGTGCGGCTCGGAGAACGCGAGATGGCGGCGTACTGCGTCCTGAGAGGCATCGACTACCAGGTCGACGAGTGCCCGATGTCGAAGGGCAACAAGCACCTCGGGTACAAGGAGATCCTCAACGACATGGAGTGCCGATCGCCGGGATCGAAGGCCGACTTCTATCTCGGATTCCTCCGCCGCGCGTCGGCGATGTTCGTCGCCGACGCGTCCTCCGATGCTGCACCGGCCGCGTGCGAACGATGCGGGTCGCCCACCACGGCCGAGGTGTGTGCCTTCTGCCGACTGGTCGAACGCGCCACGTCCGTTCAGCCGACACGGGACAGGGTGGACATCAGCCCGCGCCGAGCGCAGCGCGTGGGCGACGCCGACGGCGACGTGCTGTCCTCATGAGCGACGGGGTTCTCTCCGAGGGCGACATGGTGATGTTGTTGGACACCAAGAGCCGCCGTTACCTCATCACACTGGCCCGAGGCTCGGAGTTCCACTCCCATTCGGGGTACATCTCGCACGACGAGATCATCGGCATCTCGGAGGGTTCGGCTCTCCGCTCGACCAGGGGGGGCACCTACACCGTCCTCAGGCCGACCCTGTCGGACTTCGTCCTGAAGATGCCCCGGGGAGCACAGGTCATCTATCCCAAGGATCTCGGACCCCTCCTCATGTTGGCCGACATCGGCCCGGGGGTCCGCGTACTCGAATCGGGGGTCGGGTCGGGCGCGCTGTCCATGGCGATGCTGCGGGCTGGTGCCGACATCACCGGCTACGAGATCAGAGAGGAGTTCGCTCAGCGCGCCCGCACCAACGTCGACCGGTTTCTCGGTCCCGCCGCGGCCGACCGCTACCGCATCGAACTCCGGGACTGTTATGAGGGCGTCGACGAAGAGAACCTCGATCGGGTCGTTCTCGACCTTCCCGAGCCCTGGCAGGTGGTGCCTCATGCGCGACGAGCCCTGCGGCCGGGCGGCATCATCGTCGCCTACTCGCCCAGCATCGTGCAGGTGATGACCTTCCGGGACGCCCTGTCGAAGGCGGGGTTCATCCTCCCCGACACCATCGAGGTCCTCAACAGGTCGTGGCACATCGACGGAAACGCGGTCCGCCCCGACCACCGGATGGTCGCCCACACCGGATTCCTCACCACGGCGCGCAGCGGAGGCGTCGGTTGAGGTGAACTGGCTCGATGCAGCCATCCTCGCCGTCGTGGGGTTGGCGGTGGCCTTCGGATGGAACCGCGGATTCGTGAGACGGGCATGCTCGCTGGCCGGCCTCGTCGCGGCCATCATCGCGATCACTCTGATCCTGCCGTCCCTCCTTCCCGCGGACCCCGTCACCGAGACGCGCGCGGTGGTCACCCTCGGGCTCGTCTGGCTGATCGCGCTGGCCGGGTCCGTCCTGGGTGGAGCGCTCGGGCGGGTACTGGATCGGGCCGTGGTTCCCGATCAGGCGGTTCTCGTCAACCGTGCCGCCGGTGCGGCCCTGGGATTCGCATCGGTGGCCCTTCTGGCCTGGCTGGTGATCCCCAAGATGGCCGACGTCGCAGGATGGCCGTCGGTCGCGGCCCGCGAATCGACCACCGCGGCCGCCATCGACTCCTACCTCGGGCGACCTCCGGATGTCTTCGACGAGCTGGGACGCGTTCTGCGGATCGACACCGTCCCCAGGATCTTCGAAGCGGACCGGTCACCCGACATCGATCGGGTTCCACCTGCCAACCCGGTCTCGGCCGAGACGATCGCGACCGTGCAGCGCTCGGTGGTTCGCGTCGAGGGCGTGGCCTGTCGATTCATGGTGTTCGGAAGCGGGTTCTTCGTCGCGCCGGGGATCATCGCCACCAACGCCCACGTGGTCGCCGGAACCGACGACCTGACCGTCCACACGGTGGACGGATCGGAGTCCGCCGGCAAACTCGTGTACTTCGACCCCGACCTCGACATCGCCCTGATACGCACACCGCTCGCAGACCGTGAGCCGCTGGGCCTCCTCACCGCCGAGCGGGGCGATGTCGGCACCGTTCTGGGGTTCCCCGGCGGCGGAGACCTCGCCCTCGAACCGTTCCTGGTCGACGACGAGACCGAGGCCCTGGGGCGCGACATCTACAACCAGGATCAGATCGAACGCCGGATACTCCTCCTGGCGGCGACCCTCGAGAAAGGTGACTCCGGCGGCCCGCTGGTGAGCCCCGAGGGCGAAGCCATCGGCATGGCGGTCGGTCTGGCCCCGGACCGATCGGGAGTCGCCTACGGCATCGTCGCCGACGACATCATCGACGCCGTGGACGCTCGATCCGACGCCAAGGTGTCGAGCGGGCCGTGCACGTAGGCCCTGACGCGCCGGTGGCCGGAGAGTGACCCCGGCCACCGGCGCTCTCGGTCGATCGTCGTCCTACTCCACCTCGATGAAGATGCACTCCCCGGGGCACTCCTCGGCGGATTCGATGGTCGCTTCCTCCTGGCCGGCCGGTACGACCGCCAGGCCTTCGGGTCCGCCCGGATCGGAGAACACCTTGTCGCCCTCTTTCACATAGGCGAGTCCGTCGTCCAAGAGGGTGAAGACGTCGGGTGCGATCTCCTCACACAGCCCGTCTCCTGTGCACAGATCCTGGTCGATCCACACCTTCATGCCCATGTGCGTGTTCCTCCATCTGGAAAGGGGGTGAGCCAGCCGCGAGGCCGCTCACAGCATATCGGCGACGCGCCGTCATCCCTGCAGCGCTCCGACGTTCACGTCACGCGATGTGCCGCCGATAGACACTCCGTAAGGGTTTCCACAGTGCCGACGAGACCATCGACCGGCGCCACGGGAGCACGACGGCCCGGTGTTAGCGTCGGCACACAGGAGGTGGTTCCGGTGACAGATCTGTCCGACGGCGACTCAGGCGCGACGATCGCCGAGCTCTCCGCTCAGATAGCCGAACTCGAGGACGAACTCGCTGTCGCCCGGCGCCGAGCCGTCGAGGGGCCCAAGCGCATCCGCACCCTCGAGGAACGACTGCTGGAGACCAAGGGTCAGCTCAGCCGGGTCACCTCACAGAACGAGAAGCTCTCCTACACCCTGCGCGAAGCGCGCGAGTACATCGCCGCACTCCGCGAAGAGGTCGACAAGCTGACCCAACCGCCGGCCGCTTACGCCACCCTGCTGGGCCGCAACCCCGACGGCACCGTCGACGTCTTCGCCACCGGACGGAAGATGAAGGTCCAGGCGTCGCCCTCGCTCGAGCTCGACCAGCTCGAGGCCGGGCAGGAGGTGCTGCTGAACGAATCGTTCAACGTCGTCTCGGTTCGGCCTCCCGACAGGAGCGGCGACGTCGTGGTGATTCGTGAGGTACTTCCCGACCGTTCACGGGCGCGCATCGTCGTGCGTGGCGACGAGGAACGGGTCGCCGAACTCGGCGACAGCGTGCGAGAGACGCCGCTCCGCTCAGGAGACACGGTTCTGATGGACCCCCGCTCGGGGGTGATCGTCGAGAAGCTCCCGCGACCCGAGGTCGACGAATTGCTGCTGGAGGAGGTTCCCGACATCTCCTATGAGGACATCGGCGGACTCGACGAACAGATCGAGCAGATCACCGACGCCGTCGAACTCCCGTTCCTCCATCAACGGCTCTTCGCCGACTACCAGCTTCCCGCCCCCAAGGGGATACTCCTCTACGGACCCCCGGGATGCGGTAAGACCCTCATCGCCAAGGCGGTCGCGAACAGCCTCGCCAAGAAGGTCGCCGAGGTGACCGGACAGGATTCCCGCAGCTACTTCCTCAACATCAAGGGGCCCGAGCTGCTCAACAAGTACGTCGGCGAGACCGAGCGACACATCCGACAGGTCTTCCATCGGGCGCGGGAGAAGGCCGCCGACGGCACACCGGTGATCGTCTTCTTCGACGAGATGGAATCGTTGTTCCGTACCCGAGGGTCCGGCATCAGCTCCGACATCGAGTCGACGATCGTTCCCCAGCTCCTGGCGGAAATCGACGGAGTCGAACAACTCCGGAACGTGATCGTGATCGGCGCGTCCAACCGCGAAGACCTGATCGATCCCGCCATCCTGCGTCCGGGCCGCCTCGACGTGAAGATCAAGATCAACCGCCCCGACACCGAGGCCGCGGCACAGGTGTTCGCCCGCTACCTCACGCCCGATCTCCCCATCGATCCGGGCGAACTCGAATCCCTCGGTGGGGGAGACGTCGACAAGGCCATCAGGGTGATGATCGAGAACACCGTCGACGAGATGTACCAGACCGGCGAATCCAACCAGTTCCTCGAGGTCACCTATCAGAACGGCGACAAGGAGATCATGTACTTCAAGGACTTCTCGTCCGGAGCCATGATCGAGAACGTCGTGCGCCGGGCCAAGAAGCTCGCCATCAAACGAGAGCTGGCGGACGGACCCCGGGGCCTCCGCGTGTCGGATCTCGTGGAATCGATCCATCGTGAGTTCAAGGAACACGAGGACCTCCCGAACACGACCAACCCCGACGACTGGGCCAAGATCTCCGGCAAGAAGGGCGAGCGGATCGTGTACATCCGGACCCTCATCCACCGCGACGACGACGATCCCATGGGCGGGCGGTCCATCGAGGGCGTGACGACGGGCCAGTACCTCTGAACCGCGTCGGCACCCCCTAACCTCCCCCGATGGCCGTACCGAAGATCTGTGGGATCGAAACCGAGTACGGAATCGTGTCGCGCGACGCCGCGGTGTCGAACCCGATCACCGCGTCGTCCCTTCTCGTCAACGCGTACGTCTCGGAGGTGACCGGAACCGGCGGCGGAGTCGGCCGGCCCCATCAGGTGGGGTGGGACTTCGAGGACGAGTCGCCCGATCGTGACGCCCGCGGCACCGTCACGGCTCGGAGCTACGCGCCCGAGGTCGAATCCCACCTCGTCAACGCAGTCCTCACCAACGGAAGCCGCTTCTACGTCGACCACGCCCACCCCGAACTCTCCACGCCGGAGTGTCGCACCGCCGACGAGGTACTGATCTTCGATCGTGCAGGCGAGGAGATCCTCGTGACCGCCATGGCCGCGGTGCTCCGCATGAACCCCGACGAGGAGATCATCGTCCACAAGAACAACTCCGATGGCAAGGGCCAGTCCTACGGATGCCACGAGAACTACCTGATCGATCGGGCTCTTCCGTTCGGAACGCTGACCCGGCACGCCACGACCCACTTCGTCACCCGCCAGCTGTTCACTGGTTCGGGCAAGCTCGGATCAGAGACGCCGGGCGCCGCCGGCGGTGACCACGCGTTCCAGATCACCCAGCGGGCGGACTTCTTCGAGGAGCCGATCGGACTCGAGACCACGCTGAAGCGCCCGATCGTCAACACGCGCGACGAGCCTCACGCCGACCCTCGCCTGTACCGCCGTCTTCACGTCATCTGCGGCGACGCCAATATGAGCGAGACCGCCACGTTCCTCAAGGTCGGCTCGACGGCGCTGTGGTTCGCCGCCGTCGAGGACGGCGCCGTTCCCACGCTCCGCAACCTGGCGCACCCCGTCGAAGCCATGAAGATCGTGTCGCGGGACCTCACCCTGACGACGCCACTCGAGCTCTCCGACGGATCGACGATGACCGCGCTCGAGATCCAGCGGGAGATCTTCGAGACCTCCGCCGCCTATGCCGATTCCCACGGGCTGGACGCGGTCGGTGAGGAGTCGGGGCGACGGATCATCGCCGTGTGGGACGACGTCCTGTCGACCCTGGAGTCGGATCCCGCTCTCGCGGCGGATCGTCTCGACTGGGTGGCGAAGCTGCGCCTCATCGAGGGATTCGCCGATCGCCACGGCCTCGAACCCGGCCATCCTCGCCTGGCCGCGCTGGCGCTGCAGTACCACGACCTCCGCCCCGACCGGTGTCTCGCCCGACGCGTCGGGCTCGTGACTCTGGCCGACCCCGACGCGGTCAGAACGGCCGTCACCGAGCCGCCCTCGTCGACGCGCGCCTACTTCCGCGGCAGATGCCTGTCGAAGTTCGCCTCCGACATCGTCGCCGCCAACTGGGACTCCATGGTCTTCGACATCGGCGGCACTGCGCTTCGACGTATACCGATGATGGAACCGACCCGGGGCACCGAGGCCCATGTCGGCGGGCTCATCGACGAGTCGTCGACCGCCGCGGAACTGATCGAGCGCCTGGGCTCCTGACGCCCGCCGGCGACCGCGACCCGCGGGTGTCGGGGAATCTCGCCACCCCGCGCTACCGTTGGCGCGAATGGAGGTGATCCTTCGTGGCCGAACGTGAACAGAAGAAGCGATCCGCACCGACACGACGCGACGACGTCGACATCGAAGAGGTTCCCGCCGCCAGCGAGTCGGGCGAGAAGATCAAGGCAGAGCTCGACGACCTGCTCGACGAGATCGACGAAGTGCTCGAGACGAACGCCGAGGACTTCGTGAAGTCCTACGTCCAAAAGGGCGGCCAGTAGCGTCGATGATGCCCTTTTCGCCCCGGACGAGGACCCCGGGCCAGACTTCGCCGAATTGGTACGCCTACTTCGTGGTAGCGAGCCCGCCGCCATGACCGCGGGTGCCGCCATCACCCAGGCCACCACGTGTGTCGCCGTGCGCTATGCGGACGGGGTCATCATGGCCGGCGATCGACGCGCCACGTCGGGCAACCTCATCTCGCACCGCAGAATCGAGAAGGTCTTCCCCGCGGACCGACATTCCGGTGTGGCGATAGCGGGGGCGGCCGGACCGGCTGTGGAGATGGTCCGCCTCTTCCAACTTCAACTGGAGCACTACGAGAAGGTCGAAGGGTCCCAGCTCAGCCTCGAGGGCAAGGCCAATCAGCTGGCCGGGATGGTCCGGGCGCACCTTCCCGCGGCCATGAGCGGTCTCGTCGTCGTGCCGATCTTCGCCGGATACGACCGGGCGCGGGGGCACGGCCGACTCTTTCAGTACGACGTCACCGGCGGCCGCTACGAAGAGTCCGACTTCGCCGCGACCGGATCCGGCTCTCTCCACGCCTCCACCGTGATCAAGATGGGATTGACGCCTCGACTCGGCCGGGACGAGGCGGTCGACCTCGTCATCTCCGCTCTGTGGGAGGCGGCGGACGAGGATTCGGCCACCGGTGGTCCCGATGTGGTGCGGGGCATCTTCCCCGTCGTCGCGACGATCACCGATCGGGGTTTCGAGCGGATCGATGATGAGGAGCTCGAAACGTCGGACGAGAGCGGTCGTCGATGGGGTCATGCAGCGGCGCAACGGCGGGGAGGACGAGGTGCATCATGAGCATGCCGTTCTACGTCGCACCCGAACAGATGATGAAGGACCGCGCGGACTACGCCCGAAAGGGCATTGCGCGCGGTCGTTCAGCCTCGTCGCTGCGGCGTTCGACGACGGTCTCGTGATGTGCGCCGAGAACCCGTCGAGGATGTTGCGCAAGATCTCGGAGATCTACGATCGCATCGCCTTCGGCGGTGTCGGCAAGTACAACGAATTCGATCAACTGAGGATCGCCGGGATCCGACATGCGGATCTCAAGGGCTACTCCTTCGCCCGCGAGGACGTCGACGGTCGATCATTGGCGAACCAGTACGCACAGATGTTGGGCCAGATCTTCACCCACGAGATGAAGCCTCTCGAGGTCGAGATCCTCGTCGCGGAAGTCGGTCGCGACCGGGACGGCGATCAGCTGTACCACATCCAGTACGACGGAACGCTCGTCGACGAATCTCGATTCAGTGTGCTCGGCGTGGCGACGCGGAGGCCATCTCCTCGCGTCATGTCCGCGGCATGGGAAGAAGGCATGGACCTGGGTGCAGCGCTGGCAGCCGCCGTGTCCGAGCGCTCGCGGGAGACGCCCGAACCCTGGAGCCCGCCGAGCTGGAGGTCGCCGTACTCGTCCGCCCATCGGAGGGGCGCGCATTCCGCCGGGTCGAGAGCGACGAGATCGACACGCTTCTCAGCTGACCACGCTCCTCTCGAGCGGTGTTGGCCATCCCCGCACGTGTCGATATCCCTCTATCGTGAGCAGGTCATGGAACGGCGAATATTCGGGCTCGAGAACGAATACGGCGTCACCTGCACGCTCCGCGGACAACGTCGCCTGAGTCCCGACGAGGTCGCCCGCTACCTGTTTCGTCGGGTCGTCTCGTGGGGGCGGAGTTCCAATGTCTTCCTGGCGAACGGAGCCCGTCTGTACCTCGACGTCGGTTCCCATCCCGAGTACGCGACTCCGGAGTGCGATTCGATCGCCGATCTCGTCGCGCACGACAAGGCCGGCGAACGGATCCTCGAACAACTCGTCGACAGTGCAGAGTCACGGCTCGCCGACGAGGGGATACGCGGCGACATCTATCTCTTCCGCAACAACACCGATTCGGCCGGCAACTCCTACGGATGTCATGAGAACTACCTCACCGGGCGCAACGAGGAACTGGCGCGCTATTCCGAGGTCCTCATCCCGTTCCTGGTGTCCCGCCAGATCTATTCGGGCGCAGGGAAGGTCCTGCAGACCGCTCGAGGAGCGACCTTCTCGATCTCCCAGCGCGCCGAACACATCTGGGAGGGAGTGAGCTCCGCGACGACCCGGAGTCGTCCGATCATCAACACCCGCGACGAGCCCCACGCCGATTCCGAGCGGTATCGCCGACTCCACGTGATCGTCGGGGACTCGAACATGGGCGAATACCCGACGTTCCTGAAGGTCGGCGCCACGGCACTCCTGCTCCGAATGCTGGAGGACCCCCACGTGGTTCTCCGGGACATGACACTCGACAGCCCCATCCGAGCCATCCGCGAGATCAGCCATGACCCGACGTGCCGCCGAAGGGTCCGGCTCGCCAACGGCAGGGAGGCCTCGGCGCTCGACATCCAGAGCGAGTATCTGGAACGGGCACTCCGCTACGCCCAGACCCACGACCTGTCCCCCGAGGAGAAGCAGGCTCTCACGATGTGGGAACACGTGATGACCGGGCTGGAGACCGACCCGCTCACCCTGGACCGCGAAATCGACTGGGTGACGAAACACAACCTGATCGAGCGATACCGGGAACGCCATGACCTCGCCCTGGCCGCGCCGCAGGTCGCGCTCCTCGATCTCCAGTTCCATGACATCAGCCGCCGCCGTTCGGTCTTCTACAAGTTGCAGCGACGAGGTCTGGTGGAACGCATCGTGACCGATCGACGCATCGCCGAAGCCGTCGAGGAGCCTCCCCAGACGACCCGGGCCCGGCTCCGAGGCGAGTTCATCCGGCGTGCCAAGGAGCGCAAGCGCGACTACACCGTCGACTGGGTCCACCTGAAGCTCAACGACCAGGCCCAGCGGACCGTCCTCTGCAAGGACCCCTTCAAGTCCCAGGACGAGCGGGTCGAACAGCTCATCGACTCGCTCTGAGCGGTCCGGCCGAGACGACAGCGGAGCCACCTGATGCCCACGTTCGAATCCGGACACGTCGTCGAGATCGTCGAGGAACGCGAGGGACTGCAGAGAATCAAGGTGCGAATGGACGACGCCGGGGACACCGGCGAGGTCGAGTCGGCGTTCTGCCTGACCGACCTGGTCGGCACGGTGGACGTCGGCGACCCCGTCGTCTGCAACACGACGGCGGTGCGGTTGGGCCTGGGCACCGGGGGCGATCACATCGTGCACTGGAATCTCCGACGCACGGGTTTCTCCCGACCGGGTCCGGACCACGTCATGAAGCTCCGGTACACGTCGCTCCAATTCGATGCCGGCACCTCTGAGCTGTCCCACCCCGACATCCCGACGGATCTCGGCGGACGGCCCGTGGTGGCGTTCTCCGTCCACTCCCAACTCGGAATACTCGCCGCGATGCTCGCACACGAACGACCCGAGCTGAAGCTCGCGTACGTGATGACCGACGGGGCTGCGTTGCCGGCTGCCCTCAGCGACTCTGGTCCACCGGCTGCGCCTGCGCGGTTGCCTCAGCTCGACCGTGACCGCCGGCCACGCCTTCGGAGGAGACATGGAGGCGGTGACCGTCGCCTCGGGGCTGACGCTGGCCGCCGGCGTCGCCGACGCAGACGTCATCGCCGTGGGGATGGGACCCGGCGTGGTGGGGACGGGGACCCCGCTCGGACACACCGGGCTCGAAGCGGCGGGACTGCTCGACACCGCTGCCGCCCTCGGCGGCCGCCCTGTGTTGTGTGTCCGGGCGTCGAGCGGCGACCGTCGGATCCGCCACCAGGGCCTGTCGCACCACAGCGACACCGTGATGCGTCTCGGCTGCGTCCGACCCCACGTCGCGCCGGTCCCCGATGATCTCCGCCGCCGCCACGACGTGTCGTGCGTCGAGATCGACGTCCCGACGATCGGCGAAGTGGTCGACGCGCTCGACGCCTTCGACCTGCGGGTCACGACGATGGACCGAGGACCTGGCGACGACGAGCTGTTCTTCGTGGCCGCGGCCGCGGCCGCTCGCGTCGCGGCCCTCCTGCACGACGACGCCTAGCATCGATCGACGATGTCGAAGCTCGAACGGCTGTTGAACCTGACCGCTCTACTTCTCGAGACCGTCCGACCCCTGACGATCGAGGAGATCGGCCGATCGGTGCCGGGCTACCCGGAGGATCCGGCGAGCTTCCGTCGTGCCTTCGAAAGGGACAAGGACGACATCCGGGAGTTGGGGATACCGCTTCGGCTCGTCCAGCTCTCCGCCACGGACGCCACCCACCTCGGCTACACCATCGAGCCCGACGACTACTACCTGACCGATCCCGGTCTCGAGCCCGACGAACTGGCCGCACTCTGGCTCGCGGCAGGGGCTGTACGCCTCGAGGGGAGCACCAACGATTCGGCGTTCCGCAAGCTCGGCGGCGTCCCCACGGTGGACTCCGCGGAACCGACCGCTCTCGCCGGGCTCGCCGAGGTGTCCGTGGCGCCCCATCTCGACGCCGTCTTCGGGGCGATCGTCGAGCGCCGATCGATGACCTTCACCTATCGAGGCGAGACTCGGCGCGTGGAGCCCCATCACCTCGGATTCGAACGGTCCCGGTGGTATCTGGTCGCCTTCGATCGCGATCGGGCCGCCCGGCGGGTCTTCCGTCTCGACCGATTCGACGACGCTCCGGTGCTCGGGGACCCCGGCGACATCGAACCATCCTCTGCACCCGTGTCGCTCCGGATCGAACCGTGGCGATACGGCGACGGCGAAGCCGTCGATGTCGTGGTCGAGGTGGACGACGCGGAGTTCCGCGGCCTGGTCGGCCGGGTGGGGGAGGAATCAGTCGTCAGCCCCGCGAACGATTCAGCGGGGGTCGTCCGCATCGAGGTGCGCGACCGGGCCGCGTTCCGCCACTTCATCCTCGGGTTCGGGGCCGGAGTCCGGGTCGTCGAACCTCCTGAGATCGTCGAGGACATCACCTCGTGGCTCCGGGAGGCCGCTCGATGACTCGGATCACCGCTGCGGAACGGCTCAGCAGGATCGTGGCGATCATCCCGTGGATCGCCGAACGCGACGGCCCGACCGTCGACGAGATCTGCGAGCGCTTCACGATCGATCGCAGCGAGCTCCTGGCCGATCTCGACGTCGTCTTCATGGTCGGGATCCCCCCTTACACCCCCGACGAACTCATCGACGTCTTCATCGACGACGATCGGGTCTGGGTGCGGCTCGGGGACTACTTCCGCCGCCCCCTGCGACTCACGACGGCCGAGGCACTGCGGGTGGTCGCGGCCGCCGAGACCTTCGCCGGCGTCAGCGGCGCGGACCCCTCCGGTCCGCTGGCCCGTGGCCTCGCCAAGGTCGCGGGAACGCTCGGCATCGGCGATCGGGGCGTCATCTCGGTCAACGTCGGTGCCGGGCGGTCCGAGGTCGGCGCGGCCGTCCACAGGGCGCTCTCGGACGGCGAGTCCCTCGACATCACCTACCATGCCGCCTCGAACGACGAGATCACCGAGCGAAGGATCGATCCCCACCGGATCTTCTCCACCGACGGCCACCTCTACCTCGCGGCCTGGTGTCACCGGGCCGGCGGAGATCGCGTCTTCCGGATGGACCGCATCCGCTCCGCCTCTCCCACAGGGGCTCCGCGTCACGTGGACGCCACCGGACACGATGCCACTCACGTGTTCTTCGGAGGCCAACCGGTACGGTCGGTCCGGCTCCGACTGAAGCCCTCGGCCCGCTGGGTCCTCACCGCGTACGAGAGCTCGGAGGTCACCGCCGGCGACGACGGGCGACTGGATGCCGTTCTCCCCGTCGGCGGCGATGCGTGGTTGGGGCAACTCCTGGTCCGTCTCGGATCGGACGCCGAGGTCGTCGAGTACCTCGATGCCGAAGGCCGGGACCTCGGCGTGGACCGGGCGCTGGCGATCCGGCGTGACCTCGCCCGCCAGATGCTCGACCGCTACGCCTGACCACGCCGCGAGGCAGCGAGCCGCGTCCCATCGGACGGAGGCGCCGTTAGCCTGTCCGGGTGCCTGGAGACGTGAGGGTCGTCGACGAGACGCCCATGGAAGACGTGGGCAGATCCCTCGCGGCATCCCTCCTCGGCGATGTCGATCTGACGGTCGCGCGCAGCCGAACGGCGCCGGTTCACCGCTACATCTCGGCACCTCCGACGCGTTCGGACACCGCACCGCCCAATGGCGACACTGCCGTTGCCCCCGTGGGTGCGCACGTGCCCACCCGACCGGCGCCCTTTCCCCCCGCGACGAACGCAGCCCGCGCCCGTCCCCACGATGCACCCGTCGACGAGGATGTGATCGAACTCGCCGACGACGAGAACACCTCGGAGGGCGCGTCGGCCGCGGAGAGCGCCGGCCGGACCACCGGGGAGGACGCTCCGACCTCACAGTCGATGCCGCCCGGGGGTCACGACGATCGACCCCTCGGGTGGGCGGCGGATCTCATGAGCTCGCTGCCGTGGGACACCGACGAACCCGCCGGCACGACCGAACCCGATCTGCCGGGGCCGGACCGGGTGGACCAGCCTCGGCAGGGGCGCCCGCTCCCTGTCGAGCCGAGAGCAGAGCTGGAGGCGAGCACGGGAGGCCGCGCACCGGACCCTCCCCGGGTCATCGTCATCGAACGATCGGCCCGCAGCAGGGAGGCCGCTGATGACGATGCGCCGACGGTCGTCCGATCCGTCGCCGAGTGGGCCCTGATCGTCGGGGCGGCGTTGGGGCTGGCCCTGCTGGTCCAGGCCTTCGCCTTCCGGATCTACGAGATCCCCTCCGAATCGATGGCTCCGACGCTCGAGTCGGGGGACCGGGTCATCGTCAACAAGCTGTCCTACACGATCGCCGGAGACGTCGGTCGCGGCGACGTCGTGGTCTTCGACAACCCCGAACGCTCGGCCTCCGACCCCGCGTCGGTTCCCGAGCTGCTCATCAAGCGGGTGGTCGGCCTGCCCGGTGACGTCGTCTCCGAGCGCGAGGGCATGTTGTACGTCAACGACGTCCCCGTCGATGAGGCGTACCTCGCCGCCGGCACCATCACCAACAACCTGCCCGAATCAATCGTCGTGCCGGCCGGGTACGTGTTCGTCCTGGGTGACAACCGCGAGCGGTCGCATGACGGGCGCTACTTCGGACCGATCGACGACGACACGATCGTGGGGCGAGCCACGACGATTGTGTGGCCCGTCGGCCGGTTTGGAATGCTGTGACGGTGGACGAGGCCGACACCGAACCCTCGTCGGACTGGGACGATCCCGCCGAAGCCGCCCGATACGTGGACGAGGACGACGCACCGTCCACGGCCGCCAACATCGGCGGGTGGGTCGCCACGGTGCTCGTGGCGGTGGCCCTGACCGTTCTCATCCGGACGTTCGTCTTCCAGGCGTATTCCATTCCCTCGGAGTCGATGGTCCCCAACCTCGACGTCGGAGACTACGTCCTCGTCTCGAAGCTCAGTCGCGACCCCGGGCGCGGTGACATCGTGGTGTTCCAGCGGCCTGCGAACGACCCCAAGACGTCGCCGGACGACCCCGACGTCCTCATCAAGCGCGTCATCGGACTTCCGGGCGAGACGATCGACGCCGCGGACGGGACCGTCGTGGTCGACGGACGCGAGATCGACGAGGACTATCTCCCCGACGGGACGTTCACCAACTTCGACGAACCCGTCACGGTGCCGGCCGACGAGTTGCTCGTACTGGGCGACAACCGGTCCCAGTCACTCGACGGCCGCAGCTTTGGCACCATTCCCGAGGACGACGTCGTGGGGCGGGCATTCGTCCGCTTCTGGCCCGTGTCACGTATCGGTGGGCTCTGACAGCTCGAGTCGTGCCTCGCACAGGCGGTCGACATGATCGCTGAAGACCCCGTCGAGACCGATGTGGAGCAGCCTCACGACCTGATGGGTGTGCTGGGCATCCCATCCGAAGGCGTGGAGACCGAAACGGTGGAACAGCGCGCTGAGCCCTCCGGTCCACTCCGATCCGTGAAGGTTGACGCCGGTGATTCCGGCGGACCTGAGCTCGGCCGCACAACGCTCCGGGCCACCGTTCATGTGACCGATGAACGTCGAGTTCACGAGACGGATGTCGGGGAACCGCCGGCGCCATTCGGCGAGCACGCCGGTCTCCTCGTGGACTGCCCACAGCCGGCTCTCGGCGCCCGCCGCCGTCGCGACTGCCACGACCGCATCGATGGCCGCGGGATCCTTGACGTCGAGTGACAACGGCACTCGGTCGGCCCCGTGACGGTAGGCGTCCTCCAAGGTGGGGATGTGGTCGGGGAGTGCCGACAGGGGCAACTCGCCGATCGATCGGCGTGGCCACCTGCCCACCACCCCGTCGTGGTCGAGCACCGGGATGCCGTCGGAGGTGATCCAGACATCGCTCTCGAGCCCGGTCGCTCCCATCGAGATCGCCACCTCGAAGGCCTCGAGGGTGTTCTCGGGCGCATGTGCCCTGGCCCCACGGTGTGCGAAGAGGATCGGCGGATCGATCAGAGGGCGCTGCCGGGGCGTCATGGCATCGTCCATCGGCCCATTGTGCCGACCCCTCGGGGGTCGATCCAGACGGCGCCGCTGCCATCGTGGGCAAATCGGCCGAAACTTTCAACTACGCCCCGCGATGTGCCGAAGTGTTGGGGGTAGTCAACGACGAACGAGGAACACCCCGATGGCCCTGATCCGTGCGACCTGCAGCGAATGTGGAGATGTGGAGCTCCGGTCCCGCGATCTCCAGGTTCGAATCTGTGCCGACAACGACGCCGGTACCTACATCTTCCGGTGCCCCATCTGTCAGATGACCGAGGTGAAGAACGCCGACGATCAGGTGATCGACATACTCGTCGCCGCAGGCGTCCGTTGCACGCAGTGGAGACTCCCCGCCGAGCTCGTCGAGCGCCCGCTCGGACCGCCCATCACCCACGATGACGTACTCGACTTCCACGACCTCATGGTCGACGACCAGTGGTTCGCGACCCTGTCGGAGATGACCGAACGCTGATCGCGCCGACCGGCCCGCCACGGGTCGGCCGGTAGAGTGAGCCTCATGCCTGCGGCCGGAGTTGTCGGTCTCTTCGACAGCCTCACCGGTGGCGAAGTGTTCTTCGTCCTTCTCCTCGCGCTCGTCATCCTCGGGCCCGATCGCCTTCCCGAGGTGGCCCGCACCATCGGCCAGTGGCTCGCCACGGTCCGGAGGATGACCGCCGATCTCCAGAGTGAGATGCGCGATGTCATGGATGATCCGGCGATGCAGTCGATACGCGAGGTGGGCGAGTTCGTCGCCCAGCCTCGAAAGAAGCTCTCGGAGCTGGTCACGGCAGCGGAGACCGCGGCAACCGACGAAGCCGCGGCCGACGAAGCCGCGGCCGTGCCGGAGACCGACCGAAGCCGCGGCCGAACCCGAGCCCGAGACCGAAGCCGCGGCCGAGCCCGAGACCGAAGCCGAGCCCGAGACCGAGCCCGAGACCGAGCCCGAGACCGAGACCGCGCCCGAGACCGAGCCCGAGACCGATGCCGCGGCCGTGGCCGTGGCCGTGGCGGAGCCCGAGCCCGAGTCAGAATCCCGTTCTGACTCCGACGACGACGACGAGGACTCCGACGCTCCGATCGACCGCACGACGGACCCCGAGGGTCCACCCGAGGTGACGGGTTCCGAACCCGGCGCGGAGGCCGACGACGACGACGAGGGCGGGGCATGACGGCCGCGACTCCGAAACGCCCGAGAGGGAAGGAGAGTGAGAACCCGACGGCGCAGATGAGCCTGATGGATCACCTGCGCGAACTGCGCTCCCGCGTCATCATCTGTGCCATCGCGACTTTCGTCGGGATGATCGTCGTGTACGTGTTCTACGGCCCCATCTTCGAGTTCGCGACCCGCCCGTACTGCGAATCGATCGTGGGAACCAGCCAGAACAACTGCGACCTGGTCTATCCCGATCTGACCGCCGGATTCTCGCTCCGCCTGAGAGTGTCGGGCTATCTGGGGATGGTCGTAGCGCTCCCCGTCATCGCTTACCAGCTGTGGCGATTCATCGCGCCGGCCCTCTACGCCAAGGAGAAGAAGTACGCCGCAGCCTTCGTCGGCACAACCGTCGTGCTGTTCTCCCTGGGAGGAACACTGGCGTTCCTGTCGTTGGAGAAGATCTTCCAGTGGTTCGTCAATCAGTCTGCGCAGGGGATCATCCTCAACCAGGCGGATGCCTACTTCCGATTGCTGGTCGTGATGATCATCGCATTCGGAGTCGCCTTCGAGTTCCCCCTGATCCTCGCGGTCGCCCAGATGATGCGGATCGTGACCCCTGCACAGCTCGCCTCGAAGCGGCGCCACGCGATCCTCGGGATCGTGACGGTGGTCGCGATCATCACGCCGGGAGGCGACCCCATCAGCCTCCTCGCACTGTCGGTCCCCCTGGTGATCTTCTACGAAGCCGCCATCTGGATCGGCCGGGCATTCCTCCGAAAGCGGAGCTGACACCGCGTGTTCGAGCTCGACCCCTTTCAGCTCGACGCGATCGCCGCGCTCGACCGCTCGGAGTCGGTTCTCGTGGCGGCCCCGACCGGCGCCGGAAAGACCGTGGTCGCGGACGCGGCGATCGACATGGCCCTCCACAGCGGCGGCCGGACGATCTACACCACACCGATCAAGGCGCTCTCGAACCAGAAGTTCAACGACCTGTGTCACCGCCTCGGGCCCGACGGAATCGGGCTGCTGACCGGCGACAACTCCATACGTCCCCACGCCTCCGTCGTCGTCATGACCACAGAGGTCCTCCGCAACATGATGTACGCAGCCTCCCCGAACCTCGACGATGTGCACGCCGTGGTGCTCGACGAGGTGCACTACCTGGAGGACCGCTACCGGGGGTCGGTGTGGGAGGAGGTCATCATCGGCCTTCCCGAGAAGATCCGTCTCGTCTGCCTCTCGGCGACGGTGTCCAACGTCGACGAGCTGGGGCAGTGGATCCGGACCGTCCGGGGGCCCGTGACGACGATCGTCGAGACGGAGCGGCCCGTCGAACTCCGCCCGCTGTATCTCGTGGGCGACCGATCGTCGGACCAGGACCATCTGCTGCCGATTCTCGTCGACGGACGCCCCAACGCCGAGGGCTTCCGGTTCGACCCTGACCGCCAGAAGGGTCGATCGGGCAAGCCGGTACGGCGTTTCCGAACGCCACGCAAGCTCGAGTGCGTCGAACGCCTGGCCGAGGAGGACCTCCTGCCGGCGATCTACTTCGTCTTCAGCCGGGCGGGCTGCGACGAGGCTCTCGCCCACACGCGCGACGCGGGAATCCGCCTCACCGACACCACCGAGCGGGAAAGGATCCGGGCCATCCTCGATGAGGCCACATCGCGGCTGTCGGATTCCGATCTGGAGGTGCTGGACTTCGGTCTGTGGGCCGAAGGCGTCGAGAGGGGGATCGCGACCCACCATGCCGGAATGATCCCGGCGTTCAAAGAAGCCGTCGAACGATGCTTCGTCGAAGGTCTCGTGAAGGTCGTCTTCGCCACCGAGACGCTCGCCCTCGGGATCAACATGCCGGCCCGGTCGGTGGTGATCGACAAGCTGACCAAGTACAACGGGGAGACCCACGAGTTCCTCTCTCCGTCGCAGTTCACGCAGTTCACGGGACGGGCCGGCCGGCGAGGGATCGACGACGTCGGCTACGCGATCGTCACGTGGTCACCCTTCGTCTCCTTCGACGAGGTGTCGACCCTGGCCGCCAGCCGCTCGTTTCCGTTGAACAGCTCGTTCAGGCCGACATACAACATGGCTGCTCAGCTGATCCGGCGCTTCGACCGTGACGAGGCGCTCTCGATGCTCGGTCAGTCGTTCGCACAGTTCCAGTCGGATCGGTCGGCAGTCGGCGACGAACGGCGATTGGCACGTCTTCGCGACACCCTCGCGGAGACCGAGTTCGATGAGGACTGCGACTGCGGGTCGGTCGCGGATCACGAGGCGTACGACGCTCTGCGCCGCCGGGTGCGATCGGAACGGCGTCAACGACGTCGCCACCGATCGTCGCTGGAGGAGGCGATGAGCCTGTTGCGTCCGGGCGAGGTCATCGACGTCCCCTGCGGCCCCGAGACGTCTCCGGATACAGAGCCGCGTCCGCAGCGTCTCGCGGTCATCTCGGTGGCGTACCGGGGCAAAGGGGTACTGCGGGTCCGAGGCGTCGACGCCGACGGAGACACCCGCACTCTCGGCCCCGACGACCTCGACGCGCCTCCGCGACCGGTGGCCACCATCGCGTTGCCCGAACCGTATTCCCCGTCCGCACCGGCCTTTCTCGACGGAGTCGCCACGTCGGTCGCGGCGTTGGGTCCGCCCAGGAGTGAGACGGCCGCCACGGGATCGGTCACGCCTCTGGAGGCCGAACGGGACGCGCATCCCACCCACTCGTGTCCTCGCCGGAACGACCATCTCGATGCACTCGGTCGACGCCGCAGTCTCGAGAACCAGATCGCGAAGGCCGAAGCGTCGGCACGCCGACGAAGCGGATCGATCGTCACCCGGTTCGAACGGATCGTCGACCTGATGAGATCCCTCGGCACCGTGGAGGACTGGTCACTGACGGCCTCGGGCGAGACACTCGCCCGCATCTACCACGAACGCGACCTGCTCGTCGCACTGGCGCTCCACGAGGGCGTGTTCGACGGAGTCGACCCGTCAACCCTCGCGGCCCTCGTTGCCTCGGTGACCTTCGAGGAACGGCGGTCCGACACCGCGACCCGATCCCTGCCGACCGACGATGCCGCCGCCCGCTTCACGGCGCTCGAGGAGATCAACGCTCGGTTGGTGGCCCAGGAGAAGGAGCGCGGTCTACCGCGTCAGAAGCCCCTCCATCAGGGCTTCGCCACGTCGGCGCACCGCTGGGCGGAGGGAGGCGAGCTCGCGATGGTCATCGACGATGACGTCTCGGGCGGGGATTTCGTCCGCAACATCCGCCTGGTCGTCGACCTGGTGCGTCAGATCGCGGAGGTCGCCCACGACCCCGGCACCCGTCGCGCCGCGGCCGCCGCAGCAGAGGCACTGCATCGGGGCGTCGTCGCGGTCGATTCCGTCGACATCGGATCAACGGGCGGTGAACCATGACCATCAAGAAGGGCGAGACATGGGGTCGGCCCACTGACCTGACGGGTGACGAATCCGTGGCCACGACCGATGCCGAGATCACCGAGCGATGGAAAACCGACCACTCAGCACGGGTCGTGGTCAGAGGAGGCGACCTGCTCAGGTCGTTGGGGGGTCGGCCCTCCGGAGCGACCCACGAGTTCCCGATCGATCTGTTGCACGTGCAGACCGATCTCGGCGAGTTCTGGGCCGCGGCCCATGTGGTCGCCCGGGGCAGGCGATGGTCGGGCAGATTCGTCGTGGCCATGAACTCGACACACCTCGGACGGTGGAATCTCGGACCTAGGGCTCACCCCGACGACGGCATCGTGGACATCACCGACGGCTCGCTTCGCGCCGCCGACCGATGGAAGGCGTGGCGGCGGGCTCCCAGCGGATCACACGTTCCGCATCCACGCCTGGAACAGGTGCGGGTTCGTCGCTTCACGACGAGGTTCGCGCCGCCCCGCATCCTCTTCGTCGACGGTGTCGAACGTGGGCGCGTCGGCTCGCTCGACATCACCGTGCACGCCGACGAGATGACGATCGTCGTCTGAACCGCCACCGTTTAGCCTGACGCGATGCGTGCGTGGCATCTGTCGGAGTCTCCGGGACGCTATTCCTGGGGCGAGGTACCCGAACCCGAACCCGGACCGCGTGACGTCGTCGTCGGCATCACGGCGTCGGCCGTCAACCACATCGACCACTGGATGACCGTCGGTCGCCCGCGACCGAAGGCCCTGCCCCACGTGCCCGGTTCCGACGGGGCCGGCGTCGTCGAGGCGGTGGGCGACGCCGTGACGGAGTGGGTGGTGGGCGACGAGGTGTGCATCGCGACCGCCATCACCTCCGAGGAGGCCGCCGAGGCCCTGGGGATCGACTCGGTCCTCGACCCGTCACTCGAACTGTTCGGCGAGCACCGGTGGGGAGCGCATGGAGAGCGGGCGGTCGTTCCGGCCGTCGCGCTGGTGTCGCGCCCCTCCAGCCGAAGTTGGGCGGAATGCGCCGCCTACCCCACGGCGTACCTGACCGCCTACCGGATGCTGCGACGAGCCCGACTGGCCCCCGGGGAGAGAGTGCTGGTGACGGGGATCGGAGGCGGCGTGGCCACCGCCCTCCTCCATGTCGCCATTCACATGGGAGCCGATGTGGTCGCGACGAGTCGGGATCCCCACAAGAGGCGGGCCGCCCTCCAGATGGGCGCCACCGAGGCGTTCGACAGCTCGGGCCCCTACCCCGTTCAGGTCGATGTGGTCGCGGATTCCATCGGCTCCGCCATCTGGGAACCGGCGGTCGCGGCTCTGGTGCCGGGCGGCCGTTTCGTCACCTGTGGGGGAACATCGGGGTCTCGGCTCGACCTGAGCCTTCCCCATCTGTTCTTCCGTCAGCACGAACTCATCGGATCGACCCTGGGGTCCTATGTCGAGTTCGCCGCGGTCACCGCGATGATCGACGAGGGCATGCCCGTCGTCATCGACGACGTCGTGTCGCTCGATCGCTACCCCGAGGCGGTGGAACGGGTTCGGTCGGGCGCGCAGACCGGGAAGATCGTGATCGATCACACCGTCTGAGCCCGGCTCTACGATGACCCCATGGATGTGACCCCCGAGCGGCTGGATGAGCTCAAGTCGGAGGTCATCGCGAGCGTCGATGCTCTCCAGACCGATCTGGTCGCGGTGTCACGCGACGTCTGGTCGTCCCCCGAGCTGGCGTTCGAGGAGCACCACGCCCACGCGCTCCTGACGGGAACCCTCGCGCAGCACGGATTCGAGGTCACTCGACACGCCTACGGGCTCGACACGGCGTTCGAGGCGTCGTGGGGTCGCCCCGACGCGGCGGGACCTCTCCTCGCCGTGATCTGTGAGTACGACGCTCTCCCCGAGATCGGCCACGCCTGTGGCCACAACATCATCGCCGCCGCGGGCGTGGGCGCCGCTCTGGCCGCCACCTCCGCGGCCGACGCCCTCGATGGCCGTCTGGTCGTGCTCGGCACCCCTGCCGAGGAGGGCGGAGGCGGCAAGGTACACCTCATCGACGCCGGGGCCTTCGAGGGGATCGACGCGGCGATGATGGTCCATCCCGCCGACGCCGACCTCGACTCGTTCTGGGCCATTGCGGTCCAACAACTCGTCGTCCGCTACGAGGGGCGGGCCGCTCACGCCGCAGCCGCTCCCGAGGAGGGCCTCAACGCCCTCGACGCTGCCGTCGCCGGCTACGTCAACGTGGCCATGCTCCGCCAGCACATCGCCTCGCACGAACGCCTCCACGGGGTCTTCATCGAGGGTGGCGACAAGCCCAACGTCGTACCCCACCGTGCATCGATGCACTGGTTCGTGCGCTCGGGAACCGACGAGTCGCTCCGGGCCCTCCTGCCCCGCGTCGAGGCGGCACTGCTCGCCGGTGCCGCGGCCACAGGCTGTTCGGCCGACATCGAATGGCTCAACCCCGCCTACACCGAACTGCGACCGCACGGAGGGCTCGATTCGCTCTTCGCCGCGAACCTGGCCCGGACCGGACGCACCATCGCCTCGCGCGACACCGCCACGTCGTTCATCGGGTCCACCGACATGGGCAACGTCAGCCATCTGCTGCCGTCGCTTCATCCCATGATCGCTGCTGCACCGCCCGGAACGGCCATCCACACCGCGGAGTTCGCCCGCCACGCCGGTTCGGAACTGGGCGATGCCGCGGTGATCGACGGAGCGAAGGCCATGGCGATGACTCTCGTCGATCTGTGGGCCGACCCGACCCCTCTCGAGAGGTGAGAGCCGATTGCGGGCGGCGTCGGTCACGATCCCCGGACAACCGAGGGGGAACCCCTAACCTCTGTCGCCGTGGCCACGTACGTCGCTGAGGAGTTCACCACGGGGGAGCGCGCCGTCCTGAGGCGCTACTTCACGAATCTCGACGGGCCGGTGTTCGCGCTGGTCAACCTCCCCGAAGTCGTCAAGGGCGCCCTGTTCGCCAGGTACAGCAGGTCGCCCAAGTCGCTCCGGCGCCTGTTCCTCGACGAGTTCGTCGGTGATCTCGACGTCTCGGGCGACGCGGGGATCGACGCCACGGTGGGCCTCGAACGGGCGGAAGCCCTCTACGACCGGGTCTTCCTGGAATACGGCGACGACTCCGTCGCCCAGCTCGGTGGTGTGCATCTGGCCTGTGAACAGGCCTCGAACGTGCTCACGAAGATCCTCGAGTGGGGACGCCTGATGTCCTACCTCGAGCAGTCGACGCGCTACATCGCCTACGACGCTCGGCTCGGTGGCCGGTACCGGTTCCATCGCGACCCTGCGATCCTGACGTCGGCCATGGGCGCCCGATACGTCGGCGACATGGATCGGATGTTCGACACGTACGCAGAGCTCGTGCCCGCGATGACGGAGCACTTCCGCGAGTTGATTCCACGGGATCCCGACGACAGCGACTTCGTCTACCGTCAGGCGATCCGGGCGAAGGCGTTCGACTCGCTGCGAGGCCTGCTCCCAGCCGGATCGTTGTCCAACCTGGGGATCTACGGGAGCGGCCAGGCCTACGAGGCGCTCGTGCTCCGCCTTCGCTCCCACCCGCTTCCCGAGGCGAAGGCGTACGCGGACCTGATCCTCGCCGAGTTGAGAAAGGTCATTCCGTCGTTCCTGAAACGAGTCGACATCCCCGAGCGCGGGGGAGCGTGGATCGATTACCTCTCGTCCACCGCCACCGCCACCGCCACCATGGCGGCTCAGCTCATCGAGGCCACCGCTCCGTCGGCCGCGGAATCGACGTCGTCGGTCACGCTGGTCGATTTCGATCCCGACGCGGAGATCAAGATGGTGACCGCAGCCCTCTACCCCCACACCCACCTCTCCGACGAGGACCTCGAGGACCAGGTGAGGACCATGTCGATCGAGGATCGGATCTCCGTCCTCACCGCCTACGTGGGAGAGCGCCGCAACAGGCGACACAAGCCGGGGCGGGCATTCGAGAGGGCTGGATACCGTTTTGACGTTCTGTCCGACTACGGAGCGTTCCGGGACCTCCAGCGCCACCGGATGATGACGATCGAGTGGCAGAAGCTGACGCCGGCCCACGGCTTCGTCCGACCACCGTCGATCGACGATGCGGGCCTCACGGAGGCGTACGACGCCACGATGGCGCGTTCGGAGCACCTGTACCACGAGCTCATGGCGGAGTTTCCCGAGCAGGCTCCCTACGCCGTCTCGCTCGCATTCAGGATCCGCTATTCGATGCAGTTCAACGCTCGTGAGGCGATGCACCTGCTCGAACTCCGCTCGGCTCCCCAGGGGCACCCCACCTATCGAACCGTGGCACAGCTCATGCACGAGCAGATCGCAGAGGTCGCCGGACACCGGGCCGTTGCAGCCTCGATGTCCTTCGTCGACCACGCCGGAGAGGCCGATCTGGAGCGTCTCGAGGCGGAGCGGCGGGCCGACATGAAGCGGACGGGAAGCTGACCTCCGAAATGTGTCTAGTATCGGCGCCGCCGAACGACGGCGCTCTGCGGACGAGGTTGGATCTTGAGCGACGACGACATCACTGACGACGACCCCGACATCGAGGAGGTCATCGGCGACGACGCCGATGACGACGATGTCATTGCAGACGCGTTCGTCGACGACGACGACGATGACGACGTCGTCGTCGATGACGACGAGGAGGAGGACGACGAGCCCCTGGCCGCCACGACAGCGGCGGGGAAGGCCTCCGAGGACGAAGAGGACGACGACAACGACGACGACGAGGACGACGTCGAGGCCGACCTCGACACGATCCTCAAAGACCGCCTGGCCAGCGACGACGAGGACGACGACGAGGAAGAGGAAGAGGAGACCCCCGCCGCTCGAACCGACCCCGACACGCCCGAGGGCGTCTCGGCGAAGCGCGAGGGCGAGTTCACCTGCACCGAGTGCTTCATCATCGTTCATCCCCGTCAGTTCGGCCGGCGTGACAACCCCGAATGCCCCGAGGGATTCGAGAACTGCCCCTCGCTCGACCTCGTTCGTCGTCCATCCTGAAGCCCGGCTTTGCCGGCCCGGCGGTCGTGGGCCATGATCGAAGCGTGGACGTTGGCGATCCCCACCCGAGCGGCCCCCATCTCCCCGGCGTCGATCTGATTCGGACCGGTGTGACCCTGGTCCCACGGATCGTCGCCCGAACGGTCGATCAAGTGGTCTTCGCCGTCGCGGCTCTCGAGCGGTTGTCGTGTCTCGGAGGCCGGTCCGACGGCACGGCCACCGATGATTCCCTTGCCGAAGTGGTGCCGATTGCTGCCGCACGGTCACGGGTCCGCGCCCGTCCGGCCCGCCCGGGCGAGTCGACCGGCGCCGATGCCGACGTACCTTCCGCCGACGATCTTCCCATTCCGTCCTACGACGAACTGGCGGCATCCCAGGTCGTTCCGAGGCTGGCCGCCCTGTCCCGGGCAGAACAGCAGACCATCAGGGCCTACGAAGCGTCTCACCGGGGCCGGAGAACCATTCTCGGTCGACTCGAGCAGCTGTCCGACAGCCGATGATCTCGGTCCGTCCGGCGCGTTCCGCCGACGAACCGGCGATCGAGGACCTGCGGTCGGAGGCCCGGTCGGAGGTGGCAACCCGGCGCGGGGGACCCGAACTGCTGCTGGCTCTCGATCGGAGGGAGGCCGATGGCATCCCGACGACGCTGGTCGGGCTGATCGGCGAGACCGCCGTGGGCATCGCTCACGCCGTCACGGTCGGGCGATCGATGGACGTCGACGAACTGTTCGTCCTGGCGGCCGCACGGCGAGTGGGCGTCGGGACCGAACTCCTGCGATCGCTGACGGCCTCGGCCATCGGGCAGGGGTGCGACGCCTTGGCGGCCACCGCGCTCCCCGGAGATCGCGAGACCAAGAACTTCTTCGAATCGCACGGGCTCACCGCTCGTCGCATCATCGTGGGTCGCACCCTCTCACCGTGACGCGACCCACCGTCGCAGTCGGGGCCGTCGTCGTCGACGGCGATCGGCTCCTCATGGTGCGGCGCGGCCACGGTCCGGCGGGGGGGACGTGGTCGATTCCGGGCGGCCACATCGAGCTCGGCGAGACCGCCGCCGAAGCGGTGGTTCGCGAGCTGTCCGAGGAAACCGGACTGGCCGGCGTGTGCGGTTCGTTCCTCGACTGGTCCGAACTCATCGCCGACGACTCCCACGTCGTGATTCTCGACTTCGAGGTGTCGGTGCTCGACGACACCGATCCGGTAGCGGGCGACGACGCGTCGGAGGTCGAGTGGGTACCGTTGTCCGACGTCTGTGATCGCCGACTCCCGCCCGGTCTCGCCGAGTTCCTGCACGGGTGTGGACTCATCGCGACGATCGCGGTCGACTGACAGCCCAGGCTCTCCACATCGGCCTCGGAGCCCCGAGGGAACAGTGATGCCGGTGCCGCCAACCGGAGGGAATGGCAAGCGGCACCGGCAACACATGACTCAGGCCATGGGCCTGAGTTGAACTCTAGGACGAGTCGCCGCAGCCCCTGCGACCGGCGACGACGTCGGTCGAACCCTAGCGCGGCGATCTCCCGATCAGCGACCCTTCCACTGCGGTGGTCGCTTCTCGATGAACGCGTTGAGACCCTCTCCGAAGTCCTCGGTGCCGAACATGGCGGCGATGCCGTCGTTGGACAGCTTCCAGCCCACCTCATCGGGCTGATCGGTGGCTGCGAGCGCAATCGCCCGGCTCTCGCGCACGGCCAGCGGGGCGTTCTCCGTGATGCGACCCGCGAGACCCAGTGCCTGTTCGAGAGCCTCTCCCTCCTCACAGAGGATGTTGACCCAGCCGAAGTGGTGGGCCCGCTCTGCGGGGAAGTCGAGGCGGCCGGTCAGGATGAGTTCCATGGCGATGCTCCGCGGCAGCTTCCTGGGAAGCCGGAAGAGACCACCCGCCGCCGCGACCAGGTTGCGCTTGACCTCGGGTACGCCGAAGACGGCGGCCCGGGACGCGACGACGAGGTCGCAGGCGAGCACGAGTTCGGTACCCCCGGCGAGTGCCGGCCCATCGACGGCGGCAATGAGGGGCTTGGTCCGATCGCGCTGGACGAGACCGCCGAAGCCGCCGCGTTCGGTCGACATCCCCCCCGGATCGATGCTCATCTGCTTCAGGTCGGCCCCGGCGGAGAAGATGTATCCCTTCTCCGACTTCGATCCCGTGAGGACCGCACACCAGATCTCGTCGTCGCTCTCGATGGTGTCGATGGCCTCCTCGATACCCTGGGCGACCGCGGTGTTGACGGCGTTTCGCGCCTCGGGCCGGTTGATGGTGATGATGCCGACGTTGCCGTTCTTCTCGAAATCGATCATCCGGCCAGCCTAGACCACTTGACCGAGCGGTCAACTTTCGATCTGATGGCTCGATGACCTCCCCACTCGTTCCCGTGTTCGACCTCGACGGGACGCTCATCGACTCCGACGACGCCCTCGTGAAACCGTTCCTGGACCTCGGCGTGCCCCGCGAGGAGATCAGCTTCGGACATCCGATCGTCGAGGAGTGTCAACGCCTGGGCATCGCCCTCGACGACTATGTCGGGACGTACGACACGACTGCGGCCCAGCCCTTCCCCGGAGTCGCCGAACTCGTGACCGGCCTCGATCGGTGGGCCATCTGCTCGAACAAGGACGAGCGCTCGGCCAGAGCTGAGTTGGAACGGCTGGGTTGGCGCCCGGAGGTGGCGATGTTCGCCGGCGACTTCGGAGGCCGACCGAAATCACTCGGTCCGGTGCTCGCCGCGATCGAGGTGGCGTCCGACGACGTCATCTTCGTGGGCGATACCGATCACGACCGTCGCTCGGCTCTCGACGTGGGCGCACACTTCGCGTGGGCGTTGTGGAACCCTCGAACGGCGGCCGCGGTCGACGAAGGCTGGGGAGCACCCACCCCCGAGGCGCTGCGCGACGTGCTCGCTCGCTCCGACGGCGGTCGGTCAATCCTGCGCGGAGGCTGAACCGGACGGGTCGTCCGAAGGCGACCCGTCGGCCTCCTCGCTCCCGACCTCAGCCACCGGCGCAGCAGGCTCGGGTGCCTCCGGCGCAGCAGGCTCGGGTGCCACCGGCGCAGCAGGCTCGAGTGCCTCCGGCTCGGCGGCCTCGGGTGCCTCCGGCTCGGCGGCCTCGGGTGCCTCCGGCTCGGCGGCTGCCTTGCCGGGCTCTGAGAGCTCTGAGACCGTCTGTGTCGGTTCTGACTCGTTCTCTGCCGGCTGCTCCACGACGTCATGAGAAGGTTCCGACAGGGGCTCCGCAGTCTCCGATCCGGAGCCCGGCGCCTCCGTCGCGGGCTCGACGCCGGATGCCGTGTCCGGAGATGCCGCCGAATCGGGCGCGACGGGCGGCCCACCCGACGAACCCTTGCCGCCGGAGGATTCCACGACACCCGACGAGCCCGCGCCTCCCGACGAGCCCCTTCCGCCGGACGACTCCTTGGCGCCGGACGATCGCTTGCCACCCGACGAGCCCTTTCCGCCGGAGTCCGAGCGCGGCCGCTTCGAGCCGGACCCGCCCTTTCCTGGTCCACGTCGGGGACGACGGGCCGTCGACGGCACAGCCTCGACGCCCAACATGGCGGCGATCTGGGGCAGTCGATCAGCGACCTTCGCCAACGCCGCCTTCATCTCGTCGGTCACGTTCTCCGGCTTGGAGGAAGGCATCACCGCCGCCCGCACCGGCGAGAACGACAAAGCGTCGATGACCGTGATCCAACGATCGGGGGAGGCCTCCGCACCCAGATTCTCGCTCGCCTGGGCGACGAGGGTCTCGGTCAACTCCGGGGGGAGGGGCGCGCCGGCCTTGGGGGGCCGCGAACTGAGCCGGAGGGCGCGCACCGTGCGTCCGTCCCGCACGGCACTCGTCAGCTCGTCGAGCCAGCGGGTGTGCTCTTCGTCGACCCGTCGGGTGAGTGCCTCTCGGAGCTGTTCGGCCATCGCGCGTGACTCGTCGTCGCGCGCTCCTGACTCGGACGCAACCACGACGGAGCGGAGATCCCGGAGGTCGAGGTCCTCCACCCCGGCGAGCGCGGCATCGGCCCTGTCGCGCCATTCGGCCGAACGCAGCGCCGGGAGGAGCTTCTCGGCGAGGACGACCAGCTCGTCGCCGTGGATCTCCGCCTCACCACGCGCACGTTGACCCTCGTTCTGCTTGTCGACGGCCTGACGCACCGCAGGCACCCCGCCCCGCAGGACCTGCTCGGCGATGGGTCGCTGCTCGGGAGCGAGGGTGTCGAGCACCGCGTTCCGATGAACCCGACCCGGCCGGAGCCGCTTCAACCTCGGCGGCTCGGACGGCCGACGGTTTCTGTCCCCACCGGCCCGACCGCGGTCGGATCGGTCGCCGCGATCGGATCGGTCGCCGCGATCGCCACCGTCACCGCGTCCGGCGCGTTCGTGATCCCGTCCACCACGGCGACCGGAGTCGGAGCGCCCTCGTCCCCGACCACGCGGTCGATCGTCATCACGGTCGCGGCCTCGACCCTTACCCCCCTTGCCTCCCTTACCCACGAGCTTGGTGGTGACGAGTTCCTCGGATCGACCGCTTCCCAGAACCGTGATCGTCTCGTGTCGGGGCCCTTTGGGAGCCTTGGCGGGCAGGACGGCGAGGACGTCGATCCCGTCG
This sequence comes from uncultured Microthrixaceae bacterium, assembly GCA_963700425.1. GTDB lineage: Bacteria > Actinomycetota > Acidimicrobiia > Acidimicrobiales > Microtrichaceae > CAVOXO01. Next base: position 1,380,768 of record CAVOXO010000001.1, on the reverse strand, counting down.
ATCGCCATGTCCACATCGGCTCGCACGACGTCACCCACAGCGGCCCCGTCGGGAAGAACCGAGCCGTCGAGCTCACCCTTGGGCTGACGGGCCCCGTCCTTTCGCCAGGTCCAGGTCCCGTCGGGACGTTGGGAGGTCAGTTCGATGTCGAGCCGGGTGGACATAGGCGAACCACGCTAGTGGTCGTCGGCACGACGTCCGAACACCGCGCGCCGACCCCGCCGGCGTGTCAGTCGCGGCGTGTGATGGCCGTGTACAGGTACTCGCTCATCGTGACGTTGCGCATCCGATCCATGTCGATGAACGCGGTGACGCTGTCGAGCATGGCCTCGATGTTTCGCGACATGACTTCGGGATCCCCACCTGAACAGAAGAACTGCATCGGATCCTCGATCACCTCCGCGCTCGCCCATGCCTCTTCGACGATGCCGTCGAGCGGCTGTGCTCGGGGTGTGAGCGGTCGGATCACCTCGTTGCGGACATAGCGCTGACGAGGTTGGATCGCAGCGGACAGCGGCGACTGGGTTCCATGCCAGCGCAGCAGGAAGTCCTCGCGGGAGATGTCGGGGCGGGACGTGATGAAGGACACGGTCAGCACCGAAGGGGACCGGTCCCCGTCAGCCCACGTGCGCGGACCGGACCACTCGTTGTCGCCGTAATCGGTGTAGACCGCCCCGCTCACCAGGTAGGCCGCGAACTCCAACCCCGCTCCGGACACCACCTCATCGGCACGACGTCGCCGGTCGTGGCAGGGCAGTTCCACGCCGATGACCGCGACGACCGGGTCCTCTCCGGGCGGAGTCGGAACCGGGGACGGCACGTTCGACGCCGCATCGTCGACCGCGATCGACAGCGATGCGATGCCGGACTCCGACAGCCGCGGAGCCATCTCTCCCACCACGAGATCCCGGTACCGGTCGGTACCGCCGGGATCCGGCCCCCTCAACACGTACATCACCTTCTCCATGACCCTCTCCTCTCAACCCAGTTCGGCGACGACTCCGAGAAGCGCATTCTCCACCACCTCGCTGAGGGCGGGGTGGGGGTACATCACCCCCCGGGCCATCTCGTCCGCGGTGTGTCCCAATTGCATTCCCGACACGACGGGCTGAATGAGAATCGAGGCCTGAGGCCCTATCGCATGGGCACCGATGATCTTGCGGGTCTCCACGTCGGCAAGGACCTTCATGCAGCTCGTTCGGTCCTCCATGGCCCAGCCGTACGCGGTGTCCCCGTATTCCTGCACGTAGCCGACGAAGGGGCGTCCGTGACGGACGGCCTGTTCCTCGGTCAAACCGACAGAACCGATCTGGGGGTGGGTGAACACGGCATGAGGCACGACGTGTTCGTCGCAGCGAACCGGCGAGTCGGGATGGATCAGATTGTGGGCGACCACGCGTGCCTCGTGGTTCGCGACGTGTTTGAGCTGGAGCGGGTTGTGGATGTCACCCAGTGCCCACACGGCGGGGGCCGAGGTCCGAAGTTGCACGTCGGTGACGACGTATCCGTCGGTATCGAGTTCGACCCCGGCCGCCTCAACGTTCAGCTGGCCGCCATTGGGGATCCGTCCGACCGCGACGAGGATCTCGTCCACCTCGAGACGGTGGGGACCCCCGGGGGACTCGATGGTCGCCACGATCCCCGACGTCGCTCGCTCCACGCTGGTCACCGTGGACCACCGATGCAGGTCGAATCGCTCCGCGAACCGATCGGTGATCCGCCGGCTGATCTCCTCGTCCTCACTCCTCAGCACGCACTCGGAGCGGGCGACGATGCTGACCGCTGATCCGAACGCTCCGAACACGTGGCTCATCTCGGTCGCGACGAACCCCGAGCCGATGACGAGGAGGCGCTCGGGCACGTCATCGATCCGCATGATCGAGTCGGACGTGTGGAAGCCGACGCGTTCGAGCCCGTCCACCGGGGGCACGACGGTACGCGCTCCGGCGGCGAGCACCCAACGATCGGCGGTGATCTCGGCGTCCCCGACCGACAGCCGCCCGGGACCGACGAACCGGGCGTCGGCGTCGAACACCTCGACGTTCGGTTGATGGCGCCGGTAGTCGGCTCCTCCGTCGACGATCGGGTCGATTCGGCCGAACGTCCGGTCCCTGATCTCCCGCCACCGGACCCCGTCGAGGGTCGCCTCGACGCCGAGGCCGGACGCCGAACGGATCGACTCGACGATGTCGGCGGGGTAGATCAACATCTTGGAGGGAATACAGCCCACGTTGAGACAGGTGCCCCCGAAGCGACCCCGCTCGACCATGGCCACGGACCAACCTGCGAAGCGGTCGTCGGGAATCGAATTCCCCGAACCGGTCCCGATGATGCACAGGTCGAAATGAGATGCCACGGGCGTCACCCTATGTCCAGCGGTGCGTGATGGATCCGCCCACCCGGCCGCCGTGGACCCCGCCACGGGACCTCGATGCAATTACTGGAACGCGTTACAGTTTCGCCGGTCGAGACAGGACGAGACGACGGGGACGAGATGCAGATCGCTTACACCGCCGAACAGGAGGCGCTGCGCGGCGAGCTCATCGCCTACTACGACACCCTCCTCACCGAGGACATCCGCCGAGAGCTCCACGTCGAGCACGGAGTCGGCCCGACCACCCGGGCGGTCGTGAAGCAGATGGCCGAGGACGGGTGGCTCGGCATCGGATGGCCCACCGAGTACGGGGGTCAGGGGCGCCCCCAGATGGATCAGTTCATCTTCTTCGACGAGTCGATGCGGCTCGGGGCTCCCGTCCCCATGCTCACCATCAACACCGTCGGGCCCACGATCATGAACTACGGCACCGAGGAACAGAAGAACCGGTTCCTACCGCGGATCCTCGCCGGTGACATCCACTTCTGTATCGGTTACTCCGAACCGGAGGCCGGCACCGACCTCGCCTCGCTCACCACCAAGGCCGTGCTCGACGGCGACGAGTACATCATCAACGGCCAGAAGATGTGGACGTCGCTGTCGTCCGACGCCGACTACTGCTGGCTGGCGGTTCGCACCGATCCCGAGGCACCCAAGCACAAGGGAATCTCGATGATCATCGTCGACATGAAGTCGACGCCGGGCATCACCGTCGAGCCTCTCCACCTGCTCGCCGCGCACGACATCGGCGCCGTCTACTTCGACGACGTGAGGGTCCCCGCCTCCAATCTGGTGGGCGGGGCGAACAACGGCTGGAGCCTCATCACCAATCAGCTCAACCACGAGCGCGTCACCCTGTGCAGTCCGGGCCTCCTCGAGCAGTCGTACCAGGAGGTGCTCGACTACACGGCCTCCACCAAGCTTCCCGACGGATCGCGGGTACTCGACACCGAATGGGTTCAGCTCAACCTGGCGCGGGTGCGATCGGGCCTCGACTTCCTCAAGCTCATCAACTGGAAGGTGGCCTCATCGGCGACTCTCGACGTCGCCGATGCGTCGACGATCAAGATCTTCGGCACCGAGTTCTACCTCGAGTCGTTCCGGCTTCTCATGGAGATCCTCGGACCGCGGGCCGCACTGGCATCGCGGACCCACGGCGACATTCTCGCCGGACGACTCGAGACCAACTACCGATCCCTCATCATCCTGACCTTCGGCGGCGGAACCAACGAGATCCAGCGCGATCTCATCGCCATGTTCGGTCTGGGCCTACCCCGATCGCTCCGCGGCTGAGCGAGAGAGGACACTTCCATGGATTTCACCTTCACCGAGGAGATGCAGGCCGTCTCCGACCTCGCCACGCAGATCATGGGCGACGCCTCCGCTCCCGAGGACCTGCGTTCCCTCGAGCGCTCAGGAGAACACCGGTTCGACCGAGAACTCTGGGACAAGCTCGCCGACGCCGGCCTGCTGGGAATGGGCGCACCGGAGTCTGCCGGGGGAGCGGGGCTGACCATCCTCGAAGTGGGCACCGTCGTGCACGCTGCGGGCCTCACTGCCGCGGCAGTACCCGTGTGGGAGACCCTCGGCCTCGCGGCGCCCGCTCTGATCGCGTCGGAGTCGGAGGCGGCGGCGACCGAGCTGGCGGCTCTGGTGGAAGGGCGGCGTATCGTGACCGGTGCCTGGCACGAGGCTGTCGGCGATCCGCTCGACCCCCGTCTCGCCGCGACTCCGGGTGACGAGGCGTCCCTCCGCGGCACCAAGGTCTGCGTACCGGCCGGACAGATCGCCGATTCGGCGATCGTCACCGCCCGAGCCGACGGTGAGGTGGGCCTCTACCTGGTCGATCTCGCCGCCCACGGAGTCGAGCGGCATGCCCTCACCACGACGGCGGGCACCCCCGATTCGGAGATCGTCTTCGACGGCGCCCCAGCCGTGCGAATCGCCCAGGGCACCGACGCCCTCCGCGCCGCGTACGACGCCGCGATCGCCACCCAGTGCGCGTTCACCCTCGGGTGTTGCGAGGCGGCGTTGACATTGACCGCCACCTACACGACCGAGCGGAAGCAGTTCGGAGTGCCGCTGGCGTCGTTCCAGGCCGTCGGCCATCGAGCGGCCGACGCCTACATCGACACCGAGGCCATCCGGCTGACCACCTGGCAGGCGCTGTGGCGGCTCGCCAACGGCGCCGACGCCTCCGACCAGGTCGCCATTGCCCAGTACTGGGCCGCGTGGGGCGGCCAGCGAGTCGTGCACTCGGCGGTACATCTGCACGGGGGAGTGGGGGTCGACCGCGACTACCCGCTGGCCCGCCTGTTCACGGCCGCCAAGCAGAGCGAGCTGCAGCTGGGCGGTGCGACCCCGGCGCTCGTTCGACTGGGCCAACAGATCGCCGCCGCCAACTGAGCCGGGCCGGGTGTCCGCTCGGTTCGGTAGAGGGTCGCCATCGGCGGGCCGGTTACCCGACACCGGTAGCGATCCGGCACACCGCGGACGACCCGTACGCCCGCGCCACCGACGATTCCGGCGGCCCGCGCCGCAGTCGATTCCGGCGGCCCGCGCCACAGTCGATTCCGGCGCCCCCGGCCGATCCTGTGTGGGGCACCGGAACATCTGTCGCGGAATCGTTCGTACCCCGGACCTCCATGCCACCCACAGCGACGGCGCTGCAGTCCGGCGCCGGACAGGCGGTCACCATCGACACCGAGAAGGATGAGCGCCACGACACCTGTCACTGCAATCACGGCGGATCGGGAATCACGGCGGATCGGGCCGCATGCGACGAACCTGGGGAGGAATCGGAGGCCGAACGGTGCCACGAACCAGTTGGTCGAAGGACCGAACATCCAGCGCGCCAGCGTGATGTCATCGCCTCGATGTCAGTGGGTCATCGGGGCCGACGACATCGACGATCGAGTTGCCGACGCACATCACGCCGAGAAGTGCAGCAGGCGCGCCTCCCAGTGGCCCGCGCCGCCTCACCGTGTCGCCCGCGTCCGCGGTGTCGCCGATGTACGGGGTGTCGCCGGCCTGAGGTCGCCGGCGTGGTACTTTCGTCACTGTGACGTAATGTTCGGATGGGAGCGAGTTGTGATCACGGTGTCGAGGTCGACGGTGCACCAGTCCGACGAGCGGGGCTGTCACTGGTGCGGTCGTCGGCTCGCACCGAACCCCATCGGGCGACCGAGGCGGTACTGCCGGCAGTCGTGTCGACAGCGGGCCTACGAGAGTCGCCGCCGGAGTTCCGAACTCGGATTGGGCGACGACGAGTTGATCGTCACCCGAAACGAGCTGGATGACGCCAGGGACCGACTGTTCCTCATCGGCTCAGCCGTTGCCGACGCCCGCGCCGACATCGACGACGACGTATCACTCCCGGTGGTACTCGATCGGCTCATCGGCGAGATCGACTCGATCGCCGGGGAGAACCCCTCCCGGTGATCCCCGCCTGTCCCCCTGGCGCCGTAAATATTCGTTATGTAAAGTCAGGATTCACCGACTCCGTGCCTCCACGCGGCCGAACACGGCCACCAGACCGGCCAGAGCCACACCCGGCATCACCACCCACACGGGTCGCTGCAGCCACCACGCCACCGACGGCCGGCCCAGTAGGTGTCCACCCAGGCCTTCGAAGACCGCGATCGCCGCAACGGCCGCGGTCATGTGCCAGCAGAACACGGTCATGGCGACACCGTTTGCCGCCACCACTCCCCTCCACACCGAGCGCCGCTGACAGATGCGGCGCAACCACGGTGTCGCCAGACCCACGAGACCCGCCTGGAGGACGGCCACCGCCAGGATCGCAGCCGTGGGCGGAAACATGTTCGAGAAGTCCGTCGAGGGGGTCGCGACCATCGAGGCCGGATACCCGAGAGTGGTCGTCGTGACGGTGAGCGCCCCGAGCCCGACGACGGTCAGGAGACCGCCGCGACCCTCCAGCCCGTGATCTCGCCAGAGGTACCCGCCCTGGTGCACCGCCACGAACACCGCGACCACGTTGAACCAGCCCGCCGGGGTCCACCCGCCGAGAAAGCGCACGGCATCTGCGGCGAGAACCGCTCCGACCATGACGACCAGGGTGGCGAGGGGGCGGGAACGATGCCAGCGAAGCGTGAGCGGCGCCAGGGCGACCACCGCCCCGAAGACCAGGAGGAACCACAAGGGCACCAGGACGACCCGGTACGTCACCCAGAACGGCTCCCCTCCCGGCGATACCAGCCGACGGGTCACCTCCAGACCTGCCCAGACCGCGATCATCACCCCGGCGGGAACGACCAGGCGACGCAGGCGCCGGCCGACGATCGGCCGCCAGGCGACGCGGTCACCCATCGCCGCTCGATCTGCGTAGCCGCCCACGAGGAAGAACAGCGGCATGACCTGTGCGACCCAGGTCAGCGCCCAACCGGCGGTCAGAGAGTCGATGGGGTTGGGCATGGTCAGACGACCGTCGACCCAGTGCGTCACCGACAGGCACCAGTGCCACAGCACGACGACACCGATGCACGCGACCCGGAGTGCGTCCACGGTGCGGTCCCGATCCGCGGGCGTCGAGTCGACCAGACGGTCCACGACCGACATCGCAGCTTCTGGGCCTCCCGACGCCCGTCGATTCGCTCGGGCGGAGTCGGAGGCGATGACGGGCGGCAGGCGGTGGTCCATTCCTCCATCGTGGGAATGGATCTGCTCCCCCACCACCGGGGACAACCCCCACTCTGGGCTGGGCAGGCCCCACCGTCACGTGTGGTGGAATACCCCTGGGGGTAGGAGGGTTAGAGTGGGTACAGCCCGACAGGAGGACTACATGAGTACCGTCAATCTGACCGCCGACACCTTCGAGGAGACCATCTCGGGAGACGGAATCGTCCTCGTCGACTTCTGGGCCGAGTGGTGCGGACCGTGCCGCATGTTCGGGCCCGTGTTCGAAGCGGCGTCCGAGGCCAACCCGGAGATGACCTTCGCGAAGATCGACACCGAAGCCGAGCAGGCGCTGGCGGGGTCGCTCCAGATCATGTCCATTCCGACCCTCATGGCTTTTCGCGACGGGATTCTCGTCTTCAGTCAACCTGGAGCGCTCCCCGCGGCATCACTCGATCAGTTGATCGACGCGGTGAAGGCACTCGACATGGATGACGTCCGGCGTCAGGTCGCCCAGACCTCCGCGAACTGAGTGCTCCGGCCGGTCCCCTCTCAGTGCTGAGTCATCGACTGGTGGATCTTGCGGCGCGTGGGTATCTCGGGGGTGGGCCGTGTCTCGACCATCGGCCGGTTCGAGGCCGCGATCCGCGCTGACAGACGACCGGCCCACGGGCTGGCCGACGCGCCATGGGCGAAGATGCTGACGAGGATCGTCCACATGGCCACCGCGAAGATGTCCGACGCGGCCGGCGACGCCAGATCCTCGAGGACGATCAGTCCGAAGAGAATCGATGCCAGGCCGCGAGGGCCGAACCAGCCGATGAAGAGCCGGGTCTCGAACAGTGTGTGGGAGCCCGACATCGCGATCACCACCGCCGCCACCCGAACCACCGCCAGGCTCAACACGACATAGAGGGCGATCTGCCACGTGAGCCGGTCGATGAGCGGACCGACCAGAACGGCGCCGAACACCGTGAAGGTCACGACGCTCAGGAGTTCGCCCTCGTCCTCGGTGAAGTCGTGGAGGTAGGCACACTGCTCTCGGGCCACCTTGCCGAAGGCCAACCCCGCCGTGAACGCCGCGATGAAGCCGTTCCCTTCGATGAGTTCGGCGCCGGCGAACGCCGCCACCGCCAGCGCGATCGTGCCGAGCTGCCGGTAGACCCCCTCGACGCGATTCGCCTCCACGCTGCGCCTCAGTACCAGGCCACCCGCTCCCCCGGCCAGCAGCCCGACCGCCAGTCCTCCGCCGATCTGTCGGAAGATCAGATGGGCCACGTCCCAGACGCCACCGTTGTCCTGTTCCGCTTCGGCGAACACGAGCAACACGGTGACGACCGGAACCACGATGCCGTCGTTGAGGCCACTCTCGACGTTCAGAGCCTGGCGGATGCGGACGGGAAGACGCCGGTCGCTCACGACGGCCTGACCGAGGGCCGCATCGGTGGGTGCGAGGACGGCCGAGAGCAGGGCGGCGTCGACCAGGCTCAGGCTGGGGAACACCACGACAGCGGCGACCGTGCCGAACAACAGGGACAACGGCAGACCGATGCCCAGCAGTCGCGTCGGAACGGCCGCTTCCCGACGGAGTTCGGACAGGTCGATGCGAGCGGCGTCGGTGAACAGGACGAGCACCAACGTTCCTTCCACCAGGACGCTGACCGCTTCGCTCTCGATGGCCAGGTCGAACCAGCCGAGTCCAGCCGTCCCCACGATCAACCCCACGCCGCAGAACACCATCGGGGCGGTGATCGGCGACATGGCCAATCGACTCGACACCACGGCGTAGGCGACGAGCGCCAGCGCCAGCAGCATCAGCTCGACCATCGCGCCATCGTGTCACACACCGGCGCGATACCGACATGACCGCTTCCACCCGATTCCTGCTCGGGCAGGGCCATCAGGGCACCGCCGGGCCGTGCCGGCCCTGACCCCACCGACCTCTCGCCGGGGCCCTAGTCGAAGCGTCGCGAGAACGTGGCCGAGAGCTCCCTCAACGTGTCGACCATACGAATCGGTGCGTCGGGAGCGTGATCGCCCGGTTCGTAGTGAACCGAGTGGATCGTTCCGGAGTACGGAAACGATCCGTGCCGCTCGAAGACGTCCCAGTCGACCGGCGATCGCCGATCGATACCCACGTCGATGCCCTCGAACGGCGCCATCGACAGGAACACGTCGAATCCGTCGCCGCCGCACACCTCGACGCCGTCGACCGCGAGGGTGACGGTCCAGACGTTCCCGCCTCCCGCCTCGGCGGTCAGCGACACCGACGAGACACCGTCGCGAAGCAGCCCACCATCGAGTCTGCGGATTCTGTGACCGTCGTTGTGGACGAAGACCAGATGACCGTCGTCGCCGACATAGAGGGCGTACCCGCCTCCCTGATCGCCGTGCGCCAGGAGCATGCCGCGGTCACTCACCCGGTGGTCGAGCGACACGGTCGCGGTGAACGACCGGACCCAGATGAGCCGCTGTGAGCGCCACCGCTCGAGGGTCGGGGTTCCCATGGTGATGGTGACCGGCGCGTCGAGGTCGGCGACCTCGGGCGGGCGGACGATGTGTTTGAGCATCGTTCCGTCTTCGAGGGGATAGACCTGATTCGCCCACGCTGCGTCGTCCCACGCCGCGGCGAGCTCGGCCACTTTCTCGGGGTTCTCCGCGGCGAGATCGACACACTCGGTCGGATCGTCGATGAGGTTGTACAACTCCCATTCGTGGAGTCCGAAGGGCTGCCAGGGCTGGTGGACGGTCACCGCCTCCCAGCCGTCCCGGTAGTAGCCCCGGTGTCCCCACATCTCGTAGTACTGCTCGGTGTGGCGCGACGGGGCGGCCGCATCGGCCAACGTCGGCACGAAACTGGTGCCGGCGGCCTCGATGAGGGCGCGACCATTCCGTTCGGTCGGAATGTCCAGCCCGCACAACTCGGCGAGTGTCGGGAGGACGTCGGTCACGTAGGTGTACTGCCGCCGCATCTCCGACGGCTGTCCGAGACCGGCGGGCCAGGACACGATGAAGGGCACCTGGTGTCCGCCGGCATGGGTGTTGATCTTGTAGAGCCGGAACGGCGTGTTCGATGCCATCGCCCACCCCCGCGGGACGTGCGGCATGGTCCTCGGTCCGCCGATCTGGTCGAGCCGATCATGGTCGTCCTGCCAGTTGGGCGTACCGACGAGATGGGTGAAGTACGACGACGTGCCCCACTCCTCGCCCTCACGCGAGGCCCCGTTGTCGGACGTGAACACGACGATCGTGTTGTCCAGCTCCCCCATGTCGTCCAGTGCGCTCAGCAGACGCCCCACGTTCTGGTCGAGGTTGTCGACCATGGCCGCGTAGACGGCCATGTAGCGGGAGAACAGCTCGCGCTGACGGGAATCGAGGGAGTCCCAGTCGTCGACCTCGTGACCCTCCTCTGAGTTACGCGGTGGCAAGGGGGTACCGGCATCGATCACGCCCAGCTCGACGAGTCGTGCGTACCGTTCGGACCGCAGAGCATCCCACCCGTCGTCATATCGTCCGACATGGGCCTCGATATCGGACGCCTTGGCCTGGAGTGGGGCGTGTACGGCGCCGTGAGCCACGTACATGAGGAAGGGTTTCGACGGGTTCGAGGCCTTCGTCTCCTTGATCATCGTGATGGCCCGATCGGTGATGTCGTCGGTGAAGTAGTAGCCCTCGGGGTACTCATCGACGTGCACCGCCTCGTTTCCCGACACCAGCCGGTGGGGGTGGTGGAAGTTCGTGAAGCCGTCGAGAATGCCGTAGTACTGCGCGAAGCCTCGTTGCACCGGCCACGATCGACGGTCACCGGCCGTGGAGAGGTCGGAGTCCTTTGCGAGGTGCCACTTCCCCACCATCATCGTGGAATACCCCGCATCTCCGAAGATCTCCCCCATGGTTGCGGTGTGCGGCGAGAGTTCCATGGCGTAGCCGGGGAATCCGGGGTCGGAGTGGGCGACGTGCCCGACGCCGGCTGCGTGGGCGTTCACCCCGGTCAGGAGCGCAGCTCGCGTCGGCGAGCACATCGGTGTGGTGTGGAAGTTGGTGTAGCGGAGACCGCGTTCGGCGAGACCGTCGATGTTGGGCGTGGGGATCTCCGACCCGTAACAACCCAGGTCGGAATAGCCGAGGTCGTCGACGAGGATCACCACGACATTCGGCGCGCCATGGGGCGGCCGGGACCGAGGGGGCCACCAGCCTTCGGACACCCCGAAGGTCTCGTGGACCTGCCCTTCGAATCCGGAGTACGCCTCGGTGGACCCGCCGCCCACCGACGTGGCCGGACGGGTCATGACTCGGCCAGTGCGATCAACTGCTCCAGCGGTGCGAAATCGAAGGGCGATCCGCACATGTAGATGAGGTGCTGCGCCCCCGCATCCACGAACTCCTCGACCCTCGACATGTCGTCGGGGCCGATGCAGACGCTGCGCTCGATCTCGGTGGGTTCGCGCTCCACCTCGGCGCACCGTTCGTCGAGAACCGCGTTCTTCGCAGCCCAGATGTCGGGCGGCCCGAAGCTGTTCCAGACGTCCGCGTAGCGGGCAACCAGGCGCAACGTCACCTGCTCGCCCCCGCCGCCGATGAGGATCGGCATCTCTCCCAGAGGGGGCGGGTTGAGCGAACGGAGCCGTGCGACGATCCTGGGCAGGGACTCGGACAGATCAGCCAGACGCCCCCGTGCGGTTCCGAACTCGTAGCCGTATTCGGTGTAGTCCCGTTCGAACCAGCCCGAACCGATCCCCAGACAGGCCCTACCGCCGCTGAGATGGTCGATGGTGCGGATCGAGTCGGCGAGGAGTTCGGGATTGCGGTAGCCGTTGCAGGTCACCAACAGCCCGAGCTGGGCATCGGAGGTGGTCACCGCCATCGCCGCGAGAAGTGACATGCCCTCGAAATGCGCCCCATCGGCCTCGCCGTAGAGCGGGAAGAAGTGGTCCCATGTCCAGAGACTGTCGACCCCCAGACCGTCCGCGCTCTCCCACGACCGTCGGAGCTCCTCGATGGTCGTGTGCTGTGGGTGAACCTGGACACCCACCTTGAATCGTCGAGCTGTCACGTGACCCCTTTTCCTCGGCGGACGGACCGTGCGGCGAACGTAGCGCACCCGCGTCCGCGACGTCGGTGGATCGGACCGCTACCGTGCGGTCGGCGCAGGGTCCCGCCGGGGTCCCGGCGGAAGGATCACCCATGAATCGACGCAGTTTCATCATGTCGCTCGCGGCAGGCAGCGTCGCCGTGGTCGCCTGCAGTCCCGACGACTCGACCAGCGGCGATGACCCCGCGGGCGACGGCACGACGGACGTCGCCGGCACCGATGCGGCTGCGGCTCCGTCGTGGGACGCGCCCGATGACGTCTTCGCTCTCGGAGTCGCGTCGGGAGACCCCCGGGCCGATCGGGTGGTCCTGTGGACTCGTCTGACATCGGACCCACTCGCTCCCGACGGAGGAATGGGCGGGACCGACCGGGAGGTCGCGTTCGACGTCGCCCTCGACGACACGTTCGACACGCTGGTGGCGAGCGAGGTCGTGACAGCCCCGGCAACTCTGGGGCATTCGGTTCACGTCGACGTCACCGGCCTCGATCCCGACCGGGAGTACGTCTACCGATTCCGCACCGGTGCGCGCACCAGCGAGGTCGGACGAACGAGGACGCTTCCGGCGGCGGACTCTCCCACCGACCGGTTCCGCTTCGTCTTCGCTACGTGCCAGGACTACCAGTGGGGGCACTATGGCGCATGGGCCCGCGCGATCGAGGAGCCTGACCTCGGTGCGGTCGTCTTTCTCGGGGACTACATCTACGAGACCTCACTCGGAGACCTCTCACCCGACGGAACCGGCGAACGCGTCTGGGCGGGAGCCACCCCCACCACGCTCGACGAGTACAGGAGCCGATACGCCCAGACCCGCCTCGATCCCCAGATGAAGGCGGCGCATGCGGCAGTCCCGTGGATCGTCACCTGGGACGACCACGAGGTGTCCAACAACTACGCCGGCGATGTCGACGAGACGGGGGCCTCCGACGACGCGACGCGGGCCAGGCGGATGGCGGGGCACCAGGCGTTCTACGAACACATGCCGATACGGATCACCCCCGAACCGGCCGACTTCGAGGACCTGTCCCTTCACCGGTCCTTCGACATCGGGGACCTCGCGACCCTCTTCGTGGTCGAGACCCGGGGCCACGCCGATCCTCCGCCGTGCCGCGAGACGTCCTCGCCGCTCCAGGACCAGGGCCCGGCATGCGCGGAGCGCGACGATCCGAGCCGGACCAACCTCGGGCCCGATCAGACGGAGTGGCTGATCGGCGGCCTCGAATCCGCCGACCGCCCCTGGTCGATCCTGGCCAACCCCCTCATGTTCGCCGGGCTCAACCTCGGCAGCGAGGAGTCGCCCGAGTACCCCCTGGACACCTGGGACGGCTACCCAGCCGTCCGCCAACAGGTGATCGAGGCGATGATGAGCGCCGACGCCGACCCCGTCATCGTGACCGGGGACTGGCACGCGGGCTTCGTGTTGGACGTGACGTCCGAATCGGGTGAGATCGTCGCGCCGGAGTTCATCGTCACGTCCGTGACCACGGTGGCGTTCGAGACCGACTACGGCGCGGTCAACCCCCAACAGCGGTACTTCCACGGTGGGCACGGGTATGCGGTCGCCACCGTCACCCCCGACCGGTTCACCTGCGAGTTCGCCTACGTGGGCGATGTCTGGGACCCCGACAGCGCTGTCACCGAACGCGATGTCTGGTTCGTCGAGAAGGGATCCGGCGAGGCACAGCCCGTCTGATCAACGCATCGTCGGACCGATGTCGACCGTCATGGAGCGGCTCTCGTCGAGATGGACCACCAGATCGGCCGCGTCCGACGTGGGTGCCACGTGATCACGCAGGACGACAAGGTTGATCTCCCGCCAGAACGTGTCGAGGACCCCCTGCACACTCGCCTCGTCGAGCCCGAGTGCCCAGGAGTAGAACGACCCGGGATCGGATTCGGCCTGTTCGATCAGACTGCCGGCACGGGCGAGGTACCACTGTCGGGCCACGCGTTCGGGTGCATCGAGGTAGACGCCGAGGTCGATCGACGTCGCCAATGACGCCGCTCCGAGCACGTGGAGTCCCTCGACGACGACCAGCGGAGCCGGTCCGACCACCCGTTCTCCACCGTCGACGACGTCGTACTCGCGGTGCGAATAGGAGGGAATCGTCGTCGGTCTCCCCTCGGCGAGTTCTCGTACCGCCCCCGCGAGACCGTCGAGGTCGTAGGTCTCGGGCCATCCCTTTCGTGCCGAGAGACGCTTCGCTGCCAGGTCCCGGTTGGACAGGAGGAAATCGTCTGCTGCCACGACCACGACGTCGTCGGGTGCTCTCTGGGCGAGCCGCTCCGCGAAGGTGGACTTGCCGGTCGCCACCCCCCCGGCGACTGCCACGCAACGCCGGCCACCGACGCGCCCGAACCAGCCGACAACCAGGTCGCACAACGGGTCCCACGAGGACTCGGACACCGCGTGAGTGTAGGAAGCGGACGCCGGGTCAGCGACTGAGCTGGCGCGACAACGGCGCAGGTTGCTCGTCGTCGACCTCGAGCGAACGGAGCGTGGTCTGAGCGGCCATGGCGAGATCGACCGATCCCGGCGACCGGTTCATCGGTCCGGGGAGACACAGGAGGAACCCCTGCGCCCCGGGGACCCCCAGTTGGGCGAGCGCCCGCAGTTGCTCACCCGACGACACCCCCTCGGCCACCAGCTCGATCTCGAGTCGTCTGGCCAGATTGGCCATGGCACCGACGACCCACGCGGAGGGACCCGAATGCGGACCGAGGCCGGCGATGAGTGAGCTGTCGAGCTTCACGCGGCTCACGGGGATCTCGACGAGGTGACCGATCGGGGACGAGCGCGCTCCGAATCCGTCGAGCGCCACACCCAACCCGACATGGCGCAGGTCGCTCACCATGGCGGTGAGCCTGCTGGTCTCCTCGATCGCCTCGGTCTCGGTGAGCTCGAGACCGAGTTCTCGAGGCGGGAGACCCAGGCGTTTCAGGTTCTCGAGAAGCCACTCGACCCCACCGCTGCGGAGCATGTCGTTGGGGCTCACGTTGAACCAGAGTCGACCCTGGGGGCGCATTCCCGAAGCGAGATCACGGGACACCGCGCCGACGACGTGTTCGAAGAGCTCGGCGGTGACGCCCAGCCACTCGGCCACTCCCAGCCACTCACGGGCGGGAATCGATCCCCGGACCGGATCGTCCAATCGGGCCAGGACCTCCACTCCGACGCACATGCCGTTCTGCAGCGAGTACTGGGCCTGGTAGGCGGCGTGGACGTTCCCCGCGAGCAGGGTCTCGCGCACGAACCCCACGAACTCGGCGGCCTCGGCCTGGAAGGTCGACGCGGAACCGCGACCGGATCGCTTCGCCTGGTACAGCGCGAGGTCCGAGTTGAGGAGGAGATCCGCGATGCTCGTCGCCCCGCGGGCCACCCCGATGCTGGCGCCGACGGTGAGTTGCAGGCCCTCGATCTCGAAGACGGTCAGACCCTCGAGGACCTCGGCGCAGAGAGCATCGATCCGCGGACCCGAGGCGGGGGGAACGGCGATGGCGAATTCGTCCCCGCCGAGGCGGGCCACGATCCCACCCGACGATTCTGCGATCGTGCGCAGACGGCCGCTCGCCGCCTTGAGCACGCTGTCGCCGACCGCGTGGCCGTAGGTGTCGTTGACCGGTTTGAACCGGTCCAGGTCGATGTGGAGCAGGACCAGATCGCCGTCGTCGTCCCGCAGGCGCGCGCTGGCCTCGTCGAGGAACCCGCGATTGCCGATACCGGTCATCGGATCCGTGGTGGCGGCCTCGCGGAGCTGGTCCTCCTTCACCCGAGCCGTCTGCCACGCCAGGTACCACGCTGCGATCGAGGCCACCACGAGAACGGCGGCGGCGAGGGCGAACGCGGTGCGGCGACCCTCGAGCGAATCGACCGCCTCGGTGGCGCGCTCGGTCTCCGAGGCCACGGCCGCGCTGCCGAGGCTCATCTCGCCCTCGGCGAGGGTCTCGGCGGATCCGAGGATGTCGGCGAAGCTCGACGGCGCCCGTGCCGACGGGGCCGTACCGTCCGCGACCCCTATGGCCCACGCGACCGCCGACTCGATCAGCTGGAGTGCCGCGCTCTCGTCGAGCGATCCGATCGCCGACACGACCGTCGGGTCCTCGACACCGAGCGAGCTGACCCGACCCAGCGCATCGAACTCCGCCGGATCTCCTCTCAACAGGTTGGCCGAGCCGACCAACAGCGCTTCGTTGTCGGGCAGTCCGCTGGCGGACAACACCACGGACAGATCGCCTTCGAGGCCCTTGGCGACGACCACCACATCCATGGCGCGCTGAAGGTCGATGAGGTCGACCGCCATCGCATTGGCCACGGCCGATGTTCCCTCGAGCGCGCCGTCGCCGGCGGTGGCGGCGATGACCTCTCCGACCGACCTCCCGGCAAATCGGACGCCCTCCGCCGTTTCACCGGCGGCGGAATCCGACAACGAACGGGCGACGGCGGCTCGTACCGCCGCGACCTCGCGATTCAGCTGGGGCGACCGCCGGGCGATCCGATCGAGACGATCGACGAAGTCACGCTGCGCCGTGGACCACACGGTCGCGGCGCGCCCTGCGCTGCCCCCATCGAGAAGGGCGAACTGCACCTCCGAGAGGGACCGGGATGCGTCGAGCCGAACGCTGGCCAACTCGATGCGGGACACCTCGGTACTCGCGGAGTCGAGCCCCCGGTCGGACAGGTAGGAGATGCCGCCTGCGAGGAGTCCCGCGCACAGGAGTGCTGTCGCCGCGGGCGCGGCGAACCGGGATACCCGCGATCGACGCGATCCCGGTCCTCGGGGCGCCATTCGTCTGTCCTCGAACACCCTGGGGGGATCGGCACATCCACGGCTGCACTCAAGAATGTTCGGGAATTCCCGGGGCCCCGTCAGTTGGCCGACAGATCCCCCGGGTACCAGGCGAGGAGACGCGTCGGCACCGGCTGGCGCACCAGCACGTCATGCCACAGCCGATCGGGGTCGGGAGCGAGATGATCTCCGGTTTCGGGGCCGCAGACGATCCACGATCCCCCGGCGATCTCCGCCTCGAGTTGGCCGGCCGACCATCCGGCGTAACCGAGGTACAACCGGACCCGGCCGCCGGCCGGCTGGTCGGCCCCGAGATCCTGGTCGCTCCACACCGACGGACCGCCGTCGGGTGTCTCCCCCACAACCACCAGGGCATCGGTCTCGACAGGACCACCGATGTGAACGCGGTCGTCGACGGACAGGCCCGAACGCGCCGCGAGGTCGACCGGGACGCCCGCCGCGGCTCCGATTTCGGCGGGCCGATTCAACACGACACCGAGGGCGCCGTCCTCGTCATGAGCGAGGAGGGAGATGACCGTCCGCGCGAAGTTCGGATCGACCAGTTCCGGGCGGGCGACCAGGAGCGCTCCCTTCATCGGCATCACTGCGCCATCATGGCACCGGGCCGACGAACTCGGCCCGTTGGTCAGGTGATGTCGAGATGCAGCATCCGGATGGCGTTGCCGCGGAGGATCTTGTAGCGGACCTCATCGGAGAGGTGCGCTGTCATCTCCGCCGCGACCTGAGCGCTGTGAGGCCACGTGGAATCGGTGTGCGGGTAGTCCGTTTCGAATGTCACGTTGTCGACTCCGACGCGGTGCAGGCTCTCGAGTCCGTGCCGATCCCTGAAGAAGCACCCGAAGACCTGACGGAAGTAGTAGGTGGAGGGCGGTTCGGGGATCGTTTCGGAGACACCGCCCCACGCACGATGCTCGCTCCACACGTCGTCGACGCGCTCGAGAATGTAAGGCAGCCAGCCGATCTGCCCCTCGCTGTAGGCGAGCGTGAGAGTGGGGAATCGCACCAACACCCCCGAGAACAGGAAATCACAGAGGCTCGCCATGGAGTTGTTGAAGCTGAGGCTCGCAGCCACTGCGACCGGGGCATCGGGTGAGGTGGCCGGCATCTTCGACGACGAGCCGATGTGCATGTTCACGACGGTTCCGGTGTCCTGGCATGCCGCGAAGAACGGGTCCCAGTACCCGCTGTGGATCGACGGCAGCCCGAGGTGGGGCGGGATCTCCGAGAAACACACGGCGCGACAGCCCCTGGCGGCGTTCCGCCGAACCTCCGCAGCAGCCAATTCCGCATCCCACAGTGGAATGAGCGTCAGGGGTATCAGGACGCCCTCGCTCTCGCCACACCACTCCTCGATCATCCAGTCGTTGTAGGCCCTGATGCACGCCAGTCCGAGTTCACGATCGGCCACCTCCGCGAAGGTCTGCCCACAGAACCTCGGGAAGGTGGGAAAACAGAGGGAGTGATCGACATGATTCATCTCCATGTCGGAGATGCGAGCCTTGACGTCGTAGCAGCCGGGCCGCATCTCGTCATAGGTCATGGGGGTCATCGTCATCTCGTCACGTTCGAATCCCACGGACGCGACGTGCCGCTTGTGCACGTAGACGAGGTCCTCGAACACCCAGCAGTCCGCCGGGCGGCCGTCCGGATCGAACGTCTGACGGTACGCACCCCCACCGATGTGTTCCATGGCGCCGATGCCCCGACGCTCGACCCGTGGCCCACGATCCTTGAGCGAGGAAGGCAGTCGGTCCTGCCACACGTGTGGCGGCTCGACGACATGATCGTCGACGCTGACGATCCTGGGGAGACCGACGTCGTGCGCGGCGACACCTGATTCACTCACGGAGACCTCCGGGGTCGACCTCATCTGACGGACCGTCAGAATCCTACTGGGGACGTCACGACAGGCTCCGGCGTCAGGAGACGTCGAGCATCGACCGTCCGTCGGTCGACCACCAACTGGCCGTCAGGGACATGTTCGCCGCTGACATCGACATCACGGTCTCGAACGTCCTGCGGTAGCCGGTGTGGGCGATGAGCCAGCGGCCCTCGACCCGACGGTAGACGTCGTCGTAGAAGCCGGCCCCGACCAGGAAGAAGTCGAGCTCCGGATCGACGTTGACGTCGTCCATGGCCCACACCCCCCGGGCCTCATCGGGCCCCACCACTTCTATCTCGGGATGGTGCATCCGGTGCGACGTGTGGAAGGTGGGTCGCGACAGGTTCGTCTCGAGGAACGCCATGACCGCCTCGCGACCTTCGTAGTGGTACTTCCCGCCCGAATAGTCGGCGGTGACGTCGGGCGTGAGCAACTCCGCCATCTCGGCCCACGCCTTCTGATCCAGACATCGCGTGTAGCCGTACTTCAGCCTCTTGAGGTCCTCGTGAATGCACAGTTCGTCAGGAGTCATGGCTCGACACTACGGCCCGGACGACCCCCGAGGGCTGGGCATCGCGGCGCCGGGCACCGTCCGACACCCCGAGGCGGCATGTCGGTCACGACCTGTAGTTGGGTGCCTTCTCGGTGATCGTGATGTCGTGGGGGTGCGCCTCGCGCAGACCGGCCGCGGTCATGCGGATGAACTCCGCACGCTCCTGCATCTCGGCGATGGTCGGGGTGCCGCAGTACCCCATCGCCTGTTGGAGACCACCGACGAGCTGGTGCACGATCGTGGACACCGACCCGAGATAGGGCACTCGACCTTCGATTCCCTCCGGCACGAGCTTCTCCGCATCGACGACGTGTTCCTGGAAGTACCGGTCCTTCGAGTACGACCTTGCCTTCATCGCTCCGAGCGACCCCATGCCTCGGTACGACTTGTAGCGCTCCCCCTGATACAGCACGACCTCGCCGGGGCTCTCGTCGGTGCCCGCCAGCAACGATCCGAACATGGCGACGTCGGCTCCGGCTCCGATGGCCTTCGCGACGTCTCCGGAGAATTGGATTCCTCCGTCGGCGATGATCGTCCGTCCCCGTCGATGTGCAACCTCGGCGCACTCGGCGACCGCGGTGATCTGGGGGACCCCGATTCCGGCCACCACTCGGGTGGTGCAGATCGATCCCGGGCCGATCCCCACCTTGATGGCGTCGGCCCCGGCATCGATGAGTGCCTCTGCCGCGTCGGCACGGGCGACGTTGCCGGCGACCAACGGTCCCGACCAGAACCGGCGGAGCTCGGCGATGGCGTCGGTGACGCCTGCAGAATGACCGTGAGCGGTGTCGACGACGAGTGCGTCGACCCCCGCCTCGATGAGACCCTTCGCCCGGTCGACGACATCACCCCCTGTGCCGACCGCGGCGGCCACCGCCAGACGCCCGTCTCCGTCCTTGGTCGCCTGCGGAAACTCGGTGCGCTTCTTCAGGTCCTTGATGGTGATGAGCCCGCGTAGGTAGCCGTCGTCGTCGACGACGGGGAGCTTCTCGACCTTGACCGTGCGGAAACGCTCCCGGGCCTCGTCGAGCGTCGTGCCCACGGGTACGGTGATGAGCCCCTCCCTCGTCATCAGTTCGTCGATACGGCGGCTCGGGTCGGTCTCGAACCGGAGATCGCGGTTGGTGAGGATGCCGACCAGGCGGTTGTGGTCGTCGGTGATCGGCACCCCGGAGATGTGGTACTCGGCCATCAACTGCAGCGCGGTGTCGATCGTCTGATGGGGCCGCAGTGTGACCGGGTCGGTGATCATCCCCGACTCCGACCGCTTGACCCGGTCCACCTCGGCGACCTGATCCTCGACCGGCAGGTTGCGGTGGATCACCCCGATCCCACCGAGCCTGGCGATGCCGATCGCCATCCGGGATTCGGTCACGGTGTCCATCGCCGCCGACACGATGGGGACCTGGAGCCGGATGTCGGGCGTGAACCAGGTCGATGTGTCCGCCTCGTGGGGCACCACGGACGACTCCGCGGGAAGCAGCAGGACGTCGTCGAACGTGAGACCTATCCGACGGAACCTGGCGGGCACCTCGCCCTCGGATGCGATGTCATCGGGGAGCTGAGCCATGCCGAATGTTAGCGCCGCCATCGGCGACGACCGACACGACTGCTCAACCGCCGGACCGGTTCTCGGTCCACCACGATTCGTAGGCGTCGAGGACGAGGCGGGTGAAGACCTCACCCGCCCCGGTGTCGACGGTCCGCTCGAAGTGCGACCCGTCCGGACGGATCGTGGCGTCGTCGACCCGCTCGTTGACCCATGTGGCGAGATCCAGGACCTCGACATCGCTGCGAGCGGCCGCAACCTCGTCGATGATCGAGTTGAGCCGGTCGGTCCGCGCCGGCTCGCGGCTCTCCCGGAACCCCTCGCCCAGCTCGTCGACCCCGACCGATTGGCTGAAATAGGGGCACCGCACCCACAGGACGAGTGGAACACCAGCGGAGTGCAACACGTCGATCGCCGTCGTGTACTCGGCGCGGACGAGGTCGTCGAAGTTCGGGTCGCCCACATGGACCCACTCCCCTCCCTCGTAGCGCCGATCGACGTTCTCCCATTGGCACGACATCACGACCGCGGCGTCGGGATCGTTCTGCTCCACCGACCGCGTCCACGTCTCCGGCCACGAATCGCAGGTGTCCTGGGCGCGTACATCGACGTCGGTGCGGCGTCGGCCTCCCCTCACGACCCCACACCCCAACTCCAACACCCCGTCTCCCGGACCCATGTAACGCCAATCGGCGTTGTAGTAGCCCGAGGCCAGGGCCATGGTGAGAAGAATCGAGTCCCCGAACATGGCCACGTCGGGTCGGGGGACCGACTCCACCGAGACGCCCTCGACGACAGGCGGGGCGGGAGCCACGACGCCCAGCTGGGACTCGCGGTATGCCTCGGCTTCCTCTTCGAGGGTGGCGACGGTCACGAGTGACGCCGGCTCCGGCACCAGCATCGGCAGGGCGACCAGCACGGCGAGCGCCGCGACGCCCACCGCACCCATCCAACGCGGTGCGATCGATCCGCGCCGGAACGGCTTCTCGAGCGCTCGTTCGCTGAGCAGCGCAGCGACGATCACTCCCGCGATCACGACCACGACCCTCAGCGGATCCGGGATGCCGGTGCGTTCGGGCGTGAGGTACGTCAGCGCCGGCCAGTGGAACAGATACACCGCGAAGCTGATCCTCCCCAACACACCCAACGGCCACCACGTGACGAATCGATGGAACGGTCCCGAGGGCACCATCGCCGACACCACGAGCACGACCGAGCTCATCGCCACGAGGATGAGCCCACCGTTGGTGATGCCCCACCAGGTGCGGGTCACTCCGATCCAGGCGGCGAGCACGACCAGCCCGACCACCGTGCCGAGGACGCCCAGGAGTCTCTTCGCTGCCGGTGAGATCAGTGCCTGCCGCACGCTCCGAGACGACAGCACGGCGGCGCACAGGGCCCCCAGAGCGATCTCGCCCGCACGGGTGTCGGTCCCGTAGTACACGCGGTCCAGGCCGTGCACCACGGTGAGCGGCAGCGCGAATGACACAGCGGCGATCATCCCCACGACGACTCCGAGGAGCCGGGCGGGCCGCGAGGACAGCGACACGACGGCCCACACGATGAAAGGGAAGGCGAGGTAGAACTGCTCCTCGATCGCCAGGCTCCAGAAATGGAGGAGCGGCGACTCCGTGGAGAACAGATTCCCGTAGCTCTGCCCGGTGGCGAGGAATCGCCAGTTGGCAAGGTTCGCGAGCGACGCCCAGGCGTCGCCCCGCAGCCCGATCGAGATCGATCCTGCGACGCTGGCGATCACGAGGACTGCTCCGATCGTGAACCATGCGGCGGGCAACAACCGTCGGAACCGACGGGACCAGAAGGCTCGCAGCCCGAAGCGTCCGTGACGGTCCACCTCGGTGAGGGCGAGCGACGTGATGAGGAACCCCGAGAGGGTGAAGAACAGCGACACTCCGAGGTAGCCGCCGGGCATGATTCCGAGGTCGGCGTGGAAGATCACGACCGCCGCCACCGCCAGACCGCGTAGTCCGTCGAGTCCTCGGTGATGGATCAGGGCGCCGTCACTCCGGAAGCGGAGGAAGCGTCGATCGTGCCGCGACGGATCGTCCGACGATGTGGCGTCCATCCCCCGAATACTCGCGCCGTGGCGGCGTCTCAGGGCGGACACGCGCTCTCCAACAGCGAGTCGACGACGCCCAGGGGCATCCCCATCACGCCGTCGGGACCACTGCCCTCGACTCGGGCAACGAGTCCCGACTCGTCTTCGAGACGACAGCCCCCGACACAGTCGAAGGGCCTGAACCGTTCCACGTAGTCCGAGGCAGCGTGGAGTCCATATGGATTCATGTGCACGACGTGGGTGTCGACGGCCCCCACCTCGGCACCGTCGGAGCGCCGAACGACGACCACCCCGTTGATCAGCCGGTACGAGCGGCCGGACACCGCCATCAGCTGATCGATTGCCTCAGCCGCCCGACGGGGCTTCCCGACTTCGATCTCGACTCCTCGCTCGATCCTCACGCCCACCTGATCTGCCCCGATGACCAATGCTTCGCCCGTCGAGGCGATCGAGCACCGAACGGGCCTTGCGACGGGCCAGCTCGAGGGCGTACCCACCCGGCGTCATGACATGGAAGAGATGGCGGAGGGCCTCCTCGTCGACGGCCGGATCGATGACGTCGACGACGCGACCGGCATCACGGAGCACCGCCGCGCGGTACACCGAGGTGGATGCCAGAACGACGGGTACGGCCACGCATCGATGGTGACCCAGCGTCTCCGGCGATCCAAAATGTCCCATGGCCGCGATCCCGCTCCCGAACCAGACCGGCGTTGCCGTTGTCACGATGGAGTGCCAACGGGGCGTCATCGGCGATCTGGCGATCTTCCCCGCAGTGCGCGATGCCGCGGTCGAGAGCGGAACGATCGCCGCGATCGCCCGACTCATCGTCGCAGCACGCCGTCGCGACATCCCGGTTCTTCATGCCGTCTTCGGCTTCGAGGACGGCCCCGAGATCGGTGGTCTCAATGCGCCTCTGCTCCGATCGGCGGCCGACGCACCGATCATGGCCGGATCGGACGCGGCCGAGCTCGTCCCCGACATCGGCGGGGCCCACGGCGATCCCGTCAGCTCACGTTCCTCGGGCGTCAGCCCCTTCACCGGTACCGATCTCCATCAGATGCTCTCTCGTCTGGATGTCGACACCCTGATCGTGTGCGGCGTCTCGCTCAACGTGGGGATCCCGGGGCTCTGCATCGAGGCGGTCAACCTCGGGTACCAGGTCGTGGTCCCCACCGATGCAGTCGTCGGAGTGCCTCGCCGATACGGCGACGACGTGCTCCGGTTCACCATCGCCCAGTTGGCGACGCTGTGTTCGGTCGACGACCTCGATGCCGGCTGGTCGACAACGGGTTGACGTCAGCGGCGCTGGATCCATGCGCCGGCGTCGACGCACATCATGGTCGACATGGCATGACCCCCCGGGTATTCGCGGTGCTCGACCTTCGTACCGGCTGCGGTCAGCGCGTCAGCGGCCCACAGGCTGAGTTCGGCCGGGACCACGGCGTCGTTCTTCGACGCCTGCACGAACGCCGACTCGAGCGCCGCCCCGGCGAGATCGACCTCGACACCGGGCCCTTCCGGTATCCAGCCGGACTGGACGAGCAGCCGGCTTCCCGCAATCGTCCCGCGGGCTGCCAGCACCAGCGCCATGGCCGCGCCCTGAGAGAAGCCGCCGACGACGAGGTTCGCCCGGTCGAGACCTGAATCGGCGAGCAGCCCGTCGATGAGACCTTCGAGATGTCGCGCCGATCGGTCGACGCCGTCCGCATCGACTCCGCGCGGACCGGTGTCGAACCACGATGACGCGGCGTCGGTCCCATGGCCTGCAGCGGCGGGCACGACCACGACCCATGACGCCGGCAACTCGAGGCGCCCGGCCATGTCGCCCAACTCGTCGGGAGAGGATTCGTGGCCGTGGAGAAACACGACCAGTCCTGCGTCGGCACCCGCGCCGTCCTTCGCCACGTCGTGAGACTACGTAGCGTCGCGCCGCAAAACGCGGATACGACCCCAGACTGAACCCGATCGATCATGCTTCGTTCCCGACACACCAGGCGTCGGGATGCCGCTCCGCCGTCTCGGGAAGACATCCTGCGCGGGCTCATCCACGACCACGCCGACGCGATCTACCGGGTCGCGTACTCCGTGGTTCGCGATCAGCATCTGGCGGAGGACATCACCCAGGACACCGTCATCAAGGCGTGGCGATCACTGCCCTCGTGGAGCGGCGAGGGTTCGCTCAAGAGCTGGGTGCTCAGCATCGCCCACAACACCGCCGTGAGCTATCTCCGCCGAATGCGTGAGGAGTCACGCTCCCCCGACGCGATGCCCGACGGGCCATCGCCCGAGAGCGTCGAACGGTCGGCGGCGGGGCGAAGCGCCCTCAGCGACCTGGCGGGCGCCCTGAACGACCTCGACAAGCTGAGCCGGGCGGTGGTCACCCTGCGGGACGTCGAGGGTATGACCTACGCCGACATCGCCAGCGCCCTCGACGTGACGGTCCCCACCGTGAAGACGCGCCTGCTGCGGGCTCGGCGCGAACTCCAACGATCCCTCGACCGGGAGGTCACCACATGACCGGCGACGAGAACCTCGGGATACCCGAACTCGACGACGACGAAGATCTCGATGCGGCACTCGCCGCATCGGACAGCCTCGTGGCGGAGGAGCTCGCTCAGATCGTGAGCTCCCCGGCCGATCTGTGTAGGCGTACCGAAGCCGAGGTCGCGGAGGAGCTGTTGAGTCAGAGCCCGACGAACACCGCGACGGCCATGTTGTCGGTGGGGTGGGCGACCGCACGAATCCTGTTCGGCGGTGAGACCTCGGAGGAGGCCAGCGATGTTTGACGGAAACGACCTCATCACGGCGGTGATCGCCCTCGCGGCCGGGCTACTGCTCGGCGAGTTGGCCGGACGCATCCTGCGAACGTCGATGATGCGACCCGGGCGCAGCCGCGAATCCCACGACATGGCGCGCCCTCTCGGGACCTTCGTCTTCTGGTGCGGCACAGCGAGCGGGATCATGGTGGCCGCCGCGGTTCTGGGATCGTCGCGACTCGACAACTCCTCCGACCAGCTCTCCGCCGTGTTGCCACGGATTCTCGGCGCCGCCGCCATGGTCATGATCGGCTACGCCCTGGCCAGCGCGGCCTCGATCGCCATCGGGCAGTCCGCGCTCCGTGCGACGGGGGTCCGGCACCGCAACCTCGAGCGGGCCATCCGATTCGGCGTCCTCGGAACAGCCGTCGCCCTGGCCTTGGGAGGGCTCGGGGTCGATTCAGCCGTTCTCGCGGTGTCGATCGGGCTGCTGGGCGGCATGCCACTCCTGGCCATGGCCCTTCTGACGGCGTCGGGGGCACGCGACGTGGCCGCCAATCTGTCCGCTGGTCGCGCGCTGCGCAGCCAGCTGCGGGTCGGATACAGGTTGGCGACGGGGGATCGATCCGGTGTGATCATCGCGCTCCATTCCGTCACCGTCGAGATCGAGACGGACGACGGATCTCACTGGCACCTGCCGATCTCCCGCCTGCTCCACGAGCCCTTCAGCGTCGATCCGGTCCGGAAGATCCAGTCGGTCTGACCTCTCGGGCTCCGATCGGGTCGCAGGCGAGCCTTTCGATGAGGATTCCGAAGAAATCTGGGATTTCTCGCGACTTTCCGCGCTGCCCGGTGCGTCTACAGACCATACGACGAAGAGCGACGTTCAGAACGGTTGGTGGTGCTTCCGTCTGATGACTCAGATCCGCCCCGCACCCTCGAGGTGCGGGGCGGACGTCGTTCCGGAGGTCGTCAGCGGGCCGACGCCAGGGGTGACAAGTGTCACGACTGTTGCTACGATCCCTCCAGCGACGTGGTCAGCCACGTCCCGTCCAACGGCACCGATTCGCCGGGACAATGACCAGCGGGTCGTGTGAGCAGTTCGGGGGGTCTGCTCACACGGCCCTCTGTCTTTCCCGGCCGGACGTGAGCGTCGGAACGTCGGCAACGGCTTCCCGACGGTGGCCCGGCACCGGCTAGACAGGGACCGTGCGCACACAGAAGCTCACCACCACCGATGGATTCGTCGTCGTCGACCTCGACGACGCGCCTCGATCCGACGGGATCGTCAGGGTTGCGAGGAAGATCCTCCACGACGGCGCCGTCAACCTGGCACGAGAACGCACCTACTCCTTCGCCGCACTGTCGGTCAGGGTCGGAGGCGCCTCCGCCGGTCTCAATTCAGAGGCGCAGGGCGCTGCAGCGGCCGTGGCCTCGATGATCGACGAACTCGACTCCCAGGTCACCGACGGTTCACTCCGCCTCACACCTGCGAAAGGGGTACCACCGGGATCTCTCGACATCTGGACGCCACCGCGGCCCGCCGACATCTCGACATCGGTCGCGGTGTCGGCGATGGCAGCGCTCGAGGTGGCCCTCGCGGACCGGGAGCAGCCATCGGTCGGGGTCGACGCCGACTCCCCCCATGCCGACGCGGTCGCCCGCGAGATGGCGGCTCGGTACCCCGACGTCCGCACGGCCCCTCTCGACGACCTCCTGTCCGACGAGCGAGACGTCCTGTGCGTGGGATCTCGTCCCGGGGCGTTCGATCACGAGTGCGCCGCCCGCTCCGGTGCGGTCGTCGTCGTGCCGATCGCTCCACTCGCGGTGTCCGCCAAAGGGCTCGCCGTCGGTTCCAGGGCGGGAGCGGTGGTGCTCCCGGGCTTCGTCACGACCGCCGGCGCGGTGGCCCCCGCAACGGATCTGAGCGCGGCCGACCTCGCCGCCAGGGTCAGGGCGATCACCACGACCGCCCTCGCCGACCCCGAGGGACCGTTCCTCGGTGCGTGCCGCTCCTCGGAGGCGTTTCTCGCCACATGGACCGACGAGCGCCCGTTCGGTCGTCCGCTCGCGTGACCGCGGCGGAGCGACCGGTGGTGCCGCTGCCGAGCGTCGGCCCCGACCATCGGTGGCCGGCGAGCCGGTGGGAGAACAACACCGCTCCTGATGCGATCGATCACCTGCTGGACGAGGCCTTCGACCAGAACCCCCACCCCGTTCTGGACCTGTCGCTGGCCGTGGTCGTGATTCACCACGGGCGCCTCGTGGCGGAGCGCTACGGCCCCGAGACCGACGCTGACACGACGCTCATCTCCTGGTCGACGGCCAAGTCGATCACCCACGCCATGGTCGGGCTCGCGTCGTCCGATGGTCTCATCGACCTCGATGCTCCGGTCGCCGCTCCCGAGTGGCACGACGCCGGCGATCCTCGACGTGCCATCACGCTGCGGCATCTGTTGGCCATGAGGTCGGGGCTCGAGTTCAACGAGGACTATGTCGATTCGACCGCGTCGCACTGTCTGGAGATGTTGTTCGGCCAGGGTGCCTCGGACATGGCCCACTACGCGGCGTCCCTACCGGCGATCGCTCCTCCCGACACCGTCTTCAACTACTCGTCGGGCACGACCAACCTGCTCAGCAGAGCAACGGGGCATGCACTCGGTCGCGACGCCGACGGCGTGCGCCGGTATCTGCGTGAACGGCTCTTCGGCCCGTTGGGGATGAACACCGCGCAGCCACGATTCGACTCCGCCGGCACGTTCGTCGGATCCTCCTACGTCTACGCCACGGCCCGTGACTTCGCCCGCTTCGGTGAGTTGTACCTCCGCGATGGGATGTGGGACGGGCAGCGCCTGCTGCCGGAGGGTTGGGTGGATCTGGCCAGGACTCCGATCTCCCTCGACGCCGAGACCGGCTACGGATACGGCCATCACTGGT
Source organism: uncultured Microthrixaceae bacterium (assembly GCA_963700425.1). Lineage (GTDB taxonomy): Bacteria > Actinomycetota > Acidimicrobiia > Acidimicrobiales > Microtrichaceae > CAVOXO01. Next base: position 1,352,104 of record CAVOXO010000001.1, on the reverse strand, counting down.
GGGTCGAGGCCGACGATCTCGGGACGTTCGGCGCGCGGGGATACGAGGGCCAACGCATCACCTGCGTCCCTGCTCTCGACCTCGTCGTGGTACGGCTGGGGAAGACGCCGATCGGGCATCGCGAACACCTCGACGTGTGGATGCGACGACTGATCGACTGCTTCCGTTGAGCGGGTCCGGGGGCCTCGCTAGTCTCGACCGATGAACCGACCGACGCCGTACCGATTCGATGACGACCTCGATCCCGAGGCGCAGCGGCTCCATCGCAAGCAGCGATTGGCGGCGGCTTTCCGCCTGTTCGGCCGGTTCGGCTTCGACGAGGGTGTCGCCGGCCACATCACCGCCCGCGACACTGTCGATGCCGACCGCTTCTGGGTCAACCCGTTCGGAATGAGCTTCCGCCAGATCCGCACGTCCGACCTGATCCTTGTCGACCACTCCGGAGAGGTGGTCGAGGGACACTGGCCGGTCAACCGGGCGGCGTTCGCCATCCACTCGAGCGTGCACGCCGCCCGCCCCGACGTCATCGCGGCGGCGCACTCCCACTCCAGGTGGGGACGCGCCCTGTCCACTCTCGGTGCCACGCTCGCTCCTCTGACCCAGGACGCGTGTGCCTTCTTCGAGGACCACGCCCTCTTCGACGACTACACCGGCGTCGTCGACGATCCCGACGAGGGTAAGCGGCTCGCCGCGGCCCTCGGGGGCGCCAAGGCCGCCATCCTCGCCAACCACGGACTGCTGACCGTGGGCCAGAGCGTCGAATCCGCGGTGTGGTGGTACATCACGATGGAGCGGTCGTGCGAGGTACAACTGACGGCGAGCGCTGCGGGAACTCCGCGACCGATCAGGGCCGAGGTGGCAACCGCCACCCGTGGACAGATCGGTACCGAGGCAGCGGGCGTCTTCCAGTTCCAGCCCCTCTGGAACTGGATCATCGAGCAGGAACCCGACCTGCTCGACTGATAGCGTCCGGCAACACAATCGACGGCTGTCGACGGTCGGCGGGAGAGTTCCGGTGGTCCCTCGTGATCACCGGGCACCGTAGGAGCAACCCCCCGGAATCTCTCAGGTCCACGCACCGCCAACCCGAGGCCACTCTGGAAAGCGTCCGGCACGTCCGGACCACCGAAGGGGAAAGGGCCGGCGCCCGAAGCTCTCAGGTTCGACGACAGAGGGGACAACACGGAGAGTCTTCGATGCCCCCACAACCGAACCGCAACGCCCAGGTCACCCACTTCGCGGATCGTCACGTCGGCCCCTCCGCCGACGATGTCACCGACATGCTCTCGGCCGTGGGCGCCGAGACCCTCGATGACCTCATCGACGCCATCGTGCCCCCGTCGATCAGATCGACCTCCCCGCTCGGAACCCCCGCCGCGCTGACCGAACAACAGGCCCTCGCCCGACTCGCGGACTATGCGGGTCGGAACACCCCGCTCGTGTCCATGATCGGTATGGGGTACTACGGCACCCACACGCCAGCGGTCATTCTCAGGAACGTCCTCGAGAACCCGGCCTGGTACACCGCGTACACCCCCTACCAGCCCGAGATCTCCCAGGGTCGACTCGAGGCACTTCTCAACTTCCAGACGATGATCGCCGATCTCACCGGCCTCGACCTGGCCAATGCGTCGCTCCTGGACGAGGCCACCGCCGCTGCCGAGGCGATGACCATGGCCCGCCGCGCGTGGTCCGACGCGACGGAGCGTTCTTCGTCGATGACGACGTCCATCCGCAGACCCTCGACGTCATCCGGACCCGCGCCGAGCCGCTCGGCATCGACGTCGTCGTCGGCGACCCCGGATCAGATCTGGTGACCGAGTCCGTGTTCGGCGTGTTGTTGTCCCATCCGGGGAGTAGCGGCGCGCTACGCGACCACCGGGACACCTGTGAGCGAGTCCACGAGGCAGGCGGCTTCGTGGTGGTCGCGTCGGACCTGTTGGCGCTCTGCGTCGTCGAGGCACCCGGCACGTGGGGCGCCGACGCGGTGATCGGCTCGGCCCAGCGATTCGGTGTTCCCCTCGGTTTCGGCGGCCCCCATGCGGGGTTCATGGCCACCCGCGAGGAACACAAACGCTCTCTGCCCGGGCGGCTCGTGGGCGTGTCGGTCGACAGCGAGGGTCGACGGGCTCTGCGTTTGGCGCTCCAGACCCGCGAACAGCACATCCGCCGCGAGAAGGCGACATCGAACATCTGCACCGCGCAGGTTCTGCTGGCGGTCATCGCCGCGATGTACGCGGTCTACCACGGACCCGAAGGCTTGCGCGGAATCGCGCACCGGGTCGAGGAGTTGACGTCTCGCTTCGTGGCGACGCTCAGGAACGCCGACCTCGAGGTGAGCTCCGACACCTGGTTCGACACCGTCACGGTCCGGGTTCCCGCGAGGGGGTCACAGATCATCGAGGCGGCCCGCCGGGCCGGGTTCAATCTCCGGCCGATCGACGACGACCACGTCGGGGTCAGCTTCGACGAGACCCACGACGGGGTCACCCTCACCCGACTCCTGGAGGTCTTCGACATCGTCGAACCGGCTGACGCCGTTGCTGCGTCGGGGATCCCGTCTGACTTGGCGCGCCGGACTGAATTCCTGAGCGCCGACGTGTTCGGCTCGTACCACTCCGAGACCGAGATGCTCCGGTACCTACGCCGTCTGGCCGATCGGGATGTGGCGCTCGACCGCTCGATGATCCCGCTGGGCAGCTGCACGATGAAGCTGAACGCGACCACCGAGATGATCCCCATCACCTGGGAGGGGTTCGCCGATGTCCACCCCTTCGCGCCGATCGACCAGGTCGGCGGATACACCGACCTCTTCGACGACCTCGAGGAGTGGTTGGCCGACATCACCGGCTACCACTCGGTGTCGCTGCAGCCCAACGCGGGGTCACAGGGCGAATACGCGGGACTCATGGCGATTCGGGCCTATCACCGGTCCCGCGGCGACCTCGCCCGTACCGTGTGCCTGATCCCCTCCAGTGCCCACGGAACCAACGCCGCCTCCGCGGTGATGGCCGGAATGGACGTGGTCGTCGTGGCGCTGCGACGACTCCGGCAACGTCGACATCGACGACCTGCGGTCGAAGGTCGCCACGCACGGCGAGACACTCGGGGCACTGATGGTGACCTATCCGTCCACCCACGGGGTCTTCGAGGAGACCATCGGTGACATCTGCGCCCTGGTCCACGATCACGGCGGTCAGGTGTACCTCGATGGCGCGAACATGAACGCCCTGGTCGGCCTGGCACGTCCGGGTCGTTTCGGCTCCGACGTGAGCCATCTCAACCTCCACAAGACCTTCTGCATCCCCCACGGCGGAGGCGGTCCCGGCGTCGGTCCGATCGGCGTCGCCGCACACCTGGCGCCCTTTCTCCCCGGTCACCGCCTCGGCCCCGTCCGCCGACAACGAGGTCGGGCCCGTGGCGGCCGCGCCATGGGGGTCGGCGTCGATTCTGCCGATCAGTTGGGCCTACATCGCCATGATGGGACCCGACGGCCTCCGTCGTGCCACCGAGACGGCGATTCTCAGCGCCAACTACCTGGCTCGACGGCTCGACCCGCACTACCCCGTGCTCTACACCGGCCGCGGAGGATACGTCGCGCACGAGGCCATCCTCGACATCCGACCCATCGAGAAGACCACGGGAATCAGCTGCGAGGACATCGCCAAGCGACTCATCGACTACGGATTCCACGCTCCGACCATGTCGTTCCCCGTCGCCGGGACCCTCATGGTCGAGCCCACCGAGTCGGAGTCGATGGCCGAACTCGACAGGTTCTGCGACGCGATGATCTCGATTCGTGCCGAGATCGCGGAGATCGAGAACGGAGAGACCACCGCCGAGGACTCGGTGCTTCGACACGCACCCCACACGGCGGAGCTGTGTTCGGCCGACACGTGGGACCGGTCCTACGCCAGGGAGAAGGCCGCGTTCCCGCTGGAATCGCTCCGATCGGACAAGTACTGGGTCCCCGTGGGGCGGATCGACAACGGCTACGGCGACCGGAACCTCGTCTGCAACTGCCCACCCCCCGAAGCCTTTGAAGGGGAGCACGCCGGTATCGTGTGACACCGTGACGGCGTCCGTCAGCTCGATCTCGGAGCGACCAGCGGCGCTCCCTCCCGCGTTCGACCGCGGCCACAGCCCTCCTGGCAGGGCTCGGGGCCGGAACTCTCACCGCTTCGGTGCTGGACACCACCGCCCCCGTGACCGCGGTCGCCGAGCAGGTCATCGACGGCGTGCCGCGGGCCGTGAAGGATGCAGCCATCGACCTCTTCGGAACCGCCGACAAGATGGCGCTCGCCGTCGGAATCGTGGTCCTCCTGTGGGCCGCGGGAACCTACGTCGCCCGCCGGGGACGCCGACAGAGGCCGGCCCTGGCCATCGGGGTCGTCCTGTTCGTCGGGCCTGGGACAACTGGCCCTCGGGTCCATCGGCAAGGGCTCGGTCGCGTTGGCGATGTCCGCCCTGGTCACCTGGGGCGCGCTGGCCTGGCTCACCCCACCGCCGCCGTCGTCGGTCGACGCTCAGGCCACCCCCGACAGCGGGGACCCGGCACCGATGCCGCCCCCGCGATGGCAGGGACGGCCCGACCGTCGGGATCTCCTCGTCCGCTCCGGCATCCTCGGCGCTGCGGGGATCGGCGCGATCGCCGGCGCGGCGGGTAGAGGGCGCAGTCGGGACGCCCAGCTGACCGAGTCCGCTCCGTCGGTCCGACCGCCACCACCCGACAGCCCCCGGGCCGCGCCCCCGTCGGTCCTGATGCGTCGGTGGGATCCGGCGTCGAGCCCTTCATCACGCCCGTCGAGGATTTCTACCGAATCGACACCGCCTTCTTCGCTCCCCGGGTGCGACTCGACGACTGGACGCTGTCCGTCTTCGGGGCGGTCCGGCGACCCCTCACGTTGACCTACGACGAGCTCCTGTCCCGTGACATGGTCGAACGCGTCATCACCCTGGCCTGTGTGTCCAACGAGGTCGGCGGAAACCTGGTGGGCAATGCCCGGTGGATCGGCGTTCCACTGGCCGAGCTCCTCGACGAGGTCGGCGTCGAGCCCGAGGGGACCCAGGTCTTCTCCCGGTCCGAGGACGGGTGGACATGCGGCTTCCCGACCGAGATCGCCACCGACGGCCGAGATGCCCTGGTCGCCGTGGCCATGAACGGGGAGACCCTCACGATCGAGCACGGATTCCCGGCCCGCCTCGTCGTGCCGGGCCTCTACGGGTACGTGTCGGCAACCAAGTGGCTCACCGAGATCGAGCTCCTGGGGCGAGATGAGGCCGACGGGTACTGGATACCCAAGGGGTGGGCCAAGGACGCCGCCGGTGAAGACCCAGTCACGCATCGACGTACCGCGCTGGAGCGAGACGTTGACGCCTGGGCCGACCCCGGTGGCCGGTGTCGCCTGGGCTCAGCACCGCGGCATCTCCAAGGTCGAGGTCCGAATCGATGACGGCGCCTGGACCGAAGCCCGTCTGGCCGACGACGTCGGCATCGACTCGTGGCGACAGTGGATCCTGCCGTGGGACGCCACCGAAGGTGAGCACCGGATCACCGTGCGGGCGACCGACGGAGACGGTGAGACCCAACCCGAACGACGGACGAGTCCCGCACCCGACGGGGCAACCGGATGGCACTCGATCAGCGTGAACGTCGACGACGGCTAGGCCCACCCTCAGACCACGGCCCCCACCAACGATCCGATGGCCGCGGTGAGGAGCATCGCCGCGACGCCCAGGACCATCACCCGGATCGCGCCTCGTTGCCACCCGGCCCCTCCGAGCCGCGCCCCGACGACACCGGTCGCACTCAACCCCAACAGCGCTGCCACGCCGATACCCGCCACACCGGTGCCGGCCAGCGCAGCGAGCCACGGCAGCGACGATCCGACGGAGAACGCCGCAGTCGACACCGCCGCCGCCTGCACCGGCTGGGCCATGGCCTCGGGATCGAGTCCCAGTTCGTCGCGCAGATGAGCACCGAGCGGGTCATGCTCGTGCAGCTGACGGGCCACATCGGTGGCGAGCGAACGGCTCAAGCCCCTGCGCACGTAGATCTCCGTGAGTTCCCTCATCTCCGCCTCGGGGAACTCAGCGAGCTCCACGCGTTCCTTGGCCAGATCGGCGTGTTCGGCATCGCGTTGGCTGCTCACCGACACGTACTCGCCCGCCCCCATCGACAACGCTCCCGCCACCAGTCCCGCTATGCCGGCGGTGACGACCGCCTGGGACGAGGAATTCGCTGCGGCCACGCCGATCATGAGCGATGCGGTGGACACCAGTCCGTCGTTCGCTCCCAGAACCGCGGCGCGCAGCCAACCGCTGCGATACGAAAGGTGGGTTTCGGACCCCTGGGAACGGGACACACCGGAGCGCGACACGACCGAGACGCTAGCGGCTCGCCACGATGTGCCTTCCCGTGCGGGCAAGGGTTTGTCACAATGGGCCCGTGTCCGGCGGCAACCCATCACGGCGGCGAGTCCTCTCGTCGCCGACCCGTCTCGTCCGCTGGTCGACAGCGGCGCTCGCGGCCACTCTGCTGGCCGCCGGTTGTGCGCGCTCGAGTCAGATCGACGGTGCCGGCGATGCCGAGCAGGTCGAGGTCGCGGCCGACGCCCCCGAGATCCCTGCATGGATCCAAAGGGCGTATGCCGCCGCCGCGGGTGACGACGAGGGTCCCGGTGCGATCGCCCCTCCCACCCGGCGCAGTTCGGCACCCGACGACGACTCCGGACTTCCGGCTCGAACCGTGGCCATTCCTGCGCTGATCTCCGCCGGACTGACCGCCGATCAGGCAGAGTGCGTGTACTCCAGCCTCTCGTCCAACCCTGCCCTGGCCACCGATCTGGAGGCCTTCACGTCGTCGCTGTCCGCGACTCCCGACGGCGGACTCGATCCGACGTCGCTCAGCGGGATCGATCCGGATTCCTCGGCTCGGATCCTGGCGTCGTTCGCTCCGTGTCTCGACGCCGGCTCGCTGTCGCTGCTGATCGGCGGACTCGGCTCGGTCGATTCGCTGGCGTCCCTCCTGCCCGCGCTCGGCACCACAGGACTCGACCCCGCCGCCCTGGCGAACCTCGATCTGAGCGGTCTCGACCCGGCCACTGCCGCCACGCTGGGGGGCATCATCTCCTCGGCGGGGTCGAGCGGCGTGCCCGACATCAGCGGCGTCGACCTCTCGGCGTTCGACCTGGCGACCCTCGACCTATCGTCCATCCCGCCTGAACGCCTACCCCTGCTGGTTCTGGCCATCTTCGCCGGCCTCAGCCCTGCCCAGCGGTCCCAGTTGTCCTCGTTGGCGCAGGTCGACTTCGAGCGGCTCGGCATCAACGTCGACGTGGACTCCCTCACCCCCGAGCAGATCGGTGGGCTCTTGTTGCTGATATCGCCTCTCGCCGTCGCTGCGGTGAGCCCCACGGGTGCCGCCCCACCGCCGGGAGCGGACCCCAACCAGATCTACATCCCTCCGGGCACCGATCTCTCGCAGATCAACCCGCTCAACTTCGTCCCCCGCGACACCGTCGTCCAGGGTGCGATCGACCAAGGAGTGAACCCCGGAGCGGCGGGATGCCTCTTCGACAACCTGCGCTCGGTGAGTCCACTGAGCCTCGGTTCGATCTTCTCCAGCTCGCCCAATCCCGTCGCCGTGGCCGAACTCGCGCTCGCTGCGATCCGCTGCGTCGTCAGCCCCTGACGGGTGGGATTGTCCTTTCCGGACCATTCCTTCATAGTGAGTGCCTGATGGGGCTGGGGCCCCGCGTCCATGCCATGCGGAGGAAAGCTGAATGACGGGTACACAGAGCGGTTCTGAACTCACGACGGAGAACCCGATGGGGGTCGCGGTCGTGGGAGCGGGCTACTGGGGCCCGAACCTGACCCGGAACTTCCGGGCATCGGCGGAGTGGGACCTGCGCTGGGTGGTCGATCTCGACCTCGATCGCGCCACCGCCCTCGTCGGAGGCCACCCCGGTGAACGGGCCACCACGTCCCTCGATGAGATGCTCGCCGACCCCGATGTCGCCGCGGTCGCCATCGCCACGCCTCCGGCGTCGCACCTCGCCGTGGGCCTCGCCTGTATCGACGCAGGGCGCCACGTCATGATCGAGAAGCCGCTCGCCACAACCCGCGTGGACGGGGCCCGTCTCGTCGATGCCGCCGCAGCGGCCGACGTGGTGCTGATGTGTGACCACACCTTCTGCTTCACCCCGGTGGTGGCTGAGCTGCGTGATCTCGTTCATTCGGGCAAGCTCGGTGACATCACCTACATCGACTCGATCCGGGTGAACCTCGGGCTCGTCCAGTCCGACGTCGATGTCCTGTGGGACCTGGCACCGCACGACCTGTCGATCCTCGATTTCGTGTTGCCCGACGATGTCCGACCCGTCGCGGTCTCGGCCACCGGCGCCGATCCGCTGGGAACCGGGCAGAACTGCGTGGGTTACCTCACGATCCCGCTGACGTCGGGAGCTATCGCCCACGTGACCTGCAACTGGCTCAGCCCCACGAAGATCCGCCAGACCGTCATCGCCGGCTCGCTGAAGATGGCCGTGTGGGACGACATGAAGCCATACCAGCGGTTGGCGATCGTCGACAAGGGCATCGATGTCCGACACGAGCCCGACGAGGACGAGCGGCGCCGCCTCATGGTCGACTACCGCACCGGCGACATGGTCATTCCCGCCATCAACGAGACCTCCGAGGCGCTGCAGTCCGTCGTCAACCATTTCGCTCACTGCGCCAAGACCGGCGACACCCCCCTCACCGACGGGCGGGCAGGCCTCCGCATCCTCGAGGTGCTGGAGGCTGCGGCCGAGAGCATCTCGCAGGACAGTCGGCTCATCCCCTTGCACCACAACTGAGACACCCCCAGAGAGGACGCCCCGTGGCATCGATCGAGAACAAGCGCGTACTGGTCACCGGTGGAGCCGGCCTGATCGGTTCGTGGATCACCGAACAGCTCGCAGACCACTCCCCCGCGGAGGTGGTCGTCCTGGACAACTTCGAGCGGGGGCGCATGGAGAACCTGGCCTCGGTGCCCGATTCGATGAAGCTGACGGTGGTCGACGGCGACATACGCGACGTCGAGACCGTCCGGCAGACGATGACGGGAATCGATCTCGTCTTCCATCTGGCGGCCCTGCGCATCACCCAGTGTGCCGAAGAGCCCCGAACAGCACTGGAGACTCTCGTCGACGGGACGTTCAACATCGCCGAGGCGGCACAGGCTGCGGGGGTGGAGAAGTGCGTCGTGTCCTCGACCGCGTCGGTCTACGGCGACGCGGAGACCTTTCCGACCGCCGAATCACACCATCCGTACAACAACCGCACCCTCTACGGCGCAGCCAAGACGTTCAACGAGCTGCTGTTCCGCAGCTTCAACGACATGTACGGGCTCGACTACGTCGCGCTCCGCTACTTCAACGTGTACGGGCCGAGGATGGACATCGCCGGCCTCTACACAGAGGTGCTGATCCGTTGGATGGAGCGAATCGCAGCCGGAGAACCTCCGATCATCTTCGGCGACGGCGCCCAGACCATGGACTTCGTCTGTGCCCCCGACATCGCGAGGGCGAACCTGCTGGCGATGACCTCTGACGTCTCCGACGAGGTGTTCAACATCGCCAGTGGAACATCGACGTCCCTGCTCGAACTCGCCAGGGCGCTCATGGTGGCCATGGGGTCGGACCTCGACGTGGAGTTCGGACCCGAGAGGGCGATCAACGGCGTACGCGATCGACAGGCCGACGTCACCGCGGCGAAGGAGTCACTGGGCTTCGTCGCCGAGATCGGACTCACCGACGGGCTCGAGATGCTCGTCGACTGGTGGCGCAACGAGAACTAGGTAGGCGCCCGGCGCGGCCCTGCCCGGCCAGACGGGCTGAGCCGTCGAGTCTCGTGCCGCACGCAGTGCCCCGACGTGCCCGTGGCCTGCCGACCATGCCCGCGGCTTGCCCGAGCATGCCCGTGACGTGCCCCGGTATGCCCGTGGCCGGTGTCCAGGCGTCTACTCGGCAGGCTCGAGGCCTCCCACGGGTCGCTCTGTTCGGACCCGAGGGTTCCGACACCGGTGTCCGGCCGGGACGCGGGGTGGGGTCAGGCGGGGTGGGCGGCATCGAGGCCGTCGGCGCCCAAGGGGGGTGGGTTGGGGTGCTCGGCAACGGGACCGTCGGCGCCCAAGGTGTGCTGTCTGTCGCGAAAGCGATCGGATACCGGACCATGTCGCGACGGATGCACGATCGTCCGCCGTCGGCGCCCGCGGCATCGACACGTCCCGGTGCGCCCGCCCTCGGGCGCCCGCGGCATCGGCTCCGCCTGGTACGCCCACCGGCGGCATCGACACGTCCCGGTGCGCCCGCCCGCGGCATCGACACAGCCGGGTCCGCCGGCCTGCGGCGTCGGCTCCCTCAGAGGCTGCGCGCGCTCAGGCGGTCGGCCAGATCAGGACGTGGGCTCGCGCAGGTCGATCGTCGCGCCCGAACTCGGACGCCGATTGAGGAGCCGGGCGAACACGGTCGACGCAGTCTCCAACAACAGCACGACGTCGAGACCGAGCGACCAGTTCTCCACGTAGAAGAGGTCGAGTCGCCTGTATGCGTCGAAGGACGGGTTGTCGCGGGCCTCCACCTGCCAGAGGCCGGTGATGCCCGGGGGCACCGTGAACCTCGTCAGGAGGCCCTCGTCGAACTTCGCGACCTCTGACGGGAGGGCGGGTCTCGGGCCGACGAGGCTCATCGATCCGTTCAGGACGTTGAACAACTGGGGCAGCTCGTCGAGACTGGCGGCCTCGAGAACCCGGCCGATGCGAGTACGACGCGGGTCGGAATCCAGCTTGAACAGCACCCCGTCGCGCTCGTTGCCGATCTTCTCGAGAACCTCGTCCAACCGTTCCTCGGCATCGGGGACCATCGTTCGCAGCTTGTAGACCACGAAAGGCTTGGCGTTCCGCCCGATGCGGATCTGCTTGAACAGCACCGGCCCACCGTCGGTGAGCTTCACCGCTGCTGCGGCGGCCAACAGGATGGGAGAGGCGATCACCACGGAGGCGGTTGCGACAGCGATGTCCATGAGACGCTTCATGCGAATCTGAACAGGCGCGAGGCGACGGGGCTCCACGTAGTAGGCCGGCTCGTGTGCGAGCGGCGCAGAGCGGAGCCGTCGATGATCGATTCCGCGAAGACCGCTGGAGATGTGGACGTGCACCTGGTGGCGCATCAACTGGCGGGTCAGTTCGTTCAGATCGTCGACGGGCAGTGAGCTCGACGCGATCAGCACACCGTTCGACCCGGTGGCGACCAGCGCCTCGAGCGTGCCGTCGACCTCACCGAGGTAGGGGATGCCCCCGTGGGAGGTTCTCTCGGCCGACTCCGGTCCGGTCACTCCGGCGACGACGTATCCGAGCTCGGGGTGGGTGGCGAGGAGCGACACGAGATCGTTGCCCTCCTCGTTGGTACCCACGACGATGATCGGCCTCACGAAACGGCCGGCGCGTCGCAGGTTGCCCAGCCACGCCCGGTAGATGCCACGTGAGATGGCCGTCAGGGCGAACGTCAGCAATCCGCCCAGAATGGCTCGGAAAGGCACCCAACCGCCGTCGGAGAGAGCCGATGCGGTAGCCACGGCCAGCGAGGCCAGGGTGGCAGCTCGGAGCAGCTTGACGAGTTCGATACTGCGGATGGCCGACACCCGCGAGAGGTACAGGCGCTGAGAGGCGATGGCGCCGATCTGAACGGCGATTCCGATGATGATGATGGGGATCAGGACCGACGATGACCGATCCAGATATCCGCCGGGAGCGACGGCGATGAGCAGCCAGCCGAGAGTCACCGACACGACATCGAAGACGGTCAACACGGCGCGGAGGCCCAACGATCCGCCGAAGGACCGTCCGATGCTCCCGAAGGGGCCGTCGGCGTGTTCGACGGGCAGTTTCAGGACGGACGCGGTCTTGGTGGCCTCGGCAGGCACCGCCTTGCCGAGCGCCGACCCGCGGTCTTGCCGCGGCGAATTAGTCGCAGTGTCTCCTGTCACGTCCCCAGTCCTCTGTTGTCGATCCGCCTGTGTGCCGCCACCTGTCTGCTGCGACAACCCGGTCGGCATCGTGCGCCTACCGCTGTGGTACCGGTCCTCTGTCCCGGGCCCACTGACACGTTGACGCATCGCACGCCCGGACGCAACCTCATGTTTCGAAGTCCCCGGTCGAGCGGCTGTTGTGCGGACACGATGGGCTCACGATCCCGCAGATCGGCTGGATGTCTCCCGCAGGAGAACCTCCTGTGCGACGGTCGCCACGTGCAGTCCGTCCGCAGAGAAGACGTGTCCGATGGTGAGACCACGCCCTCCGGTGAAGGTGTGACACGTCACATCGTGGAGGTGCCAGTCCGACGGCCGCATCGGGCGGTGGAACCACACCGTGTGGTCGAGACTGGCGCTGAAGATCCGCTCGTGGATGGCGTCTCCCAGCGCCGACAACGGATGGGCACGAGCCACCGCGTCCGTCGGGAGATCGTCGGTGAGAAACGCAAGCGCACATCGCCGCAGCGTCTCGTCATCGATGTCGTCGACACACCGGAGCCAGGCGGTGGCCCGGCCAGCTGCCGGCGACGCACCCTCGACATCCGCGGCGGGCACGAAGGCCCGCTCGAAGGTGGGGCTCCATGAATCGACGACCAGGTCCTCCGGCCGGGGGATGCGGGGCGGAATCGCAATGTTCTCCGCCTCCTCGCTGGCCTCGGGCCGCTGAAAAGACGCTTCGAGGTTGAGGATTGCCCCGATGGCCTGTCGGGCAACCACGCGGCGGGTACAGAAGGTTCGGCCGTTTCGGATCCGATCGACCTCGTATCGGACGGGCTCGTCGTGGTTGCCGCGCCGGATGAAATAGGCCCGTAAGGAGTGGGGAAGGAAGTCGTCGTCCACTGACGCAGCGGACGCCGCGAGGCCCTGCGCCACGATCTGACCCCCGTAGAGACCGCCCCAGGGATACCTCGGGCCGCTACCGACCGCCGTGTCGGGGCCGTGAGCTGCGAGGGACAGAATGTCAGTGAGCCTCATCGACTTTCACGCACATTCCAAGTCTCGCGCGCGCACCGGTGGGAGGCGGTGGATGTCCTCATGCGCTGCCCACCGGACAGGCCGGCGGTCCCGCATCCAGATGACTGCACGGCCCGGCGGGCTCACGAGGCGGCCTCCGCCGTCACGGAACGGCGGGGCGAGCGCACATGGTCGGACAGCCGAAACGTCCGCATCCGTTTCCAGTACGAGACCGAGAATGCCGGCCAGTTGTTCGTGATCCGCCCTGAGTCGTCCTTGTACCAGGAATCACATGATGCGACCCAGACCGTTTCCTCCGCAGCGCGGTCGATATCGGCGGAGAATCGATCCTGGACATCGGCACGAACGTCGATCCAACCCAGGTCCTTCTCGATCATGACGGAGATCGCCTCGGTCACGTACCGGGTCTGGGCCTCGATCATGAAGATGATCGAGTTGTGACCGAGATTGGTGTTCGGCCCGTACAGGATGAACAGGTTCGGAAACCCCGCCACGCTGACACCGAGGTGGGCGCGGGCACCGTCTGCCCACGCATCTCGGAGGTTGACACCCGATCGGCCGGTCACCTCGAGGGGGGCGAGGAAATCCGTGCTCTGGAAGCCGGTCCCGAAGACGACGACGTCGAGAGCGTGGCGGTGGCCGGAGACCGTCGCCACTCCGTCCGCATCGATACGAGCGATGGGGTCCGTCTCGACCGTGACGTTTCGCGCCCGAGCGTTCGGTAGTAGTCATTGGAGATGAGGATCCGCTTGCAGCCCGGTGGGTAGTCGGGCACGAGCGCCTCGCGGGACAGATGCTCGGAGACCAACTTCTCGAGTTCGGGCACCAACCTCCGCTTCAGCAGCGTGCCGATCCGACTCGACCGCCGCATGATCAGGAAGTTGATCTCGAGCCGCCAGTAGATCCACCAGCGGTAGAGCCTCGCCCAGCCCGGAATCGAGCGGAACCGGGCACGTTCAGCGGGTCTGAACGTCCGGTCCGGTTTGGGCAGGATCCAGTTCGCCGTGCGCTGGAAGATCGTGACGTGCTCGGCGACCTCGGCGACGGGCGGAATGAACTGGACCGCCGATGCCCCGTTGCCCACGACCCCCACCCGTCGACTCGTCAGATCGACATCGTGGTCCCACCGGGCCGAGTGGAACACCTCCCCCTCGAACCCCTCGAGGCCGTCGATGGCAGGGATGGCGGGACGATTGAGCTGCCCCAGCCCCGAGATGACGATGTCGAACCGCTCGACCTCGCCGTTGTCGAGCCGGACCTCCCACTCCCCCTCACCTTCGTCGAAGGACAGGGTTGTGACGGTGGATCCGAAGCGGCAGAGTCGCCCGAGCTGGTGGCGGGCGGCGACCGTCTCGAAATAGTCGAGTATCTCGGCCTGGCCGGGGAACTTCCGGGTCCAGTCGAGTTTGGGCTCGAACGAGAACGAATACAGGAACGACGGAACGTCGCAGGCGGCGCCGGGGTAGGTGTTGTCTCGCCAGGTGCCACCGACCCCGTCGGATTTCTCGAAGACGGTGACGTCGACGTCGAGGGCTTCCAGTCGAATCGCCATGCAGATCCCCGACGCTCCGGCACCGAGAATCGCCACCCGCCGACGCGCCGTCAACGCCATGGATCGAGTGCTCCGGGAGCGTGGGTGGCGACCAGTTCGTCGCTCAGCCCGTTCTGCGCCGCAACGGCCGCGAGGAATTCGGCGGATCGCCGTGGTCGTCGGCGCAGTTCGGGGTCGTCATGGTCCATTGCCACGATCCCGAATCGCTTCGCGAAGCCCTCCCGCCATTCGAAGTTGTCGGTCAGTGTCCACACCATGTAGCCCCGGAGATCCACGCCGTCGTCGATCGCCAGCCTCATCTGGGCCAGATGGCTTGCCAGGTACCTCCGGCGCACCTCGTCGCCGCTGTCACAACATCCGTTCTCCGTCACGTACACCGGCGTTCCCATCGTCTGGGCCACCTCGTTCAGGATGGCCCGGAACCCCGGCGGATACACCTGCCACCCCATCTCGGTGACCTCGACCCCGGGAGGAGCCGCGAACTCGCCCGACTTCACGTTCGACAGCGCACCGCGCCCGATTCTGACCGACAGTCGCATGTAGTAGTTCACGCCGACGAAGTCGTACGATCCCGCCAGACCTTCGATGTGACGACGGCCGAACGGCATCGGCACCCGCCCGCTGCGAACGGCGACATCCCATGCCCCGTAGCTCACGTGTCGGTACAGCCGGGAGGCGACCGCCTCCACTGACCGGAGCGGCCCGCTCTCGTGGAACGGCTCGATGTACTGGTAGGCCGCGGCGTACCCGACGAGAGTCGGTCCACCGTCGGGCGCCACGGCGACGAGCTCGTGAATCAGGTGATACGCGATCTGGTGGGCATCGAGGAGGCGGCCGAACACTCGGGCAGCCGCGGGGAGACTCCCGGCCTGGGGAGGGTGGTGATCCGACGTGTAGCCCGCGAGGACGGGCACCATCGGTTCGTTGAGGGTCACCCACAGATCGACGTTCGCAGCCACGGCGGGAACGATTCGGCGGACGAACCGCTCCCACTTGGCGAGGGCGTTGACGCCCAACCACGATCCCGCCTCGGCGAACCACTCAGGGACGACCCAGTGGTTGAGGGTCAGACAGATCTTCAGACCCTTGGAGCGTGCATCGGTGAGAATGTCCACGTAGTGCCCGATGGCCTCCTCGTCGAAGCGGCCCGGCTCGGGCTCGACTCGGGCCCATTCGACGCCCAACCGGAACACGTCGAATCCGAGGCCAGCCATGAGGTCGTGATCCTCGGCGTAGCGATTCCAGTAGTCACAGGCTCGACCGGACCGGGTCCCGTCGTCGACGAGACCGAGCTTCTCCCATTCCCACCAGTTGCTGGCGGTGTTGCCGCCCTCGATCTGGTGTCCGGCGGTAGCCGCTCCCCACAGGAAGCCGTTGGGGAAAGGATCGGTGTCCGCCATCTCGCTCCTCCACGTGTCGACACACAATGCCATAGCCAGCGGCACGCCGGTGACGTGCCGCTGGGCCCGGGCGGGGAGCAATCAGCTCTCGCTGTCTCCGCGCGGTGTGCTCGCCACCTCCAGAGCGGCCGCCATCGCCACTGCTCTGGTGTAGACGGTCTCGAAGGCGGGTCCGGACATCGCCTCGAGTCCGGGGAAGGGCGGAGGTCCGAGCGAGAGGACCACCGCCGCCGGCTCGTCCGAGGGGCCCTCCGACACGATCGTCACCCGCGGGGCGTCGGGGTCGCCCCAGAACTTCCGTGCCGGCACCTTGTTCGAGCGTCGCCTCGACTTGCCCGGACCGTTCCGGCGCGAGCCACCACCGCCGCCGCCCTCACCTCGGCGACTCCCGGCGCCACCGTCGGACGAACCACGTCGATTACGAGCCATGAGCGGCTCCTTCCATTGCGAGATCCTCGTCGTCGTCGGTCAGGATTTCGTCGTCGCGCAACCCGAGCGCGACCCTGAGCTGATCGGCATCGAGATCGCCGATCGATGAGGAACGAGGCAGGACCAGTTCGGCGATCTGGCGCTTGTTGGCCACGACCTCCTCGACCCGTTCGTCGACCGTTCCGGGGCACACCAGGCGATGACAGATGACCGTGTTCGTCTGGCCGATCCGCCACACCCGGTCCCTGGCCTGATCCTCCACGGCGGGGTTCCACCAGCGGTCGAACAACACGACGTGGGACGCCGCGGTGAGATTGAGACCGGTTCCGCCGGCCTTGAGCGAGAGCACGAGCGCCCCCGCACCGGTGCCCTTCTGGAAGTCGGCGATCATGCGATCGCGCCCGCCGCGCGGCAATCCACCGTGGTAGCACTCGATCCGCTTGCCGAACTTGTGCGTCAGATGGGTGGCGAGTCGCTCGCCCCACTTGGCGAAGTGGGTGAAGATCAGGATCCGCTCGTTGGCGGCGAACACCTGCTCCACGATCTCCTCCAGGCGGGTGAGCTTGCCCGACCGGCCATCGAGAGGCTCGTCGTCGTGACGGTACGACGCCGGGTGATTGCAGATCTGTTTCAACGCCGTGATGGCGGCCAGCACCTGCCCCTTGGGGGCGCGGCCGCCCTCCTGGGACGCTCCCGTCACCAGGGAATCGAGCACCGCCTGGTAGAGGCCGATCTGCTCCGCCGTCATCGAGCAATGATCGAGCTCATCGATCCGATCCGGCAGTTCCTCGGCGATCTGCGGTTCGGCCTTGGTGCGGCGGAAGACGAGAATCCCGTTGAGTGCCCGCAGCGCGCTCTCGCCGGTATCGGCGTCGCCGTCCTTGGTTGCGGACAGGTTCGCGATGAACGTCGAACGTCCCCCCACGAGGCCCGGATTGACGAAATCCATGATGGACCACAGATCCCCCAGACCGTTCTCGATGGGAGTTCCGGTGAGCGCAATGCGTGAACGGGCGTCGAGGCGTCGCAGCTGTTGCGCGGTGTCGCTCGTCGGGTTCTTGATGATCTGCGCCTCGTCGAGCACGACCCGCGCCCAGTCGACCTTCTCCAGACCGTCGATGTCACGGACGGCGGTGCCGTAGGTGGTGATGACCACGTCGTTGAGAGCGGCGAGCGAGTCGAGGCGGGACACGTCGGTCCGGTCCGCGCCGTGATGGACCGCGACGGTGAGGGCAGGGGTGAACTTGCGGGCTTCCGCCGCCCAGTTGCCCACGACGGCCGGCGGTGCGATGACCAGTGCGGGCCCGCTCCCCTTCGCCTCACGCAGATGGGCCAGCATCGTCGGGGTCTTTCCGAGACCCATGTCGAGGGCGAGACAGCCCCCCAGCCCGGCGCCATCGAGGAACCGCAGCCAGGCGAGGGCCTCGGCCTGATAGTGCCGAAGGATGCCCTCGAAACCGTGCGGCTCGGTGGTCAGCCTCTCGCCCACCGAGGCGGCGGCCTCGAAGAGTTGGGCCGCCCATCCGTCGCCGACGAGGCTGATTCCGCCCGAGACCGACGTCCCCTCGAGTCCGAGAGCATGCCGCAGCATCTCGGCACCGGTCAGCTGAGCCGTGGTCGCTTCGCTCGGCAAGGGCGGCGGCAGCCTCGGCCAGATCGGCGTGATCGAGAGCCACCCACTGGCCTCGGTCCTCGACCAGCGGGCGGGCCTCCTTGGCGAGTTGGGCGATCTCGGCCGCGGTCAGCTCGACATCGCCGAACACGGCCGACCACGTGACCCGAGCGAGCTGTTGTGCCCCGACAGCGGTCTCACCATCGCTGTCCGCCGTCAGTCGCAGCGATGCCTTGCGACGTGTTCGGACTCATCGCCGGCACCCGGACGTCGAAGCCGGCCGCGGTCAGCACCTCGCCGGTCTCGGTCATCAGCGTCCAGGCCTCGTCCTGGGACAGGATGACCTCTCCTCTCCGATGGGCTCCGGGCCTCAACAGCACGGGGAAGAGCTTCTCGAGTCGGCTCAGATGGTCCTGGACCTCCTTCCGGCGGGAGTTCGAGGCGGTGACCATGGCCACCTCGACGGGTTCGAGGGTGCCGTCGGGATCGGGGGCCTTCACTGCGAGGTGCCATGCTCCGGCGTCGTCGGGAGGATCGAGCTGCACGACGAGCCTCAGCTTCGAAGCCGAGGTGACCGGCTTGGCCCACTGCTCCACGCGCCTCACCGACTCGCCCGCGGTACGCGAACTGGCGGTGAACTCCGACCCGTCGAGGTGCGCGAGATACATCGCTCCGACGTCGGAGCGGGTCTCGGCCACTCCACCGCCAGGAGCGCGATCGACCCGGGTGGCCGCGGTGCGACAGATGGCATCGACCACGTCGGAGATGGCGTTCTGAGCGAGGGTGCCGCGGATCGGCGGACGGATCGAATGCTCGCACCACGCCGGGAAGGGTCGACGCCAGAGCGCCGAGGCGCTCCGCGTCGACCATCGCGGGGGCCCAACGCACCGATGTAGACCGAATGCTCGCTCGACCCGGGCACACGGTCGAACCTTCACGAGCAGCGGGACCATCCGTCCCTGGGCGACACCCTCCACAGCGATCGCGGTGACCTGCTTCAACCAGACCACGCTGGGTGACAGCGATCCGCCGTCGACGTCGGACTCGATCGACGCCAGCCACCCGAGCACGCCTCCCAACGGGGCGACGAGGGTCTCGCCCTGCTGTCCGCCGGGAATCGGAATCGGCTCATGGGGTGTCCACGGGTCGGTCGGCGAGCGCCGAGGTCCGCGAGCCGTTGCCGGACCTCGGCCGTGCTCTCGGTGGGTGCACGATGGCCGCCGCCCCATGCCACCAACGAACCGGGAACCCACGACAGCTGGAGCTGGGTGACCCCGGGAGGAAGGCTTCCGGGAGGGCCGGCGGCGGAGTCGGCCACGCCGAAGTGCCGACGGAGAGCCGCGCTGAAGCGCGCGTGTTCGTTCTCGAAGTCGGCAACCACCTGCGCGCGCTCGTCACCGGGCAAGGCGCCGAACGATGTCGAGCGCCTCGTCGGTGTCGTCGAGGAGGCGATTGAGCGTCGCCGACCATCGCTCCCGTTGAGCGCTGAGGACCGCTCGCGACCTCGTCGTCGGATCTCGCCGTAGGCGTCGGCGATGACGAGCTGTGTGAAGTCGTCGGTGGCACCGAACTGTTCCCAACCGAACGGATTGAGGGTGACCGAGGGGGTGATCGTCATATGGGTGTGTGGTTCTCCGTGTGTGTGACCAGCCCGCCGTGAGCGCGGCCGCCGCCAGGGCGGGGGCCTGTGTCCCGTCCGGGATCAGGTGTGGTCGACGAGACGCCGGCGCGCCGTGACCTTGGGTTCCGGTGGACCGTTCGGGCCGATCCGGAATCCGCTCCCCTGGGGATTCATATCAGGCACTCGTTGCCGATACGAAACCCGCGACGCCGATTGGTTGGCGGTCCTGCCAGCATAGCGCCTGGGGCGTCAGGTCGGCGGCGGCACAGCCTGCTGCGTGTCCATCATCGACTCCATGATCGTGCGGATGAAGTCGTCGGCCTCGTCGGTGAGGCCACCGGCGACTCCCCCGTAGATCGCTGCGCTGAAGGGCTCCTCGTCCGCGTGATCATGGGCATAGGTCACCGACTCCGCGAGGTCGACCACGAACTTCTCGGCGACCCCCGGCTGCGTCTGTGGTCGGGTCACGGCCATGTGTATCGCGTTGGGGTACTGCTGGCCGTTGAATCGCCAGCCCTTCTCGCGCATGGCGTCGTTGACGTGATAGATGTCGATCTCGTCGCTCGTGAAGCTGAAACAGAACGTCGGATCGCCCATGATCCGCAGTTCGGGATGAGAGCGGACGGCGTCCTTCATGACGTCGGCCGTGGCGAAGATCTGCCTGGCGTGGCGCAGGTAACCATCTCGGCCGTAGCTCACCATCGCCGCCCATGTGGCCGCCATCAATCCGCCCGAGCGAGACCCGTCGATGCCGGGCGAGAAGTACTTCCCCCCGGTCCATCCGGTCAGGTAGAAGTACTGGGAGTTCCGCAGGGCCTTGTCCCGGAAGGCGAGCACGGACGTCCCCTTGAAGCCGTATCCGTACTTGTGGGTGTCGGCGGAAATGGTCGTGACCCCGGGAAGCCGGAAGTCGAATACGGGGATGTCATAGCCGAGTTGTTGACCCCACGGGAGGATGAACCCACCGAGACAACCGTCGACGTGGAGACCGACCCCACGGGCCACCGCGAGCGTCGACATCTCTTCGATCGGGTCGATGGTCCCGTAGCCGTAGTTGCACGCCGACCCGACCAGCGCCACGGTGTCGCCGTCGATGAGGCTCTCGACCGACGCCATGTCGGCCCGCGTCGTCACCGGGTCGATGTCGGCGATGCGCATCTCGACACCCAGCAGGTGACACGCCTTGTCGAAGGCGGGGTGGCCCGTCTCGGGTTTGACGAGATTCGGGTTCGTGATCCCGCGACCGGCCGCCTCCTCCCGGTACGCGTAGACGGCGTGGAGAATGCTGCCACTGCCGCCGGAGGTCAACAACCCTGCCGTCTCGGTGTCGGTGACGGCACCCCCGTTCAACATGTCGAGAGTCATGGCGATGATCTCGCCCTCGAATCGTGTGGCGCTGGGACACATGTCGCGCTGGAGGGCGTTGACGTGGCCGAACTTGGCGAACGCCTCCGCCATGAACGCGTAGTGATCGTGATCACCGCAGTACATCGTGCCCGAGCAGCCACCGGACTCCCACGTCCGGTCCTCCTCCGAGGCCATCTCTGCCATCTCCGCGAGGATCTCCTCGCGCGATCGGCCCGTCTCGGGCATGCCCCGATTGACCGGGTAGCGGTCGGCATAGGGATAGTCGGAACTCACGCGCTGTCCTCTCGTCCGCACCGGCCCTTCGTCGGTGCCGCGAGATCTTCCCACGCGCACGAGCCGCCCGCCGGGAGGCGAGCGGCTCGTGACAGTGGTCGTGATGTTCAGACCGGGCTCATGCCGGCGGCAGCAGCACCTTGTCGATGACGTGGATGACGCCGTTCGACGTCTCGATGTCGGTCTTCACGACGGTGGCGTCGTTGACCATCACCGTGTCTCCGTCGACCGAGATCGTCAGGGGAGCTCCGTTGACGGTCTCGACCTCGGCCCCGTCCATGCCGAGCACATCGGACGCCATGACCTCGCCGGCGACCACGTGATAGGTGAGGATGTCTCCGAGGGTGGGATCGGCCAGGAGTTCCTCGGGGGTGACCCCGAGGGCGGCGATTGCGTCGTCGAACGCCGCATCGGTCGGGGCGAAGACCGTGTACGGACCCGGACCGTTGAGGGTGTCGACGAGATTGGCCGCAGCGACCGCGGCGACGAGTGTCGAGAACTCTGGGTCCGCCGAGGCCACGTCGACGATCGTGCCGACGTCCTCGGCGACCGTCGTGTCGACCGCCTCGGTGGTGGTCGGGTCAGCTTCGGCGGTGTCGTCGTCGCTGGAGCAACCGACGGCCAGTACGGCGAGTGCGCCGACGCCGGCGAGAAGCTTGCGGGGGGTGTTCATGGAAGTTCCTCCTGAGTGGGTGTGGTGGGTCTACGGACCCACCACCCCGACTGGATGCAACTTCGTGAACCTCGGTCGCGGACGGGCCGTCAGGCGTCGAGAACGCCGCGCAGGACGCTCTTTCCGCTGTGGGTCGGGAGTCCGTCGGTGGGCTCGACCGACACGTCGACCACGGGGAACAGGCCGGGATCGACCCCGGGCGGGACCTGGTAGCGCCCCGTGTCGTTCACCGGCCCGAGCGACACCATGCCCTCGACGCGGGTATCGATCAGCCACAGTTCGAGGTAGCCGCCGTCGGTGTCGATGTCAGCAGGGATGTCGACCTGCAATTCGAGAGCGTCGGCCGTCTCCACGAGTTCGGCCGAACCCTGGAGACCCGAGGGCGCGCCGTCGAGGCCGTCACTGCTCAGGGCCACCTCGCTGACCACCGTGGTGGACGGCTGGGTGACCGCGACGAGGGCACCGACGAGAAGAGCGACGGTCGCCGCGGCGACCGTCATCCACACCATGGGACGACCACGGTGGCCATGAAGGGGCACGACCGACGATGCGTCGTCACCGCCCTGGCTGGAGTCCGATGGAGACGCCGGCCGCAACACCCGATCGGTATCGGTGGCTGCACCAGCCGCGTCGCCACTCCGAACGGAGGTGTCGAGCCGGTCGGCACCCAACTGGGAGACGATGGCGTCCCACACCGACGGTGGAGGGGCGATCAGCGCCCGGTCGTCCTCACCGATCGAGGCGAGGATCGACGAGATACGCTCGTCCGAGTAGGTCATCACCCGACCTCCCCCGCAGCTTCGAGATGGCGGCGCAGTCGGTCCAGGCCGCGACGGATGTCGCTCTTGACCGTGCCGAGCGGGTGGCCCGTTCGATCGGAGATGTCCTGGTGCGACAAACCCTCGACGCTCGACAGATAGACCGCCTCACGGGCCCGGTCGGGAAGCTCCGCCAGTGCCGAGGCCAGAAGCATCGTCTCCGCGACCGACACGACGTCGCGGTGGATGCCGTCCTCCTCGGGCAGGGCGTCGGCGAGCTTCACGTGCCGCTGCTCGCGGCGCACATGATCGATGGTCTTGTTGCGGGTGATGCCCACCAACCATCCGGCGAGGGTTCCCTTGGCGGGATCGAACCCGTCGCGGAATCGCCACGCCGACACGAAGACGTCCTGGGCGACCTCCTCTGCCGCACTGTCCGGCAGGGTGCGCCGGGCGATCGAGTACACCAGCGCCCCATGGGCGTCATAGGCGTCGCGGAGCGCGGACTCATCGCCCGTGGCGAAACGGGCGTCCAGTTCGTCGGTCTCGCTGTTGACAGCTCTCAGCGTCGGCCCTCCGTGATCGCGCCCATGAGCGCCTGCGGCGGCCGAGGTTATTACCTGTGGCCACGCCGTCGCTAACACGACGACCGCCGGAGGATCTTGGTGCTCGACATGTGATGTCTACGGGGCGGACACACCGAACGGATGCGACACGGGCCGTCGGCTCAGGTGTGGATCCGGTAGGCGGTGAGCGCCCGCTGGCGTGCCTCGGCATGGTCGACGAGCGGGAAGGGGTAGGTGTCGCCGAGAATGACGCCCGACGCCATCAGGTCGAGCGGTGACGCAGTCGACGGATCGTGGATCGTCCTGTCGTCCAGGCCGGCCAGCTCCGGCACCCACCGTCGGATGTAGGTCCCGTTCGGATCGAATCTGCGGCTCTGGGTCGTGGGATTGAGCACCCTGAAGAACGGTGCGGAGTCCGGACCGGTCCCGGCCACCCACTGCCAGTTCCCGGCGTTCTGGGGGATGTCGGCATCGATCAGGATCCGGCGGAAGTACCTCTCGCCCACCGTCCACTCCACCAGCAGGTCCTTGACGAGAAACGACGCCGTCACCATCCGAACCCGGTTGTGCATCCACCCCGTGGCGGCCAACTGCCGCATTCCGGCATCGACCAGGGGGTACCCGGTTCGGCCGGCCACCCAGGCATCGACCTCATCGGGGGCGTCGCGCCACGGAATCGATGCGCGGGTCGTCGCCATCGGGGTGGTGGCCAACTCGGGCATCTCGGCAAAGAGGTGGTGGTACCAGTCGCGCCAGGCCAGCTGGCGGATCAGGGAGCCGGGTCCCTCCCCGTCGCCCAGTGCCTCGATCAGGCTCCGCGGGGACACCGCCCCGAAGGTCAGGTCGGTCGACAGCCCGGTCGTACCGTCGACCGCGGGGGTGTTCCTGAGTGCCTCGTAGTCCTCGCTCCGCTCGACGGCACGGTCGACTCTGTCGTCCACGGCCTGGGAGCCGAATCGTTCGCTCCACTCCCGTGGTGCGTCGAGTTCTTCCCGGTCGAGACGGCGCACGACGGCGTCACCCTCATCCGGCCACTGCGTCCAGGGTGCCGCGGCCCACCGTCGGTGGAACGGGGAGAACACCCGGCTGACCCTGCCCGTCGCGGCCGTCACCGCTCCTGGTTCGTGAACGAGAGTGCCCCAGTGCTCGCCGATCTCCACCCCCATCCGGTCGACCGAACCGGCGACCGCAACGTCACGACGTCGGGCGAACGCGGTGACGTCGCCGTTGAAGTAGAGCGCATCGGCCCCGCTCTCCTCGACCACCCGGCAGACCTCGTCGTGTGACTCCCCGACCCGGATCGTCAGCAGCCCGCCCAGCGACTCGTCGAGCGAGCGGACGTATCCCGCATGGGCTTCCCGACGGAACGACCCGGCCCGCGAGATGATGAAGGGGTCGACCACCACGAGCGCCACGACGTCGGAGTGGCGTCGGGTCGCATCGTCCCAGGCCGGGTTGTCCACGACCCGCAGATCGCTCCTGAACCACACGACGCCGACCGACATCGCACGAGGCTACGACAGCCCTCCGCAGCGCGCTCCATCGCGGACCCCGACTCATGGCGCGGCTATCGTCGACCGATCGTCGACGAAAGGAACGGGGTTGGCCGAGAGGACCGTGGTCGGCTGGAGGGAATGGGTCGAACTTCCCGAACTCGGCGTGACCGGACTCAAGGCCAAGGTCGACACCGGGGCCACGACATCCGCGCTCCACGCCTCCAAGCTCGTGTCCTTCGAACGCGATGGTGCTGAGTGGGTCCGTTTCGAGATCCATCCCCGCCAGCGTTCGCGCACCCCCTCGGTCACCGTCGAACTTCCCGTCGTCGACCACCGCCGGGTTCGCAGCAGCTCCGGTGAGACCGAGGTTCGGCCCGTCGTGCACACGATGCTGAAGATCGGTGATCGGGTGACGCCCATCGACGTGACGTTGACGCGACGGGATTCCATGGGATTCAGGATGTTGATCGGGCGACGCGCTCTGCGCCGCCGCTACCTGGTCAACCCGTCGCGGTCCTTCCTGGCCGGCCCACCCCGAAACGCCTTCCCGTGACGCCGCTCGCGATCGGGTCACTCCTCGTACCGCCCGGGACACGAGGCGAGACCGAGCTCCAACTGGCCCGTCTTCCTTCGGGATCGATGGTCGCCGTGCCGGTCATCGCCCTCAACGGGGCGGAGGACGGACCCGGCATCTTCGTGGCCGCGGCGATCCACGGCGACGAGATCTGCGGCGTCGAGATCATACGGGAGGTCCTGGGCACGATCGACCCTTCGGAGATGCGCGGTCACCTGCTGGCCGTGCCCATCGTCAACGTGCACGGATTCGTTGCGGGCGACCGCTACCTCCCGGACCGTCGCGACCTCAACCGATCGTTCCCCGGCTCGCCGAGGGGTTCGCTGGCCTCACGGCTGGCCGCGCTCTTCATGGCGGAGGTCGTGACCCGCTGCGACGTGGGAATCGACCTGCACACGGGATCCAATGCCCGCTCGAACTCGCCCCAGATCCGAGCCGACCTCTCCGACGGACCCACGTCGGCCCTCGCCGACCTCTTCGCCCCGCCGGTCATCCTCAACGCTCCTCTCCGCCGGGGTTCGCTTCGCGACGCCGTGGCCCGAACCGGTCGCAGAGTGGTGGTGTACGAAGCGGGGGAAGCGCTGCGATTCAACGACGAGGCCATCGCCGAAGGCGTCGGGGGCGTCCTCCGGGTGATGAAGGGCCTGGACATGATCGATCAGGCTCCGGAGCCCGGCAGGCCGACCCGCGTCGCCACCGCGTCCACCTGGGTGCGCGCCCCGATGAGCGGGCTGTTGACGTCCCCCACACCGCTGGGCGCCGACGTCGCCAAGCGCGAGATCATCGCGACGGTGGTCAACGCGATCGGTACCGATCGCCGCGTGGTCCGATCCCCTGTCGACGGCATCATCATCGGGCGTACCGAGGTGGCGGTCGTGCACCGCGCGGACGCCCTGTTCCACATCGCCGAAATCTGAAGGAGTCCCCTCCGTTGAAACTCGCCCTCCTGTCCCGCTCGCCCAACTCCTACAGCACCCGACGACTACGCGAGGCCGCCATCGACCGCGGCCACAAGGTGAAGGTGCTCGACACCCTCCGTTTCGCCATCGATCTCGCGAGCGAGGAACCCGATCTGCAGTACCGGGGCAGGCAACTCAGCCACTACGACTCGGTGCTGCCGCGGATCGGAGCGTCGATCACCTACTTCGGCACCGCGGTGGTGCGCCAGTTCGAACAGATGGACGTCTACACCCCCAACACCGCGAACGGCATTGCCAACGCCCGCGACAAGCTACGCGCCATTCAGATCCTGTCCCGCCACCAGATAGGGATTCCGGCGACGACGTTCGTGCGCGACCGCAAGGACGTCCCCCCCGCCATCGAACGGGTCGGTGGGGCACCGGTGATCATCAAGTTGCTCGAGGGCACCCAGGGAATCGGCGTGATTCTGGCCGAGAACCCGAAGATCGCAGAAGCCATCATCGAAACCCTGCAGAGCACCAAGCAGAACGTCCTCGTCCAGCAGTTCATCGCCGAGTCCAAAGGCCGTGACATCCGCGCCCTGGTGGTCGGTGACCGTGTGGTCGCAGCCATGCGCCGCTCCGCCATCGGCGACGAGTTCCGCTCCAACGTGCACCGTGGGGGAACCGCAGAGAAGGTCACGCTCGCGTCCGACGTCGCCGACGTGGCGGTTCGTGCGGCCCAGATCATGGGTCTGCGGATCGCCGGGGTGGACCTTCTGGAGAGCAACGAGGGGCCTCTGGTGCTCGAGGTGAACTCCTCTCCGGGGCTGATGGGAATCGAGACCGCGACCGACCTTGACGTGGCGGGGGCGATGATCGATTTCATCGGCGACCAGGTGGCGTTTCCCGACATCGACATCCGTCAACGACTCACCGTGTCCACGTCCTACGGCGTGGCCGAGATCGTCGTCCACGAAGGGGCGATGGTGGGAATGACCCTGGCGGAAACCGACCTGAAGGACCGTGACATCACCGTGCTCACCCTTCAGCGGGGGACGACGGTGGTACCCAATCCGAGTGGGAAACGAGTTCTCGAGACCAGCGATCGCCTGTTGTGTTTCGGTCGACTCGATGCGATGCGTGACCTCGTGGCACCCCGACGCCGGCGCCGCCGACGCATTGCCAAACTCCCCGAGCAACCCTCCTCGGACTGAACGCGGCCCCCCGATATCGTTCGTGGGTTCACGACCTGCGGGAGGACTGATCCATGCCCAACGGAGGGCCGGCGGCCACACCACAATGGGCGGCGCTCGAGCGCCATGCGACCGAGATCGCCCACCTCGACCTGCGACGCCTGTTCGCCGAAGACCCCGGCCGCGTCGACGACCTGACGTTCCGTTTCGGGGATTGGCGCGTCGACGCCTCGAAGAACCTGATCACGGTCGAGACCGTGGAGCTGTTGTTGGATCTGGCGAATGCTGTCGGTGTCCCCGAGGCACGGCAGGCGATGTGGGACGGTCACCACATCAACTCGACCGAGAACCGCGCCGTCATGCACCCGGCGCTCCGAGCCGTCGACGGAGACGCGTTCATCGTCGACGGACGCGACGTCGTTCCCGACGTTCTCACCGTGCGCGCCGCAATGGCCGACTTCGCGACGCGGGTGCGGTCGGGCGAATGGAAGGGGCACGGCGGAGAGCCCATCTCGACGGTGGTGAACATCGGGATCGGTGGATCCGACCTCGGCCCGGCCATGGCGGCCGGCGCATTGACCGACCGGACCGACGCGGGCCCCGACGTCCGGTTCGTCTCGAACGTCGACCCCAGCCACCTTGCCGACGCGCTGGTGGATGCCCGACCGGACACGACGTTGTTCGTCGTGGTCTCGAAGACCTTCACGACCGCGGAAACCATGTCCAACGCCCGACGCTCCCGGGAGTGGATCGTGGAGTCGCTCGGAGCTGACGCCGTGACGTCGCATTTCGTGGCCGCATCCTCGGCGACCGACCGGGCCGTGGAGTTCGGCATCGACGCGGATCACGTCTTCGGCTTCTGGGACTGGGTCGGAGGCCGCTACTCGTTGTGCTCGGCGGTCGGTCTCGCCCTCATGTTGGCCATCGGACCCAACCGCTTCGACGATCTGCTGGCGGGTGCCCGCGACGGCGATCTCCACTGGGTCGGACAATCCGATCAACAGAACGTTCCGCTTCTCGCCGCTCTCATCGGCGTGTGGAACCGGAACTTCCTCGGCATGGAGACACACGCCGTCGTCCCCTACCTGCAGAGGCTCGAACGTTTCCCCGCCTTTCTCCAACAACTCGACATGGAGAGCAACGGCAAGAGGGTGCGCCTCGACGGAACAACCGTCGACGTGGCCAGCGGCCCGATCGTGTGGGGCGAACCGGGCACCAATGGACAACACGCCTTCTTCCAGTTGCTGCACCAGGGGACATCGGTGATCCCCGTGGACTTCATCGGCACCGCGCATCCCCACGTCGGCCTCGACCCCGAGGCGCATCGGATCCTCGTGGGGAACATGTTCGCCCAGAGCGCCGCCCTGGCGTTCGGCCGCACGCCCGAGGAGCTACGCGACGCGGGATGTCCCGAGGAGCTGGTGGCTCATCGGACCTTCCCGGGGAACCGCCCCTCGACCACCCTGCTCGCCGACCAACTCGACGCGCGGCGACTCGGACAGCTGGTCGCGTTCTACGAGCACCGGACATTCGCCCAGGGCGCGCTCTGGGGTGTGGGATCGTTCGACCAGTGGGGAGTCGAGCTCGGCAAGGAACTGGCCAGGCCGATCATCGATTCGCTGTCGGGCGCGGAAGCATCGGGGACCTATGACCCGTCGACAGAGGCGCTCATCGCCGCCGTGATCGGCTCGGGATCCGCCGCCGACTCGGTGGACTCGACCTGAGTTCCGACCCTCGCAGGGGTGGTCAGCGGGCCACGACTCCGGACCATGGAGTCGATGCGGAAGAGGATGGCGAGAATGGCGATCGCCACGATTCCGTCCGCCCAGAAATGATTGGCGGTCACCACCACGACGAGCATCGTGAGGACGGCGTGCGCCGGACCGATGACGCGCCACGACGAGCCCGACTCACGCCACACCGCCCATCCGACGAGGACGGCCCATGCCACGTGGATCGACGGCATGGCCTGGAGTTGACCGGCGTTGGTCGACCCGAACGCCGTGTAGACCGACTGTCCGTAGGTGATGCCGGTGTCGACCATCCCCGTCGCGGCGAGGAACCGGGGCGGAGCCACGGGAAGGAGTTGGATGACGAGACACCCCGCCGTACTGAGCGCCAGCAACGTCCGCCACCGCGGATAGCCCTCGCGGTGGCGGAGGAAGAGCCAGATCAGACAGATCCCCATGGCGGGCACGTGTGCCCCCCCGTAGTAGATGTTCGACGCCTGCACGACCCACG
This sequence comes from uncultured Microthrixaceae bacterium, assembly GCA_963700425.1. Lineage (GTDB taxonomy): Bacteria > Actinomycetota > Acidimicrobiia > Acidimicrobiales > Microtrichaceae > CAVOXO01. The sequence goes on along the minus strand of CAVOXO010000001.1, from coordinate 1,322,399 downwards.
AGTGCGGCAGGGCCAGATCCTGTAGCCACGATTCCGACGGGAGCCCGACGGCACGTTCGAGGTCCCACAACGACTGGGCGCGATCCATCGCCCCGTCGACGTATCCCAGCGACCAACGGCCTGCGATCTGCCAGGCCGAGTAGAGAACGGCCACGAGGGCCGCCTCGAAGGCGCAGGGGCTCACCCAGGTGGCACGCCGCGCCGGTCTCGCCACGACTCCGATGCCGAAGAGGGCGGCGGCGAGAATCAGCGCCGCTTGCCAGGGCAACCACATGGGGCCAGTTCACTCCGTCGTCAGGGATCGGTGGTTCCGATCCGGGTGCCTCTCATTGTGGCGCGCCCGACCACCGCGTTGTGGCCGCAATGGGCGCACCCTCCTAGTCTTCGGTCGATGGTGCCGGCCACTCTCCGCTGGAAGGCTTTCCGATACGCGGGATACCTCGTCAGGCGATCGTGGACGTCCATCCAGAGCGCCGGGGCCATCTACCCCGGAGCCGTGGGTGCCCAGAACTTCGGGCACCTGGGCCAGGGAAGCCTCATCGGGTTCCCGTGCCTCAGTCTTCACGGTGAATCGTCGATCCACATCGGCCGTGACACCCTCATCACCAGCTGGGTCACCCTGGGGGCGGGATACGGACCCGGCCAGACGTCGATTCCTGAACGGGCGCTCGTCATCGGCGACCGGTGCGTGATCGGGATCGGTTGCGGCATCGTCGCGCACGAATCCGTCGAGCTGGGCAACGACGTGTGGCTCGGTCAACAGGTGTACATCACCGACGCCAACCACGGATTCTCCGACCCCCAGGTCCCGATCGGTCAGCAGCTGGGCGACCACCTGCCGGTCCGGATCGGCGACGGGGCCTGGATCGGCCACGGGGCGGTCATTCTCCCCGGAGTCACGGTTGGACGACGCTCGATCGTCGCGGCCGGCGCTGTCGTCACCTCGGACGTGCCCGACGGTGTCATCGTGGGCGGCGTACCGGCAAGGGTGCTGCGCGAGATCGAGTCGTGAACGACGGCGGCGAGTCAGTGCCGGCGCGTCACAGCGACCCCTGCCCCCGGACGCCACACCGAGATCACCAACTCCTCGCCCTGCACCGCCACCGTCGATACCGACGAGAGGCGGACCGCGAATCTCCAGCCGGCAGGATCGTCCGACGGCGGTGGTGAGCTCGCGTCGGCCGCCGAAGGGTCCATGTCCTCCGGATCGATCGGCCCCAGCTCGACGAGGACGCCGTGGAGCTTGACGTCGGGAGCCGTCATCTCCACATCCAACGGCGCACTGTGGATCTCGACGCGGTTGTCGCGGCGCACATCGTCGAGCTTCCGAGAACCCGGCATCATCCCCACCCGAACCTCATCGTCGAGGAACTCGACCTCGGTTCCCGAGAGCCGCGGCGAACCGTCGGCACGAAGCGTGGCAAGGAGGTGGTGGCGATGCGTCTCGAATCGATCACGGACCGCGGCCGCCAGGTCCGGCGCCTGAGCCTCGACCTCACCCCATGTCGCGGACATCGGGCCAGTATCTCACTTCGGTTCGCTTCTCGGTCGGGAGCGACCGGGTCGCTCAGCCGATGCGTCGGTCCAACAGGACGTCGACGATCCACGACGACACCGTCGGGCCGTCGTTGGGACAGCGGCGAAGCGCATCCAGGGCGGCATCGCATACGTCGGGGCCGATTCGCTCCCGCCGGTCGCCGATGAGGGCCTCCACGTACTCGGAGGTGAATTCGGGGTGATCCTGCACGCAGATGACGTTGTCGCCGACCATGAACGCCGCCTCGGACGCCGTCGTGCCATGGCCGATGGCGACCGCTCCCGGCGGTGCCTCCACCACGATGTCGCGATGCATGGCCTCGAGATACACGGTTCCCCCCTCGAACCACGGTGTCGCCGCCATGTCGAGACGGTGAGGCCCCACAGCCCACCGGGAGGCACGTTCGACTCGTCCGCCGAGAGCCCGGGCGACCAGCTGATGACCGAAGCAGATGCCGGCCAGCCGCGCGCCGCCGGCCACGGCGTCACGGACCCAGCCCACCAGATCGAGAACCCACGGTTCGTCGGAGTGGGCGTCGTGGCGCGATCCCGTGATCAACCAGGCGTCGCACTCCTGCGGCGATGCCGGCAGCTCGCGGGTGATCGCTTCGTAGTTCCGCGTCGCCACCGGTGGATCCGTCGACCCGAGGATTCGGCCGAAGACCTCGGCGTAGTCACCTCCGAGGGCGGAGCGGAACCGCTCGTCGACGTGGTCGCAGAGCAGCACCCCGATCTGCGTCGTCACGTCAGATCCTCTCGAAGTAGCGCGTCCGTTCCCAGTCGGTGACCGCGGCGTCGTAGGCCTCGACCTCGACCTCGTAGAAGCGCGAGTAGTGCGCGTGCACCTCGGGACCCAGCGCATCGGACGCGACCTCGCTGTTCACGAAGCGGGTCAGCGCCTCGCGGAGGGTTCGCGGCACGTGGGGGACGTCCTTCGCGGCGTACACGTCGCCGTCGAAGGCGGGTGGGGGCTCGATCCGCTCCTCGATTCCGCGGAGTCCGCTGGCCAATGCCGCCGTGTAGGCCAGATACGGGTTCACGTCGGCGCCGGGGATCCGACACTCGATGCGCAACGACGGACCGGACCCCACGACCCTGAACCCTGCGGTGCGGTTGTCGGGCGACCACGCCACCCTCGTGGGCGCCCACGAGGCGTTCTGGTAGCGCTTGTAGGAGTTGATCGTCGGGGCGTAGAAGACCATGAAGTCATCGACGTGACGCATCCAGCCTCCGAGGAACCAACGGAAGAGGTCGGAATGTCCTTCGGGACCGTCGCTGGCGAACGTGTTGGTCCCGCGGTCCGCGTCCCACAGGCTGAGGTGGATGTGACACGAGCTCCCCCGCCTCCTCGGAGTGGGGCTTCGCCATGAACGTCACCGACACGCCCTGGCTGTCGGCGAGCTCCTTCATGGCCTGTTTCATCACGACGTGGTTGTCGGCCATGTCGAGCACGTCGCCGTACACGATGTTCAGCTCGTGTTGTCCCCGCCCCCACTCGCCCTTGGAGGTCTCGACGGCGATGCCGGACCGCCGAAGGGCTCGGCGCGCTTCGCCGACGTAGGGCTCGACCCGGGCGCCCTGGAGGATGTGGTAGTCGTCGATGTACCACCCTGCGGCAGTGAGCCCCGCGTACCTCTGGGTGGCCGCGTCGCGGTAGCTGTCCTCGTAGAGGAAGAACTCGAGCTCCGATGCGGCCTTGGCCGCTGTCCCGATCTCCCTGGCCCGGTCGATCTGGCGGCGGAGCATCGAGCGTGGAGCCACCGAGACCGGGGCATGGGCGTCGTCGTCGATCACGTCGCACATGACGATCGCGGTCCGGTCGGTCCATCCCGCAGGCCGGAGCGTCGCCAGATCGGGAACGAGATGGAAGTCGCCGTAGCCGAGCTCCCAGTTCGCGTAGCTGTATCCCGCCACCGGTTCCATCTCCATGTCGACGGTGAGCAGGTAGTCACATCCGTGGGTCCCTGCGGTCAACGTGTCGGCCACGAAGAACTCCGCGTCGAACCGTTTTCCGAGCAGCCGGCCGTAGGGGTCGGTGAAGGCCACCACGATGGTGTCGATCTCGCCGCTGTCCACCTTGGAGATGAGTTCTTCTGTCTCCACCGGAGACCCCCGTTTCCTGTGTGCCGGACGCCTGACACTAGGCCAACGCCTCGTCGGAGAGTTCGTTGATCCGCCGGGCATGGCCGCCACCGATGCCAGACTTCCACCATGGACGACGGGCCGATCCCTCTTCACCGCAGCCGCGCCGAACTCGACGAGGCGATCGAACGCATCGATGGGGCGCCCTCGGACCTGGGTTCGGTGGAGCTCATCGTGATACGACCCGAGACCGATCGACGCGAGGAGCCCGCGTCGATCGCGGTGTCGGCCGCGAACGGGCTCGCCGGCGACAACTGGGCCACCCGGGGTTCGCGCGCCACGGCGGACGGTGCGGCCGAACCCGCCCGACAGGTCACGATCATGGGATCTCGGGTCATCGGAGCCCTGGCGACCCGTGAACGATGGCCACTGGCCGGCGATCAGCTGTTCGTCGACCTGGACCTGAGCACCCACAACCTGCCGACAGGCACCCGCCTCGAGATCGGCACGGCCGTGCTCCTGGTGAGCGAGGAGCCGCATCGAGGGTGCGCCAAGTTCCGGGACCGCTTCGGCGTCGACGCGGCGCGATGGGTCAACGCCGACGAGCACGGCCATCGACGCCTTCGCGGAATCAACGCCTCGGTGCTGCGCGACGGCGAGATCTCCGTGGGAGATGCAGTGCGGGTCGAGCGCTGAGACCAGCGCCGGCCCGACGCACCGTTCGCTCGGCGTCGGTATGGTGTCGTCGGCGGGTCCGACATCGGGGGGCGAGTGCTCGGGAGCGAGAAGGAAGACGGGTCGTCGACGCCGAAGGATGACCGACACAGCGCTGTGCCCGGCGACTTGGGCGGCGGGCCGCTGGTGTTGTTGCACGATCACCTCGACGGGGGTCTTCGTCCTGCGACGGTGATCGACCTGGCACGGAGCACCGGCTATCGCGAGCTGCCCTCGTTCGACCCCGATGACCTGGCCGAGTGGTTCCGGCGCGGTGCCAACCGGCGATCGCTGGAGCTCTATCTCGAGACCTTCCGGCATACCGTGGCCGTGCTCACCACGCCGGAGTGTCTGGAGAGGGCTGCGTTCGAGTGTGGCGAGGACCTCGCCTCGGACGGGGTCGTCTACGCGGAGTCGCGTTTCGCCCCCGACATCGTGTCCACGCCCGACATGTCGATGGTCGATGCGATCGCGGCTGTCGACCGCGGTTTCGCCGAGGCGGAGCGGCGCTTCGACATCGTGGTGCGGATCATCGTGACGGCGATGCGGGACCGACCCGCGAGCGACGCGTCGGCGCGGGCTGCGGCACGGTGCCTCGACCGCCGGGTCGTCGGTTTCGACATCGCCGGACCGGAGAAGGGTCACCCGGCTGCTCATCACCAGCTTGCCTTCGACGTGGCTCGCCGAGCGGGTCTCGGCGTCACCATCCACGCCGGAGAGTCCTACGGACTCGAGTCGATCGCCGAAGCCGTCTCGGTGTGCGAGGCCGATCGCATCGGTCACGGCGTACGGCTGATCGACGACATCGGGGACCCCGACGATCCGGCCACGTTCGGACCTCTCGCCCGACGCGTGCTCGAGGAGGCCATACCGCTGGAGATGTGCCCGACGTCCAACATCCACACCGGCGCCGTCGAGTCGATGGCGACCCATCCGGTCGGCGTGATGCACCGAGCCGGGTTCGTCGTCACCGTCAACACCGACAACCGGCTCATGAGCGATGTCACGCTGTCGTCGGAGTACCTGGCTCTGTGCCGGCAGTTCGGGTGGCGTGTGGCCGACGTGGGCGAGACGAACCTCGCGGCCCTCGATGCCGCATTCTGCGACGATGACACCCGGAGTCGGGTGACGGCTCGTTTCAGAGTTTCGCGGGATGCCACACGGTCTTGAGGTCGAGGAAGCAACCGGCGGCACGCGGGGATCTGTCCCCGGCGACCGCTGCGACTCTCTTGAGGTTCGAGGCCGACCGAACCTCGACGTCACGCCGGTCGTCGTCGGAGAGCCCCGAGACGTCGATCGCGTCGACGTCCCCGTGGTCGGCGCACCATGGAACGAGTGACGACGGATCCGCCGCCAGGATGTTCACGACGCCGGCCGGAACGTCGGAGGTGGCGATCACCTCCGCCAGGGTCAGCGCGGCGGGTGCCGCGTGGTGCGGCACCAGGGCCACGACGGTGTTCCCGCCACACAGGATCGGTCCCAGAACGTCGGCCATACCTCGAAGCGGGCTCTCCGAGGGCGGGAACGCGACGACGACCCCAGCGGGTTCCGGTGTCGACAGGTTGAGGAAGGGGCCGGCGACGGGATTCACCGTGCCGAGAACCGAGACGATCTTGTCGGCCCAGCCGGCCCACCAGATCCATGAGGCCACTGCGTCGTCCACGTCGCGTTCGGCCGTGGACGAGTCGAGACCGCCCCTTGAGTCCTCGTCGATCATCTCGTGGCGGCGTCCATCGGCCATCTCGGCGATCCGGTAGAGGATCTGGGCCCGGAGATACGGCGTGGCCTCCTGCCAGCCCGCCTGAGCCCCCCGGGCTGCGGTGACCGCCTCCCGGAGGTCCTTGCGGGAGGCGGTCGCGACGCGGCGGACGGTACCGTCGGCGCCGGTGACCGGGGCGACCCGCCCGGACTCCGATCGCACGAACGCTCCGTTGACGAAGAGCTTGTAGGTCTTGGGTACGTCGAGGTTGCTCATGTGACGGGTCCCCTGTACGGCTCGACTCGGAGATAGGCGTCGAGCCCCGCCCGGCCGCCCTCGCGTCCGAACCCCGATTCCTTGATGCCGCCGAAGGGTGAGGCCGGATCGAACTGGTTGTAGGTGTTCGCCCACACCACTCCGGCCCTGAGTCGCTGCGACATCCACAGGATCCGCGCTCCGTCGGCGGTCCACACTCCCGCCGCCAGGCCGTAGGGGGTGGCATTGGCCTTGGCGATCGCTTCGGCCGGAGTGCGAAACGTCATGACGGCGAGCACCGGGCCGAAGATCTCCTCGTTCGCCACCCGGTGACTCGTGTCGACGCCGGTGAGGATGGTCGGCGCATGGAACCAACCGGTCTCGGGCAGGTCGACGTCGGCCGTCACCACCGTGGCCCCCTCCGCGGCACCGATGTCGCAGTACTCCGTGATGGTCCGCAACTGCTCCGCGCTGTTGATGGCCCCGATGTCGGTGTTCTTGTCGAGAGGGTCCCCGACCCGCAGGCGCCCCATGCGAGCCACGAGGCGCTCGATGAACTCCTCTGCGATCGGTTCGTGCAACAGGAGCCGTGAACCGGCGCAGCACACGTGTCCCTGGTTGAACCAGATCCCTCTGACCACCCCCTCGACCGCCTGGTCCAGAGCCGCGTCGTCGAAGACGACGTGGGCCGACTTGCCGCCCAGCTCGAGGGTCAGCCGGGCGCCTGTCGTCGCTGTGGCCCGTCTGATCTCGCGTCCCACTGCGGTCGATCCCGTGAACGCGACCTTGTCGAGTCCGGAATGCGAGGCGAGCGCCGCTCCCGTGGGGCCCGCCCCGGTCACGATGTTCACCACACCCGGCGGCAGCCCGGCCTCCGCGAAGATCTCCCCGAGCGCCGAGCGCGGTGAGCGAGGTGGTCTCGGCCGGCTTCAGGACGACGGTGTTCCCGCAGGCGAGCGCAGGGGCCAGCTTCCATGCCGCCATCAGCAACGGGAAGTTCCAGGGGATGATCTGTCCGGCGACTCCCAGCGATGACGGTGTTCCGGTGACACCGATCGCCCACTCCCATTTGTCGGCCCAACCCGCGTAGTGGAAGAAGTGGGCGGCGACGAGAGGGAGATCGACGTCTCGCGACTCCCGGATCGGTTTGCCACCATCGATCGACTCCAGCACGGCGAGCTCGCGTGAACGTTCCTGGATGAGTCGGGCGATACGAAAGAGATGGCGGCCCCGCTCGGCTCGTGGCATCTCACCCCACGCGCCGTCGTGGGCCCGGCGAGCCGCCAGCACGGCACGGTCGACATCGGCGGAGGACGCCACGGCCACCCGGGCGAGTTCCGCTCCGGTCGCGGGCTCGTAGCTGACCAGTTCGGCGCCGTTCTCGGCCTCCGTCTCCTCGTTGTCGATCCACAGCCCGTAGCGATTCCGGATCGTGACCAGGTCTCTCGATTCGGGGGCGGGGGCGTAGTTGCCGAAGGCCTCTGCCTCCGCCGGCACGATCATCGAGGATGGTTCGAGGTTGTTCACGGTGTCAGTCCACGGGGAGATCGGAAGGCCGCACGTAGCGACCGGTTCGATGGAATCGACGTTGAGCGATGACGTCGTTGAGCAGGCCGGACGCTCCGAAGCGGAACCGACGTGGACTCAACCACTCCGGCCCGAGGGTCTCGTTGACGACGACCAGGTACCCGATGGCCTGCTTCGAGGTGCGGATTCCTCCAGCCAGCTTCAATCCGACCGTCCGGCCGGTCTGTTCGGCGAAGTCGCGTATGGCTTCCGCCATGCACAACGCGACCGGCGGACTCGCTGCAGCGGGAATCTTGCCCGTCGACGTCTTGATGACGTCCGAACCCGCGGCCATGGCCAGCATCGACGCTCGACGCACTGCCTCCAGGCTGCCGAGTTCGCCCACCTCGAGGATCGTCTTCAGATGGGCGCCACCGCAGGCGTCCCGCGCCGCCGCGATCGACTCGTAGCACTCGCCGTAGCGCCCGGCGAGGAAGAGTCCGCGGTCCATCACGATGTCGATCTCGTCTGCTCCGTCGCTCACCGCTCGGCGGATCTCCTCGAGACGTCCGTCGAGGCTGGTCTGCCCCGAGGGGAAGGCGCCTGCGACGGACGCGACCGCGATCGAGGTCCCCTCCAGCAGCCGGGAGGCGGTGGCGACGAGCGCGGGGTAGATGCACACCGCGGCGACGTGCGGACACGCAGGGTCGGTGGGGTCGGGATGCCGGGCACGGCCACACAGACCCGCGATCCGAGCGTCGGTGTCGCTCCCCTCGAGCGTCGTGAGATCCATGCACGAGATGATGAGATCGTGAGCGGCCAGCTGTGACTCCGCCTTGATGGACCGCCGGCCCAGCTCCGCGGCCCTGCTCTCCAGGGCGTAGGCATCGATGGGGCGGATCCGGACCGACGAGAGTTCGACCAGTGGCGGCGCCTGGACCGATCGGGACACCGTCATGACGATCCCAGTATGTCGGAACGGTCCCCCGACTCCTCCGCCCGGTCCGCGGCGGCGCCGACGAGAAGGCCGCAGACCTCGACCAGGCGCGGACCCGACGATCGCCCGGCATCGAGGACCTCGTCGTGGGAGAGCTCGGGGCCGAGGCCCGCAGCGAAGTTCGTCACGAGCGAGACACCCGCGACGCGGGCGCCGAGGTGAGCTGCCGCGATCGCCTCCAACACGGTGGACATCCCGACCAGATCGGCTCCCATGCCGGCGAGCATCGAGATCTCCGCCGGGGTCTCATAGCTTCCTCCGAGCATCCCGGCGTAGACCCCCTCCCTGAGTGAGGGGTCGGCGACGCGGGCGGCGTGGCGGAGATCGGGGTCGTAGAGGTGGGTCAGGTCGCAGAAACGCGACGGGAATCCCTGGGGTGGCGGCGGGCCGGCCATCGGATTGGCCCCGGTCAGGTTGATCTGGTCGGAGATGAGTATCGGTTCGCCGACAGACGACTCGAGGTCGAGTGTCCCGGCCGCGTTGGTGAGCACCACGGTGTGGCTTCCTGCCAGCACCGCAGCGCGCACGGTGTGGACGACGGTGTCGACTCCGTGTCCCTCGTAGAGATGGGACCGCCCTGCGACCACCAGGGTCGGGATGCCCGCCACGTCGATGAGGCGGGCCACGCCGGAGTGGCCGGCGACGGTGGGCGTCGGCACCCCCGGGAGGTCTCCGAGGCTCACCTCTCCCGACGGCGTTCCCAGCTCGTCGGCCACCGCGGCCCAACCGGATCCGGCGATGACGGCGACCTCTGGTCGGTCGCCCAACGCCCCGATCAACGCCTCGGCTGCATCGGCCGCAAGATCGAACGGAGTCCTCATCCGAGCAGTCTCGCGGCCATGCCGCCGCCGTGCCATCATCATCGCCGTGGCCCACCATTGGATCGCCTTCGACGCCGACGACACGCTGTGGCACAACGAGGCGTACTTCATCGAGAGCTACGACCTGTTCGCGGAGATCGTCGGTCCGTACCTCGGCGACGACGAGCCGAGCGCCGCGGCACATCATCTGCTCATCGAGACCGAGACCGCGAACATTCCGTCGTTCGGCTACGGGATCAAGGGGGCGACGATCTCGATGATCGAGGCGGCCATCGCCGCGTCCGGAGGGACGATCCCCGCCGACCAGATCATGCGCCTGGTCCAGCGGGCCAAGACGATGATGACCCATCCCGTCGAGCTGATCGACGGGGCGATCGAGGTGCTCGACGCCCTGGCGCACCATCGGTTGGTCCTCGTGACCAAGGGCGACCTGAAGGACCAGCATCGGAAGATCGACGAGTCGGGTCTGGCGGCCCGATTCGACGCGGTGGAGATCGTGCACGAGAAGGACACGACGAGCTACGGGGCGATTCTGTCGCGCCTGGGAACGCCTCCCGACGGCTTCGTCATGATCGGGAACTCGCTGCGCTCGGACGTGCTGCCCGTCCTGGAGATCGGCGCGTGGGCGGTGCATGTGCCCTACCAGACCACGTGGGCTCTCGAACACGCCGAAGAGCCGACCCGCCACCCCCGTTTCCGTCAGGCCCAGCGATTGCCCGACGTGGTGGACATCGTCGACGCGGTCATCGCCATCGCGTCCGACGCGAACGACTGACATCGGGGGTCAGGGCATCGTCGTGAGCACGGCCGCGAGCGGATGGTCCGAGGGAAGCCGGCCGGCCACTCCCTCCACCAACTCCCCGGCTGGAAGCGCAGAGACGTCGGCATCGATGCTGCGTCCCGATTCCGCGAGGGCGAATCGGCTGAACCGCGCCCGCCACTCGAGTCGCCCTTCGGCATCGTGATCGTCGACGGGCACGCCGAGATCGTCTGCGTGGGTCGCCAGCTCCGACGCCACGTGGAACGCCTGCCACCTGACGGGGTACTGGCCGACCATCGTGGCCATGGTGCCGCCGTCCCGTTCCCGCATCCGGCGGCGGTTCTCCGCGTTGGCTGCGGTCCACTCCGCAACGATCTCCGCCGCGTCACGCCCGGCGCGTTCATCGATCATCCAGGCGTTGAACGACCCAACGTCGGTCGCGCCGGCGGCCATGCCGGCATCGACGAGGGCCCCGAGCGCGTCGTCGAGACAGGCCCGGTGGTAGTCCTCGGTCCCGACGAGGTGCCCGACGAGATCGCGTCGTGACCAGCCCTCGCAGCGGGTCGGAGCCTCCCAGTCACCGGGGTCCAGGCTCTCGAGGAAACGGGCGACTCGCTGGGCCTCGGCGTCCATCGAGTCGTAGGGGTCGAGACCGCCGAGCTCGGTGTCCGCCACGACATCGATGTCCGTCACCGCTCCTCCGATCCCCGATCCGGCCGGGTCCTCCGTGTCGACGCCATCGTCGTCCCGGGCGGCGCCGGCGTCAACCAGGATCGACGTGGTGCCCTCACCGGCTCGACGCGCCATCATGAGCCGATGGCCCGGCTGTTCGTCGCGGTGATTCCCCCCGAGGAGGTCCGAGATCTGCTCGCCGCGCTGGACCGGAGCTCGCCGGCCGTCCGGTGGGTCGCTCCCGACTGCTGGCACGTGACGCTGCTCTTCCTCGGCGATGTCGCCTCCCATGAGGCGCGGCTCCGCCTCGATTCCACTGAGCTTCCTGCGGCGACCGCGACGGCGGGCCCACGGGTCGAGACGCTGGGCAGGCGAGCCGTTGTCGTGCCCGTGGCAGGGCTCGACGGCCTGGCCGCGTCGATCACCACCGCCATGACCGGGCTCTCGATGACATCCGACCGACGCAGGTTCGAGGGACACCTGACCCTCGGCCGGAAACGAGACGCGGCCGCCTGCCCGCTGATCGGCACGCCGATCGACGTGACCTTCCAGGTGAGGGAGGTTGCACTCGTGTCGAGCCGACTCACGACGTCAGGTCCCGAGTACCGGACCGTGGGTGTGTGGTCGACGACACCGACCACGCCGACGACCTAGCGGGTGCCGTACAGCCGGTCCCCTGCGTCGCCCACCCCGGGAAGGATGTATCCCTTGTCGTCCAGACGCAGATCGAGGGCCGCGAGCGTGACTGCGACATCTGGATGCGCCGCATGGAACGTGGCGACACCCTCGGGCGCGCCGAACAGCGACAGCAGCCGCAGGCGGCGGACCCCGTTCCTCTTGAGGATGGCCACCGCGTGGCACAGCGAACCGCCGGTGGCCAGCATGGGATCCACCACCAGGACGTCGCGCCGGGCGATCTCGGTGGGGAGCTTCACCAGATACTCCACCGGCTGGAGTGTCTCGGGATCGCGGTACAGCCCGATGTGGCCGATCATGGCTTCGGGGATCAGTTCGCTGACCGCCTCCAACATGGCGAGCCCGGCCCGGAGGACCCCGACGATGGCGGGGGCCGGGTTTCCCAGACGTTGCGCCGGGGCCTCGGACAAGGGCGTGGTGACCGACGTCGCCTCGGTCGGGAGGTCACGCAGCGCCTCGTAGGCCGCGAGCAGCGACAACTCATGAGTCAGTCGACGGAAGTCGGCCGGGCCCGTCTCGGTGTCGCGAAGTCGGGCGATCTTGTCGTGAACGAGGGGATGATCGATGACGTTCAGGACGGGATCCATCGGACTGTCTCCAGACGCCGCGAGCCGGTCGCTCCCGACGAGCCGTCACAGTAGCGGGGGTCGGTCACCGGTGGTCCTTGCGCGGTGGTCACCCAGACAGGAGACTGCCGGTATCCGACGGCGTCGTCAGACCGCCATCACAGAGGGAGAGCAACGTGTACCGAAAGAAACCTTTGGCAGCACTGCTATCGATCCTGGCAGTCGTGGCCCTCGTCGGCGCGGCGTGTGGGAGCGACGACGACACCTCCTCGGGGGACAGCGGGTCCACCAGCACCGACACGATCGCCGTCGGCCTCGCCTACGACGTCGGCGGACGCGGCGACAAGTCCTTCAACGATTCCGCCGCCGAGGGACTCGACCGGGCCAAGGGTGATTTCGACCTCTCCGTCATCGAACTGGAGCCGACCGGCGAGGACGACCGGGGCCCCAACCTCCAGAAACTCGCCGAGGACGGCCAGAACCCCGTGATCGGAGTCGGGTTCGCCTTCGGTGACCTGGTCACCGAGATCGCCGCGGCCTTCCCCGACACCACCTTCGGCACCATCGATGCCGCCGTCGAGGCCGACAACGTCATCGCCAACGTCTTCGCCGAGGAAGAGGGATCGTTCCTCGTCGGAGCGGCCGCCGGCCTCAAGACCGAGTCGAACAAGGTCGGTTTCATCGGCGGCGTGGACAATGAGCTCATCCAGAAGTTCCAGGCCGGGTTCGAGGCCGGCGTGGCCGAGACCAACCCCGACGCCACCGTCGACGTCCAGTACCTCAGCCCCGCCGGTGACTTCAGCGGATTCAACGCACCGCAGAAGGCCCAGGAGACGGCTCAGGCCATGTACGAAGACGGTGTCGACATCATCTTCCATGCCGCAGGCGGATCGGGTTCGGGGCTCTTCGACGCCGCCGTCGCGGCCGGTGACGGCAAGTGGGCCATCGGGGTCGACTCCGACCAGTACGAGACGGCCACGCCGGACCAGCAGGCCCACATCCTCACCTCGATGATCAAGCGGGTCGACGTCGCGGTCTACAACACGATCAAGGCGTTCTCCGACGGCGACACCGCCGGACGCGTCGTCGTGCTCGACCTCGAGTCCGACGGCGTCGGCTACTCCACCTCGGGTGGATACGTCGACGACATCGCCGACCAGCTCGACGACCTCAAGCAGCAGATCATCGACGGCGGGATCACCGTGCCGGCCACTCCGGGCGGCTGATCCACACCTTCACGTCGGCTGGGGGCCGGTCGCCATGGCGACCGGCCCCCAGCCGATCGGGACTCGCCGGCCGGTGTCGGCGGATGACGGCGCCAGAGGGGATCACCACACATGAGCGACGAGCGCCCGCCCGCCGTCGAACTCAACGGAATCTGGAAACGGTTTCCCGGCGTCATCGCCAACAGGGACGTCGATCTGACCGTCCGCGCCGGCTCGATCCACTCGATCGTCGGCGAGAACGGGGCTGGCAAATCAACGCTGATGAAGATCCTCTACGGGATGCAGCAGCCCGACGAGGGCACCATCGCGATCGACGGCTCGTCGTCGACCTTCAAGAACCCGACCGATGCCATCGCGGCGGGCATCGGTATGGTCCATCAGCACTTCATGCTGGCGGACAACTTCACCGTGGTGGAGAACGTGATCCTGGGCGCGGAACCTTCGCGGCGAGGGATCATCGACTTCGCCGACGCCGAGGAACGTCTCGAGCGGATCTGCGCGGACCACGGAATCACCCTCGACCTGACCGCGACGACGGGAGATCTCGGGGTCGGAGAGCGACAGCGGGTCGAGATCCTCAAGGTCTTGTACCGCGGTGCCCGGATCCTCATCCTCGACGAGCCCACCGCGGTTCTCGTCCCCCAGGAGGTCGACGACCTGTTCGTGAACTTCCACGAGCTCACCGACGAGGGCGTGACCATCATCTTCATCTCGCACAAGCTCGACGAGGTCCTTTCCATCTCCGACGACATCACCGTGATGCGTGACGGCACCACCGTCGCCACCGTCACGCCGGACGAGACCGACCGCCACGGTCTGGGAGTCCTCATGGTCGGTGACGAGCTCCCGGTCGCCGACACCACCGACGTGACCATGCGGGACGAGGTCATCGTGTCGGTGACCGATCTCGCGGCCGAGGCGGACGAAGGCCGCCCCGCGATCAAGGACCTCAGCTTCGATGTGCGATCAGGCGAGATCGTCGGGATTGCGGGCGTGTCGGGTAACGGTCAGTTCGAACTCGCCGAGGTCCTCCTCGGTCTGAGACCACCGAGCCACGGATCGATGACGTTCCGGGGCGAGGACCTGAGCGCCCTCGACGTCGCGGAACGACGAGAAGCCGGTATCGCCTACATCCCCTTCGACCGACACCGTGAGGCGTTGATGTTGGGCGAACCCCTGTGGGAGAACATGATCCTGGGTCGCGACCGGTCGGACCGATTCGGCCACGGCCCCATGATGAGTGCCGGCATGGCCCGGGCGGAGGTGTCCCGGGCGATCGAACGCTTCGACGTGGCGGCCCCGTCCCCCGACGTGCCCGCCTATGCACTCTCGGGTGGCAACCAACAGAAGTTCGTCGTCGGACGCGAGATGATGGCGGCCCCGACCTTTCTCATCGCCGCCCACCCCACCCGGGGGGTCGACATCGGAGCCCAGGCCGCCATCTGGGAGGAACTGCGGGCCGCCCGAGCGGCAGGCCTCGCCGTTCTCCTGATCTCGGCCGACCTCGAGGAGCTCATCGGCCTGAGCGACTCGTTGCTCGTCATGTTCCGGGGCGAGATCACCGCCCATCTCGACCCGGCGACCGCCACCCCCGCTCAGCTCGGGGTGCACATGGCCGGCCAGCACCAGGAGGCCTCGTGACCCGGCGTCGAGTCGACCCGACCGCGCTCGGTTATGCGGTGGCCGCACCGCTCGGCGCCGTCGCGGTGTCGATCCTGGGCGCGTCGGTCCTGCTGGTGGTCTCAGGATTCAACCCCTTCGACGTCCTCAGGGTTCTCGGCGAACAGACCACCCGGGACTCGACCTGGATCGAGACGGGTCAACGTGCCGTGCCGCTCTACCTGTCGGCGGTGGCCGTCGCCATCGGGTTCAAGATGAATCTCTTCAACATCGGCGTCGAGGGCCAGTACCGCCTCGCCGTGTTCGTCGCCGCGGTAGCGGGGGCAGCGGTGAGCCTCCCCGCGGTGCTCCATGTGAGCTTCATCATCGTCGTCGCCATGCTGACCGGCGCGTTCTGGGCGGGGATCGCCGGCGTGCTCAAGGTGACGAGGGGGGTCAACGAGGTCATCTCCACGATCATGTTGAACTACATCGCCATCGGTCTCGTGGCATGGATGTTCGACCAGGCCAAGGTGAGCGCTCCCGGCGATCTCAACGCCAAGACGAAGGCCCTTCCGGAATCAGCGTGGGTGCCCAACCTGGTGCAGCAGGGCCTTCGCAAGTTCTCCGGCTTCGTGTTCGTGGCGGCGGTCGTCGGCGTCGTGTTCTACGTGGTGGTGTGGCGGTCGCGTTTCGGATTCCGTCTGCGCGCCTCGGGTGCCAACGCGGTGGCCGCTCGGACCTCGGGAATCGATCCGAGGCGCATGGTCGCCACGACGATGATCATGTCCGGCGCGGTGGCGGGGTTGGTGGGCCTTCCCCAGATCCTGAGCGACAAACACACCTACAGTTCCGACCTCAGCACCGGCCTGGGCTTCGGGGGCATCACCGTCGCGCTGCTGGGAAGGAACAACCCGGTCGGGATCGCGGTGGGCGCGGTCGTCATCGGATTCCTCGACGCGGCCAGTCGCACCCTGGACTTCGAGGGGATCCCCAAAGAGATCGTCCAGATCATGCAGGGAATCATCGTCTTGTCGGTCGTGATCGTCTACGAGATGGCGCGCCGGTCCAAGGAGCGTCGGGTGCAGGAGTCGGCGTCGGTCGCCGCTCCCCTCCAGGCGGTGGCGACATGACCGCGGCCACTGTCGCTCCCTCCCCCACCCGACCCAACGGGATGGCGGCTCTGAGTGCCTCTCAACGCAGGGTCATCTGGATCGCCCTGGGTATCGTCGCAGTATCGGCCATCCGGACGATCGCCGATGCGCCCGATCTCACCTCAGCGGGGACCACCGGCGCCGCGCTTCGGCTGGCCATCCCCATCGGATTCGCCGGTATCGGCGGTCTCTTCGCGGAGCGGGCAGGCATCATCAACATCGGGCTGGAGGGCATGATGATCCTCGGCACATGGTTCGGTGCGTGGGGCGCATGGCAGTTCGGTCCCTGGCGCGGCCTCCTGCTGGGAATCCTCGGTGGCGCCATCGGCGGACTCATCCACGCCGTCGCCACGGTCACCTTCAACGTCGATCAGATCATCTCCGGTGTCGCGGTCAACATCATCGCCGCAGGGCTCGTTCGGTACCTCTCGGTGTTGGCGTACGACACCGAGTCGGGCGGTGGCGCCACCCAGTCGCCGAGACGGAACTCCGCCATCCCGACCGTGACCCTGCCCGGGGTGTCCGACGCACTGGAGACGCTCGAGAAAAGGCGATGGTTCGTGTTGAGCGATGTCGCCGGGGTGAGCCGCGGACTGGTGACGAACATCTCGCTCGCCACGATCGCGGCCGCCGCCTTCGTCGTGTTCGCCACCTGGTTGCTGTGGAAGACCCGTTTCGGACTGCGTCTCCGATCCAGCGGAGAGAACCCCTTCGCGGCGGAGTCGCTGGGTGTGCGGGTGCAGCGGGTGCGCTACTCCGCGGTGGTGATCTCAGGGATGTGCGCCGGTTTCGGCGGGGCCTACCTCTCGGTGGTCCACTCGTCGATCTACAAGGAGGGCCAGACCGCCGGCCGGGGGTTCATCGGCCTCGCCACCATGATCTTCGGCAACTGGATGCCGGGAGGAACCGCACTCGGGGCGCTGCTGTTCGGGTTCTCGGACGCGCTTCAACTCCGATCGTCGGAGGACGTACCGGCGTTGTTCGGCGTCGTCGCCCTCGCGAGTCTCGGGCTCGCGGTGTATCTGGGTCGGAAGCGCAGGACGATGGCCGCCGCCGCCGCCGCGGCCGGAACCGTCGTCTTCGGCGCTCTGTTCTTCTCCGTGGACTCGATTCCGGGTTCGATCACGTTCTTCACCCCCCACGTCGTCACGCTCGTCGTTCTCGCCACCGCTTCCCAGCGACTTCGACCGCCCGCCATGGAGGGCCTGCCCTACCGGCCCGGCGAAGGCCATTGACGATGCCCGGCGATCGCCCACCACAGATCGACCCGGCGATGGCCGAGCTACGGGCCGCGGCTCTGGAACTCACCCGCCGTGCGTATGCGCCGTACTCCGGCGTGAGGGTCGGAGCAGCGGGACGATGTTCCGACGGCACCGTCGTGAGGGGGTGCAATGTCGAGAACGCCTCCTACGGTCTCACCCAGTGTGCCGAATGCTCGATGGTGGCCAACATGGTCTCGTCGGGCCGATCACGACTGGCGGCCGTCTCCGTCGTCGCCGCGGACGGGGAGCCACTGGCCCCCTGTGGCCGGTGCCGCCAGGTTCTCCACGAGTTCGGGGGTTCCGAACTGCTCGTCGACGGCCCCGAGGGAACCCTCACTCTGGGCGATCTGCTGCCCTGGGCGTTCGGTCCCGATGACGTCGCGACCCGTGCCGGCGAGGGCTCGTCGTGAGCCGTCACGCTCCCACCGAGGTCATCGCCACCAAACGCGACGGGGCCGAGCTGAGCGACGATCAGATCGAGTGGTTCATCGACGCCTTCACGCGGGAGGACGTGGGTGATGAGCAGGCATCGGCGCTGCTGATGGCCATCGTCTGGCGCGGCCTGTCGCCACGGGAGCTGTCCACCTGGACCCGGGCCATGATCGAGTCCGGGGAACGCCTCGACCTCAGCGGGGTCGGGCGGCCCACGGTCGACAAGCACTCCACCGGGGGGGTGGGTGACAAGGTCTCGCTCATCCTGTGCCCGTTGGTGGCGGCGTGCGGTGTCGCGGTTCCGCAGTTGTCGGGTCGCGGGCTGGGCCACACCGGCGGAACCCTCGACAAGCTCGAGACCATCGCAGGATGGTCACCCCACCTCGACAACGCCGCTTTCGTGGAGCAGTTGCGCACCGTCGGCGCCGTGATCGCGGCCGCATCCGACGATCTCGCTCCCGCCGATCGGCGGATGTACGCGCTGCGGGATGTGACCGCGACGGTGGAGTCGATCCCCCTCATCGCCAGTTCCATCATGTCGAAGAAGATCGCCGAGGGTACCGACGCCCTGGTCCTCGACGTCAAGGTCGGGTCGGGGGCATTTCTCCCGCCCCTCGATCAGGCCAGGGAGCTGGCGGCAACCATGGTGGGTCTCGGGCTCGCTCACGGTGTCACGACCTCCGCGTTGTTGACCGACATGGATCAACCGCTGGGCCGGGCCGTGGGAAATGCGCTCGAGGTCGACGAGTCGATCGAGTGCCTCATGGGTGGCGGGCCCCCCGATCTCATCGAGGTGACGGTGGCTCTGGCCCGACGCATGGTCGAAGTGGGAGGCGGGCACGACGACCCCGCCGACGTCCTGGCATCGGGGCGAGCGATGGTGGTGTGGGAACAGATGATCGCCGCCCAGGGCGGCCGCCTCGACGTCCCACGAGCCGTCGCGAAGGAATCCCAGACGATCGGCGCCGACCGCTCGGGATGGATCACCCGCGTTGATGCACGCGCCGTCGGCGAGGCGGCATGGAAGGCCGGCGCGGGACGGGCTCGCAAGGAGGACCCCGTCTCCCCAGGCGCCGGAGTCCTGCTCCACCGGGTGGCCGGAGACCAGGTGTCGGTCGGCGACCCGATCGCAGAGCTGCGCGCCGACGACGCAGCGCACCTCGCCGACGGGCTCGACCGGCTGCGCTCGGCGTTCCGTATCGACGACGACCCACCCGAGGCTCGGAGCGCGATCCTCGAGCGGGTCGACCGATGAGCCCGTCCCTGTCCTCCCGGGGATCTCTTCGCGACCGATTCGAGCGCGACGGCGTCGTGGTCATCCCCGATCTCGTCACGGTAGAGGACTGTGACCGCCTCGCGCGGAGGGCCGCTGAGCTCGTCGCCGCCACGGCGCCGCCGGATCGCCTCTCGGTGTTCACCACCGATGACCAGACCCGCACCTCCGACGAGTACTTCCTGTCCTCGGGTGGGACGATCCGGCCGTTCTTCGAACCCGACGCGCTCGACGACAAGGGTGCGCTCATCGTCGGGCTGGACGACGCGGTCAACAAGTTGGGCCATGCGCTCCACGATCTCGACGACGTCTTCGACGACTTCTCGCGGTCGCCTGCCGTCGCATCGGTGGCCCGCGATCTCGACATCGGCCATCACGTCCTCCTCCAGTCGATGTTCATCTTCAAGTCCCCACGCGTCGGCGGCGAGGTCACGGCCCACACCGACGACACGTTCCTGTGGACCGACCCTGCCAGCTGCGTCGGGTTCTGGTTCGCCATCGACGACGCCACGGTCGACAACGGAGCCCTGTGGGCCGCGCCGGGCGCTCATCGACAACCCCTCCGGCGCCGATTCCACAGGGCCGGTCCGACCGACGCCGACGGCACCACCGTCGAGGTACTCGACGAGACGCCGCTGCCCACCGACGCACTGGTGCCGCTCGAGGCACGCAAGGGCACCCTGATCGTTCTCGACGGCCGACTTCCCCACCTCTCCCATGCCAACCGCTCGGAGAAGCCCCGCCGGGCCTACACGGTCCACACGATCGACCCGGCCGCCCGCTATCCGTCGGACAACTGGCTCCAGCGCGGCGCCCTGCCGCTTCGCGGGTTCGGGTGATGGGTGCCACCCCGACCGACCGCTCCGACGAGTGGCGGCGGAGAGCCGACCGCTGGGTGGACATCGACCCCGATCCGGAGACCGCGAACCTGCTGGCGGAGATCTCGGCGGCCGCGGGCACCGACTCCGAGGCGCGGGAGCGTCTCGGAGATCTCGTCGGATCCCGGCTCGACTTCGGAACCGCCGGGTTGCGGGGCCGGCGGGGCCCGGGACCCAACCGGATGAACCGGCTCGTCATCCGCCAGACGGCCGCGGGGCTGGCTGACGTACTGGTGTCTGATCACGCTGATGACCTGTCGCGGCCCGTCCTGGTGACCTTCGATGCTCGATGGCTCTCCGACGTGTTCGCTCTGGACGTTGCCGATGTGCTGGGGGCTGCGGGGGTGCGGGTGTTGCTCGCGTCGGGCGCGCAGCCGACTCCGTTCGCGTCGTGGACCATGCGTCAGATCGGTGCGATCGCGGCCGTCGTCGTCACCGCCAGCCACAACCCACCGGCGGACAGTGGGATCAAGATCTACTGGGACGATGGCGCCCAGATCATCCCACCGGTCGACGGTCGGATCGCCGACGCCATCGCCGGATGGGCCGATCGCAACCCGCCGGGAAGCGACCTGGCCCCCCAACCGCTCGACCCGACATGGATCGACCGCTACGTCGCCTTCGCCGCCGGGATGGCGACGGACGACTCGACCTCCACTCCCCTGCGCCTGGTGACCACCGCTCTCCACGGCGTCGGCGGCGACATGCTGGGCCGGACCTTGGCCGCGAGCGGGTTCGACGACGTCACAGAGGTCGCCGAACAACGCGATCCGGACCCCGACTTCCCCACCGTCACGTTCCCCAATCCCGAGGAACCAGGAGCCACCGATCTGCTGTTGGCGCTGGCCCGGCGGACGAGCTCCGACGTGGCTCTCGCTCTCGATCCCGATGCCGACCGTCTGGCCATGGGGTGCCCCGGCGAGAACGGCTGGGCGATGCTCACGGGGGACGAACTCGGAGCACTGCTCTGTCAGGGCCTCCTCGACGTTCGGTCCGACTCCCCCCGAAGCGCCATGGTGGTGTCGACGGTGGTCTCCTCGCGACTCGCCGGCAGAATCGCGAGGGCGCGGGGCGCTCGGTTCTGCGAGACGCTCACCGGTTTCAAATGGCTGTGCCGGCCCGGTCTCGCGAATCCCGAACTCGACGTCGTGCTGGCCTATGAGGAAGCCCTCGGCTACGCGGTCGGCGGGCTGTTGGACAAGGACGGGATCAGCGCGGCGGCAGTGGTCGCGTCGCTGTGCAGGCGGTGGAAGCGTGAGGGTCGGGACCCCCGCGGCGTCCTCGACGACCTCGCCGTCGAGTTCGGCGCCCACGTCCAACTCAACACTTCGGTGCGCCGGGACGGCCCCGGAGCGACAGCGGACGTGGCCGCTCTCGGGGTGCTCTTCGCCGACGACCCTCCCGACCGGCTCGCCGATACCGCCGTGGCGAGCATGGACCGGCCGGCGCCCGATGTCATCCGCCTGTACGTCGGCGACGACGACCGAGTGGTGATCCGACCGTCGGGTACCGAACCGAAGCTGAAGTTCTACTGCGAGGCCGTCGAGCCGGTCCGATCAGGAGAGAACCCCACCGTGACGCGGCGGCGGGCCCGGGCGCGTCTCGAACGGATTCAGGAGTCCTTGATGTCGTTCATGTCGGGCCCCCGATGACGGGTTCGGACGACGAGCGGATGTCGCCGTTGGGGATCCCCGCCCGATAGTCCCGACGGACGCCGTCGAGCGCTTCGAGCGCCACGTCGAGATGCTCTCGTCTCGACTTTTCGTAGAAGTCGGCGGCCGGACCCGACAGCTTGGGCTTTCCGTGGAGCGGCTTGTCGCTCACCGCCAGCAGACTGGCCGTGGGGACTCGGTAGCGGAAGCCGTTGGCGGCGACGGTGCCCGACTCCATGTCGACTGCGACGGCTCGAGCGACCTCCATGTCGTCGCGGGCCTGACGCTGGTTGAACTCCCAGTTGCGGTTCCCCGTCGTGAAGACGGTGCCGACCCGGTAGGCGAGGGAGCGCGATTCGAGAGCGCTGATCAGCAACACATTGAGGATGTGGTTCGACGTGATGGGGACGTGCAGCGGCAGCACCTCGTCCAGCACCCCATCGGCCCTCAGGTAGGAGGTACCGAGAACGAAATCGCCGATCTCCTGGTGGTTCCGCAGACCGCCGCAGTGCCCGATCATCACCATGACGTCGGGGCGCAGCACCGCCACATGGTCGGTGATGGTCTTCGCATTCGAAGGCCCCACACCGATGTTGACCAGGCTGACCCCCGAATTGTCGACGCCCTCATGGTGGAATGCCGCCATCTGAATACCGGGTCGATCGGGCCGGATGCATTCGGGGAACCTCTCCACGAACGCATCGACGTGCATCTGGTAGTTGGTGAACAGCACGTAGCGCTGGAACGCCTCGGCCGGCGTGCCGGTGTAGTGGGACAGACGCTCCAGCGACAGCTCCATGCGCTCCGGTGGGAACAGGAACAGCTTCTTCTGGGAGAGATCCCAATCGGTCTCGTCACAGCGGCGGAACAGCTCGGGGTCGTCGAGAGCCAGTCGTGGACGCGACGCCCTCACCTCGAAGGTCGCTCCCAGATCGGCGAGCCGGTCCAACTCCCGTCTCAGATAGGAGGCCGAGCGCGGTGGGGCGGGCGAGCTCGCCGCTGATCACCGGGTTGTGCTGCGACCACGGTCGCGTGACCTCGAGCAGTGGATAGGTGCCGGCGTCGTAGATCGCGGCCAGCTGCTGCGCGATGGCGTCGTACGACATCACCCAAGGCTACCGGTGAGCCGCGGCTCTCAGGATGTGGGGTCCGGACCAGGCCGGCCGTCGGGGACAACCGGGGACCGGCAGGCCGGTGGGGGCGCTCAGTCGGTCAATCCGCCGAGGAGAGCGTCCTGCACGGCGCTCTCCAGGGAGGTCAGCACCACTGCCACTTCGTCCAACGACGCGATCCGCTGAGATCTCGGCAGGTTGCTGGCGACGCCCAGCGCGAGCCGTATTCGCTCGATGGCGGCATCCATCTCGTCGAACGTGGTGGCGACCCGGGGCCCCGTGGCGTCGCGGAGCCGTTGGACGGTGTCGGTGAGTCGGCTGACCCTTCGCTCCAGGCGACGTTGTTCGACCTGGGGTACCACGAACCTCGGCAGCGCGTGGCCGGGCTCGAGTCCGTCGGCCACGACGGTGATCGAGCCGTCCCGAGCGGCAGGACCGCGGCGTTCGTCGTTCCACCGGCGCACCTGATCGGCCAGACCCGACCCCGCCTTGGCCAGCTGATCGCGCATCTCCGGATCCCGCAGAAGGGCCACGGCACTCGCCACGGCGATCGACATCGCCCTGTTGCGTCGGGTGTGCGGAGTGGGAGCCATCGGTGCCCTTCGATACGTGTCGGTCCGACGCTACCCAACCGCGCCCCGCCCACCGACGCGCGCCATGCGGAATGGAGGACCGTCCGGACCGTTGCCTACAGTTCGCACCGTGAGTGATGGAGGGCGGAGGGAGCGTTCGATTCAGATGGTCGCGCCCGTGCGGCGGTCCATCGAACCCGCCGACGGCCCACTTCACTTCGGCAGGGACCGGACCAACGACCTGGTTCTCGACCCCACCGACATCTCGGTCTCCAGGCGGGCCGGCGCCATCGAGTTCGCCGACGGGCAGTGGAGCGTGGTGAACCTGTCGTCATCGCGGCCGCTCTACACGATCGATTCGACCGGACTCCGGTTGGTGCTTGGTGTCGGGCAACGACGGACGATTCGGTCCGAGGAGTTCGCCGTCGTCGTCGTCGGCGGCCGTCTCACCCACACGATCCGCCTGGAGCTCCACGACACCGAGCCCTCGGTGGTACCCCCCTCACCGACCGGTTCGGTGGATCGAACCCTTGTTCCGTCGTTGAGCGAGAACGAGATGCTCGCCGTCGTCGCGCTCTGCGAGGGGTACCTTCTCACGCCGCCGCGGCACTCGCCCGCTCCGAGGCAGTACGAGGACGCAGCGCAGCGGCTGGGGATACCCCGCTCCACCTTCCGCAAGCGAATCGAACGGGTCCGCCAGAAGTTGATCGACGCCGGTGTCGTCGAACTCGAGGGGGGAGACAGCCGGGAAGGCCTCTGCGAGTTCGTTCTCGCCACGTCTCTGGTGACCCGGGAGCATCTGGCCCTCCTGCCGACGTGACTCCGCCGCTGCCCTCGGGGCCGCATCTCCGACGAAGGTGCGGGAGCGGCACCCTGAGGGGACCGGAGCGGGACGGGGCGACGAGGCGGGTGCGGGCGATGAGAACGGGGCGGGTTCGCCCTGCGACCCGATGGGGTGTGGTCACAAGGAGAACCCGCTCCGCGAGCTGTTGATCAAGGGAAGGCACAAGGCTCTCGAGTTCCCTCGAGATGCGCACCCACGTGGGGCATCGCTGCCCCGTCGCGGTGCGTTCCTCCACCTTGTGCGCTTCCCTACCGACACCCTATGAGGGGTCGGTCGGCGCGTAAACGGGAACGGACGCCCGCTCCACATGGGTCTTGTCTTCAGATTCCAAAGGTAGTACGTTTTCCGATGTGCCTTCGGAAACCGTCGATACGTCGCCTCAGTCAACCGACCGGCGGACGCGCAAGCGCGAACAACGCCGCGAGTACCTCCTGGACCTCGCCGCCGAGCTCGTCGAGGAGTCCGGGGTGTCCGGAGTCACCATTTCGGCGCTTGCCGACAGGGCCGACTACGCCCCCGCGTCGCTCTACACGTACTTCCCGTCGCACAGCGCGTTGGTCGCCGCACTGCAGAGCCGGGCGCTCAGGCGGCTGGCCGCGGTCGCGGTCGCCCACGTCGAATCCTGGGACACAGCCCTCGGAGTGGCCGATGTCGAGGGAGATCTGCTGCCGCTGGACGCGGCGGCTCGACTGTGGGCCTTTGCGGAGCTCTTCCTCACCGCGCCCTCCCACCACGCCAGAGACTTCCGCCTGCAACAGGAACTCCTGGGTTCACCCGACGTCGAGATGCCCGACGACGCCGCCGATGTGGTCCCCGTCGCCATGGCGGTTCTCGACGTGCCCCGACGACTTCTCGCCGATGCGAGGACATCGGGGCTGCTGGACGATGCCGACAACCCGCTCGATCCGCTGGGCAACCCGATCGACATCGACATCCATCGCACCCTGGCGTGGGTCGTCGCCATGAATGGAGCACTCCTCGTCGACGGGCTGGCCACCGGCATCGCCTCCACCGGCCGCGACCTCGGGAGAGAGATCACCGGGGCGTTCCTGCGGGGCTGGGGCGCACCGCCCGACATCGTCGTGAAGGCCTCGGCCCTCGCCTCCACCCTGGCCCCGCCATCGTCCGACCCCGAGCCCGAAAGGCCCCACCGATGATCTCCGACATTCTTCTCCTGCTGGCCGCCGGCGTTCTCGGTGCCGCCACCTGGACCTTCGCCGAGTACGTGTTGCATCGGTTCGCCATGCATCACATGGGTGGCCGCGGGATCATGAGCCGAGAGCATCTCGAGCACCACGTTCATTCGGCCTGGCTGTTCTCCTACACCCACCTCCTGAGTTGGGCAGGCATGCTCATCGTGGGTTTCGGGCTGTGGATGCCGCTGGTGGCATGGGCGACCAACCTCGCTGCCGGACTCGCCTTCGCGGTCGGATGGACACTCGGATATGCGTTCTACGAGACCGTCCACGCCCTCGCCCATCTCCGACCACCATCGGGCCGGTATTCGATCTGGCTGCGACGCCATCACTTTCATCACCATTTCGGCCACCCCATGGCCAACCACGGCGTGAGCGTGGGGGTCTGGGATCACCTCTTCGGCACCTACGAGAGCCCGACGCGGGTGCGCGTCCCCCGGAGACTCGCACTCCCCTGGCTGGTCGACTCGGATGGACAGCTACGACCCGAATTCCGCGACGACTACGTGTTGGTCGGCGCGGCCGATTCGTCGGAGCGGCTCGCCGCTCTCGATCGGGCCCGGGCGTTCGCGTCGGCGGCGCCGGCCGATTGACCCCTCGTCTTCTCGAGGATCCTCGCGCCGGGTGCGGCGCCGCCCAGCCGCGGCAATCGGAACGCGCGATCGGAACGCAGCTGAGCCGTGGCCGGGGCCCTGCGGACCGGCGCGGGAATGTACCGAGCTCCCCGCAGCAGGGCGAAGAAGCGCTCCGAGCGTCGGGCCGTCGATGAGTTCCACGTCAGCCGGTAGGCGTCACGCAGCGAAGCGGGCAGCAGGTCGGTGGTCACGGCCACGTTGACGGGGCCGAGAGCCTGACGAAGCGGTGACACGATCGGGATCGCGAGAGCCGCGTCGCATACGTCGCGCGCCGCGTCAGTGACGACAAGGTCCGAGTCGACGACATCGTCGACGTACTGACGGAACGACGCGAGGTCCGGGGGCAGGGCATCGAGAGGCGCCCCGCAGGCCACCGCCACGGGACGCTGTTCGGCGTAGAAGCGCTCGAGGGACAGTGGATCGAGTCGACCGAAGACCCGCTGGTACACCAGCAGGGACGTGTCGACGAGGGTCGCCCACACCCACACCACCAGATCCGAATCGGTGGCGGAGTACTGGCGGCCGGACTCGTCGGTTCCCTCGACCCGGCGGTGACGGGCCGCGAGGGACCTTCGGGTCCGGCGGGACTGCTCGGGTGTTCCGAAGGCGAGCTTGTACATGGTGTCGGTGGTTCGCAGGAGTCGGTTCCAGGGATCACGGCGATAGTCGGAGAACGCGGCGACGCCCGCCGCCACCGACGGGTGCGCCACCTGCATCAGAAGCGCCCTGCCTCCACCGACGAACAGCACCGGTTCGAGCGAGACCTGTCGGGCCACCGAGTCGTGGGGAAGCGGCAGCGAGTGCATCACCCGATGCTAGGAGTCCGGCGAGCCGAGGTCCTCGATTCCCCCCGTGTGCTGGTGGGCGCTTCCGTCGGGTTCCTGATCGGCGCTGCCCACCAGCGTCGGATCACCGCTGTCCTTCGAGCCCGCATCGGGTGGACCGTCGCTCGAGGGAAGGCCACGGGCAGAGTCGTCTCGCCACAGTCGGGTCAGCGCCCAGACCGCCACGATCACCCAGGTGGCTCCCACGAGGACCGCCAACCCTTCTCCGTAGTCTCGGTTGAGCAACGATGGCACCGTCCGGTTCCGGCCGTAGCCACGCACGAACGGCCAGGCGTAGAGCGACAGGATCGCCGTTGCGGCCACACCCCAGGTGACCGGTGCGCGAGCGGGGCGAGGAACGATTCGATGGATCAGCGCGACGACGACGAGCGTGAGCGGAATGACGATGAGGTCGTTGAGGAGGTTGGCCCCGACGGCCCAGCGCACCGCCTCCCATGGACGGACGTCGCCACGATCCCTGACCGCACCGAGGACACCCCAGGCAACCATCGACCCTCCGACGGCGGCACCGAGCAACGGTGCGATCGGGCGGCCCGTCCGTGGGGAAGGAGAGCTCGATCCGAGGCCCGGCACGGTGACCGGCTCGGTCTCGTGACTCGATCCGGGCCGCGACCCGGCGAGAGGCTCTGCATCGCGATCCGGCTCGGGCCCGGGGCTCACCACGCCACCACCCGGGAGATCCACTTCGTCTGCAGGACCCCGGGCCGATTGGGACCGATCAGCCGCACGGGGAAGCCGTGATCGACGTGCAACGGCTCCCCGTTGAGCTCGAGGGCCAACAGAGTGTCGCGGTCCTCGATCTCCTGCGGCCCCAGTGGGGCGCGGCCATAGCGTGACCCCTGCTGCAGGGACACGACCTCGGCCCGCCCACCCGGCGCGACGTCGGCCGCCGCCAGCAGGTCACCCACCCCGACGCCCCGCCACATCGCCGATGTACTCCACCCTTCGACACAGGCGATCGGCAGTTCGGCCTCCCGCTGGGGCATGCCCCGGAGTTGATCCAGAGTGAACGACACCTCTGATCCGTCCGGGCGCTCGACGGTCAGGCGGTACTCGGGGTCGCTGATGGCGTCGAGCACCCGAGCGCTGGCCGCCGACTTGTTCACCGGTACACCTTGCGGCCCCACACCGGGTCGCCTCTGGGCCAGCACCGCGACCCGGGACAGCGGTCGCACGGTGTTGCCGGCGGTGGCGAGGAACAACATGGCCGAGATCGCCGCCGTCCCGCCGAGGAACAGGCGCCGTTCGATCGAGGCCCCGTCGTCGTCCCCAGTCCCCGACCGCCGTCGCAGAGAACGACGCGCCGTCGACCACTTCGCTCCGAGATGGATCACCATCGCTCCCGTGGCGATCCACGCGGCCTGATAGTGGGCCGCCGGGAAGAAGAACTGCCAGGGGTACCACCGGGCGAGGTTGGCGGTTCCGGAGAACAACAGAAAGAGGCTCCCCGCCACCAGCGGAAGGATCATGAGACGCTCGAGGCCATGCGCCGCGCTGCGGATCGGAGGCCACTCGAACAGCTTCGGGAAAACGACCCACAGCTTGGCCATCAACACCGGGATGCTCACCACCCCCGTGAGCGTGTGGACGCCCTGGGTGACCCGATACAGCCCGGCGGGCCGCGCAGGCCAGGGCAGCCACGACACCGGATGCTGGGCGAGGTGACTGAACAGCCCGGTGATGAAGCACACCGAGAACGTCACACCGAGAACGGCTCCCAGGATGGCCGCGGTACGCGGCTCACGCAGTCGGCTCCGGAATCGCTCATCGATCGAGGCCGCGACGACCTCGGCTCGTGCGCTCATGACCGGATGGCCGTGACGAACCATCGCTCACCGCCGCAGATCGTGCGGGCATCGGTCCAGCCGGTGCGCGCCAGCAGGTCCGCCGAGTCGGTGACATCGACGCGGGCCCAGCCGAACCACCCCGACGACCGCCCGCCGGCTTCCAGGCGCACCTCGAGCCGTCCGCCGGGGGTGCCGGGAGGATCGAACTCGACCAGCACCTGACCGCCCGGCGCCACCAGCTCTGCCATGCGAACCATGAGGGCGTCGGGATCTCCGCCGATGCCGATGTTCCCGTCGAGGAGAACCGAGGCGCCCCAGCGGCCCTCACCGGGTAGCGGATCGAACACCGAGCGTTCGATCACCGGCACCCCGCGGGCCCGGCCGTCGGCCACCACGGAGGGCGCGGTGTCGATTCCGAGCGCCATGCGACCCGATTCGACGAGCCATGCAACGACCCGGCCGGGTCCGCACCCGACATCGAGGATCGGTCCGACCAACGGTTCGAGCACCGCAGCCTCGATCCGGTCGACCCGGTCACGCCAGCGATCGACATCCAGGGGAACCACGGTTCCACATCGGCTTCGCAAAACCGGAGACTCCGCGAGAATCGTCATCGGCGTCATGGTAGGAACCGTCGACGCGCCGCGTTCGCCGATTCGATGACAATTCGATGAACGATGCGGACGATCTTTCGATTCGGTGAACTCGATCGTCCCGCACCGCCCCGAATCGCAACGACCTCTACCCTGGCGCCATGGCCGAGACGACCCGGGTGCTGGTCGTGGACGACGACCCCAACGTCGCCGACGTCCTCACGGTGTATCTCGAACGGGAGGGCTTCGCCGTGACCAGCGTCGCTGACGGGCAGGCCGCGCTCGACGCGGCTCTCACCGATCCACCCGATGTGGTGCTCCTCGACGTGATGCTGCCCGGAATCGACGGCCTCGAGGTGTGTCGCCGGTTGCGGGCCACGTCGCCGGTGCCGGTGATCATGCTGACCGCCCGAGGCGAGGAGACCGACCGCATCATCGGACTCGAGCTGGGTGCCGATGACTACGTCGCCAAACCGTTCTCCCCCAAGGAGGTGACGGCGCGCGTCAAGGCGGTGTTGCGGCGAGCCAGCGGGCCGCTCAGCGGGGCGGTGCCGGGCACGCCGGCCTCGCTGCGAGACGGCGACCTCGACGTCGACGTCGTGGGTCGCGAGACCCGCATCGACGGCGACCTGGTCGGCCTCACCGCCCGCGAGTTCGAGCTACTCGTGTTCATGATGCGTCACCCGGGAAGGGCGTTTCGCCGTGAGGACCTCCTCCAGAACGTGTGGGGGCACTCCTATGGGGACACCTCGACGGTCACGGTCCACATCCGGCGCCTCAGAGAGAAGATCGAGAACGATCCGTCCCGACCGACTCGCATCGGCACCGTGTGGGGTGTCGGCTACCGATGGCAGGGGGTCGCCGCGCATGGATGACGGCCGCGATCTCGTCGCCGTCGGTGTTCGCGCCGCCTCGGTGGTGGTGGTCGGTGTGGTGCTCGCCGGCGCTGCCGCTCGCGTCGGCACGATCGGCGCGGCCGACGCGGCGGCACTCGCGGGGATCTCCTTCGGGGTCGGGGTCGCCGCGCTCGTCGGTGGCCGTTGCCTGTTGATGTTGCCGTTCGTCCGGCGACCGCTCTCCCTGCGGATCCGGACGGCTCTCGTGGCCTGCATTCCGGTGGTCGCGATGCTGGCCGGCTCCGTCGTCGCGGCCCGTGCGATGTTCGTCTCCGACCATGACCTGCGCGCGCTCGCCGTCGTCGTGGTCGGCGCAGGAACGGCGGGCGTTCTCGCGGCTCTGGGTCTCGCCGACCGTGTCGAGGCGAGCCGCCGGCGCGCCGAGGAGGCCGGCCGCAGGCAGCTGGCACTCGAGGCGTCACGGCGCGAGCTCGTCGCCTGGATCAGCCATGATCTCCGAACCCCGCTCGCCGGGATGAGGGCGATGTCCGAAGCGTTGGCCGATGGAGTGGTGACCGATTCCGACACCGTCGCCCGCTATCACCGGAATCTCCAGAGCGAGACCGAACGTCTCGGTCGCCTGCTCGACGATCTCTTCGAGCTCTCGCGGCTCCAGGTCGACCGCGTGGAGCTCACTCTCGAGGCGGTGTCGCTGGGGGATCTCGTCTCCGACGCCGTCTCCTCGGCCTCCGCCATCGCCGACGCGAAACACGTCGAGGTGGTCGGTCGGCTCGACGGACAACCTCCCGTTCTCGACCTGAGCTCTCCGGAAATGCTCCGCGTCGTCCACAACCTCCTCGACAACGCCATCCGTCACACGCCGGCCGGCGGCCGGGTCGAGGTCGAGGTGTTCTCCGACGGTCACGACGGCGTCGTCTCGGTGGTGGATGGATGCGGTGGGATCGAGGAGACGGAGATGTCGCGGGTGTTCGATCTGGCATACCGGGGCGACACCGCCCGCTCTCCCGCGGAGGTCGGCGGGGGATTCGGCCTGGCGATCGCCCGTGGGCTCGTCGAAGCGCATGGGGGGCGGATCGACCTGTGCAACGCCGAGGCGGGTTGTCGGTTCACCGTGCGACTTCCGCTGCCACCTGCGGGGTCGAACCCGGGTCAGGGACGGGCCGACGGCGACACTCACCGAACCGAGAGCACTCTCGCCCACTGAGCACGCCGAGGGCCGCGCCTTCTCCGGCGCGAGCACCGGTGGTGACCTCGATCTGTGACGCTGTGGCCTTTCGACGCCCCGAGGCGATCAGCCGGGGGGATCGTGTTGGATGTCGGCGTCGCTGCCGGGGAAGAACAGCACCTCGTGGGCCTCGTCGTGGGGGTCGTCGAGCCACTGCACCATGTAGGGCGGCCCGCCGCCGGCGCCCCGGGCCTCGGTGATCAGGCCCTGGCGTTGCTTCTGGCCGGTGGCGTGGCCGCGGATCACGATGTGATCGCCGACTGCGGCACGCACCGCTCCCGACGACGCCTTGTCGGCCGCCTGAACCCGATCGACGAGGTGCCGCACCAGATCGAACGTGCTGAGCACCCCGACCACGGCATCGCCGTCGGTGACGACGAGGTGGTGGACCTCCTTGGTCACCATCATGTCGGCTGCCTCGTCGAAGGTGGCGTCCGGCGACACCGTCAACACATCGCGGTTCATGATCTCCACGACGCCCAGCTGCGGCGCCCACTCCTCGGCGAGATCCGAGACGGTCACCACCCCTGCGAGTGCGCCGGCCGCGTCCATCACGGGGACCATTCCGATTCTCCGGTTCAGGAGCAGGTCTCTCACCGGCCCCACCACCTCGGCGGTCGTCACCGACGTCACCTCGTTCGACATCACGTCTCTCACTGTGGTCATGTCGCCTCCTCACATCGGAACTCGGGCACTCGGACAGCCCGTTTCCGATCGATGGTCAGGGTTGTTGCACGGGCCGCTGTCGCAGCACGGTCATCATCGCCGATCCGAGGCCGCCGGGTCGACCTGGGTGACGGACCCGACATCGATGTCGGCGATCACCGGGAGGTGGTCGGACAACCGGTACCACTCCTGGCCCGGAGCGGCCCAGTCGGCCTCGCTGCGATGCGGGACACGTGCGTCGATGATTCCGAACGGACCGTCCTCGGCCACCACCACATAGTCGAGCCGTTCCCGCACGCTGGTGACCTGGCGCGTCTGCCATGCCACACACAGCGACAGGACGTTGCATCCGAGCCAGTTGTCGTCCTTGGGCCACCCTGCGGTGTAGCCGCAGCGGCGCACGTGATCGGGATGGGCCCACAGATACGCCATGCCGACGGCATCTCCCGAGGAATACGTCGGACACGCCACGGGGTCTGCGGCGTCGGCAGTCAGCTCGGCGTAGGAGTCCACGAACCGGTGCGGGTCGGGGTCCGCGGGGTCGCCGCCCATCATCAGCCGGTACGACTCGTCGCCGGGTCGCGCGTTGAGATCTCCCGCCAGGACCCATCGACGTGCGTCGGTGGGGTCGTCCGCGGCGATGATCCCCCTGATGAGTCGGATCTGGGCCTCCCGGGAGGCGTCATACGCGGCGCCGGACTGGGAAAGGTGGGTTCCATAGACGCGTAGCGGGCCGTCGTCGAGCTCCACGTCGACCCAGACGAGGACCCGCTTCACCGACGGGTTCGCACAGGAGCCGCCGACGTTGACTCCGCCGCCGCTCGACGTCGCAAGCCCCGACTTGACGAGAATGGCGACCCCCTCGCGTTCGGGTTTGAGATCGCAGTCCCACTGCACATAGGCGGCACGGGTGTAGTCGGTGGTCGTCCGGGCGACGATCGCTGCGACATCGGCCGCCTGGGCCTCCTGGAGGACCACCACATCGGGACTCAGCTGGTCGATCCGGGCCGCCCAACCGGCCTGTTCGCTGAAGATCGCATCGTCGCCCATGGCGCCGAGCAGGTTGTAGCTCATCACCCGGAGCCCGTTCTCGGCCGGCATCGGCGGGAAAGGCGACGGAGGTGGCGTCGCGCAGCCCGCGACGACGGCGATCAGTCCGAGAACCGCCATTCTGCGCACCCGACTCATCGACGCCACCCGTCGGGAACCGATTCCGAACCGCCTTGACCCACGTCTATCCGCCGGCGGCATAGACATTGTCGGAGTCCTCGCTCTCGACCCAGGGACCGAGCCCGCCGATCCGGTCCACCGACACCCGAACCACGACGCTGTCGGGCGAGTCACGCAGGGCCAACGGGTGCCGGCTGAGACCGACGTATTTGTGGGCGAGACGGTCCATGAGGTCGGGGCTCGGGCCCGTTTCGACCGTGGCGTTCCCGTGGATGACCAGATGCCGCTGGAAGCCACGCTCGTTGCGCTCGGTGTCCTCGATCGAGACGATGACCTTGGGGTTCTCCGCGAGATTGCGGGCTTTGCGGCTGTTGGCGTCGGTGCCGAAGAGGATCTCATCGCCCTCGACAACGACCCACACCACCGACACCTGACCTGTCCCGTCGGGGTTCGACGTCCAGACGTGGGCGACAGCATCCGTTCCGAGAAGTGCCTGTGCGGGCGTGGGAATCGAGATCATCGAGGGCCTCCTCGTGGCGGCTGTGCGCTGTACCGGAGCGTAGCGTCGGCAGAGATGCGGGGCTCTGGATCGCGTCGATCAGGAAGCGGGGTCGGTCGACGCACGCGGCCTCGGGTCGCTGCGTTGGAGGTCGTCGATCAGGTCACGACTCACCGGAAGTGGGTCGCAGCCGTGGTTCTGCTCACAGACGAAGTCGAAGTCGGTTCCCGCAGCCGCGTGACACCCCGCGCAGCTGCCGCTCCCGAACCGGTTGACGATCTCGGCGCCACCACGTTGATGGATCACGGTCCCGGTGTCGGAGACGTCGAGTTCGAAGAACTCCCAGTCGTTCGAGGAGGGATCGAACCCCGCGCCGCGCTTGACCATCGCCTCCTGGGGAATCAGCTGGATGATGGTCCCCACCGGATACGTGCCGGCACCACCCGCCTCGGCCAGGGCCACCGCCTCGTCGAGGTGACCGGCGCCGTTGTCGATGAAGAACCCGCGGATCGGCGTCATGTCGGCGAGGTTGACGAAGTCGTCGGGCTCGGCGGCGAAATCCTCGCCCGGCGTGGTCGTGGAGATCGCGACGCGTCCCTCGTCTCGCTCGGACGCGGACTCCGAGGTCGACGACGAGCACCCCACGACGACCATGAGCGCCATCACGGCCGACGCAACCGCCCTGGCCGTGCCGTGGCTCTCCATGGCGGAGCAGCCTGGCACCGAATCGCCACCGGTTCAACGACCATAGGGTGCCCTCTCATGGGGACGGTCATCTCCGACGTTCGCCACGACGCGGGCCACCGCACTGAACGAGTCGGGTTGCCGGCACCCACGCCAAGAGCGGCCCGCGCAGGGTCCAGGCTGCGGTTCGAACCCCGTTGGTGGCGATCAGCCGTGCGGCCGCTCCGCTGTCGTGACCGTTGACGAGACGAGACGGGAGTGCAGAGGAACCTGGACCAGCACGGTGGACCCGAGCGCCACCGCGAGCAGAGCTGCGGCGACCCAGGCGCTCGACGCCGTCATGGTGTCGGGTCGATCGACGAGGAGGATCAACGCGGTGACGCCTTCGACGGCCATCAGCGGCCCCACCACCCAGCTGATGCGCCGCTGGTGTTCAACGGCGGCGGATCCCGGCGCCAGCATCGAGAACGAGGCCAACATCGGATACTGGACCAGCTGGACCATCCAGATCACCCCGACCATCGCCCACGCGCTCGCGCTGCCGACGACCAGGGTCGTCATCGGGACTCGAACGCCGTGCTGGGCAAGTCTGCGGTGTCTCCCGCGATCGCCGCGCCGATCGTCGCAGCGACGGCGGCGGGGTCCATCCCGACCGGCATGGGTGGCGCCTGGCCCTCGACGGCACGTTCGGCCAGTCCTGTCTCGGTGTGAGGGGGGCGTGCGTCGATGACTCTGATCCGTCGGCGTCGGGCTTCGCGGCCGAGCGCCTCGTCGAAGGAGCGAACCGCCGCCTTCGACGCGCCGTACGCCGCCATCCCCGGCAAGTTCCCTTCGGCGATCACACCCGAGATGTTGACGATGACACCCCCGTCACCCAGGGCACCGAGCGCCGCCTGAGCCAACACGATCGGGACGAAGGTGTTGGTCATGAAGAGCTCCTCCATGGCGTCGACCGAGAGGTCGACGATCGGGCCGAACGCCACCACACCGACGGCGTTGACCACCACGTCCAATCCGCCTCCGTACTCGACCGCGGCCCGAACGGCCGCATGGCAGGAACCGGGGTCGCGGAGGTCCAGAGCGACGCGGTGACCCTCCACGTCGAGGGCCGCGAGTCGCTCGTCGTCTCGCGCCACCAAGGTGAGCGTTGCGCCTCGGCGCGCGAGATCACGGGCGATCGCAGAGCCGAGTCCGCCGGTGGCCCCCGCAATCAGCACCGAGGAGCCGTCCATGCTGGAGTCGGCATCGATGGGTAGACCGGTCATGGGGCCTCCTTCGCTGGCAAGTTCTGGAACCATTCGACGTCGACGTCGACGCCGGGTGAGTACAGAGCACGGGGCGGCCCCACCGGACTCGGGAGGCCCGCGGCTTCGATGACGCTCTGACGGACCCGTACATCGTCGACGTGATGCAGGGGCCAACGGGGGTGGTGAACCCTGCCGAACAGCTGGTGTCGTCGGGACTCGGTGATCAACGCCCATCGGGCGGACAGGAAGTGATCGAGGTCGCTGACCTCGTCGTCGGCGATAGGTGGTCCCGACCGAGAAGGCGATGTCGGCAGAGGGCTTGCCGGAACGGGGAAAGCGGCGGATCATCTGATAGCGATGTTCAGCGCCGTTGCGCACGTGGGTCGTGTGTGCCCAGCAGTACGGGAGGGCGAAGACCGACCGGGCCACGCCGACGATCGCCGAGCGCGGCACATCCAGGGAGAAGAACCACACGGCCCGTCGGCCCGATGCATCCACGACATAGGTCCTGACATTGATCTCGATGAAGCTCCCCAGCCACGGCACCGGTGGTGCCGTCCCGAGAGCCACCTTGCGCATCTCGAAGGGGATCAACCCCACCCAGGCACTGTCGTCGAAGGTGTCGACGTTGACACCGGCGGGGAGTAGGTCCTGCACCACGGCGGGCTCATATGGCCAGTGGAAGTAGGCGAGTTCGGTCCACTGCTGGCGCAACACCGGTCGGCGGGCCAACGGCGGTGGATCCAGGGTGACGGGTTCGACGGTGAGGGTCATGGAACTCGGCGATCACGCAAGGGACGACAGAACGGCGTCGGCGCAGCGGCGCCCCGAGAACAGCGCACCTTGAATCGACGCGGTGTCGCGATGGTCGCCCGCGACGAACAGACCGTCGCCGAGCGCAACCGGCTGTCGCGGCGAGAACGGTGGATGTTGTCGGGGCTGTCCGTGCGCGATGGCGTCGGTCCGCAGGTGAACCCACGTGTCGACGTCGGAACCCCAGATGGCACGCAGTTGGTGGCGAACCGAGGCCTCGAGACCGGCGTCGCTCACTCCTGGGCAGGCGGCGGCGATGAGCGCCGAGCCCTCGGGCGCGTACTCCGGTGCCACGTTCGTCATCGCCGCGATGTTCAGGGCGGGACCCGCGCCAGTGGGATCCAGAACGATGTAGCGGTCCGGAAACGGAGGCGACGCGGCCGAGAACCACACACACGACGCAGGATTCGACTCGACGGGAGCCAGCCCCAACAACGAGGCCGCTCGGGGACCTTCGGCCGCGACGATGATCCGCTCGGCACCCACGGGTGTGCCGTCGTCGAGGACGACCTGCCCGGGCGTCACTGCGGCGACCGGACTGTGGAGATGGATCCTTGCGGCAGGAAGATCGCGGGCGAGCTGGGCGGGAAGCGCGCCCATCCCCGCTGCGGGCACGGCCGCGTCACCCGACAACAGGCACTGAAGGATCACATCGAACATCCGTCGACTGGTCTGGAGGGACGGATCGAGCTGGATGCCTCCCACGAGAGGCCGGAAGAACTGTTCGATCATCTCGACGCTGAATCCCTCGGACCGCAGCGCCGCCAGCGTCGTGAGGTCTGGTTGCCGCAGCAACTCTCGGGCGCTGGTTCGACGCAGCCGGGCTCGCTGGCGGAGGAGTCGCATCTTGTCGGCCACCGAACCGACCGGCGCCAGTCCCGTCGACAGCAGCGTTCGGGGCCGTCGGAGCGGGTCGCCCACCTCATGCATGGCGCTGCCGTTCCAGACGAGCGCTCCGGGTTCGAATCGTCGCAGGTCGAGGGCGTCCACGTCGAACTGGGTGTGGAGTTCGGGATACGCGGTGAGGAGTACCTGAAACCCGCGGTCGAGTCGGTAGCCGTCGATCACATCGGTGCGTACCCGACCGCCGATGCCGTCGGACGCCTCGAGCACCGTGACGTCCCGGCCTGCCCGGTGCAGCATCCGCGCCGCCGACAACCCGGCGAGGCCGGCACCGACGATGACAACCTCACTGTGGACCGGCGGCGAGGGTCGGCCGATCTGCACTAGTACTTCATTCGCGTCGGGAAGCGCTTCTTGAGCTCACGCTCGTCGACGTCGGTGCTGAGGTCCGGGTTCTGCTCGATCTCGATGCGGCTCAACGCCACACCGAACGCCATGACGGCACCCCAGACCGTGATGGCGAAGACGATGACGCCCACGATGATGATCACTGTTTCGCTCATGACCCGACCTTTTCGGCTTCGCGGCGAGCCGGCATGTCGACGGCGGTCAGAAGCAGCGTGCCCAACGAATGGATCGACGGAACCCAGAGACCCACGAAGATCGCCGCGGTCTGTTCGTCCTGGACGAAGTACAACCAGACCGAGAACAGGAATGACGCAAATCCTGCGATGGCAAACGGGAGCTTGAGCCGAATGGCTGGCGGCAAGGGGAACATGTGGGACTCCTCCAACAGTGAGACCGTCACTGTTGCTACGTGCCGGAGGCCGATCGGGATGCACGCCATCGCGAATCGCCACGGAGACCCCCTGAATCTCCCCGAGTCTGGTGGAGGCTCTGGGGTGCCTCGGCTCGACGACTGCGCGATGGTTGAATCAGGAATCCGAGCCGAGTGCCTGAGCGGAGCAACCGCCTGGCCACGGCGCCACGCGATCGACCGTGGGATCAGATGAGAGCGGCGACCTGTTCCGGTGCGAGAAGCGGCGCGTCGTGGTGGCTGTCGAGCAGCTCATAGGGCACGTCGTCGGCGTCGCACCGGTCGCGGGCGAACGTCGATGGGTATCCCGCCGGTGTGTGGGCGCAGAACACGATCGTGGTCGCCGGCACGACCGCCGGCGGCGGTGGGCAGGGGCTGAGCTGGGGGCCGAACGGGGTGGCGCAGAGGCGCCCGTTCACCCACGACGCGAGCCGTGGTTCGGCGAAGCCCTGAGCGTGATCCACCGGTGCCGGCGGGAGGCAGGTGTCGCGGGGTGGAAGGACGTCGTCCGACACCGGTCCGGGAGCCGAGACATCGACCGCTCGCTGGCCCTCGGTGATGAGCGGCGAGTCGATCAGGACGAGATGGGCGACGCGACCGCCGAGTGCACCCAGTGCCGCCTGGCAGACAACCCCGCCCATCGAGTGGCCGACAAGGGTGACGCGACGAAGATCGTGGCGCTCGAACACATCGACCACGTCGGCGATCCAGACATCGAGCCCGATGTATCCGACTTCGACCTGCAGACCGCAACCCATACCCGTGAGATCGGGGGCATACAGGCGGTGACCGCGGTCCTCGAGCACCGGTCTGACGAGGTCCCAACTCCAGCCGCCTCGGAAGGCTCCGTGAACGGCGACGACATCAACCACTCGTGAGGCCAGTGGGGTCGGGGTGTTCGACAACGACGTCCATCACCAGCTTGTTCGGGTCCCTGGCTTCGACGTGCTCGGACAGGCGGTCGATCCAACCCGGGTAGGCGGGGTCCTGAATCATGGCCTCGTAGTCCTCGACGCGGTTCCACCAGCGCAGGTTGATGAAGTGGTTGCGCTCGACGGTGTCGCGGACCAGGCGGCGGCCCCGGAACCCCGACTGCGCGGCGTGGAACTCGCCGAACTCGTCGGTGAGCGCGACGTAGGCCGCTGCGTGGGACTCATCGAGCGCCCAGGCGTGAGACAGGACGAGAATCATGGCCGTGGCGCCACCCTCTCGACCTTCCCCACGCCGTTCCGCGTGCGACGCGAATCACACGACCCGTCGGCTGGCACACATCGACCCGAACGAAACACGGTCACGCCCCAGAGGAACGAAACGTACGGGGAGTGCTCGAGGAGGCTCGATGGTGTCATGGCGTTCTCGTGAATCGGGGCCGCCGTGCGAGCAGCACGGCGATGACGTTGGCCAACTCGATGATCGCCGCTGTTTCGAACGCCAGCCCCACGACGAGCCCCTCCCCTGCGTCGGCAGCGATGCTCCCGTCCTGCACGGGGACGATGAAGACGAGAGCGATGATGAACAAGACGCAAGCGACGGCGCTCCTTCCAGGCCTCCCCTCCGGGCAAGCCAGCTCAGATGTCACCCCTCCGCGCGGCAGTCCTATCCGCCCACCCGGCGCCTCAGAGACGGGGTCGTTCTGGTCATTGACGAGGTTAGCCACATAGGTGTGCCTCCTCCGCGACCGACGGCCGGAGGTTGAGTGGGGAGAGTCGGCGACGAGACGCTGCCGCGTCGGCCTTGCTCACGGTCACCGTCCGGCGAGAACCATCGAGTTCCGTCGAAGGCTCCGACGGCCCGGACTCCTCTGCCAGGGTGCATCCTCGTGCTTGTCAGCAGCGTGTCACAGCGAAGCACCACGTAGCCCGGGGAGATTCATGATCGCTCCGCAGAAGTGTGGCCCTCCGCGATGAACCTGGGACGACCGGCCGGTTCCACCCGCGGGGCTCGTCGCCGTGAGGCCGAGTTCGGGCACGTACGGTCAGATCAGCAGACCGACGGCGGGGACGTGAGCGTTCCCAGATAGCTGTACTGCCCTGAGATGCCGACGGACGGTTGTTGATGTGTGAACCACGACACGAACGCTTCGTCCTGGAGTTGGTAGCCGTCCTGTTGAAAGCTCGTGCCAACGAGCGGGTCGCCGACCTCGAGGTAGGGGCTACACCCATACCACGGCGCCAGCGGCGAACTCCAAGGAGGGACGATGTTCGAGCCCATGGGGTCGGCAAGCCATTCCGCGACCTCATGGCTCAAGATGTCCACATTGCGGCCAAAGGTCGGGTCCTCGGCGAAGTTCGAGCCGTCGCCGTAGTTCGACCAGATCGACGTCAGGATCTTCTGATTCCCGTTGCCCCTCACTGAGGGCGTGACGCTGTGCCATCCATTGGTGCAACAGTTTGAGGAGAACGGTTTGGCTGCGAGCACAACGTTTCGGCTCAGCAGTATCGGCAGGCTCGTCGGAAGATCAAGCTGGGAAACGAGTGCATCGAAACGAGCACCGAACCATGCGTCATCGACCACGCCCGTTGCGACACCGGTGTGAGTGACCTGCCCGATCAGGCCACCCGTCGGGATGTAGGTGCCCTTGGACTTCGGGACGTTGATGGTGACCTCGGGCAACACATCCGGCTGGCCCAACAAGACGTGATAGTCGTTCCCCCCGAGTTGCTGCCAGAACATCGCCCGCTGCATCGCGTCGCCGTATTGCGTCGTTCCGCTCGAGAACGCCGACGGCTGAAAGATGGGCGACGCCAATGTGCTCGCGACGATGTCCTGTCCGGACAGCGAATAGCCGTCGGAGAAGACGAACCGCAGCGGCAGAACGACGGTGGGGACGACTGTCGTCGCGGGCGGACCTGTCGGATCGGAACCCACCATCGTGTAGCTGTAGGTCGTGCCGCCAAAGGTGAACGTCTTCGTGAAGGTGGGAACCGTGATCCCTGAATGGTTTGGCGCGGAACCGCGAACGTCGGTGCGAGGCACTCGTGCCGAACCTGAGACGGCAACGGCGCTGCTCACCGATGACTCTCCTCCGTGGGACGCCACGTCCGACAGCGCCGGTGACGAAGATGGCGACTCGGGGCTCGGGGCGCAGGCCATCCCCGCGAACATCAGGGACGCCGCAAACACCGCCCCGGAACGCCGACCAGCTCGTCGCCGGCTGGGCATCCCACCGTGACGAATCGCAGACTCAACCATCTCGCCGCCCTTCAAATCGTCGACCACCACGACGTGTCAACGTTGAGGACCCAGGCTCGGTTGCTGGACGAACGAAGGTTCTGACTGGCAGCCTTCCACTCCAGCCAGGTCACCGCAACGAATATCCGAAAGTCGGTTCGGAGCTCCCTCGGCCTGACCGACACGCCGGCTGAAAGACCGAAGGTGAGAAGCAGCGACCGCGACGGATCACGTCATCATCCGCGCCAACGGTCAACGTTCAGGGAGTCTGACGTTGCCCCCGAGTCGATGGACCCTGCAACAGGGATGGTCAAGGAACACCGCGAACATCGAGCGGGAGGTTGCCGCTCTTCGACCGCTTGCCCGACTGTTCGGACGAAGAGCAGCCCCAGCGATTGACCACTCCTCCTGTGACCAGCGCGGATGCCATCCCCAACCTCCCGGTCAACGCGGCGGATAATCGAGTGAACACATCCCGACGGCGCACAGCCCAGTACACGGCTCACGCCACAGGGGACCGAGAGGAAGGCGACGAGATGAGCGATGTTCTGTCGGCTGGAACAGGGGCGAGGCCCGCCATCGCAGGTCGAGCGATGTTGGCGGCCGTGGCCATGGTGTTGCTCGCCAGCTGTGGGTCATCATCGGAGGATGGGGCGTCCAGTTCATCCACGACGTCGACTGGGTCTGACGGAACGACCACGACTCTTGATTTCAACACCGAGTCCGCGTTGTGCGACACCAGCGAACAGTGCGCCGAGAGCCTCTACTGGGCATGGATCGCAGCCGATCGGTCCCGTGCCGCCGGTATCGCCACGCCCGACGCAGTCGACTCCCTGTTCGCCAACACCTATCAACCATCGGACAACTGGCAGTACAAGGGCTGCGACGGGGCCGCGGGCACCATCGGCTGTCAGTGGACCGACACCACAGGCCGGACCCTCACCATGCTGATTCTCAACGGCAGCGGCAACGCGAACCCACCTCCGCCGCCCCCACCATACGAAGTCAACTCGGCGACCATCGCCTGAGAACTCCCCTGACAGACCATGCTGCTGGAGGGAACGGAGCGTCAGCGAGTCAGGACCTCCGGACTGAGATCTCCCGGGATGTCGTCCGTGGCGGTCTTGGCCCACGCGAGAAGCTCATCTCGGTTCTGTGCGATCCGGCTGTGGCGGACGGATGCCGCAGCGTGCAACGTGGTGGATCGCCGACGCACGCGAAGACCACCTCGCGACTGCCGAAGCCGCGATGACCGGCCACGGCGACCCGCTCTGGGGACTCGCGTCGCGCGGGTTCCGACTCCGGCTCAGCACCGCTGATCAGATCGGCAACGTTGTCGGTGCCGCCCGCCGCACCACCGCTGACGCAGAAGCATCCGCGGCCGAAGCCGTCTGGGGTCGATCGTCGACTGTGCGAACGACCGGTCAGGACGAGGGGACCTTGATGGGCCATTCGGTGACCGGGGCGCCGTAGTAGCCGAGAAGGCCTTGCGGGCACCCACCGATAAGTGCGAGCAGCGTCGGCGTGTAGCGGTAGTCGCCAGCAGGATCAACACGCACGTCGTAGTCGGACTCGTAGCACAGAGTGCTGATCTTCCCGTCCGAGAAATCGAGGGTGCACGAGCTGACCGCCAACATCGCGGCAGCGATCGCCACGGCACCCCACCGCCGCCGCCCGCCCTGCCGGCCGGTCGTCTCTCGTTCTGTTCTCTCCATCACGATGCCTCCCCCGTCGTCACCGTGACCATACGGCGAAGGTCGCCCGGAGCGAAGGGGCTTTCGTCCCACCGTCGCCAACCCCTCGCCCCCATCCCCCGGGGACGGTTTCTGCGCACCGGGAGCGTTGTGGTGATCGCTCTGAAGACCATGCCCATGCGGATTGCGGATTCGGCCCACACACGCCACATGATCGGAGATGAGATGAGGAGGCCGAAAGCCCCGCCTGGCCTCGACACCGCCGGCCGCAGCCTGTGGCGCGACCCGTGGCGCACCCTCATCGACGCCTACGAATTCTCCCCCGTAGAGGTCGCGGTGCTGACCGCGGCGTGTCGGCAGGCCGACGACGTGGCCCGCCTCGAATCCGTCATCGCATCCGATGGTGTGATCGTCGAGGGGTCGGCGGGACAGCCTCGCCTGTCGGCCGTGGTGACCGAGGTGCGGCAGGGTCGCCTGGCCCTGGCCCGTCTCCTGTCCGACCTGGCGATTCCTGCGGACGACGATGACACCCGAAGCGGGTCGGCGTCGGTCGGGGCGTCTCGTGCGGCGCGGGTCCGATGGGACCGACTACGCGGCGACCGGTCGATGCCACGCCAGCACGTTCACGCCGGAGCTACGCGGCGTGGCGAAAGTGGTGCCTGGCCCGCTACGCGTGGGCCGACAAACAGGTTTCGGGCGTAGCCCGCTCATGGAACTGCCAACCGCCACCGGGCCGCCCACCGAAGTGTCGGGCAGGTGACATGTCGCGGTGGAAACGACCAGCCCCGTCGGTACCTCGGTCGAGCGCCGGCCCCGCACTCCCTCCGCGAGGCCAGCGCCACGCGTCCCACCTCGCGGACGGCCGAGCGGGCGACGAAAGGCTTCACTTCCGCCCAGGTAGCGCCCCCGCCCTCGATGCAGCACTGCCGACGAATCGGAGGACACGTGCCGCAAGGTTCTGATTGGCTGTTCCTGGTTGTCCTGCTCGTTCCGGTCGTCCTGGTCGTCGGGCTGATTGTGCTGGTCGGAACTCGCCAAGCGCCCGAAAGCCGAATCAAGCACACCCGCCCGGAATGCGACCCCGACACCCACAGCAACGC
Source organism: uncultured Microthrixaceae bacterium (assembly GCA_963700425.1). Lineage (GTDB taxonomy): Bacteria > Actinomycetota > Acidimicrobiia > Acidimicrobiales > Microtrichaceae > CAVOXO01. The sequence continues at coordinate 1,278,249 of CAVOXO010000001.1, read as the reverse complement.
CCAGGGCCGCACCGCCTGCAGTCAAACCGCCCCCGCCGCCGATCCCCGCCGACTGGCGTTCCGACCCATACGGGCGACACGAACTCCGGTATTGGGACGGCGCGGCGTGGACAGGACCAACGGTGAGGTGGGCATTCCTCGGCGGAATCGCCGTCGCCATCGCGGGCGGTGTCATCAAGACCGAGGCCCTCATCTCTGTCGGAGCGGTCGTTTCTCTCATCGGTCTTGTGATGTTGGCGGCTACTAGCCGCGTGATGCCGACGGGGCGAAAGCGAGCCGGGGGAGCCTGCCCTTCCACCGCCTCGACCCCCAGCGATCTCGGGGCTGGGCCGGGTGCCACCCGCACGAAAGGCACCCTGTCTCTCCGACGGGGCCTCGCCAGGAAGGGCGGCGACGACGGACTGCCGCGCCGTCATTGCTCACGGTCGCCGTTCGATGAGAACCGCCGAGTGCCGTTGAGTGCTGTCGAGGCTCGGCCAGCACGGAACCGACATCGTTCATCGCCACCGCCACCGCCACCGCCACAGCTCCACGAGGTTGGCCAGATCGCATCAAGGTGACCCCTTCCGCTCGAGGACTCCGGAGCCGCCACCAGGGCCTTGCCGAGGTGATGCTCCACGGCATGCGTGCGGCCGAAGCGCCCGCTGCGGCGCCGCTTTCGGCCCGCCCGGACGATCGTGATCTGGCTCTCGACTCGCCTTGATTGGAGACGACGAAGAACCTCGCCACGGATTCCGGAAGGGTCTCTCTCTGTAGTTTGCGGGTGCAGTGATACAGAACACGCACCCCAATCGCGTTTCGGCGGGACTGCCCACGACGGCGATGAGTAGCCTATTCGCGACGGCTGGCGACGAGGGCGGATGACGTGAAGGAACCAGGTTACGGTGAGCGACCAGGGGCCGACGATCCAGCTGTCGTCTTGGAGAGAAACCGTGAGGTGTGGGCGCCCCTGTACCTTCAGCGGAGGGCGAACCTCGATTCGATGGTGGAGCGAATCAGAGATCCGCACGCCACGATTCGTGCTCAGATCGAGCTTTCGCATGCGGCCCGCTGTATGTGGGGCGGTGAGATGCTCGACCGTATCCCCGGTGCAAATGTGCTGGAGGTCGGCGGGGGAAGCGGTGAACTGGCCTGCATGATGCTGGCGCTCGGAGCCGAACGGGTGGTGACAACTGAAATCACCGAAGAGGCAGCGCTCCTCATGGCTGCGTTGCGTGACGAGCTTGGCTACGGCGACCGAATGGAGATCCATATCGGCGACTTCCTCGCGATGCCCCTGGGCGAGGAGCACAGCTTCGACCTGGTCATCGGCAAGGAGGTGCTCCATCACGTCACGACGGCCGACGAGGATGCCTTCGTCGCCCGCATGGCAGAGTATGTAGGGTCGAACGGGATGGTCCGCTTGAGTGACCCGGCGGTTAACTCCCGGACTCTCGACGCATTGCGATGGGCGATTCCTGTTCCGGGCCGGCCCTCGAAGCTCATCCAGCGACGGGCGTACGGCCGGTGGAAGGCGAACGACGAGCATCCCGAACGCGATAACAGCACAAGCCACGTCCTGAAACTCTTCTCGCGGCATTTCGAAAGCGTGGAGGTGCACGTGACGGGGACACTGGCTCGATATCACCGTCTGGCGAACAGCGACAAGTGGCACGATTCTGTCTGGGCCAAGCTGACTGCGTTGGATGAGAAGGTGCCTGTAGCCGTGCAAGCGAAGCTCGGCAACTGGCACGGAATCAGTGCATACATGCCGAGGGTGTCGGGTCGCTCCACTACTGGGAACGCTGATCTCACTGAGGGAACAGAAATGGGTCACCCTGTGCGCCAGGACCGGTAAGCGGCCATACCCCACTGGCGCGGTCGGGAAAGCTGTGGCCGCTTCGCGCCCCTCGGGGGCTGTCGCACCAAGAGCTTCGCCTCCACACACTCCGGTAGGGCTCGCCCGTGGTCGTGGAGTCTCCAGTCGGAGATCGGCGCAGAAGTCCCGGGCAGCTACACCGCCGCACGTTGGACACCCGAGTCTCGGAGCCTCCAGAGTTCAGCCCAACCTCCACTCGGACACGGATCCGCTTCTCCCATCGACCCGAACCCCCACGCCCGACTCGGGTACGGCGGCGGTCGGCCCGAGTGCTGCGCCTCCCCAGCACGAGGCACGCCCGCCGCCTCGACTGAAGGGGTGGTCTTGATCATTGACGAGGTTGGCCAGGTGGATGTGTGCTCCGCTCGCCTCGACGCGACTCCAATCTCGCTGCCGCACCCGCTACGAGACCCCTCCTTCACCGTCGCCATCTGGCAGGGCAGGGCGGAGTGACCGGCTCCGCGCCTACCCGCCCACCCCACGCCACCGCGATCGCCGGCGTCCCTCTACCCTGACCCGATGGCGACGCTCGAAGAGTTCGCGGCCCGGAGCGCCGTTCCGTGGGGGTGACGAGCGCCGCCATCCACGTGCTGCGGCCGAAAGGCGCCGAGGCGGATGCGTTGCGGGCTGTCGTCCGATCGTACGAGTCCGCCGGGTTCACCCCTTCCGACGACGGTGACATCGAGGTTGCCGTCGCCCGACCGGGCGTTTCCAGCTTCTTCTCGGTGTGGGACTCGAGCAACGACGGGCTGGAAGCAGGTGGGCTGTCGGATCTCGCCGCCCGGTTGAGCCGGTCGCTCAGGACCCAGGTCGTGCTCCACGCGGTGTTCGACAGCGACCGCTTCGAGTTCGTCGTGTTCGACGGGGGCGCCCAAGTCGACGCCATCACCAGTGCGTCGACTCACCCGTACGCGGTGCTCCCCGGGGAGTTGAGGGAGGGGCTGTGGCGGATCTGGTTCGGTGAGGCCTGCGTCGAGCCGCTGCGGACGGCGCTCCAGTCGCAGTCGCCGTTCGCCGACCAGTATCTCGCCGATCTTCTCGGGGCCGTCGGAGTCGATCCGCTTCACGCCAGTCGGACCATCTCGGATCTGGTCTCGGCGGGGGCGTCGACGGCACGGTTCTCGGCTCCCCTGCCGGTGCCTCTGTCGGGAGACCCACCCGACCTGGCGTGGTACCACGACGACGACGACTGCCGCGAGGCCCGGGTGTTCCCCGGAGCTTGGCCTGTTCCCGCCGGCGAAGCGCACAGCACCCGCTGGCTCGTGGTGAGTTCGGGCGGTCCGGTGGTGGATCCCGTCCTACGCCTGCGACTCGAGGCGAGTGGGCCGGGTCGAGTCGAGTCGATCGAGGTCCGAGCACATACTTTCCACAACGGTCAGGTCACCACCCCGAACCCCGTCGCCCAAGCAGCGTGCGCCGGTTTCGACCTGTCCGTCGGCGAGTCGGATCGCAGTCTGGACGTGCCGCTCACGGTGCCGGGGGTTGAGCCGGGCTCACGACGACGCTACGTCATCGTGATCAGGGCACGAGTGCTGCTCGCGCCCGGGAGCGACGCCGTGATCCGGCCTCGTTTCGGGGCCGGAGACGTCGCGGTCGATCTCCCACCGGCGCGGCTGGGCGGTCGGGCAGAAGGCCGCCGCCCCCTCCAACGGAGGCTCATGGAGGGCGAGCTCGGACCGTTCGAGCGCGAAGCCATGTTGCGTCTGGGTGAACCGTCGGTGCTCGGCGTCGTGGCGATCCTCCCGGCAGACTTCGCCGTCGCCTCCATGGTGGACGAGCTCTGCTCGGCGCTCGGGGCCGGCGAGGTGAGCGTGCACGTCGAGCGCCACATGACGGCGTCCGGATCGGTCTCGAAGTCCGCTCGCGTCCTCGGCTCCGTCAGAGAGCGGTCAGTCATCAAGGCGCTGACCGACCCGGGCGTTCAGACCGTTGTGATCGGGTTGATCGAGACCGGAAACAGCCTGCCACGCGCCGGCGTGTCGATCAGCCGGACGCTCCGCGACGGGGGACCGGCCAACCGCGCCGAAACGGTCCATCTGGCGGCTTTCGTCACCGAGGATCACCCTGGCGAACACGATCTCCTGGCCCGATTCCGTGAGCTGATGGAATCGGCGAGGCCCCTGCAGGCCTGGGTGGACCGCTCGACCTGGATTCCCGAGTTCGACCTCTACGACGAGTATCGCGAGACCTTGTACGAGACGGCGACCGGAATCGACTGGTTCCGCCGTGGAGACCGCGGCGCGTTGATGTCCTTCGAGTACGTGCAGCGTGCCGTGAGATGGGTGGCGCCCGAGATGTGGCTCGGACCTGCGCTCCTCCGATACCTCGACCGGGACACGTTGGAAACGGTTGCTTCCGTTGAAGCTGTCGACGACGGCGTCAGGATGACAGGTACGGTCGACGATCTCGAGGCCGTCCTGCGTCCGATCCTCCCCGGGTCGGCCGACACCGATTGACCCGGTACGGATGAACCCCTCCGCCGCGAGTGCCGTCCGGTGTCGCCGTGTGCGCAAGGGTCCGCGGCGACGAAGCGCTGCCACGTGATCGTTTCCCACGGTTGCCGTCCGCTTGGGCCCGGGCAGTCCGGCTGATGCCGGCTCGTGGCGAGCCATCCGGCCTCTCGGCACTACAGATCACGTGTCACGTGATGACGCGGCAGTTCCATCACAGGGGCTCTCGATTCTGGAGGCGAAGAGAACCGCCAGATTCGCAGGGCCCCTGTGCCCTGCCCGGGACTCCCAGCCCCCGACCACTTCCCCCTCAGATCCGACGCGCCCGGTTGACGGCCTATCCGGTGTAGCTGGGCGTCGAGACGATCGGGATGGCAGGACTCGATCTTGGAACCGGATTCGTCGCCGGTGTCGTGGCGAGGGTATCGGGGCTCGTGGCGGTCCTTGGCGCCTCGTGGTTCTGGCACGCAATCGCGGCACGAGGGGCTGCCGGGCTGGGCGCGCGCTGGGAAGCGTTGGGCTCCGAACCACTCGCCTCGTCGGCGGTGCTGTGAGTGCCACCGGTGACCGATTCGACGATCGGGCCAAGGAATGCAGCGTCGGACCATCCCGTGGCCGGGCCGATCGTCCCCTCCCCGGGCACGAGGCCACCTGAGGGGTAGTAGGTGAACAGGTTCGGATCTGCGATCGGAGGGCACGCACTCTTGCTGTAGAGGCCGTTTCGCACGACAACCAGGTCGAGGCTCGGAATCACATAGATGTATTGCCCGTCATGTCCTCTCGCGCTGTAGTAGGGGGGGAGCCCGGTCGCTCCGTCCATTTCGAGCCACCATTGATAGCCGTAGCCATCGTCTGTGGTCGACGTGTCGGCAATCGAATTGGTGACCCAGTCGGCCGGCACGACCTGGCGAGAGCCCCACTGGCCGCCGTTGAGGTACAGCAGCCCGAATCGGGCGAAGTCACGGCTGCTCATATCCAGGCAGCAGTAGGTGAGCGTGCTTGCTTCGGCGTCCTCCCACCAATCCACCGGAGCGATACCGATCGGGTCGAGAAGCTTGAGTTTCCCATAGGACGCCGCGGACATGCCGGTGGCAACCTCGATGACCCCAGACAGCAGCATCGAGTCGCCGCTCGAGTAGTTGAAGTCGGTTCCGGGCGGGACATCGACGGGGCGGCTAGAGGCGAAAGCCAGTTGGTCGCGCTGCGTTGCGACCATCTGGATGATGTCGGAGTTTGCGGCATCGGCTGGGTTGTAGCTCTCGTTCCAGTCGAGACCAGACTCCATGTGCAATACATGACGCAGCGTGATGCCTTCCCGCTCCGTGCCGACCCAATCGGGAAAGTACGTGGTCATCGGCTCGTCGATACTCGGAATCAGGCCCTCGGAGATGGCGATACCGATAAGCGCGCTGGTGAAGCTCTTGGCCACCGACCAACTCGCCGCCATCGAGTCCTGGTTCGAGTCATCGGCAAACCACTCAGCCACGATGGCGCCTTGGTGCACGACCACGACGCCCTGGGTGTTGCGACCATCAGCCATGGCATACGCGCCGGCTGACTCCAAGAGAACAGGGTCCATGCCGTGCGAGGCGGGACTCTCCACAGCCCATTCCGCTCCCGGGACCGTCGAGACCTCGGAGTCCGCTGACGCGTCCGGCGCGCCAATGGGCACCAGCACGGTAGCCAGCAGGAAAGCAACCATCGCTGCAATGCGAAAGGGCCTGACTGAATCCATGCGCGCGGATCGTAATGGTCAACTCCACACCGACGCTGCGGTCGTGTTCGTCGCGGGATCGACGGCGCTGGCCGTGTGCGACATCTTGTGGGGGTCAATCCCAATGATTACTGCTGCTCGTTTCTGCTCGGGTCGCGGACAGGAAGCAGCGGCCGGCGTGCGGCTCTCAGACCCGACGAGCGGGACCTCACCTCTGTTGAGCCGGACCGCCACCGATCGCCGGTCGGGAGGCAGACCCGGGAGAGCCAACCCGACCGACGACCACCGGAGGCTACGAACCTGGGCCCGCCACGACCGGCATCTCAGAAACACGTCGGATGCCCACTTCGGGATGTCGATTGACCACGAGCACGTCCCAACTGTCGATCGCGGCAATCTAGACTTCGGCCATGACGAACCCGGTCTTGTTGTGCAGCGATGGATCCGAGCTTTCGATCTCCGCCATCGAGATGGGGCAACGCCTACTGGCAGGGTCAGCAGACTTCGAGATCGTGATGGTGGTGGATGGTCCCCATCCATCGGACATCCATGGCTCGGGCCATGCAGGTCCGGCCATGACTCCGGAGGAGTTCGACCTGGCAGAACGGAACGCTCGGGAAGAAACGGAAGCTGCGCTCGGCGGAAAGGCACTTCGTCTCGGTCTGGAAGAGGTGCCTCGCCGCATGCTCCACGGAGACCCGGGTCCGGCGATCTGCGCCTATGCCCAGACGTCCTCTGCTTCTGCAATCGTCATGGGGACCCGGGGCCGGTCGGGCCTCAAGAGGGCTGTGCTGGGATCGGTCTCCGACTACGTGCTGCGCAACGCTCCGTGTCCCGTCGTGATCACTCCGCCCGCAGGGATCACCTGACACGAGGGTCGGGACCGCCTGTGACCTGCCGCTCAGGCTTCGTCGGTCTGGGCGACCGGGCTGTGGTGTGGCTCAGCCCTCGTCCCTCATGCCCGTGAAACGGGCCATCGCGTGGATCCGCGAGCACACCGACGCCATCGCGCTCGACTCGCGCGGCCCCGGCATCGAATGGTGCGGGAACGTCTCAGCGGAGAGCTCAAGCGCCCCGAAGGAACCGCGGTTCCCGGCCCTCCCACGACCTGGAAGGGGTTGAACAAGCCGCATCGAGGGGACCGTCGTTGGGCGACAGCCTGGAGCCCCGAGCAGATCTCTCGGCGACGGAGAGTCGATGTCCCCGATGATGAGGACATGCGGATCAGCCACGAGGCGATCTACCAGGCGCTCTCCATCGAGGGCCGTGGTGCGCTCAAGCGTGAGCCGGTGGCGTGCCTGAGGGGGCCTGATCGAATACTCGTCCGCACCGCGATCTCGGGTGTTTCGGGCGTTGGGCAGGTGGGTAGCTTTCTGCGCTCGTGACCCTGTTGCCTGCACTGGCCCGTCTCGTTCTGACCCGATTCCGCTGGGTGTTCGCCACCGGCGATGCCCGCGACGCCCAGATCCTCACCCTGTGCGTGCCGGAAGCTCATCCGGCCCGGAACTCCGGGATTCTCTGGTGCTCCGCTGAAAGGCTCTGGGCGGCGAATCGTCCGCTCAGTGCTGCCCGGTATCGCCACGTGGGTTCACGCCCGGGACTCCGAGGCATCCGACGCTCACAAGGTCACTGATCACCATCCGAAGACTGGGTTGCTGACGCAGAGTTCCGATGGGCACAACGTCTCGACCCAACTCACCTGGTAGACGACGTCTTCGCCGGCGACAAAGTGGATGCACCGGCCAGGTTGGATCCCCGGTTCCGCACGGGTGACCTCGTAGCTCTCCCCCGCCACCACGTTGGAGAACGTCTGATCCTCCACCACGTAGTCCACCACCCCGCCGTTCACATACCAGGTGATCCTGAGAGTCGCCTGAATCTGTGCCCCGGGCGGAGCCGACACGATCCAGATGGTGAACCGGCTCGCCTTGAAGTCAGCCGGTGCACACACTGAAGAGTCACCGCTCCGGTGCGCTGCCGGCAGCTGAGGAACGCACGCAGTGGCTCCCATCACGACCGCCACCACAGCGAATGCCGCCTTCGAGAACCTCGATCGAATCATCGTCGACCCCCTTCACTCCGAGTCCGCCGCACCAGACACGCGCACACGTGGCCAACCGGCAGCTCTCATCCTCCTTCGACAGTCGGCTTCCGACCAGGGACAAAGGTCCGTTGGAACTCCCCGGGCTGGCGGACACGCCGCCTGAGCGACAACAGATGAGTAGCGGCGGCGCCGAGGCGCTGCCGCGTCATTGTTGCTCACGGTCGGCGTCCGGGGAGTGTCGCGGCGCGGCGCCTCGTAGGAGGCCGTGAGACGAACGTCGCTCTCATTTTGGTGCGCATCCGCGACCTGGGGCTCCTCGGGCCAGGCCCGGCCGTCCACCGGCGTCGACCAATACCCCATGATTCTGAGGCCGACGGGTTTCCCGCACCCACAGGGGGTTCGAGTCCCTCTGCGCCCACACCAACCCCGACCGCTCCGCGCCTTGGGCACCAAGGGCAAGCGGTCGGTGTCCGATCGCCTCTTGATCGCGGGATTCAGGACCAACGGGGTGACTCGTGGTAGCGACTTCCGCTGTTCACGACCGGCAACAGACCCGACCTGCTGGGGCGGCCCGGACCGTGTCCTGTCCATGTGCCACAGTGGCATCGCCCGCGGACCCAGCCAGGAGCACGGATGGCCGAGACTGGCACGCTCAGCAACTGGACGCTCGACGCCCTCGAGGACCTGAGCGACAAGACGTACCTCATCACCGGCGCCAACTCTGGCATCGGCTATCAGGCTGCCAGCGCTCTGCGCCGCGCCCACGCGAACGTCATCGTCGGAGCCCGATCACCGGAGAAGGGCGAGGCCGCAGTGCGGACCATCCGCACGCTGCCCGGCTCGGGTTCGGTCGAACTGTTGGGAATCGACCTCGCCGACCTCGACGCCATCAGAGCGGCCGACACACACCTGCGCGAGCTCACCGACGGCTTGGACGCCGTTGTGAACAACGCCGGCATCATGGAGACCCCACAGCAGCAGACCAAAGACGGTTTCGAGCTGCAGTTCGGCACCAACCATCTCGGCCACTTCCTGCTCAATCATCTCGTCTTCGATCTCGTATCGGCCCGCTCGGGGCGGATCGTTCCGGTCAGCAGCATCGTCCATCTTCGGGCGCGCCCGATCGACTTCGATGATCCGATGCTCACCGAGCACTACACCCCAGCTCGGGCCTATGCGCAGAGCAAGCTCGCCAATCTCATGTACGGCCTCGAGCTGGCGCGGCGCCTTGAACGGGCCGGCAGCCCGGTCATGTCGGTCTCTGCTCACGCCGGCTGGTCGGCCACCAACCTCTTCTCCACCGGACCTACCGGCTTGGCTCGCTCGGTCTACAAGGTCGTGAACTGGGCCATTGCCCAGCCCGCCGAAGCAGGCGCAGTTCCAGAGGTCCTTGCCGCTGCCGGCAAAGAGGCGCGCAACGGTGCCTACTACGGCCCCACGTCGTTTGGCGGCATGCGGGGCCCGGTCGGCGACGCCCGGATCGCCGAGCAGGCCCGCGACGAAGAGGCCGCGTCGCGCCTTTGGGCGCTCAGCGAGGAGCTCCTCGGCATCACCTTCGACCTCGGCGGCTGAGCACGTTTCCTGCTCTCCAGCGGTGAAGCCTCCCCAAGGCTCAGGCAACCAGCAAACCGGGACACAACCGCAAACCGTCACCGGGCCACAGTGAACAGCGCGGCCTACGCGTATTCGCCCCGGTTTCGATCCCGCCGCTCGACTATCCGACAGCTCTCCCCGCGTCTTCGATCACGGCCAGAGTTCAGAGGATTTCGCCATTCCTGGCCGGCGGTCAGGGGATACCTCGGTCGACGATCGGCCTGCCGGTGAACGCGTCGCTTCGGGCACACTGAGGGGCGTGAAGTTCGTCCTCCTTCGCGGCTGCAGGCGCGCTCCTGTCAGACCAAGAGGTGCGCGCCGAAGTCGGCGATTCACCGGCCCCAGCGCTCCCTCGACCAGCAGCCGCCGCGACCAACGATCCCCACCGGAGTCACCCGCCCAGACCAGCGGGGCATGCGGTCTACCCGCTGCGACGGCCCGGTCGATGAATACCGACACGCCGCCTGATGAACACCGGCGCGATATCGGGCACCCAGACGCGTCGAGGTCGTCGAACACCTCGACGTCGCCGCGTGCGGGCCAGGTAGCCATCGTCGGCCAGCCAGTCGAGCTGGTTGCGCAGGTCCGTCGTCATGCCGAGCGTGTGGCGCGCGACCGCCACCTCTGGCCACCGCCCGACCCCGGTAGGCACGGTCACGAAGGTCGGGATCTCAGAGGACCCGGAGCGGATGGACTCGTCGCCGATGGGTGCATCCCGTCCCACCTCGAGCGTCTGGAGGTGACCGCCTTGTCGCCTTGGCCGTGTCGCGCCGAACCGAACGACGCGAGACTCCGCAGGTGAACTCGACACGCCTCGACGTGAGCGGGGTGCCCCCGCAGGGGGGGTACCTGGCCAAGCAGTGCCCGGTCGTGCCGCAATGGAACGTGCTCTTGGACCCGGCCCTGAAGGCGCCGGACTCGGAGGCGGTACGGCTGCGTATGGATCGGGGTGTGGCCTTCGAGGCCGCGGTGGTCGCCGAGCTGGTGGACGACCACCCCGATGCGGTGGTCGTCGAGCGTGACGGGCCTGAGGGTCGGACCGCTCGGGAGGCGGAGACGCTGGCGGCCATGGAGTCCGGCGCGCCGGTGATCATCGGGGGCCGGCTCCCCGTGGACGAGGGGGGCCGGCGGGTGGGCGAGCCCGACGTGTTGGTGGCGGCGGAGGGCGGTGGCTACCACCCGGTCGACGTGAAGCACCACCGCACCCTGGGTGACGACGACACGCTGCCCGCCCATTGCGCCGATCTGAGCTCACCCTGGTTCCACACGGCCACGACCGTCGAGGACGGCACGGCCCGGAAGCGCAAGGACGACCTGGTCCAGCTCGCCCACTACCGGTGGATGCTGGAGGCGTGTGGGCAGGCGGCTGGGTCCAACCACGGCGGCATCATCGGCACTGAGCGGATGGTGGTGTGGTTCGACCTCGACTCCGAGATCTGGACGACGCCGTCGCGATCGAGGGGGACGAAGAAGCGGTCGACGATGGACGTCTACGACTTCGAGTTCGGGTTCCGGCTCGACATCATCGCCAAGGCCCTCGCCCTCCGTTCCGGAGAGCTCGACGATTCGCCGCAGGTGGTGCCGGTCAAGACCGGCGACTGCAACGGCTGCGGATGGTGGCCGTACTGCGGCGCCCACCTCGACAACCATCGTGACATCAGCCTGCTGCCCGGCATCGCCTGGACGACGTGGAAGGCGCACCGGGATCGGGGAGTGGTGTCGTCGATCCCTGGTCTGGCCGCCCTCGACCACCGGACGGCGACCCTCCGCGACGCCAACGTCGACCTACCGACGCTGTTCGTCAACCTCGACGGCCTCGACGCCGAGGCGGACGGCACCCCGATCGGAGAGGTGATCGGTCGGCGCAGGAGGAGGCAGATCGAGAATCTGCGCCACGCTGGAGTGGTCACGGCCGGTGACGCCCGCCCGCTCGACCGACGGGTCGCCGCGCTGCACAAGGCGCCGGTCGGCAAGCTCGCCGAGTCGATCGACCAGGCCCGGGCCTGGCTCGGCTCCGACCCCGCGTACCTGCGCCGTGGGGTCACGGCTCCAAGAGTGCCCCGGGCCGACCTGGAGATCGACGTCGACATGGAGAACACCGTCGACGGCACGTACCTGTGGGGCTCCCTCGTCATCGACCGGGCATCCACTGGCCTCACCGAACCCGGCTACCGGCACTTCGCCACCTGGGACCCCGACCCCGCCGACGGTGAGATCGGGGTGTTCGCCGCCTGGCTGGACTGGCTGCTGGGCACGCGGGCCGCCGCCGAGCGGGCGGGCCACACCGTCGCCGTCTACTGCTACCACCGCCACGCCGAGGAAACCGAGATGAAGCGCCTCGCCCGCCTGATGGGCGACAAGGCGGAGGCTGCTGTCGCCGAGCTGATCGCCAAGGACGACTCGGGCCCGCCGACGGGCTGGGTCGACATGGAGAACGTCCTGGGGACCCAGGTCATCACGGGCACGAACCTCGGCCTGAAGAGGGCAGCCGGCCTGGCCGGGTTCAGGTGGGACGACGACGACCCCGGCGGTGAGCAGTCGATGGCCTGGCACCACGCGGCCACCACCGACCCCGACCCGGCGGTACGCCAACAGAACCGCCAGCGGCTGCTCGCCTACAACCGCAACGACGTCGAGGCCACCCACGCCCTGCGCGACTGGCTCGAGACGGAGGGTCCCCGCCTTCCCCGCATCGCCGACCTCGACGGGACAAACGGTGACGGATAAGGGCGACGACGCGAGTGGCTCGACGGTGCCGCACCCGGTGATCGCCGACCGCGCGGCCGGGGTGGTGGTCATGTCGGCCGCGGGCGACGCTCTCGGCGCCGGCTACGAGTTCGGACCGCCGCTCCCGCCCGGCACGCCGGTGCGGATGAAGGGCGGCGGGGGGTTCGGGTGGGCGCCGGGCGAGTGGACTGACGACACCCAGATGGCGTTGGCGGTGCTCACGCCGCTCGCCGAGGGGTCGGCCGACCTGGGGCGGGTCGAGGCGGGTTTCCGGGCGTGGTTCGCCAGCGGGCCCGCCGACGTCGGCAACCAGACCCGCTCCGTGCTCTCATCCAGCGGCGCCCTGGGTGACGCGGCGGCCCGCTACGCCCTTGCCAACCCGGACCACGCGGCCGGCAACGGCAGCCTGATGCGCACCGGGCCGATCGCGCTCGCCCATCCCGGCGACCCGGCGGCGATCGCGACGTTGGCGGCCGACGTTTCCGCACTGACCCACGCGGACGTCGACTGCGTCGACGCCTGCGTGCTGTGGTCGGTGGCGATCGACCACACGATCCACCACGCCCCCGCCTCCGACCAGCCCTGGGACTGGGCCCAACCCGTGCGCGAAGCGCTCTCCCACGTGCCCGAAGAGCGCCGCGACCGCTGGCGAGCCCTGATCGACGAGGCCACGACGGCGTCACCGCGCGACTTCCCGAGGAACGGGTGGGTAGTCCACGCCTTCCAGGCCGCGCTGGCCGCCATCTGCTCGACGCCAGTCCCGGTCGGGCCTGTGGCCGGCGCCCATCTCCGCCTCGCCCTCGACGAGGCGGTGCGGGCCGGGGGTGACACCGACACCGTGGCTGCCATCGCCGGCTCGCTGCTCGGCGCCCGCTGGGGGGCGACCGCGCTGCCGTTCGAGTGGCGCCGCCTCCTCCTCGGCCGCCGCACCTACGACGAGGCGCCATTGCGAGCCACGGATCTCGAACGGCTGGCCCGCCTGGCCCACCGCGGCGGGCGGTCCGACGCCCACGGCTGGCCCACCGCCGCGTCGATGCTCCCCCACTACCTGCGGGACTTCCCCGCTCACCCCCTGCGGGTCGAGTTGGGAGGGGTCGAGTTCGGCAACGTCGCCGCGCTCGGCGAAGCGCTCGCTGCGGGAGCCGACACGGTGATCTCACTGTGCCGGATGGGCACCGCCGACGTGCCCGACGGGGTCGAGCACCATGCTCTCGGGCTGCTCGACTCCAGCGCCGAGGAGAACCCCAACCTCGTTCTCCTGCTCGCCGACGTCGCCGACGGCCTCGCCGCCTTGCGGGATGACGGCCGCCGCCCGTTCGTCCACTGCGTCCAGGCCCTGAACCGCACCCCCGCGGTCGCCGCCGCCTGGCTCCACCGCCACCGCGGCCTCAGCGCCGAGGCCGCGCTCGACGAGGTAGCGGCAGCGTTGAATCGGCCCAACCCCTTCCTCTCGGCAGCCTTGACGGAGCTTGCCGCGCTCCCTGTTCCGCCCGCTCCAACTGGCTGAATGGGAACAGCCCCGAACAGGTCGAGCCGAGATCACCGCCAGGTATAGCGAACCGGGTTCGCGGACCCCCGTGTCCGGAGCTCGTCCGGAACTCGCTTGCCGACATAGAGATCCCGCAGGTCTTCGGGTGCGGGTGCCGTGAACTCAACCGCCCCGGAATTCTGGGGGTCTCGTCGGTTGGACCACCCCCCCGTGAAGTCAGGGCTGGCCTTACCTTCGCGCACGCGTCTCAAGGAACTCGAGTGCGAATCGTCCGTCGCGTGACGTCCAGGGTTGCTGCGTGAGATTGCGTCCGGGATGTGGACTCACCACTGCGTCTTCTCAGCTCACGGTCGCCGTCCGGGAGTACCGCCGAGTTCCGTCGAGGTTCGCGACGTTCGGGTAGATCGACGCTCGCTGCATCTGCCTACCGGGTCTTCGCAACGAGGGTGTCACCGGATCGTGCAGCAGACCCATCTCGGGTCGCGGTGCTCGGCCCCTCTTCGCCGACGGCACCTCGTTGCTTGCTGGCGGAGCGTCAGCCCGAGGCACCGCTGACCCAAGCCGACCACTGCGCTGGTACGCGCCGACCGATTCAGATGCCTATGGATGTACCTGTTTGCGTCTGGGGGCGATTCAGCCGTTACCGAGTTGGCCCCCGTCGTTGTAGCCCCAGCACTTCACGGCGCCGCCCCCGACGATCACACAGGAATGCTCGTTGCCAGCGTCGATCCGTGTGGCGTCGGTGATCCGGGTGACGTCGATCGGGGCCAGGCTGTCGGCGTAGTTGCCCGTCCCCAGCTGGCCGTATGGGTTCCACCCCCAGCAAGAGGTGCCGCCGTCCGCCGCGACGGCGCAGGTGTGCCGCCCGCCAGTGGAGACCTGTGTCGCTCCGGTGAGACCGGTCGCGTCCACGGGCACGGGACTGTCTGCGCCCTTGGTCCCGTTGCCCAACTGACCCCTTTCGTTCCATCCCCAGCATTTGACCGCCCCGCCGGCTACCACGGCGCACGTGTGGAGCGGGCCGGCCGCCACGTCCGTGGCGCCGGCGACCCCGATCACGCCGGTCGGAACCAGACTCCTGTCGTCGATCGTGCCGTTCCCCAATTGACCGTGGCGGTTGCCGCCCCAACACTTCACATTGCCGGCGGCCACGATGGCGCACGCGTGCGACCCCCCTGCAGCGATCTGGGTGGCACCAGAGATCCCTGGCACCTCGACCGGCACGTTGGACTCGGTTCCGCTACCAAATGTCCCTGTTCCCAGGACGCCATCGTGGTTGGCTCCCCAACACCAGACAGTTCCGCCTGTGACGAGCGCACACGTGAAGGTGGCCCCGGCAGCGATCTGGGTCGCGTCGGCGACCCCGACTACATCCACCGGACCGGCGCTCGCGCTGTTCGTGCCGTCGCCGAGCCGGCCGTCACCGTTCGAACCCCAACACCTCACCGACCCACCGGCCACGAGCGCGGCAAGTGTGGCCGTAGCCGCCAACCACCGACGTCGCACCGATCAGCCCGCTCACCTCGACGGGGCGACGACTATCGCTGTTGGTGCCGTCGCCGAGCTGACCGTCACCGTTGGAACCCCAACACGTCACCGCCCCGCCCGAAACGACCGCACACGAATGACTCAACCCTGCCGCCACATCGGTCGCGCCGGCGACCCCGGTGACATCAACAGGGACGTTCCGATAGGTCTCCGGCGGGGAACCACGGAAGACCGCCACTCGCAGAAACCCGAGCGCGTACAACAAGTTGGTCCCTGGGTCCGCAGGGACCGCGGTGGTCGCGTACACGACGCCGTCGGAGGGGTTGACCCGCAGGCAAAGACCAGCGTCCAACACCAACGCCCCCTCACCCGCATTCTCGAGAACACTGTAGGTCCCGCCGTCGACGACATCGGAGAAGGTGCGTTCGAAATACACCACATCGGAGTGGTCTCGATACTCGTCGCGGCGACTGACCTCCACCTTGGCGCCCGACGGAGCCGAGACCACCGTGATAGTCACGTTCGCCAGCGGCAGGCGTCCGCGGGCGCGCACACGAACGAGTAGCCAACCTGCCCCGCCCCGGGGCTCGGAACACACCCCGACGCCACGACCAACACCGCGACCACAGCCACGGCGCCCACAACGAATCGGCGACTCATCATGATCGACTCCCTTGCACGGTGACAGCACACTGTCGATTGACCTCCCGCGATCGTTCACCGATTCCGGCCCACTGGAAAGGGCCCAAGGTCCTCACGCCACTGGCGCGGCAGTTCAACGAGTCCAGACGGATCACCGTGTCTTCCTCGCTCACGGTCACCGTCCGGGAAGCGCTCCCCCGTCATTGTTACCCACGGTTGCCGTCCGCTTGGGCCCGGTGATACCGGCTGATGCCCGGCTCGTGTCGCGCCGTCCGACCTCTCGACGAAACAGATCAAGTGTCACCTGATGACGCGGCAGTCCCATCCCGGCTCGAGTCCGCCGGACGGTGAGGCGTTGATCGCAGTGATCCACTGCCGGGTCTCCACCGATGAACAGGCTGGACGAGGGACCAGCCTCGGCGGTCAACACGACCGCTGCGCCGCGTACGCGATGGAGCAGAACTGAGTTGTCGTCGGACGGTTCATCGACGACGGCGCCTCCGGCGCCAACCCCTCGGCACAGCATCCCGGCCCCACACCACTACATGTTCGCCCGCCGGGTCATCTCACCGTGCGGAAGCACCTTGGGCGGCTGCGCGCGCGACCCGACGACACCCGCCGCGCCCACCAATGCCCCAACCGCCGCCCACGAGACAGTGCGCAGCGGTGCGACTGCCAACGCGGTCACGCCGACCACGTCGAAATACGAACCTGGCATGCACTCACCCATCACCTCGCCCACCCCGAACGGCTCCTTGCCCTCACCCAACCCGACACCCTCGACCTCGGTCCCCGAGACCATCAGAGCGTCTCGACGTCCACCCCCGACGCCGAGCGCATCGGACGGCTCGCCGAATCGGTACGCGGCCAGCGCCACACACCCACCACCCGAACCCCCTTCACCATCAGCCTCGAGGAGCGACAGACCCGTGGCCCCAACGTCCCGGGTGGATTGATTGTCGACCACGTAGTCTGAAGGAACCATCTATCGTTCGCCCACGCCGGCAACAACGGCCAAGGGGGGACATGAAACTCGACTCGTCCACGCGGGACCGGGACAGGCACTCGCTCACGAGCCGCTGCCGTCGTCGCGATCTCCACGCTCATCGCGGCGTGCACACCCACTCCGGGCGACCCCGGCACCACCACCACATCGACATCGACATCGACATCGACGTCAACATCAACAACGACGTCGACGACCACCACGACGATTCCGCCGGTCACTGACCGGATCTACATGACGAACCATGTGGACTACTCGGCGACGCCAAGCGGCGTCAACGGCCGCTGCTGAGCATGAACGTGGCCACTCCTCCGTGCAGCGACTTCGACTCGTGCCTCAACGGTGTTCGACGCTCAAGCGGATATGTCTGGTTCTCGGCGCTCGCGGTCGACGTCGGGCCGTCGCCCACCGACCCGAACTACTACGGCATGCACGGCGGTCTGGCATTCGGCGGCAGCGGGCAGCAGGCCCAGATGTACCTCGACTGGAGCGGCTACTGCCCCTCCAGCCTCGGCGGCCAAGCCCTCCGAGACGGCGGAAGCCCCTGCGCCAATCCCAACACCCACCCCACCTTCAAACCCCACACCGTCGTGAACCTCCAAACCGACCACTGGTACCGGCTCTCGGTACGAAAGACCGGGCGCACGACCTCCGACGTGACCGACGTCTCGGGTCCGTTCACCGGATTGGGAAATGGTGCTCACCGACGAAACAACACAGCTCAGCCAATCGGGTGGGACCTGGTGCCTCCCCAACGCGCCGATGGTCGCCCACACCTCGTTCTTCCAAGAACTGATCGAGCACCGCGGACCGTGCGACACCGACTTCCGTTCCGCCCAGGTCAAAGACGCCCGCTACCACCAGACAGCGGGATGGACCGCTTTCCCGAACGCGTCCGGTCACTACAACGGCAACGAAACCGTCCTCGACGCCGACTGCGCCAACGTGAACCTCAAAGCGATCGCGGCCGGCCACGTGATCGATGAACGCATGACCCCGAAAGGCTCCAACGGCGGCATCACCGGACCCGGCTGGCATCCACTCTTCTGAGCACCTGTGGGGGCCGAGTACTCATCCGCCCCACGATGCCGGGCGTTTCGGGCCGATCTACGCCGTCCGCCACGCCCGAGTTCCGATCCTGCGTTCAACTCATCAGGTCTCTGTCGGCGATTCAGCGCTGCGCTCAGAAGGACCATCGAGTGCAGTCGAGCACCGTCGGGTGGCGTCGCGTGCCCTGGGTCCGCGCAGCGAAGGGTTGCCGCGTCGCCTTGCTCACGGTCTGTGTCCGGGGAGTTCGGCCACGTGCCGTCGAAGGTCGTGACGTCCGGGGATGGAGGACGCCGGCGGACTCTGGTCGCCGAGTTCTTGTCAGCGACGTGTCAACCGCGGCGGCTGCAGACCCGGTGCGGGCAGACCAAGAGGTGTGCGCCGAATCCGGGAGTTTCAGAGCGTCACAAGGCCGAGCACCGGAGCACTGTGACGGGCCGCGGGTGGCTCAGTGGATGAAGCGGTCGATGAACTCAGCGTTGGGCACGTCGATGAGATCGAATGGCGGCGAGTACGACCCTTCCGTCAGCGCCTCCTGGTGCCAGGCGAGCGGTGGAACGCTGCCCAGGATCGGCTTCGACGCCGCGTTGTCAGCGTCCGCTTCGAGGGCCACGTAGAAGCGCGGGAACGCATAGCCGTCGCTGTCGGTCACGCTCGACGAACCGTGCTGGTAGACGATCGACGTGGTGCCAGGGACGAAGTACCCGTAGTGGAGGAACCGGTGGAGCCCGCCCCTCGTGAGGGGCGAAACCGTTCCCGGGAACGCCGTGGGGAGTGTGGCGGTGTCGATCACCCGCTCGGGCCCGCCCACGACGGCCCGGGTGATCAGCCACGACGCCGGGGAGCCGCCCTCGAACTCGAGGCGGCTGTAGAGGAGCCGGTCGTCGACCGACCATCCCATGGGAACGAGTCCTCCGGTCGTCGGGGCCACCACCTGAACGGGCGTGGCGCCCGGCGACGCCGAGAGCTGTTCGATGCCCGCCCCGTTCCGAAACACCTTGTAGGCGACGGCCGACGAATCAGGGGCCCAGACCAGCACGGTGCCCGCGGACGAAGGTGGCGACGCCAAGGCGTGGTACCCGGCAATGCTGATCGACGGGCAGATAGCCCCGTCGACCAACGCCGCCACCGAGACGCGGCTACCACCGTCGTTGTCGTGACTCCGCACAGCGACCTTGGTCCCGTCGGGCGAGGGGCTGATCATCTGGATCTGGTGGTAGATGCCCACCGTCGCCACCAAGCAGCTCCCCCCTGGGAACTCGAGTGTCCAGTCGCCCTCGTACGGGTGGGTGGTCTCCATCGTGATGCCTTCGCCCGCGAACCCGTTCCATGGGAGCCGTGCCGTGCCGTCAGGCGCGGTGAGCAACCCTGCTGAGGTCCCACCGAAACCATCAACAATCGTTGGTGGAACAGCGAACGAGAGCGGGTCGATCGGCCCGGGCCCCACCACCGCTCCATCCAGGAGGGTGTAGGCGTCAAGGGACGGCGAATAGTCGCCGTCATCGCCCACCAATGTCCCGCCCGTATCGCGGACCCACGCCGACACCGACCCCCGCCGGGAGTTCGGGCGCCGGAACGCTCGGCGGCGTCGGTACGCAACCCGAGGCCGCGAGCGCAACCACCATCGACGCCGACACCCCGATCCGACGCCAACCCAACCGGCCCCGTGCCCTACCTGCGCCCACGCTCTGAGCACCGCCCATCGCGATCACCTCCCGATCATCGATCACCTTGATCTTTGCCTGACCGACGCCGGCCCGGTAGAGCCAATGGTCCCCCCACGGGACGAAGCTGACCGTCATCACCCAGAGCATGGGCCAAGCTCTTCTCGATTCCGTCCTCTCATAGCGCTCACCCGGCTCGCGTCGCCCAGTGTTTCGATACGCCTCCAAGTCAGTGGTCGTGCCGACCGCACACGTCCGTCGCCTGCCGCCGAACTCTGTTTGTGCCGCCGCGTGATCGTGGGTTCGCTGCGGGGAAGCGCTGCCCCGTCAACGTTACCGACGGTAGACGTTCTCCGAGTAGCGCCGAGTAGCGCCGGGTCACGCCGAAGGCCGTGGCGTCCGGGGATTCGGTGTGGAATGCGCGTGTGGCCGCGGTCCGGAGAGGTAGCGGGCCGAGAAGCCCACGCGTGGCGCTCCGAATTCTGGTGTCCAAGATGGTGGGGCAACTCCACTACGGCTGTTGAGCCAGCGCGTTGATCAGCTGAGGGAGGGCTTCGTTCACGTCGGCCACGATCCCGAAGTGTGCGATGCGGAAGATGAACGCCTCGGGGTCGCGGTTGATGGCCAAAACGGTCCGAGCGGTGCGCATCCCCACGGCGTGTTGAAGCGCACCCGAGATCCCGCAGGCCACGTAGAGGCGGGGATGCACGATTGTGCCGGTCTGGCCAACCTGGAGTTGTCGGGGCGCGAGACCGGCTTCCACCGCTCCTCGCGACGCCGCGACCCGACCTCCGATCACCCGGGCCAACTCCTCGACAAGCTGCCATCCGGATGCGCCGCATCCCGCGCCGCCGGCGATGATGACATCGGCGTCGGCGAGTCCGACCTCGGCGTCGCGGACCTCACGCTCGATCACGTCGACCCGCGTGTCGGAGGGCGTCAGCGTGAACTCGACCGGTTCGACCCGGGCCCCGGCGCGGGACCGGTCGCCGCTCGAACACTCCGGCACGAACGGTCGCCATCTGCGGCCGGGCTTCGGGGCACACGCACGTAGCGAGCACCCCGCCGGCCATCGCGGGGCGGATCTGGTGCAGCGGCGCGTCGTAGTGCACACCGCGGTGGTCCCAGGAGTCGACGGTGAGGTCGGTGCAGTCAGCCGCCAGTCCGGTGTCGAGTCTCGCCGCGACCCGCGGGGCGAGATCGCGGCCCGTGGTGGTCGCTCCGAATAGCAGTGCGGCCGGTTGACGAGCCGTAACGAGATCGGCGATCACCCGGGCGTGTGGTTCCGCCCGGTACGGCTCGAAAACCGGGTCGTCTGCCACCAACACGACGTCAGCGCCGTAACGCGTGACGTCCTCGACGGACCGTTGCGCGTCGGAGCAGACGAGGACCGCGGCGACGCCGCCCCCCAGCGCAGGCGGAGCTTCGATGCCTCACAACACAGCTCTAGTGAGACATCTCTCACGACTCCGTCGCGGACCTCGCCGACCACCCACACGGCGGGCTGACCCTCGACATCGAACCCGGGCGGAACGGGATTGTCCCGGCGGTCCGCCGTCGCGGTATGGACCCCCGCACCCGCAGCCGTGGTCAATGATCGGGCGAGGTCCGCGTACCCGAGGTCACCGTCGACGAAGCGGCACGCAGCCTCGGGCAGTGGGACCGGCGTCATCCGAGCGACCTTCGTGGGTGACGCGGCGAGACCGACGCGGCTCACGTCGATGGTCATGGTCGACAGGTCCACGTGCTCGATCGTCGCTGCGGCTGCGCGTTTGCGTCCGACGAGCGACGGGTAGCGCGGCGCATAGCCGGTTTCGGCCACTGCGACGACTGCGGGCAGTGCGACGCGCACAACCTCGTACCCACCCTCGATGATCCGGCGAGCGGTGAGTGTCGACTCGTCGACGTCGAGGCGTTCACAACCGATCACCTGCGGCCACCCCAGCCGCTCTGCCACCTCGGGCCCGACCTGACCTGTCTCCCCGTCGATGGCCGAGATGCCACAGAGAACGAGATCCGCTCCGCCCAGGTCCCCAATCAGTGAGGCGATCGCGTTCGCGGTCGCCCACGTGTCCGACCCCGCGAATGCGCGATCGCACAACAACACGCCCCGCGTCGCGCCCAGGGCAACCGCATCGCGCAGTGCAGCTTCCGCAGTCACCGGCCCCATCGACACCGCCCACACCTCGTCGGCCAGCTGTAGCGCTGCTTCGAGAGCGTGAAGGTCGGCAGGATTCGTGATCGCGCCGGCGCTCTGACGGTCAATGGTGCCGTCGGGTCGCACTCCCACCGGAGCCGCTCGCAGATCCGGAACCTGTTTCACCAACACGATCGCTCTCATGTGCGTCCTCCTCCGGCCCTGCGCCTCCAACAACCGATGCCCGTTCCGGGGTCGCCCCAACGACCATGCTCCCACCCCGCACGCCAGGACGGCCCGCTTCACCATGTCAACCGCCGACGGCGCGTGACCCCGGCGTCGACGTCGTGTCACCAAGGGAGCCCACCCGCGCCGTGGCGGGTGAGGCGTCCTCTCAACCCACGGCCGCCGCTCCACATCGCGCCCCGAGGACCGTGTCGTCACTCACGCCACGCCTCCGCAGGGCGCCATGACCATTCGAGCGAGCCTCCCCGGCGGAAACCCCCGGACGCTGCGCAACACCGACGCCGTCGCCCCGCTCGTGCTCGACGACCCCGAACGCCTCGACGAGCTGAACGGTTCCATCCTCGACACCGACAACGACATCGTGCGGCACTGCCGCGCGGCAAGGCGAGACCGACGTGCCCTGCGTGTGGGGGCCGAGTACTCATCCACCCCACGCTTCCTGGTGTTTCGGGCGTATCCACCTCGGCTACCGGGGCCGGACTTCGCTCCCGCGTTTCGGCGCATGAGGAGTCCGTCGACGATTCGGCGGGGCGCTCACGAGGTGGTCGTGCCCCGTGGAGTGGTGGAAGTAGGTCTGTGATCCTTGGTCTTCGCCGGTCGAGGTTAGGCGGCCGGGAGTTCTCGGGTGTCGGTGGTGGTCACCTCCTCGGGTGGGGTGTCGATCTGCGGCCATGGATTCTTCGCTGAGGTAGCGGCGCTCGGCGATGGCCCAGTCGTCGTGCTGGTCGAGGAGCACGGCGCCGACGAGGCGGATGACGGAGGCGTCGTCGGGGAAGATCCCGACCACGTTGGAGCGGCGTTTGATCTCTTTGTTGATCCGCTCGAGTGGGTTCGTCGAGGCGATCTTGCGCCAGTGGCTCCTGGGGAATCCGGTGTGGGCCAACACGTCGACCTCGGCGCCGTCGAGGATCGCGGCGGCTTTGGGGAACTGGCGCTCGAGGATGCCGACGACCTCGTGGAGTTGAGCCCGGCAGGCATCAGCGGAGGGCTGGGCGAAGATCGTGCGCACGGTGGCGGCGACCATGTCCTTCGACGCGGAGGGCACCGTGCCCAGGATGTTGCGCATCAGGTGGACCTTGCAGCGCTGCCACGACGCACCCGCGAGCACGCGTGGGATCGAGGCTTTCAGCCCGGCGTGCGCGTCGCTGATCACCAGCTGCACGCCGCCGAGTCCCCGGTCCTTGAGGCCCCGCAGGAACGCGGTCCAGAACACCTCGTCCTCGCTGTCGCCGACGTCGACGCCGAGCACTTCGCGGTCGCCGTTGGCGGTGACACCGGTGGCGACGACCACGGCGCCGGGAGATGATGCGGTGGTTGATCCTCGCCTTGATGTAGGTGGCGTCGAGGTACACGTAGGGGAACTCGACGTGGTCGAGCCGGCGGGTGCGGAACACGGCGACCTCTTCGTCGATCCCGGCACAGATTCGTGACACCGTCGACTTCGACACCCCGGACTCACACCCGAGCGCTCGGACCAGGTCGTCGACCTTCCGGGTGGATGTGCCGGTCGCGTACGCGGTCATGATCACACCCCACAGGGCCCGTCGACCCGCCGGCGGGGTTCCAACAGCGACGGGAAGAACGACCCGACCCGGACCTTGGGGATCCGCAGCTCCACATCGCCAGCGGGCGTGGACAACAGCCGGGACCGGGAGCCGTTGCGCTGGTTCGTTCCGGGCGTCGGTTCGTTCGTGTGGCGCGGCGCCGATAGCCGTGGTGAGCTCGGCGTCGATCAACTCCTGCATCCCGGCCTCCAACAGCCGCCGGAACAACTCCTTGCTGTCACCGTCGCCGAGGCGCGCCAACAGGTCGGCAACTCGGGCATCATCGTCATGGGTCATCGCGTGTTCTCCTTCTCAGTGAGTGCTTTCGCAGGTCTCACCAAGGATCACACGATGGCCCACCCCATCAGGGGGACCGTCTCGCTACTTCCACCACCTCACGGGACGCCAACCACGAGGTCCGTCGACTGCCGGCGAGAACGCCGAGTGCCGCCGCGTAGGTGCGCGTTCCCCAGGGAGAATCGCTGCCCGGCCGACGTTACCGACGGTGGCGGTCCGGTACGGCCCGACTTGTGGCGTTCCGTGCCCCCGGGCACTCCCCGTTGGCGGACTTGGACTCAGATCGCCTGGCGTACACCAAAGCCGGGCGCTTCAGCAGATCTGAATCGCCCTGGGTTTGATGGAGGCTCGGGCTATTTGATTCCAACCCTGTCGGGGTCGGTCTGTTGGGCAGCGTAGAACGCAGCTTCGAACTCTGTCGGGGGCACGTCGCCGAGGTAGCCGTGGAGGCGCTCGGTGTTGTGCCAGTGAACCCAGCCGAGGGTGGCGAGCTCGACGTCCTCGACGTTGCGCCAGGGGCCTTGCCCGGGCCCTCGGATGAGCTCGGTCTTGTAGTAACCGTTGACGGTCTCCGCGAGCGCGTTGTCGTAGCTGTCGCCGACGGAGCCGATCGAGGGAACGGCGCCGATCTCGGCGAGTCGTTCGCCGTAGCGAATCGAAGTGAACTGCGACCCGGCGTCGGAGTGGCACCGCAGCCCGGTGAGGCTCGCGCCCCGTGACCAGCGGGCCATCTCGATCGCGTCGAGGACCATCGAGGTGCGCATGTTCGACGCGACCCGCCAGCCGACGATGCAACGGGAGTGGGCGTCGACGATGAAGCACACGTAGGCGATGCCGGCCCAGGTCGGCACGTAGGTCAGGTCGGTGACCCACAGCTGGTTTGGTGCCGCCGCGGTGAAGTTGCGTTCGACCAGGTCCGGTGGCCGGTCAGCGCGTTCGTCGGGCCGGGTGGTGCGCACCCGTTTCCCGCGGCGCACGCCGTGGATCCCAGCGGTGCGCATCAACCGGGCGACCTGATCCCGGCCGACGTCGAGCCCGTCCCGCTGGGCGGCGTGCCAGAGCTTGTCGGGCGCCGTAGACGCGGTAGTTCGCCTCCCACAACGCGATCGAGCTGCGGGGTCAACGCCGCGTCACGCTGCGCCCGAGTCGACGGTCGCCGGGACTTCGCCGCGTAGTAGGTGCTCGGAGCCACCTGCAGGACCTCGCAGATGGGCTCGACTCCGAGCTCGTCACGATTCGCGTCGATGAACTCGACGATCACCGATGTGGGCGGTCGAGCTCCGCCGCGAAGAAAGCCGACGCTCGACGCAGGATCTCATTGGTCCGCTTGCAGCTCGCGGTTCTCCTGCTCGAGCGCCTTGATCCGTTCCGCTTCCGCGGTGCTCACACCGGGGCGGTCACCGTCGTCGATGTCGGACTGACGCACCCAAGAGCGCACCGACTCGACGCCGTAGCCGAGCTGATTCGCGACCCTCTGGATGCACCCGTGGTCCATCCCCAGCTCGACACGCAGCTGACGCACCAGCCGCACCGCCTGGGCCTTCTCCTCGGGGGTGTAGCGGCGCGTCGTCGGACGCCCCGGTGTTGTTTCTCGTGGCATGACTCCATCCTCGTTTCCAAGGTCAGGAGCCTCCAAGCAACCCAGGGCGATTCACAAGGACCGGAACCTCCGCGGCGTCCGCCTCGTCATCAGTGACGCCCACGCCGGGTTGAAAGCCGCGATCCGCAGAGTGTTCCAAGGATCGGGTTGGCAACGCTGCCGAGTCCACGCCATGCGCAACCTGTTGGCCGTCCCGCCACCATCACCGCCCGATGGTCGCCGCGTTGATCCGCACCATCTTCGCTCAACCCGACGCCGCCACCGCCCGAGCCCAGCTCCGCGTCGGTCGTCACCCAACTCGAACCCGTCGCCCCCGAGGTCGCCGGGCTGCTCGAGAAGCCATGGAGGCCGACCTGTTGGCCTACACCGCGTTCCCGACCGCGGCCACTGGTCCAAGATCTGGTCGAACAACCCCATCGAACGACTGAACCGGGAACTGAAACGACGCACCGACGTCGTCCAGATCTTCCCCAACACCGAATCGGTGATCCGCCTCGTCGGCGCCCTCCTCGTCGAGGTCAACGACGAAATGATCGCCTCCGAACGCCGCTACATCGCCGCCGCGCTCCGTCGCCACCCTCATCGACCGCAAGGACGACCAACTACCTCACTCCCCGCAGCACCCCGAACCTGAAACCCCGGGAAACGCACGAACCGAACTACACCACACCCCGGGACTCAATCTGTGGTGCGACCGCGACGGAGATCGCGGAGACCGTCGGATGTTCGGTCACTGCGGTGTGCCGGGCGCTAACGCCGCGAAGGTCTCGAATCCCAACTCCAACATCGTCTGCGTGAACAGCGTGAACGCTCGCCTGGCGACGCTTGAGGTGACCTCGAGTGAGTGCGGGCCCGCAACGTGGAGAGCTACCAAGTTCCGTTGGATGTCCTAGATCGCGCAGCGCCGGCGTCGTCGACGCGGCGATCACGCCAGATACACACAGTTCCTGACAGACCCTTAAGAGGCCGCCCAGACGTCGGGGACCAATCTCCTTCGTCGACGGGCTGGACCTGAGCCCCACAAGCACCCTCCGTGGTGGCCACCAAAGCTTTGTCAGAGCGGCACAGACTGGCATGCTGCGCAAACGGATGGTGGCGGGATCGGATTGCGGCCACCGAGAGTGGCGGCGGTCCACCGGTTCGAGGTGCTCCGGATGGGCGAGCAACAGAATCGCTCATGCGTCTCCCTCCGCATCGTCGGAGAGTTCGCGTGCGGGCGCCGCCGTAGCGCCGGCCAGCAGCTCGGTGATCGCATCCCTGGGCACCACGAGTCGTCGGCCGAGGCGAACGGCCCGGAGCTGGCCGGTCCGGACACACTCGTACGCGGTGCTCCTCGAGATCCCGAGGGCCACCGCCGCCTCGCTGACCGTGACGGTCAGCGATTTCGTCTGCTCCATTTCGTCTCCATTCCTTCGGGAGTCGTGGAGGAATAGCAGGAGCTGCTCGCCGCCCTTCTGCACGGGAGCGTGCCAAGCCGATGTCAGCGCGCAAGCGAATCCGCCGCCGACTGCGGTGACGATGACGCGCGACTCGGCGAGACGGTGCCCGGTGCGGGGTGACCAATGGCGGTCGACTCCCGGGGGCCGGCCGAGCACGGTCAGGTGGCTACGTCGACGCCGCGCCAGCCGGAGAGCCGAACATCGAGTCGATGAGCTCCCCGGCGCGGCGATGCTGCTCATCGATGACGTGGGTGTAGGTGCCGAGCGTGATCTCCACGTCGCTGTGGCCGAGCCGCTCCTGCATCACCTTGTCGTCACCCACCACCACCCGCCCGACCGACTGCGCGGTGTGGCGCAACCCCTTCGGCGTGATGTCCGGCACGCCGGCCTTCTTGATCAGCTCTCGCATCAGGCGGCTGAAGTTGTTGGGATCGACCCAGCCGCCCAACGTCGTGGTGAATACCAGGCCGGAGCCCTCCCATGCCTCGCCCGCCAGCTCCGCCTCGCCGCGCTGCAATTCGGCGTGGCGAGACAACACCCCAACGGTGACCGACCCGATCGACACCACCCGCTGGCTCGCCTCGGTCTTCAGCTGCTTCAGCACCGGAGTGCCACGCTCGACGGCCAGCTGCTGCACGACGGCGATCTGGCCGGCCTCGAGATCGACGTGGTCCCACGCCAACCCCAAGAACTCACCCCGACGCAGCCCGGTCACCAGCGCGAGGTGGAACGCGGCGTGCAGACGATGATCACCGATCGCTGCGAGAAACGCCTGAGCCTCCGCCAATGTCCACCCCAGCTTCCGATACGTCCGGGAACGCTTCGGCGGCTGCGACAGCACCACCGGGTTGCGAGGCACTCTCCCCCGCCGCACCGCGTCCTCCATGGCCATCGACAACACCTTGCGAGCGATCCGCGCCGAGGTCGCCCCCAGTCGGGCCTTCCCGCCCTCGGGCACCAGTACGAGCGAACGGACCCATCCGTCGATCACCTCGGGCGTGAGATCCTTCAGCCGCACCGCCCCCAACAGCGGCACGATGTGGCCGTTCACCGCCCAGCGGTACTGGTCGTAGGTGGACACCTCGACCCGGGCATCCTTCGATGGAAGCCAGACCTTCTCGAGGTACTCCCCCAGCGTCTCGTCCTCGCCGCCGACACGACCCTCGACCACGGCCCGCTGATGGGCGACCGCTGCCTTCTTCGTGGCGTGGGTGCCCAACTGCCGCACCCGGCGACGGCCGGTGGCCGAGTCGTAGCCGCTAATACGCACCACCCAGCGGTCCCGCTGCTTCTGGACGCTCGCCTCTCCCGTGGTCACCCAGGCCATGGCGGCAACCTACACACCAGCACTGACGCTGCATACCTTCTGCATACATCGGTGTGGGCGAGGGTTCCGCCGAGTGCTGAAACCCTTGTGTTTGCTGGTCGGGCTGGCCGGATTTGAACCGACGACCTTCTGACCCCCAGTCAGACGCGCTACCAACCTGCGCCACAGCCCGGAATGTGCGGCGCCACCCTAGCGGAAGTCCCAGCCGACACCGGCACCCGGCGACCCACCGCGATTCCCCGTTCGAAGGAGCGGCACCGGGCCGTTGCGCGAATCAGGGAGAGTCACCCAGTTCGTCCAGCAGGGAGCGCTTCATCTCCGTCGTGAGGTCCGTCCAGGGAAGGTCGAGCAGTGCGCCCTCGAGAGCCCACAACAGGCTCAGGTGCGGGCTGGTTCCGGCATCGAGGCAGCGGCGATACGCCTCCACCGCGCCGAGGGCTTCGAGCTCCTCTGCTCTGTCGATCCCCGCTGCGGCCAACATCTCGTCGGAGCGCGCTCCGAGGTTCCGGAGCCCCGACGGCCTCACGAGAACAACCAGGCGATGCCCTGGATGAGCCGCCACCCCAGATACAGCACCAGGGCGATCACCAGTGCCCAGAAATGCCAGGGAACTGTCGAGCTGCGGGCGTTCTCGTCACCGGCGGCCACGTGGTGCCCGTCGGGACAATCGCCCTCCGGCGTGAGGGTGTTGGGGTTGTAGAACCGGGAGCAGTCCTCACACCAGGGCACGCCGTTCATCTTCACACAGCCACCGGCCGGACCCACAGCGCAGGTGGGGTCGGATCGAAGCGTCGCCGGAGCGGGAAACACACCGCAGATCCATCCAGTCGCGAACGACAGCGTCTTCTGCGCTGCTGACGTCTCGGCACCCGACTCGGGGTCGCCTCGCGCCCGCGCCCCCGGGCCGTCGAATGCACTCAGACCCGACGCACGACCATCACTGTGACGTCGTCGGCCACCGGTCCGTCGGCGAAATCGACGGCTGCATCGATCAGCGTCTTGCACAACACGTCGGGTTCGACGTCGACGTCGCGGCGTATCAGCGACGCCAGTCGCTCCTCCCCGAACATCTGCGATGAGCTACGCGCCTCGATCAGGCCGTCGGTGATCATCACCAGGACGTCACCGACCGAGAAGGTCAGCTCCTTCGAGCTGTAACGGGCACCGCGCTCCATCATCAACAGGGGGCCGGTGTCTCGCAGCGACCGGATCGTCCGATCCTGGGTCAGCCACGCCGCTGGGTGGCCCGCCGATGCGTAACGCAGGGTGTCGTTCTCCTCATCGAAGATCGCCACGCACACCGACACGAATTCCTCTGGGCGTTCGAAGTCGCTCATCTGGCTGTTGAGCTCCTCGAGCGCCTGACCCGGGTCTCGGTAGCGACGCAGGTAGCTGCGCAGCAGGAACTTGGTCTGCAAGGCCGTGATCGACGCCTCGACCCCGTGCCCCGTGACGTCGCCCACCACGCTGCACAGGTGTCCGCTGGGGAGCCGGAAGGCGTCCAACAGGTCTCCGGTCATCAGCCCGGAGCCGGCCTGGTGAGCCGTTCCCACCGAGAACCCGTGGGTGTCGGGGAGGTGGCGTGGCGCGAGGCGCTCGGCCCACATCCGCGGCGCGGAATCCTCCTGGGTGAGCAGCTCGTTGGCCCGCTGTTCGACACGAGCCTGCCGTTCGGCGTGGCGTACGTCGCGCTTGGCGTAGCGGGCCAGAACGAAGGTGGCCAGGATCGGCACGGCCAGAAACGCCAACGCATACCAACCCGATCCCCCGTCGCCGACGGCCACGATCACGGCCGTTGCGGAGACGACGCCGTACACCGCGACCGCGTGGAGCTCTCGCAGAAGAGACTGGCGACTCAGCGAGAGGACGCCCTGATCGGCTCCGGCCGCCTCGACACCTCGCAGATGGCGCCACCGCACCGCCACTCCCCGGGCCCAGATGACGGCCGCGACGGCGGCCGCCACGGCCAACACGATGAGGAAGGTGTCGGACACCATCGATCACACGGTACCGGTTGAACCGGTCGGCGGGGTCTCCCGCTCAGTCGTCGGACCGGCGGCGGACCCGCATCTTGATGGGGGTCGCCCCCAGATCGAACGCCTCGCGCAGGGACCGCTCCAGATATCGGAGATAGTGAGGCGGCACCGTCTTGTTCGAGAACAACGTGAAGGTCGGCGGGTCCGACGCCCCCTGGGTGGCATAGAGCACCCGCACCCCGTGCGGGCCCGGCTGGGACTGCTGAGCTCGACGGATGACATCGTTGACGGCGCGGGTCGGCACCCGGCGGTGGTAGGCCTCGATGGCGGACTCGAGCGCCGGCAGCAGGCGGTGCACACCTCGGCCGGTGAGCGCGGAGACCCGCAGCACCGCCGACTCCCCCAGGAAATGGAGCCGCCGGCTCATCTGGTAGAGCACCTCGGTGCGGGCATCGGCGTCGAGAAGCTCCCATTTGTTCAACAGCACGACGATCGGCGATCCGGCGGCATCAATCCGCTCCGCGAGCCGCTGATCCTGGTGGGTCACGCCCTCGGTGGCGTCGATCACCAGCAGCGCGGCGTCGGCGGCGTCGACCGACTTGAGCGCCCGCACCATCGAGAAGTACTCCGTGCCCTCGTCGATCCGGCTCTTGCGACGCATCCCGGCAGTGTCGATGAAGCGGACGGGCCCGTGGTCGGTGTCGACGACGGTGTCGATGGAGTCGCGGGTGGTCCCCGGCATGTCGTGGACCACCGCCCGTTCCTCACCGATGAGGCGATTGAACAACGTCGACTTCCCGACGTTCGGCCGACCGACGAGAGCCACCGAGAACATCGAGGTTCGCTCTCCGTCCGCCGGCGTCACCGCGTCGCCGTCCCCGGAGACCTCCTCGTCGTCCGACGGCTCGGGACCGAGGGCCTCGACCACCGCGTCGAGCAGGTCACCGGTACCGCGGCCGTGCAGAGCCGAGATCGGCATCGGGTCGCCCAGACCGAGCTGGAGCAGGTCCCAGATCGCCGCTTCGTGAACGCGGTCGTCGACCTTGTTGGCCACCAGGATCACCGGGGCACTCCCCCGCCTCACCAGCCGGGCGACGTCGACGTCCTCGCTGGTGGCACCCACCGTCGCGTCGACCACCAACAGCACCACGTCCGCGGTGGCGAGAGCTTGTTCGGCCTGCTTCGACACCTTGCGGTCGAGATCCGTCCCGCCGGGCATCCACCCTCCGGTATCGACGATGTCGAAGAGCCGGCCGACCCAGTCCGCCTCGACGACCTTCCGGTCGCGGGTCACTCCGGGGCGTTCCTCGACGATGGTCTCGCGGCGACCGACGATGCGGTTGACCAAGGTGGACTTCCCCACGTTGGGTCGTCCGACGATCACGACGGTGGGGCGATCCACGGTGTCGTCGCTCATCGGAGTGCCTCTCGGAGCGAGATGCCGTCGGTGGCGACGATCTCGACTGGGCGGGGCAGGTCGTCGGGGGACATGCCGTCGAGGAAGAGCCCTCCCGACAGGCACACATCGGGGAGCAGGTAGCGGTCCCCGACGGGCTGATCGGCGAGCACTCTCGCGAGGTCGTCACCCACCATCAGTCCGGCGACACCGACGTTGCCGCCGAAGAAGTCGGAAGGGACCGCGACGACCCGGACATCGGGCCGACCCAGCCGCTCGATGAGCGGCCCCAAGACCCGGGCCCCATAGGTTCCGGTGAGGACCCCGACCGGACGATCGTCGGGCGCGGCCCGCACGCTCAGCCGTCGACCCGGGTCGAGGCGGGGCGACCGGTAGCCGGCGGCGGGGGCTCCGTCGACCCAGTCGAAGAACCCGCTCTGGGTTCCGATCGCCTCGGTGGCGATCCCCTCGAACTCGGCCTCGAAGGCCCTGACCATTCCGATGCCGTCCTCGTGCAGGGCAAAGCTCCCGTACGCCGCCGGATCGGGGAACCTACGGTCGGCCAACAGGTAGTACTCGTCGGCAGCGTGGACCATCCGATGGCCCACGTGGCGTTCGAAGATCGTCTGCCACTCCTCGATGAGGTCGACCACGGCGCCCGCCTCGGCCTCGGTGTGGAGGCGCATCCGCGGCTCGGTGTTGTACTTCGAGAGCCCCAGCGGCACCACGGCCACGTCGGCGAGGCCGCTGAACCGGTCGAGAATCCCGCACATCGTCGACTCGAGCACCGGTCCGTCGTTGATACCCGGACACACCACGACCTGTCCGTGCACGACAATGCCGGCCCCCAGCAGTGCGTCGAGCCACCGCAGGCTCATCGCGCCGCGAGCGTTCTTCAACATGTCGCTCCGCACCTCGGGGTCGGTGGCGTGGATCGACACGTAGAGCGGCGACAACCCCTCGTCGATCACCCGCTCGAGGTCGGCTTCGGTGAACCGCGTGAGCGTGGTGAAGTTCCCGTACAGGAACGACAGCCGGTAGTCATCGTCCTTGAGGTAGAGGCTCCGGCGCATGCCCTTGGGCAGCTGGTAGATGAAGCAGAACTCACAGTGGTTGTCACACGTCCGGACGCGGTCGAACACGGCCGAATCGACCTCGATCCCGAGTGGTTGACCGGCCGGTTTCTCGACGTCGATGTCGAAGGCCAGCCCGCCGCGTTCCACCGAGAGCGAGACCTCGGCGTCGTCGGTGGCCACCCGGTACTCGATGACGTCGCGCAACGGACGCCCGTTGAGGGCGACAATGGAGTCGCCCTCCGCGATTCCCACGCTGTCGGCGGCGGACCCGGGGACGACCGCGACGACACGGGCGGCACTCACGAGGGCAACGCTAGGCGTCAGCGCACCCCGAGACCCACCCGGGTGCGAAACGCACCCGCGCCCTCGACGTCGACGCCCGGCGCCAGGCGAGCCCGCAGCCCACGGTCGGACGTGACCACGCACAGTCTCTCGACCGGATCGGTCGGCCCGGCGTCCGTCGCGGCGGCAAGGAGGTCGTCGACGATGTCGACGATGCGGTCGTCGGCCGCATCCCGGCCCCGTCGGACCGCGTGGAGAACGGCGAGGTTGCCCCCGGCGAGTCCGTCGAGATCGGTGGCGGCGGGTTCGTCGAAAACGAGATGTGACCGCGATCGTCGTGGGTTCGACACCATGTCGCGATCGCCTCGGTGATCCGGATCGCAGCCGCAGCCCGGTCGTTCCACCATCCGTCTCCGCCGGCACCCATGACGTTGTTGGCATCGACGATCCACCGCATCGAGTCACGGTATCCGCCGCATTCCACCCGCTTCGGACGCCACCGAGGAGACCCATCGTCGTGGCAGACTTACACGATGAAGCCGCGTCGATGGTCGGCCGTGGCGGTGGCACTGGTGTGTGTGGCCGCGGCAGCGTGTGGTCCCCCTCCCCCCTTCGGGGTCGAGCCGCCGCCCGGGGACTCCCCGCGCGCATCGGAGGCCGCCTACCGCGACATGGGGCCCTACGACGTCGGAGTCACCACCATCGATCTCGGTGGTCGCCTCGCTGAGATCTGGTATCCGGCGGGAGCCGCCGGGAGCGCGGCGGCCGCAGGAGCGGATCCCGACCGCTACGACCTCGTGGACCTGGTCGACCCGTCGATCGCCGCCCTCGTCCCCCCGGGCCTCGACACCGGATACGACACGACCGCATATCGGGATCTCCCCATCTCCGACGAGGGCCCGTTTCCCACGGTCCTTTTCAGCCACGGGTTCCTCGGATTCCGCCAGCAGTCCACCGCGCTGACCGCACACATCGCCTCGTGGGGATTCGTCGTCGCCTCCCCCGACTTCCTCGAACGGGGGCTCTCCACGTTCGGTGGGTCTGCTCCGGTTCCCGCCCTCACCGACTCCCAGACCCTCGACCTGACCGCAGCCGCGCTGACCGCCAAGAACGTCGAGCCCGCGGACCCGTTCTTCGGCCGCCTCGACACCCACCGGTTCTTCCCGGTCGGCCACTCGGCGGGAGGACGGGCATCGACCGAGTTCGCTCGGCGGGCCGATGTCGACTCGTGGATCTCCCTTGCTGCGGGGGCGAACGTGCCCTGGTTCGAGCCGCTCCCCGACAACACCGATCACACCAAGGCCGCGATGTGGTTGATCGGCCGCAACGACCGCACCGTCGCCCCCTCGTCGGCCATCACCGCCCATGACTGGACCGCGGGACCGTCCAAGTTGTTCATCGTGGACGGTGTGGGCCACAACAACGCCGTGACCGACATCTGCTCGGTGGGCGGCGGCGGAGGGGCGGTCGGTCTCGCTCTCGCTGCAGGCATACCCCTGCCCCAGGCGATCGTCGACCTCGGCAACGACGGGTGCCTGCCGCCGAACCTCCCCTCCGCGGCGGTTCAGCCACTCGCCCACCACCTGGTCACCGCAGAACTCCGGTTCCGGGCCGGGCTCGATCCCGAGCCCGTGGGTCTCGGCGAGGCCGTGTTCGACCATTTCGCGCCACTCGTCGTCGAGTACCGCCACGACCCCTGATCGAGCGGCACGGGATCGGCCCTCCTGGCCAGTAGCGTCATGGCCATGGCTGTCGAACGTGTTCTCCTCGCCGCGCCCCGCGGGTTCTGCGCCGGCGTGGAGATGGCCATCAAGGCGCTGGCGTGGATGGTCCGGACTTTCGAGGCGCCCGTCTACTGCTACCACGAGATCGTCCACAACCAGCGAGTCGTCGACCGCTTCCGGGAGCAGGGCGTCGTCTTCGTCGACGACATCGAGGAAGTTCCGCCCGGGGCACCGCTGATGCTCTCGGCCCACGGATCGCCCCCCGAAATCGTGGCGGCGGCCCGCGACCGGGGCGGCTACGTCGTCGACGCGGTCTGCCCGCTGGTCACCAAGGTCCACCACGAGGTCAAGGTCAGGGCCCGAAAGGGATACGAGATCGTCTATGTCGGCCATGAGGGACACGAGGAAGCGGTCGGAACGATGGCCGTTGCTCCCGACTCCATTCACCGGGTCGAGTCGGTCGACGAGGTCGCCGCCCTTCCCGACTTCGACCAGCCCGTCGCCCTGCTCGCCCAGACCACGCTCAGTCACCGCGACTGGGCCGACGTGCTCGACGCCACCCAGGAGCGCTTCCCCGACATGTGGGTACCCGGACGCAGCGATCTCTGCTTCGCCACCACCAACCGCCAGAGCGCTCTGATGAACATCGCGACCCGGTGCGACGCCATGGTCATCGTCGGTTCCGCCAATTCCTCCAACACGCTCGCCCTCGAGAAGCTGGCGCAGGAGTGCGGGGTGTTCACGGGTCTACCGCGTCAACAGCGAAAGCGAGCTTCCCACCGACCTCTCCGGCGTCGTCGGTGTCACCGCCGGGGCCTCGGCACCGGAGGAACTGGTGAACGCCGTCATCGGGCGTCTGGACCCGAGGGACGGCACCGAGGAGGTCAAGACGACCGACGAGGACGAGTACTTCCCTCCGCCCCGCCAACTTCGCGACATGCTCGCCGCAGTCGAGTCGTTCGCCCTGGCCGGCTTCGGTGGCGACCCCGGCGAGCGGGTCACCGACTCCGATCGCTCCCTTCCTGCCAGCGTCGTGCTGTCCACGCTCCACTGAATGCGCCGACGTGGACACCTTCCGTCTCTTCCTCCATGTTCTCTCCGCCTCGATATGGGTCGGTGGGCAGCTCACGCTCGCCGGCCTCGTCTCGACGGTGCGGACGCTGGGAGACGACGCACCCGCCCGGGTGGCCCAGGCGTTCAACCGCATCGCCTGGCCGGCATACGTGGTGGTGTTCTTCACCGGCGTCTGGAGTCTCTTCGACGTCCTCGAGCAGACATCGGCCCCACCGGGGTTCCATCCGTGGTTCGAGATCAAGTTCCTGCTCTTCGTCGTGTCGGGCGCCGGAGCCGCGCTTCACGTCGTGGGCCGATCGAAGCCGGCCCTGGCCATCGGCGGGGCCATGTCCTCCCTCGGGGGGATCGGTGCCATGTGGCTCGGAGTCGTGATCTCATGATGCCTCCGTGGTGCGACGGAGCGATCGCGGTGGAGGTCCCGTGACCGATACCGGCGGTTACGAGGAATTCCGCCTCTTGGCGCGCTCGGAGTTCGTGCTGACCTATCGCGCCAGCGGACCCGACTCGGCGGGGACGTCGTCGTCCGCATCTACCCGGTCCAGGTCGGGGCACCTCGTCCCTCGGAGATCTTCATCGGCCAGATGCGACAGCTCGCTCTGCTCCACGGTCGCGGGCTGGTGACCCCGATCGAGGTCGGGCAGACCGATGCGGGCGCTCCGTACGTGACGCGCCGATTCGTCGACGGACCCAGCCTCGACAACCTCGTGCCGGTCTCATCGAACGACATGGATGCCTGGACCACCCAGATCGCCTGGTTCGGCTCACGGATCGGCCATGCCATCAACGCCCTGCACGACAAGGGCATGGTTCACGGATCGATCAGGCCCTCGAACATCTTCGTGACCGGAGTCGGAAGCCTCCACGTGACCGATGTGATCCCCCGGGCCGTCACTCTGCTGGGTGTCAACGGCATCCGTCGGCGACCCGACCATGTGGCCCCCGAGGTTCTCGCCGGAGAGCCGCCCGAGCTCGACGCGGACGTGTATTCGATGGCGTCGGTCCTTCGAGGTCTGGTCGGCCATGAGATCGTCGCCCACCTGCCCCTCAGGCTCCGGATGTTGTTCGACGAGGCGCTCGACGCCCGACCGGGGCGCCGTCCGCCCGTACTCGAGCTGATCGGGGCCTTCGAGGAAGTCCTCGGTGAGGGTGAGTCGTTCCAACCTCCATCCCAGGCGGCTCTCCCCGTCGCACCCTCCCAGGCCGCCATCGGCCCGCCGCCGGTCGACTATCGACGCACGGGACCCGGCGAAGGGTCGGACTCCGAACCCGACGAGACGCCGATGGGTCGCGGGCTCGGGGCTCTCATCCGCCGGCTCGTGAGCGCGCGTCGTCGAACTGAGCCTGCACCGCCCGAGCCAGTCGATCGGTGAGCGCCGAGACCTGTTGACGGGTGACCGCTCCCTCGAGTGGAACATCGGGATAGATCGGCTCGCCGACCGTGACGACGATCTTGGCGGGGCGGATCATCTTGGCGCCCCGCGGCATCGCCCGCTCGGATCCGCCGATGCCGATCGGAACGATCGGCACCCGTTGACGGGCCGCCATGAAGGCCGGGCCGTCGAACAGCGGGTGGACCTCGGGACCGGAACAGCGGGTCCCTTCGGGAAAGATCACGACGAGTTCTCCCTGGGCCAGAAGACGTTCGCAGAACTCGAACGCGGCCCGATCGGGCGTACCCCGCTTCACCGGAAAGGCTCCGAGCGACCGCACCACGCGCTCCGAGACGCCACCGGTGAAGACCGTGTGCTTGGCCATGAACCTCACCCGGCGGCGGGTGGGGAACGCCGCCAGGAGGAAATCGAGGTTCGAGCGGTGGATGGGAGCGAGCACGGCTCCGCCGGCGATGGGTATCCGTTCGGACCCGACCACCTCGACGCGCCAGATCGTCTTTCCGGCCCCGCGGACGACTGCGCCGAGGATCTCGTATCCGAGACGACTCTGGGGGGCGTCGTTCATCGCAGGCGCTCCACGATGGCCGCGACGATCTGGTCGACGGTGACGTCGGAGGTGTCGATGACGAAGGAGTCCTCGGCCTCGGCCAGTGGAGAGTCCTCGCCGCGTCGAGTCGACCCGATCCCTCTCGGCGATGTTGGCGGCCGCGTCGGTCCCGTCCATCACGCCTTCCGCGGCTCGTCTCGCGGCCCTGACCGACGGCGAGGCATCGAGGAAGACCTTGAGGTCGGCGTCGGGGAAGACGACGGTCCCGATGTCGCGTCCCTCGACCACGCCGCCTCCGTGGCGGACCATCCACTGCCGTTGCATGTCGCGCAGCCGAGCCCGTACCTCCGAATGCGCGGCGACCGTGCTCACCGCTGCCGACACCTCTCCGCTGCGGATGTAGGTGCTGACGTCGTCGCCGTCGAGGGTGGTGACTCCCCCGGCGGTCTCGATGTCGAGATGGTCGACGATCCCCGCGATCGCCGATCGGTCGTCGACGTCGATGCCGCGCCGCAGCACCGCGGCGGTCACCGCCCGGTACATGGCACCCGTGTCGAGAACCTCGAGAGCGAGCCGCTCGGCGAGTGCCCGGGCCACGGTCGACTTGCCCGAGCCC
Organism: uncultured Microthrixaceae bacterium; assembly: GCA_963700425.1. GTDB lineage: Bacteria > Actinomycetota > Acidimicrobiia > Acidimicrobiales > Microtrichaceae > CAVOXO01. The sequence goes on along the minus strand of CAVOXO010000001.1, from coordinate 1,239,855 downwards.
GCGGGTCCGTCGATGGCGATGACACTCACGATGCACTCCCTCTCAGTTCGTCCAGCATTGACCAGTAGCCGGGGAAGGTCTTCGAGACGCAACCTGGATCGGCGATCGACGATCCCCTTCACCACCAGCCCCATGAGGGCGAAGCTCATCGCCATTCGGTGATCGTCGTACGTTCTCACCACCCCCCGACCGGGCCGGCCGGGGCCGACGGCGATGCCGTCGGCCAGTTCCTCGGCCTCGACGCCCAGGCGACGCAGTTCGGTGACGACGGCGGCGATCCGATCGGTCTCCTTGCCCCGGATGAAACCGATGCCCTCGATCCGAGTCGGTCCATCGGCGAAGGGCGCCAGGCACGCCAGCGTCTGAGCGGTATCGGAGATGTCACCCATGTCGACGTCCACGCCCCGGAGTGAGCCCGTTCCCGTGACGGTGGTCGCCTGGCGCGACCGGTCCACGATCGCCCCCATCGACTCCAACACGTTCACGAAGCGCACGTCACCCTGGATCGACCCCGACCCCAGACCGTCCACGGTCACTCGTCCACCCACGAGCGCCGCGGCGCCGAACGCGTAGGAGGCGGCCGAGGCATCCGGTTCGATGTCGAGATCCGTGGCGGTGTATCCGGTGGCTGCGACCACATGCTCGGTTCCGTCGCCGGCGCTGTCCACCCGGGCTCCGAAGTGCTCCATGACCGCGACGGTCATCGACACGTAGTCGGGGGACCTCAATGCTCCCGCCACCCGGATCGTCCGGTCCACGCCTGCCGCCGGAGACGCCATGAGGAGCCCTGAGAGGAACTGGCTGGACACGTCGCCGCCCACCTCGGCCTCCGTGGTCGCCGACCCGCCGGGCTGAACCGTGACGGGAAGCCGCCCCGTCGTCGACTCCAGTTGCCCTCCGCTGCGGCGCAGGGCGTCCACGCCGTCGGCCATGGGTCGGAGGCGGAGCGGGGCTCCACCGTCGATCGTGACCGGGCCTGAGGCGAGATGGGCCACCGCCAGGATGAACCTGGCCGTCGTCCCCGACAGGGCGGCGTCGACGGTCACGCCGACGGCAGGGAAACGCCCGTCCACTCCGTCGACGGTCACCGTCGTGCCGTCGACACCGATCTCACAGCCGAGCGACCTGAGTGCACCCACCATCGCCAGGGTGTCATCGGCGACGAGAGCACCCCGGAGTACGGATCGCCCCTTGGCGAGAGCGGCGCACACCAATGCCCTGTTGGTGATCGATTTGGATCCGGGCAGGGTCACCGTGGCGTTCAGCAATCCCTCGATGGGATCCACCGGGAACGGGTCGATCACGCCAGTTCCCGCGTGGCGACCGCATATCCGCGCTCGCCGAGGGCGTCATGGAGCGCCCCTGCCCGCAGAGCGTCCACCAGGAGGATCACCACGCCGCGCGGACCCTCTGCTGAGTGCGCGATCTCGATGTCGTAGATGTTCGCCCCCACGTCGGTGGCGAGAGCCGTGATCGACGCGAGCTCGCCGGGCCGGTCCTGAACGGGCAGGCGGAGCTCGACCAGTTGTGCGGGCCGTTCGCCGACCACGGGCAGATTCACCCTGGCGGCACGGGCCGACTCCAGCCGCGTCACCAGATCGCGACGGTTGCCCGTCGCGATCGTGTCGCGCACCGCACCGAGCTCGGCGGTCAGCGCATCGAGCACCTCGACGATGGCGACGCGGTTCTCGGCACAGATGTCGGGCCAGATACCGGGGTTCCCCGACGCGATGCGGGTCATGTCGCGAAATCCCCCCGCCGCGAGGCGCAACAGCACCTCGTGTTCGAGAGCCCGTTCCGATGCGAGGCTCATCAGGGTCGCCGCCGCGAGGTGAGGAACGTGGGAGACCATCGCCACGAGACGGTCGTGAACCGTGGCATCGAGCGTCACCACATCGGCCCCCATCGCCGAGACGGCGGAATGCACGAGTGCCAGGGCGTCGGGATCGGTGCGCTCGGTGGGCGTGAGAGCCCATGTCGCACCCACGAACATGGTGGCGTCGGCGCCCTCGAGACCTTCCTGCTCGCTTCCCGCCATCGGGTGACCCCCGACGAAGCGGGGGTGATCGACCTGGTCGATGATCGGACGCTTCACGCTGCCCACGTCGGTCACCACACCGTCGGTGGTCGCGAGTGCTCTCCCGGCTTCTTCTGCGATTCGACCGACGGGAGTGGCGATGACCGTGAGGGCCACGGGGTCGCCGGACTCCTCGACGATGAGACCGCGCCGCCTCGCGGCGTCGGTTCGGCCGGGATCGGCGTCGCTGCCCGACACCCTCCACCCCGCGTCCCCGAGGGCCGCGGCGATCGAACCGCCGATGAGCCCCACTCCGACGACGTGGGCATGCCGGGGTGCCGTCGGTTCGGAGGCGGTCACCGTCTACTCGGGGAGGTCATCGCGCAACGATCGGGCTCCGTGGAGGTACACGTGGCGAAGCTCGGTGCGGGAATGGTCGGACTCGAGATGCATGAGCACACGGATGCAGCAAGGAACCGAACCCGCGATGCCGAGCTCTCTGGCACAGAGAAGTGGAACGTCACCCAGCCCCAGGCGCCGGGCGGCCGTCGCCGGGAACACCGAGGTGAGCTCGTCGGTGGCGGTGAAGATGATCGAGATGAGGTCGTCATGATCGATGCCGTTGCGATCGACCATCTCCGACACGAGCTCGACGACCCGGTCCGACACGTGGTCGCGTTCGTCGGCATCGAACGTGGTGGCACCTCGTAGCCCGACGACCCTCGACATGGCCCGTCACTGTATCGGTGTCGACCCCACGGCGCGTTCGAGCGATCGAAGCTCGTCGCGGTCGAGCGGACGCCACATACCCGGCCCCAGGGCGGGGTCGGACAACGGCCCGATGCGCGTTCGCACGAGCCGTTCGACGCGGTGGCCCACCGCCTCGCACATCCGGCGGACCTGGCGGTTGCGGCCCTCGTGGATCGTGATCCGCACGAGCCGGGGGCCGACCCGCACCACCGTGGCCGGAGCGGTGGGTCCGTCGTCGAGCTCGACGCCTTCTCTGAGCCGCCGGAGTTCTCCCCTCGTCGGATCACCGTCGAGCTCGGCCAGGTACTCCTTGTCGATGCCGAACGAAGGATGGGTCAGCCGATGGGCGAGATCGCCGTCGTTGGTGACGAGCAGCAGCCCCTCGGTGTCCATGTCGAGCCGACCCACCGGGAAGACCCGCGGTTCGTCGGGGAAATGGTCGATCACGGTGGGGCGACCCTGGGGGTCGGAGGCCGTGGTGACGACACCCGCCTCCTTGTTGAGCAGGAAGTGGACAAGGTCCTCACGAACGGTGATCTGCACGCCGTCGACCTCGACGACGTCCGACGTGACGTCCACCCGACGTCCCAGGTTCGCGATCGCCCCGTTCACCGACACACGCCCCTCGTCGATGAGCTGTTCGGCACCCCGACGGGAGGCCAACCCCGCCCGGGCGAGCACCTTCTGGAGACGTTCGCCTCCTGGTGGAGGTTCGGGCTCCACCTAGGTGGCGGGCTCGTCGGCTGCGACGTCGCGCACGACGGGACCGTCGGCGAGGATCTCGACCGCGTCGAGCGGTTCGACGTCGCCCGTCGGACCGGCCGGCGGAGCCGCGCTCACCAGCGGCTCTCGCAGGTCGATGACCGGATCTGCTGCGTCGAGGACCGGCTCTGTCTCGTCCGCCGCCTCGCCATCGGGAACCCGCGGCGACACGTCCGCCGCCCCACCGTCGGGAACCGGCTCCGACTCCGCCGACACCTCGTCGTCGAGACCATCGATCCTCAGCCCGGTCTCGAGAGCCTCGACGATCTCTGACGAGGGGACGAACTCTCCCAGTGCGGGCAGGTCATCGAGGGTGTCGAGGCCGAGGCGTTCCAGGAACAGGCTCGTCGTCCCGAAGAGAACCGCCTGGCCGGGACCGGGGTCGCGGGCGAGCTCGGCGATGTAGCCGCGCTGCTGGAGAGTGCGCATCACCCCGTCGACGTTGACACCTCGGATGGCCGCCACCTGTGCCCGCGACATCGGTTGTTTGTAGGCGACGATCGCCAGGGTCTCGAGCGCCGCGGCCGACAGGCGCGCGACTCCGACCGCTCAGGATGAAGCGCTCCACGTAGGGAGCGAGTTCGTCGCGGCTCTGATATCTCCAGCCACCGGCCACCCGGACGAGCTCGAAACCGCGTCCGCGGCCTGGGCGTACTCGGCCTCGAGGGCCTCGCAGACCGCGTCGATCCTCTCCGGTGAGACCTCGATGAGCTGAGCCAGCAATCGGGGGTCGGCGGGGCTCTCCGCGACCATCACGATCGCCTCGATGGCCCTCCTGATCTCGGTCTCGATCGGATTCCGGCGTCTCGGTCTCGGGATCTCGGTCTCGGTCTCGCGACAGCGTCGCTCATCGTCACCCTTCGTACACGTCCACCAGGTCCAGGGCGTCATCGTGACCCTCCGCACCCCTCCAGATGATCTCGATGTCACCGAAGCTGGCGGGCCTGATCGACATCGATGATGCCCTGTTTGAACAGCTCCAGAACCGCCAGGAACCGCACGACGATCTCGATCTTCTCCACCAACGCCGCGGTCAGATCCCGAAAGGTGATTCGGCCCACCCGTGGGCAGCTCGTCGAGCAGTTCGGTCACCGCGTCGACCACCGATGCCCGAATGGGTGCCACGTGGAACAGATCGATGCGCGGCTCGGGGCGTGGTTCCATGGCGGAGACGAAGGCTTCGCGCAGGCGGAGCGGGGTGACGCCTTCGAGGGCATCGGGCGTCAGGTCGACGAAACGCTCATCGGGACCGACTCTGCGGGCGTAGCAGCGTCCGGCCGATTCGTGCATGCCCAACAGGACGAGAGCGGCATCCTTGAAGGTCTTGGCCTCGAGCAGGCGGGCCAGGAGCAGGTCCCGCTCCTCCCAGAGAGACAGTTCGTCGTCGAGCTCACCGTCGTCGAGCCCGGGGAGCAGGCGCCGGGCCTTCAGCTCGACGAGCGTCGCCGCGATCAGGAGGAAGTCGGTGGCGAGCTCGAGATCGAATCCGTCGAGGCGGGCCAGCTCCGCGAGATACGCGTCGACGATCGAGATCAGCGACACCTCGTAGAGATCGACCTGCTCCCGCAGGATCAGGTGCAACAACAGATCGAAGGGTCCCTCGAACACGGGGGTCTGCACGTCGACGGACACGACCCCATGTTACCGATTCGGCGCCGCGAATTACAACGAGGTGATTATCGCCCGCACCCGGCTCACCCGTTGGCCGGCGACCAGCGATCGGTGCGCCCGGGCGACCCCACTACGCTGCGGGCCCGTGGCACGCGTCTTCTCTGGAATCCAACCCACCGGCGAGATCCATCTCGGCAACCTCCTGGGGGCGATCGTCAACTGGGTGAGGGGCCTCGACAGCGATGACGCCACCTACTGCATCGTCGACCTGCACGCGCTCACCATCCCCCAGGACCCGGTCGTGTTGAGAACCAAGACCGTGGAGCTCGCGGCCGAGGCTCATCGCGGCGGGGCTCGATCCACAACGGTGCACGCTCTTCGTCCAGTCCCACGTCCCCTACCATGCCGCGCTCGGATGGGTGATGGAGTGCACGGTCGTCCTTCGGCGAGCTGTCCCGGATGACCCAGTTCAAGGACAAACGTGAGCGGACCGACTTCGTCTCGGCCGGGCTGTTCAGCTACCCGGCGCTGCAGGCCGCCGACATCCTGCTCTACGACACCGAGAAGGTCCCCGTAGGCGACGACCAGCGCCAACACATCGAGCTGTGCCGCGACGCCGCCGAACGTTTCAACGCCCGCTACGGCGACACCTTCGTCGTGCCCGCGCACGCGATTCCGCCCGCCGGCGCTCGGGTGATGGATCTGCAGAACCCCACCGCGAAGATGTCGAAGTCGATCGACTCGCCGCAGGGGACGGTGCTCGTGAGCGACACCCCGGATCGAGATCGCCAAGAAGTTCAAGCGGGCGGTCACCGATTCCGACGGCGAGGTGCGCTTCGACCCCGAGGCCAAGCCCGGGGTGTCGAACCTGCTGTCCATCCTCGCCGCGGCCACGGGTGGCGATGCCGCGACGCTGGCCGACGACTACGACCAGTACGGGCCCCTCAAGAACGACTGCGCCGATGCGGTCATCAGCCTTCTCGAACCGATCGCCGCCCGCCGGGCCGAGCTGCTCGGAGACCCCGGCGAGATGAATCGGGTGTTGGCGATGGGCGCCGCCAAGGCCAACGACGTCGCAGCGCAGGTCTTCGGACGCGTCCAATCCGCTCTGGGGATCGGCGCGCCCGGACTCTGACGACGCGGTTCGCTGTGACCGCCACCTGACCCTGCGCTCACCGTCCCCCGCCCGGTCCAGGACCCGGAAGTTCAACGATCGGCGGCGACCAGAACGGTTCCGAGCCCAGCGGGAACGGTCCACTGGTCGGCGGGCAGGTGATGTTCCGCCGCCCAGGCCACGACCACGGGGTCGCTCTCGGCGACCTTCAACATGTCGGCCCCCAGCTCCCCGTAGCGGAGATAGAGCCCGACGCGGCGGGTGAAGCCCGACGACTCCTGCCACGCCTCGGCGAAATCACGCCCGGCGACCACCCCCGACAGCGTCGCGACGACCCTGCCGTAGGTGCCGAGGTCCCGCCGCGACCTTGCCGACGTCGTGGAGGAGGGCCGCGGCCATGGCGACACCGAGATCAACACCCGACAGCGCATCGGGCTCGTCGGCCAGGGCCGCCTCGGTCCGGCGGGCCACGTCGATGGCGTGGCGCTGATCGGAGCTCGACATCTGGCCGAACAGCTTCTGTTCCGCCGGAGACAACCACGACTGCGCCCACTCCCTCTCGACCGCGGAGGCGCCCCGGCCGAACACGGCTCCGGAGAAGCGGCGGGCGCGGTGCAGAGGCCTCAGTTCCACGGTTCCGCTCCGACCTCGACGGCGACACCGGCCTCGACTCCTCGCATCGCCCGGGGATGAGCTGCCCGGTAGGCCGCCACGAGGTGCTCTCGGGCCACCCTGGTGTACACCTGGGTGGTCGAGATCGACCGGTGGCCGAGCAACTCCTGGACCGTTCTCACGTCGGCACCGTGTTCGAGCATGTGGGTGGCGCAGGAGTGGCGCAGCACATGGGGCGACATCACCGACCCGAGCCCCGCCGTTCGGGCGTGGCCACCCACGATCCCCCACGCCCCCTGCCGGGTGAGTCGCCCGCCGCGGTGGTTGACGAACACCGCCTCGGCATCGCCCCTGCGGCCGCTCCCGCCGTGCATCCCGAGGCGGGCATCGAGCCAGCGGGCAAGTGCGACGACAGCGGGACGGCCCAACGGCACGACCCGCTCGCGCGACCCCTTCCCGAACAGCCGCACCAGCCGGGCGTCGAGATCGACGTCGGGAAACGACAGCCCCACCGCTTCGGAGATGCGGGCGCCGGTCCCGTAGAGAACCTCGAGAAGCGCCAGGTCGCGCGCGGCCATGGGTGCATCGCGGTCGACCGCGGCGAACAGCGAGGCGATCTGGGGCTCACTCAGGGCCTTGGGGAGGCCTGAGGGGACCCTCGGCATGTCGAGGCGCGCTGTGGGATCCTCCGACAACTGCCCTTCGGTCACGCCGAAGCGATAGAGGGCACGCACCGGTACCAACGCCCGCGCGATCGTGGCCGGAGCCAGCGACACCGGCACCGAGATGGGCCACGTACCGCCCGATGTCGGTCGAGGTGACGTCGAACAGCTCGGTGCCGTCGTCCTCGAGCCACTGCTCGAACCGGGTGAGGTCGCGTCGGTACGCGGTCAGGGTCGCGGTGGACCGACCTCTCTCGACCGACAGCCACATGAAGAAGTCGTCGATCAGCCCGATGACTGCCGCGTCGTTCACGGTGCAGGCACGACGCCCATCCGCTGGGCGGTGATGGTCAGCCCGGCGATGGACTTCGCGTCGGTGATCTCGCCCCGGGCGATCCGCTCGAAGACCTCGCCGAGAGGAACGTGGTGGATGGTCATCGCCTCTTCCTCGGGGCCGTCCACCTGACGGTCGGTCGGCGTGAGGCCGGTGGCGAGGAAGATGTGGTTGATCTCGTCGCAGAACCCCGGGGAGTGGCGCAGCGCCACCAGCGGCTCCATGTCGGCGGCGAGGAATCCGATCTCCTCGGCGAACTCGCGGCGTGCCGTCTCCACCGGCGGCTCGCCGTCGACGTCCCGCTTGCCGGCCGGGATCTCCAGAATGGTGTCCTCCAGCGGAGCGCGGAACTGGCGCACCATCACGACGTCTCCGTCGTCGAGGACCGGTACGACCGACACGGCACCGGGGTGTCGAACCACGTCACGGACCATCTCCTCGCCCTCGGGAGACGAGAACGTCGCCTGGTAGACCCCGATGACGTAGCCCTGGTGGATGAGGCGCTCGGAGACCTTGTCGAATCCGGTCATTCGACCCGGATCGTCGAGGCGGCCGAGTCCAGATCGATGAGGTGGGGATTGCGGCCCTCCGCTCGCCGCGTCGTCGCGGCGACGAAGGCGTCGAAGAGCGGCGCCGGTTTGGTGGGCCGGCTCTTGAACTCGGGGTGCGCCTGCGTTCCGATCCAGAAGGGATGGTTGCGTAGCTCGATGAACTCGACGAGTCGGCCGTCGGGCGAGGTGCCTGAACACACGAAATCGGAGCCGTCGAACTGCGAACGGTAACGGGGGTTGAACTCGTAGCGATGGCGGTGACGCTCGGAGACGACCGTGGCGCCATAGATCTTCGCGACCTGTGAGTCCTCGGCGAGTCGAGCCACGTACGCGCCGAGACGCATGGTGCCGCCCTTCTCCGACACGTCCCGTTGCGAATCCATGATGTCGATCACCGGATGGGGGGTGCGGGGATCGAACTCGGCGCTGTTCGCCCCGGTGAGACCCAGCGCGTTGCGGGCGTACTCGATGGTCATCACCTGCATTCCCAGGCACAGTCCGAGGCACGGGATCTCGTGTTCACGGGCATAGGCAGCAGCAGCGAGCTTGCCTTCCACTCCACGTTCGCCGAACCCACCCGGGATGACGATTCCGTCGAGATCCGCGAGGCGCCCGGCGGCCAACAGCCCCTCGACCTCCTCCGCCTGGATCCACTCGATCTGGACGTCGGCCCCGTTGTGGGCGCCGGCGTGGTTGAGCGACTCCACCACCGACAGGTAGGCGTCGGGCAACGAGACGTACTTGCCGATGACACCGACTCGAACCGGGAAATCGGCGGCGCTCACGCGGGCGACGAGGTCCTCCCAGTCGGCAAGATCGGGATCCGGCGCCTCGATCCCCATGAGGTCGCACACCACCGAGTCGAGTCCTTCGTCGTGGAGTACCAGGGGGATGTCATAGAGGCTCGAGGCGTCCGCGGCGTTGACGACGGCCGAGACCTCCACGTCGCACAACGACGAGATCTTCCGCTTGAGCTCCGAGGAGATCGGTCCCTCACTGCGGCACACGATCGCGTCGGGCTGGATACCACGGCTCCTCAACTCGGTGACGGAGTGCTGAGTCGGTTTGGTCTTCTGCTCCCCCGACGGCCCGATGAACGGAACCAGGGTCACGTGCACGTAGCAGACGTTGGCCCGCCCCACGTCGAGACGGAACTGACGAATCGCCTCGAGGAACGGGAGGATCTCGATGTCACCCACCGTTCCGCCGACCTCGGTGATCACGACGTCCACGTCGTCCCCCGCCAGGCGGTAGATCCTCGACTTGATCTCGTCGGTGATGTGGGGAATGACCTGAACGGTCTTTCCCAGGTAGTCGCCCCGGCGCTCGGCTGCGAGGACGGACTGGTAGATCGACCCGGTGGTGGCGTTGGAATCGCGGGTCAGGTTCTCGTCGATGAATCGTTCGTAGTGCCCCAGATCCAGGTCGGTCTCGCCACCGTCCTCGGTCACATAGACCTCGCCGTGCTCGAAGGGGTTCATCGTGCCGGGGTCGACGTTGATGTACGGATCGAGCTTCTGCATCGTCACCCGGAGGCCGCGGGCCTTGAGGAGGCGGCCCAACGATGAGGCGGTGAGGCCCTTGCCGAGCGAGCTGGCGACCCCGCCGGTCACGAAGATGTGCTTGGTCAAAGGTCCTCCTGAGTCCGCTCTGCCCACGGTAGCAAGTGACCCCTCCGTCGCCACGAACCCCAGTGAGTCATGCGGCCTGACGCCGTTCCGGGCGGGTTCCCAGCCGATCGAGCCATCGCAACGGGCCGACCGAGTCGATGATCCGGCTGAACGACCAGCGTTCCGATGCGAGGTTGGCGACCACGAGGCACACCAGCGCGATCCACTCCCCTGCCGGCGTGAGCACCGAGAACAGGCCGAACCCCAGGGCGGCTCCCAGTGCGTTCGATCCCACGTCACCCACCATGGCGTCCTCCTGGAGATCGGGGCGGAGAAGACCGAACCCCACGGCCACCGCGCCCGCCACGGGTGCGAGCGATCCGAGGTCGGAGTACCTCGCCCACGCCCCCGCGCCCAGCGCGACAAGCCAGATTCCCGACACCTTGATCACCCGACCCGGCGCCCGATCGAAGAGGTTCATCAGATTCGCCGACAGCGACACGATCGCCGCAGCGCGGATCAGATCCACGGCGTCGGGGCGGAGGCCGCCGAGCGCGGCGATGGCGACCAGCGGTCCTCCGACCAGCTTGAGCGCGCCGGTGGTGATCCTTCCTTGCGACAGTGCCCGCAGATGCCCACGGAACCCCCCGCTCTCGCCCACTCCCCCGACGTCGTCGACCAGACCGACGAGGCCGAAGCCCGTGATCACCAGAAGCAGAGGAGCTCCGGCTCCCACCAGTTCGAGTGGCTCGATGACCGCGGCAGCGGCCGCGATGGCCCATGCGCCCAGGGGAACGACGATCCCGGCTCCGGTCACGAGAGCGTGGTCGCGGTAGTTCGTCCTCATGAAGGCGGGTCGGTCCAGCGATCCGCTCAACGAGTGCCACAGGACGGACCCGACGATCTCGCCGATGACCACTGCGGCCACGAACAGCATCAGGGAGACCCGACGGTCTCGGGCTCCTCGTCGGGGAGTGCGTCGAGTGATGCTTCCCCGGACTCCCCGGACTCCCCGACGCCGTCGCGACCGTCGCCACCGGGGCCGGCGTCGGGCGGATGTTCGACCTCCATGACCAGATACGTCACGTACGAGATCGCGATCGCCAACATCATCGCCGGCATCGACACGCCCGAATCGTTGAGGGCCATGGCCAACAGGCCCAGCGTGAGCGCGGAGACCCCGAACGCCTTGAACTGGGGGTACCGCTCCTCGACCGCCGCCAAGGTCTGGTTGGGCCGCCAGGTGAGGTAGGCGATGTACACGAGGGCGATCGGGATGACCCACGTCCACACCGCGGTCAGCAGCGACAGGTTGGCCTGGAGCTTGCGGGACAGGATCTCTCCCGCCTGGCCGTCGAGGAGCTTCTGGACGAAGCGCCCGAGGTGTGTCCTCGACTCCGGCGGCCTCGCCAGATCGGCGAGGGCGAACAGGGACAGGATCGCCACCGTGACGAGGGCGATTCCCGCGGCGAGCCGAAGCCTGATCTTCACCCCGTTGGAGACGAAGACGAACACGGCCGCAGCGGGAACGAAGGCGAGAACCCCTCCGACGTCGGAGCCCCACGACGGATGGCCGTCGAGCACGATCGTCACCAGGAAGAACGTCCCCACCGCGGCGAACGTCGGCATCGCCCAACGGCGGGGCGCGCCCTGCCGCGAATCGACGAAGACCGAGGCGAGCACCAGCGCAGCGAGCGAGAACATCGAGAACGCCTGGTTCCCGTATCCGGCGAACCGGCCCGCCACGATCGGCGAATAGCCGAAAACGGTGTCGATCTGGAGGTGCGCGCCGGTGAGGACATCGACGGCGAGCACGACCCACAGGAGTCCCACGAGGGCGACGATGGGGGCACGCCCTCTCCGCCTCAGGAACATCCAGGACCCCAGAGCGAGGACGGCAGCGGTTCCGAACACCAGGATCCCCGTGGCGGCCACCGAGATGTCCGCCGTGGGGACGAGCCCCACGAGATAGGCGGCGGACAGCGTCGCCACCACCCACAGTGACAGGGCCCGCACGAGAGGAGCCAGGCGACTCATCCGGGCCAGGCACAACATGGCCAACCCCAGGTTGAGCACCAGGATGACGATGAAGGTCACCGTCATCGGCCCGAACGCCTCGTCGCGTGACACCGCTCGGGCGGAGTGCCGAACCATGTCATCGAGCCGATCCTCGAAGGCCCGCCCGTCGGGCTTCGAGGTGATGCGGGTGTCGCTCATCTCGTCGGGTACGTCCACACCCAACCGGTTGAGGATGGTCGGAGCGACGTCGGTCAGGGTCACGTAGCCGGGGCGGCGCGTCGATGACGAGGAGGCCCATCCCTGATCGACCCCCACGCCGGCGATGGCGAAGGCGGTCAGCGAACTGTCGGGCAGAGGGGACGTCGGAGCGACGACGATCACCAGGTCCTTGCTGAGATCGACGCGGTCCATGATCATGCCGACGATCGCGTCGTCGTGACGGAGCGCCGCCTCGTACAGCCGGTCTCCCTGATCCGGTGTCGCCTCGGAGCGGAAGCGCTCGGCCCGCTCGAGGTCGGACAACTCGACCATGACGACGCGCTGCTCGCTCAGGGCGCGATCGATCGTGGTCTCGGCCACGGTGAGGTCGGTCTCCAGCCCGAACGGCGCCCGGTCGTTTCCGGTCAGCAGGCTCGCACTCACCGAACCCGCCCTGATCTGGCCCGTATCGTCCATGGCTGCCAGGCCGACGTGTCGGTTGCTCTGGTTGCCGAGTCGCTGGTCGGCGTTCCCGATGACCGCGACGTCGATGCCCTCGTCGTGCAGCGCAGCCCCCAGCGAGCCCGACACCGAGCCGTAGCTCAACAGCTCGTTTCGCCGATCGACGGCGGCCTTGCCCAGGGCCACGGTCGATCCGTCCGCTTCCAGCCCGGTCATCTGCTCCCAGATGAGGGTGGGGTCGCCCCGTTCGAGCGTCTCGGATCGATCCACCACCCAGCCGTCGATGGAACGGTCCGAGGTCATGCGGTTCCCGGCGCCCAAGGTCATGTACGCCTCGCCGGGGCTGGTCACGGGGCCGATGGTCCGCACGCTGTTCATGGCCACCGCTGCGGACCCGAAGAGTTCGGTGAGGTTCTCGGGTCGCAGGTCGTCGACCATCGACCACGTCAGGCGGGGGGCGAAGATCACGACGATCCGTTCGGGCTCCTCGAGAGCCTGAGCGGACGCCGAGCCGGGCAGCAGCGACAGCGACACGCCGACGAGGGCCCCCATCAGGGCGAGGCGCCGTCCGATCGTGAGCCGGGCCGGTGCCGGGAGTTGTCTCACCCTCTCCGAACCTCCGAGTAGACCTCAGCGACGTTGGCGACCAGCGGTTCCGTACCATAGAGGTCGCGGCCCCGTGACAGGGCGACACCACCGAGGTCCGCCGCCAGTCCCGGGTCGGCGAGAACCCGCCGCATGGCGTCGGCCAGAGCCTCACTGTCACCGACGGGGACGATGATGCCGCCGGACCCGACCATCTCCGGCACCGCACCCACGTCGGTCGAGACGACGGGGCGCCCCAACTGCATCGCCTCCGCAACCACCAGGGGGGCGCCCTCCCACACCGAGCTCAACGCCACCAGGTCGGCGGCGGCGATCTCGTCGACGGCATGGGAGCTGGGCCCGGCGACGACGAGACTCCCGCCGACGCCGGCGTCGACCACCCATCGCTCCACCTCGGCGCGCTGTGGACCGTCGCCGATGATGAGGCCCCGCGCCGCGGGATTCGAGCGGTGGAGTTCGGCGAAGGCCGACACGAAGACGTCGAGAGCCTTCTGCGCGTGGAGACGAGCGACCACGACCACGAGCGGGGCATTCTCGGGAACGCCGTGGCGGGACCTCACCTCCGCCCTCGACTCGTGGGCGACCGGAGGTTCCGAAGCCGGCAGGATCACCGAGATGGGCGAGTCGCGACGAACACCGGCGAATCGTTCAGCGATCTCGGGCGACACGGCGATCACCGCGTCGGATCTGGCGATGATCTGGGCCTCGATGCGTTCGAGCATGCCCGCCATCCGGCCTGCCACCTCGTCGAGAACGACGTTGTGGAGCGTCAGGACGACCGGGGCCGCCCGGCGCGCCGCGAGCGCCACCATTCCCGCCTTGAGGCCGTGGGCGTGGACGACGTCGGCGCTTTCCTGGAACCGGCGGAGCGATCGGGCCGACGAGGCCACCGCCAACGGCCGGACACGGGTCGGCACGGGGAGAATCCCCACGTCGGCACCCCCGCAGTTCAGCCCGGACATCACCTCGGGTGGGGCGACCACATCGGCTTGCCACCCGGCGTCGGGCAGATGACGAGCAAGGGTGGCGACGTGGCGACGTATCCCTCCGCTCGACGGGCCCAACACCTCGAGAACCGAACGACGCCCGCTCACGTCGCCCCCGTGGGGTCGGCTCGGGTGGCGGCCCCGAAGGTCCGCAAGGCGTCGATCGGGCGGGGGCCACCGGCCACCGCCTGGACCGCGATGTAGACCGACGCCGCGACGACCGCCGCCGCCAGCGTCGAGATCACCGCGATCGGCCGGTTCGACCAGCCCACCGCGCTCGCCACCGCGAATCCCGCGGTGGCCGCGGCGACGGAGGCGGCCACCGCCCGAGCCGCATCGCGCCCGACGGACAACGGCGGAGCGCCCCACTCGGCAAGCCCCCGGGACATCCCGACGAACAACAGGAGCGCTCCGCCGAGATGCCCGACCGCGAACGCCGCAGCGAGACCGCTGATGAGATGGCGCGGTCCGAGTTGGGTGACGGCGGAGAGCATGACGGCCGAGGTGACCACCACCACGGCGAAGTTCGTGAGAGCAGGCGTCCCGCGCGTCCGATCGGGCGTAGTAGACGCGGGTGAGGAACAGGAGGAGACCGAAGCCGAGGATTCCCGGCGCGAAGAACGAGGTCGCCTCGGCGATCTGCGCGCTCAGGCTGACGGCCTCGCCGAAGCTGACCACCTCGGTTGCCGGTCGGGCGACCGCTATCGACAGCGCGCTGGCGAAGAGGGAGGTGTAGAGGATCGCCCGTATCCCTCCTCGGGTCGTCGACGCGAACGACGCGGAGTCGTTCAGCACCGACGAGCGGGACAGGGCGGGGAACCTCGTCGTCATGATCGGCACGGAGAACAGCGAGTGGGGCAGCATGAACAACACGAAGGCAAACGAGTAGATGACCGTTCCGCCCGGATCACGGTTGGCGACCCGGAGCACCACCAGAAGAAGGATCTGGGTGGCTCCCAGGAACAGCGCAGCCCATGCTCCGTCACGCACGAGCGATCGGATCACGGGATGGCCGAGGTCGATTCGTGGCCGCAGCCGGAAGCCCCGCCGAGCCAGAGCCACCAAAGGGAGCGAACAGAACACGATCACCCCGAGGGTGGTTCCACCCGCGAGGATCCAGAGCTCCTGAGATGTCAGGTCCAGGGTCAGTGGCCCCTCGTGCACCGCACCGAACCAGAGATACGCGATGACGACGATGACGTTGTTCGCCAACGGCGCTGCGACCGGCACCAGAAACGAGTTCTTCGCATTCAGAACGCTCGTCGCGACGATGTTGGCCCCGTAGAACAACACCTGGGGCATGAAGAACCACAGGAAGATCGCCCCCAGCTCGATCTCGGCCTGGCGGGTGGCGGCATCGGGCACGTCGCCGACGAGAAGCCCCATCAGCTGCGGGCCGGCTGCGATCGCGCCGACCGTCACCGCTGCGAGCAACGCCGAGAGCAGACCCAGCACCGCGCCGGCCACGTACTCGTCGGGTGCCAGGCCGTGATCGGTGTGGCCGTAGGGACGAAGCGATGTCGTGTCGTCGCGTCGGCCGGCAACCGTGTCAGGCGACGTCGGATGAGTCGTCGGCGCCGACACGGTCCCCAGCCGGGTCATGGCCGGGACGAGAACCGCCTGGAGAGCGCCCGCGGCGAACAACTCGAACAGTACGTTCGGAATGCTGTTGGCCGACTGGTAGGTGTTGGCCAGGTAGGTCTTGCCGAAGACGGACGCGAAGACGGCGATACGGACGAATCCCGAGAGTCGCGAGGCAATGGTGAGCAGCGACATCGACCGGGTCGACCGGTCCAGGTCGCTCATCAATCGCTGGGGAAGACCGCGTCGGCGAGGTCTCCGAATCCGTAGACGCCACCGCGGGGCAGGCGATCGTCGCGGCATCGCCATGACGACCGCGATTCGACCGAACGGTCGGTCCACCGAGTCGACGCTCGTGACGACGTCGGCGGTCTCGGCCCTCTGATGGAATCGGTCGACCACATAGCCGCGGGGCTGAGCGCCATCGTCGTTGACCCGGTCCACCGTGGACCGCTCGACATGGACCTCGCCCACGACGACAGGAACTCGCTGGGCGGCCAGCGTGTCGACGACGGGGTACACGAAACGAACCGGACCCATCTCCGAACCCTCGCCGGTCAGAACGATCACGACCAACCCGCCCGTCGGCAACTCGAACGCCTCGCCGTCGGCACCCGACGACGGCTCCCACTCCATGTGACCGGACTCGACGAGCCGCCGGAAACGCTCCACCCCCTCTGTCACTCCGTCCGGCATCTGGTCGGAGCCGTCACCGGTGCCGGAGCCGGTCGACGGCGCGGGGTCGGCATCACCCGTTCCACCGCCGGCTTCCGTGGTCGTGGACGAGATCTCGCTGCTGCCCGCACCTTCGGCGGCGTCCCGGATCCCGCTGCGCGACGCCGCGTCGGAGAACACCGACGCCATGGATGCAGTGAGGGCCTCGACCTCGTCGACGCCAGCCGGAGGTCGATCCGTGCCCCACCACTCGGCCGACATCTCCGTGACGGTCGACTCGTCGGTCAGGTCGGCGGAGGGACCGACCCACAGCGTCCCCAGCGGGTCGCCTCCGACCCGGCGGATGATCGAATCGACCTGATTCACCGCCCCCTCGTCGATCCCTCGTGTGGCGATGATCAACACCGACGTTCCCGTGAGCACGGAATCGTCGAGCAGGTCGCCGCCGGCATCCGCGAATTGGGCCATGGAGTCGTTCGCGGCGTCGAGGGCGGCTTCGTAGTCGTCGATGATTCCCTTCAACTCGTCGTTGCGGCGGTCGAGGCTGTCCTGGCGGGCCTCGAGCCCGTCGAGGATCGTCCGGTCGAGCAACGTCGACCCCGCGAAGATCCCGACCGCGAGCGCGAGGAAGACCGCGACGATGCTGACGATGTGATAGCGGAGGTTGATCATTGGTGGCGCTCTAGCCGTTCAGGTCGGACCAGATGGAGTGGAAGATGAGTCGCAGGGGCTCGGACACGACGGCGATGATGACGATGGCGAGGAGCGCTCCGAGGACCAGCGCGACGAGATCGCGCTTGCGGACCTCGGAATGGTAGAGCCGACTCACCCCCTTCGCGTCGACAAGGGCCGACCCGACCTTCATTCTCGTGAGAATCGTCGATGCCATGCCCGATCGGCCCTTGTCGAGGAAGTCGACCATCGACGAGTGCGTGCCCACGGCGACGATGAGCGCGGCGTCCTGGTTGTAGGCCATGAGCATGGCGATGTCCTCGCTGGTCCCCGATGCTCTGAACAGCACGTAGGGAAGTCCCAGCTCGTCGAGCCGCTGAGCGCCGGGGGCGTGACCGTCGCGGTAGGCGTGAACCACCAGACGCGCCCCACTCCGCATCGTGTCCTCGGACACCGAGTCGAAATCCCCGATGATGATGTCGGGGGCCATCCCCATCTCGAGGAGGGCGTCTGCTCCCCCGTCGACTCCGATGAGGATGGGGCGTTGATCCCTGATGTACCCACTCGACTGCAGGAGGCGGAGATCGTCTCGGTAGTCGTGACCCCGCACCACCATCAGCACGTGACGATCGTGGAAATCGATGCCCACGTCGGGGATCTCGAGATCGTCGCTGACGAGGTCCACGTTGTCGTCCATGTAGTCAGCGGTGTTCTCGACGAACTTGATGAACTCGGCGCCCAGCTTCGAACGGCTGTCGGCGTGGATCTCCTCGATCAAGGCCCGACTCTGGCGGTGACCGACGAACGAATCGTCGCCGATGTTCAACATCGGGCCCTCGATCGAGGCCTCGGCTCCGTCGTCGATGACCTCGATCAGGTCTGCGTCGAAGCCGTCGACGAGAGCGATCCCCGCATCCAACAGCACGAGCGGGCCTTCGTTCGGGTAGCGCCCCGAGCTGGACACTCCGCTGTTGACGACGGCTGCCACGCCCGCGGCCACCAGGGACTCAGCCGCGACACGGTCGATGTCGTCGTGATCGATGACCGCGATCTCGCCGGCCCTAATTCGCTTGGCGAGGTCCTTCGTCCGAGGATCCACACGGACCGTCCCCGTGACGGTCTCGGGCACCACCACCGCGGATGCCGACGACGCGGACCGACGGGAGACCCTCACGACCCTCCCCGTTCCGACGACGCCATCTCCAACAGCTCCGTTGCGTGGGTTCTCGCCGAACCGCTGTCGGGAGATCCCGACAGCATCCGAGAGAGTTCGATGACCCGCTCGTCGGGGGCGAGCGCCTTGACCGTTGACGTCGCGATGTCGCCACCGGCCTTGGACACGGCGATCTGCGTGTGTGCGAAGGCCGCCACCTGCGGGAGGTGGGTCACCACGATCACCTGACGGTCGGCGGACAGCGAGCTGAGGGCGCGACCGATGGCGACGGCGGCCTCTCCTCCGACTCCGGCGTCGATCTCGTCGAAGACGGTGGTGTCCACGTCGGTGCTCGCCACCAGGTACAGCGCGAGCATCGATCTGCTGAGCTCGCCACCCGACGCACCCGATGCCAGCGGAGCGGGAGCGAGACCCGCATTCGCCGCGAGGAGGAACCGCACATCGTCGGCCGGCGGGTCGCCCGCGACGGTGACCGAGAAGGTCGCCCCTGCCATTGCCACGTCGGCCAGCCTGCCACTCACCGCCTCGCCCAGCCGGTCGGCGGCCTTCCGCCGCTGGCGGGCCACCACCTGAGCAGCAGCGGCCACCGCGTCACGGCAGACGCCGAGTTCGGCCTCGAGGGCGGCTGCACGCTCCTGATGGGTGTCGATCTCATCGAGGCGGGCGCGGGCGTCCGAGGCGAAAGCCATGACATCGCCCAGGGTCTCGCCGTACTTCCTCCTCAGCTCGACGAGCAGGTGTCGTCGCGCCCGAACGGCGTCGAGTCGTTGAGGGTCCTCATCGATGCGATCCTGGGCGTCGCGGATCTCCGACGAGACGTCGGAGAGCTCCTCGACGAGCGACCGGAGCCTCTCGACCGAGGGGGAGAACGCCGGTGAACCGTCGAGGCCGGCCACGACCCGATGGAGGACGTCCACCGCACCCCCGTCGCCGGTGAGCGACTCGACGGCCGTGGCGGACACCGCCCGGTAGTCCGACGCACGAGCCAACAGATCCTCTTCGTCGCTGAGATGCTGGTCCTCGGCGGGGTCCGACAGACCGGCACGATCGAGCTCGTCGAGCTGATACCTCAACAGGTCGGCCTCGCGTTCCCGCGACCTCCGGTCGCCGCCCAGGGCATCGAGACGCTGCTGCACCTCCCGCTCGGCGGCGCGTGCCGATCGCAGCACGTCGGTGCTCACCTGGCCGACCTGGTCCAGCAGAGCACGTTGGGCCGAGGGGGAACCGAGCCGCTGGTGCGCGTGTTGACCGGTGATCTCGACCATGGCGTGGCCGAGATCGTCGAGCTGCGCCGCGGTGGCGAGGTTGCCGTTGACATAGGAGCGGGATCGACCCACCGCAGGCACGACCCGCCGAAGGACGACTTCGTCGTCGTCGAGGACGAAGAGTCCCTCCACCCACGACTCGGCCGCACCGGGCCGGACCCGCGTCGGATCGGGACGGGCGCCCATCAACAACGAGAGGGCTTCGACGATCATCGTCTTTCCCGCACCCGTCTCTCCGGTGAGGGCCGTCATGCCGGGACCGACCTCGACGCGGAGGTCGGAGATCACCCCCAGATCACGAACCGCCAGTTCCACCAACATCGGTGCGAATGCTACGCGACACCGCCGACACAACCGGGGTGGGCCTCAACGGTCGGCGAGACCGAACTTCGACTTCAGCACCTGATGGAAGCCGGGCTCCCCGAAGGTGACGAGCCGCGGCCCGCGGATGCACGTGACCAGTGTCGACCCGGTCGCCGACCTCGAGCACGCCCGCAGTCGCGTCCGTCGATCGAGAGATGCGCCGCTCCGTTGAGGCCTCACGTCGAGCCGCACCACGGTCGAGCGGGTCCAGGACGAGCGCCCGATCGAACAACATGTGAGGAGCGACCGGAACCAGCAACAGCGCGCGGTGTCGAGGGTCGATGATCGGGCCACGGGCGCTGAACGTGTAGGCGGTCGATCCGGTCGGCGTGGCGACGATCACACCGTCGGCGACGTACGGCGTGAAGACGTTTCCGTCGAGGGAGACCTCGAGCCGAACGGTGTGACCCGAGATCGGCCCGCTCCACGAGCGCCTCGTTGAGCGCGCGACCCATCGACTCGACCGTGCCGTCGCCGCGGACACGGTGATCTCGAGCCGCATCCGCTCCTCGAGGGAGTATGCCCCCGCGAGGAATCGCTTGAGAGCGACCCGGGCGTTCTGGGGCTCGACCATCGTGAGGTAGCCGAGCTGACCGACGTTCACGCCGAGAACCGGCACGTCCTCCTCTGCGGCGAGATCGACGGCGCGCATCATCGTGCCGTCGCCCCCGAGACCCACGACCAGATCCGCCCCGATCGCGAGGTCGCGAGTCGTCGATGGGCCAGATCGGCCCATCCGATCCGAGAGGCGTCGGGGTGACGCAACCTCACGTCGTGACCACGATCGACCAGCCACGAGACAAGATCCGTCGCCAGCTCCGACGCGGCCGGCCGCTCGGGATGCACGAAGAAGGCGATGGTGGCCATCAGGGGGCCGTCGCCTCGGTCGCCGGCCGGCGAGGTCTCAGGTGCAACAGGAATTCGGTGTTTCCCTCGGCGCCGTGGAGTGGTGAGACCATCGAGCCCATCATGTCGGCTCCCGCCGCGGCGAACGCGGCAATCGTCGACCCGATCGCGTCGCGCCACAGATCCGGGTCGGTGATGACCCCCCGGCCGCTGTCCGCAGCGTCGCGTCCCACTTCGAACTGTGGCTTGACCAACACGATGAGATCGCCGTCCACCGACGCGGCGCCGACGAGTACGCCGGCGATCCCCGCCAGAGAGACGAAGGAGAGGTCCGCGACCACGAGATCGACCGGCCCGCCCAGCGAGTCCGGAGTCACCGATCGGATGTTCGTGCGCTCGTGGACCACGACCCGCCGATCCCTGCGCAGGCTGTCGTGGAGCTGGCCGTAGCCGACGTCGACGGCGTGGACCTCCGCGGCACCGTGCTTCAGGACGCAGTCGCTGAAGCCACCGGTGGAGCATCCCGGCGTCGAGCACCCGCTTGCCGTCGCAGCCGATACCGAACGTCGAGAGTGCGGCCTCCAGCTTCTGGCCGCCCCGGCTCACGAACCTCCGAGGGGCACGGCCGAGTCGGATCGACTCCCCCGGGGCCACGAGTCGACCGGCCCGGAGCGCAGGCGCCCCCTCGACCATGACGCGCCCGGCGTCGATGAGCGTCGTTGCCCCGTCGATGGTATCGGCCAGCCCGCGACGAACCATCTCGGAGTCGAGACGGCGACGGGCGCTCACGGTACGACGTCGCCCTCGACCTCGTCGACGAGGCCCGCCAGGTCGGTGGCGATCCAACCTGGCCCACGCAACGGAGGCGCGGCGTCGGGCCTCGTGTTTCCGGTGAGCACCAGGCCGAAGGGCCACGCGAGGCGTTCCGCCATGGCGCCATCGGTCTCGGGCGTGTCGCCGACGAAGACGCCGGGGTCCCCGAACGTCGATCGGATCATCGCGGCCATGGCCTCGTTCGGCTTTCCGGCACAGGTCGCGGTGACGCCGCTCGCCCGTTCGACGGCCGCCACGATCGCTCCCCCGCCGGGGGACCATCCGGTCTCGTCGGGAAAGAGCGGATCGGTGTTCGTGGCGATCAGGCGGGCTCCGCCGAGCACGGCCCGGGTGGCCGCTCGCAGGCCGTCGTAGTCCAGGTTCCGGTGGAACCCGACGATGACGGCATCGGCCGACGACTGGTCGTCGTGGCGATCGAGGACCGCACAGCCCCTGCGCCGCAGGGCGTCGATCACACCGTCCCCGGCGCATGGGAGCACCGATTCCCCCGGGTCCACGAGAGTCGCAGCGGCCATCGCGGAGGACAACACCTCGGCGCTCTCGATGCCCAGGCGCCGGAGCTTGTCGACGTAGTACGCGATCGTCCGGCTCGAGTTGTTGGTGCAGAAACCGACACGGTGTCCCGAGTCGCGCAGCCGGGCGACAGCCGCCACCGAACCGTCGATGGCGGTGTCGCCGAGCCACATGACCCCGTCGAGGTCGAGAACCCAGGCGTCGGCGGTCATGGAGAGCGCGTCCGTGATCGGGACGCCGCCACGCCGTCAGGCGACCGTGACCGAGTAGTCGAGGTAGACGTCCTGGATGGCGTTGAGCAGCTCGACGCCCTCAGCCATGGGGCGTTGGAATGCCTTCCGACCCGAGATGAGTCCGATGCCACCGGCCCGCTTGTTGATGACGGCGGTCCGCACGGCCTCGGCCATGTCGCTGGCGCCCTTGGATTCGCCACCGGAGTTGATGAGGCCGATCCGGCCCATGTACCCGTTGACGACCTGCCAACGGCACAGATCGATCGGATGGTCGGTGGTCAGCTCGTCGTAGACCAGAGCGTGGGTCTTGGCGAAGCCGATCTCCTTGAAGGCGCCGTTCTTCGAGGGCAGCTTCTGCTTGAGGATGTCCGCGCCGATCGTGGCGCCGAGGTGATTCGCCTGAGCGGTGGCGTCGGCCGAGTCGTGGTAGTCGACGCCGTCCTTCTTGAATCCGTCATTGCGCAGGTAGCACCACAGGACCGTGAACATCCCGAGAGCGTGTGCCTCCTCGAACGCCTGGGAGATCTCCTGGATCTGACGGCGGGATTCCGGCGATCCGTAGTAGATGGTGGCTCCCACGCCGGCGGCACCCAGCTCGTGGGCCTGGGCGACCGAGCCGAACAGCACCTGGTCGTAGGAATTCGGGTACGTCATCAACTCGTTGTGGTTGATCTTCACGATGAAGGGAATCCGGTGGGCGTATCGACGCGACGCCATCCCCAGAACCCCGAAGGTGGTGGCCACGGCGTTGCAGCCACCCTCCACGGCGAGCTCCACGATGGCCATCGGGTCGAAGTACGCCGGATTGGGGGCGAACGACGCAGCCGCGGTGTGTTCGATTCCCTGATCGACGGGCAGGATCGACACGTACCCCGTGTCCGCCAGGCGACCGTGGGAGAACAGCGACTGGAGGCTCCTCATGACCTGAGGCGAACGATCGCTCGTCGCGAAGATGCGGTCGACCCAATCGGGACCGGGCAGCTGCAGCAGGTCTTTCGACACTCCCGCGGCCGCGTAGCCAAGCAGTTCGTCTGCGTCCTCTCCGAGGAGCCCTGCGATATCCACCATGTTCACTTCTCCACGCGATGTGATCGACACGGCCCGATCGGACCGATGAGGTGCCAGGGTACGCACCACCGGGTCGTCGCCACCAAAACGGCGGCACCCCGGGGGCCGTCGACGCCGATCGTCAGTTCATCGCCAGAAGTCGCCGATCGACGTCGGCGAAGTCGGGGTCGTTGGTCAGGATCCACTGAAACGTGGCCCGGGCCCGTGGCGTCTCGCCCGCACTCTCGTAGAGGTCGGCGAGGACGTACGCCCGACGGAGATGATGTTCCTTGGGTCGGGGCGGTGGAGTCCACCCCTTCTCCATCTCGCGGATCGCGTCGGCCAACCGTCCGCGGTCGGCCAAGGCGCCGGCGGCGACGATTCGCCCCTCGGTCACGAGCTCCGCGGAAGGCGACGCCTCGCGGAGCTCGCGCCAGAGCTCATCGACGCGCTTCCACTTGTGCTGGGCACCGATAGCAGTCCGCCAGCACGGGGTGCTGATCGACAGATCCCGGAGCCAGTTCGCGGTAGGCCTCGAGCTGCTTCGCCGCCTCGCGGAAGTTTCCCAACCGGTAGTGGGTCAGGCCCGACAGCTCACGAGCCGTCACCGATCCGGGAGCTTCGTCGAGAACGGCCTTGAGGGCGGAGCGCGCCTCGGGAAGCGATCCTTGCGGAACGCCGCAGCGGCGTCCGCGGACCTTCGCCGTCAGCACGGCGGCGCGGGGCCCGGGGACCAGCCGCCGGAACTCCTCTTCGTCGACGGTGATGCCACGGTGCCGTTGATCGCCGTCGTTGCCGGATCTGTTCCGTCGTGTCATGGTCCCGTCACGTTCATCTCGAGGAGGTCCGCTGCCCCGGCAGTTGGCCGTCGGTGAGCAGTGCGCAACCCATGGTCAAAACGACGATATGGGACCCGGAGGTCCCATATCGAAAGAAATCCGGCGGCGTCCTACTCTCCCAGGGACTCTCGTCCCAAGTACCATCGGCGCTGGAGGGCTTAACTTCCGTGTTCGGGATGGGAACGGGTGTGACCCCTCCGCCATGGCCACCGAAATCAGTTGTCAACTCGGACGTACCGCGCAGAAGCGCAGTCCCTGAGGACTTCATAGCGAGCACGAACCTCTATGTAGAAGAACCCAAGCCCTCGGCCGATTAGTACCGGTCAGCTGAACGTGTTGCCACGCGTACACTTCCGGCCTATCAACGTGATCGTCTGTCACGGGCCTTACCAGGTTAACCCTGTGAGTGACCTCATCTTGAAAGGAGCTTCCCGCTTAGATGCTTTCAGCGGTTATCTCGTCCGCAGGTCGCTAACCAGCCATGCCCTTGGCAGGACAACTGGCACACGAGAGCTGCGTCCGTCCCGGTCCTCTCGTACTAGGGACAGCTTTTCTCAAGTCACTTCCGGCTGCAGAGGATAGGGACCGAACTGTCTCGCGACGTTCTAAACCCAGCTCGCGTACCGCTTTAATGGGCGAACAGCCCAACCCTTGGGACCTGCTTCAGCCCCAGGATGCGATGAGCCGACATCGAGGTGCCAAACCTTCCCGTCGATATGGACTCTTGGGGAAGATGAGCCTGTTATCCCCGGGGTACCTTTTATCCGTTGAGCGACGGCGCTTCCACACGCAACCGCCGGATCACTATGCCCTGCTTTCGCACCTGCTCGACATGTATGTCTCGCAGTCAAGCTCCCTTATGCCATTGCACTCGACGACTGATTGCCAACCAGTCTGAGGGAACCTTTGGGCGCCTCCGTTACTCTTTAGGAGGCGACCGCCCCAGTCAAACTACCCACCTGGCACTGTTCCCGACCCGGATAACGGGTCTGGGTTAGAGCCTCGCAATACGCAGGGTGGTATTTCAAGGTTGACTCCACACTGACTGGCGCCAATGCTTCCTAGTCTCCCACCTATCCTACACAACGCATAACAAAACTCAATACCAAGCTATAGTAAAGGTCCACGGGGTCTTTCCGTCCTTCTGCAGCTAACGAGCATCTTTACTCGTACTTCAATTTCGCTGGGTCTGTGGTTGAGACAGTAGGGAAGTCGTTACGCCATTCGTGCAGGTCGGAACTTACCCGACAAGGAATTTCGCTACCTTAGGACCGTTATAGTTACGGCCGCCGTTTACCGGGGCTTAGGTTCAGAGCTTCGCCCCTAAGGGCTAACCCTTCCCCGTAACCTTCCGGCACCGGGCAGGCGTCACAGCGTATACAGCGCCTTGCGGCTTAGCACGCTGCTGTGTTTTTAGTAAACAGTCGCTTCCCCCAATTTTGTGCCACCTCTTCACGCTCAGGGAGCAAGTCCCTTCACGATCGCAAGGTCATCCTTATCCCGAAGTTACGGATGAATTTTGCCGAGTTCCTTAACCACAGTTCTCCCAATCGCCTTGGTATTCTCTACCTATCCACCTGTGTTGGTTTGGGGTACGGGCACCGTGCCAACTCGCTGCTGGGCTTTTCTTGGCAGCATAGGATCAGTGACTTCGCCTGATGCGGCTCGGTATCGCGTCTCAGGATTCATGAGGCCCGGATTTACCTGGTCCTCTCCCTACTCGCTTACCCCGGGACAACCATCGCCCGGGATCACTTACCTTCCTGCGTCCCCCTACAGCTTTCCGCCTCGGAGTGGGTCGGTTCGTTTCGGGGAAAATTCCCCTAACAGCCCCTTAGCAACTTCAAATTGGAATGGACGCGGACACGGTGGTACTGGAATATCAACCAGTTGTGCATCGACTACGCCTTTCGGCCTCGCCTTAGCTCCCGACTTACCCTGGGAGGATTAGCCTTCCCCAGGAACCCTTGGATATTCGGCGGAGGAGCTTCTCACTCCTCTTTCGCTACTCATGCCAACATTCTCACTCGACCACGCTCCACGACCGGTTTCCCTGCCGCTTCACTGCGAGATCGACGCTCCGCTACCGCTCGCCTTGCGTACGAACCCGTGGCTTCGGTATCACACTTGAGCCCCGTTACATTGTCCGCGCAGGATCACTCGACCAGTGAGCTATTACGCACTCTTTCAAGGGTGGCTGCTTCTAAGCCAACCTCCTGGCTGTCTTCGCAATCCCACATCGTTTACCACTTAGTGTGAATTTTGGGACCTTAGCCGACGGTCTGGGCTGTTTCCCTTTCGACCCCGAAGCTCATCCCCCGGGGTCTCACTGCTGCACTCTGGATCTCTGGCATTCGGAGTTTGATTGGGGTCAGTAAGCTTGTAGGCCCCCTAGCCCATTCAGTGCTCTACCTCCAGAGATGAACATGCAACGCTGCACCTAAATGCATTTCGCGGAGAACCAGCTATCACCGGGTTTGATTGGCCTTTCACCCCTATCCACAGGTCATCCGCCCCGTTTTCAACCGAGGTCGGTTCGCGCCTCCACGGAGTCTTACCCCCGCTTCACACTGCCCATGGATAGATCACCCGGCTTCGGGTCTACAGCATGCGACTGAACGCCCTGTTCAGACTCGCTTTCGCTCCGGCTACCCCTCACGGGTTAACCTTGCCACATACCGTAACTCGTTGGCTCATTCTTCAAAAGGCACGCCATCACGACCATGACCGAAGTCATGGCGACGCTTTGACTGCTTGTAGGCCAACGGTTTCAGGTACTATTTCACTCCCCTCCCGGGGTACTTTTCACCTTTCCCTCACGGTACTAGTTCACTATCGGTCGTCTACGTATACTTAGCCTTACGAGGTGGTCCTCGTGGATTCACGCCGGCTTTCCCGGATCCGGCGTTACTCGGGAGCACATATCCAGAGAGTGCATACGTTTCGTGTACGGGGCTATTACCCGCTACGGCCTGCCTTTCCAGAACAGTTCCACTACGCAGCACTTTTGTAACTCTGTGAGGGTTCCAGCGTTCCCTCTGATTGGTCCCACGACCCCTGACTGGCAACGCCGCTGGGCTATTGCACCAGCCAGGTTTAGGCTCATCCGCGTTCGCTCGCCGCTACTGACGGAGTCGTTGTTACTTTCTATTCCTCGGGTTACTCAGATGTTTCAATTCACCCGGTTCCCTCTACCCGCCCTATGTATTCAGGCGGGAGTACCACTCGATTTAAGAGTGGTGGGTTTCCCCATTCGGACATCCACGGGTCTAAGGTTGGTCGGCACCTCACCGTGGCTTATCGCAGCCTCCCACGTCCTTCATCGGTAGTAGACGCCAAGGCATCCACCGTTGGCCCTTTGTAGCTTGGGTTATCTACTTTCTACAAAGATGCTCGTGCTCGCTATGAAATTCTCAAGGTACGCAACGCGAGAGAGCGGCCCGCCACGAAGGCAGACCTATCACTCCCTCACAACGGAAGAGAGAACGCAGCTAGTGCATCAACTGGGAACTGTTTCCTAGTGAGGAAACTAGATGCTCCTTAGAAAGGAGGTGATCCAGCCGCACCTTCCGGTACGGCTACCTTGTTACGACTTCACCCCAATCGCTAACCCCACCTTCGGCAGCTCCCTCCCCAAGGGGTTGGGCCACTGACTTCGGGTGTTGCCAACTTTCGTGGTGTGACGGGCGGTGTGTACAAGGCCCGGGAACGTATTCACCCCGGCGTTGCTGATCCGGGATTACTAGCGACTCCAGCTTCATGAAGTCGAGTTGCAGACTTCAATCCGAACTGAGACCGGCTTTATGGGATTCGCTCGACCTCGCGGTCTCGCAGCCCGTTGTACCGGCCATTGTAGCATGTTTGCAGCCCTGGACATAAGGGGCATGATGACTTGACGTCGTCCCCACCTTCCTCCGAGTTGACCCCGGCAGTCTCCCACGAGTCCCCGCCATTACGCGCTGGCAACATAGGATAAGGGTTGCGCTCGTTGCGGGACTTAACCCAACATCTCACGACACGAGCTGACGACAGCCATGCACCACCTGTGTATCGCCCCGAAGGACACCATATCTCTATGGCTTTTCGGTACATGTCAAACCCAGGTAAGGTTCTTCGCGTTGCCTCGAATTAAGCAACATGCTCCGCCGCTTGTGCGGGCCCCCGTCAATTCCTTTGAGTTTTAGCCTTGCGGCCGTACTCCCCAGGCGGGGCACTTAATGCGTTAGCTACGGCGCGGAAGGGGTTGATTCCCTCCCACACCTAGTGCCCAACGTTTACGGCGTGGACTACCAGGGTATCTAATCCTGTTTGCTCCCCACGCTTTCGCTCCTCAGCGTCAGTACCGGCCCAGAGTGCTGCCTTCGCTGTTGGTGTTCCTCCTGATATCTGCGCATTTCACCGCTACACCAGGAATTCCACACTCCTCTACCGGACTCCAGTCACAGCAGTATCGGGTGCTCCACTGGGTTGAGCCCAGATTTTTCACATCCGACTTACCGAACCGCCTACGAGCTCTTTACGCCCAATAAATCCGGACAACGCTTGCCCCCTACGTATTACCGCGGCTGCTGGCACGTAGTTAGCCGGGGCTTCTTCTGCAGGTACCGTCATTTTCGTCCCTGCCGAAAGCGGTTTACAACCCGAAGGCCGTCATCCCGCACGCGGCGTCGCTGCGTCAGGCTTTCGCCCATTGCGCAAGATTCCCCACTGCTGCCTCCCGTAGGAGTCTGGGCCGTGTCTCAGTCCCAGTGTGGCTGATCGTCCTCTCAGACCAGCTACCCGTCGATGCCTTGGTGAGCCGTTACCTCACCAACTAGCTGATAGGTCGCGAGACTCTCCCAGACCGAAATTCTTTCCTCAGCGGACCATGCGGTCCAAGGAGGGTATCCGGTATTAGCCCAAGTTTCCCTGGGTTATCCCCGAGTCTGGGGCAAGTTCCTCACGTGTTACTCACCCGTTCGCCACTAGGTCTTCCGAGAGCAAGCTCTCATGGACCTCGTTCGACTTGCATGTGTTAGGCACGCCGCTAGCGTTCGTCCTGAGCCAGGATCAAACTCTCCATCGAGATCGGTGCCCGTCGTTTCCGACGGACGGTGATCAGAGAGCCGGGTCGGCGTGACTTCGCCTTCCCAACTGGCACAGTCCTTCGATACGCGACCTTCCCGTGAGGGTCAGTTCGCGGTCTATCCGAATTGTGCATTAAAGTATTGAGGGTCGATCGAGCGCGAAGTAGTCAACGCGACGATCGCCCGCACTAGCTTTTTGTGCGTCCTCTCTTCCGTTGTCAAGGAGCGAGGTTTCCGACCCTGAGGCCGGATCTCGTTCTGCGGAACTCGAGATCGTCGATCTCGTTGGTTCCGATGCGCTCTCGCTGGCTCCGCTGAGCGGTGCTGCGAGGCGAAGGGAGACTCTACAGATGGCCCACGGTGGTGTCAACTCAGGCCGTGGACCATTCCGCACAACCCATCGACCGGCCTCCGGAGCGGGTGTCAGGCGAGCGTCTCGATGAGGTGATAGTCCCGCTTCCCCTTCCGGAGCAGCAGGAACCGGCCGTGGAGGGCCGGCGGCGGAAACGCCGAGTCCGCGGCGGCCGACACACCGTTCACGTAGTAGCCCGCGAGGTTCTTGCGCACCGCCCCCCGAGAGACGCCGAAGGCGTCAGCGCACAGGGCCACCACGTCGATGTCGTCGAGATCGGCCGCCGGAAGGGCGGAGAAGGGGATCTCCGCCCGGAGTTCCTCGAAGGTGGCCTCCCCCGACTCCGACGGCGAACCCCCGAAGAGGATGTGGGTCACCTCACGGGCCGTCGCCGCCGCCTGGGCGCCGTGTACGAGTTCGACCACGGACCCGGCGAGGAACCGCTGCCCCGACCGCAGATGTGGTGCCTCGGAGTGCGCCTCGACCTCCGCCGCGATGACCTCGGGCTCCTCGAGGGTCAGCCGGCATGCCCATGAGGCGATGTCGCGGTCATCCGTGGCCATGAAGTACTGGAACAGCTGGTAGGGGCTCGTGAGCGCGGGGTCCAGCCACAGCCCACCTCCCCCTGTCGACTTGCCGAACTTCTTGCCATCGGACGAAGTGATGAGCGGCGCGGTGAGCCCGTGGACCGTCGCCGCCGAGCGGCGCCGGATCAGATCGATTCCCGCCGTGATGTTTCCCCACTGATCGCTGCCCGCCACCTGCAGCTCACAGCCCAGCGTCCGATGAAGCTCGAAGAAGTCGTTCGCCTGGAGCAGCATGTAGCTGAACTCGGTGAACGAGATCCCCGAATCGCGATCGAGGCGGGCCCGCACCGACTCCTTGTTCAGCATCGTGTTCACGGTGACGTGCTTTCCGACGTCACGGAGGAAGTCGAGGACGCCCATCTGCTGGGTCCACGAGCGATTGTCGACCACTCGAGCCGATGTCGCGGGAGACGAGTCGAAATCGAGGAACGCCTCGAGCTGGGACGTGATCGATGCGACGTTCGCAGCCAGCGTGTCGTCGTCGAGCAGGGTCCGCTCGGAGTCCCGGCCCGACGGATCCCCGATCATTCCCGTGGCGCCGCCGGCGAGAGCGACCGGACGGTGACCGGCGTCCTGAAACCGCCTCAGCAACAACAGCGACTGGAGGTTTCCGATGTGGAGGGATGGGGCGGTCGGATCGAACCCGCAGTACAGGGTCACCGGTCCTTCATCGAGGCGTGAACGGAGCGCGGCGATGTCGGTCGTGTCGGCGACGAGCCCCCGCTCCGTGAGGTCGTCCAGGATGTGAGGCGCAGCCATCTCGGCCAACGTAGCGGCATCGGAACACCCCCACGGGCGCCATCGCGTGGCCGTGCACAGCGGGGTGCCGCACTCAGGACCTCCCTGACCACCAGAATGTACGGGCCATGAATCGACAGATCCTCCTCCGCCTGGTCGTCGTGACCGCGCTCGTCGGCACCTCGTGTGGGGTTCGCGGTCGCGAGATCCCCTCGATCCTTCCGCCCCTCGAAGGGGCCCGAACCCAGATCTTCGCTTCGGACGGCACCCTCATCACCGAGCTGTCGGGTGACGAGCGACGCGAGACGGTTCGGCTCGACCAGATTCCGGTCCTGCTCCAGAACGCCGTGATCGCCATCGAGGACGAGAGGTTCTGGGAACACAACGGCGTGGACCCGAAGGCGATCATTCGCGCCGCGGCCTCCAACAGCGAAGCCGGGGATGTCTCCCAGGGTGGCTCCACCATCACCCAGCAGTACATCAAGAACACGCTCTTGAGCGACCAGCGTGACGTACAGCGCAAGATCGAGGAGGCCAGTCTCGCCTACCAGTTCGAGCGCACGTACTCGAAGAACTTCATCCTCGAGCAGTACCTGAACACCATCTACTTCGGAAACCGTTCCTACGGAGTCCAGATGGCGTCGACGGGGTATTTCGGTCACGCCGTCCAGGAGCTCAACCTGGCCGAGGCGGCACTCCTGGCCGGGCTGATCCAGTCGCCGGCCAAGACCGATCCCTTCAAGGACGTCGAGTCGGCCACCGCACGCCGCAACGTCGTGCTCGACAAGATGCTGGAGCTCGACTTCATCTCCGAGCCCCAGCATCTGCTCGCCACCACGGCGCCGATCGTTCTCGATCCGGCACCCCCGAACCTGAACGCGACCGGCTACCCCGCACCCCATTTCGTCGAAGAGGTCAAGAAGTTCCTGCTCACCGACCCCCGATTCGGCGCCACCGACGCCGAACGCCGGAATCTGCTCTTCAACGGTGGTCTGAAGATCTACACCACGATCGATCTGGCCCTCCAGGCCAAGGCGGAGGCCGCCGCCAAGGCCGTGTATCCCAACCAGAACCGGAAGATCACGGACCGCTCCAAGGACCCCGACATCGGGATGACGGCGATCGAGCCCTCGACGGGTTTCGTCAAGGTGATGGTGGGCGGCTACGACTACTTCGATGCCAACCCCGACATCCATCCCTACGCCCAGGTCAACCTGGCCGTGGGTGGTGGCCGCCAGGTCGGATCGACGTTCAAGGCGGTGGCGCTCGCCCAGGCGCTGACCAAGGGCATCAAGATGACCAACGTCTACCCCGCTCCGGGGAGGGCGGTCATCCGCATTCCAGGTCACAAGGCCTGGTCCGTGAAGGGCGATCCCCTCGGTCGGGCGAATCTGCTCGAATGCACCGTCCACTCGGCCAACACCTGTTTCGCCAATCTGGTCGCCGACTCCAGGGTCAGACCCGAAGGGGTGACCGAGATGGCCGCCCGCCTCGGAATCGACACGACGAGCGGGTTCAAGACGGTGCCCTCCGCGGTACTCGGATCCAACAACAACACCGTCACCGACATGGCGAGCGCCTACGCCACCTTCGCCAACGGCGGGATCCACGTGACGCCGGTGATGGTCACCAAGGTGGTCCGCGCCGACGGCACCGTGCTCTTCCAACACCAGCACAGCCAGGCCAAGGTGCTCGAACCGGAACAGGCCTACGAGATCACCAAGGCGCTCGAACAGGTCCTCATCCGAGGCACTGCCGAGGGACAGGGAATCGGACGCCCCGCAGCCGGGAAGACGGGAACCACCCAGGACTCCACCGACGGTTGGTTCATCGGCTACACCCCGCAAATGGCGACCGCGGTGTGGGCGGGGTACGCCCAGGTTCTCCCGCCCGATCGCAATCATCCACGCGGGTCGCTACGCAAGGTCGGGGGACAGGGAGCCACCGTGGCGGCGCCGGTGTGGAAACGCTTCATGTTCGACGCCATGGCCGACCAACCTCCGATCGATTTCGGGGTCAAGGCCCAGAGCATCGTCACGACAACGACCGTTCCGAAGGGGAACACGGCCATCCTCGAGCCGGTCACGTTCGAGAACGATTCGACCGAGATGCCCATCCTCGTCGGGGTCGACGTCAACACCGCACGTTCGCGGACCCGAAAGGCGGGCCTCGAACTGCGGAGGATCGACGTGACGGTCCCACCGGGGACCCGCCCCGGACAGGTCGTCGGCCAGTCCCCGGCACCAGGTTCGGGCGTCGCCGATGGAGCGATCGTCACCGTCGAGACGAGCGTGGGCGAACCGCCGCCGTCGGGACCGATTCCCGAGGTCATGGGACAGGAGGCAACGGCAGCCGTGCAGTCGTTGCGGTCACGCGGCTATACCGTCACCGTGCTCACCGAAGCAGCGCCCGAGGGAACCCTTCTCCCCGACACCTCCCCGGTCATCACCGGCCTGATCTGGTCGGTCGAGCCCGCGGCCGGCAACGTGTCCGTCGACGGCAAGATCACCGTCAAGGTCCAGCCGTGACCGACACCGCTCCGGATACCGACACCGCGACGGACGCCACCGACCCACCCCGGCCCCGCTGGCAGACCATCCTCATCAGGATCGGGATCACTCTTGCCATCGCGTCGGTCATCCCTTGGCTGTGGGCCATCACCCAGACCCCGAATGCTCCCAAACCTCCGGGTTTCCTCGAGGATCGATCATTCCCCGAGGCCGCGGAACCGATCTGCGCTGCGACGATGGAAGCCGTCGGGCAGTTCCCTCGGGCCATCGACGCGGAATCGCCACAGGAACGCGCCGTGGTGATCCGCGACACGAGCGCCGAGCTGTCGGCGATGACCGACCGGCTCCGCGCCGTCGTCCCCGACAACGACGATGCCGAGTGGATCGTGTTGTGGATCGACGACTGGG
The DNA here is from genome assembly GCA_963700425.1 of uncultured Microthrixaceae bacterium. GTDB lineage: Bacteria > Actinomycetota > Acidimicrobiia > Acidimicrobiales > Microtrichaceae > CAVOXO01. The sequence goes on along the minus strand of CAVOXO010000001.1, from coordinate 1,205,858 downwards.
ACGCCCACATCGAGGACCGACTCGACTTCGCCCGACGTCTGGAACAGAACGGTGCCTCCGAGGAATTCCTCGAATCCACGAGGGCGAACGTTCAGCTGTCGCGATCGCTGGACCGCTTCGCGACCGTCAACCTCATGGACTCCTGTCAGACCCCCGGCGACGTCTGACTCGGGTGGTCCGCCGCCCGGGCGAACCCCGCGTCCGCCATCCGGCGGAGTGACGGATCGGCGCCGATCACGTCGAGATCATCGAGGCCCACCCAGCGGAAATCCCTGGATTCGTGGTTGATCGTCACCAGCGCTCCGGCCGGAGCGAGGACGAGGAATCGGACGTCGAGATGGAGGTGCGGCGTGTCGTCGGGGGGCGAGACCCGATGAATGTCCACGTCGACGGGAACAGGATCGACGGCCAGGCCGTCGATCCCGGTCTCCTCGGTCGCTTCCCTGATCGCCACGCCGGCGAGATTGGTGTCACCGTCCGCATGGCCCCCGGGTTGGAGCCACTTGCCCAGCTTCGTGTGGAGCAGAACCACCATGGCGCCTCGCACGGGGTCGATGACACAGGCCGAGCCCGTCAGGTGGCCGGGACGGCACGATCGACGCGCGATGTCGGGTTGGGTGCCGATCAGATACGCGAGAACGTCGCGGTGCGCCTCCATCGCGTCGTCCGCCGGCGGCACCGACCGCACGGCCTCGAGCGCCAGATCGGTGTCCGACGAGGGAGCCAGCCTCGCATCGTGGACCGTCCACGAGGTCACCGCGTGGACACCCATGGCGATTCGGGAACCCAGAATCGCCACGGCCGGTCGATCGCCCTGGAGATCCCGATCCTGGGACCCGTCGCCGGGCGGGACGGCGGCGGCATGCCGTCGGCACAGACGCGGATCCTGGAGTCGGCGTCCCACAGCCGCGTTCCGTCGTCGGATGCACCTATGCCCAGGGCCTGGGTGAGCTTGGCCGGGCCGTTGCAGAGTTCGCGGCGATCGGGTCGGGGGCGCCGACGCTCCATGTCGCCGATCCCGCCGATCGGTTCACCCGCCCTGATCAGAACGGCCTGCCCGTCGCCAGCGGTGCCGCTGACCACATTGGCGCAGTAGTGCAACCCGTAGATCAGGTACACATAGAGATGTCCGCCCGTCTCGAACATCCGGCGGTTCCGGCGCGTCGGCCCGCAGCGGGCGTGAGAGGCGTCATCGTCGGTACCGCCGTACGCTTCCACCTCGACGATCCTGATCATGGAGTCGTCGACCGCGAGAACCTTGTTGAGCAGCCAGGGCGCGAGATCGGGAGCGTCGGCAACCAGGTCTCTGGCGTTGACCGGAATCATCGCCCCCCGGCCCGGTTGCCGCCGAGGACGCTCCTCACGAGATCGGGGGTGATCATCGTCGATCCGGTGGACGAATCGATCGACACGTAGGTGATGTCCACGACGGCCACGCGATCGGGCCCCTGGCCGGAATCGACGTCGAGCTCGAACCGGACGTCGAAGCTGGTCGAACCCCACCGGGTGACGGCAGGTCGGATCTCCACGACGGACGGCCAACGGACCGGAGCAGACCATTCGACCTCGGCTCGCTTCAACATCACGTCCCAATCCTCGGTCCATCCGACGTCGGGTCCCGACCGGACCCAGTGGTCCATGGCATCGTCGACGTAGACCAGGAAGTTCGCATTGAAGACGACGCCCTGGGCGTCGCATTCCCCGTAGCGGACGTCGACGGAGTGAACGAACCCCTCTCCACTCACCTCCCGGTCGGCTCCCCCGCTCCGAGCCCGTCGGCATCGGATCGGTCGGACTCCAGTTGGCGGCGGGCCGAGACGAGCTGGTTCTGCACCGGTCGGGGCCCGGCCCCACCCGGTGTGGTCCTCATCGTGACCGGTACGCCCGGCTTCCCGAGAGCCGCCGCCTCGTTGCCCAGTCGCGGATCGGCGGCTGCGAGATCGAGCAGCGAACGATCCTCGGCCAGAGCACGGCGCACCAGTTCGCCCACGACGGCATGGGCGTCGCGGAACGGCATGCCGCCCCTGACCAGGAACTCCGCGAGGTCGGTGGCGACTCCGAAAGGACTGTCGGCCGAGGCGGCCATCACATCGGGGCGGACGGTCATCGTGGCGAGCATTCCCGCCACGGCGGGGAGCCCACGGCGGATCTGGTCGTAGCTGTCGAAGAACGGCTCCTTGTCCTCCTGGAGATCGCGGTTGTAGGCCAGCGGCAACCCCTTGAGGGTGACCAGAAGGGCGGTGAGGTTGCCGATCACCCGCCCCGTCTTGCCGCGTGCCAGTTCGGCGATGTCGGGGTTCTTCTTCTGCGGGAGCATGGACGACCCCGTGGAGTAGGCATCGTCGAGGCTCACGAAACCGAACTCCTCACTCGACCACACCACGATCTCCTCGCCGATTCGCGACAGGTGGACCCCGATGAGGGCCATGGTGAACAACGATTCTGCGACGAAATCGCGGTCGGACACCGCGTCCAGCGAGTTGTCGAAGGCACGAGAGAACCCGAGGCGGGTGGCGGTCGAAGCGGGATCGAGTGGCAACGAGGACCCTGCCAGTGCGCCCGCTCCCAGCGGCGACACGTCGGCACGACGGTTGCCGTCGACCAGGCGGGACATGTCACGCGAAAGAGCCCAGAAATGGGCGAGGAAGTGGTGACTCAACAACACGGGTTGGGCCTGCTGGAGGTGGGTGTATCCCGGCAGGTAGGTGTCGCCCGCCCTCTCGGCGAGGTCCACGAGCACCTGCTGGAGGGCCACCAGGCGCCGGGCGACATCTGCGTTCGCGTGCCTGACGAACAGGCGGAATGCGGTGGCGACCTGGTCGTTGCGGCTTCGACCGGTGTGCAGCTTGGCGCCCGCTGCGCCCGCCAGCTCGGTGACCCGGCGCTCGATCGCGGTGTGGATGTCCTCGTCGGTCGGAGCGAAGTCGAACCGTCGTTCATCGAGCTCCCGGCGGGTCGTCTCGAGCGCGGACGTCACGGCCTCGAGTTCGTCGGGGTCGAGGAGCCCGACCTGGCCCAGACCTTCGGCGTGTGCGACACATCCGGCGATGTCGAAGGGGTGGAGGCGCTGATCGAAGGGGAGACTCAGGGTGTACTCCCAGAGCTCGTCGGCGGGACCGTCGTCGAAACGGCCGTGCCACAGCGGCGCTGCGGAGCGATCGGGCTCGGGCGGCGTGCCGGGCGTCACCGTCACTCCTCCTGTCGGCCCTGTACCGATGCCCAGGTCTTGACCCCCAGGCCCCACAGCTGGACGAATCCCTCCGAGTCGGAATGCCGGAACCGGTCGGCCGAGTCGTAGGTGGCCAGCCCGTAGTCATAGAGGCTGTGCGGCGATCGGCGCCCGGTGACGAAGCACTTCCCCGGCTCCAGACGCAGACGCACCTCGCCCGTGACGAAGCGCTGCGACTCATCCACGAACGCGTCGAGGGCGGCGCGCAGCGGCGAGAACCACAGCCCGTCGTAGACCAGTTCGGCATAGCGGTGCTGAAGACGGACCTTCTCACGCTGGAGATCACGCTCCACCGTGATCGATTCGAGGTCCCGGTGCGCCAGCATGATCGCCAGGGCCCCCGGCGCCTCATACGTTTCGCGGCTCTTGATCCCCACCCGGCGGTTCTCGACCATGTCGAGACGACCCCACCCGTAGGATCCGACGACCGCGTTGAGGGTCGCGATGAGGTCGTGCAGGGCGAAGGGCTCGCCGTCCAGCGAGGTCGGGACACCGTCGTGGAATCCGATCACCAGATCACGCGGCTCGGTCGCGGTCTGGATCGTCATCTGCCAGACGCCCTCGGGTGGGATGTTCCAGGGATCCTCCATCTCGCCGCACTCGATCGCCCGTCCCCAGAGGTTGTCGTCGATCGAGTACAGCTTCTCCTTGGTGGCCGACACCGGGATGCCGTGGCGCGCCGCATACGCGATCGAGTCCTCCCGGGTGAACCCCCAATTGCGGACGGGCGCGACCAGTTCGAGATCGGGGGCGAGTGCCATCGTCGACACCTCGAAGCGGACCTGGTCGTTGCCCTTGCCGGTGCAGCCGTGCGCCACCCCGTCGGCTCCGTGTCGGCGGGCCAGTTCCACCTGCTTCTCCACGATCAGCGGGCGACTGAGCGCCGAGACCAACGGGTACTGGTCCTCGTACAGGGCGTTGGCCTTGATCACCGGTGCCAGGTAGTCCCGGGCGAATTCATCCCGTAGGTCGAGTTCCTCGTAGGCGATCGCTCCGGCCCCCAGCGCTTTGGCGCGATTGCCCTCGAGCGATCCCTCCTGGCCGATATTGGCCGACAGGCACACCACTTCCACACCGAGGTTCTCGATCATCCATCGGACTGCCACCGATGTATCCAGCCCTCCGCTGTATGCCAGGACCACCTTCTTCGCCATGTGGAGACCTTTCCTTGCTCGGGGCACTGCGTCGCGGGTGACACTAGCGCCGGGGTTCGACACTCAGGCCAGGCCGGCCAGCTCCTCGAGACCGACCCGCAGGGAGTTCCCGTCGCCCTCCCGCGCCACGACGAGGAGGGTGTCGTCTCCGGCAACCGTTCCGAGCACCGAGGGCAGCGAACTCCGATCGATGGCGGACCCCACCACGTGCGCGGATCCCGGCGGCGTGCGGACCACCAGCAGATCCCCACTTCGTTCGACCTGAACGACCCACTCGCCGAGCACCCGCCGGAGGTGGTCGGGCGGAGCCACCTGGTCGAACGGCAGCTCGGGAATCGCATACGCCGTGTCACCGCCGGGGACCCGGACCTTGATGGCGCCCATCTCTTCGAGATCGCGGCTCACCGTCGCCTGATTGACGGTCACGCCCGCTTCGCCCAGCAACTCGACCAACCGGGCCTGATTCGTGACCTGATGGTCCTCGAGGATCGACGAGATCCGGTGTTGGCGGGCCGCCTTGTTCATCCGGGCGGTCATGTCGGACCCTCCCCGAGGAACATCAGCAGGCCCCGCGCCGAGTGGCGCCGGTTGTGGGCCTGGCGGAAGATCCGCGAGCGATCGCCATCGAGAACCCCGTCGGTGGCCTCATCTCCCCGGTGCGCCGGCAGGCAATGGAGAAACACCGCGTGATCGGCTGCCCCGCCCATCAGGTCCTCGTCGACCCGGAACCGTTCGAAGTCGATACGACGCTGCGCCGCCTCGACCTCCTGGCCCATCGAGTACCAGGCGTCGGTGTACACGACATCGGCGGAGTGCACGGCGGCCGCGGGGTCCTCGGTCTCCTCGACCGTCGTCCCGGCCCTCGCGAGTGCTGATCTCGCCTCGTCATCGAAGCCGTAGCCGTCGGGATGGGCCACCACGAGGCGCGAACCACACATGTCGAGGCCGAGCGCGAGGGACCGGCACATGTTGTTGGCGTCTCCCACATAGGCGACCGTCAGCCCGTCGAGGCGACCGAACTCCTGGCGGAGGGTGAGGAGATCGGCGAGCACCTGTATCGGGTGGGCGTCGTCGGAGAGGAGGTTCACGACGGGCACCGAGGAGACTGCGGCCATGCGCCGAAGCGTGGCGTGATCGAAGACCCTGGCTGCGAGGATGGCGTGGTATCCCATCAGGGTGCGGGTCACGTCCTCGACGCTTTCGCGCTCGTCGAGACCCACCTCCTCGGGACGGACATAGAGGGGATGGCCACCGAGCTCGATGGTGGCGATCTCCATGGAATGGCGGGTCCGCGTCGACGGCTTCTCGAAGAGGAGGGCGACGCCGCGGCGCTCGAGTACCAGCGGTGGCGGAATCCGCTCGGAGTTGTCGAGCACCTCGACGAGTTCGTGCGGGCCGAGATCGTCGATCTCGAGGAAATGACGGGTCATGTGCTCACCTCGATGAGATGTGAGACGGCGAGGTCGATCTCCTCCTCGCCGATGAGTAGGGACGGCGCCAGCCGAAGCGCCGACGGAGTCACCGCATTGACGATCACACCGCGCTCCATGAGCCGGGCGGCGGCATCGCCCGCCGGCACCCGATCCAACTCGAGAGCGATCAGCAGCCCTCGTCCCCGTACCGACACGATCCCCGGAGCGTCGGCCAGCCCGGCCCGGAACCTGTCACCCGCTCGTCGTGCTCTGGCCGGCACGTCCTCACGCTCCATCACGTCGAGTACGGCCCGCGCTGCGGCGGTGGCGAGCGGCTGACCACCGAATGTCGTGGCGTGATCACCGGGCTCGAAGGCGGCAGCGACGTCGCGCCGCGCCCAACAGGCTCCGATCGGCATTCCGTTGCCGAGCGCCTTCGCCATCGTCACGACATCGGGTCGGACGCCGGCGTGCTGATGAGCGAACCACTCCCCCGTGCGCCCAAGTCCCGTCTGGACCTCGTCGAACATCAGGAGCACACCCCGCTCGTCGCAGAGCGACCTCACGGCGTGGAGGTAGTCGTCGGAGAGCTCAACGACCCCTCCCTCGCCCTGGATCGGCTCGAGCAGCACGGCAGCGACCGTGGGGTCGAGTGACCGCTCCAACGCGTCGACGTCGTCGACGGCAACGTGGCGGAATCCCTCGGGCAGCGGCTGGAACGCCTCGTGCTTCTGCGGTTGGCCCGTGGCGTGCAGAGTCGCCAGGGTCCGGCCGTGAAAGCTTCCGAACGCGCTCACCACGACGTGGCGACCGCGCCCGCCGAACTTGCGGGCCAACTTGATGGCCGCTTCGTTCGCCTCGGCACCCGAGTTGCAGAAGAACACCTGGCCGTCGCCACCGAGAAGGTCGTCGAGACGACGGGCGACGGGGCCGTTGTGCTCGGTGCCGAAGAGGTTAGAGACGTGACTCAGGGTGGCGGCCTGTCGTGCGATCGCCGCGGCCACGTCGGGGTGGCTGTGCCCGAGCGAGGTCACCGCCAGACCGCTCAGGAGGTCCAGGTAGCGGCGGCCGTCACGATCCACCAGCCACGAGCCCTCACCGGAAACGAAGCTGACCAGCGGTGCGCCGTACGTGGGCATCAGTGGGCACCACGGCTCGTCAACCGCGCCCATGGCGCTCGCGTGAGCCCTGGCCACGGAATCGTTGGACGCCGCGCTCATGGTCGGTCGCTCCGCAGCATCGTTCCCACCCCGGCATCGGTGAACAGTTCGGCGAGCAGGACGTGGGGAAGTCGTCCGTCGATGAGGTGCACGTGCTCCACGCCGTTGCGCAGAGCGGCCAGACACCCCTCGATCTTGGGGATCATGCCACCGGAGATGGCGCCGGTGGCGATCAGTTCGCGAGCGGAGGAGGGCGACACGGTGTGGAGGAGCGACGACGGATCGTCGACATCGGCGAGTACCCCTGAGACGTCGGTCAGGAAGATCAGCTTGAACGCGGCGAGAGCCTCGGCCACTGCCGCCGCAGCCACGTCCGCGTTGATGTTGTAGGCCTGCCCGGACTCGTCCGAAGCGATGGTGGAGATCACCGGGACCATGTCCATGGCCAGAACCCGGTCGACGATCTCGGTGTTGACACCGACCACGTCTCCGACGAAACCGAGATCGGGATGGCGGGGGGCGGCCTCGATGAGCCGCGCCGCCTGGCCACTGAGGCCGACGGCCACGGGGCCGTGGCGGTTGAGTGCGGCGATGATGTCGCTGTTCACCTTGCCGATCAGCACCATCCGAGCGACCTCGAGGGTCTCGGCGTCGGTGACCCGCTGGCCGTCGACGAACTCCGAGGTCCGACCCAGCTTGGCCATCCACTCGCCGATCTGGGGCCCGCCACCGTGGACGACGACGGGCTTGATGCCGACCGAGTGCATGAGGACGATGTCGGTCGCGAACTGATCGAACAGCTCGTCCGATTCCATCGCGTTGCCGCCGAACTTCACGACCACGACGCGGCCGCGGAACCGTTGGATGTAGGGCAGCGCCTGCAACAGGACGTCGATGGCGGGGCGCACGGAGGCGTGGGTGCTGTCGTTCATGTCAGCTCAGGTCGTGTAGTCGGCGTTGACGCGGACGTAGCCGTCGGTGAGGTCGCAACCGTACGCGGTGAACGAGGCCGCTCCGATGCCGAGCGACACCCCGAGACGGACATGATCGCCCGACATGTGCTTCTCGGCCTCGGCCAGAGCGCCCCGGGTCGCCTCAGCGGGATACATCCCCACGTCGCCGATGGTGATGGCGACCCGGTCGGGGTCGATGTCGAGGTCGTCCTCGCACTTCCCCACGGCCATGGCGATACGCCCCCAATTGGGATCACTGCCGTGGACCGCCGTCTTGACCAGGGGCGAGTTGACAATCGACTTGGCGACCCGTCGAGCCTGATCCGCATCCCGCGCCCCGGACACCGTTGCCTCGATCACCTTCGTGGCGCCTTCCCCGTCGGCGGCCAATTTCAGCACGAGCTCTCTGGCGACCTCACCGAGAGCGGATTCGAAGTGGTCGGGGTCGACCGAGCCGGCCGCCCCGTTGGCGAGAATCACGGCTGTGTCGCTCGTGGACGTGTCGGTGTCGATCGACAGGGCATTGAAGGTGACGTCGACCACCCTCCGGAACGCGGAGTCGAGGTCCGGCGCGGCGACGGCAGCGTCGGTGAAGAAGAACGCCAGCATCGTGGCCATGTTGGGTTCGATCATGCCCACGCCCTTGGCCACGCCGACCAGCGACGCGTCCCCCACCGAGCGGCGGGAGATCTTCGCCGTGGTGTCGGTGGTCATGATGGCTCGGGCCACGTCGTCGAAGCTCGACGCCGGCTCGGCGGCCGTGGCCCGGGGGAGTCCGGCCTCGATGATGTCCATCGGGTACCGGCGGCCGATCACTCCGGTGGACGCCACCACGACCTCGCCCGGATCCACTGCCGCGGCCACCGCCGCCAGGCGTTGCAGCTCCAGCGCGTCGGCGATTCCGCCGGCACCGTTGGCCACGTTCGCGTTCTTCGAAATGACCACGACCGCCCTGGCGGAGCCGTTCCGGGTGACCTCGCGCGAGAGCGTCACACTGGGGCCGGCGAAGCGCGACGACGTGTAGACGCCGCAGGCGGTTGCCGGGCGGTCGCTGACGACGAGCGCGAAGTCCGCGCTGTCGTCCTTGATCCCCAGATTTGCCGTCCACATCTGAAAGCCTTGGGGGTTCACCCTCCGCAGCGTAGCAGGACACGCATCTTCATGCACAGAAATGCATTCTCATGAGTGATCTGATGGTGCGCCTGCGTGAAGCGGGGTGGGCCGAACGCCCCACCCGACGCCCTCGAACCCCCGAGCCCTCCCAAGTCCCAGAGGACAAGAGCGCTCGGCCACCGCGTCGTCTCCCGCCGACCCCGCTGCCGACGCTCCACCGCCTGGCAGCCCTGGACGGCCTGCGAGGAGTCGCGATCGCGGCAGTCTTCGCCTACCACCTGCGACTGCTCCCCGGTGGCTTTCTCGGAGTCGACCTCTTCTTCGTCCTCTCGGGCTTCCTCGTCACCCGACTCCTGATCACCGAGCACCGCCTTCTCGATCACATCGAGATGAAGGCGTTCTGGCGACGGCGGGTACGGCGCCTGTTCCCTGCACTCATCGCCATGTTGGCGGGCGTCGCCCTCATCATGCGTTTCGGCCCCGAGTCGCTGTCCCCGCCGGCCGAGCTCCCCGCACAGGCAGCCGCGTCGGTCATCTCGGTGGCGAACTGGCTGGGAATCGCCACCAGCAACGACTACTTCGCCGACGGCGCCAACTCCCCGCTCGCCCACGTCTGGTCGCTGTCGATCGAAGAGCAGTTCTACCTGCTGTTCCCCTTCGTCGTCGGCGCCGTCATCCGCCGATCCCGTGGCGATCTGCGCCCCCTCACCATGCTGCTGGCCGGGATCACCGTGCTGTCGGGCGTGTGGGGACTGGCGCTGTTGGCCGACGGCAACGGCATCGGACGCACATATCTCGGCACCGGCACGCGGATCGGGGCCATGACCGCCGGCGCCGTGGCGGCGCTCCTCATCACGACCGACGCGTACGACCCCGAAGGCGGCGACCGGCGGATCGCCAACGTGCGCTCCTTCTGCGATCGGGCCGCTCCGGGGGCGCTGGCGGTCATGGTCGCGGTCGCGCTCACCACCCCGCGACTACCGACGGAATGGACAGCGCTCCGATGGCTGCCGGTCCAGATCTTCGCCCTCGCAACGGGCGTGGTGCTCATCGCGGCGACCCACTCCCCCGCCCCCCGGTCCATGCGTTTCACCCTCACTCCCGCCGCCCAGAAGCTCGGACTGATCAGCTACGGCCTGTATCTGTGGCACGTGCCGGTGATCTGGGTCGGAGACCGGATCGGAGCATCGTGGCCGAGACCGGTGGTCATCGTCATCGAGATCGTCGTCAGCATCGGCATCGCTCAGGCATCGCACAACCTCATCGAACTGAATGTCAGAGGCGGGATCCTCAAGCGAGTGGACCCGCGCCTGGTGTTCGCATCGGTGGCTCTGCTCGTGGGCGGTTCGCTCGCCTCGATGTACTGGACCAGTGCCCCGGCACGTGCGGCCCGCGACAGCCGCGACACCGAGGTTCCCGACGTCCCCGTCGCGGTGATGGCCGCCACCGAGGAACGGATCGGTCCCCGAGATACGGCCACTTTCGACGACACCGATGGCGGTGCGCGGCTGTTCCCGCTGGAGCGCCCTGCCGACCGCCCGCCGCGGGTTCTGGTCGTGGGCGATTCCGTCGCGCAGTCGCTGGGTCGGGCGTTGACGGCCGACTCGGGCGAACTGGGCGTTCGGATCGACAATGTCGGGACCCCGCAGTGCGGGGTCGGCACCTTCGACGGAAGGGTCCGCCTGGAATCGGGCCAGATCCTCGATGGCGACACCGATCGGTGCACCCAGTGGCACTCGCTCTTCGAGGCCTACGTGATCGGTTCGCAGCCCGACCTCGTGATCTACAACTTCGGGGGCTCCCAGCGCGGCGCTCTGGAGATCGACGGTCGATGGGAGGCGCCCTGCACCCCCGCCCACGACCGCTGGTACACCGAAGCGGTGAGATCCGACCTCGAGACGCTCAGGGCGACGGGCGCCCCCGTCGCGGTGGCCACGATGGCCTACAACCGTTTCGGGGTCCCACCCCGCAACACCAACCTCGAGGACCGTGCCGTCGACTGCTACAACCGTCGCCTCGCCGCGGTGGCGGCCGACATGGCCGGTGTGGAGCTCCTCGAGATGGGGGCCTGGGTGTGCCCCTCGAGGGAGTGCACCGTGAGCAACGACGGGGTGACGCTCCGCGAAGACGGGCTGCACTACGACGGGGCGGGCGGCTCCGTTGCAGCCCGCTGGGCGATCGAGGAGCTCTACGGCGTCTGACCCGCCGGCGACCGGCGGCACTTCGTGACCACCCGCCTGGCACCAACCGGTCGAGCACCTTCCTCTCGATCAGCCCGACAGGCCGTCCGGGCGCTCGCTCTCGGACCACAGCTTTCGGGCGACGTCGGGGTCGAGCGTCGCCGTACGGGATCCTTGGGCTTGGCGTCGGACCAGTACAAGCCGGGGTCGAGCGCGGCAGTCGGTGCGGCCGCCAGGACGACCGATGTTGTCGCACCCCGGGCGGCCGTGCGGAGAAACGGCGTCAGGAGTGTCATGAGAACGCCCATGTCTCTCGGACTGTCGGGCCCCTTGCCGAACGATGTCGCAACGACTCCGGGGGGAGCGCTCTCCCCGTCGGTCCGGAGTCGGCGAACCGACGGTCGAGCTCCACGGCGAAGAGCAGGTTCGCGAGCTTGGAGGCCGCGTCGGCCTTCGATGCGGAGCAGCCCTGTCGCATCTGGAGATCATCGAGGTCGAGGCCTCTCTTGTGGGACCTGTGGGTTTGGGAGCTGAGCGTGATGACGCGAACCGGCGCACTCGACACCAGGAGATCGGTCAGCAGATCGGTGACAAGGAACGGCCCGGGGTGGTTGACCCCGAACGTCCACTCGTTCCCATCGGGGGTCTCCCGTCGCTCCTCCGCCATGACTCCCTGCGTTGTTGACGACAACGTCGAGCGGATCGTCGTCGGTGACGAAGCGGTGAGCGAACGCGGTGATCGTCACCCGTGCGCCGCGCCTCGCCAACTCCTCGGCGGTCGCCTGGCCGATTCCGTGTTTCCCCCCGGTGATGAGTACCTTCCTGCCGTCGATGCTCCACTCCATGGCGTCGGAGCCTAGGGACGGGCGAGACCGCCGGAGTGATAGGTCACGTTGGGGTCCCACATCAGCCAATCGTCCAGGCCGAGATCCTCGCCGGCCTGGATCTGAGCGCTCACCTGTGCATCTCCGTAGCGCCGCCCGAGGTCGAAGTCCTGGAGCCAGGGCACGATCTTGGCGTCGGTCCCCTCCACCTTCTCCTGGAAGTGGGCGAAGCGCGCCCGAGACGATGTCGTAGGGCTGGCCATCGGGATCGTCGACCCCGTACCAGCCCGATCCCCAGTGGGACGGGTAGACCATGGGCGCGATGTAGTCGACCTCGCGGGCCATTCGATCGACCGGCTGGGCGATCTCCTCGGGGTTCTTGGCGGCGATGCCGAACACGGACACACCGAGGCGGGACGGGGTGTCGGCGAGCGCGTCGCCCACCTCGACGAGGAAGTCGATGATGTGATCCTCGATGGGGCCCTCGGATCCGGGGAACTGCATGGAGTCGAGGGGGCCTTCGGGTCGCCTGATGTAGTCGAAGAGGATGTCGTCGACGCCGGCCTCGGCCGCCTCGACGGCGAGATCGCGGTTGTAGGCCGTGACTCCGTCGCTGGCCGGATTGGCGAAGCCCCCGTAGCTCCCCTTGTACGGCGCCCCATCCTCGGTGAGGACGAGCGCGTCGAGGTTGCCCGCAGACGCTGCGGCAGCGGTCAGGAGCGGATCGCGGAAGACGACGATGCGCCCGACCACCCGGAGCCCCCGGGAATGGATGTCGTCGACCACCGTCGCGAGGTCGTAGTGGCCGGCCGATGCCCCCAAGTCGGCGGCGAGGCCGACGTCGGTCCGATGGCCGACGATTCCGTCCTCGTCCTTGAGATCGAGTTGAACCGCGTTGATGAGACCTTGATCCGCCATCTCGAGCACCGGATCGCGGAGCCGAGCCACCGTCCAGGCGACCGAAGAGACGTGGACCGCCCTGATGTCGGGCAGGGTGACACCGCTGTTGGCGCGTCCCGCACCGACGTTCCCCGCGGCGTCGACGGCGACGATGTCGAGCTGACCGATGGGCGGACGGGGCAGGGTGACCGTGAAGCCCCCCTCTGAATCGACGTCTGCGGCTTCACCCATCACCGTGACGTCCGATCCGGGCTCGGTGCGTCCGGAGATCCGGAGTGGCTGATCGACGGGGTGTTCGCCGTCATCGGGCATCACCTCGATGACCGGCGGGGTCGAATCGACCGCGAAGTGGAGGGAAGCGTTCGACGGACCACGCCACAGCCGGCGACCCCCCGCTCGGACCGTGAGGACATGGTCGCCCTCCGCCGTGCCCGGCGCCAGGTCTGACGGTCCGATTCTCAGTCGATCTCCGTCGCGTGTCGTGTCGATCTCTTCGCCGTCGAGACGCACGACCGCGTCGTCCAGCGCCGACTCGGGTTCGATTCGGACCTGCAACTCCATTACCGAGAGGGCGTCGGGATGCAGTGAGGCTCCCTCCTCGACCCCCTCGAACTCGATTCGGGGAGCGCCCAGAACGAATGGACCTGCCACGCCCCCGATCACGGCCACGGCGATGCCCACCACGAGAATCCGGCGAGCCACATAGTTGGGAGGGGGACCGACGCTGCGGGCTCCGAGGTTCCCCGGATCGGGGAATCGGGCCACGAGTGCGGGGCTGCCCCTGGTATCCCCGATCGACGCCCGACGAGATCGGCCCCACGCCGCATCCTCCGTTCGCGACGAACGGGGCAGCCGCGCCGAACGCGGAGGTGACGAAGGAGACGGTCCCATGGGTGGGCAACCATCCTTGCCGAAGAACCGAATCCCGCCAACCGTCAGGGTCTCGACCGATGGTGGATGGCGGCCGGATCGGCCGGCATCACCGCGGCTCGTCGCGCTCAGGTACGGGGCTCGACGGGATCGGGCAGCAGCGGAGCCACGACTCCGTGGTCCCGATCCAGAAGCGCCGCCCGACCGATCGAGGACGAGCCGAACCGTTGCCGCACCGCGTCGAGCGCGTCGTCGAGCCCCGGCGGAGGGAGGTGGTCGAAGGGCAGGGGCTGTTGCACTGCGTCCGCGGACGTGAGGTTGGAGATGGTCAGCCCCAACAGGGTGAGTCCCCGGCGCTCGATCTCGGTGCGACGAGCGATCATCACGGAGTGAGCCGCGTCGAGCACGGCGGCGGTCGATCCCGTCGCCTCGCTCAGGGTCCGTGACCGGGTGTCCCGGGTGAAATCACCGAACCGGAAGCGCACGGTCACCGTTCGGCCGACCCGGTGTCCGTCGCGCAGACGGGCCGAGACGCGGTCCACCAACTCCAGCAGAACGGCCTCGTGGTCGGCGAACGAGCGTTGTTGACGGCCCAGTGCCCGCTGCGCTCCGATCGACGACCGGCGCTTCCCCACCACGATGGGCCGGGGATCGTGGTTGTGCGCCAAGGCGTGGATGTGACGACCCGGGCCGGCGCCCAGCAGGGCGACGAGTGGCGTCTCACCCAGCGCAGCGACCTCTCCGACGGTGGTGATGCCCTGCTCGCTCAGCTTGTCCGACGTCACCGGACCGACCCCCCACAGTCGCCTGACCGGCAGCGGATGGAGGAACTCGAGTTCACGGTCCGGCTCGATGACGAGCAGCCCGTTGGGCTTGCACACCCCGCTCGCGACCTTGGCCAGGAATTTGGTGCGGGCCACCCCGACGGAGATGTCGAGGCCGACCTGGGAGGCGACGCGACTCCGGAGCCGGTGGGCGATCACGTCGGGGGCGCCGACCAGGCGCCCGAGGCCCGACACGTCGAGGAAGGCCTCGTCGATGGACACCGGTTCGACCATCGGGGTCGTGTCCTCGAAGATCTCGAACACCCGGCGGCTGGCCTCGGCGTAGGCGCCCATCCGCGGGTCGACGACGATGAGCCCGGGACAGACATCGAGGGCGGCTCGGAGGCCCATGGCCGTGCGTACTCCCTGCGACCTGGCCTCATAGCTCGCGGCGAGAACCACTCCCCCGCCGACCGCCACGGGCCTGCCGCGGAGTTCGGGGCGGTCCCGCTGTTCCACCGAGGCGTAGAACGCGTCGAGATCGGCATGGAGCATTCCCGCCGTTGTCGAACACATGTTCGTACCGTAGCCGTCGGGTCGCAGGCCCGCCCGACCGCCGAATACTCACGGACCGGGACCCGAGTGCCCGTCGCGCCGCGGCATGTCCCTCGTGGCCACGACGTCACAGCCAGTGCCCAGAAGGTCCTCGACAATCACCTCGCCGAGGACGACCGGAGCCCGGATCGCGGTGCCGGCCAGAACTGCGCAGGCGTCGAGGACCAACGCCTTGGGTATCTCACCGGTGGTCTTGACCGGGAGCCTCGGCCAACGCCCTCCCTCGACGGGCACCGTCGTGGTCACGAGCCTGAGAGGTTCGATGTGCTCCTGCCGCGGTATCGGTCCCCTCGGCGGCACGACGATCCGCGGATCTCGACGACGTCACCGGAACCGGTCTCGTCGAGCTCGAGTCGGCAACCGAGCGGGCAGCCGATACAGAGGTAGGAGAAGGTGGTCACGTCGGGTGATTCCACCACGTCGGAAACGTCGTCATCGGACGATGCAGCCGGTCGCCCACTCATCTCGGGACGACCTCGACGGTGAGGGCATCGTCGTGGAAGCCCTCGAGCACCTCCGGCCGCAGCCGGAGGGTGACCATCTCCGCCGGCACCACATAGCGCAGCCGGCGCTCGTGGACGATCTCGCCGTCGGTCCGGACCAGACGCAGGAGGCTGCGTTCGAGTGGAGAACGAACCCTCAGGTACACCGTGTGCTCACGATCGGTCGACACCGTATGGGGCACGCAGTAGGCGACGTTCGTACCCGGCTGCAGGCGGATGTTGTCGTGGGATGGCTCCTGGCCCGCGGCGAAGAGGGCGGCACTCCTACCCGCGAGCTCCGCCTCGGCGCTGACGAAGTCGACCAGGTCGTGGATGTGAACCACGTTGCCGCAGGCGAACACGCCGTTGCGGGAGGTCTCCATGGCGCTGGTCACCACCGGGCCCATCGTCACGGGGTCGAGACGCAAACGGAGCTGGCGCGACAACTCGTTCTCGGGAATCAGCCCGACCGACACCAGCAGCGTGTCGCACGCCACATCCCAGGCCGCACCGAGGCGGGGTCGGAGCTGCTCGTCCACCGGGGCGACCGTGACCCGGTCGATGCGATCACGACCATGGACCTCGACAACCGTGGTCGACAGGTGCAGCGGGATGTCGAAATCGGTGAGGCAGTGCACCACGTTGCGGCTCAGGCCACTGGCGTGCGGAAGCAGCTCGAACACCCCGGCGACCTCGACGCCTTCGAGGGTGAGTCGCCGCGCCATGATCAGGCCGATGTCTCCGGAGCCCAGGATGGTGACCCGACGGCCCGGCAGCACGCCGTGGATGTTGACGAGACGTTGAGCGACACCGGCGGTCATGACCCCTGCGGGACGGCTTCCGGGGAGGCGGATCGCTGCTCGGGTGCGCTCACGGGCGCCCATGGCCAGAATCGTTGCCGGCGCGTCGACCTGCGCCATGCCGAACCCGCCCGACAACAAGGTGACCTGGCGGTCCGAGTTGACGTCCACCACATAGGCGTCGGTCAGGACATCGACGCCGTCGTCGAGTGCCTCGTGCAGCACCCGGTGGGCGTACTCGGGCCCCGTCAGCTCCTCCCCGAAATGGTGCAGACCGAAACCCGAGTGGATGCACTGCTGCAGAATCCCTCCCGCCTCGACCTCTCGGTCCACCACCAGCACCCGCTCCGCGCCGTTGCGTCGAGCTGACACGGCCGCACCCAGGCCGGCCGGACCGCCTCCCGCGACCACGACGTCATAGCGGGGATGAAGCACCCGAGGCCGTTCGTCGATCATGGCCGCGTGCTCGCCGGAGGAACGCCGTCCCGATCCATCACCATCCACGACCCTCCCCCGCGTTTGGTGACGGCGCTCAGTGGCACATCGAGTGCCCCGGCCAACAGCGCCATGCAACGGACCGTGCAGAAGCCGCCCTGGCAGCGGCCCATTCCGGCGCGGGTGCGGAACTTGATCCCATCGAGGGTGCGGGCTCCCCTCGCGATGGCGTCCCCGATCTCCCCCTCGGTCACGAACTCACAGCGACACACGATGTGGCCGAACCGGGGATCGCTCAGAGCAAGGTCGTTCTGCTGGTCGCGAGGCAGCGCGGCGAAGTGGACCGGGCGCTCGAGTCGGGCCGGGACGCTCGCCTCACCGAGGTCGAGCCCTGCGTCAGCCAGAATGCCGGCGACGGTGACGGCGATGGCCGGGGCCGCAGTGAGACCCGGCGACTGGATCCCCGCCACGTTCACGAAACCGGCCGCCGAGCTGGGACCGATGAGGAAGTCCTCGCCGGGGAGAACGGCCCGCGACCCGGCGAACTGGGCGATGATGTCCCTTTCGGTGATGCCCGGTACCAGACGGCGGGCACCCTCGATCACCCGACGGGCGCCGTCAGCTGTCGTGGCGACGTCGTCGCGATCCTCGACCTCGTCCGCGGTCGGACCGACCATGATCGTCCCGTCGTAGGTGGGGATCACCAGAGTGCCCTTGGTCGTCGGAGTGGGGCAGGGATAGATGACCCGGTTCACGAGCCCTCGTAGGCGCTTGTCGAGCAGGTACTCCTCGCCCTTGCGAGCGCGGATGGTGATGTCGGAGACGCCCGCCATCGCGGCCAGCCTGTCTGCGAACAGACCGGCCGCGTTGACGACGAACCGGGTCACGACGTCGCCCAGTGGGGTGGAGACGGTCCAGAGGTCTCCATCGGACTCGAGCCCGGTCACCGGACAATCGGTGATCACCTCGACTCCGTTGGCCGCGGCCGACTCCGCGAGACCGAAGCACGCTTCGTAGGGGTTGATCACCGCTGTGGTGGGAGCGTGCACTGCAGCGACGACGCTCGGGGTCACGTTCGGTTCCGCTCTTGCGACCTGGTCTCCCGACCACATCTCGACTCCGGGAACGCCCTTCGCCGTCGCGTTGTCCATCAGGCGGGTCAGAGCGCCCAGTTCCTCGTCGGCCAACGCCACCGTGAGCTCGCCCACGCGCTCGAAACCGAATCCGAGTTCGTCGCAGAGGTCCCCCCACAGCTGGTTTCCCGCCCACTCGAGTTCACCCTTGACGGTGTCGGGCGACGCGTGATGACCGCCGTGGATGATCCCGCTGTTCGCCTTGCTCGTCCCGAAGCCCACCTCCGCGGCGCGCTCCACCAGAGTGACGTCGAGGGAGTAGCGACCGAGCTCGTGGGCGATCGCGCACCCGACCACGCCGCCGCCGACGATGACCACGTCCCTGTGGCGTGCCTGACCGGTCCCTGACACGGCCGCCACGTTACCCACCCGCCGGAGCGCCGCCGTCTTCCAGACGTCCACGGGCTCGGCCACCGTAGGATGGTGCTCCGTCAACGACACTGCGGAGGAACAGGATGGAACTCGGAGCTTTCTCGGTCAGCCTCGCAGTCCAGGACATGGCCGCCTCGCGATCCTTCTACGAGACACTCGGATTCACCATGATGGGCGGCGACGGAGAGTCCTGGACCATCGTCTCCAACGGGACCACTGTCATCGGACTCTTCCACGGCATGTTCGACACCAACATCTTGACGTTCAATCCGGGATGGGTCGGCCTGGCGGAACCCCTGGACACCTTCACCGACGTGCGAGATCTTCGCAACAGCCTCGTCGAGTCCGGCCTCGAACCGGCCGGGGACACGACAGGCGACTCGCCGAGCGGACCGGCGAGCTTCACCCTCACGGACCCCGACGGCAACGTGATCCTCGTCGATCAGCACGTCTGATCGACGACCGGCGAGCAACGTGCTGAACCGCGGGTTCGACCGTGGCGCGGGACATCTGTGACCCACGTCTGTTTCATCGAGGACACCCACCTCCACGGTGGCACCCAGATCTGGGTCGCCGACGCGATCCGCGCGTTCACGTCGAGGGGTCACGAGGTCACGTTGTTGACCCCGTCGGAGGGCTTCAACGCCCGCGACGCAGCCACGACCGAGGCGCGGTTGATCACCTACGGGTTCGACGAGGTGGTCGCCAGCGACGCCCGTCACATCGCCATGTGGACCGACGCTCTGTGCGACGCGGACGTCGCCGTCTGCACGGTGCACCCCCCACGCGCCGGATTCCACTGCTCGCGCTTCGCGGCGAGGTGCATCGAGGAGTCTGGTCTGACGACGGTGCTCCAGCCGAAGGCCGGCACGATCGTGACGGAGTATCCCCGCGACTACTACGCGCCTCCCGAGGACATCGCGTATCACGTGATCTCGATCGCCGACTTCACCCGACGCCACCTGATCGATGTCTATGGAGTTCCCGCCGATCGGGTCAGCCTCATCTACCAGGGCACCGACGTCGCCACGTTCACTCCCGACGACGCGCGGGCCGAACGGGCGCGGCAGCGATACACCGTTCCACCCGATGCCTTTCCGATACTCGGAAACGTCGGATCGTTCGAACAGCGCAAGGGTCAATCGGAGCTGCTGGACGCAGTGGCCCGGGTTCGCACGAGCCTCCCCGACATCTACCTCATCTTGGTGGGCGACGGACCCGACGAGTCACTGCTGCGCGCGAAGGTCGCCGACCTCGGGCTCGGCGACCGGGTCGGCTTCTTCCCCTTCACCTCGACGCCGGCCGACATCTACGAGGTCATCGACGTCCTTGCTGTTCCCAGCCTTCGCCGTGAAGGCCTTCCCAATGTCCTGCTGGAGTCGATGTCGATGGGGGTGCCGGTCGTGTCGAGCCGCCTGGCCGGCACCCCCGAAGTCGTTCTCGACGGCGAGACCGGACTACTCGTCGACCCGGGAGACGTCATCGACCTGGCCGGAGCGATCGAGCGGTTGGCGACCGACCGCGCCACGGGACGCCGGATGGGCGTCGCCGGCCGCGATCTGATCACTCACCATTTCGACAAGGACCGCCAGTTCGACGCGTTCCTGGACCATTTCGCGGTCACGACTCCTAGACCATGACGCCGAGATCCGCCTCGCCGTGTTCGGCCATGAACGACACCAGCACGCCGAGATAGTCGCCGACCGGGGGGCAGACCACTCCGCTCCCCGACAGATCGGCCTGGGCCAGCGACGTGTCGTAGTGGGTCGGATGTGCGAAGTAGTCCACGGCGTCTGCGGGGATGCCGACGACCCGTTCGATGGGACCGATGTGCCCCAACGCCCATTTGGCGGCCCGTCGGGGCAGCCGGACCCGGATACCCCGACGCCCCGTGGCACGGCACATCTCGTCGATCAGGCCGTCGACGGTGAGCGGGCGCGGGTCCGCCAACGTGTAGGTGCGACCCGACGACGCGGCGAGACCGGAGAGATGGTCGATGCCGTCGACGACGAAATCGGAGGGGACCATGTTGAATCGCGCCATCGTCGGGTCACCCACGACCGGCACCACGGCCCGGGTGGGTTGGCGCAGCAGCCACTGCAACAGGAAGTAGGGCCCATCGAACTTCTGGGTCTCGCCCGTCGTGGAATCGCCGACGACGACGGCCGGTCGATAGACGGTCGTCGGCATCCCACCCTCTCGCGCCGCTGCCACCTCGCACTCCGCCAGGAACTTGGTCTCCTCGTAGAAGTTGTTGAACGTCTGGCCGACGTCCAGATCGGTCTCGCGAAACGGCCCGCAGTGTCGGCCGCTCACGTAGCAGGTGCTCACGTAGTGATGTCGGGTCAACTTCTGACAGCCCTGTGCGAAGTGCACGACGTTGGCCGTGCCCTCGACATTGACCCGCATCGCCAGGTCACGGGCCACGCTGAGGTCGTACACCGCGGCCAGATGCCAGATCTCGGTCGTCCGGGCGGCGAGCGCCGCAGAATCGTCGACCCCCAGGTCCTTCTGCGTGATGTCACCCTGGACGAGTTCGATGCGACCCTCCAGCGCGGAGTTGGCCGAGACGAGCCGGTCGACTCTCGCCCGGGCCACCGCCTCGAACTTGGGCTGGACGAGACAGACCGCTCTGCTGTCGGGAGCCCGGTCGAGCAGCCTCGGGAGGAGCCGGCTTCCCAGAAACCCGGGAAACCCCGTCACCACGAACGTGTCCTGCGTCATCGGTCCCCTCACCCCTGGTCGGCGGCAACGTGCCGACTCGTCGTATCGTCGCTTCGCATCATTTCACGCAGGACGTGGCGATCAGGACCCGACACAGCGCGCCATCACCCCGGGCCCTGTCGCTAGCATCCCGACCATGCCGACCGCACTCCTGCCCGACCCCGCTCCCCACGACGTGACCCTCGGACATCCGCGAGCGGTCGTCGAGGCGTTCCTCGAGGCCCTGGCGGCATCCGACCTCGAGGGAGCGATGTCTCTCCTGGCCGATGATGTCGTCTACACGAACGTCGGCCTGCCGACGATCAGGGGTCGAGACCGGGTCGAGCGGGCACTCCGGGCATTCGAACACGACGCGGCGTCGTTCGAGGTCTATCTGCACTCGATGTCCGCCGACGGCCCCATCGTCCTCACCGAGCGCACCGACGTGCTCGTGTTCGGGCCGCTCCGCATCCAGTTCTGGGTCTGGGGTCGCTTCGACGTCCACGATGGCCGCATCACCCTGTGGCGTGACTCCTTCGACTTCCTGGACACGACGAAGGCCGCTCTCCGGGGTCTCGTCGGAATCGCCATCCCGGGAGTCCGGCCCACCGCGCCGGGTCCCGACGACGCACCCGGGCGCTGATACCGACCGAGACCCGCCCCACCGGGTGAGTTCGCCTCCGGGGCCGCACCGGACGACGCCACCACAGGAGCCCGCTGGGTGACGCCGTTGCCACGACCCCGGGCGCGATGGCGAGATGGGAAGTGCGCCGCGAACTCTGCTCACCCGATGACGCGGAGAGCCGACATCGCAGCTCTGTAGCCGCAGATGCCGTGCACGCCGCCGCCAGGAGGCGTCGAGCTGCTGCAGAGCCACATCCTCGTCTCGCCGACCCGATAGGGGTCCAGCGAGAAATCAGGCCGGAACAACACCTGGTGCAACTCCGATGAGCCACCGTCGATCGCTCCGCCGACGTAGTTCGGGTTGTAGGCCTCCAGATCCCCCGGCGTCGTGACGACCCGCGCCGCAACCAGGTCGCGCCACCCCGGGGCGAAACGGTCGAACTGGCCCTCGATCGTGGCGGACACGTCCTCGGTGCATCCGTTCGGCACGTGGCAGTAGGCCCACAACGTGTGCTTCCCGGCGGGGGCGCGGGTGTCATCGAAGACCGACTGTTGGGCCACCAGCACGTAGGGCCGCGCCGCGGTCTTCCCGCTGCGGACCTGCGCCTCGGCGGCGGCGACCTCGGACCATGTGCCGCCGAGGTGAACCGTGCCCGCACGGCGGGCGTCGGGGTTGGTCCACGGCATGGGGCCATCGAGCGCATAGTCGATCTTGAAGGACCCTCCACCCCGTCGGAACCGGCGCCACGCCCGCCGCACGCGGTCGGGGACGCGGTCGCCCGCGATGCGTTCGAGCTGCCACGGCGTGGTGTCGAACAGGTATGCGTCCGCCGACGGGAGCTCGCTCATCGAGCGCACCTCCTGGTTGCACTCCACCTCGCCGCCGAGATCGCGGAGTCGCGTCACCATGGCGTCCGCGATGGACTGCGACCCGCCCCTCGCGCACGGCCAGCCGGCGACGTGGCCGGCGGCGATGAGCCCCAGCCCGCCGCTCGAGGACATCGGCCACGAGAGGTTCGTGTTGGTGTGAGCGGCAACTCCGGCGAAGAGGGCCCCGCCGCGGTCCGTGCCCAACCAGCGGGCGATGGCGGTCGCGGGCGGGACGGCGCTGACGCCCAGCCGGGCGAGCGTGAGCGGGTGTCTCGGAATGTGCCAGACCGGGCCGAGGATGTCGCTGTCGACGTCCTGCCATCGATCGATCACCGGTCCGAAGAGCCGCTCCCAACGAGGAACACCGTTCGCCGCGGCGGTGTCGGCCACCGAACGGTGGATGACTCCCGCCGTTCCGTCGTCGAGGGGGTGAGCCACCATCACCTCGGGCTGAACCCACTCGACGTCCACGCCGAACCGGTCGAAGAACGTTCCGGCCGCCCCCATCGGGTGGATGGCGGCGCAGACGTCGTGGCGGAACCCGGGAAGGGTGAGTTCCCTGGTGCGCATGCCACCGCCAGGAGTGTCCTTGGCTTCCAGCACGACCACCGAGGCCCCCGCAGTCCGCCAGAGTGATGGCGGCGGCCAGCCCGTTCGGCCCCGACCCGACCACAACTGCGTCATGAGTGGTCAAGCGAATTGCCCTTCGGTGAGGCGGTATACATTGCCGGAGTATTGCATCGGCACGAGGGGGATGGTCACCACGTGGGGTTGACGAAGCCGGACGAGCCGGATTTCGACGTCGAGGAGTGGCGGGCGCTCCCCTACCCCGACCGCCTTCGCATGATGTGTGTCACCTGGTGCACCCAGGGTTTCGGCGCACCCGATGTCGTCTACGTGCTGTATGTGATGAAGATCGCCTTCTACATCGGCGCCTTCTTCGTCTTCGCGGCGCTGACGCCCTCGCTGGGTGGGCCGGGATCGTTCGCAGACTGGTGGTCCGCGCCGTTGGCGTTCCAGAAGGCGATCCTCTGGACGATGATGTTCGAGGTCATGGGGCTCGGGTGCGGCAGCGGTCCGCTCACCGGTCACTACGGTCCGATGTTCCCCGCCACCCGGCACTGGTTGCGGCCCGGCACAACTCGCCTCCGCCCCTTCACATGGGTGCCCTTCACGAGCGGAAACCGGCGGACCTCGGTCGACGTAGCGCTCTACGCGGCGCTGTTGGGGTTGTTGTTGAACGCTCTGGTGTCAGCTCGAATCGGCCGCGGAGAGCTGGTGCCCCTCATCGCGGTGCTGTGCGTCCTCGGCCTGCGCGACAAGACGATCTTCCTGGCGGCCCGGTCGGAGCACTACCTCATCACCGCGTTCGTCTTCCTGTTCCCCGCGGACCTGTGGGCCGGCGCCAAGGTGGTCCAGCTGGCCCTGTGGCTGGGTGCGGCGACCTCGAAACTCAACCACCACTTCCCCAACGTGATCGCGATCATGCAGTCCAACAGCCCGATCCAGCGGTCGACCCGTGTTCGTCGGGCTCTGTATCGCTCCTACCCCGACGACCTGAGGGGCTCTCGAGTGTCGGCCACGATCGCTCACGGTGCGACCGCTGTCGAGTTCGCCTTTCCGCTGACGCTCGCGTTCACCACCGGCGGAACACTTCACACCATCGCTCTCGTGGTCATGGTGCTGTTCCATCTCAACATCCTCTTCAGCATCCCCATGGGCGTCCCCCTCGAGTGGAACATCATGTTCATCTACTCCGGACTCGTCCTCTTCGGCGCCCACGCCGACGTGCCGTTCTGGTCGATCGACTCGCCCGTCCTGGCCGCGGTGTTGGTCGCCTGGGTGCTGATCGGACCGGTCCTGGGGAGCGTCCGGCCCGACAAGATCTCGTTCCTGCCGTCGATGCGCTACTACGCGGGCAACTGGGCGGCCAGCGTGTGGCTCTTCCGACCGGGCCTCATGGAGCGACTCGACGAGCGCATCACCAAGGCCGCGCCGCTGCACCGCATCCAGCTCGAAGGCAACATCGAGCCGGGAACCTACGACGTCACCATGGCCCGCGGGCAGGCCTTCAGGGCCATGCACCTCCACGGCCGCGCGCTGGCGACTCTGCTGCCCCGCACCTACGAGGATCTGGCCGCCGACGACCCCGACGGTTGCGTCGCTCGGGACCCGACGCGTTCGAGATGATCGACGGCGAGATGGTCGCCGGGCTGGTGCTCGGCTGGAACTTCGGCGACGGCCATCTCCATCACGAACAGCTCCTGGCGCGCGATTCAGGAGCGAGTGTGACTTCGAACCGGGCGACCTGCGGTGTCTCTTTCTCGAGTCCCAGCCGATCCATCGACAACGGATGCACTGGCGGGTGGCGGACGCGGCGACCGGGGCCCTCAGCGACGGACACATCGAGATCCGCGATCTGCTCGACCTGCAGCCCTGGGGCGCGGCCGCCGTTCAGACTGCGGGGTAGTCGTCCTCGTCCCCGTTTCGCACCGCAGGGGCGGTGGTCTCAGCGTGTCACGCGTCCAACCAGTCCCAGGCGTCGTCATCGGTCTCGAACAATCGAGCCTCCCGTGCGTAGTAGGGCGCGGCCAGCGAGGCGAGGTGTCGTTCCCACTGTTTGTCACCCACGATCGCCACCCGGGCGATGCTGTCGTGATGGTCGCGGCCGAATCGGAGGTCGACCCCCCAGGCGCTGATCCTCTCCCAGTGAAAGCCTGCGAGGTCCAGCAGCAATGACACCGACCCGTGCGCCTCGATGGCTGCGTCGACGGCCGGCACCAGGGTCTCGTAGTCGGCCTTGGTGACATCGCCGGACACGACGAAACCCAGCTTGTCGCCGGCGCTCCGCTCCATCTTCTCGATCATTCGCTCGTCCTCGTGGCCATCGGCACCGGCTGTGCTCCGCGCCAGTTCACCACAGGTGGATCGGAGGGGTGAATACGCTGGGGCCGTGCCGAGCAACGGGAGCCGCAAGGCCAGGAGCGCACGCAAGCGCAAACGCCGAATGGACCGTGTCGAGCACGATCTGAGCGATGCGCAATGGGACGCTCTCAAGACCGCCTGGGGCGGGTGCGCGTATTGCGGTGCGAGCGACCGGCCCCTTCAACGGGACTGCGTGTTGGCTCTCTCACGTGGCGGCCGTTACACGCTCGACAACATTGCGCCGGCATGCCGTTCCTGCAACGCCAGCAAGTGCAACGACGAGGTCACCAGCTGGCTGCGACGGAAGCGACTCGACGAGCGCGCCTTCCTGCTGCGGCATCGCGAGATCGCGACCGCGCTCGCACACCGCTTCTCCGCAGGCGGTACCCACGACCCCGAGACTGGCGCCCATCACCCCACCAGCCCATGACGGACGTGGGTCCGCCGGCCTCCGAAGGTGAACGATCCACACACGGGGAGCGGTGGCATCCCAGAACCACCGACCCCTCCACCAGCGATGGCCCCGCCGGAGGGAGTGGCGGGGCCATCACCGATCACCGGGACCCCTGGAGGTCACAGGCACCTGCATCGACCTGCGGATCCCTGTCCGCATTCCCCGCTCGTCGGGAACCGCCGCGGTCTCGATATCGTCGCCGAACGAAGGACCGGGACGGGGAGAACGGGGGCGGGTCGAGATGAGCGAACCGACAAGGCGACGACGGTTGTTCACCGGCATGGGTGTGATCGTGGCGATGACCACGGCGGCGTGCGTACCGCCCGCACCCGCGTCCTCGTTCTTCGCAGTGGATGTCGGCGGACCGGTCGCGTGTCCAGTGGAACCGTGGAGCCGTCGTGCCGTGGACCAACGACAGTTGGGGTCTCCACAGCAGTCATCTGTCGGTCACCGCAGTGGACGACACGGGTCACGTGCTCGACATGGGAATCTCGGTCGATGACGAGTTCGGATACGGACCCTGGTACCCGATCGCTCAGGGGGTCGAGGGCACCTTCGACATCGCCACCTTGCCGTTCCGCCTGACCTTCGTCATCGCCGCCGGAATGGACTTCGACGAGGAAACGGGCCAGTGGGTGCCCGGACCCGAGACCGAGTACTCCATCTGTTCCAGCCACACGCTGTCGCCCGATCCCGATGCTCTCCCGATCCCCGCCCACGTGCCGAGCGGAGCCAGCGGAACCCTGCGCATCGACCTGTCACCGTTCAGCGAACAGCTGCCACCCGGCCCCACCGACCCGCCGATTCACAACGTGGCGACGAGCGGCGAGGTCGACATGATCTGTCCCGGTGAGAGCGGCGCACCCGACACCACCGTGTCGGGGCAGTTCCGGGTGATCGACGAGCGCATCACCCCCGGCGGATGAGCGGGGGTCGGCGGTAGCGGAACTCCGGGCCGAACCATGACGCCGGCGGCGCCGACGTGAGGTGCAGGAGGGCGTGGAGCACGGTGTCGTAGTTCACCCGCCAACCGGCGAAGTCACGCCAGGCCCGGTCCCGATCCGCGACCAGCGGCACGCCGGCGTCCGCGAGACGATCGCAGAGGGCATCGAAGCGCACACGCTCGAAGGAGATCGGATCGGTCGGTTCGGGGAAGGGCTCGTAGGCGATGAAGAAGTAGTCGGCGATGCGCCGAAGTGCGGTGTAGCCCGATCTCAGCATCAACTGGGCCTGCGGCGACGACGGGACGTCCACGGTGGACTGGATCAGCGCGGCGGAATCCAGTGCCACTCCCGCCGACACGACCCACGATCGGTTCGGTTGGATCGACCTGAAGAAGTTGAGCGCCGCGAACGTGGTGTGGGCCTCCTCCAGATCCCTGAAGAACTCCTCCCACTCGACCCAGGTCTCGTTCAGCGACTCGAATCGGCCGATGCGGTTGACCCGGATGATCATCGTCTCGGGGTCGGGGGCCGTTCCGTCTGGCCGGTCGCGAGAAGGGGCCGGTTCCGCCATGACGTGCAGGCTCGAGATCAGGGCTTCTCGCTGGCTGAAACGCGAGTACATCGTCGGCAGGAAGCTGATGAGCAGGGCGACCAGGCCGAGCCCGAGCAGGCCTTCGACGTTGGCCAGCGTCGCCGCGACGACCGAACCGCTCGATCTGATCCCCAAGGTCGTGAGCGAGGAGCCGCTGAGCAGGAAGGACTCCTCCCACCCGCCGACTCCGACGGCCCAGAACATCATGGCGAAACCCGCGGCGACTCCGAACGCCCACAGCAACGGCATCAGCATCAGAGTGACAGGGGCGTACCGGGCCAGAACCCGGTCGTGTGCCCGCCAGTCCCGCCGGGAACGGGCCACCAGCTCGAAGATCTCCCGCATCACCCAGAAGAGCACGCGGGACACGACGACCTGTTCGGCACGAGGTACGACCACGGTGCGAATGGCTCCCGAGAGCACCATCAACACCACCAGGGCGCCGGCGATGAACACCCCGATCTCGACCAGTCCCATGGCCGGGAGAGCCTAGACCGCTCCACCCGCAGGTGTTCCGAGAGCGGACGCGGCGACACGCCTGCCGGCGGGCCTCCCCTTCGGTGTCCTCTCGGCCCGCAGGCCCCGCGTCCGCTCGTCGATGGAGACAGTCGCGGTCGTCGTGTGATCAGATCTGTCGAGACGTCGTTCGACAACCAGGGAGCGGATCCGTGAGAGTTGTGGCAACTGAGTTCATGAGCCTCGACGGGGTGGTGCAGGCCCCTGGTGGAGCCGAGGAAGACCCCGACGGCGGGTTCGCCCACGGTGGCTGGTCGGCTCCCTACTTCGACCCCGAGGTGATGGGGCCGGCGATCAGCGACGGCATGGACGGAGTCGATGCCCTTCTGTTCGGCCGGCGCACGTGGGAAGCGATGGCTGCTGCCTGGCCCGAACGCGCCGGTGACCCCTACGCCGATCAGATGAACGCCATCACCAAGTACGTGGCGTCACGAACGCTGGATCAGGAGGATCTCACCTGGAACAACTCGACGTTGCTCTCCGCCGACGATGCCGTCGCCGACATCGCCGGGCTTCGCGCCCGGGACGGCGGCGACATCCTGATGTGGGGCAGCGCCCAGCTCGCCACCGCTCTCCTCACCCGTGGTCTCGTCGACGAGCTGAGGCTCATGATCGAGCCGATCCTGCTCGGCGGCGGCAAGCGGATCTTCCCCGAGGACGGCGCAGCCCGACCGATGCAGCTCGTCGACTGCGTCACGACGGACACGGGTGTTCAGATGTGCACCTACCGCCTGGGGGCCTGACGTCTCCGGCTCCGGCTCCGGTTCCGAACGGGCCGAACGCATCGACCGCGAGTCGAGGGTCGTGGGAGGCCGCCAGGCATCGTGCCGAGGGTGCGCTTCACCGCCCGTGGCTGGGAGCCAACGCGAGGGTGGGTGCGCTTCACCGCGCCCGGTGTGGCACGCCGGTAGCGTGGCCTTCATGGCCCACAACGTCGTTCACTTCGCGGTCCATGCCGACGACGTCGAGAGGGCTCGACGCTTCTACGAGGCGGTGTTCGGCTGGCGCTTCGATGCCTGGGGCCCGCCGGGCTTCTACAACATCGACACGGGCACCGACGACCATCCCGGCATCCACGGAGCCCTTCACGGACGCTCCGCACCGTTGAGCGGCAGCGGCTCGCGCGGTTTCACGTGCACCGTCGCCGTCGACGACCTCGGTGCCGTTCGAGACCGAATCGTCGCGAACGGCGGAACCATCACCCACGACGAGGTCGCGATTCCGACGGTGGGAACGCTCACCCACTTCCTCGATACCGAGGGCAACGAGCTCGCGGCGATGGTCTACGAGAACCCGGTGTTCGGCGCATAGGACGACGCCCGCACCGCGGCACCGACCAGGACGGCGGAGATGACGATCCGGCGAGCGGCTATGTGACCTCGACGGTGCGGCAGCCGAGCAGAACGTGTTCGGGGGGTCCCGACCCTCCCCACGCTCCATATGGTCCCCATTCGGCGATGAACTGGTTGAGTGCAATGACGCACACTGTCACGTCGCCCTCTGGAGCCGGCTTGGTGACGTCGAAGCCATAGCCCATGTCCGGTTGGCGGAACTGCAGGAGTCCGGTGGCGACCAGAACCGCCTCGATGTCGGGCCGTGGATCGTCCGCCGGGACCGCTCCCGGGGCCCACTGTCCCTCGACGAGGACGACGATCTGTGTCGTGCGCTGCTGCCCGTTGTCTCCGGCGGGGGGATACTGCGTGGCCCATCCGGCGACGCGCACCTGGCCCTCGCCGCCTTCGACCAGTTCCAGCCCGCCGGTCGGATCCTGTGGTTCGACCCCGGGGGGCTGGACGAGGCGGCATGCCGCTCCGGACAACGCCATCAGCGCGACGACCGCAGCGACCACCCCCCTGCGACGAACCAGAAGCCCGGTAGTCCGTGTCATCACTTCTCTCCCTGCACCAGCGCGAGGGCAAGATACGGCGACGCCATCGCCACCACCAGAGCCCAAGGTCCCGATCGGCATCTCCCGACGACCCCTTCCGGACCATTCAGCGCCGTGCCGCCGCGCAGAGAGGGTTGCGCCGGCACTTGACGAGGACGTCGAGAGTGGTGCGCCCGCGTTCATGCGCAGGTCGGCCAGGGAGGGACCCGCGGTGAGTAGGGTGCGACGATGCAGATCCCTCGTCGTTTCTGTGGACCCCCGGAATCGGCGAACGGTGGTTGGACCGGCGGCACACTCGCCGCTCGGCTCGGCGGCGACGTCGAGGTCACCCTTCGACTGCCTCCCCCGCTGGAGGTGCCCCTGGAAGCTCGCGAGACCCCCGACGGGATCGTGCTCATTCGTGGCGAGGAGACCATCGCCGAGGCGCTGAGGACCACGCTCGACGTCGACTCTCCGGCTCCCGTGACCGTCGAGGAGGCGGTGCGGTCCGAACGGGACTTCCTCGACCTGGATCATCCTTTCGACACCTGCTTCACGTGTGGCCCGGCCCGCGGCCGGGGAGACGGGCTTCGCATCCTGTCGGGACGAACGCCGGGACGACCCGGAGTCGTGGCCGGCCGTTGGGAGCCCGACGTCGACCTGGCGACCGACGGGAAGCACGTCGACACAGCATTCGTCTGGGCGGCGCTCGACTGCCCGTCCGGCTGGAGCCACATCGCGTCGGGCGTCACCGCGGTGCTGGGTCGAATGGCAGTGCGACAGAGCGCGCCGGTTCACATCGGCACGTCCTACATCGTGGTTGGCGAAGCCACCGGCCGCGACGGTCGAAAGCTCTTCGCAACGTCCGCGATCTTCGACTCCTCCGACAACGTGGCCGCCATTGCCCGCACCACCTGGATCAGGATCGATTGAGTCGAGCCCGACCGTCGCCGGCCGCAGGTTCCGGATCCGATCACGGTGCGGCGCCTTCGTCGGAGTGCTCGGCCTGCACCTCGGCGATCCATGCCTTGAACAGTGAATGGATCGAACGTGCGCCGACCAACGGCTCCGTCGGTTCGGCCAGCTCCTTGGGGGCCAGTACGAAGGGACGGCACTGTTTCCCGCCGAGCCCACCGTGGAACCCGATCAGCTCCTCGAACGCCGCACCCTCGTCGGCGACCGGATCGTAGAAACTGTTCACGAGAAGATCGGGGCAGTTGGAGAAGCTGCTGGTGCGTCTCAGGTGATCGGCCGCGTTCGGACCGAAATCGACGAGCGGGTCGGCGCCGTTGACGGAGTCATCGACCAGATGTCGCACCCCGTCGGGTCCGAGAACCACATCGCCGGCATCCTCGTCACGAACGAGTGTCAAACCGACGCCTTCGTGGGTCCGGAGCCCGTCGACAAGCCCCGGGTAGAAGGCATCGATCTGTTGGCGGGTGGCCCTCCCTTCGATCACCGGGAAGGAGATCAAACCGAGATTCCCCGACGCCAGCACCACGATGTCGTCGACTCCCCGAGGTGTCGCGCCCGTCGTGTCGGGGCCCAGCACGATCTCGCCGTCCTCGCTTCGGCGCCGGGTCGTTCGTTTCACCACCTTCCCGAGCGCGGAGTCCTCGGCGGCCGCATCGATGAGGACACTGTTGACGTTGTTCCATCCCTCCTCGGCGAGAACGGGCTCCGCAACGCCCTCCCCACCGGCGAGCCGCCGGACAACGTCACCGAGCGATTCACCGCACCGTTGTTCGAACGTCGCACCCTGGGTCTGACCGTGGTCCGCCAGCACGACCACGAAATAGGGCCGTGGTGCGGTGTCGAGCGTGGTCAACAGCCGTTCGAGCTGGTCGTCGGTGCGACGGAGGATCTCGATCGACTCGGCCGCCGCGATTCCCGAATGGTGAGCGACCTCGTCGTACCCGACCAGGTCGACGTACACGGAGGGAACTCCCCGCTCGATGTCGCTGAGGAGCATCGCGTAGGTGATCTCGGCCAGCACGACGGTGGTTGCCGCGCGAAGCAGCGGATAGACACCGCCGCGGTGCATGGCGGGCTGCACCCCCGATCTCCTCGAGCGACGCGCGGCGCGGCGCTCGGCGACGATGTCCCCGATGGCAAGGAGCAGGATCCGCGTCAGCGCGAACGGCGTGGACACGACGTAGAGAAATCGACCTCGCGTCCCGCGCGACCGGTTCAGCACCGTGCTGAACGTGAACATCGCGTCGTCGGCGTCGCCGGAGAAGACGTTGGCCCGGGAGGCTCCTCCGTCGACGAGGAGGCCGGTTCCGGTCGATTGACGAGACTCGATCTCGGCCGCGTCGCGGACGGTTCGAGACCAGGATTCGACCCGTCTCCTTCTCGTACCAACGGAACGCCGGCATGTTGTGGTTGTCACCCAGCAGTATTCCCGCCTGCATCGCTCCCGTCTGGGAGGAGAGGTCACACTCCCAGTCGAGGAGACGATGGGTGCCTGAGTCGACGAGTCGAGCCAGCATCGGAGCGTGGCCCGAACTCATGGCATCGGCCAGTACATCGTGACCAAGGCCATCGATCTGGATGAACAAGAACCCCGGAACATCGGATGGCTCGGGGCGTTCCGTCCGCTTCACGATTCGGCGCACCACGGTGTGTTGCCAGACGTGATCGTCATCGACGTGGAGCAGGCTTCCTGCGACAACGGTCGCCGCGCTGAGCACCACTGCGATCATCATCGCCATCCAGAACGAGTCGACCTCCAGGCCGCCGATCACTTCGCTCGCAATCCAGATGACGGCGGCGTCCAGCGCGAAGGTGCCCACACCGACGGTCAACAACACGAACGGCATCGCCCAACGGATCACGAGCGGCCATATGACTCCGTTGAGAACGGCGAGAACCGCCACGCTCGCCAACGCTCCGAGGAAACCGTCGACGTGGACACCGTCGAACAACCACGCGATGACGACCAGGGCGATCGCCTGGGCAAGACCCACGATGACCACCCGCCGGGGCCGGAACCCCGCTGGGGGGCGTTCGAGTGGAAGGCGGGGCGGCTGAAGGCGGTCGGGACTCGTCGAGGTCGATCCCACCGACGGGGTCATGACGACCTCGACCTCTCCACCGGGACGGGCACTCGATCCGGTCGGCCCCCGGCCACCGATGCCCGGGAACCTTCAGAGATCGAACCCACAGGCGCAACATAACAACCGGAGTGGCGGCAAGCCCCCATCCCACGGGTCGATACGCCCGGGACCAAAGGCCCTGTGAATCGCCTCGACTCCTATGAGACGATGCCGTGGGACAGTCCTCAGAGCCGTCAGGGATGACGGTCTCGGAACGAAGGGGGTCGCCATGTCACCGACTCGTTCAGCTCGCCGGGCCTCCAGGGTGTTCGCACTTCTGGCGATCCTCGGCCTCGTCGGAGCCGCCTGCCAGCCCGGGACGCCCGCCGTCATCCCGACCGCCGGCATGCAGATGGCGATCGACGGCTACAGCTATTCCGCCACGTCGCCTCTGTGGCAGCTGGACGTACCCACCGGCAGTCAACTCCAGCACCCCTCGTCGCAGTTCGGACTCACGCTGAGGGACCCGACCGGAACGGGGGGCATTCCGCTGTCGGGCGTCTTCCACATGTGGATGTGGTTGGACACCGGCGGGCCGCTGTTCCACCCCGGAACCTACAGTCTCGAGGGCGCGAATCCCGACCTCGAGGTGTCCCTGGGTGTCGCCACGCTCGAGGACTTCATCGCCCGTCAGGACATCACCGTCCCTTCCGAGATCCGCTGGGCGTGCGGGGACCGCGGCTATTACAACCCCACCGTCACGAACCCGAGCGGCACGATCACCATCACGTCGGTGGCGTACCGGGGCGACGCCGTCGCCTCCATCGGGTTGAGCTGGGACTTCACCTGCACGTCGATCTTCCGTGACGGAACCGGAGACTTCTCCACCGGGATCAGCCACCACTGGGTCGGAAGCGCCAGCTACAACTCCTGACGGGACGGCCGCCGACTCGCCATCGGGCTGGGGCAGGCGCGGCGGCGTGTCAGGGGCTGAGACCGACTCGAGGCAAGCCGAGTCGTCTCGTCCCATCCCGCCATGAGGTTGAGACTCTGAATAGCGCCACCGGCGGTGCCCTTCACCAGGTTGTCGAGTGCGCACATCGAGATCACCGTCGACGTGCGCTGGTCGTACCGAGCGCTGACGTGGGCCATGTTCGAACCCATGGTGGCCTTGGTCGACGGTGGCCGTTCCGACACCGACACGAACGGCTCCTCGTCATAGGCGACGTCGAGGGCGCGAGCACGACCCGTGCTCAACTCGGCGTCGACGGCCGGACGTGGCGTACGCGGTGACAAGAATCCCTCGGCTCATCGGGGCGAGATGAGGGGTGAACAGCACGCTGTCGACCCGACGTGGGCCTCCATCTCGGGCGTGTGGCGATGATCGAACAAGCCGTATGCCGTGAAGTCCTCGTCCACCGCGCAGAACGTCGTGGCGGGTTTGGGCGGTCGACCGGCTCCGGAGACGCCGGATGCGGCATCGACGACGATGCGTCGGTGTCATCAGCCCGGCTCGGGACAGCGGGGCGAGGGCAAGGATGGCCGCGGTCGGGTAGCAACCCGGCGCCGCGACCCTGGTCGCCGCTGCGATCTCGGCGCGGTACAGCTCGGGCAGTCCGTAGACGAAGCGATCGAGGAATTCGGGGGCGGTGTGGGTCTCGCCGTACCAGGTGTCGTACAGAGCGGGATCCTTGAGGCGGAAGTCGGCGGCCAGATCGACGACGAAGCCACCCGACCCACGATCTCGCGAACAACGCCTGGGATGCGCCGTGGGGCAGTGCCATGACGACCGTGTCGACGCTGTCGAGCAACGTCGGATCCCAGAGACTGAACCCTCGGATCCCGTACGCGCCACCAGCGACGGGTACAGATCGGCACCGCGACTCCCGCCTGGCTGTCACCTGTCGCCCATCGATCTCGATCCGTGGATGACGACGTGCCAGCCGAAGGAACTCCGACCCGCGAATCCCGATGCTCCGATCACCCCGACGCGACGGCTCTCGCTCCGGGTCACCTTCGGGCCGTTGGCTGCACGATGATGCACTACAGTGCATCACTAGCATCGTGCATTCCCCGTGAAGGCTGCTCCGTGGGCGTTCTCGACTGCCGCGATCACCGCGGCCACGGACCTCGGCGACCTCGGCATCGGTGAGCGTTCGATCCATGGCCTGCAACCGCAGCCGGTAGGCCAGCGAACGCTTTCCGCTCTCGGACCCGTCCGACCGGTACACGTCGAAGAGCGCGGTGGTCGACGAGCAGTGGGCCCGCCGCCGTCCGCGATGGTCGACCTCGACCTGGATCGGCGCCGACGGAGTCCTCCACCAGGAACGCCAGATCGAAATCCGAGCTCGGGAACCGTGAAATCGGCCGATACACCCGGTCGATCCTCGGCGACGCCAGGAGTCCGGCCCTCCGTGCCACGGCTCGTGTCCCGCCGGCGATGAGCGAGACGAAGGCGACCCGTTCGGTCACGCCGTAGTGCTCCGCCACCGCCGGATCGATCTCGCCCACCACGCCGATGGCGCGGCCCGCCGCGGTGATCCGAGCCGATCGTCCGGGGTGCAGCCCTCCGATCCGATCGTTGGCGCACCGCGACGTCGGCGACTCCGAACGACTCGGCACAGATGCCACGCCACCTCGCACCGCGGCTCGGCGTCATGCCGGCCGCCAAGCGCCACCGCCGACCTCGTCCCATTCGAGGGGAACGCCGTCGTCGCCTCCCTGCGGCGAAACACCGACCGATCTCGAACAGCGGACGCTGCCCGTTTCGATGGGCGGCGTTGTAGCCCAGCGTGCGTGACCATCCCGGGCAGCAGCGACGTCCGCAGGATCGACTCCTCGGCCACCAGCGGATTGGCCACGGCCACGGCATCGGTGCGCACCCCGCACCGCTCCAGGTCTCCGGGAGCCAGGAACGGCATCGGGAAGGATCTCGGTGCATCCGGGCTCCCACAGCAGGGAGCGAATCCGTCGGAGGTCCTGCTGTCGGTCGCTCAGCCCGCCCGGCAAGCGGCGACTTGGGGCACCCGTCGAACCCAGGCGGCCGTATCCATGGAGCCGAGCCACCTCTTCGACGATGTCGATCTCGCTGTCGGAATCCAGCCGCCACGACGGGACCGTCCACCTGCATCACCCCGTCGTCCGGGGCATCGGAACAGGCGAATCCGATCGGTTCGATGAGAGCACGTATCGTCGGCGGTGGTCGAGAGAGGTGCCCAGGAGCGCGTTGACCCGCTCGGTACGCACCGGTCACGCTCGGCCGAGGCGGCAGGTTCGGCCTTCGGCCACGACCACCCCGGGACGGAGCGTCGCTCCCTGGTCGACCGAGCAGTTGGGCGAAGCGGCGCGCGGCACGGCTGCGGCGATCTCGGGGTCGACGCCCTTTTCGAACCGGGCAGAGGCCTCCGATCGCAGTCCGAGCTGCTTCGAGGTGATCGAGATCGACACCGGGTCCCACCACGCCAGTTCCAGGGCGACCTCGGCGGTCGTGCTCGGAGATCTCCGTCGACGCGCCTCCCATCACCCCGGCGATGCCGATGGCCGTGTCGGCGGCATCGACGATCACGCCGTCGCTCGGGGCGCAGCCGTCGCTCCTGGCCGTCGAGGGTTACGAGCGTCTCGCCGTCCCGGGCCCGACGAACGCCGAGCGACCGTCCGGCAGACGTGGCCAGGTCGTAGGTGTGGTTCGGCTGGCCGTACTCCAACATCACGTAGTTCGAGGTGTCGACCACCGCGGTGATGGCGCGCATCCCTGCATTGGCCAGCCGCCGCTGCATCCACTCGGGTGACGGCCCGTTCGGCACGTCGCCGAGCACCCGCACCGTGAATCGTCCGCACAGCTCGGGATCCCCGATGCCACCGACACCACCTCGTCGGCCGCCGGTCCCGACTCGACCGACGTCGATGTCGGGCAGGACGAACTCCAGACCGAGCCGCCCGGCGACGTCGCGGGCCACCCCGATGATCGACAGGGCGTCGGGACGATTGGGTGTGAGATCGAGGTCGTAGAGCACGTCGGCCTCGATACCGAGGGCGTCGGCGAGCGGCGTGCCGAGCGGAGCGTCGGCTCGTCGAGGATCAGGATGCCCGCCCGGATCCCCCGGCAAGTTCGAGTTCGGGCGGTGAGCACAGCATTCCGTTCGACCACTCGCCGCGCAGCTTGCGACGGGCGATCTCCATTCCCGACGGCATCACGGTCGTCCCGATCGTGGCCAACGGAACGCGGTCGCCGACCGACATGTTGAACGCCCCGCAACAGACCTGTTGCGGATCGCCGTCGCCGACATCCACCGACACCAGCTGGATCCGGTCGGCGTCGGGGTGGGGAGACAGGGCGATCACCTCGGCCACCACGATGCCGTCGAGACCGCCGCCGACCTCGATGATCTCCTCGCAGCACAGACCGATCTCGCTGAGAACCTCGGCGAGATCGTGCGGGTGCGACGTCGAGATCGGGGACGAACTCGCGCAGCCATGAATGCGAAACCTTCACAGGAGATCCTTCTTCAGAACTGGGTGAGGAACCGTACGTCGTTGGTGACCAGTTCGCGGATGTCGTCGATACCGTGTCGCTGGAGGGCCATGCGCTCGATACCGAATCCGAAGGCGAATCCCGACCACTCCTCGGGATCGACCCCGCCGGCGCGCAGGACGTTGGGGTGCACCATTCCGCAGCCGCCCAACTCCATCCACGTGCCGTCGGCCGACGTCATGTCGAACTCCGCCGACGGCTCGGTGAAGGGGAAGTACGAGGGGCGGAGCCGGGTGGTGCGATCGGCTCCGAACAGCACCTTGACGAATGCGTCGATGGTTCCGGCCAGGTCGGCGAAGGTGATACCCCGGTCGACGACCAGCCCCTCGATCTGATGGAAGACCGGGAGATGGGTGGCATCGGTGGTCTCCTGCCGGAACGTCTTGACCCGGGGCGACGACGTAGATCGGCGGCTCACCCTTGAGCATCGTGCGGATCTGGACCGGGAGAGGTGTGCGTCCGCAACAGCACCGTCTCGGGCTCGCCGGCGTCGAGATACAGCGTGTCCCACATCGAGCGCGCCGGATGTCCGTAGGGGATGTTGAGCGCCTCGAAGTTGTACCAGTCGGTCTCGGCCTCGGGGCCGTCGGCCACCGTGAAGCCCAACCCGCAGAAAGCGTCCTCGAGCTCTTCGAGGGTCTGGGTGATGAGGTGCGAGTGACCCACCGATCGATCGATCACGCATTCGGTGAGGTCGAGCCGTTCGGCACGGAGACGGATCTCCCTCTCCGCCGCGTCGAGCTCCCCGCGTACGCGCAGCGACTGCCGCCTCGATCGCCTGGCGCGGCGTCGTTCAGTTCGCGACCGAGAACCTTTCGCTCATCGGGATCGACGTCGCGCAGCGAGGCTCTGAGCGACGAGAGCTCAGAGCTCTTGCCCAACAACTCGGCGTCGGCTCGGGTGAGCTCCGCGCCGTCGTCGATGCCGGAGATCCGTTCGATCGCGGCATCGGTCAAGGATCGGACGGCGTCGAGCGTCGAGGGGGACGTCATGGGGCCATTGTTGCCGAGTTGACCCGGGATCCCGAAACACATTGGTACGCCTCTCCGTCGAAGGCCGGCACCGCATCGCCACGATGGCGATACCCGGTCCCGACCCGGCGAGACGCGCGATCCTCGCCTCGATCAGCCGTGCGCGGCGCTGCGGCCCCGTGGCTCACGGGCCCGGTGATGTCAGCTCGGCCAGCGCGGCCCCGAACACCTCGTCATGACGGGCCACGTCGTCCAGATCGTGAGACGGGGAGAACAGCGCCATGTTGTGGAAAGGCGTCATCAGCACCCCCCGGTTGAGCGCGTAGAGATGAAGGAATGCGTCGAGGGCCTCGTCGACGACGGCGTGCGCGTCGGCACCGTTGCTCGGCGGCGGACAGAACCAGTACTCCGCACGGCAACCGAGCCGCTGGACACACCAGTCGAGTCCGTGTGCCGCGACTGCAGCCGACACCCCGTCCTGCCAGGCGACCGCCAGGGGCACGGCCGTCGCGAAGTCCTGTTCGCCGAGGGTCGTCGACAACGTCGCCCGGATCGCCGCCAGCGACAGAGCGCTCCCCGTGAGGGTGCCGCCGACACCGGACACGTCGACCTCATCGCCCGCGACGTGCGAACCCAGGCGTTCTGCGATCTCCTCGGACATCCCGTAGGCGGCCGCCGGGATGCCGCCGCCGATCGTCTTTCCGATCACGAACATGTCCGGCCGGAGGCCCCACTCGCGGGTCGCTCCGCCGGGACCGGCGCAGATGGTGTGGGTCTCGTCGATGACGAGCAACGTGCCCGCCTCGTCACACAGGCGACGCAGGCCGTCGTGGAAGCCGTCCTCGGGCAACACGATGCCGATGTTGGTGAGAGCGGGCTCCGCCAGGACACAGGCGACGTCGCCGTGGGCGAGAGCACGCGCCAGCGCGTCGAGATCATTGAATGGGACGACACGCGTCGTCATGTCGGGCGGAACCGCCGCTCCGATCGACCCCGGCCTCGGTACCACCCTTCCGTGGGCATCGAGTACCGCGAACGTCTCGTCGACCGTTCCGTGGTAGCACCAGTCGAACACCGCGATCTTGGGGCGTCCGGTCACATGACGCGCGTATCGCAACACGAACCGGTTCGCATCGGTGGCGGTCATCGCCAGCTGCCACACGGGCAGGCCGAACCGGCGGGCCAACTCGTCGGCGACCCAGGGGGCATCGGGCGAGGGAAGCATCGTCGTGAGGCCCCGATCGGCCTGGGCGGACAGAGCGGCGCGCACCGACGGAAGTCCGTGACCCACCATCGCGCCGGTGTCGCCGAGGCAGAGGTCGACGTAGTCGATGCCGTCGATGTCGACGAAGTGCGAACCGCTCGCCTCGGCAACGGTGAGGGCGAACGCTCCGGGCCATCGACCCATCCATGCCATGGGCACCCGGCCCAGGAAGTGCGAGGAATCGAGCGATGCCTGAGCCGAACGAGGGTGCAGGTCGACGAAGCGTCGCTGTTCGCGTTCGGTCAACTGCGCCAGCCGGTTTCGGTCGATGCCGGTCATGGATTCTCCCCTTCGTCGCCAGGGCCCCGGGCGGGGCTGTCGGATCTCATCGCCTCGAAGACCAGCAACGTCGCCGCCATGGCGACGTTGAGGGACTCCGTCGGGCCGGCCATCTCGATCGTCACCCTGTCATCGCACAGCTCCTCGATGAGAGGGTCGAGACCGTGCGCCTCGTTCCCGAGGACCAGCGCGAGGGGGCGCCGGCCGGCGAGACAGCGATGGGGCTCTCCGCCACGGGATGTCGCGGCCACCGTCCGGACCCCCTCCCCGCTGCCGCGACGACCGCGTCATGGGTCGACGACACGACCGCGAGCGGAAGGCGCAGGGCCGATCCGGCCGAGGAACGCAGCGTCTTGGGGTTGGTGACGTCCGCGGTCGACCCGGCGCAGACGACGGCGGTGCATCCCGACGCTTCCGCCGAACGGATGACCGTTCCGACGTTTCCCGGATCAGCGACGTCGCTCAGGATCACGACGCAGCCCGACGCCACCGCGGCCGGCGGCCACACCTCCTCGAGCGGAACGCACAGCGATCCCCTCACGATCGCAGCGACCGGCTGTGGTGACGACGGCGTCAGGACCTTCTCCAGGACACCGCTCTCGACGGCGACGAGGCGGCACGTCGAGCGCAAGGCCCGATGCCGCGTCGGCATCGGCGAAGACGGCCTCGACATCCAGACCGGCCCGCAGCGCCTCGGTCACCAGCGTCGCACCCTCGACCACGAATGCGCCCTCGTCCCGACGCGAACTACGACGCCGAACGAGGCGCCGTAGTCGTTTGATCTGAGGATTGTGGGCGCCGAGCGCCATGGCTCAACCGGCCGATGCCGTCGCCCCGAGGGCCTCGCCCGCGATCGCCACCAGGGACGCGAATGCCTCGGGATCGGTCACCGCGATGTCGGCGAGCGACTTGCGATCGACGTCGACCTCTGCGGCCTTCAGCCCGGCGATGAACCGACTGTAGGTGGTTCCGTTGGCCCGACACGCTGCGTTGATCCGCTGTATCCAGAGGCGTCGGAATTCGCCCTTGCGCGCTCGCCGATCGCGATAGCTGTATTCGAGGGCGTGCATGACCGACTCGTTTGCCGCCCGGAACGACCGGCTGCGGTTGCCGTAGTGGCCCTTCGCCCGCTTCAGTACCGTGCGGTGCTTCTTCTTGGCATGCACTCCGCGCTTCACACGTGCCATGGGATGTCCTTTCGAGATGTCGAGATCGAGACGGATGTCGGTGCGCGGCGCCAGGCCGCCGGGGTCGGATCAGATACCGAGCTGGCGGCGCACCCGTTGGCGGTCGCCGCCGGTCACCTCGACCTCGCCGGCCAGGCGGCGAGTGCGCTTCGAAGGCTTCTTCTCGAGGATGTGGCTGCGGTTCGCCTGGCGACGGAGGATCTTTCCCGATCCGGTCACCTTGTATCGCTTCTTCGCACCTCGGTGCGTCTTCATCTTGGGCATGGTTGTCCTTGGATTCGGGGGCTCGGTCGTGACCGACCCGGCGAGGAGTCGACTCAGTCGGCCACGTCGGCCGGCTCGGGTTCACCTCATCGGCGCTGTCGCTTGTGTCCTGCTGATCATCGGAGTCCATCACGACCTTGGAGGGTGTCCGTGAAGCTGCGTCTGGCTCGACCGCAACCTCGGCGGGGTCTCCTCGGCCGCCTCGGCAGCGTCCTCTGCCTCGCGTGCAGCGGCTTCGGCATCTCGCTTCACCGCCGCAGCCTGGGCCTTCTTGTCGGGACCGAGAACCATGGTCATGTTCCGCCCGTCCTGACGTGGAGTCACCTCGACCCGACCGAGATCCGAGACCTCGTCGGCCACTCGGTCGAGAATCTTCCGACCGAGTTCGGGGTGCTGCATCTCACGACCACGGAACATGATGGTGATCTTGACCTTGTGGCCCTCGCCCAGGAACTGAGCAACCTTTCGGGTCTTGGTGTCGAAGTCGCCGCCACCGATCTTGGGACGGTACTTCATCTCCTTGACCACGATGTTCGTCGCCCGTTTGCGCGACTCCTTGGCTCGCTGCTGCGCCTCGAACTTGTACTTGCCGTAGTCCATGATCCGGCAGACCGGTGGATTCGCCTTGTCCGCCACCTCGACGAGGTCGAGTTCAGCGGCTCTGGCGATGGACAGGGCTTCTGGTGTGGGCCTGATTCCCAGCTGTGTGCCATCCCTGTCGATCAACCGGACCTCGCGGGCACGTATCCGGTCGTTGATCCTGGGTTCGGCATTCTGCGCAGCTATGACCGATCACTCCTCAATTGGCGTCCTTTCGACGTGTCAGTGGTGGAACCGCCCCGAAAAACGACAGAGGCGGGAGTCGGAACGCCGACACCCGCCTCCGCACGGTCAGTCGACCGTACGTCTCGAATCCCGACGCCGGCGCACGTGACGGCAAGCCGCCTCGGTGGCCGGGTGGGGCCCTGGGGAACCGCAGACGAACTGCGACAAACCGCTGGGCCCTCTTCCGCTCAGTTGTGCCTGGCTACAGTACACGGACCGACGACCCCAAGGACATTCTCTTGAGCCTCTGGACCCCCGACGGGGAGCGCCCCGTCTCCCGCGAGACCACACCATCCGCCCCATCCACCCCATCCGCCCCAGCCGAGGGCGGTGAGGAGTTGTCGCCGGAGATCGCCGCCGCGTTGGCCGCCGCCGGAATAGATGTCGCCTCCCTCACCCCCGAGCAGCAGACCGAGGCCGCGGTGATGATGGCGGAGATGGCCCAGGTGCGCCAGCAACTCTTGAGCACCCCCGCCATCGACGTCGTGGCGAATCACCTCATGGGGATCTACGAGCTGGCTGCCATCCACCTCGGTGAGAACCCGCCCGACTTCAGCGAAGCCACAGTGGGTATCGAGGCACTCCGGGCCGTGCTCGAACGCCTCGAAGGCTCCTTCGGGGAGAACGAGCCCGTTCTCCGCCAGGCCCTGAGCCAGCTGCAGATGACGTTCGTCCAACTCAAGGGCGACGTCGAGGGTGCCGGCAACGGCGGTGAGGCAGCTCCCGACGCCTGAGCGACGTCAGTCGACGCGCCATGGCGGCATCAGCCGGTCTGGTCGAACACCCACGACTCGAATCCGAGATTGATGCACAGGAATCCACAGCCGGGGCTCGGCGATCCGAGCACCGTCACCGCCACGTGCTCGCCGCTGACCTCGAGAACCCACGGAAGCGTGGAGTCCATGTCGTTGCCCGACGGCGTGTCCCACGTCGCCAACTCCGCCTCGTGTTCCCACGACGTGCCGTGGCGGAAGATGTCGACGACCCCTGCCGTGCCCTCTCCGGCGGCGAT
Source organism: uncultured Microthrixaceae bacterium (assembly GCA_963700425.1). Lineage (GTDB taxonomy): Bacteria > Actinomycetota > Acidimicrobiia > Acidimicrobiales > Microtrichaceae > CAVOXO01. The sequence continues at coordinate 1,162,596 of CAVOXO010000001.1, read as the reverse complement.
GCCGGGAACAGCGATCAGGTGGAGTCGCGTGCCCACGGCGAGGACATCGCCGTCGAGACCGATACTGAAACCGAACGTCGGCGACGACGTGTCGCCGGGTAGGCCGGTGGGTCGGGCGACCGACTCCTCGAGGGCGAACCCCGCCCCCGAATCGGCGAACACGTCGACGAAGGCCGGTTGACCCGCGACGCCGTGGGGCATGGCCAGGCGATCGACCGATGGGCCATCGGTCACGGCAAGTGCCTCCGCGAACCGGGTCGTGGCCGAGGCATCGGTGAACGTGAAATCGGCTGCCCAGGTTCCACCCGTGTTCCGGTAGACCCTCACCAGATCGTCGCTCAGGTTCTCACCGATGGCAGACAGCGCAAGGAGGTCTCCGTCGAGACTCATCCGGAAGCCGAAGGTGTTCTTCACCATCTGGGGCCAGGTCGGCTCGGGGTCGAGCGTGGTGTGGGGGCTGGCCACGATGGATCCGGCCACGTCCGACAGCTCGTAGATGAGGATCTGGCCGATGTCGTACTCGTCCTGGCCGACCTTTCGGAAGGCCAGCCACTCGTCCGACATGGCGTTGGGTGCGAATCCCGCGGGAATCGCGACACTGCCCGAGGGGGCCCAGACACCGGCGACGGGTCGCAGGAACTCGATGTCGGTCGCAGTCTGGACGCCCAGGAACGACTCGCCCCACAAGGGGGCGAAGTTCGAGAGCACGGGCAACGAGATCACCTGGGGGGCTCCGAGAGTCGCACCTCCCGCGCCGGAGCGCGGAAATATCTGCAGGTCGGTCGTGCCAGGTTGCTGAACCCCGGCGACGATGTCCGCATGGAATCGCACGTGTGCGTACCACTCGTCCGATGTCCACGAGTCGATGAACTGCTCGAGTTGAGTCGCGCTCTTGACGCGGGTGAAGCCCGACCCGACCCAACTCGGTGTCGTCCCGCCGGGCGTCGGTGGCGGCGTCGGGGCGCATGCGGTCGCTCCCCACAGGGCGACGGCGGCAGCCGCGGCGATCAGCGTTCGTGTCGACGTGGGTCCTCGGCGCATGTCCCGACGCTAGCGGGACTCGCGATGTGGCGCCCCACGGGCGCAACACCGGACGCATTGTCCCAAACGAACGTTCACTTGGCTACGATGACCCCAACGAGACGTAGGAGCGCACATGACCCTCACCGAATCCCCCGCCGTCGACCTCGACACCGTCGACTTCTGTGACCCCAGGACCTTTGACGACCCGTGGGCGGTTTTCGCCGAACTTCGCGAGCTGAATCACCTCTACCACGACACCAAGAACGATCTGTACATCGCGGCGCGCCACGAGGACGTCTTCCACGTCAGTCGCGACAACGACCTGTACTGCTCACGCTTCGGTGTCCGGCCGATCATCGCCGGCGACATGTCGATCATCACCCTCGACGGCGAGGAGCACATCCGGACCCGCCGACTCATCAATGCCGGCTTCACGCCCCGTCGTGTCCGCGACCTCATGCCCCACGTCCGTGAGCTCGCCAACGAACTCATCGACGACATCACCGACGCCGGTCGCATCGACTTCGTCGAGCAGTTCGCCATCCACATTCCCCTCATCATCATCTGCGAACTCATGGGCCTGAACCCTGAGCAGCGCATGAAGATGTACCGGTGGTCAGACGACATGATGGCCGGCGACGGCCACAACGCGGCCGACGATCCGGTGCTGCACGCCGCGGCAGAGGCGTTCGGCGAGTTCGCCATGATGTGCCTCGATCTGATCGCCGAGCGTCGGGCCGACCCCCAGGACGATCTGATCTCGGTACTCACCCAGGCCTTCGACGACGGCGCTCTGAAGAAGGAGAACAAGGCCTACCAGGGAGTCGACGAGGAGACGATGGCCTTCATGAAGGAGAAGTCGGCGCTCAACGACGACGAGCTGCTGGCCTTCCTGGCGGTCCTCCTCGTCGCGGGCAACGAGACGACCAGAAACGCCATCTCGGGCGGACTGCTGGCTCTGTCGATGTTCCCCGAGCAGAGGCAGCTGATGCTGGACCATCTCGACGACGAGGCGTTCATGGACATCGCCGTCGACGAGCTGATCCGCTACGTCACCCCCGTTCTGGGCTTCATCCGCACGGTCACCGCCGATCACACCTACCGCAACACCGACCTCAAGGAGGGCGACCGGATCCTCATGCTGTACGGGTCGGCCAATCGCGATGAACGGGCGATCGACGATCCCGACACCATGGACCTGACCCGCGATCCGAATCCTCACCTGTCGTTCGGTATCGGACCGCACTTCTGCCTCGGCGCCAACCTCGCCCGAATGGAGGTGAAGTTGGTGTTCCAGGAGCTCCTCTCGCGGCTGCCCGACATCGAGGTGCCGCCCGACGCGCCGCTCGACCGAGGCGAGTCGTCGCTGGTGCTGGCGCTCCAACACCTGCCCGCAGACGTCTCCGGGTGCCCGGTCGCCCACTGATGTCGGCGGGAAACGAAACGACTCCGAGGGGCACGCTTCAGCGCGAGCACATCCTCGACGTCGCCCTCGGGCTGATGTCCGAACAGGGCAGCGCAAAGACGTCGATGCGCCAGATCGCCCGCTCGTGCGACCTCAACGTCGCGGCTCTCTACCACTACTTCGACTCGAAGGACGCGCTGATCGCGGCGGTCGTGGACGAGCGCCGCTACGGTGCCCGGCTGGCCGATCCGCCCTCCATCGACCCCGGATCGCCTCTCCGCCACCGGATCGACGAGGTCTACGGGGCGCTGTGGAAGGGAGCGCTCGACGAGGAGGTCGTCTGGAGGTTGCTGCTCGGTGAAGGAGTCCGGGGCGAGCCGGCGTCGCTGGCGGTCGGACGATCGCTGCTCGACATCCTGTCCCCCGGACTCACCGAGTGGATCAGAGCGGTGCTCCGCGAGGTCGACGATCCCGCGGCTCTCGCCGAGGTCATGGTCGGTCTGATGTTCTCGGGCTTCATCCGCCACATCTTCGACCCCGCCGTACCGGTGGAGGAGATCCGGGCCGATTCACTGCGAGCTCTGCACGGCGTCATGGCCCTGACGAAGCCCTGATCAGGTCAGCCGGCCCGCAGCCGTCGCCGCATCGATCGTCGCGTCCAACACGGATTCGATGATGTCGAGCCCGCCGTCCCAGAACCCCGGGTCAGCGAGGTCGACACCGACCATCGCGGCGAGGTCCTCGGGCGAGCGCGACCCACCCGCTGCCAACATGTCGACGTAGCTGTCGACGAAACCCGGCCCTTCGACCCGGTACCGGGCATAGATCGACAACGCCAGCAACTGGCCGTAGGCGTAGGCGTAGACATAGCCGGGCGTGTGGATGAAGTGCGGTATGTACGACCACCAGGTGCGATACCCCGCGGTGACGTCGACCGAGTCGCCCAGCATCTCGACCTGACTCTCCGCCCACAACTCGCCGAACCGCTCGATCGACAGCTCCCCCACCGTCCGTCGCTCGCGGTGAACCGCTCCCTCGAAGCGGTTCATGGCGATCTGGCGGAAGACCGTGGCGATCTGATCCTCGAGGTTCTCGGCCAGGAGAGGGAGGCGGTCAGCGGGATCGTCGAGGGGTTCCAACAGCCGATTGAAGGTGACGGTCTCTCCGAACACCGAGGCGGTCTCGGCGAGCGTCAACGGCGTGGTCTGTTGGAAGATGCCCTGAGGTCGCGCCAGATGGGCGTGAATACCGTGGCCCAGTTCGTGGGCCAGGGTCAGGACGTCGCGGCGACGATCGGTCCAGTTGAGAAGCACGTAGGGGTGATGGTCGGGGACGGTGTAGGCGCAGAAGGCACCGCCGCGCTTGCCGGGACGGAGAGGGGCATCGATCCACGGTTCGTCGAAGAACTTGCGGGCGACATCCGCCATGACCGGCGAGAACGAGGCGTAGGCGTCGAGAACGGTCTCGGTGGCCTCCTCCCACCCGAACGAGGTCTCGTCGGTGACGACCGGTGCCATCCGATCCCAGTCCTTGAGTCGATCGAGGCCCAACAATCCGGCCTTGGCGGTGTACCAACGCTGTGGGATCGAGTACCGGGCGACGACCGCGTCGACCAGCGCCTGGACGGATTCGTCGCTGGCCTCGTTGGCCAGATTCCGGCTCTGGATCCACCCGTCGTAGCTGCGGAGCCGATCGTCGGTGGACTTGTCGGCCAGGAGGGTGTTGAAGATGTAGCCCCGCGTCCGGAGTCCCGGATCGAGCGCCTCGGTGATGGCGGCGGCCGTCGCCGCCCGCTCGTCGGCGTCCGCGGCCTGGAGACCCGACAGAGCGAGGTCGAGCGGGACGGGCCCCTCGGGGCCGTCCACGGTGATCACCGAGCACTGCTCGTCGAAGAGCCTCGACCAGGCGGACGACCCCGTCACCGCTTTCTCGTTGATGACGATCTCCTCGGCCTCCGACAACAGATGCGGGCGGAATCGGCGAAGGCCCTCGAGGTGGTGCGCCACCGACGCCAGCCGCGGGTCGGCGACCAGTTCATCCGCTCGGTCGTCGGGTAGATCGGCGAGTTCGAGCTCGACGAAGACGAGGCGGGTCGTGATCGCCGTCGCTCGTTCCTGGGCGAACTGCATGAGCGCGCCGACCTCGGGATCGTCGGTGGCCACCGAGAACGCCAGCATCGAGTAGTTCGCAGCGCGTCCGACCAGATCGCTCAGAGCCGCCAGCCGGTCGAAGACCGCCGCCAGCTCTCCGGCATCACACTCCGCGAGCGTGCCACGGACCTCCTCCAGTTCGGTGGCGAGCGCGTCGGCGCGATCGAAGAGCTGGGTCACTCCTTCGCGTCCGGGCGTGGGTATGAGGGTTTCGATGTCCCAGGACACGTTGTCGACAGCGGTGGGTGCACTCATGGCCGCCAAGGCTACGGCGTGGGCACCGGCGTGCGGGCCGGGTACCCCATGAACGCTGCGACCAGCGTTCCTGCGGTGCCGACCTGTCAGGCCGACACGGTCATGGGGAGATGTTCGAGGCCCCGCAGATTGATCCGTCCGTTGTAGACCACGTCACCAGATCGCCTGAGCGAGCCGAATCTCTCGACCACCGATCCGATGGCGATCTGGGCTTCGAGGCGGGCGAGTGCGGCTCCGAGACAGAAGTGCGCTCCCCCTCCGAACGCCACGTGATCCCTCGCGTTGTCCCGCGCCAGGTCCAACTCGGCAGCGGTGGGGCCGAAATGGGCCTCATCTCGGTTGGCGGACGCGAGCGACAGCAGGACGAACGTCCCCGGCGTGATGGTCCGGCCCCCCACGACCACAGCATCCAGCGGAATCCGCCTCGTCATCTGGACGGGGCTGTCGTAGCGAAGCATCTCCTCGATGGCGTTCTCGATCAGGTCGGGATCGTCACGGAGCGACTCGAGCTGGGACGGGTTGTCCGTCAGAGCCAGGAGCCCATTGCCGATGAGGTTGACCGTGGTCTCGTGCCCGGCGACGAAGAGGAGTACCACCTGGAAGAGCAACTCCTCATCGTCGAGACGGTCGCCTTCGTGTTCGGCCTCGATGAGCAGAGTCAACAGGTCGTCACCGGGGTTCGACCGCTTCCAGTCGATGACGGCGGTGATCAACTCGACCATGTCGTGTTGGGCCTGGTTGATGGCCCTGATGACCTCGGGATCGATGACGGGTTCGAGATTGCGTACCAGCGATCCCGACACCTCACGAACCCGATCGCGATCGGTGTCGGGCATGCCCAACATGTCAGAGATCACCTCGAAGGGAAGGGGAAATGCCAGATCGGAGATCACCTCGAAATCGCCCGAGAGAGCGACCTTGTCCAGGCGGGCGTCGACCAGGCCCTGGATGCGAGGCCGCAGCTCCGATATTCGGCGGGGGGTGAACGCCTTGGACACCAGACGACGCAGGCGCGTGTGATCGGGAGGATCGCGGTCGAGCATCGATCCCGATCCACGGAGCGCGTCGGCATCGTCACCGAGCACCTCGTCGTAGACGGCATCGAGGGGGCTCGACGCCGCGTTCGACGAGTCCACGCTCATGGCGGGGTTCTTCAGCAGGGCCGACACGTCGTCGTGGCGGCTGACGTACACCGGACCGAACGGGGTTACGTGCACCGGATCGAGGTCGCGCAGCCGGGCCATGTGCGGATAGGGGTTCTCGACGAACCCCGGCGCGAACAAGTCCAGTTCGACCCGCTCGTCGCTCATCGATACCCCCTTCCGGACAGGCCAGAGCCCGCTCGGCGACCCTATCCCGCCGGGTCGCTACCCGCTGGAGTGAGCGACTGGCGGCGGCGTGACGGCGGTCGCCTCCCACCGCCCCGACTGCCCCGGGACCACTCGGTACACGACCTCGGTTCCGACCTCGATGTCGCGGGAACCATCGGCGATGGCGGTGCAGTGAAACGGGTGGATCATCCCATCGGCGGACTCGACCTCTCCCAGACCGCGGGGCTCGTCGAACGATGTGACCACTCCACGAGCCAGATCCGACATCAGTGGACGATCTTCTCGATGGGCAGCTCGATGATGTCGGTGGCGCCCGCCTCCTTGAGCGCGGGGATCAAGATGTTGATGTCCGACTTGGACACGACGGTCTCGACCGCATAGCCCGAGCGGCCCCACAGTTCGTTGACCGTCGGCGTCTTCATGGCCGGGAGCTTCTCGATCACTGACTCGAGCCGATCGCTGTCGACGTTGAGCTTCACGAGAACCTGACCGCGGGCCTCGAGGACCCCCTGGAGCAGGATCATGATCTGTTCCATGGCCTTGCGTTTGGCCGGATCCGCGAACGACGTCGGGTTGGCCACGACCTCGGTGTAGCTGACCAGGATCTCGTCGACGATGCGGAGCCCTGCTGCACGAAGGGCCGAGCCCGTCTCGGTGATGTCGACGACGCAGTCGACGATGTCGGGCACCTTCGCCTCTGTGGCGCCGTAGCTCAGGCGGATGTCGGCCTTGACGTTGCGGTCCTCGAAGAACTTGGCGGTCAGGACCGGGTACTCCGAGCTGACCCGGACACCGTCGGGAAGGTCGGCCACCGACGTCACCGGCGAATCGGCCGGAACGGCCACGACGATGCGAACCGGATTCGACGTCGCCTTCGAGTACCGGAGTTCACCGAGCGACTCGACGTGCGCTCCCGTCTCCTCGACCCAGTCCCGTCCCGTGATTCCGAGGTCGAACAGACCGTCGGCGACGTAGCCGCCGATCTCCTGGGGCCTCAGGATGCGGACGCTGTCGACCCGCGGGTCGGCGATGGTCGCCTTGTAGGCGACGTCGGAGGAACGGCGGATCGGGAGATCGGCCTCCTCGAAGAGCCGGAAGGTCGCCTTCTCCAACGATCCCTTGGGCACGACGAGGTTGAGCATGGCGGACACGGTAGTAGGGGGTGTTCCGCGACCCGAAACGATATTCGCGGTCGGGCCACCATGGTCGGCGCCGATAGCGTCGTCAGCAGTGACACCGGTCTCGTTGAACTCGCCGCACGATCCGCGAGCGGCACCCTTCCACCGGCTGAACGACGCCACCTATCGCCGCCAGGTCGAGCAGAACGGCCCGTTCGGTTCCGGGATCTTCGTCGTCGAGGGGTGGAACAGTCTCGCGACCGCTCTCGATTCCCGATACCGGGTTGACGCGGTCCTCGTCGCCGAGCAACGGCTCGAGCGCCTCACCGCGCTCCTGGCCTCCCGACGGGGATCGCCTCCTTCCGTTCTCGTCGCCCCGCAGGAGGTGGTGGACGACATCTGCGGATTCCCGCTCCATCGCGGAGTCGTGGCCTCGGCGTCGCGCGGACTCGCCCAACTCGTCGAACACGTCATCGGTCGCGCCCGACTCGTCCTCGCCGTCGAGGGAGTGAACGACGCCGAGAATCTCGGCTCCCTTTTCCGCAACGCGGCGGGCTTCGGAGTCGATGGCGTCGTCATGGACCACGGCGTCTGTGACCCGTTGTCGCGCCGATGCGTCAGGGTGTCATCGGGGCACGTCCTTCGACTCGACATGGCCCGGGCCCCGTTTCCCGACGCGGTCGATCGGCTGAACGAGGCAGGATTCCGCACCTACGCCCTGACTCCCGATCGCGGTGCACGGGACATCGGGGACGTGACGATCACTCATGACGATCGGGTGGCGATCGCGGTGGGCGCCGAAGGACCGGGACTCAGCCGGTCCACTCTCGATCGGTGCTCGGACCGGGTCCGGATCCCACTCGTGGACAGCGTCGATTCGCTCAACGTCGCGACTGCTGCCGCCATCGGACTGCACCGCCTCGCCCCACCGCGACCCTGAGTCGGCTCGGCCGCGGGGACCGCCTCCCGAAACGAGGTCGGCAGGCCGGCACCCCGATGCGTCGCGGGGCCACGACCACGCCATGTGGGGCAGACGGACCCGGAATCCGAACCATTCCGCGACACGAGGGGCGATGCGTCGACCGACCATGAGCGGTCGCGTCGGCATCGGGTGCGCGGCGACGCGCGAGGTCGACCGACGCTCGCCAGGCCGTCGGGCGCACCGCGACGACGCTGCACTCACCCGTCGGTGGCCGCGCCTCCGAATCCGTCACCGGCCACCGCCATCCGGGCCGCATCGGCGATGTCGGTGATCCGAAACTCGTATCCCTCGCCGAGAAGGCGACCCGGAACGCACCGTCGACCCGTCAGGGCCAGACCCGGGTCGGATCCCAACATCCAGGCCCCGACGGTGGTGACGAGCGCCGGCGACGGCAACCCGAAGCCACGCCCCACCGCGGCACGGTACGCAGCCATCATGTCGGCATTCCTGACCGGAACGGGGGCGGCCAGGTGGTAGAGCCCGCTCATCGACGGATCGACGACAGCACGAACGAGCAGATCGAACAGATCGGCGGCGGCGATCCACGAGACCCACTGACGGCCGCTGCCCACCCTGCCGCCCAGACCCCAGCGGGCGAGACGCGCCAACTGCGCCGTCGCCGGATCCCCCACGCCGCCGATGCCGATCGCGGGCCGAAGCAGCGTGGTCCGTCCGATACCCTCGGCGGCCTCTCGATAGGCGTCCTCCCATCGCCGGCACACCTCGACCTGCTGGCGAGGACCGACATCGGGCACGTCGGAGTCCTCGTCGATGATGCGGTCTCCGGCGTCGCCGAAGATCGCCAGAGACGACAGCTGCACCCACGCCGCGGGAGGGGCGTCGAGACGCCGGACCGCCTCCCCCACGAGACGAACCGTTCCCTCGCGTGAGGAGATCAGCTCATCGATGTTCGAGGTTGTCGGCCGACAATCAACCCTCTTGCCCGCGAGGTGGACCAGGACGTCGGCGCTCTCCAGAACTGCTGACCAGCCACCGATCGTCCGGGCATCCCACGACACCTCGTCCCATCCGTCGTGACGGGCGGCCGCACCTCGCCCGATGACGCTGACATGGTGGCCGTCGGCCACCAGGCGTTGGCGGATGCCACGGCCCAGAAAGCCCGAGCCTCCGACGAGGACAACCTTCAGCGCGGCGGTGTGGGGCACCCGCCGAGCCTACCTACCGACCCCCGCAACCGGGCTCTGCGATCCGCTGCAGTGCACACGTGCGCTTCGGCGTCATCCCATCCGGACGCGCCACGGACACAGCCGGTCCTCGATCCACCTCAGAAGTCGATGAGCGAATCCAACCCGATGGTCACTCCAGGCAGATCGCGGATTCGACGGACCGCCAGGAGGACGCCGGGCATGAACGACGTGCGGTCGACGGTGTCATGTCGGATGTTCAGCGTCTGGCCCGTCGTACCGAGGATCACCTGCTGGTGCGCCACCATTCCGCGCATCCGCACGGCGTGGATGGCGATGCCGGCGGGGCCTTTTCCGCCCCGGGCCCCTTCGAGAACCTCGGTCCGTGTGGGATCGGGCGCCCAGTCGCCCTTGGCCGCAGCCATACGCTCCGCCGTCAACATCGCCGTTCCCGATGGGCTGTCGATCTTGTCATCGTGATGGAACTCGATGATCTCGGCGGTGTCGAAGTAGGGCGCCGCCCGCTCGGCGAAACGCATCATGAGGATGGCGCCGACGGCGAAGTTGGGCGCAATGAGACAGTTGGACCGATCGAACGCGGCGCGGAACCCCGCGATGTCGTCATCGGAGCACCCCGTCGTCCCGACCACCGCGTGGAGTCCGTTCTCGGCCAGCCACGCAAGGTTCCGCCGTGCGGCGTCGATGTGGGTGAAGTCGACCGCCACTTCGACACCGGCATCGAGAAACGCCTCCTCGTTGGCCGAGACGACGACGTCGGAGTCCGCGACAGCCGCGACACGTGACACTTCGAACCCTGCGTAGTGCGGATCGACCGCCGCGACCAGCTCGGTGTCCTTGCTCTCGGCGATGGCCCGACACACCGTCGACCCCATTCGTCCCCCGGCCCCGAACACACCCACTCGAATGCTGGTCACGAGGCGAGAGTGTAGAGCGGGCTCAGTCCGGCTCGGGCCAGATATCACGCCGGGGCTCGTCGAGGTAGACCGGTTCGCGCCCTTCGGAGAACGCCCGGATCGCCTCGGGGAGATTGTCGGTGTACCCGGCCATGAGCTGGGTCCGGTCCTCCAGCTCGATCGCCGCGGTGAGGCTGGCGACCTCGAGGTTCGCCCACACCGTCTCTTTGGTCATGGCAAGCCCGTACGCACTGAAGCCGCACATCTCGGCGGCGACCGACACCGCCTCGGCCTCGACGTCATCGACGACCCGCGAGACGAGTCCCATGGCGTGAGCCTCCTGGGCGTCGATCCTGCGCCCGGTGAGCAGGATGTCGCTGGAGTTGGCGCCACCGATGAGCCTGGGAAGAAGGTAGCTCACGCCCATCTCGGTGCTCGCCAGGCCGTTGACGATTCCGGTGGCATTGAAGACCGCGTCGGGTGACGCGAAGCGAATGTCGGCCCCCAGTGACAGGCAGAACCCACCCCCGAACGCAGGACCGTTGATCGCAGCGACGATGGGCTGGGGAATCGCCCGCATCCGCGGCACCATCCGGGAGTAGTAGCGCATCGCCCGCTGGGCGATGCGCCCGAGGCTGAGCCCGTCGATGTTCGGGATGATCCCGTAGTCCTCGAGGTCCAGTCCCGAACAGAACGCTCGCCCGGCGCCCGTCAGCACCACGACGTAGCAGTCGTTGTCCGCCGCGATGTCGTCGAGCGCATCATGCAGTTCGATGACCAGATCGATGGTCATGGCGTTGAGCCGCTCGGGTCTGTTCAGGCGCAACAGCCCGACGTGGGGCGCGGGAGTCTCCCGCTCGACGAGTGCCATGGACGAAGTTCTAGTGCACCACCGCCACTCCGACACGGGGTGAGTAGGGTCGGGTCCGGACAACACCGTGAAAGGGTGCGGCCATGCTCCGCCTCAGCCTCCGGAACCTCCTGGCTCACAAGGGCAGATTCCTTCTCACCACCACGGCCGTCGTGCTCGGCGTGGGATTCGTGGTCGGCTCGTTCATCCTGGCCGACACCCTCAGGGACTCGATCGGTGAGTTGTTCACCGACATCTCGACAGGGGTGGACGTCACCGTCCGCGCCAAGTCCACGGGTGAATCGAACGTCGTGCAGGGCGGCAGCAATGCCCCCGTATCCCGCGACCTGGTCGACGTCGTGAACGACGTCGACGGCGTGAACGTGGCCGAAGGCACGCTGACCAGACCGGGAGTGCAGCTCATCGACCTCAACGGCGATCCGGTCACCTCCACCGGCGCGCCGTTCCTGGGAGTGACCTGGGGCGAGAACGACGAGCTGTACCCCGTCACCCTCGACTCGGGCAGCAAACCCCAGGGGCCCGACGAGGTTGCCATCGACCGCGGACAGGCCGAGGACTTCGACTTCGAGGTGGGAGACAGGACCACCGTCCAGTTGATCGAGGGCAGCCGCGAAGTGGAGATCGTCGGGATCTTCACCTTCGGCGAAGCGAACAACCTCCTCGGGGCGCGCCTGACCGCCTTCGATGCCGCGGTGGCCGACGAGGTCTTCGCCGCCGGAGGTCAGGTCGACACGATCGAGGTGAACGCGGACGACGGCGTCAGCCCCTCCGAACTCGCGGACCGGATCTCCGCCATCCTGCCCGACGGCGTGGAGGCCGTCACCCAGGATCAGGTGATCGCCGACAACGTGGAGGCCACCGACCAGTTCGTATCGATCTTCCAGATCATCCTTCTGGTGTTCGCGGGCATCTCGATGTTCGTCTCGGCCTTCATCATCAACAATACGTTCGCCATCATTCTCGGCCAGAGGACCCGCGAGCTCTCCCTGATCCGTGCCGTCGGTGCCAGCGTGTCCCAGGTTCGTCGATCCGTCGTGCTCGAGGCGCTCTTCGTGGGGAGCCTCGCCTCGATCGTGGGAGCCGGCGTCGGCATCGGCATCGCTCAGCTACTCGGGGCGGTCCTCAACGCGGGCGGATTCGGTCTCCCCCAATCCGGGCTGGTGTTCCTGCCCCGCACCGCGATCGCCGCGCTCGTCGTGGGGATCGGCGTCACTGTGATGGCCTCGCTGATCCCGGCCCGTCGCGTCGGCTCCGTGTCGATCATCGAGGGTATGGCCGATGGCGCGCCGGCGTCGGAGCGATCGAGCCGACGACTGCCCATCGGAACGATCCTGGCCGGCCTGGGCGTGGTCGGCGTGGTCCTGGGACTCTTCGTCGTGTCCGACACCGCCAACCGCTTCATCCTCCTGGGGGTCGGTGCGGCGCTGGGATTCATCGGCATTTCGTGGCTCAGCCCACTGTTCGCCGCTCCCGTGACGGGATTCCTCGGCCGCCCGTTCGCCCGCGTGTTCGCATCTCCCGGACGGTTGGCCCGCGAGAACACCGTGCGCAACCCTGATCGAACGGCCCGCACGGCATCGGCACTCATGATCGGGTTGGCCGTGGTGTCGATGGTCTTCGTCGTGGGCACCTCCATCAAGGAGACGTTCGCAGCCGCCATCGACAACGCGGTCGCTGCGGACTGGGTCTTCTCCGGGCCCGGCCAGGCGAACCCGTTCTCTCCGGCGGTGGCCGCGGCCGTCTCGGACCTCCCCGAGATAGACGCGGTGACCGGAGTCCGGTTCGACCGATTCGTCGTTGCCGACCAGGGCGAGGACCTGCTCGCGGTCGACGCCACCGACGCCGGACGTCTGGTCGACATCGGCGTCCAGCGAGGCGCGGTGGAGGACCTCGTTGGCGAGTCGATTGCCCTCCACGCGGATTCGGCGACGGAACTGGGGGTCGACGTCGGCGACCCCCTCACCGTGACGTTCACCGGATCCGAGCCCCGGGCCCTCGAGGTCGTGGCGGTGTACGACGACGCCACCTTCGCCGGCAACTTCCTCGTCGACATGGCGACCTTCGAGGCGGCCTACCCGACCAACCAGCTGGACTTCGCCGTGTTCGCCGGAACCGCGGACGGGGTGGCGCCAGACGAGGCCCGGGACGCCATCGAGTCGGTTCTCGAGGCGTTCCCGCAGGTCGTCCTCGAGGACCGCACCGAGTATCGCCAGACCCAGGAGGACAGCTTCGCGCAGATCCTGTTGATCGTGAACGTGCTCCTCGGGCTGGCGCTCGTCATCGCACTGATGGGAATCAGCAACACCCTCGCCCTCTCGGTGCTGGAGCGCACCCGTGAGATCGGCCTGCTGCGAGCGGTGGGGATGCAGCGACGCCAGACCCGCACCATGGTCCTCGTCGAATCGACGATCGTCGCGATCTTCGGAGCGCTTCTCGGAGTCGCCGTGGGCGTCGCTCTCGGACTCGCGGCCGCCGCCGCCCTGCCCGACTCCGTGGTCATGGAGACGTCCGTTCCCGTGGGCACCCTGGTGACCGTCGTCGTGATCGCCGGCCTGGCCGGTGTTCTGGCGGGGTTGTCGCCCGCACGGCGAGCGGCCCGCCTCGACGTCCTCGAGGCCATCGCGGCGTCATAGGTCGTCCGCCGACCCCCGGACGTAGGCTCTGGACGTGTGCGACACGGTGGTGACGGTTGGACGGGACGGCGTGGTGTTCGCGAAGAACTCCGACCGTGACCCCAACGAAGCCCAACTCGTCGAGTGGTCGCCTGCTGCGGACCACGGCTCGGGTTCGCGCCAACGATGCACGTGGATCGAGATCGATCAGGTCGCTCGTACCCACGCGACGATGGTGTCCCGCCCGTTCTGGATGTGGGGAGCGGAGATGGGGACCAACTCGGCGGGCCTCACCATCGGGAACGAGGCGGTCTTCACGAAGGTGCCCGTCGCGCAGCGCGGCCTCACCGGAATGGACCTGCTGCGCCTCGCTCTCCAGCGCGCCGCGACTGTCGCCGAGGCCGTCGACGTCATCGTCGACCTTCTCGAACGCCACCCCCAGGGCGGCGGGTGCGGTCATGAGAACCGGTCGTTCCGCTACCACAGCAGCTTCCTGCTGGCGGACGCAGACGGTGCGACGGTCCTGGAGACGGCCGGATCGGCATGGGCGACAGAAGACGTGGCCGCGGGTACGACCCGATCCATCTCGAACGGCCTCACGATCGAGGGGTTCGCCCAGCACTTCGCCTCCCGCCCCCACGCGTGGGTGGCGCGAGCGGCCACCCGGCGCAACCTCACCCAGGCCGCATGCCTCCCCGACGCCGCGGCCGCGGCCGCGCTGCTGAGAAGCCACGGCCGTGATCGCTCGCCTCACTACTCGCTGCTGAACGGGGCGATGTCGGGACCCTGTATGCACGCCGGCGGCCTCGTGGCCGCCTCGCAGACCACGGCGTCGTGGATCTCGGCTCTGGGGGATACGACTCCACGTCACTTCGTGACCGCGGCCGCGGCCCCCTGTACCGCCACCTTCCGCCCCGTGGACGTGGGCACCCCACTGGATCTCGGCCCGGACCCCACCGACGTGTTCGACCCCGACTCCCAGTGGTGGCGACACGAGGCGACGCACCGGACCGTGATGGCTCGTGGCGGGGTGATCCCCGCCCGACACCGGTCTCACCGCGACGAACTGGAGGCACAGGCGTTCACTGCCGAGGGCCCGCTCGATGCAACGGCGATCTGCGAAATGTGGAACCGGGCATCGGCGCTCGACGCCGAGATTCGATCCGACATCGGAGAGACCGACCCCGACGACACGCGACCGCCCTTCGTGCGCCGCTACTGGGCCGTCCGGAACCGTCGCGGCGGGTTGGATCTCTCGGCACCGCTCCCACCTGCCGCACCGGTGACTCCCGCCGCCTGACACGAGCCGATCGGGTCACGGCGTCGGGTCGGTGACCGCCGGCGCGCCGGAGCCGGGTTCGGTGGGTGCGCCTCAGACGGGCCCGACCACTGACTCGACGGGCCGAACGCCGACCACGGCACGCGGCGACTCGGCGCACGTCGTCGGCGGTGACGGAGTCGATCCCCGACAGCGTCTCCGCGATCGGAGTGATCGTGCCCCGCGAACTCATCTCGGCGCCCAGACGCATCATCCGAGCGCCACTGTCCTCCAGCCCGAGCCACATCGAACCCCGGAGGTAGCCCTTGGCCACGACCAATTCCTCCTCGGTCGGGCCATCGTCGATCAGTTCGTCGATCGTCTGGCCGATGATGTCCCGCACCTCGTCCACGTGCCCCGTCGACGTCGCGCAGTGGATGCTGAAGGTGCCGCTGTCGACATGGGACGCGGCACCCGACCCGATCGAATACGCCATACCGCGATCCTCCCGGATCCGCTCGTAGAGGCGGCTCGATGGCCCGTCACCCAGAACGTGGGAGAAGACGGCGAGGGCGAAGCGATCCGGGGAACCGACGGGCAACCCCCGCCACCCCTGCGCCAGGTGGATCTGCTCGATCGGGCGGCTCGCCCACCTCGGGGCCGGGTCGACCGAACCGGGCGGAACCCTGACCAGATCGGCGTCCATCGAGCCGTCGTCATCCCATCCGGCCGCCATCTCGACCATCTCGGCATGCTCGAGCGCGCCGGCAGCGGCGATGACCGTGGATCGGCCTCGATAGTGACGTCTGCGGAAGGAGTCGAGATCCTCGCGGTGATCGACCGAAGTGAGTGCTCGGTGCCGATGATCTCGCGGCCCAATGGATGGGATGGGAAGAGGCCCGCCATCAGAGCCTCGACGACCACATCAGCGGGGTCGTCCTCGGACGCGGCGAGTTCCTCGAGAATGACCTCGCGCTCCACGTCGAGATCGGGCGGAGTCATCGTCGGATGACACACGACGTCGATGAGGACACCGAGGGCCTGGGCTCGCGCCTCGGCGGGAACCCGAACCATGAAGACGGTCGACTCCTTGCTCGTGAAGGCGTTGAATTCGCCACCCAGCGCGTCGATCTCGCGATTGACCTCACGAGCGGTTCGCGACGCAGTGCCCTTGAAGGCCAGGTGCTCGAGGAAGTGCGACGCCCCTGCGATGCCGTCGGGCTCGTCACGGGACCCCACGCCGATCCAGGCCGCCATCGACGCGGAGTAGGCGCCGGGCATCGGATCGGTGACGATCCGCAGCCCCGATGCCAGGGTCGTGGTGGCGACCCCGGCATCGAGCGCGGCGATATCGGACTCGGCTGACGAGCCCAGGTTCACCGACGCGGGCGTCGCCGACCCCGACCACCGGGCGGTCCGCCGACACCCTTGGCGACGGGTCCGAGGTCACCCTGGACCTCGGCGACTCGAGCGTCGTTGAAGTCCTCGAAATCGACGAGCACCTTCTCATCCGACGAGCCGTTGCCGGCCGACGAACCGCGGGCTTCGCGCGCCGGGGCGGTCACGGCGGAAGCGGCGACGGTGTCGGTGGTGGCCGCCGCGGCGGCCTCAGCTTTTGGGGACGACTCCGGGACCGAGGTGGGCGTCAGACTGATCTTCCCGTTCGGGTCGATGTCATCGACGCGAACCTCGATCTCCTCGCCGAGGCTCAGCACGTCCTCGACGTTGTTGATGCGCTTTCCACCTCCGAGCTTGGAGATGTGAACCAGGCCGTCACGGCCGGGGAGGATGTTGACGAAAGCACCGAACTTGGTGATGTTGACCACCCTGCCCCCGTAGACCTCACCGACGCCCGCGGTGGGCGGGTTGAGGATGAGACGGATCTGGCGTTCGGCCTCGGCCACCGCTCCGGAGTCGACCGCGGCGATCGCGACCACTCCGACCATGCCGTCGTCGTCGACGCTGATGTTCGCGCCGGTCTCGGCCTGCATCGCGTTGATGACCTTGCCCTTGGGTCCGATGATCTCGCCGATCTTGTCGACGGGGATCTCGAAGCTCACGATCTTCGGAGCATTCTCGGACACCTCGGGGCGCGGCTCGGCGATGGCTCCCGCCATGACCGAGAGGATCTCGACCCGTGCCTCCTTGGCCTGTTCGAGAGCTGCCGACAGCACATCGGCGGGTATGCCGTCGATCTTCGTGTCGAGCTGGAGAGCCGTGACGAAGTCGGAGGTGCCGGCCACCTTGAAGTCCATGTCGCCGAAGGCATCCTCGGCTCCGAGGATGTCGGTGAGCGTGGTGTAGGTGCCGTCCGCGTAGACGAGGCCCATGGCGATGCCGGCGACCGGCGCCTTGAGCGGAACACCGGCGTCCATCATCGAGAGCGACGATCCGCACACCGATGCCATCGACGTCGAGCCGTTCGAGGCCAACACGTCGGACACGCAGCGGATCACGTAGGGGAACTCGTCCATCGGAGGAACGACCGGCAGCAGCGCCCGCTCGGCCAACAGGCCGTGGCCGATCTCTCGGCGCTTCGGTCCGCGCATGAAGCCGGTCTCGCCGGTGCTGAAGGGCGGGAAGTTGTAGTGGTGCATGTACCGCTTCGACGTCGTCGGCGTGATGCCGTCGATCATCTGGTCCATCTTCCCCATGGCCAGGGTGGCCACGTTGAGCACCTGGGTCTCTCCCCGCTGGAAGAGCCCCGAGCCGTGCGCCGTGGGGAGCACCGTGACCTCGGCGGAGAGCGGACGCAGGTCGCGCGGTCCACGGCCGTCGATGCGAAGACCCTCGCCGACGATGCGGCTGCGGACCAGTGCCTTGGTCAGCGACCGGAAGGCCGCCTTGAGCTGCTTGTTGGCCAGGCCGGCATCGTCGCCGGCGAACTGGTCGATGAGGGCGGCGATCGTCTCGTCGCGCAGCTCGGACTCCGCGTTGCCCCGCTCGGCCTTGTCGGCGATGGTCATCACCTGGGCGGCGGCTGCGCCTGCCTGGGCCTCGACCGCCGCGTACTGCTCGTCGGTGTAGTCGACCTGAGCGACGAACTCCATGTTGGGCTTGCTGCCCACCTGGGCGACAAGGTCGTTCTGCAGGCGATCGCGGCCTTGATCGGAGCCTTGGCCGCGTCGAGACCGCCGGCGAGCGCTGCCTCGTCGACCTTGGGAGCGCCATCTTCGTAGTAGGACCAGGCCTTCTCGGTTCCCCCGGCCTCGACCATCATCACCGCGACGTCACCGTCGGGGAGTTCACGACCGGCGACGACCATCTCGAAGGTGGACTCATCGCCCTCCTCGAAGGTGGGGTGGGCAATCCACTCGCCGTCGGTCGTGTAGGCGATGCGAACCGCGCCGATGGGGCCCTCGAAGGGAACGTCGGACAGGCAGAGCGCCGCGCTGGCGGCGTTGATGGCCAGCACGTCGTGGGGGTTGGACTGATCGGCGGCCACGACGGTGCCCACGACGTGGACCTCGTTGCGGAATCCGCCCGGGAACGAAGGGCGCAGCGGCCGGTCGATCAGTCGACACGTGAGGATGGCGTCGTCGGACGCCCGCCCCTCCCGCCGAAAGAACGATCCGGGGATCTTCCCGGCCGCATAGGAGCGCTCTTCGATGTCGACGGTGAGCGGGAAGAAGTCGATTCCCTCACGCACCGACTTGGCGCCGGTGGCGGTAACGAGAATCTGGGTTCGTCCCATCCCGGCGAGCACTGCTCCACCGGCGAGACCGGCGAGCTTGCCGGTCTCGATCGTCATGGTCTTGTCCGCGCCGAACGGCGCAGTTACACGGGTGGCATCAGCCATGTGCAGTCATCCTTGCTTTCTGACGCCGTCATCCTGACGGCGCATCGTTGAGGTGATGCAACGGGTGGCCAGTTCCCAGTTGTCGGTGCCCGAACTCCGCGTCGGCGGCTTTCGGGGACCGGCGACCAGGCACTGACCTGCGTGTCGCATCTCTAATGCCGGGGGACCCTTGTCCTCCGGTTGCGCTCAGGCTAGCCGACCGGCACCGGCATCCGTCGACACCGCGACTCGGCCGGCAGGTCGGACGGCCTCAGCGGCGAAGGCCGAGCTCGGCGATGATCGCCCGATAGCGCTCGACGTCGATCTCCTTGAGGTAGTCGAGGAAGCGGCGACGCTTGCCCACCAACATGAGGAGGCCACGACGGCTGTGGTGGTCCTTCTTGTGAGCCTTGAGGTGCTCGGTGAGGTGATCGATCCGGTCGGTCAGCAGAGCGATCTGCACCTCGGGCGACCCGGTGTCACCTTCGTGCTTCGCGAACCGTGCGACGGTGTCCGACTTGGGCGGAAGATTTGCGGGGGACGCGACATGGGAACTCCTCTGGGTATCTGACCCGACCTCGTGAACCGGCAATCCGAATTCCGACGTCGTCGAGGCCCCGACTGTAGTTGCCGCGGCCCGCAGGGGCGAGCCGACGATCAGGTGCCGGTCGGCGCCTCGACCGACCAGCGATATCCGGGACGATGGTGCCGGCCACCCACGTGTGAGCCTTCGATCAGCGGGGTCAGTGCGAAGACCCGGGCGTCGGACTCGTACAGCGCAGCCTCGACCTCGGCGATGCTCGGATTCTTCTTTCGCACTCCCGCCCTGCGGAGCGCCCTCTGGCAGGCTTCACCCAGGGCCCCCGGAAGGAGTTCGGCCACGATGGCCGGCATCGTCTCGGGATCGCGCAGAAGCCAGGAGTGGCCCGCTCCCTTCACCGTCACGAGCGTGCCGTGGGTTCGTTCGGCAGCCTCGCGAGCCGTTCGAAAGGGAACCGCCACATCACGATCACCGTGAAGGACGAAAACCGGTACGTCGGCGTCGTCGAGAGCGTTCAGCGCGTACCGGCTCGACCGGCTCCTCAGGATGGAGATGACAGGGCCGAGCAGCCTCCAGGGGCGCAGAGCCGTGCTCGCGACGGTGGGCAGCACGAGCCGCAGCAGCTTGGCCGCCTGCCGGGGATTGCGGAAGACCGGAACCACCGTGACCGAGTCGAGTGCCAGAGCGGCTCCCACCGCCGCGAGAAGTGGCGGATTGACGCGGAAGAGGTAGACCATGCGATCCCAGGTATCGCCGACGATGGCGTCGACCAACAACACCGAGATGGTGCGATCCGGTTGAGTCGCAGCCAGTTGTGTCACCAGGCGACCACCCATCGAATGACCGGCGAGCACGGCCTGTCGGATCCCGAGCTCGTCGATGACCCGTCCCAGCAATTCGCTGTAGGAGTTGAGGTTCTGACCGGAGTAGGGCAGTCCCTCGGTGCCGCCGTGGCCGGCGGTGTCGACGGCGATCACCTTGAACCCCATGGACACCAGGCGCGAGAGGGTCTGAGCGTAGAGGAATCCCTCGGCCGAGAACCCGTGAACCACCACGAGGGGGATTCCGTGCCCCGCGACCATGACGCCGACCTTGTGCCCGTCGGCGAGGGTCAACTGGTGCCGGGCGAGCCGGGGGGCGGCGACCGGGGCGACATCGGCGGGTACGTCCGGTTGGACCGGGCCTTCGATCGGCTCGAGCAGCTCGGTCAACGGTCGCTCCTCTCACTCATGGGGGCGCGGGAGTCGATCGCAGGCGCCGACGGGCACCGGTCGCTCGACCGGCTGCGCGCCATGGTCACCGATTCCTCCGCAGCAGCGCTCGGGCCACTTCGCAGTCGCGAGCGAGCTGATCGGCCAGTTCGTCGACGTTCGCGAACCGCTCGTCGCCTCTGAGATGGTGTTCGAATCTCACGGCCACCCTTTCACCGTAGAGGTCGGCATCGACGTCGAGACAATGAACCTCGAGCAGCGAGTGCTCTTCGTCCTCGTAGAACGTGGGCCGTGTTCCCACGTAGATCGCTGCATCGAGAACGGTGGAATCCGCCCTGACCAGGTGCCCCGCGTAGATGCCGTCCGCGGGCATCAACAGTTCGGGCGGAATGGCGATGTTGGCGGTCGGGAATCCAATGGTCCGACCCCTCCGATCCCCCGCCACCACGGGGCCCCTCATCTCGTGTGGGCGCCCGAGCATCGCCACCGCGTCGGCGAGTCGTCCGTCGGCGAGTGCTCGCCGGATCGCCGTCGAGGAGACCTGGAGCTCGGGTCGGGCGGCTTCTCCGTCGGGAGCCACCAGAGCGTGGCCGATCACGTCGAAGCCCTGGGACCGGCCCATCTCCTCCAACAACTCGACGTTGCCCGCCCGTCGATGACCGAAATGGAAGTCTTCGCCCACCTCGACGAGCCGCGCTCCGAGCGCGTCGCTGAGCACGGTCGTCACGAAGCCCTGTGCGGACTGCCGGGCATGCTCCTCGTCGAAGTGCAGCACGAGCACTGCGTCGACCCCGGTCTCGGCGAGGAGCTCCAGTCGCTGATCGAGGTCGCACAGCAGCCGGGGCGCCGACTCCGGGCGGAGAACCTGGGCCGGATGACGATCGAAGGTGACGACGGCGGAGTCGAGACCCCGCTCAGCGGCGTGCCGCCGAAGGTCCCCCACGACCGCACGGTGTCCGAGGTGCACGCCGTCGTAGAAGCCAATGGAGATCGCCCGACCCGACGGCGCGGCACCGATCTCTTCGAGAGCGCGCCAGACGTCCATGGAGCCGCCAGCCTACCGACGCGTCGACCGCAGGGGCAGCTCCGGCACGACCGGATGTCACACCAGCACTGCCGCCGGCTTCGCCCGCCCCGGGCCGTGCGGCTCGTAGACGGCGAGAAGCGCTCCGGTCTCTGCAGAGACAACGGGCCACGGCCCCTCGCCGTTCGCCCCGAGGGTGGACCGATCCAGGACCGCACCCACGCGGACACGCGCCTCGAGTTCGGCATCGACGACCCGGGGCGGGAATCCCCGGATACCGTCGAGCATGTCGCGAAGGACGATGTCCTCGAGGGGCGTCGCCTCGTCGATGCCGTACGTTCCCACTGCGGTGCGCCGAAGGGTGCCCACGTGCGCCCCGCCGCCCAGCGCGTGACCCAGGTCAGCGGCCAGAACCCGGACATAGGTACCCGAGGAACACTCGATGACGGCGTCATAGCAGAGCGGATCGCCCGTCGCGGTCACGTCGAAGCGATAGACGGTCACGGGCCGCGGCTCGCGCTCGACCACCTCTCCCCGCCGCGCCAGCTCGTGGAGACGGACGCCACCGACCTTGACCGCCGACACCATCGGCGGGGTCTGCATGATGTCGCCGACGAAGCTCGATGCGGCGGCGGCGACCTCGGTTGGTTCGGGGTGCATCTCGTGGGTGGCGACGACCTCGCCGGCCGCGTCGAGCGTGGAGGTCTCGACACCGAAGCGGATCGTGGCCTCATAGGTCTTGGGCAGGAGCTGGAGGTACCTCAGCAGGCGCGTCGCCTTACCGACGCCGAGGACCAACAGGCCCGTCGCATCGGGATCGAGCGTTCCGGAGTGGCCGACCTTCGAGGTCCCGAGGATTCCCCGAGCCTTGGCGACCACGTCGTGGGAGGTCCAGCCGGCTTCCTTGTCGATCAGGGCGATCCCCGAGATCCGGTCGTCGCCCGATGTCCGCCGCCGCCCCACGTCCGGATCAGCTCACGTCGTCGACGTCGGGCGTGACCCGCCCGGCGACGATGTCGTCGATGCGCAGCGCCGCCTCGAGCACCTCGTCGGGTGCGAACTCGAGACGTGGAGTCTTGCGGGTGGTCAACGAACGTGCCACCACGCCCTGAAGACCGTGCCGGCGCTCCTCCATCGCCTTGGCTACCTCCTCGGAGCGTCCCTCCGCCGACGCCACCAGCGACGAGTAGTACACGTGGGCGACTCCGAGGTCACCGTCGACGACGACGTCGGTGACCGTCACCAGGTCGAGCCGTTCGTCGCCGATCCGTTCGAGCTCGGTCGCGACCAATTCGCGAATCTGTTCGGCCACCCGGTCGGCGCGGTCGTAGGACACGCGGGTCCGCGACCCGCGAACGGGATCTCGATCGTGATGTGCCCATTGCCACTCCTCCTCGTCAAGACTGCCAGGCCACAGCCGGCAGGTCAGTCCATGTCCAGCCAACGGCGGGAGATGGCGCCCACCTCCACGTCGTGGCGCGACCACATGAAACGCTCGATCTGGTCGGCGACGTCGTCGAGCACACCGATGCGGGACCCCACCAGCGCGATTCCGAGGACCGCACTCTGGTGCACGTCGTTGTCGGCGACCTCACCGACCGAGACGCCCCAGCGCACGCGAACACCGTCGATGACGGCCCGGACGATCGAGCGTTTCTCCTTGAGGGAGTGAACCTCCCTCAAGTGCAGTTGGACCTGCATGCCCAGGACGTGCATCGGGTCAGGTGCGCTCGATCTCCCTGAGGTCGTAGGTCTCGATGATGTCGCCACCCTTCAGGTCCTGGAAGTCCGAGAGCCCCACGCCGCATTCGAATCCGGCGGCCACCTCCCTGACGTCATCCTTGAAGCGACGCAGCGAAGAGATCTCGCCGTTCCAGATGATGGTTCCTTCACGCAGGAACCTGACCTTCGAGCCACGGGTGACGTGGCCACTCGTGACGTAGCAGCCGGCCACGGCGCCGATCCGGGGGACGCGGAACACCTCGCGTACCTCGGCCTCGCCGGTCACCACCTCCTCGAACTCCGGTGCCAGCATGCCGACGATGGCAGCCTCGATGTCCTCGAGCAGCTTGTAGATGATCTCGTAGGTACGGATCTCCACGCTCTCGGTCTCGGCGAGTTCGCGAGCCTGGCGCGAGGGTCGGACGTTGAAACCGATGATCGTCGCGTTGGATGCAGCCGCCAGCTGGATGTCGGACTCGGAGATACCTCCGACACCTCGCAGGACGAAACCGATCCGGACCTCGGGGCGTTCGAGCTTGCGCAATGAGTCGGTGACGGCTTCGAGAGAACCGTGAACATCGGCCTTGACCACGACGTTGAGCGTGGCCGTCTCACCCTTCTGGATCTGTTCGAAGATGTCTTCGAGGCGTGCGCCTCCCGACATGACCGACGAGTCGAGTCCGCGGCGGGACTCGCGATGCCAGCGCTCCCTGGTCTCGGCCACCGACCGAGCCTTCTTCTCATCGGGTGCGACGACGAACTGGTCGCCCGACGAGGCGACGTCGGAGAGGCCGAGAACCTGAACGGGGGTCGACGGACCTGCTTCCTCGACGCTTTCGCCGCGGTCGTTGACGAGCGCCCGCACGCGGCCCCACGCGGGGCCGGCCACCATCGGGTCGCCGACGCGGAGGGTTCCACGCTGAACCAGAACGGTGGCAACGGGTCCGCGGCCGATGTCGAGGTGGGCCTCGAGCACCACGCCCGTCGAACGGCCACCTTCGGAGGCCTTGAGGTCCTCGAGCTCAGCCACGATCAGGAGATTGTCGAGAAGCTCGTCGATACCGATGCTCTGGAGTGCGGAGATCTCGCAGACGACGGTGTCCCCGCCCCAGGATTCGGGGACCAGGTCGTACTCGGTGAGCTGCTGGAGGACGCGATTGGGATCGGCGTTGTCCCGATCGATCTTGTTGACCGCGACCACGATCGGGACCTCGGCGGCCTTCGCGTGCTGGATCGCCTCGATCGTCTGGGGCATGACGCCGTCATCGGCCGCCACCACCAGGACGACGATGTCGGTCGCGTCGGCGCCGCGGGCGCGCATGGCCGTGAAAGCCTCGTGACCAGGAGTGTCGAGGAAGGTGAGGGGCTTGCCGCCCTTCACCGCCTGGTACGCACCGATGTGCTGCGTGATCCCGCCGGCCTCGCCGGCGACAACGTTGGCGTCGCGGATGCGGTCGAGCAGCTTGGTCTTGCCGTGGTCGACGTGGCCCATGACGGTGATGACGGGCGGGCGGTGGGGCCGATCACCCTGGTCGTCCTCGTCCTCCTCGGGAAGGTCGAGCACGCGCTGCAACTCGACCTCCTGTTCCTGGCCTGGTTGGACGAGATCGATCTCCGCGCCCACCTCGTCGGCGAACAGCTCGATCATCTCGTCACTCAGGGACTGAGTGGCGGTCACCATCTCGCCGTTGGTGAGCAGAAAGCGGACGATGTCCGCCGCGGTTCGGTTGAGCTTCGGGCCGAGCACCTGGGGGGACGAACCCCGCTCGACGACGATCAATCCCTCCGGCACGATCGCGTCCTGCGGCGTGTAGGACGGCATGTCCATCGGCTGGAGCTCGTCGCGATTGCGACGACGCCGCCCCTTACGCCTCGGCTGACGCGGGCCGCCGGGGCGACCTCGTCCCGGGGGACCGCCACGTCCGGGAGGACCGCCTCCGGGACCGCCTCCGGGAGGACCGCCGCCCGCAGGCCGCGGTCCGCTGCGGTAGCCGCCGGCAGGACTCGAGCTGGGACGCACCGTTCGGCCGCCATCGCGCCCGGCCGTCGGCGCGGCGCGGCGCCCGCCGGATCCGGGGGGCGGAGGAATCGGCTTTCCCGATCGGGAGACCGGCGGGCCAGGGGGCGGCGGAATCGCCTTTCCGGAAGGTGACGTCGGGGCGTCCCGTTCCGACGGAGAGCCGCGTCGGGCTGCCGGCGCATCGGTCGGGCGGCTGGGGACGTCGATGGGGCCGGTGCGCGGCGGCACCGGCTTCGGTGGCGTCGCCACGTCATCGGACGGTTTCGCGGCGCGCTGCGGGACCGCCGGCTTGGAGCTGATGACCCGACCGGTCATGGGGGCCGGAGCGGCGGATGCGGGAGCCTTCGGCGGAGCGGTCTCGACCACCTCGCTCGTCTCGGCCGGTTCGACCGGCGGCGGCGCTTCGACCGGCGCGGAGGCATCACCGCTGACGGCGTCGGCGGTGGCCTCGGCCGGTGACTCGCTCTTCTTGGCCTTCGCCGCCTTGGCGGGCGCCTTCTTCGCGGGCTTGGCCTCTTCGGGCTGCGCCTCGCGGATGAGCCCCTCCCGCTCCGCCTTGCGGCGGACGCGATCGGCCTGGGCGTCGATGATGCTCGAAGAATGGCTCTTCACACCGATGCCCAAGGACTCGCACAGGTCGAGCGTCTCCTTGTTGGTCATCCCGAGCTCTCGAGCGAGCTCGTACACACGCAGTTTTGCAGCCAAGTTTCCGGTCTCAGTTCTCTGTCGTCATGGCCAGTCTCCCTCATGGGGAGAGCGGACCTTCTTCATCTTTTCACGAACGCCGCCATCAGCGACAACGCGGGACCGATCAGGACGTCGAATCGATGTCCACGATCACCTGCTCCGACACGGGAGTTCGGAACGCCCTCGACCACGCTCGCCGGCGGGTCGCGAGGTCAACACACTGATCACCGGGGCACAGCCATGCGCCCCGACCGCCGGCACGAACGTCGGTCACCAGTCGGTCACCTCGGAGTCGCAGCCGAATCAGCTCCGCCGCCGGGCGGACCCGACGACAGCCGATGCACGTGCGCTGGGGGCCTATGGGGCTCCCCCTTCGGGTTCGCCCGGTGATGCGTCCTCGGCGCCCGACTCCTCGGAATCGCCTTCGGTGTCCGCACCGGATTCCTCGGAATCGGCTTCAGTGCCTGACGCCACGGAGTCGGATTCAGATTCAGAGTCGGAGTCGGAGTCGGATTCGGAGTCGGAGTCGGAGTCGGAGTCGGAGTCGGAGTCGGAGTCGGCGGAGGCATCGGAGTCGGTGGGGTCATCGGACGTCGCATCCTCGCCTGCGTCGGAATCCCCGTCGGCATCGGCCGATCCGTCGCCGGCCGCCTCCGGCGCTTCGGCCGCAGGGCCGCCACCGGCGCTCCATGCGTCGGCGGAGATGGCCGGACCGCCGTCTGCGGGCTGCCACATCTGTTCGCCCGTCTCGGCGTCGGTGATCCATTCGCCTTCGGCCCAGAGCTCCCCCGACTCCTCTTCGCGGAGCTGAGTCTCGCTCTTGATGTCGACCCTCAGTCCCACGAGCCGGTGGGCCAGACGGGCGTTCTGCCCTTCTTTGCCGATGGCGAGCGAGAGCTGGTAGTCGGGGACGATCACCTCGGCCAGGCCGATGTCGTCGTGAATGCGGACCTCTGTGACCTTTGCCGGAGCGAGGGCCTTCATGACGAAGTCGGCGGGATCCTCCGAGAACGGGATGATGTCGATCTTCTCCCCGTTGAGCTCATTGACCACCATCCTGACGCGGCCTCCCCGTGCTCCCACGCAGGCACCCACGGGATCGACGTTGGAGTCGTTCGAGTACACGGCGATCTTCGTGCGCTGTCCAGGCTCCCGAGCGCACGCCTTGATCTCGACGACGCCGTCGGCGATCTCGGGAACCTCGAGCTCGAAGAGCCGCTTGATGAGTCCGGGGTGGGTTCGGGACACGACGATCTGGGGTCCCTTCGCAGTGCGGCGGACCTCGATGATGTACGCCTTGACCCTGCTGCCCGGAGCGGGACGATCGTAGGGGACCTGTTCGGACTGCGGCATCAGCGCCTCGGCCCGACCGAGATCGAGAAGGGCGTATCGGGAGTCGCTCTGCTGGATGATCCCCGTGACGATGTCACCTTCACGGCCGGCGTACTCCTCGTACTTGAGCTCGCGCTCGGCCTCGCGTATCCGCTGGCCCATGACCTGCTTCGCCGCCTGGGCGGCGATCCGACCGAAGTTGTCGGGGGTCACGTCGAACTCGGGACCGAACGGTTGCTCGTCCTCGTCGAGTTCCTGGGCCATCACCCGGAACTCCGCGGTGTCCGGATTGATGACCACCCACGCGTACTCGTGAGCGCCCGGCATCTTCTTGTACGCCGACTCCATGGCATCGGCGAGCACCGAGAACAGGGTGTCGACCGAGATGCCACGGTCCTGGGCCAACGCGGTCAACGCTTCCATCATCTCTGCGTTCACGATGCCTCGCTCTCTTCTGACGAGATGTTCTGGGATGTCGGTGGTGTCGCCGACAGCTTCCGGTGCTCTGGCGAGCCGGGCTTCGGCGTGGGCGCCATGTCGAACGCGGTACGAGCGGACTCGACGAGGTCGATCGGGACGACGACGTGGTCGGAGTCGACGGGATCGGGGGCGATCTCGATCGACCCGGACGTGATGCCGACCACCACACCGTCGATGCGGCGTTCTCCCTCGTACCGACGGCTCATCTTGACCTTGACACGGTCACCGACGGCACCCTGCCAGTGCTCTTCGGTGCGCAGGCGACGCTCCAGCCCGGGGCTCGAGACCTCGAGGGTGTACCGACCGGGAACCGGGTCGATGAGGTCGAGTTCGGCGCCGATGAGGCGATTGGCCTCGGCGAGGGAGTCCAGATCCACTCCGCCGGCCCGGTCCAGGCTGACCCGAAGAATCGGACCTGCCATGTCGATGTCGTAGATCTCCAGGCCCAGCGACTCGGCGATGGGGGTGACCACGTCTGTTACCGCATCGACGACAGTCATGGACGCCTCCTTCCTTCGCTCGTCGGCCGTTGGGCACGGCCACCGGCCGCCCTTCATGGAAATGGCGTGGGCCACGCCCACGCCATGAGCGGCCCTGGGGCCGCCGACCGACGGAGCCACTATAGGCGCGCCGAGCACCCCGGCTGCCAACGGACCGAACGGTTCAGTACGAGCGGGCGACGTACGCCAGGTAGCCGTCACCGTCATCGGCGGTCGCGACGTCGCCATCGGCATCGACGAGACAGCGAACGGTGATCGCATCCGACGCGAGCGAGGCCTCGCCTCCCCCGTCCAGCTCCTTCCAGGGAACGAGAGCGAACCCCGTCGACGCGGCTTCGCGGGCCTCCTCGAGTGTCGCGACCTCGGTGACCGCACTGTCGCGGAACGCCGTGGCGGACGCGAGCATCGTTGACTGGATGTCGTCGAGCAGCTCGGGGACTCGGGCCGCCACCTGGCCGAGGGCCACCTCGAACTTGTCGTCAGCGTCGCGGCGGGCGACCGTCGCCACACCGTTCGCGACGTCGCGAGGGCCGATCTCCACCCTGATCGGGACGCCTTTCAGCTCCCACGCCGTCGCCCTTCGGCCGAACCCGACATTGACGTGGTCGTCGACACGCACACCGACGCCGAGGGCCCTCAGCTGCGAGCCGAGTCGTTCGGCCTCGGCGGTCACCGACCCGTCGTCGTCGTCACGAACGACCATCACCACCACCTGAACCGTGGCCAGCCTGGGCGGCACCCGAATCCCCCGATCGTCGCCATGGCACATGATGAGGCCGCCCATCATCCGGGTGGACACCCCCCACGACGTGGTCCAGCAGTGCTGCGAGACACCTTCGGCGTCGAGGAAGGAGATGTCGAACGCGGTGGCGAAGTTCTGACCCAACTCGTGGCTGGTACCCATCTGGAGGGCCTTGCCGTCGCGCATGACCGCCTCGCAGGCCAAGGTGTTCGTCGCTCCCGCAAACCGCTCGCTGGGAGGCTTGCGACCGCGGAAGACGGGAATGGCGAGTTCGTTGATCATCGCGTCGGCGTAGACGTCGTCGAGGACCGAACGGGCGAAGGCGGCGGCGGCGGCCTCGGTGGGGTGAGCAGTGTGGCCTTCCTGCCAGAGGAACTCGCTGGTCCGCAGGAACAGGCGGGGCCGAAGCTCCCATCTCACCACGTTGGCCCACTGGTTCAACAGCAACGGAAGATCGCGGTACGACTGGATCCACTTCGCCATGTACTCACCGATGACGGTCTCCGAGGTCGGTCGGACGACGATGGGCTCCTCCAGCTCCTTGCCGCCGGCCTGGGTGACGACCGCGAGCTCGGGACTGAAGCCGTCGACATGCTCGGCCTCACGACGGAGATACGAATCGGGGATGAACAGCGGGAAGTAGGCGTTGTCCACTCCCGCCGCCTTGATCCGACGATCGACCTCCGCGACCATCCGCTCCCAGATCGCGTACGCGTAGGGGCGGATGACCATCGTCCCGCGAACCGGACCGTTGTCGGCCAGCTCCGCCTTGTTGATGACGTCCTGATACCAGCGGGGGAAGTCCTCCGACTGAGGGGTGATGATGGGGGCCTTGGCCATGGACGCCGAGCCTAACGAGTCCACCTCCGACCACCGGCCGTCGCGCCGCGCGATGACCGGCGGGACGACCGGGGCGTCACGGGCGGTCGCGACCCACCGTGTCGCGGATGATGGCGATGGTCTGTTCCGACGCGTTGACGTCGTCCCCCTGCCTTTCGAGGAGTTCGGCGCGATCGGCATCAGCGGCCAGCTTGGCCGCCTTGAGGTCGCCCCGTTCGAGAGCCCGCTCGATTCCGTGTTGGGAGATGAACTCGGCCCACTCGACGAGGGTGTCGACCATCTCGTCCTCGGGAACGACCGCGACGTTCGTGCCTCTCACGAAGAGGTGACCCCGTTTGTTGCCCGCGGCGATCCCGAGATCGGCGTCTCGGGCTTCTCCGGGACCGTTGACGACGCACCCCATGACCGCGACCTGGAGAGGAAGCTCCCGCTCGCCGAACGCCTTCTGAGCCTCCTCGGCAATGGCGATGACGTCGACCTCGGCCCGACCGCAGGACGGACACGCGATCAGGTCCACGTTCTTGCGTTCGCGGAGCCCCAGGGCCTCGAGCAGCTGCCGCCCGGCGCGGGCCTCTTCGACGGGGTCAGCGGTGAGCGAGTACCGGATGGTGTCACCTATACCCTCCGCAAGGAGGGTGGCGATCCCCGCGGTGGCCTTGATGAGACCGGGGGTTCCGGGCCCCGCCTCGGTGACCCCCAGATGAAGCGGATGATCGGTGACGTCGGCGAGCTGGCGGTACGCCTCGATCATCAGGGGGACGTTGGATGCCTTGACCGAGATCTTCACATCGGCGAAGCCGACCTCATCGAAGTAGGCCAACTCCATCAAGGCGGACTCGACCATGGCCTCGGGCGTCACTCGTCCGTCGTACTTCTGGTACAGGCGCTCGTCGAGGCTGCCGCCGTTGACGCCGATCCGGATCGGGACGCCTCGGTCGCGGGCCTCGGTCGCGACGATCTTGATGTGGTCGGGATTGCGGATGTTGCCGGGGTTGAGCCGCAGACACGCCACCCCGGCATCGAGAGCAGCGAGCGCCATTCGGTACTGGTGATGGATGTCCGCGACGATGGGGATCGGGCTCCGGGGGACGATCCGGGCCAGGCCCTCCGCCGCCGCCGCGTCGTTGCAGGTGCAACGGACGATGTCGCATCCGGCCATGGCGAGGTCGTAGATCTGTTGGAGCGTCCCGTCGACGTCGGCCGTCTTCGTGGTCGTCATCGACTGGACACTGACGGGCGCACCGCCACCCACCGCCACATCGCCCACCGTGACCTGACGGGTCGTGCGTCGGGCGAAGCGGAGTTCGGGGGCGTCCATCGCGCCGATGCTACCGAGGCCCCCGGTTCGCGGAGGATCAGACGGGGATCGGATCGGCGAGGTCGAGGAAGATCGCCATGAGCGACACCAGGCCCAACGTGATCACGACCCCGTACGCCACGGGCATGATCTTGTCGTAGTCGATGAAATACCGGCGTCCGTCACCGCGCAGGAGTTCACGGGTCCGTTCGTAGCAGGCGATGGCCACATGGCCGCCGTCGAAAGGCGGCAGCGGGATGAGGTTGAACAGGCCGATCACGATGTTGAGGTGGATGAACAACAGCACGAGCCCACCCCAGTCGGTCTCGGAGAGTGACACGCCGAGTCGAACGGCTCCGACGATCGAGACGATCCGGTCCGAATCGTCCTCGACCCGTTGCGCGGAGACCTCCTGGCGCAGAGGTGGGCGACGACGACTGGTTGTCGTCGGTGGGGCTCGCCTCGAACGTCCGACTCACCATCTTGCCGAGCGAAGCCGGCTGGAAGACACGCCCGAGACCCATCAGGGTCTGACCGGACAGATCGGCGAACTGATCGACCGACCTGATCGCCGCCGCACCCGGTGCCAGCGTCTCACCCGGATACACGGGACCGACCCCGAGAAATCCCCGGGCCGACGACGTGTCCACGCCGGTCCCCAGGTCGACCGTTGCGGTGAACTCGGTCTCGGAATCCGCCCCGCGCACGACGGTGATCTCGAGATCGCCCCCGGAGGTCTCGTCGACGATGGCCTCGAGGTCGGACAACCCACCGACGGGCATCCCATTGACCGCGACGACCTGGTCTCCCGCCTCGAATCCGGCCTCGCCAAGTCGACCGGACGGTGACACCGCGGCAAGGACCACGTCGTCTCCGTCGGTGATGAGGCTGATGTCCTCGCCGACCGTCCCCTCGATGTTCACCCGGGAATTGAGGGTCACGCTGACCGTTCGAACGGTGTCTCCACGGAGTATGTCGACCGAGACCGTTTCGCTGGGATGGCGCCTCGCCTCGACTCCCATCTCCTCGAAGGTCGACACCTTGACCCCGTCGATGCCCACGACCCGGTCGCCGGAGCGGATGCCCGCGACCGAGGCCGCCGAACCGGGCGACGGTTTGTCCACCACCCACGCCGTCGTCGTCGACGACGCCGGCGTACTGAGAGCCCACGAAGGCGAACGCCACGAACAGCAGAACGAGCGCCATGGCGAAGTGCATGGCGCCGAACCTGCGACCGCGACGCCGAACCGCTGACGGAAGTTCTTCTGGCGGTACGTCCGTTGTTCGAACTCGGCGCGGGACCTTCTCGATGTTCGCCATTCCGATGATCTTGACGTAGGCACCGGCGGGGATGGCCTTGAGGCCGTATTCCACGTCGCCGCGGCGGAACGACGCGATCCGCGGTCCGAATCCGATGAAGAACTCGGTGACCATCATGTCGGCACGCCGAGCCATGACGTAGTGACCCAGCTCATGGAAGAAGATCATGACCACGATTCCGGCGATGACGACGAGTGAATTGGGGCCCAGCCACACCACCGCACCCACCAGGACGGCCAGCAGGATTCCGGCCGCCACCGGATCGACGAAGGGAGAGCCGAGCGCGGCACGTTTGTCCGGCTCCCCGCTCCGCCCGAAGTTCTCGACGTCGACGGCGGGCTCGTCGTCGACGGCATCGTCGTCGCCGGTCGTCTCGAGTGCGCCCTCTTTCACGTCGGTCATCTACGGCTCTCCATCTCGGACATCACCACCAGCGCCGTGGCCCGCGCCCGGGCATCGGCGTCCAGTATGGCCTCGATGTCGGTCGCTTCCACCGCGTCCCATCGCTGGAGCGTCTCGTCATTGACCCTGGCAATGTCCGACCACCCGATGCGGCCCCCGAGAAACGCCTCGACCGACACCTCGTTGGCGGCCGAGAGCCACGCAGGGGCGGTCTGTCCCGAGCGGGCCGCCTCGTACGCAAGACCGAGACACGGAAACGCCTCGTGGTCGGGTGGCTCGAAGTGAAGGTCCCATGCACGGGTGAAATCCATGGCGCCGAAAGCGGTTCGACTCCGTTCGGGATAGGCCAGCGCGTAGCCGATCGGTAGGCGCATGTCGGGTTCGGAGAGTTGGGCGATCGTGGCGCCGTCGGAGAACGTGACCATGGAATGGACCACCGAGGTGGGGTGCACGACCACATCGATGAGGTCGACGTCGATGCCGAACAGCTCTCGTGCCTCGATGACCTCGAGGCCCTTGTTCATGAGCGTCGACGAGTCCACGGTGATCTTGGGGCCCATCGACCACGTGGGATGAGCGAGCGCGTCGTCGATGGTGACCTTCTCCAGCTGCTGCGCCGTCCTGCCGCGGAATGGTCCTCCCGAGGCGGTGAGAACGAGCGACGAGACCGCGGGGTCACCGATGCCCTCCGGATGACCGGCCCGATGCCGATCGGAGGCACTGGTGAATCGCACAGTGTTCGGAGTCGACGGGGATCACTTCGGCGCCCGGCGTCGCCCGAAGTGGCGCCACCACCGGCCCTGCCGCGATGAGCGATTCCTTGTTCGCCAGAGCGAGCCGCCTCCCGGCGCCGAGCGCACCGAGAGTCACCGGCAGACCGGCGAAGCCCACCACGCCGTTGACCACGACGTCGGCCTCCGACGAGATGGAGGCGAGTGCCTCGGGACCCGTCCGAACCTCGACGGAAGGATCGACCCTGTCGACGAGCTGCGACGTGCGGCCACCGGGTCCGACATGGCGACGACCGCAGGGCGGAGCTGGTCGCACTGGCGGAGCACGATGTCCACGCTCGAGTTCGCCCCAGCGCGATGACCTCGTAGCGGCCCGGATCCTACCGATGACGTCGATCGTCTGGGTTCCGATGGAACCGGTGCTGCCGACGATCGCGACGGAGGTCATGGTGAGTGATCGGGTCGGCGTCGCCCGTTCAGAACTGACGCCGCTCCCGAGATCGAGCAGCCGGGCCATGAAATAGGCCGTGGGGAGGACGAGGAGAAGTGCGTCGAAACGGTCGAGCACTCCCCCATGGCCGGGCAACAGCGACCCCATGTCCTTCACGCCCATGTCCCGCTTGAGTCCGGACTCGACGAGATCGCCGACCGGGGCGATGACCGCGCAGATCAGGCAGAAGGCGACCGCGGTACCCCACGACTCCCCCACCGGCGCCAGACCCGTGAGACCGAGGAAGAGCGTGGAGACGATCACCGCGGTGAACACGCCACCCAACATGCCTTCCTGGGTCTTGTTGGGGCTCGCCTCGGACAGCGGCGTTCGGCCCATCTGCTTCCCGATGAAATACGCCCCCACGTCGTAGAGCACGGTGACCAGAACGGCGGCGAAGAGAACGCCGATCCCCTGGTTGGACGCGTCATCGGTCTCGGCCGGACGGGCCGAGCCCAACATGAGCGTGGCGAACGAACCGAGACCGCCGACGTAGGCGATTCCCAGCAGCGTGACGCCGAGGTTCATCACCATGCCTTCGCCCGGCTGCACGAAGAGGAACCATGCCAGTCCGCACACCGTCGCCAGGCCGAACACCACGGGATACGCGAAGGCGCCCTGGCTGAGCGGAGCAATGCACAGCCCGGCGGTCGCGACCAGTCCCAACAAGGTGGCCGGGCTGTAGCCGCCGCGACGGAGCGTGTCGAAGAACTCGGCCGACGCAACCATCACCACCACCGTGATGAGAGCCGTGGTGGTGACGGCTCCCAGAGCGAAACAGCCGATTCCGATCAGAACCAGGGCCACTCCGACCGCCGCGGCGGTGAGGAGATTTCGGTCGCCGCCCACCCCGTCGGCAGCCCCGGGGGCGAGATGGTCGCCGTCGCCCGAGGGTGAAACCCGCCGTCGCCGTGGACCGGGTGGGCGTCGGGGGGGCGCAGTGTCGTCCTCGGCGTCGAAGGTGTCGCCGACATCCTCTCCCGTGACCTCGGGGTCGACGGGCGTGGTGGAGGTCGGCTCCGCCGACGGCGCCGCCGCGGCTTCGCGCTGCTGGCGGAGGCTCGGGCTGACGGTCCTCACGTCGTCATCGGTGAGATCCTCGATCGCATCGAAGAACTCGGTGCGCTGAGCCTGCTGTTCCAGCGCCATGAGCTCGGCCGACGGCTCGGATGCCAACGAGGTGAAGTCCGGCTGCTCGTTGAACTCGTGCTCGGTGTCGCGCCAGCGGGGCTGGTCGCCCAGGCCCGACCACGATGCATCCGAGTCCTCACCGATGACGACCTTGGGGACCTGGCCCGTCGGCGGTTCGGAGTAGTGAGGCAATTCGAACGAGTCGCTGTCGTCGACATCGGTCGGCTCGTTCAGCGGGAACGACAGGGTGGGCCGCTCGTCGTCGGACGGCGTAGCGGCGGGCCGGCGGCCGGTTCCGGAGGCCGCGGCCGGCGGGCCGGGCTCGGAGCTGCCCTTGGCCGAGGACTCGGCCGCTTCCTGAGCGCCGATGATCCGCACCCCTTCGGTGCGCGGCGGGGGCTCCGCGGGGCGGAACTCCTCGGAGTCCTCTGACTGCTCGTCGTCGGAGCCATCCTCAGCCATCTCGGTGAACCTCTCCGGGCATCAGCCCTCAGCCTTCCATGAGTTCGACGGTCTTGTGATCCAGAGCCTCGTCGATCTCCGCCTCGACCTGCTTGGTCAACTTGTCGAGATCGTCCTCGGCCCGGCGCAGATCGTCCTCACTGATGTCGCCGTCCTTCTGGAGCCCTTCGAGATCCTTGCGGGCGTCACGCCGAATCCCCCTCACCGCAGTTCTACCGTCCTCTGCCTTCTGGCGGACCATCCGCACGAATTCCTTGCGGCGCTCCTCGGTCAGAGCCGGGAACGCCAAGCGGATCTGGGTTCCATCGGTGGAGGGGTTCAGTCCGACGTTCGCGTCCCGAATCGCCTTCTCGATGGCGCCCACCGATCCCTTGTCGAAAGGACTGATGACCAACATACGCGCCTCGGGAACCGAGAAGCTCGCCAGCTGCTGCAGGGGGCACGTCGTGCCGTAGTACTCGACC
The DNA here is from genome assembly GCA_963700425.1 of uncultured Microthrixaceae bacterium. Taxonomy (GTDB): domain Bacteria; phylum Actinomycetota; class Acidimicrobiia; order Acidimicrobiales; family Microtrichaceae; genus CAVOXO01. The sequence continues at coordinate 1,126,358 of CAVOXO010000001.1, read as the reverse complement.
GGCAGCTTCTCCACGAGACCGGGATTGGCCCGACCGCTGCGAACCGAGGCGAACTCCGCGCGGGCATGGGCGACGGCCTTGGCCATCCGATCTCCGGCTTCGAGCCGAACTGTCTCCATGAGCTCCTCAGTCATCGGAACAGCCTGGCACACCGACATCGGCCCGAGGGCGACTGGGCCCCGGCGGAGGGGACCACGGCGGCCTCGTCGTCACGACGTCCATCCGATGTGCTCGTAGTCCACGTCGAAGACCACCTGGTCGTGGGCATGACCGGGATCCACGGTGCGCGACATCGACTGGTAGTTGCGTCTGGTGAACCGCCATCGGCCGTCGGAGTCCAGCGCGAGGTCGTCGTGGTAGACGCCGAAGGCATCGGAACGGCGGCCGTCGTCGCGACCGAGCCGGATCTCGTGGATGTACATGCGAGAGCGGGCCCGGCGGGACGCCAGGTCGATGTCGGCAACGGTGTTCAGGATCACGAAGTGGAAGAACGAGAACCGATCGAGCGCCTCGCCGATGAACTCACCGACCTCCCGGGTCCGGTCAACGTGACCTCTCGAGCTCCCAGGGCCAGCATCACCTCGCAGCGAGGGGCCATGACGTCGCCGAGCTCGTCGAACGCCCTGCGAGTGACGATGTCGCCATATCGGTTCTGGGTTCGTCGCAGTGACACGTAGGCGTTGGCGTCGTCGCCTGCGAAGGGTCCCGTCATGGACACGCACAGTAGGCGGGCACCGCGCGTCAGCCGCACTCGCAACGTGATGCCTGGGATCTGCGACGATGACGGACGGACCATCACCACGAGGAGCAACCGTGACCGGACTGCCAGCACCTCCGCCCGTCGGCGAATCGGCTCTTCCACCGGGAACCTATGACGGAACCACCGTTGTGGTGACCGGCGGCGGAACGGGCCTCGGCAAGGCCATCGCCACCGAATACGCCCGGCTCGGCGCCGCAGTGTCGATCCTGTCACGACGAGCGGAGCACCTTCAGGCGGGCCGCGACGCGATCGGAGAGTTGGGTGGCCCGGTCTGCGCCATCGAGTGCGACATCCGCGAACCCGAGTCGATCTCGGCGGCCTTCGACGAGATCGAGGCGACCCTGGGACGTCCGGCGATTCTCGTGAACAACGCAGCCGCGAACTTCCCCGTGCCCGCGGAGGACATGTCCCCGAATGCCTGGCGAACCGTGGTCGACATCACCCTCAACGGAACGTTCTTCTGTTCACGCGAGTTCGGCCGACGACACATCGATGCCGGATCGACCGCATCGATCCTCAACATCGGGGCGTCGTACGCCTGGACCGGGGGGCCGGGCTTCGCCCATTCGGCAGCGGCGAAGGCCGGGGTCAAGAATCTCACCGAAACGCTCGCGGTCGAATGGGGACCCTCCGGAATCCAGGTGAACGCATTGGTTCCGGGACTGTTCCCCCACGAGGACATGACCGCCGACATCGCCGGGAATCTCTCGTCGACCTCCGACACCGATTCATGCCAGCCGGCGCTCCGCGTCGGCCGGCGTCACGAGCTCGGATGGGCGGCGACCTTCCTCACGTCGCCCTATGCGCGGTTCATCTCGGGCCACACCCTCGTCGTGGACGGGGCGAACTGGCAGCGCCGATACCTGACCCAACCGCCCGTGGAGACGGTGCGCGACCAGATGGGGCTGGCACCCTTCGACATCAACCAGAGGAGGCCGGCCCGATGACCGGACGCGTACGACTGGAGACCGAAGGACAGATCGCGATCATCACCAACGACAACCCCGACAAGCACAACGCCTTCGACGACGACATGGACGCGGAGCTCTTCGCGGCCTCTGCGAGTCCGTTTCGGCCGACCCCGGCATTCGAGCGGTGATCTGGCGCGGGGAAGGGCGCTCGTGGTCATCGGGTCGTGACGTGTCCTCGATCGGCACCAACCTGACCGAGCTGACCCATCATGAACTGATGATTCGGGGCCACCGGGGAATCCAGACCCTCTGGGAGATCGACGCACCGGTGATCGTGGCCATCCACGGATGGGCCATCGGCGGATCGTTCCAGCGCGCCCTGCTCTGCGACATTCGCATCTGCTCCCCCGACGCGCGCTTCCTGCTGCCCGAGGTCGGGTCACGGGGTCATCCCCGACACCGGAGGGGTGGCCGTCCTGCACGCCATGTGCGGCAGCGGGCTCGTCAACGACATGGTGCTCTGCGGTCGCCGCCTGTCGGCCGAGGAGGCCCTCACCCATGGCATCGTGTCGCGGATCGTGGAGCGCGAGGATCTGGAGTCGACGGCCCGTGAGATGGCGGAACGAATTGCCGGGAGCCCGGCGGTCACCGTGAAGCTGGCACGACGCGTGATCGCCAATCTGGGGCGCGATGCCATCCGGCGGTCGATGGGCGACGAACTCATCTACCAGACGTTCCTCAATCGCAGCGACGACTTCGCGGAGTTCAGCGCAGCCCGGGCCGAGGATCGACCACCCCACTATCGGGGAAGTTGAGCCGACCCCACGCCGTGTCGAATCGCTCCGCCCAGGCTGTCGGGCCGCCGGCACTCCCGCCCGGTCAGCGAGCGGGCGTCAGCGTGACGTGGGACTCGGCCAGACCGAAGACGAATGCGTTGGGCATCTCCACATGGGGAAGGTCGTGGCGACGGTCGATCCGTTCGACCCGCTCGACCAGATGCTCGAAGAACGTGGCGATCTCCAGGCGAGCCAGCGCCGCCCCGAGGCAGAAGTGGGTACCGAAGCCGAAGGAGATGTGATGGTTCGGCGTGCGGGTGACGTCGAAGTCGTCGGGCCTGTCGAAATGCTGCGAATCCCGATTGGCCGACGCGTAACAGAGAACGACCTGTTGACCCTCCCTGATGAGCTGGCCACCGACTTCGATGTCACGCACCGCTGAACGGCAGAAGTTGTGGACGGGGGTCACCCATCGGATGAACTCCTCGACGGCGACGGTGAGATCGGCTCCCTCGCGGAGCGCCTGCCACTGATCCGGCTGATCGGCCAACTCGAGGAGGGTGCGGGCGATGACCGTTCGGGTCGTCTCGGCGCCACCGTCGAGAAGCAGAAGGCAATCGGAGATGATCTCATCGAGTCCGAAGCGCTGACCACCGACGATGCCGTCGTTCCGCTGCTCGACCTCGATCCAGCGGGACATGACGTCGTCGGCGGGGCACTCCTTCTTCTCGGCATACAGATCCGAGCAGGCGCCCGCGAACTCCATCGCCGCGCCGATGCCCTCCTCGTTGAAGTAGCGGGGTCCGCCGCCGAGCGCGATGGTGGTCTGGGACCACTCCTTGAGCTGTGGCCACATCTCCTGGGGAAACCCCAGGAGAAGCGCGATCATGCGTGCGGGCAACGGTGCGGCCAATTCCGAGACGACCTCGACCTCACCCCGGGCCACGGCCTCGTCGACCAGTTCGGCGACCACGGCGGCGATGTGGTCCTCCCAGCGGGTGACACCCCGAGGCGTGAACCGCCGCGACACCAGGTTCCGACGAGCGGTGTGAAGTGGATCGTCCAGTCCGATGATGGCCGGATCGGCGGGGATGTTGGGGCGGTAGCCACCGGCCTCCTGCCCCGAGTTGATGAACACGGACTTGTTCGACTCGATGTCGATGATGTCGTCGTATCGGGTGACGACCCACAGGTCATTGACGTCGTCCCAATGGACCGGGCTGTTCTCCCTCAACCATCGGTACCTGGGGTGGGGATCGTCGACGTAGAAGTGTCCGTCGAGGATGTCGAGTGGCCGCGGATCGATCATCGTCACGGCGTCACACTATCGATGGCACCGAACCGCGGGCAGCCTCGGCGACGACGGTTCAGCTGACCGTCGTGCCGATCGGTTCACCGGCGAGAATCCTGCCGATGAGACCTTCCCCCATGAGATCGAAGACCACGATCGGGAGCTCGTTGTCCATGCACAACGTGATCGCCGTGGAGTCCATGACCTTGAGCCCCCGGTTGAGGACGTCGATGTAGGAGACGGCGTCGAGCCGCTCGGCGTCGGGGTTGGTCCTCGGATCGTCGGTGTACACGGCATCGATGCCGTTCTTACCCATGAGGATCGCGCCCGCCTCGATCTCGACGGCGCGAAGGGCGGCGGTGGTGTCGGTGGTGAAGAAGGGGTTTCCGGTGCCGCCCGCGAAGATGACCACTCGGCCCTTCTCCAGATGCCGGATGGCCCGACGGCGGATGTAGGGCTCGGCCACCTGGGACATGTGGATCGCGGATTGGACTCGCGTGGGCTGGCCGAGGCGCTCGAGGGTCTCCTGCAACGCCAGGGCATTGATCACGGTGGCGAGCATTCCCATGTAGTCCGCCTGGGCGCGTTCCATTCCGGCCCCTGCGCCGGTCATGCCCCGCCAGATGTTCCCACCGCCCACCACGATGGCCAGCTCCACGCCGGTCGTGGACTTGACGTCGATGATCGCCTGAGCGATTCGGGCCACGACCTCGCCGTCGATGCCGGACGGCTCCGTACCGGCGAAGGCCTCACCCGACAGTTTCAGCAGGACCCGTGGCCACCGCGGAGCCGATGGCGGATCGCCTTCGGAGGTCACGCGCCGATGTACGCCTGAGCGAAGCGGACGATCGACACATCACCGAGTTTGTCGGCGACGGTCTCCTTGTCCCCGAACAGGCCCTGTTCGGGGAGCACCCGCTCGGCGTACCACGAGTTCATCCTGCCCTCGACGATCTTGGGGACCGCCGCTTCAGGCTTGCCCTCCTTGATGGTCAGCTCCATGAATCCCTCCCGGGCCTTCTCGACCAGCTCGGGATCGATCTCGTCGCGGCTGAGCGCGCTGGGCTTGGCGAACGCGATGTGCAGGGCGATCTCGTGGGCCAACTCGGTGTCACCGCCATCGAGCTCGACGAGCACCGCGTTGGTGCCCCGCCCGTCCTGGATGTGGAGGTAGGAGTCGATCACATGACCCTCGGGAGCCTCGAACCGCTCCACCCTCCCGAGTTCGATGTTCTCGCGCTTCTGGATCTTGAGCGTGTCGAGTTCGTCGGCGAGCGTCGACACTGCGTCGACTCCGCCTGACGCGACGGCATCGGCCATGCGACTCACGAGATCCACGAAGTCGTTCGCCTTGGCGGAGAAGTCCGTCTCGGATTTCAACTCGACGAGAGCGGCGCTCGACCCTTGAGTGGCGACGCCGACCGCACCCTGGTTGTTCTCGCGGTCCTCGAGGGTGGCCACCTTGGTGAGCCCCTTCTCGCGGAGGATGCGGGCGGCTCGATCGCGATCGCCGTCCGCCTCCGTGAGCGCCTTCTTCGCATCCATCATTCCGGCGCCGGTCGCGTCGCGCAGCGCCTTGACGTCCTTGGCTCCGAACTCAGCCATGGGTTTCTCTTTTCTCTCGCAGGGGGTGAACGGTGGGAACCAGCAAGCCGCCCGGGGCAGCCCGCTGCGAACTCACTCCGATGGGGTCTCTGACGCGTCCTCGGTCACCGCCTCTGCGGCGACCTCCTCCGCGATCACTGCGTCGGCCACGGCCTCGACGGCGATCTCTTCGGCCGCGGCGGCTTCGGCGACGGCGACCGTCGCCATCTCCTCGGCGACAACGGCCTCCGCCACGGCCTCGGCCGCAACGTCGTCCGCGGCAGCCGCCTCGGCGGCCGGCTCGGCCTTTGCGGCCGCCACTCTCGCTTCACGGGCGGCGGCATCCTCCGTCGCCTGACGGCGGGCGTCGGCCTGCTCGCGTGCCTTCGCCGCCTCCTCTTCGGGGGTCCGGGGCATCACATCGGGGGTTCCGGTTCGACGGGCACGGATCTGGCGGCCTTCCTGCACCGCGTCACAGACGATGCGAGCCATGAGCTCGCCTGAGCGGATCGCGTCGTCGTTGCCCGGAATGACGTACTGGACGATGTCGGGATCGCAGTTGGTGTCGACGACGGCGACGATCGGGATCCCGAGCTTGTTCGCCTCGGTCACCGCGATGTCCTCCTTCTTGGTGTCGAGGATGAAGACCGCACCCGGTGCCCGCTCGAGGTTCCGCATCCCACCGAGGTTCCGCTCGAGCTTCGTGAGCTCTCGCGTCAACAGCAGCGCTTCCTTCTTGGGCATCAGATCGAACTCGCCGGAGTCCCGCATGCGCTGGTACTCCTTCATCTTGCCCACGCGCTTCGAGATGGTCTCGAAGTTCGTCAGCATGCCGCCCAGCCAACGCTGATTGACGTACGGCATGCCGCATCGGCCGGCGAAGTCGGCGACGCTGTCCTGCGCCTGGCGCTTCGTCCCGATGAAGAGGATCTCGCCTCCGTCGGCCACGAGATCGCGCACGAAGGAGTAGGCCTTCTCGATTCCTGCCATCGTCTGACGCAGATCGATGATGTAGATGCCGTTGTGATCGCCGTGGATGAATCGCTTCATCTTCGGATTCCATCGGCGGGTCTGATGCCCGAAATGCACACCGGCATCGAGGAGCTGTCGCATCGTGACGACTGCAGCCATGTGATTCACGTTCCCTTCGGTTGATGTCACCAGATCTCCGCGCGCAAGGCGACCGGGGAGGGACCTGGGTTGAGTAGAGCGGTCGACGGGCGCCGAACCGCAGCGCCACATCCGTGGCACCGGGTGTCGAGGCTAGCCGTTCACCGCCCCGCCTCCGAATCCCCTCGGAACGACGAGGCGAGCCCGCACGACCAGCCGGCGGCCCAGCAACGGAGCGGGATCGATGTAGGTCGATCCTCGCCGCATCCCCAGTTGGAACCGGTCCGAGGTCAGGCCCAGTGGAGCTCCCGCGGCGACCGAATCGCCCACCCGTACATCGATACGGGAGAGAAACGAATACGAGCTGCGCAGGCCGTCGCGGTGCTGGATCGTCACGAAGAGCCGGCCTGCGACCGGGCCGGCGAACGCGACGATTCCGGGTCCCGCAGCGCTGACCACGTCACCGCGACCCACCGCGTAGTCGAGACCCCGGTTCCCGGGCCCATAGGGCTGATCGAATGCCCCGAACGCCTCCACGATGCGGCCGGACACCGGGTGGAGGTAGGAAACGGACACCTCACCGTGGCGGGTCCACGGCATGGTCCATCGCATCTGCGCGGCCGCACCCGCCAGTGGGGCGCCTGAACCGACAATGACGACCATGACGACCAGAGGGACCCGTAGGCCACTCGGACAGCGCACGCGACGCGAGCAGAGCGGGTGATCGGGCCGACGGCCTCGGTCGGCGCGCCGATGATCGGCGCCGGGCAGTCTCATCACGATGGTGTCCCCCTCGACGCCGAAGGCGCCGGTCGATGGAGTGGGGGGAAGCGTCTGGTTGGCTCAGACCGGCTCGCGCTCGAGGCCTGCGAGACGTGACCTTAGTTGGAGCACAGCCTTCGTGTGGATCTGACAGACGCGGGATTCGGTCACACCGAGGACGCGACCGATCTCCGACAGGGTCAGGTTCTCGTAGTAGTAGAGGGTCAGTACGATCTTCTCGCGCTCGGGCATGCCGTTGATCTCCTGGGCGAGCATCTGACGGACCTCGGTGACCTCGAATGCGCCCATCGGCCCATGGCTGGCGTCGGCAATCGTGTCGCCGAGCGTCAGTGCCTCTCCCCGATCACCATTGGACACCAGGATCTCGTCGAGCGCCGCCAGTCCCACCGTCGAGATCTGGCTGAGGGTGTTCTGGAACTGGTCCTCCGACCACCCGAGCTCGCCTGCCAGTTCCTCGTCGCTCGGCCCGCGGCCGAGCCGGCTCTCGAGCTTGGCATAGGCCTTCTCGAGGGAGCGGGCCTTCGCCCTCACCGATCTCGGAACCCAGTCGATGCAGCGGAGTTCGTCGAGGATGGCTCCCTTGATGCGGCTGATCGCGTACGTCTCGAACTTGAACCCGCGATCGGGTTCGAACTTGTCGATCGCATCGATGAGCCCGAACATCCCGTAGCTCACCAGGTCGGCCTGTTCGACATTCTGGGGCAGGCCGACGGCGACGCGACTCGCCACGTACTTCACCAGAGGTGAGTAGTGGATGATCAGGGTGTCACGCAGCCTCGGCGAGTGTGACTCGCTGTACTCATGCCACAGTTCGGTGACCTCGGTCTCAGACCGCTCTTCGGGCTGCCCAGCCATTCTCACGCCCTTGGATGTGTTGAGTCGAATACGGATCGGAGCCGCTCACGACTCACGTGTGTGTAGATCTGGGTCGTCGACAGGTCGGCGTGTCCCAGCAGTTCCTGCACGACCCTCAAGTCGGCACCGCCGTCGAGAAGTTGAGTCGCGAACGTATGGCGGAGCACGTGGGGGCTGCTCGGAACGGGCGACCGACGTGCGACGATGCGCCGGACGTCGCGGTCCGACAGAGGACGGCCCGATTCGTTCACGAAGAGCCTGCCGTCGCGCTCTGTCGCGGGGTCCTCTGCGGTCGGTGCCGTTCCCTGTCGGATCGGCGGCACGGACCGCCGACCGTGATGGATCCAGCGGTGGAGGGCGTCGACCGACGGGGCGCTCAAGGGCACGCGCCGCTGCTTGGAGCCCTTGCCCCACACGGTCACCATCCGCGAACCGAGATCGAGATCGCCGTCACTGAGGCCGCACAGCTCCGACACCCGCAACCCCGACCCGTAGAGCAGTTCGAGAACGGCGTCGTCGCGCAGACGGCGCCACATCGGTTCGTCGGACGGTGGTTCGTCGAGCAGGACGGTGAGCTCATCGGATCTCAGCACCCGCGGAAGTCGACCGTCTCCCGACGGAGCGGTGACCCCGAGGGTGGGGTCGACATCGGAGATCTCTTCGGCAACGGCCCAATCGAAGTAGCGCCTCAACGACGACAGTTGACGCCGCGTCGTCCTGGGAGACACGCCTCGTGAATGGAGCTGTGCGAGATACGAGCGAATCACCCGCCGAGTGACGTCGCTCGGTCCCGGCACGCCGGTGGTCGAGGTCCAGTCGATGAACGCCCGGAGGTCCCGCGCGTAGGCGGCGCGGGTGGACGGGGCGAGCGCGAACAACGCACGAGAGAAGTCCCCAGATCGCCAAGCCATGTGCTCATCCTAACAAACGACCGCGTTGTGTGACTAGTGACGCGCGGAGAGTGGTTCGAATGGCCCACGGTCATCCGTACCGGTCGTCGACGTCGTGACGGCGCTGCACGCTCACCTCATCGACCCACAGCAGTCGACGAGCCTCGAGGGTGGATACCGCAGCCATGACCGCCGCCATCGGAAGGCCGCACCCGCGTGCGATGTCGTCGAGCGACGATGCCTCGTCCCCGATGGACTCCCATACCGATCGCTCACCGTCGGACAGTCCGCGAGGCGCGTGGCCGCGGGAAGCCTCCGCACCGGCTGACGGATCGGACCCACTCCTGCGACCCATCGTCGCGACGTCACACCCGATGGCATCGAGGACGTCACGCACGTCCAGCAGCGGGACGGCGCCGTCGGCGAGCAGCCGGTTGCACCCTACCGACATACGCGAATGGACCGAACCCGGAACCGCGAGCACCGCCACGCCACGTTCGGCCGCGTGGCCCGCAGTGATGAGCGAGCCACCGGTCTCGGCCGACTCCACGACGACCAACGCGTCACAGAGCGCCGCCAGGACGCGGTTCCGGGCCGGGAACCGCCACGGCGCGGGCGGGGTCCCCGGTGGATACTCCGAGATCACGGCGCCGCGCAGCGCGACCTCGTTCCTGAGTTCCCGGTGTCGACGCGGGTAGACGACATCGACACCGCAGCCGACCACGGCAATCGGCGACGGACACTCGCCACCGAGACAGCCCCGGTGAGCCGCGGCGTCGACGCCCAGTGCGAGCCCCGAGACGACCGCAACACCCAGATTCGACAGATCGCGTCCCAGGCCGGTCGCAACGTCGAGCCCGTAGCGCGACGCTCGTCTGGTGCCGACGATCCCGACTCGGGGGCGCGATCCGAGACGACGGTCACCCGCCCAGAAGAGCACCGGCGGGATGTGGGGATCATCGACGACGTCGCTGGGATGATCGGCCTCGCCCACGATCGTGACCCCTACGCCGCCCTCGCGGAGCCGGCCCGCCAGGACATCGGGCGGCGACTCGGAGAGTCGACGGTCCCAACCGGCGGCGGTTCCGGAGGGAACGTCGAGGCAGGGGTGCGGTCGTGAGCCGAGGGTGGCGACCACTTCCTGGGGTGTCACCAAGCCCGCTCGCCAATTGGACACGATGGACGCAAGCCGTCGCGCCCCGATGTCGGGGATCGTCGCGAGGGCGACCAGCGCGGTGCGCTGCTCCACGGCGTCGCTCATGCCGGCGCACCTTCCGCGATACGAAGTGGTGACCTCAGCGCCAACGCGGTGGCGAGCGTCTGGGACCCCAGGCGGCCGTCACCCCCAGCGAGATCGTCGAGGGTCAGTGCGACACACCGAACTCGTCGCGCTCCCCTGGCCGACAGGCGACCGGACATGAGGGCGGTCGTCACCAGGTCCGCGGCGTCCGGATCGAGGTCCGAGAACTCCGCCAGAGCCGCCGCGCTCAGCAGCCGGTTGCACGACACGCCCCTCTCCGCGGCGCGACACCGGGCCGTTCCGACCCGCTCGGCCACGGCGGCGGACGACTCCCCCGGTTCCTCGGACACCAGCCGACGGGCGTCGGCACATCCGACGCTGACGCGGAGATCGAAACGGTCCAGGAGCGGCCCCGACAACCGGCGTGCGTAGCGCATCAACGATGCCTCCGAACAGCGACACGCCGTCCCCCCGTGTCCGCAGGGGCACGGATTCATCGCGGCCACGAGCTGGAACGAGGCAGGCATCTCCGCCGAAGCATGTGCACGGGAGACGCGGACCACTCCCTCCTCGAGGGGCTGACGCAGACATTCGAGGGCTCGGGGGGCGAACTCGGCCATCTCGTCGAGGAAGAGCACACCACAATGGGCGAGGCTGACCTCTCCGGGTCGCAGCGCATGCGAGCCCCCTCCGACCAGGGACACCAACGACGCCGAGTGATGGGGTGCCCGGAACGGAGGTCGCCTGATCAGCCCTGCGGTGGGCAGCGGCTGGCCGGCTGCGGAGTGGATGGTGGTCACGTCGACCGCCTCGGACCGCCCGAGCGGTCCCATCAGGCCCGCCAGGCGCTCGGCCAACATCGTTTTGCCGCTGCCGGGCGGCCCCACCATCAGCAGGTGATGGCCGCCGGCTGCTGCGACCTCGAGGGCGAATCGCGCCGCCTCATGACCGCGTACGTCGGCGAGGTCGGCCGCAAGGGGCCCGATGTCGACCTCGTCGTTCGTGACGGGGCGGTCCCACGGTGTCGAACCGACCCACGCGTCGACCATCTGCCGCAACGTGGCCACGCAGCGAACGTCATGACGGCCGACGCTCAACGCCTCGGCGCCGTCGTGGCCCGACACGATCAGGACTCCGTCGGGAACAGCGCTCGCCATCGCCAGGACCCCGGGAACGTGGCGAACCGTGCCGTCCAGACCCAGCTCACCCACCGCGGCGATCGGTCCGCCCTCGTGGGGGCCGATCTGATCGCTCGCCACGAGGACGGCCGTGGCGATGGCCAGGTCGAGACCCGCGCCCACCTTGCGAATGGCCGAGGGAGCGAGGTTCACCGTGATCCGCAGATCGGGCCACGTGAGTTCCGAGCTGAGGATGGCTGCCCGGACCCGATCACGCGCTTCGCGACACGATGCATCGGGCAGTCCCACGATGGTGAATGCGGGAATCCCCTTCGCAGCGTGCACCTCCACGGTCACCGGGACGCCGCGCACCCCGACCACTGTCGCTGATCGAATCGTCGCCAACATCTCGTCTCCAGGAAACGCGCCACGCGCGCCGTCGGATCTGGTGGTCGCGCGTGGCGACGAGCGCTGTCGAGCGTGACCGGAAAACTACCGGCGACCCCTGACGGTCAGTACCCGCCGGATGGCGCCGGCCCCCTGGTCAGAGAGAATCACCATCACCGAGGAGGGACTCGACGACGGCACGTAGCTCGGCGACCTCACGTCGCAGTGCCGCCACCTCGCCCGCGAGATCCTGCGTCGCCGACGATGGCGAGGGGATCCCGGCGGCCCCGCCCGCCCCCGGTCTCTCGACCGGGTCGACAGCGGTCGTCGTCCGTTCCGACGCCGGTGGACGATCGACGCTTGTTCGATCCGGCGCCGATCCGTCCCCGGCGTCGACGATCCCCAGCAGATCGACCCAGCGGGCCTCCTTCTGTCCGGCCCGACGCCCGACCGCAGCCACCAACGGGGGCGTCCGCGCGGCGAGTGACTCCAGGACGGACTGCACCTCGGCCACGTCGCGGAAACGATGGAGGCGCTCGGTCCGGGTCTTCAACTCACCCGCCGTCTGCGGACCGCGCAACAGGAGCACCGCCACGATGGTCAGACGGGGCGGATCGAGACCGAGGGCCTCGTCGAGGACATGGCGGTACCGCGTCGTCACCCGGCCCTGTCGATGCACGAATCTCACCAGTCCGAGCTCCTTGAGCTGCGCGGCGACGGCCTCGACCCGATGCTGGTCGTAGTCGACCACGGGGTCGCGCGACGTCGACTGATTGGTCGCCCGCATCAGCGAGTTCGGCGACAGCGGATAGTCGTCGGGAGTCGTGTGCTGTTTCTCGATCAGGGCACCCACCACCCGTCGCTGTTCGGCGCTCAGCATCGGGGGCTCGACCGACGATGCGACATCACCCGGATTGGTGGCGGACACCGGGCCAACGATACTGGTGGCCATGGGGTTCGATCCGCGACGCCGAAGAGTCAGCCGTCGCAGCGACGTGATCCTCGTCGCCGCCGCACTGTTGATCGCTCTCGTCGCGGTCGCATGGGCCGTGTGGGGCTGACCGTGGACTACACGGCGCGGGTCGACGTGAGTGTTCGATTCATCCAGCCGTACGAGGCGACGAAGTCCTACACATGTCCGGGCTGTCATCGCGACATTCCGCCGGGCACCGGCCACATCGTTGCAGTGCCACTCGACGCTGCGGACCTTCGTCGACATTGGCATCGATCCTGTTGGGACCGTCGGTCGACGCTCCCCGGGCATCTCTGACGCTCGACCCGGTCGGTTCGGCCTCGGCGTCCTCTCAGAACGCGCTCTCGATGACGTCGACGGTCCAGCAGCCCGCGACGGGGTGAACGGCGGCGACATCGAATCGAATCCGTGATCGTCCCGACCCCCGATGCGCCGACAACCACGCGGCCGCGACTCGGCGAAGGCGGCGCTGCTTGGAGTGCGACACCGCCGCGGCGGGCCCGCCGTAGCCTCGTGAGCGGCGGGTCTTGACCTCGCAGAACACCACGAGATCACCCCGTGCCACCACCAGGTCGACCTCGCCTTCGTTGCACCGCCAGTTGCGGTCGATCACGTCGTAGCCGTTGTTCCGGTAGAACGCGTCCGCAGCCTGCTCCCCGGCGCGGCCCAGCGAGGCAGGATCCATGTGCTCCCCGACTCTCCGTTGCTGATCGTGGAGGGGAAGGAGGAGGAGGAGGAACGGGATGACGGAAGGCGGTGTGGCGCGTCGCCCACCGAGCGGAAGGTCAGTCGCGCTTCTCTTTGATCTTCGCGGATTTACCGACCCGATCGCGCAGGTAATAGAGCTTGGCGCGACGCACATCGCCTCTCGTGACGACCTCGATCTGGGCGATCGTCGGGGAGTGGACGGGGAACGTCCGCTCGACGCCGACGCCGAAGCTGAGCTTCCGCACGGTGAAGGTCTCCTGGAGACCGCCACCCTGACGCCGGATGACGGCGCCCTGGAACACCTGGACCCGCTCGCGGGTGCCCTCGACGACCCGCACGTGGACCTTCAGGGTGTCCCCGGGTGCGAAGTCCGGTACGTCGTCGCGCATGCTGGCCTGATCGACGAGATCGGTCGGCTTCATCTGAAGGGCTCCTGGAGGTGACGGCGGGTGTCGCGTCGCCGGACGCGAGGGGGAGATGCTACTTCGCGTGGTCTGCTTCGACCAATGTCAGGCTCGATCGGTGACGGCGCCGTTGCCGAACGACTCGAGCAGCGCCCGGTCCTGCTCGTCGAGATCGAACTCCGAGAGAAGGTCGGGCCGCCGTTCGAGGGTGATCCGCAGCGCACGGGCGCGGCGCCACTCCTCGACCCGGCGATGGTCCCCGGAGCGGAGCACGTCGGGTACGGACCAGCCGCGGAAGTCGGCGGGGCGGGTGTAGTGGGGGTGTTCGAGGAGGTCCCGGGAGAACGACTCGACCGCAGCCGACTCCTCGTTTCCCATCACGCCCGGCACGAGCCGGGTCACCGCCTCGATCACGCAGAGAGCAGCGACCTCGCCTCCGTTGAGTACGAAGTCGCCCACCGACAGCTCGCCGTCGCAGAGATGCTCGGCAACCCGGTGATCAACTCCCTCGTACCGGCCGCACAGGAGAGCGAACCCGTCGAGTTCCGCCAGCTCACGGGCCTTCGCCTGATCGAACGGCACGCCCGAGGGCGACAGCAACAGGAGCGGACGAGGCGGATCGACGGCCTCCACCGCTGCGAAGATCGGGCCGGGGGTCATCACCATCCCGGGACCACCACCGAATGGCGCGTCGTCGACGCTGCGGTGGACGTCGGACGCGTGATCGCGGATGTCGTGGGTGCGGAGGTCGACGCGGCCCTCCGAACGGGCCCTGCCCAGTAGGGAGTGACGTCCCACGTCCTCGATGATCGCGGGAAAGATCGTGAAGACGTCGATGCGCATTGCGCTCACTGGTCGTACAGCTCGAACAGGCCGTCGGGGACGTCGACGACGACGGTGCCGGACTCGGGCGTTCCCACCACGAACCGAAGGGGGACGAGCGCACCCGAGTCCAGAACCAGGAGGTCGCTCGCGGGATTGGCCTGGACCGCCTCGATCACGCCGCGCTCGGTCCCCGCCACATCCACCACGTGGCAGCCGACCAGCTCGTGGATCCACAGGGTGCCGTCGTCGGCATCGAGGGGTGCCGCTCTCAGGACCACACCACGCCATCGCTCCGCGGCGTCCCGATCAGCGATGGCGTCGAAGCCCACGATCCATCGCCCTTCGTGGCCGGCGACCGACTCGATCGTGACCGGACCCAGGTCGGTGTCGAACGTGACGCCGGGTCGGCGTCGCTCGGGACGGTCCGCGAGAAACGCCACGATCACATCGCCGCGTAGTCCGTGGGGTTTGGTGATGCGCCCGATGTCGAGCAGAGGCTCCTCGGGCTCGACCATCGTCGAATCAGTCGACGAACTCGACGTCGACCTCTTCCTCGTCGATCGACGCGGCGGCTCGTCCGGCGGCCCTGATGGCGTTGGCCACCCGGCCCCGTCGACCGATGACGCGTCCCATGTCGCCGTCGCCGACCTCGACGTTGACGCGCGTGGGCCGCTGGTCGGTGTCGACCGAGACCTTCACCGCATCGGGATCATCGACGATCGACGTGACGACGTGCTCGACGACCGACGCGGCCCTCGCCGCGCCCGCCGGCGTCTCGCCGCTCACTTCGCAGACCTGTGCTCGTCCATGGCGCCGGAGATCTCGAGCAGCTTTCCGACGCGCTCGGTCGGCTGGGCGCCGTGCTGGAGCCAGTGGACGGCACGTTCGTTGTCCACGGTCAGAGCGGACGGCTCCGTACGAGGGTTGTACGTGCCGATGATCTCGATGAAGCGCCCGTCGCGGGGCGACCGCGTGTCGGCGGCGACGATGCGATAGGCGGGCTGCTTCTTCTTGCCCATCCGCATGAGGCGGAGCTTGACGGCCACGTGAACTCTTCTCTGTCGATGTCGAATCCGGGGCGAACGGCCCCGTACCACGGCGGATCAGTCTGGTCGCCCGACACCCCTCCGGGCAACTCCCCGATCAGCCCCGTGGTTCGTTGAACCCGGGTATGTCGATTCCGGCCTTCTCGATCTGGTCCGCCAGCGGATCCAGTCCGGGAAGCCGGAACTCCTTCTTCGCGGCGGGGCGCGTGCCCGAAGGCGTGACCCGACCGCCGCCGCGACCCTTCTTCTTCGCGGCCTTGCGCGTCTTCTTCTTCACCTTCTTGATGGCCCCGCCACCCATCTGCTGCATCATCTTCCTCATCTCCTTGAACTGGGAGATGAGCTGGGCGACCTCGTTCGGTTGTGCTCCCGAACCGCGCGCGATGCGGGTGCGACGTGAACCGTCGATGATCTCGGGCCTGGCCCTCTCGTCCGCGGTCATCGACCGCACGATCGCCTCCACACGCCCGATCTCACGATCACCGATCTCGACGTCACGCACCTCCTTGGGCACGCCCGGAAGCATTCCGATGACGTTCGAGAGGGAACCCATCTTCCTGATCGACTGCATCTGTTCGAGGAAGTCGTCGAAGGTGAACGTCCCCTCCATCAGTCGTTGGGCGGCGACCTCGGCCTGCTCGGTCTCGAACGCGGCCTCCGCCTTCTCGATGAGGCTCAGCATGTCGCCCATGCCGAGGATCCGACCGGCGAGGCGGTCGGGGTGGAAGAGCTCGAACTCGTCGAGTCTCTCTCCGGTGGAGGCGAACGCGATCGGACGGCCGACGACATCCTTGACCGACAGGGCCGCGCCGCCGCGCGCGTCACCGTCGAGCTTGGTGAGGATCACGCCGTCGAGCTCGAGGGTCTCGTGGAACGCCTGGGCAACGTTGACCGAGTCCTGACCCAGCATCGCGTCGACGACGAGGAACGTGTAGTTCGGATCCGTCGCCTCGGACACCTCGCGGACCTGCTGCATCATCTCGACGTCGATGGCGAGCCGGCCCGCGGTGTCGATGATGACGACGTCACGGCCCGTGTTGCGGGCCTCGGCTCACCGAGTTGCGGGCGACCGTCACGGGGTCGGACGGATCCGAATAGACCGGAACTCCGACTCTCGAGCCCAGGGTGCGGAGCTGTTCGACGGCGGCGGGTCGCTGCAGATCGGCGCCCACCAACAGAGGGTGCCGGCCCTGTGAGAGGAACCACTTGGCCAACTTCGCCGACGTCGTGGTCTTTCCCGCTCCCTGGAGGCCTGCCATCAGCACCACCGTGGGCGGATGGGAGGCGTAGGTGATGCGCACGGTCTCGCCGCCGAGCGTCGCGGTCAGTTCCTCGTTGACGACCTTGATGACGTGCTGCGACGAGCTGAGCGCTCCCGACACCTCCTCGCCCACGCACCGTTCGCGGATCCGATCGAGAAGGCCCCGGACGACGCCGACGTTGACGTCGGCCTCCAGGAGGGCGATACGGATCTCACGCAGGACCTCGTCGACCTCGGCCTCGGTGAGACCTCCGCCGCTGCGAATCCGCTTGAAGATGCCTTCGAATCGATCTGAGAGTGCCTCGAACATGGAGGGATCAGCCTACGCGATCCGCCTGCGCCCACCACCCAACCGCGGTCAGACCTCGGCGAAGAGGGCGTCGACGAACTGCTCAGCGTCGAAGGGCACGAGATCCTCTGCGCTCTCACCCAGCCCCACGAGCTTGACCGGGAGGCCGAGCTCACTCTGGATGGCGAGCACGATCCCGCCCTTGGCCGAACCGTCGAGCTTCGTGAGCACCACCCCGGTCAGATCCACCGCCTCGGTGAACTGCCGGGCCTGGACGAGGCCGTTCTGCCCGGTCGTCGCGTCGAGGACCAACAGCACCTCGGTCACCTCCCCCGCGCCCTTGTCCGCGACCCGTCGCACCTTCGACAGCTCGTCCATGAGGTTCGACTTCGTGTGCAGTCGACCGGCGGTGTCGGCGAGAACCACGTCAGCGCCCACCGACGCGGCGTGGGCCACGCCGTCGAAGATGACCGAGGACGGATCGCTGCCCTCGGCACCCCTGATGATCGCCGAGCCGCTGCGTTCGGCCCAGGTCTCGAGCTGTTCGGCCGCCGCGGCCCGGAAGGTGTCGCCGGCGGCAAGAACCACCGTGTCGCCCTCCGCCGTCAGTCGCTGTGGCGATCTTTCCGATGGTCGTCGTCTTGCCGACGCCGTTCACGCCCACGAAGAGCCAGATCGTCGGGCCGACCGTGGCCCTGCGGAGATCGATCGGCGCCAGCAGGCGAGAGGTCATCTCGGCCTTGAGAGCGCCGATGACCTCATCGGGTGTCGTCAGGCCGTCGGAGCGGACCCGGGCGCGCACCGCGTCGAGCAGCTCGGTCGTCGGCCCGACGCCGACGTCGGCGAGGATGAGCGCCTCCTCGAGCTCGTCGAAGGTCTCGTCACCGATGGCCCCGCGTCCCCTGATGGAACCGAGAGCTCCTGCGAACGTCCCGCGGGCCCGGGCGAGACGATCCCTGAACGTGGGGGGGCCCGGCGCCTCGACCGCGGCAGGCGAGCCGTTGTCGGCTGCGGTGGCGTCGTCGACGGCGACCTCGTCGACCGCCGAGGTCGCATCGCGCTCCATGGTCGCCACGCCCCCTGGCGACGGCACCTCATCTCGGGGAGGCTCGACCGGTTCACGACGCGACGACGCGCCCGAGCGGGACCAGGCGAGCGCGACCACTCCCATCAGCAGCGACGAACGACGGCGACGAGCACGAGAAGGAGAACGGTGACTGACATTCGTCGGCGAGCATACGACGGTCGGACATCGCCTGAGACACCCCTCAGAGCAATCCGCCCGGTGATGCGCACGAGTCCGTACCGTGGTCGAACTTGCCCCACTTGGCCGAACACCTGGAGATCACGATGTCGCCGAACCCCGACGATGCGCCCGCCGCAGAGCAGCTGGAAAAGAGTCCTCTTCGAGATGCGCAAGGTCATCGTGGGACAGGACCGCGCCGGTCGAGCGCATCCTCGTAGAGCCTCGTCGCCGGAGGACACTGCCTCCTCGAAAGCGTCCCCGGGCTGGCCAAGACCCTTGATGGTCGAGACCGCTGGCCACCGCCGTGGGCGGCCAGTACGCCCGCATCCAGTTCACGCCGGACCTGCTTCCCGCCGACATCGTGGGCACCCGCATCTACAAGTCATCGTCGGAGAAGTTCGACGTCGAACTCGGCCCGGTGTTCACCAACTTCCTCCTCGCGGACGAGATCAACCGTGCTCCGGCCAAGGTGCAGAGCGCGCTGCTCGAGGTCATGGCCGAACAACAGGTCACCATCGGCGGCAGCACCCACCCGGTGCCGTCGCCCTTCCTCGTCCTGGCCACCCAGAATCCCATCGAGAACGAGGGCGTCTACCCGCTTCCCGAGGCCCAGCGCGATCGCTTCCTCATGAAGATCGTCCTCGGCTACCCCACGCCCCTCGAAGAACTCGAGATCGTCCAGCGGATGGGAGCTCACCCGTCCGTGGCGTCGGAGGTGCTCGGCTCGACCAGGTCGGCACGCTCCAGGCGGCCGCCGAGGACATGTACTGCGATCGGGGCGTCACCGAGTACGCGGTGAACCTGGTGCTGTCGACCCGCAGTCCCGACGCGTACGGGATGGCCGACCTCGCTCCCCTCGTCGAATACGGGGCCAGTCCGCGGGCCAGCATCGGTCTCATCCGTGCGGGTCGGGCCATGGCGCTGTTGCGCGGTCGCACCTACGTCGTGCCCCAGGACGTCTTCGACGTTGCTCCCGAGATCCTGCGCCACCGCATCGTGGTGACCTACGAGGCACTCGCACAGGACATCTCCCCCGATCAGATCGTCTCGCAGGTTACTGGCCAGCGTTCCGGCCCCTTCGGTCCAGCCATCCGCCCTGTCGGGGCCGACCGACGACTACTACGGAACCACGGTGGACACCCCCAGCTGGGGTTCGTCGTCGCCGTGACGACATCCACCGACTCCGGTCGCGCATCGAGCGTTCTCCGCCGGATGGAGATCGACGTGACCCGCCGCCTCGACGGGATTCTCCACGGTGACTACACCGGGCTGGTCCCTGGTCACGGCAGCGAGCCGGGAGAGGCCCGGGACTACCAACCCGGCGACGACGTCCGGCGAATCGACTGGAGCGTCACCGCCCGCACCAACTCGCTCCACGTGCGGGACACGATCGCCGACCGCGAACTCGAGGCCTGGATCATCGCCGACTGCTCACCGAGCCTCGATTTCGGGACCGCCGAGATGGAGAAGCGTGATCTCGTTCTCGCCGCCGCAGCGGCGGTCGGATTCCTCACGTCGCGCGGCGGCAACCGGATCGGGAGCATCGTGTCGTGGGGCGGTCGGGCCGAGATACTCCCGGCCCGTTCCGGACGGACAGCACCTGATGTCGATACTGGACCGCGTCGCCCGCACCGAACGGGACGACTCGCGGTCGGGCGGCTCCGCTCGGGCCCGCGCTGCAGAGGGCCGGCGCGGTGATGAAGCGACGGGGACTCGCCGTCGTCATCTCCGACTTCCTCGACGACCCCGACGGCTGGTCCCAGCCGCTCGCGACCCTCAGCTACCGCCATCACGTCCTCGCGGTCGAGGTCGTCGACCCCCGGGAGCTGGAGCTCCCGAAGGTGGGCGTCCTCACCCTCACGGACCCCGAGACGGGACGGGTACGCGAGATCGACACGTCGTCCGCAGGTCTCCGCAGACGATACGCCGCCGGCGCAGCGGCTCAGCGGGCCGCCATCGCGTCGGCCATCCGCGGCGCGGGCGCCGATCATCTCCAGTTGCGTACCGACCGCGACTGGCTCGGCGACTTCGCCCGACACGTGTCCGCACAGAAGCGACGTCACGCCAACGTCTCGAAGGCGGCGCCGTGAATCTCGACTTCCTGAGTCCCGACCGGCTGTGGTGGTTGCTCGCCGTCGCCGCGCTGGCGGTGGCATACGTCGTCGTCCAGTTCCGACGCTCCCGTTCGGCCATCGCGTTCTCCAATCTGGCTCTGCTGGACAAGATCTCGGTCAGGTCGCCCGCGTGGAAGCGCCACCTCATCGCCGTCATGCAGCTCGCCGCGCTGGCCCTCGGGGTCGTGGCGGTCGCCCAGCCCGTGGGGACGGAGAAGGTCGCCACCGAACAGTCGACCATCATCCTGGCGATCGACACATCGGTGTCGATGCGGGCCGAGGACGTCGAACCGAGCCGGATCAACGCCGCCAAGGACGCGGCGACGGCCTTCGTCGAGGATCTCCCCGAGGGCATCAAGGTCGGGCTCGTCTCGTTCAACGGGGTGGTGAGCGTCGACGTGAGTCCGACCACCGACCTCGGCCAGGTCAGCGGTGCGATCAACCGGCTGGATCTGGACTACGGGACGTCGATCGGCGACGCGGTGTATGCCTCGCTGGCGGCGATCGACACCGCCAATCCCGAGACCGAGGACACACCACCCGCGGCAATCGTGCTGCTCTCCGATGGCGACACCACCGTCGGACGACCCACGCTCGACGCCGTCCAGCCGGCGGTGGATGCCGGCGTGCCCGTCTACACGATCGCGTACGGGACCGCTGACGGGACGATCCAGGAGGACGAGAACGGCGACGGGATCGATGACACCGTGGCGGTTCCGGTCCGCCCCGAACCTCTGGCCGACCTGGCCGACGGCACCGGGGGTACCGCGTTCGAGGCCGCCAGCGAAGCCGACCTGTCGTCGGTCTACGACGAGCTCGGCGGATCGTTCGCCTTCGAGGAGAAGGAAACGGAGATCTCCTGGAAGTTCCTCGCCCCCGCGCTCGGACTTCTCGGCGTCGCCTCGGTCCTGGCCCTGTGGTGGTATCAGCGGATCCCCTGACCACTCGGGGTCCCACCACACCGACGACACGCGGACCGGCATGTCGTCGTCGCTACCATGAGCCGATGCGCAGCGTCGTCGTGGCCGTTCTCCTCCTGGCCTCGGCCGCCCTGTGCGGCTGCGGTGGCGGAGGTCTCGACGAGGATCAGTTCGTCGAGGACCTGACGTCCTACTCCGTTCCCGAGGAGCAGGCCCGATGCGTCTACGCGGCGATCGTCGACGACGAAGAGGTGATCGATGACATCGCGGAGAACGGCGTCGGCGACGACGTGTCCTCGGCGACGGCGGATCGACTCGAAGCCGTACTCACCCGATGCCTGCGGGACTCGAACGGTGGCTCGGACCCGGATTCCGACGCCGCGCCCTCCACCACCGAGGATCCCTGACCGGCCGTCCCGGCCGTCGATCTCACGTCGAGTCCGTGGCTCCGACCCTCTCGGACAGGACCTTCGAGGAGCCGCCCGGCTCCATGGTCACGCCGTAGAGAACATCGGCGGCTTCCATCGTGCGCTTCTGGTGGGACACGATCACCAGCTGGGCGGTGGACCGGAACTCCGCCACGAGATTGAGGAAGCGGTGAAGGTTCACGTCGTCGAGAGCGGCCTCCACCTCGTCCATCACGTAGAACGGCGACGGGCGACTCCGGAAGATGGCGAACAGGTACGCCAGCGCCGTCAATGATCTCTCCCCGCCCGAGAGCAGGGAGAGCTTTCTCACGTTCTTGCCGGAGGGTCGGGCGGAGATCTCGATCCCGGTCTCGAGGAGGTTGGACGGCTCGGTGAGCGACAACGACCCCTGACCCCCGGGGAAGAGAGTCTCGAAGAGACGCCCGAAGTTCTCCGATACGTCCGCATATGCGGCAGAGAAGACCTTGACGATCTCCTCGTCGACGGCGGTGATGATCTTGGTCAGTTCCCGGCGGCTGTGGCGGATGTCGTCGAGCTGTCCCTGGAGGAACTCATGACGTTCGGAGAGGGCCGTGAACTCCTCGAGCGCCAGCGGGTTGATCGGCCCCATCAGTCGAAGCTCGCGCTCGAGTTCACGCAGTCGACCCTGAGGGGATGCGCCCTCGGGAAGCTCGGGGCACTCCGACGACATGGCCACCTCGGGCTCGACATCGAGCTCGTCCCGCGCCTGGGCGGTGGCGGCCTCGAGCCGGATCCTGGTCTCGGCGTCGGCGATCTCGGCTCGCTGGAGTCGCTCTCGGACCTCCTCGAGGCGCTTCTCGGCGGCCGACCGTTCTCGTCTGAGCTCGTCGAGACGGACGGTCTGGGCCCGGGTGCGCTCCGACTGTGCCCGTCGAGCGTCGCGCAATCCTCCCAGCACATCGTCGATGTCGGTGAGGCGATCGGCGACGAACGCCCCGATGATCGCGGTGACCTCCGCTCGAGCGTCGAGCTCGGCGAGGCGCTGTTCCGCGCCCGCCCTGTCGGCTGCATGGCGTTGCAGGCGGATGTCGAGCTGCTCCATGCGGCCCCGAAGGAACCGTCGCCGCTCCTCGACCCCGGCCACCTTGACCTCGACGTCGGTGCGGAGCGCCCCGACCGTCTCGGATCGCTCTTCGAGCTCGCGTCGCGCCACGGATTCGCGGCGGGCCCGCTCGTCGGCTTCCGCCTCGGCGGCTTCCAGTGCCGGAATCCGGGCCGACAGCTCGACGTGGCGGCCGGTCTCACGACCCACCCGTTCTTTCAGCTCGCCGAGGTGCGCGTCGGTCGTCTCGAGCTCCGAGAGGGCCTCGGCGAGGTCGGCCTCGGTGCGCTCGAGGGCTGCGCCGAGGTTGGTCAGCCTGACGCCGAAGGCGTCGAGGTCCCGGCGGGTCTCCGTGGCGGCGTCGCGGGCCGTGCGTTCGGCGGTTCTGGCCTCGATGAGACGGCGGCCCGTCTCGTCGGCGAGCAGGCCCGCTTCGTCGGCACGCCGCCGGGCCTCGTCGAGGGCTGCCCGCGTCGCTACGGAACCCTGCGCGCCGACCCGCCATCCGAGGGAGCCGAACCTCGCACCGTCGCGGGTGACGACGTGGAGCGTCGGGTGCTGCAGGGCCACATCGATGGCGTCGCGCCACGTTCCCTCATGGGCGACGACGCCCGAGAGCAGATTGTCCAGCAACGAGTCGACACCGCCATGGGTGGCACGCACCCTGTCCCGCATGGCTGACAGGCCGGTCGGGAGCGCGGCACCCGGCGTGCCGACCGGTGGGAGCACGGCGCCGCCGAGGTCGGCAGCGGTGAGGGCGTCGAGGGCCGCGCGACCCGCCCGTGGCGAGTCGACGACCACGGCTCGCATCGCGTCGCCGGCCGCGGCCTCGAAGGCTGCGTCCCACCCCTCGTCCACGTCGACGACGTCCTGCAACGTGCCGAGGACCCCGTCGATGCCGGCGACCTTCTCGGCTCCGGCACCCTGGCGGGCCTCGTCGAGGGCCAGCTCGAGAGCTTCGGCCCGAGCCTGCCAACTGCGATGCTCCCCCGCCGCCTGGTGCGCGCCCTCGTCAGCGGCGACCAGCCGATCCTGAGCGGCGTCGTGGGCCGTCGCCGCGGCCGCGGCAGCCGCCTCCTCCTGAGGCGCGCGGGCCACATGATCGGCGTGGTCGGCCGCGTACCGGTCGCGATCGGCGGTCAGCCTGGCCGTACGTTCAGCCAGGGACCCGCGTCGCGACTCGACCCTCCGGAGATCCGATGCCGACCTCTCCATGGCGGCTTCCAGGGCGGCGAGTTCACCGCGGACCTCGGCAGCCTCGTTCAGGGACAGCGATGCAGGGGTTCCCCATTCGGACTCGAACCGGGCGCGGGCGACCACGAGATCGGACTCGGCGGCATTCAGCTCGGCCGCCGCCGCCGCCACCTTCGGGGCTTCCACGTCGAGCGCGGCCAGATCGTGTCGAACCTCAGCCGCTTCGGCCTCGAGCGATGCGACGACAGCCTCGTCGACGAAGGACCGTCGGTCCCGTTCGATGCCCCGCTGACGCTCCGCGAGGAGCGACCGGACCCC
This sequence comes from uncultured Microthrixaceae bacterium, assembly GCA_963700425.1. Taxonomy (GTDB): domain Bacteria; phylum Actinomycetota; class Acidimicrobiia; order Acidimicrobiales; family Microtrichaceae; genus CAVOXO01. Next base: position 1,101,864 of record CAVOXO010000001.1, on the reverse strand, counting down.
GAGGGCGCGCTCGCGCAACGACTCGTATCGCACCAGGGCGTCGCTCACGTCCACGCCGCCCGCCGCAGAGAGATCGGCTTCGGTGGCGAGCACCTGGGCGTCGAGAGTGGCGAGTTCGGCGCGGATCTCCCGATCGGTGCTCTTGAGGGAGGTCTGGGCGACCCCCGATTCCGCGAGGACCCGGCGTTGTCGTGCCAGTTCCCTGCCGAGGACGTGGAGCTGGAGCGAGCGGGTCTCCTCGACCAGCGCTCCGTGCCGCTGCGCCGCATCGGCCTGTCGCTCCAGAGGTCTCAGTTGGCGCCTCACCTCGCGGAGGAGGTCCTGGATGCGCAACAGGTTGGCCTCGGTCGACGCCAGCCGCCTCTCGGACTTCTCCTTGCGCCGCCGGTACTTGAGCACGCCGGCTGCCTCTTCGATGATGAGACGGCGGTCCTCGGGCTTGGCGTTGAGCACGGCGTCGATCTGACCCTGGCTGATGATGACGTGTTGTTGACGGCCGACGCCGGTGTCGCTCAGCAGCTCCTGAATGTCGAGCAGGCGGCAGGGGACGCCGTTGAGCGAGTACTCCGAGTCACCGGAACGGAACAGCGTCCGCGAGATCGTGACCTCGGTGAAGTCGATCGGCAGCATCCCCGAGGCGTTGTCGATCGTGAGGGCGACCTCGGACCGTCCGAGTGCGGGCCGCTTGGCGGAGCCGGCGAAGATCACGTCGTCCATCTTCTGTGAACGGATGGCCGAAGGTCTCTGCGCTCCGAGCACCCATCCGATGGCGTCGACGACGTTCGACTTGCCCGAACCGTTCGGTCCCACGACGACCGTCACCCCTGGTTCGAGCTCGAGGGTGGCCGCATCGGCGAAGGACTTGAAACCGCGGATTTCCAGTGTCTTCAGATACACCCGTGCTCCCGTACCGCCGCCCGTGGCCGCTCACCATAGCGTCTGGGGCCGCCGGCCCGAGCGGGCGCAGCGGACGGCTCAGACCTGGGTCTGTTCGCAGTAATAGGTGCTGATCGACCCGAAACGAGCCTTGGCGATCGGTCCTCGTGCCCGGGGACTCATCTCGCCCTGGCGCCCGAAGACATTGATCATCGAGCTGTACCCACCGGTCGCTCCGGAGAGGGTGTGGAAGCCGTCGGCGCCGATGGTGGCTCCTCCGTGCTTGACCGCGTCGTGGATGATCTCGACCGCCGCCCGGTAGAGCCGCCGAATCTCCTGGGTCGACAGGGTTTCGGGCATGCGGTCGTAGCGCAATCCGGCCTCGAAGAGGATCTCATCGCTGTAGACCGGCCCGATTCCCACCAGGACCTGAGGGTCCATCAGCGCGGTCTTCAGCTTCGCGTTGCGGCGAAGCACCATCTCGCCGAACTTGGTCCACGACACCGGTTCGTCCACGAGGTCGAGACCTATCGAGCCCAGCGCCGAGCCCACCTCTTCATTGGGCATCACGAACATCTCGGCGTTCTTCTTCGGGTCGATGAGCCACATCTGTCCCTGCTGGGTGAACGTCAACGTGGCCACGACGCCCTTCGGTGCGGTGTCCTTGTTGGCGGCCCGCCGTAGCTCGCTGCCGAGTCCGAGCGAGATCATGAGCGTGTGGTCGTTCTCGAGCGCCCCGAGGATCCACGTTCCCTTGCGCGAGAACCCCTTGATCTTGATTCCTTCGAGGAGCCCGATCTCATGCTTCTTGGTGCCACCGCGCTTGTAGAGGCCGGGGGACACCAACGTCACCGTCTTGATCTTCTTCCCCCCCACGTCCTTGTCGAGGTCGCGCCGGAGGATCTCCAGCTCGGGCAGTTCCGGGGTGTTCATTCGATGACTCTCTCCTCGTTGTGCAGACGTTCCAGCGCCGCCGCGGCGGCTGCCTGCTCGGCTTCCTTCTTCGATCGGCCCTCGCCGGTTCCCCATGTCTCGTCGCCGAGCTCCACCCGGGCCTCGAACGAACGCTCGTGGTCGGGTCCGTCCCCCACGACGTCGTAGGTGGGGACTTCGTCGAGGACATGGGCGGCGACTTCCTGCAGCCGGGACTTGGGGTCACCGGTGTCGCGCCCGGCCTCGACCCGCTCGATCTCCTCCGCGAGCAGGCGCGACACGACATCGGACGCAGAATCGATTCCCGCGTCGATGTACACCGCGCCGATGACCGCCTCGGTGGCATCGGCGAGTATGGAGTCCTTGTCGGCGCCCCCCGTCGACATCTCTCCCCGACCGAGCCGGAGCCAGTCGCCGAGCTGCATCCGGCGGGCGGCACCGGCGAGCGTTCTCGTGTTGACGAGGGCCGCTCGGCGCTGGGCCAGGACTCCCTCGGGCAACTCGGGCGACAGCTCGAAGAGACGACGGGTGATGGCGAGTTGCAGAACCGCATCGCCGAGGAATTCGAGCCGCTCGTTGGAGGCCGCGCCACCGTTCTCCGCACACCACGACCGGTGACGAAGGGACTGCTCCAGCTGATCGATGCGTTCGAAGGTGTGGCCGAGGCGGTCTGCGAGATCGAGGAGCCCCGGATCGACCGGCGCGTCAACAGACTCTGGCTGCGACATAGTCGATGGTGTCGGCGACGGTCCTGAGGTCTTCGAGATCGTCGTCGCCGAAGCGAAATCCGACCGTACGTTCGCCGACCTCTTCCTCGATGTGCTCCGCGAGTTGGTACAACGCGAGAGAATCGGCATTCAGGTCCTCGGCATAGCTGGCCGCTTCATCGACGGTCGACGGTTCCACCTCGAGCAGTTCGGCGAGGCAGTCGATCACGATGCGCACGACATCGTCGCGCGTGAGCGGGTTCTTGTGGGTATGGGTCTCCGCAGGCACTTGGCGATCCTCGGGTCCACGACGAGCAGGGCGTGGCGGTCCGAGGTTCTCCCTCCGTCCGACTCGACAACGAACGCCGACGAATCCTAGGCCACTTCGCGGAACGAACGGGCCGCCCGCTGCCAGAGCGGCGAATCGAGGAGGTTCAGTCGACGTCGAGGGCCTGGCGGCCGTGATACCAGCCGCAGTTGTTGCACACGACGTGGGGGGTCTTGGTCACGCCGCAGCGAGGACAGACGCTCTGCGCCGGCGCCGAGAGCTTCCAGGCAGAGGCACGCCTGGAACGGCTCTTGGACTTCGACATCTTCTTCTTGGGTACGGCCATTGTCGATCCTACGGAACGTCGGTGTCATCGGCGCGGCGAACTGGGACCGCACCCGGGCCGGCCACTCTACCGATCCGGCCCGAGCACCCGAAATCGAGTGCTCAGCCCTCGGCGCCATCGGGGTCCCTCAGGACATCGAGCGCAGCCCACCGGGGGTCCGGGGGTCGCGGCGCGTTCGGATCGTCCACATGGACGGGGAACCGGTCGGGCACGGGGCCCTCGCAGCGCTCATCGCACAGGGGCACGATCGGGAGTGACACCGCGGCGAGATCATGGACCATGGGAGAGAGATCGATCGCGTCATCGACGAGTTCGTAGGAGTCACCGTCGACGTCGTCCTCCAGGAACACCTCGTCGACCTCGCCGGAGACGACCCCCTCGACCGGGTCGAGGCATCGTCGACACGAGCCGGCCCATTCGATCGTGAGGACCCCGCGCACCGACACCCCTGCATCCACCGGTTCGACGAGGGCGACCAGCCGCACGGGCCGGTCGGCCCTGGTCCGGGTGGAGCCCACCGTCATCTGGCGAATCGTCCCCGAGAGCTCGATGTTCCGACTCGACGACGGGTCCGCACGGAGGTCCGCGACATCCACCGTCCACGGCCCCCGCGGGGCCACCTAGTCGTTCTCCTGATCGAAGAACGCAGCCGCACTGGAATGCTCATCGTCGTCGTAGGTCCCCGGCGGCGCCTGGTCGGCCTCGGAGATCGTCGACGCCAGCTTGCGACGGCCGCCCGCGACCTGCTTGGTGAGCCGGTCGAGGATCACCTCGAACTTCGCCAACTTCTGGTCGCAGTAGTCCTCGGCGGAATGGCGCATCTGCCGTGACTCCTCCTCGGCCTCGTCCACGATCGTTCGTGCGGTCGCCTTGGCGGCCTTGACCACTTCCTGGCGTTGGACGAGCTGAGCGACCTGCGACTTGGCGTCGGCGATCAGTGCGTCGGCCTCCCTCTGGGCCTTGGCCCTGACCTCGTCGCGGTCCTTGAGGAGCCAACGGGCCGACCGGAGCTCGTCGGGCAGCCCTGCGAGCACCTCGTCCAACATGTCGAGGATCTCTTCTCGGTTGATCATCACCGACGCCGACATCGGAACGGCGCGGGCGACCTCGACGATCTCGATGAGTTCCCGGAGGATCTCTTCGGAGCGATGGACCGACGTTGTCTCGTCAGACATGGATTCTTCTCCTGGAAGGATCGGGAGTCATCCCTGGAAGCGTTCTGCGAGTCGGGCCGCGACACAGGGTGGCACCATCGAGTCGATGTTGCCCCCGAATCGGGCGATTTCGCGTATCAACTTCGACGCAAGGAACGAGTGCGACGAGGTGGTGGGGATGAACAACGTGTCCACGCCCGAGATCGAACGGTTCATCTGGGCCATCTGGAGCTCGGACTCGAAATCGGAGACCGCCCGCAATCCCTTCACGATGAAGTGGGCTCCGACGTCGCGGGCGAGATCCACCACGAGTGAACTGAACAGCGTGACGTCGACGTTGTCGAGGTGGGCGAACGACTCGCGGATCAACGTCTGCCGATCCTCGAGATCGAACAGCGGCTCACCCTTCTGGGGATTGCGGACCGCAGCGACGACCACCCTGTCGAAGAGCCTGGCGGCGGTCTCGACGATCTCGACGTGACCGTTGTGGATCGGGTCGAACGACCCGGGATACAGCACGACGGTCACTCGGTCATCTCCACGGTTTCTTCGTCCGATGACCCGTCATCGCGGGTCGCGATCGTCACCACCGTACCGCCGTAGGTTCGCTGCCTCAGGACATGCCATCCGGCAGGCGGATCGATGGGTCGGTCCGACTCGATCACCACGAGCGTCGCCGGCACCCTGTCGAGCAGTCGCTCCCACTCGTCGAAGGAGTACGGCGGATCGATGAAGGCCAGGTCGCATTCGGGTGGTGTCGAGTCCAACCACCGGTCGACGTCGGATCTGACGACGTCGACCTCGTCGAACAGAGCACACACCGAGACGTTCCGGCGAAGGGCGTCGAGAGCGACGGGGTCGTTCTCCACGCACGTCGCGACGGCGGCCCCCCGCGACACCGCCTCGATCGCCAGGGCGCCCGAGCCGGCGAACAGGTCGACGACCCGAGCTCCCGCCACCACGCCCATGGATCCGAGGGAGTTGAACACCGCCTCGCGCACCCGATCGGAGGTGGGCCGGGTGGCCGTCCCTGCCGGCGCCACCAGGCGGAAACCACCGACCCGTCCCGAGACCACTCGCACGGCCGGACAGCGTAGCGGTGAGACGCCGCTGCCCCGTGGCCCCGACGTTCTGTCGACCGGCCGACGCCGGCACGGTCCTACGATGGCGTCGTGACCGAGGACATGCCCGATGAGATCGTGTGCGTCGACTGCGGCGGCACGGCCCACCGGCTCTCCCCGCCCTACGACGACGGGGGTGACGCTCCCGGTGACGTCGTCGCCTACCGGTGCGCCGACTGCTGGGATCGCTGGGATCTCGTGGTCGCCGAACCGGGGGACTCCTGATCAGTTCTTCATGAGGAATTCCTCGTCCTCCTCGGCGAAGAAGAGGCCCATCTCCGCCCGGAGTTCGGGGTGTGCCTCCAGTCCCGATCCGTCACCCACCAGGTCGAAGGCGACCTCACGGGCGAGGGCCACCAGTTCGCGATCGCGACGCAGCGACGCCAGCCGCAGGTCGTTCCGCCCCTTCTGGCGTTCTCCGAGGATCGTCCCCTCACCCCGGAGGTCGAGATCCACTTCGGCCAGCTCGAATCCGTCGGTGCTCTTCTCGAGGGCCTCGAGGCGCGCCACCCCGTCGGGCGTGGGATCAGCGGCAACCAGAACGCACCGCGAGGCCGCGTCGCCTCGACCCACCCGGCCGCGTAGCTGATGGAGCTGCGCGATACCGAAACGATCGGCATCGAGGACGACCATCATCGTCGCGTTGGGAACGTCGACTCCCACCTCGATGACCGTCGTCGCCACCAGGACATCGATCTGTCCGGCCCGGAACGCGCCCATGACCTCGTCCTTGTCAGCCATGGGCAACCGACCGTGGAGCAATCCGACCCGGCACGACCCGAGAGGGCCGGCGGCCAGCCGAGACGCCACCTCTGATGCCGACGCGACGTCGAGCGCTTCGGACTCGTCGATCAGCGGGCAGACGACGTACACCTGACGGCCGGCCTTCACCTCGCCGATCACGTCGGCCCAGGGATCGGTGTCGGTCTCGCCGTGGCGGAGCCAGGTCGTGACGATGGGCGTTCGTCCGGGCGGCAGCTGGTCGAGCACCGACACGTCGAGATCTCCGTAGACCGTCATCGCGGCGGTACGCGGGATCGGCGTGGCGGTCATCACGAGGACGTCGGGCACCGTCCCGTCGGGGTTGGCGGCGCGGAGAGCCGCCCGTTGCTCCACTCCGAATCTGTGCTGCTCGTCGATGACGACCGCTCCCAACGACGAGAAGTCGACTCCCTCCTGGATCAATGCGTGGGTTCCCACGACGATGTCGATCCGACGGTCGGCGAGGTCGGAGAGGATCCGGCGGCGATCGGCTCCCGACACCCGGTTGGTCAGCAACTCCACCCGCAGCTCCCGGAGTCCGAAGAGGTTGTCGAGGTCGGTGATCTCGAGTCCACTCAGATCGCGCGACAGGCCCGCCATGTGCTGTTCGGCGAGCACCTCGGTCGGCGCCATGAACGCGGCCTGATGCCCGCCGGACACGGAGCGCAGGAGGGTCGTCACCGCCACGACGGTCTTTCCCGCACCCACGTCGCCCTGCAGCAGACGGTGCATCGGCACGGATCGCTCCATGTCCTCCGCGATGTGACCGATACAGCGGTGCTGCGCAGCGGTCAGTGGGAACGGAAGCCGGGCGAGGTAGGCATCGACGAGGTGTCCGTCACCGTCGTGGACGATGCCCTTCGACCGGGCCTCGAGATCGCGCTTCGCCTGGACGAGGGTGAGCTGGATCCGGAGCAGTTCGTCGAATGCGAGGCGCCGACGGGCTCGGGCGGACTGAGCCATCGACTCGGGCTGGTGGATCCCCTCGAAGGCGGCTCCTCGGTCCATGAGGTCGAGATCGAGGCGCACGGCCTCGGGAACAGGATCGAGGATGCCCCTCTTCTCGCAGCGACGCAGGACCTGCGCACAGAAGGTACCGATGTCCCAGGTCGAGAGACGGGACTTCTCCGACTGGGGATACACGGGAACGATCCGACCCGTGCGGTCGCCGACGACGTCGACGACGGGGTTGGTCAGCTGGAGGGTGCCGCGGAAGTCGTCGACCTTTCCGAAGAAGACCGCGTCGGTCCCCGCGGGGAGTTGCCGTTCGCGCCAGGCCTGATTGAAGAACGAGACACGGAGGGAACCGGAGTCATCCGCGATCCGCCCGCTGACCATGACCCGGCCACCCTTGACGCGGCGTGACGTCATGTCGGCCACCCGGGCCACCACCATCGCCTCGTCACCCGGACCCAGTCCCGAGATGGCGACCTGCCGGGTCCGGTCGATGTAGCGCCGCGGGTACGTGCAGAGCAGATCGAGCATCGATTCGATCTCCATGTCCACGAGACCCTTCAACTTGCGTGGACCCACCCCACTCAGTCGTTCGACGCCGATCGCGGCGAGGTCCTGCAGACTCAGCGGCGGATCAGGCACGGGATCGTCGGTCCTCGACAACCACCGCGCGGGGTCGTCCGAAACTGCAGACGGCTTCGATCAGCGCCCCGAGGTCGTCGACGCCCGCTTCCACCCGGGCCACGTCGCCCTCGATCGTGACGTCGAGGGGATGGGCGACGGCGCCGAGGGCCTCGGCCATCCGGCTCAGCTTCCCGGCGTCGATCTCGACGGAGCACGAGAAGGTGTAGAGCGGGTCCGCAGGTCGCGTCCGGGCACGCACGGCGTCGTCGTCGGGTCCGACGACGTCGAGGGGATCGCCGTGAACGACCGCCACCAGCACGTCGAAGGCCACGCAGAGTCCCGCGCTGCCCGGGTCGACCCCGCCCTCGTCCGCATACTCCGATTCCGCAGCGTCGGATTCGAGACGGTCGAGTGCCGCGTCCGCCGCCGCGATCACCACGGCCGGCAGTCGTTCACCGGCGTCGACGCACGCGAGCGCGGCGGCTGACGCCGCGTCGGCCACGCTCATCATCGGATTGCCACCCGCGGTGCTCGACGTCTGTCCCCCCATCTGTTCGGCTCCGGCCTCGATCCCCAGGGCGACGGCCGTGCCGTCGAGGGAATCCCTGGTGGCGGCGACCGAGGCGAAACCCTCGAGGAAGGCCAGCAGCGATCGCCCCGCCCGACCGACCCCACCCGCCTCGACCACGCGCCTCACCGAATCGGCCCATGCGGTCGGCGAGGACACGGCCCCCAACCGGTCGAGCTCGGAGGTCAGTGCTGCGAGCGTGGCCGAGAGGTTCGATCCGGTGTCGCCCCCGAGCCCGTCCCGGGCATCGAGACGATCGAGTCCCTCGGAGTGGGCATCGAGGGACTCCGACAGCGCCCGCGTGACCGACACGAGGTCGGCGACGGCCAACCGCGCCAATGGCTCCATGGCACGGACACTACCGGCGGTCCGGGACGATATTGGGCGCCCGAGGCTGCTCGGGTACGATGTCTGGTCTCGTTCGGCCGAACCCCCGGCATCGACGATCACCACCCGCATCAGGAAGTTCCACCATGGCCTCCGTCTGTGAGATCTGCAACAAGAAGCCCGGATTCGGCATGAGCCTGTCTCACTCGCATCGACGCACGAAGCGTCGTTGGAATCCCAACATCCAGAGGGTCCGTGCCGTCGTCAACGGCTCCAACACCCGCATCAACGTGTGCACCGGGTGCCTCAAGGCGGGCAAGGTCACCAAGCCGACCGCTCGCTCCTCGGCCTGACCTCGCCATGCAAGGCGTGATCAAGTCATACGACCCCTCCACCGGCGACGGGATCCTCGTACGGGACACCGATCTCGCCGAGTTCGATCTGGCCGACGGCGCCCTCGAGGGGACCATCTTCCGGATGCTCCGCCAGGGCCAGCGCGTGTGCTTCGACCTCGACGGCGACGGTCGGGCTGCGTCGCTGAGCCTGGGATCGGAGGTCGACATGGGTACCCCGGGCTTCCTCGATCAGGACCACGTCGTGGAACCCGCACCCGAACTCGACTGACCCTCTCGGGAGAGGGCTGGCAAAACGCGACGTCATTCGTCACAATCGCAATCCCGACCGGGAACCGGAGGAATGCAATGGGAGCCACGACCACCAACCAGAAGCTGATCGACTGGGTCGAGCACTGGCGGACGATCCTTCGCCCGACCGACGTGTACTGGTGCGACGGCTCCGAGGAGGAGTACGACCGGCTGGCGGGCGAGCTCGTCGAGGGAGGCACCTTCGAGCGCCTCGATGACACGCTCCGGCCGAACAGCTACCTCGCGTTGTCCGACCCCGACGACGTCGCACGGGTCGAGGATCGGACGTTCATCGCCTGCGAGCGCGAGATCGATGCCGGCCCGACCAACAACTGGCGCCCGCCGGCGGAGCTTCGTGAGGAGATGCTGGGGCTCTACGACGGGGCCATGGCCGGTCGGACCATGTACGTCGTGCCCTTCTCGATGGGTCCGCTCGGTTCACCGATCGCCCACATCGGCGTGGAGCTGTCCGATTCCGCCTACGTGGCGGTCAACATGAGAACGATGACCCGGATGGGCCAGGGCGCTCTCGACGTGCTCGGTTCCGACGGCGACTTCGTTCCCTGTGTCCACTCGGTCGGTTATCCGCTCGTCGATTCGAGCGGACAGGCCCGCGAGGACGTCCCGTGGCCGTGTTCGGACACCAAGTACATCACCCACTTCCCCGAAACGCGGGAGATCTGGTCGTTCGGATCCGGGTACGGCGGCAACGCCCTTCTCGGCAAGAAGTGTTTCGCTCTCCGCATCGCCTCGACCATGGCCCGCGACGAAGGATGGATGGCCGAGCACATGTTGATCCTCGGCCTCACCCCACCGGAAGGCCCGAAGCACTACGTGGCAGCCGCCTTCCCGTCCGCGTGCGGCAAGACGAACATGGCGATGCTCATCCCCAGCCTCCCGGGCTGGAAGGTCGAGACCATCGGCGACGACATCGCCTGGATGAAGTTCGGCGACGACGGAAGGCTCTACGCCATCAACCCCGAAGCCGGATTCTTCGGAGTCGCCCCCGGGACGTCGGAGGCGACGAACCCCAACGCGATGGCGTCGATCGCGTCCAACACCATCTTCACCAACGTGGCCAAGACCCCCGAGGGCGACGTGTGGTGGGAGGAGATGACCGACGAGTCGCCCGCCCGTCTGACCGACTGGAAGGGCAACGACTGGACCCCGGAGTCGGGGACCAAGGCCGCACACCCCAATGCGAGGTTCACCGCTCCCGCTGCTCAGTGTCCGTCGATCGCCCCGGAGTGGGAGGACCCCGCCGGAGTCCCGATCTCGGCCATCCTGTTCGGCGGTCGTCGAGCCACCAGCGTTCCTCTCGTCACCGAAGCCCTCGGATGGAACCACGGGGTCTTCCTCGGGTCCGCCATGAGTTCGGAGAAGACCGCTGCGGCCGCCGGCAAGGTCGGCCAGGTCCGGTTCGATCCCTTCGCCATGTTGCCCTTCATGGGCTACAACGTCGGCGACTACATCCAACACTGGCTCGACATCGGCGAATCGGCCGACGAGGACAAGCTCCCGAAGCTGTTCTGGGTCAACTGGTTCCGCAAGGACGACGACGGCGGGTTCATGTGGCCGGGGTTCGGCGAGAACGCCAGGGTCCTCAAGTGGATCGTCGAGCGTGTCGACGGCCGCGCCGAGGCCACCGAGACGGCCATCGGATTCGTGCCGACGCCACAGTCCCTCGACCTCGACGGACTGGATCTGGACGACGAGACGGTGGCGGAGCTGCTCCACGTCGACACCGATGCGTGGCGCGGCGAGGTCGAGCTCATCGGGGAGCACTTCGACTCGGTGGGCGAACGCCTCCCCGGCACAGTTCGGGATGAGCTGCTCGACCTGGAGAAGCGCCTGTCGTCCTGAACGGGACGCCGGAGGGCGATGAACGTCGAGAGGAGAGAGGGCCCTGCCTCTCTCCTCTCGCGCCCGGGCGGTTCGATGTCGACCCGACGAGACCCGACGGTCGCCGTGACCGAGGTCACATCTAACATGAGTGCTATGTACTCATGTTATGGGTATTCTGATGCTCATCTTCCCTACCCCCTCACCATCAGGAGATCCATCATGTTCCTCTCTACCTTCGATCCCTTCCGGTCCATCGACCGCGCGACGACCTGGTCGGCGGCGCCGGGAATGCCCATGGACGCCGTACGACACGATGACGAAGTGGAGATCCGTCTCGACGTCCCCGGTGTTCCCCGAGACGGTGTCGACATCACCGTGGAGCGCAACGTGGTCACGATCGTGGCCGAACGTCCGGCGCTCGCCACCGATGGCGCCTCCGTCCTGGCCCACGAACGCCGCTCGGGGGCCGTCCGACGCCAGCTGAGCCTGGCCGATTCGCTCGACGGGTCGAACCTCTCCGCCGAACTCGCCGACGGTGTTCTCGTCATCCGCATCCCGGTGTCGGAGCGTGCCAAGGCCCAGAAAGTGGAGGTGACCGTCGGTTCGTCCGCCCCGGCTCTCGAGGCGACGTCCTCGGAGGGCTGATCCCCAGCCGCCCGCCCGCCCGGCCCCCCGACGGCGCGGCGGGCGGCGCCGGGCGGCCGATCACCTGCCGACGAGCACCGCTCGAATCCCCAGGCCCATGAGGAAGAGGCTTCCGAGTCCGTAGAGCAGGTACATGTGCGGTCGAAGCTGTTCCCGATAGGCGAACAGGAGGGCGACGGTGATGACGGCCACGAACCCGTAGAACATGTGGAACGGTGGTGCGTCGAGCCCCTGACCCGCCACCATGCCCACGCCGAACCCCACCTGAACGAAGATCGTGGTCTCGGCGAGAACGACGAACCACCACAGCGCCCTCAGTCGCAGGGATGCGATCCAATGGGCTCCGAGAGACCACAGTCCGACGAGGGCATTCGACACGATCACGAACCACGCCCACGTCGTGTGGATGTCCCGGAGGGCAACGGCGATCATGGACGAAGTCTGGCCCGACCGACGTCTCTCCTCCCAAACCCGCCCCCAGGCCGCGGCATGGCACCATGACGGAGTGAACAGCCAACGACTCGTCGTTGCCCGTCTGGGGCTCGACCAACGGGAGCTGGTGCTGGCCGAGGCGAGCCTGGTCGCAGCGCGTCGCGACTCGGGGGAGGTCGATTGGGAGGTCGTCGCGCACTGCCTGGAGCCTCCCGAGGTGGCCCCGGGGGTCCATGACGTCACGATCGAGGTCCTCGACACGGGCGGGCCGGAGCCGCGCCTGGTGCGGATGGAGGGATCCGCCCTGTTCGTGCGCGCGCGGTGGACGACAGCGTCGTGTTGCGGGGCGCCTCGACCCTGTCCGGCCTCGTCTGGTGACGGCCCGGTCGATCAGCCGATGATCGCGGTGCCGAACGGTTCACCCTCGGCTCGACGGATTCCGTGCTTGATGAACCACTCCACGCCGAAGGCCCGGGCGAACGCGTCGGTGTCCATCTGCAGGAAGAAGAACTCGGGACCGATCTGGCTTCGATGGCAGATCATCGATTCCCGCTTGACCGAGAGGTGAGCGCTGACGTCGACGCCGTGGGTGATGGCCTCCTCCGGCATGCCGAACTCGGTGTCCTCGGAATCGATGTCCGGCAGCTGTTCCGCGTCGTCGGAGCTCATCTGTTCCCGAGCCTCTTCGATCGAGGCGCGGATCCGATCTCGGTTCATGGTCGCCTCGTAGACCTCGTCGAGACCGACCATTCGGGCCGCGGCCACTCCCACCCGATGCACCTGGATGTGATCGGGATGCCCGTATCCGCCGTTGTGGTCATAGACGGTGAGCACGTCGGCGTCCTCCTCCTCGAGGATCACCGCGAGCCGGCGCGCCGCATCGTCGACGTCGGCCCTCCAGAACGCGTAGGGCCCGTCGTTCTCCGGGGTGCCCGCCATCCCCGAATCGACGTACCCGAGGAATTCCACCCGACTCGCTCCGAGAACGGCGGCGGCCTCGAAGGTCTCGGCGATGCGTCGCAGACCCAGCTGTTCGCCTTCCTCGAGCACACCGTCGCGTATCTCCCCGTGCTCGCCACGGGTGGCGAGCACCAGGACCACCCGGTGACCTGCGGCCGCGGCCGCGGCCATGGTGCCGCCGGTGGCGATCGCCTCGTCATCGGGATGTGCATGGAAGCAGACCAGCGTTCCCATCAGGCCACCGCCCCACTCGCCCGTCTGCTCGCGATGTCCTCGATGCCGAGTCCGGCCCACTCCCCGAGTACCTCGTCGGTGTGTTGACCCGCGTGAGCCGGCGGTCGGGCCACCTCGGGGGGCGTCCCGCTGAAGCGGGGGGCCGGTGCCGGCTGCGTGATGCCCGCCACGTCGATGAACGTTCCACGCTCGACGTTGTGGGGATGACGCGCGGCCTCCGACATGGTCAGGACCGGGGCGAAGCAGATGTCGGTTCCCTCCATCAGCTCGCACCACTCGTCACGGGTGCGGCCGGCGAAGATCGTCGCGACCCTGTCCTTCATCTCCCCCCACTTCGACGAGTCCATCTGGTGGGGAAGGTCGTCGTCAGCCAGACCCAGCGTCGCCAGGAGCTCCCCGTAGAACTGCGGCTCGATCGACCCGATCGAGACGTACCGCCCGTCAGAGCACTCGTAGGTGTCATAGAAATGGGCACCCGTGTCCAACAGGTTCGTTCCAGGGTTGGACTCGTCGAAGATCCCCATTCCTCGGAACGACCACATCATCGACATGAGGGTGGCCGCGCCGTCGACCATGGCGGCGTCGACCACCTGACCCTCACCGCTGGTGCGGGCCGACAGCAACCCGCACACCATCCCGAAGGCCAACAGCATTCCCCCGCCCCCGAAATCGCCGACGAGGTTGAGAGGCGGAGTCGGCTGCTGACCCGACCGCGCACAGTGGGCGAGGACCCCGGCCAGGGCGATGTAGTTGATGTCATGGCCCGCAGACGACGAATACGGCCCATCCTGTCCCCATCCGGTCATGCGTCCGAAGACGAGCCGGGGGTTCCGCTCCCTGCACACCGCAGGGCCGAACCCCAGTCGTTCGGCCACGCCGGGCCGGAAGCCCTCGATCAGCCCGTCGGCATGCTCGACGAGGTCGAGGAGCGTGGCGACGCCCTCGGGTGACTTCAGGTCGATGCCGACCGACCGACGTCCCCGATTGAGGGTGTCGCCGGGTGGCGTGGCGGGGTCTCCCCCGCTCACCTGTGCTGCTCGATCGATGCGGATCACGTCCGCCCCCATGTCGGCGAGCATCATGGCGCAGAAGGGCCCCGGGCCGATTCCCGCGACCTCGATGATCCGTACTCCCTCGAGCGGGCCCATCCGGTGTCCTTTCCTCGATGATCTGACGACGATCGGTCACCCCGAGGTGTCCGAGACGAACCCCACTGTCGCGTCGACGTACCCACTCCAGAAGGCCCGCGACAGATCATGGCCCATGCCGTCGACCTCGACGAACCGACTGCGCGGGACCAACTCCGCGGTCCGTCTCCCTCCCGAGATGTCGATCAACGGGTCCCGGTTGCCGTGGATCACCAACGCGGGAACCTCGAGCCCAGCGAGTCCGGCCGAGCGGTCGGGGGCCGCCATCACCGCCGCGGCCTGGCGCAGGCTCCCCTCGGGCCGATGGGCGCGGTCGTAGAAGCCGGAATACCGATCGCGCTGAACATCCTCGTCGAACACCTCGGGATTGTTGGTGAGCATCCGGGCCAGGCTCACGCCGGCCTCGATGGCGTCGCGGCGCGACGCGGGCGGCCGCAGAGACCCGACCAACGCGTCGAGGAAGCCCTCTGCGGGTTGACCGACGTCGGGCTCACCCGTGGTGGACTGGACCGAGATCAACGTGGCGACGCGCTCAGGAGCCTCGATGGCCACCGTCTGCGCGACCATCCCGCCCATCGAGGACCCCCAGAGGTGCACCTTCGTCACATCCATGGCGTCGAGCAGCCCGACGACGTCGCGACCCATGTCCGACAGCGAGTAGTCCGCACCGGAGGGCGGACCGACGGTGAGTCCACAGTCACGGTTGTCGAACCTGATGACGCGGAAGCCCCCCTGAACGAACATCGTGCACAACTCGTCGGGATAGTTCGTGCACTGGGAACCGAGACCGGCGATCAGCACCAGGGCCGGGTCCGCGGGGGATCCGATGTCCTCGAAGTACAGCTCGAGTCCGTTGGCCGCGACGCGGGGCATGACGGCATGCTCGCCGAGGGGGCGGCGCGGGTCAACACCGTCCGGGGTCGCTCTGACATGATGCGGAGATGACCATATTCGGATGCCAGACGGGGGTGGCGAACACGTCCATCGACGAACTGCGCTCACTGTGGCGCCGCATCGAGGACGGGCCCTTCGACTGGATCTCGGTGTGGGACCACTTCTACGCGGCCGACGGTGCGACCCGCGCCAACTTCGAGGCCGTGGCCGTCCACACCGCCCTCGCGATGTCGACCACCAGGGTGCGCTGCGGAGCACTCGTGTACTGCGCGGGGTATCGCCATCCAGCCGTTCTGGCCAATGCCATGGTGACCATCGACCACCTCTCCGCCGGCCGCTGTGAGTTCGGTATCGGAGCAGGCTGGGCGCTCGACGAGTACCGCGCCCACGGATTCCCCTTCGGCGACGCACCCACGCGACTCGACATCATGGAGGAGTCGCTCCGTTGCGTCATCGGGTTGCTCCGTCCCTCCACCGACGAGGGGTTCACGTTCCACGGACGGCACTTCGACATGGTCGATGCGGTCTGCCAGCCCCGCACGATCCAGGATCCGCTGCCGATCTGGGTGGGTGGTGGCGGAGAGCTTCGTTCGATTCCGCTCGCTGCCGAGCTGGCCGACGGCTGGAACGTGCCCTACATCTCCCCAGAGGAGTTCGAGCGGAAGTGCTCGGTTCTCGACGCCGCCGCGCTGCGGGCCGGCCGCGCGCCGTCCGAGATCCGACGCGCCGTCAATGTGGGATGCGCGCGTGACGAGACCGCCCTGCGTGCCCAGTTCGGCGAGATCTCCGACGTCGTCCGCCCGGGCGTCCTCATGGGATCCCCCCAGCAGATCGTCGATGCGATCGGCCG
Source organism: uncultured Microthrixaceae bacterium (assembly GCA_963700425.1). Classification (GTDB taxonomy): domain Bacteria; phylum Actinomycetota; class Acidimicrobiia; order Acidimicrobiales; family Microtrichaceae; genus CAVOXO01. The sequence continues at coordinate 1,085,572 of CAVOXO010000001.1, read as the reverse complement.
GTACGAGGACGCCGGCGCCGATCAGATCAACCTGGCCATGAGAGCCCCCTTCGAGCTCGACGCCCTGGACCTCGTCGCCGACGCCATCGCATCGCGATGACATCCGGCATCGTTGCCCCGTTCCCGACGGGGACACACCTGCGGGCCGTCGCTCCGGGTCGCGTCAACATCATCGGCGAACACACCGACTACAGCGGCGGACTCGTGATGCCGATGGCCATCGACCTCACCACGACGATCGAGGCGACCGTCGTCGACGGCACCATCCACCTCGTGTCCGACCAGGAGGACGTGGCCCTCGACCTCGCGGTGCCCTGCGACCGGGCCCGGACGGTCGAGCCCCCCTGGGGCCGCTACGTCGCAGGCGTCGCTGCTCGGCTCGGAACCCCTCGCGGTCTCCGGGGACGCGTCCGGTCGACGATCCCCATGGGCGCCGGCCTGTCATCGTCGGCGGCGCTCGAGGTGGCGGTTGCGCTCGCCCTGGGGGCAACGGGTACACCCCGGGAGATCGCCGAGCTGTGCCAGGCCGCGGAGAGCGACGCGTCGGGCGTGCCCTGCGGGATCATGGACCAGCTCGCGTCCACGTCGGGAGTGGCGGGTCACGCACTGATGATCGACTGCTCGACCCTGGACGTCGCGCCGGTGGCTCTGCCCGAAGGTGCCGAGGTCCTCGTGGTCCACTCCGGGCAGTCGCGCCGACTGGCGGTTTCGGACTACGCCACGCGCCGCCGCGAGTGCGAACTGGCGGCGGCGGCCATCGGCCCCCTTCGCGACGCCGTTCTCGGCGACGTGGAGAAGTTGAGCGACCCCGTCCTGCGGCGTCGAGCCCGACACGTCGTCACCGAGAACCAGAGGGTCCGCGACACCCGGGTGGCCATGGCCGCGGGAGACTGCGCGGAGGTGGGCAGGTTGATCACCGAGTCACATCGCAGCCTTCGCGACGACTTCGAGGTGTCGACTCCCGTCCTCGACGATCTGGTGGCGCGGCTCGACGATCGCCGAGGAGTGTGGGGAGCGCGCCTGACCGGCGCGGGATTCGGCGGTTGTGTCCTCGTGTGGCACGAGGCCGGAACGGACCCGTTGGGTGGGTCCGACGACCTCGGTCGACACGGTCGGTGGGCGGTCAGCGCGTCGAGGGGTGCGACGGTCCAGGCCCTCGACTGACGAGGTCGGCCCGCGCGGCCCCCGGTCATCCACCCAGGATCTTGGCCTTCTGGGAGTCGTACTCCGCCTGCGAGATGGCGCCCCGCTCGAGGAGATCGGCGAGGCGCCCCAGTTCGACGGCGGCGGACGGGGCCTCGACCGACGCGCCACCCATCTTCTCGAACCGGCGGTTCTCGTCCTCTTCCATCTGTTCGTAGATGGTCCGCTGGACACCGAGGGGGTTGAGGATGTCGCTGAACGTCTGGCGGCCCGTCTCACCGGCCGACTCGATCGAGATGTCGCCGGCTCCGATGAGCCGCTCGAAGACCCCCTGGTTGAAGAAGACCGTGTTGATCCGATCGAGGGGGATCTCGATGCCCGCCTTCCGGAAGAGTCCCGATCGATAGATGCAGCGGTCGGTGGTCACGACGAAGTTCGTCGTTCGCCACACGAGGAACTGAAGGGCGAAGAAGCCGAGGGCCCCCAGGACCAACAACGCAGAGAGCCAGTTCACCGTGGTCTCGGCAGCACCGTCGCCGAGGTCCCACTGGAGTACGAGTACTCCGATCACCGTCGCCGCCACCAGGATCAGTGCACGGGGAACGAGGAACCACCAGTGGGGATTGAGGTCGAGGACGATTCGCTCGTCGCCATGCAGGTGCTTGTCCGAGAACGCCACACCGTCAGCGTACCGAGACGGCGGGTGAGGATTCGTCGATGGTGCCCGAGAGACGCCTCGGGAGCCGTCATGGGTGCCCGGTAGGGTCGAGGCCGTGGAGACCCTCCCCCTCGTCGACGATGACCCGTCCGACGGAACCGATCTCCGCGACCGCCTGGTCGCGGGACTCAACGGACCCCAGCGTCGGGCCGTGGAGGCGACGTCACCGGTGGTCCGCATCCTGGCGGGAGCGGGCTCGGGCAAGACGAGGGTGCTGACCCACCGGATCGCTCTCCGGGTGTCCACCGACGAGATCGACCCCCGACGGGTCCTTGCGGTCACGTTCACCCGAAAGGCCGCGTCGGAACTCCGATCACGGCTCGACAACCTGCTTCCCCACTCATCGGTCACCGCGGGCACGTTCCACTCCATCGCCTACGCCCAACTGCGACAGCGCTGGAACGAGCGCGGCATCACGCCCCCGACGCTCCTCGACCGCAAGGTCGGTTTCGTCGCCCGGCTCATGGGCTCCCGAAGCTCCCGCAGTTCCACCGCGCCGCTGGACGCCGTCTCGGAGATCGAGTGGGCGAAGGCCCGGATGATCTCGGCCAACGACTACCCCGTCGCGGCACGGCGACAGGATCGTCGAAGCTCGCTCGAGCCGGATGTGATCGCGGAGATCTTCGAGCGATACGAACACGAGAAGCTCGAGCGGAGAATGGTCGACTTCGACGACCTGTTGCGGCTGGCCACCCGCGATCTTCGGGCCGACGAGGCATATGCCGCGGCCCGTCGGTGGCGCTACCGGCACGTCTTCGTCGACGAGTTCCAGGACGTCAATCCGCTGCAGTTCGAGCTCCTGCGCGCCTGGGCCGGCGACGACCCCGACATCTGCGTGGTGGGCGACCCCAACCAGGCGATCTATTCGTGGAACGGCGCCGACGCCCGATACCTCGTCGAGCTCGACTCGATGTTCGACGAAGTGGAGACCGTCGAGCTCCGGGACAACTACCGTTCGTCGCCTCAGATCCTCGGTGTCGCGAACGCGGTGCTCAGCCAGACCAGGGCGCGAGCATTCGACCTGGTCCCCCACATGGGTGATGGTCCACTGCCGACCATCACCGCCTACGCCAGCGAAGCCGCAGAGGCCCGCGCGGTGGCACAGGCTCTGCGCGACGCTCACGCTCCGGGGGCCCGGTGGGCCGACCAGGCCGTGCTGGTTCGGACGAACGCCCAGGCCACCGCCTTCGAAGAGGCCTTGACCGGGGTCGGTATCCCCTATCGGAGCCGAGGCGGGGCCGGGTTGCTCTCCCAGCCCGAAGTGCGCGATGTGATCTCTCGGCTGAGGAAGGGCGGCGGCTCGCTCCGCACCGTCCTGCGCGACGTGCAGACCATGCTGGATACGACCGAAACCGACCGGGATCCGCAGACCGCCGACACCGAGGGCACGGGAGAGCGGTTGACCGAGGAACGGGCCGCGAACCTGGGGGAGCTCGTGCGGTTGGGGCGCGAGTTCCTCGACCTCGACCCCGAGGGTTCCTCGGGTGCCTTCGTCGCCTGGGTGACCCAGATGCTCGGAGCCGAGACGAATTCGTCCTCGCGTGACGCCGTCGACCTCGCCACGTTCCACGCGGCCAAGGGCCTCGAATGGCCGATCGTCCACATCTGCGGCCTCGAGGAGGGCTTCGCCCCGATCAGCCACGCAAAGACCGACGACGCCCTCGCAGAGGAGCATCGCCTGCTCTACGTCGCGCTGACGCGCGCTCAGCGTCACCTGCACGTGAGCTGGTGCGAGACACGCACCTTCGGCGAGCGCACCGCGAAGCGAACCCGGTCTCCCTACCTCGACATCGTGGAGTTCGCGCTCGACACGCTCCGCGAACACGGAGCCGTCGACGACATGGCCGATCGGATCGCGGCCGAGCGGGCCCGCCTCTCGGCGGCGACGCCGCGCCGCCGGCCTTCTTCGAGGAAGACCGCTGTCGCCGATCTCGCCGTCGACGACCGAGAGCTGTTCGATGTCCTGCGGGCCTGGCGCGCCGAACGGGCACGCGCTGCATCCGTTCCCGCCTTCGTGGTCTTCAACGACGCCACCCTCGTCGAGGTGTGCCGCCGGCGGCCGGTGGACCGCCGACAGCTGCTCGACGTTCCCGGGATCGGCCCCGTCAAGGCTCAGCAATGGGGCGAGGAGCTGCTTCGCCTCGTCGCTCAGGGCTCCTGAGAAGGTCGAGGATCGGACTCCGCCGGGGCCGCCCTGCGGGATCGGCGCGCCTCGCGTTCCACCAACAGCTCGGCGAATCGCTCGGCATCGAACGAGATGAAGAGCCCCTCGGCCTCGGCCGTCACGTGGTCGGCGGTCCCCATGGTCCCCTTCACGAAGATCTTCCGGCCGTCGATCCGGTCCACCCATCCCTCCAGGTGCAGGGGCTCGCCGAGCGGAGTCGGCCGCCGGTAGGAGACCTCGAGCCGTGCGGTCATCCCCTGGGCTCCCGACATCGACTGCGAGGCTCCGAGCAACTCGTCGAACGCCGCCGCGATGTAGCCACCGTGCACGCACCCCGGAGGGCCCTCGTACGCCGCCCCGAAGGTGGCGGACCCCAGGAGCCGATCCCCCTGATACTCGAAGACGAGCGGCGGCGAGAGCGGATTCGACAGCCCGATGAACGGGCTGTGGTCGAACGGCGCGCCGGCCTCGGGATCACCCGCCTCGACCTTGCGTCGCATCTCCTCCATGAGATCGCCGGCATTGGCCATCTCGGCCACACCGTCGTAGTCGGTGCCGGAGGGGAGCTTCTCGAGAAGCTCCCCGACCTTCTCGAGTTCGGTCGCCGCGTGTTCCAGCTGATCCGCCGTCGCACTCGTCGACGTCATCGCCTCGATCACCCGACGGCCTGCTGCGGCCAGGCGGCGCATGCCGACCCGCCGGGGGGTCGCGGGCAATGCCCACAGACGCTCCAGGCGCGGGCTGCGGGGAACCTCCCCCACATCGTTTCCCTGCTCGTCCGCTGTCACCATCGCTATCCCCTCAGAGTTCGTACCAGGCCAGAACGGGTGCGTGATCGGAGGGCCGCTCCCCCTTTCGGGCATTGCGGTCGATCAGATCGCTGCGATCGGCCGCCGCCATCGTTGCGGTGGCGAGATGGAAATCGATCCGCATACCCCGCCGCTTGTGGAAGTCGCCGTTGCGATAGTCCCAGAAGGTGTAGAGACCGCCTGCGTCGTAGCGCTCCCTGAACACGTCGATCAGACCGAAGTCCTTGACGTTCTGCAGAGCCGTCCGCTCCGCGGGGGTGACGTGGGTCGAGCCCACGAAGTCCGCGGGGTCCCAGACGTCGCGATCGTCGGGAGCGACGTTCCAGTCACCCACCACGACGAGTCGCTCGTCGGGCGAATGGTGTGCGTCGAGGTGGGATCGCAGACGACCGAGCCAATCGAGCTTGTAGCGGAAGTGGTCGTGGTCCACCTCACGTCCGTTGGGTACGTAGACCGACGCGACCCTGACACCGCCACAGGTTGCCCACACGATGCGGGCGTCGGGGTCGGGCTCCCGACCATCGTCGAATCCGGCGAACGTGTCGGAGATACCGACGCGCGACACGATGGCGACCCCGTTCCAGCGACCCTCGCCGTGATGGACCGAGTCGTACCCGAGGGCCGAGAACGACATGGCCGGGAAGGCGTCATCGGTCAGCTTGGTCTCCTGCATGCACAACACGTCGGGACCGACGATGGAGAGCCACTCCTCCACTCGGGGAAGGCGTGCCTTCAGCGAATTGACGTTCCATGTGGCGATCAGCATCGACGGCGACACTACGCCTCCGACAGCGCGCCGTTCACGGTCCCGGGAGTTACTGTTCGTTCGACCCGATACGAGCGCGGAGCGACGATGAGCGACATTCCACAGGGCCCTGGTTGGTGGCAGGCGTCAGACGGCCTCTGGTACGCGCCCAGCCTTCACCCCGAGGCGAACGTTCCGGGTGAGGCTCCTCTTGCGCCGAATCTGCCCACCGATTCCTCGATGGCCCGGACCAACGAGAGGAGCAGGACGCAGATCCTCATCAATCTCGTACTTCTCATCGCCGTCGGGTTGATCGCGTCCTTCGTCGGCGGATCCATTCTGAGCAGCCGGACCGAGGATCTCGCGACGTCGCAGCAGGAGCTGTTGGACCGGTGCGCAGCGGAACGCTCCCGCGTCGAGGCCGCGTTGGAGGCCGGACAGCTGCAGACCGGACAACTGCTCGACGTCGACGGCCTCGTCGATGCCGGTCTGCTCGACGAGAGACCGGCCAGCCACGTCGTGGCCCTGAGGGGGCCGGAGGGGGCTCCCAGTCGGGCGATCGTCAGGGCCACCGGAGAGTGTGTCGGCGGGTAGCCGCCCGGGGCACTCTCAGGTCCTGATCACCAGGGTTCCGGCCACGGCGTCGTAGGCCGTCTGGCGGCGAGGGCTCAGGAAGTACCACGCCACCGGCGTCAGGGAGAACAGCGCCGCCGCGATCAGGATCGTCGCCGAGGAGGACGACAGAGTGGGGATGGCCTCGCGCGGACGTTCCGACGACACGAAGTAGTCCGAACCACTGGACCCCCACCACTCCCACCAGTCCGAGATCGACGAGCTGATGAGGAGGAGCCGCAGGGGCACGGCGGCGACGGCACCCATGAGCCAGGCAAAGAAGAACCGGGAGAACGCCTGGCCGACCTTGACGTTGTGGAGCCCTTCGGTGCTGACGATGTGCAGGCCGGCGATCCGCATGCCGAGCGTCCCACCCTTGATGCTCATGGCCGCGGGAAAATAGAACCACCAGGTGACGGCGAGGATGCCGATCAGGAGGACGGCGACGATGATGGTCACGACCAGATCGGCATTCTGGGCCGCGTCGAGGGTCAGTCGCGTCTCCCTGTCGCGCCAGATGTCGGGCTCGACCGCGAGGATGATCGCCAGGGAAACGACCCCGATCGACGCAAACACCGCGGTCAGAAGCAGCGGGTACAGGATCCCGTCCAGAACCTGGCCTCCCAACCGTCGCCAACAACCTCCGTACACGACCGCGGCGGCATCGCGGCCACGCGCCTGGGAATGAACGGCGCCGCCGCCCCCCGTCGTGAACTGACCCCAGTCCTGTTGCTCGGCCATTTCGGAACACTACGTGACCACCGCGCGGCGCCGTTGAACCATCGCGACGACACGCATCGGCACCGACGGGAACCGGTGCCGGCTGGGCCGTCGATCGCTCTCCGGCACTACCGTTGACCTGTGCACGCAGAGGTGTGGAACGACTACGTCTGCCCGTGGTCGTACCTCGGCCGGCACCGGACCGCCCTGATGGAGGAGCTCGGCGTCACGGTCGACCGTCACCCCTTCGAACTCCATCCGGAGCTTCCGCCACGCGGCCGCCCGGTGCGACCCGATTCGGCCCTCGCATCGGCGTTCGCCGCCGTCGCCGAGGAGTGTGCAAGGTGCGGGCTGCCCTTCAGCCCGCCCGCCCACACCCCCAACACCCGGCTCGCTCTCGAGACGATCGCCGTGATCTCGGTCGAGTGGCCGAGCGTCGCTCGGCTCGCGGATGACGCCATCTCCGATGCCCGCTGGATCGAGGGCGCGGACATCTCCGACCGCTCGGCGCTCTCGTCGGTCCTCGACTCGATCGGGATCGACGCAGCGGCCGTCATCGGCGTGGTGGAGAGGGGCGGTGGCGCCGAGGTCGTCGCCCGGTCGATGGACGACGCCCGCTCGGAGGGCATCGCGTCGACGCCGTCGTGGAGGTTCGAGAACGGATTCGTCATTCCCGGGGTGCAGCCGACCGAGACCGTGACCCGCTGGGTGACCCGGATCCGGACGAAAAACCCGTGAACCCCATCCCTCGGCACGGCCGGTAGCATCCGCACGGATGTCTGAACCTACCCACGACTCGCTCGGGGCCAACGCATGGCTCGTCGATGAGATGTTCGAGCGTTATCGCGACAATCCGCAGGCTGTCAGCGAGATCTGGCGTGAGTTCTTCGTCGACTACCAGCCACCGGGTCCGGTGACGGTCCAACCGCCGACCTCGCCCGCCGGGAACGGAGCGACCGTCGCAGCGAACGACCTGACCGTTCAGCCGACCGCGGAGGTGGACGACGATGCCCCTCCCGGGACTCCGATCAAGGGTGTCGCGGCGCGAATCGTCGAGAACATGGAACGCTCGCTCGACGTGCCGACGGCGACCTCCTATCGCGAGGTGGCAGCCAAGCTGCTCGAGATCAATCGATCGGTGATCAACGGCCACCTGGGACGCACGCGTGGCGGCAAGGTCAGCTTCACCCACATCATCGGATACGCGATCGTGCGGGCGATCGCCGATCACCTGCCGCGCATGAACAGCTCGTTCATCGAAGGTCCCGATGGCGAGCCACGTCTCCTGAGGCCCGATCACGTGACCCTCGGGCTCGCGATCGACATCGAGAAACGGGACGGCTCGCGCAATCCTGGTGGTTCCGGCCATCAGGAATGCCGACACCCTCGATTTCGCGGAGTTCACCGCTTCCTACGATGACCTGGTCCGACGCGCCATGAACAACCGGCTCTCGCCCGACGACTTCGCCGGCGTGACGGTGACGCTCACGAATCCGGGAACCATCGGCACCGAACGGTCGGTACCCCGCCTCATGCCCGGCCAGGGCTTGATCGTGGGCGTGGGGTCGCTCACCTATCCCACGGAGTTCGCGGGGGCGGACCCGTCGACGATCGCCGACCTCGGCATCTCCAAGGTCATGACCTTGAGTTCGACCTACGACCATCGAATCATCCAGGGGGCCGAATCAGGGCTCTTCCTGAAGAAGGTCGACGAGTTGCTGTTGGGTTCTGACGGGTTCTACGAGCACCTGTTCTCCGCTCTCGGCGTGCCCTACACCGCGGTCGAATGGCACCAGGACGTCAACCCCGTCGACCGCGATGCGGCGATGTCCATCAAGCAGATGCAGGTCGCCAACCTCATCAACATGTACCGGGTGCGGGGTCATCTCATCGCCGATCTCGATCCGCTGGCCGCCAAGTCACCCGAGATGCATTCCGAACTCGATCCGGCGACCTACGGATTGACGATCTGGGACCTCGATCGCGAATTCCTGACCGGCATCGCCGAGGGGATCTACGCGCCCGTCGGAGGACAGGAGCGCATGAAGCTGGGGCGGGTTCTGGGCGTGTTGCGCGACGCCTACTGCCGAACCATCGGAATCGAGTACACCCACATCCAGTCGGTCGAGGAGAAGCGCTGGATACAGGAGAAGGTCGAGGGCAGCCCGACCAAGCTCGACACTGCCGACCAGGCCCACATCCTCGATCGCCTGAACGCCGCCGAAGCACTCGAGAAATTCCTCGCCACGAAGTACCTCGGCCAGAAGCGATTCGGGCTCGAAGGCGCCGAGTCGACCATTCCCATACTCGACGCCCTCCTCGAACGCGCGGCCGACGGCGAGCTGGAGGGTGCGGTCATGGGAATGGCGCATCGCGGACGCCTCAATGTGCTCGTGAACATCGTCGGCAAGGAGGTCGGCCAGCTCTTCAAGGAGTTCGAGGGATGGGTCGACCCCAACTCCATCCAGGGTTCGGGGGATGTGAAGTACCACCTCGGCCAGACCGGGGAGTTCACCGCCCGCTCCGGGAAGGTCATCGACGTCGAGCTGGCGGCGAACCCCTCGCACCTCGAGGCCGTGAATCCTGTGGTCGAGGGCATCGTTCGTGCGCACATGGACCGCATTCCCCGCGGGAAGCGCCTCGAGTGCCTATCCGGTCCTGCCGATCCTCATCCACGGCGACGCGGCCTTCGCGGGCCAGGGGGTGGTGTCGGAGACCCTCAACCTGAGCCTCATCAAGGGCTACCGCGTCGGTGGAACCGTCCACGTCATCATCAACAACCAGCTGGGATTCACCACGGCCCCGTCCGCCGCACGGAGTTCGGAGTACTGCACCGACGTGGCGAAGACGGTCCAGGCTCCGATCTTCCACGTCAACGGCGACGATCCCGAGGCGTGCGTGCGGGTGGCCCGCCTGGCGTTCGACTATCGGCAGCGATTCAACAAGGACGTGGTCATCGACATGGTGTGTTACCGACGCCATGGTCACAACGAGGGCGATGACCCCAGCTACACCCAGCCGCTCATGTACCGGCAGATCGATGCCCGGCGCAGCGTGAGAAAGCTGTACACCGAGGCCCTGGTCCGGCGAGGCGACATCACCGTCGACGAAGCCGAGGCCGCTCTGGCCGACTTCAGCAACAAGCTGAGTCGCGCCCTCGACGCGACGCGGCAGGAGAAGCCGGGCGAGGATCACCTGGCGATGCCCCGGCCGCCGGCGAAGGGGGTTCTCCCCCACGTCGACACGGGAGTTCCACGAGACACCCTCGACTCCATCTACTCGCGCCTGTCGAGCGTCCCCGATGACTTCACGGTTCATCCGAAGCTCGCCAAGCAGTTCGATGCCCGCACTGCCTTGTTCGAGTCGGGCGCCGTCGACTGGTCGCTCGCCGAGGCCTTCGCCTTCGGTTCACTGCTGAACGAGGGCACCTCCGTGCGACTGGCCGGCCAGGACAGCAGGCGCGGCACGTTCAGTCAACGCCACTCGGTGCTCGTCGACTTCGAGAACGGAACGGAGTTCACGCCTCTCAACGCGTTGGCCACGGGTGACACCCACCTGTGGATCTACGACTCGCTGCTCAGCGAATACGCCGCGCTCGGCTTCGAGTACGGCTACTCGATCACCAGCCCCGAGACACTGGTGATGTGGGAGGCGCAGTTCGGTGACTTCGTCAACGGTGCGCAGATCATCATCGATCAGTTCATCGTCGCCGCGGACGACAAGTGGAAGGAGCAGTCGGGGCTCGTCCTCCTGCTTCCCCACGGTTTCGAGGGCCAGGGCCCCGAGCACTCATCCGCCCGGATCGAGCGATTCCTCATCCTCGCGGCAGAGGACAACATCCAGGTCTGCCAGCCCACCACATCCGCCCAGTACTTCCATCTCTTGAGGCGGCAGATGCACCGCGGCGCCCGCAAGCCACTCGTGGTCTTCACCCCCAAGTCGGGGCTGAGGGCACGTTCGTACCGGTCGGAGGTCTCCGAGTTGACCAGCGGGAGCTTCGACGAGCTGATCGGCGACTCGTCGGTCACCGACGTCGACCGGGTGACACGCCTTGTTCTCGCGTCGGGAAAGGTCGCCCACGATGCCATGGCCACCCGGGACGAGCTCGGAGTACCGGTCGCCATCGCCCGGGTCGAGCAGCTCTTCCCCTGGCCCTTCGACGCTGTCGCCGAGGAGCTCGCGCGGTACCCCAACTGCACCGAGATCGTCTGGCTGCAGGAAGAGCCGGAGAACATGGGACCGTGGAACGGCATCAAGGGACGCCTCTACGAAGCCCACGGGCACTCCTATGAGATCCGAAGGGTCAGCCGCGACGATTCGGGGTCACCGGCGACGGGCAAGGCCGCCATCCACCTCCAGGAACAGGCGGAGCTGCTCGCGGCCGCATTTGCTCCGCTGAAGCCTCGGGACCTCGATCAGTTCCACTGATCCGGACCTCCTCAGCCCACCGTTCCGGGGGCGGCGTCAACCCTCACGTCACGAGATCGACGCCCAGGATCGTGCCCAGCTCCACGAGTGCCGAGCGGGGATCGGTGACCTTGATGGTGCGCATGCCCATGGATCGCGCCGGCTTGAGGTTCACGCCGAGGTCGTCGAGGAACACGACCCGGGAGGGGTCGACCCGAGCCTCCCCGCAGGCGAGTTCGTAGAAGCGAGGTTCGGGCTTGCGCACTCCGACGGCCGACGACTCGATGACGACGTCGAACAGCGAGATCGCCTCGGCAAGAAGCGGGTCGGTGCCGCCGATCTCACCGGTCGTGGCGGTCACCATGTTGTTCGTCAGCAACGCCGTGACGAACCGGCTCGAGACGAGGCGCAGCGCGGCCACCATCTCCGGTCGGACCTGACCCGACAGGCAGGCGAGGACCTCCGTTCCCTCCACCTCCACCCCGACTTCGACGGCCTCGTGTTCGAACAACTCGACGAACCGGTCCACGTCGATCTCGTTCCGTTCCAGACGCGCCCAGGCGTTGGCATCGGGATTCGTGGAATTGAGCCGGCGAATGGTGCCGACCGGAATCCCCCGGCGACGTTCGTACGCCTCGAACGCCTCGAACGGCGAGGTGGTGAACACTCCCCCGAAGTCGAAGAAGACCGCGTCGACATGTGGGTGGAGGGGATCGACGGGTGGCACGGTCGAAGCGTAAAGGGTGGTCGTCGGACCTCGAAGTTCGGCCAGACCGAATCGACGTGGTGTACTGGTCGCGTCATGTCGGAAACAACGCTCATCGTCGACGGCTCCAACATCGCAACCGAGGGACGCTCGTCGCCGAGTCTGCAACAGCTCGACGACGCCGTGCGGGCACTCATCGACGACCGACATTTCGATGTCGTGATCGTGGTCGTCGACGCAACCTTCGGTCACCGGATCGAAACGACCGAGAGCGACCGCTTCGAGGAGGCCGCTCTCGCGGGAGAGATCATCACACCCCCAGCGGGAACAGTCGGACGCGGGGACGCCTTCATCCTCCAGATCGCCGACCGCTCGGACGCGATCGTGTTCTCCAACGATTCCTTCCAGGAGTTCCACGGCACCTACGGATGGCTGTTCGATGAGGGGCGACTCATCGGCGGCAAGCCCGTTCCACCGATCGGATGGGTGTTCGTCGACCGAGTGCCCGTGCGCGGTCCGACGTCGCGGCGATCGATGAAGGAAGCCGGCAAGGGCGCGCCTCGCAAGTCCTCCGCCCCGGCGACGTCAACGGGCGGTCGGGCGCGGGGAGGCAGATCCGGCGGAGCGTCGCGTTCGGACACCAACGGCAGCGGTTCGCCGGACGCGATCGCCGAGCTCACCGACGCGGCCCCCACGTCGCGCTCGCGTCGGAAACCGAGGAACAGGTCCGATGCCGGCAAGCCCGCTCCGCAGCAACAGCCCGCCACTTCAGGCGGGACCGAGGGCTCCCCGAAAAAGCGACGCCGGTCGTCATCGGCATCGGCAGCGGTGGCGTCAGAGACGCCACCCCGAGGCTCGACCGGAGATGCGGTCAACGACGCGTCCACGTTCCTGAACTTCGTTTCGCACTTCAAGATCGGCGAAAGAGTGGACGCGACGATCACCGAGTACAGCTCGCACGGAGCGTACGCGGAGGTGGAGGGCACCCGCTGCTACATACCCCTGAAGTTCATGGCCGACCCGGCGCCGAAATCGGCTCGCGAGGTCGTGGCGATCGGCGAGGTCAGGCCATGCGTCATCGAGAGGTTCAACACGCCACGGCGCGGCATCGACCTGTCGCTGGCCGACCGCGACAGTGACGTCGATGTCGTGAATCCGCCGAGCCCACCGACGCGTTTGATAGACAGTTCCCCGACTAACCAGCCCGCCGAGGAGGCACCGTTGGCAGCAAAGAAGAAGGCCCCAACAAAGAAGGCACCCGCCCGCAAGGCACCCGCCAAGAAGGCCCCGGCGAAGAAGGCACCCGCCCGCAAGGCACCCGCCCGCAAGGCCCCGGCGAAGAAGGCACCCGCCCGCAAGGCACCCGCCCGCAAGGCCCCGGCAAAGAAGGCACCCGCCCGCAAGGCACCCGCCCGCAAGGCCCCGGCAAAGAAGGCACCCGCCCGCAAGGCACCCGCCCGCAAGGCCCCGGCAAAGAAGGCACCCGCCCGCAAGGCACCCGCCCGCAAGGCCCCGGCAAGAAGGCCCCGGCAAAGAAGGCCCCGGCGAAGAAGGCACCCGCCCGCAAGGCCCCGGCAAAGAAGGCCCCGGCGAAGAAGGCACCCGCCCGCACGCGGTAGCAGCTCAGCCGAGCCCCGATCGTGGGAAGTGCTTCCTCCCAGCGATTGCGGCACGTGCCCGATGAAGAGGACCCGCTTCGGCGGGTCCTCTTCGCGTCACGACGTCGGTGCGGTCGCGACCCATGGGGGCAGTACCATCGGCCTCCATGTCCGCTCAGTTCATCTTCACGATGCACAAGGTCAGCCGCTTCTACCCACCTGACCGCGAGGTGCTGAAGGACATCAGCCTGTCGTTCTATCCGGGCGCCAAGATCGGGGTGATCGGGGCCAACGGTTCGGGCAAGTCGTCGTTGCTGAGGATCATGGCCGGCCTCGACGAGGGCTACACCGGAGAGGCGAGACTCACCCCCGGTTTCAGCGTGGGAATGCTCGAGCAGGAGCCGACGCTCGACACCGACAAGGACGTGGTCGGAAACGTGATGGACGGCGTGGCACCGGTTCGCGACCTCCTCGACCGGTACAACGCGGTGATGGCCGCATGGGGCGACCCCGACGCCGACTTCGAGAAGATCGGCGCCGAGCAGGCCGAGCTGGAGGACCGCATCTCGGCCACCGACGCCTGGAACCTCGATCGGAACGTCGAGATCGCCATGGACGCTCTGCGCTGCCCCCCGCCCGATTCGCCGGTGGGCCCGTTGTCGGGCGGGGAGCGCCGAAGGGTCGCTCTGTGTCGGCTGCTCCTCAGCGCACCCGATCTCCTGCTCCTGGACGAACCCACCAACCACCTCGACGCGGAGTCCGTCGCGTGGCTCGAGCGATTCCTGCACGACTACGCCGGCACGGTGGTCGCGATCACCCACGACCGGTACTTCCTCGACAACGTGGCCGGATGGATCCTCGAGCTGGACCACGGTCGCGGCTATCCCTTCGAGGGCAACTACACCGGTTGGCTCGTGCAGAAGGAACACCGGCTGTCTCTCGAGGAGAAGCAGAACGATGCGCGTCGCCGCACCCTCGGGCGCGAGCTCGAGTGGGTTCGCATGGCTCCCAAGGCGCGTCAGGCCAAGGGCAAGGCCCGCCTCGCCGCCTACGACCGACTCCAGGCCGAGGCGGAGGCATCACGTTCGTCCGATTCCCGCCTGGAGATCATGATCCCCCCGGGGAGCCGGCTCGGCGACGTCGTCATTCAAACCGATGGGCTCCGCAAGGGGTTCGACGACCGGCTCCTCATCGAAGATCTCACGTTCTCGCTGCCACCGGCCGGAATCGTCGGGGTGATCGGCGCCAACGGAGCGGGAAAGACGACGCTCTTCCGGATGATCACCGGTGAGGACCAGCCCGACGAGGGGACGCTCACCGTTGGCCAGACCGTCGAGTTGGCCTACGTCGATCAGTCGCGTGACACTCTCGACGACGACAAGACCGTCTACGAGGAGATCACCGACGGCTACGAGGTCCTGACCGTCGGAAACCGCGAGATCAACGGACGCGCCTACTGTGCGTCGTTCAACTTCCGTGGGTCCGATCAACAGAAGACGATCGGCGTCCTCTCGGGCGGGGAGAGGAACCGGGTCCACCTGGCGAAGACCCTGCGGCGAGGCGGCAACGTTCTCCTCCTCGACGAACCGACCAACGACCTCGACGTCGACACGTTGAGAGCGCTGGAGGAGGCCCTCGAACAGTTCCCTGGGTGTGCGGTGATCATCAGCCACGACCGTTGGTTTCTCGACCGGGTGGCCACGCACGTGCTGGCCTTCGAGGGTGACTCACAGGTCCGTTGGTTCGAGGGGAACTTCAGCGACTACGAGGCATTCCGCCGAAAGGAGCTCGGCGGCGACGCCGACACTCCGCATCGGATCAAGTACAAGCCCCTGGCCCGCTGAGCCGGAGCCGACGGTGCCGCAGCGAGCGATCAGACGTGCCCTCTCGGTCATCTTCGTCGTCGGCATCGCGGGAATGATCGCGATGTCGATCGCCGACAACGACGGCGGGGCCGTCACCTTCGGCCTCGTCTGTGCGGCTGCGGCGGTCTGTCTCATCGCCATCACGTCGGTCACCACAGGACGTGCGGATGATCACCCGATCCGATTCGACGACGAAACCGCCGTCGAGCTGGAGGATCGCATCTCGGACATCGTGGTATCGGGGGCCGACGAAGAACAGGTACGTGACCTGGTCCGTCTGGCCGTCAGGCTGGGGCGCGACGCTCGCTGAGCGAATCTTTCTCAGGTCCGGTGACGGGTGGTCCGATCACCTTTCCATGGCCGCGAAGACCGCAACGAACAAGAAGACCTCCACGAGCTCCCGCCTCACGTCACGCGCCGTGACCCGCGATGTCGAAGCCGGAAGCACCGTCGACTGCGCCCAGTGCGGGGACCGGGTCAAGTTCCAGGCAAAGGTGCGCAATCGTCAGGTCATCTGCAACGTCTACATCAAGGGTGCCTGGGATCGCGTCGAGCACTACCACTCCGAGTGCTACACCGATGCCGAGGAGCCTTACGGGGAGCCCGAGCCGGCGCCCGACTTCCGTCGTCGTCGCGCTGCGGCCGCAGCCGCCAAGGCCGAGACGAAGAAGACCGCCTGACAGCGGGCGTGACCTCACGGCCGACGCCCGTGCCACCGGCACGACAGAGTGCCTGATGGCACCACCCCGGCCCGGCACACGTGACCCTCTCGACGTTCTCGACGCAGGGCGACTCTGGTACGTTCGGCCGGTGAGCGACGGGCCCGGATCGCGACGACCATCGGCTCGCCGCGGAGCTCGCCCGTCGGCGCAGGCGAGGTGCTCGTCGAGCTGCGTGAACGCCTGGTCGAGCGAGGCCGCCTCGACCGACACTCTCAAGGCCCAGGGTGACGCGGTCGCCCACCGCTACCTCATCGATGCCCTCGAAGCCGCTCGGCCGTCCGATCACGTCCTGTCGGAGGAGAGCGCGGATCAGGAAAGCTCAGCCACGAAACGTCGAACGCGTCGGCGCCGACCGGGTGTGGATCGTGGACCCCCTCGACGGCACCCGCGAGTTCTCCGAACCTCCGCGCACCGATTGGGCGGTCCACGTCGCCCTCTCGATCGAGGGAGATGCCGTCTGCGGAGCGGTGGCGCTGCCCGCCCGCAACCTCGTGTTCTCGACGTCGGATCCCTCCGGCGGTTCCGGCCTCGGCCGATCCGCCGTCGCATCGCGGTCAGCCGCACCCGACCCCCACCGAAGCGTTCCGTCTCGACGATGCCTTGGGCGCGCCCCTCATCGAGATGGGTTCTGCCGGGGCGAAAGCCATGTCGATCCTCACCGGGGACGGTCGACATCTACCCTCATTCGGGCGGTCAGTACGAATGGGACTCGGCGGCGCCCGTCGCTGTCGCCAGAGCAGCCGGTCTGTGGTGCTCGCGGTCTCGACGGTTCTCCGCCTTCGCTACAACCGCGACGACTGCCTATCTTCCCGATCTGCTGATCTGTCGGCCCGAACACGCCCCGACGATCCTCGAGGTCTCACTGGACACCCCGTGACGTCACCCCACGACCGACGGTCCCCTCCCCCTTCGTCGGCGAGCCCACCTGGACGTCGGGACTCGCCGTGCTCCGCCGCGCCACCCAGCGGCAGGTCCCCGCTCTCGTCCGGGTCCGACGTCGTCCGCCGCTGCGTCGCACCACCGTGGTCGTCGCCCGCGTGCTCGTGGGCCGTCGGAGGGTGGGCGCTGTTCGGCAGGTCGTCGCGGCGGGTCGGAGTCGCGGGCGGTGCTGTCGCGACGGCTGCGGCTGGCCGCCGAGGCGCTGGGGCCCACGTATCTCAAGCTCTGCCAGATCATCAGCTCCGGCGAGGGCATCTTCCCCGCGGAACTGGTCGAGGAGATGCGGAAGTGCCGAGATCAGGTCCCGGCGCAACCGTGGGCCGTCGTGGAGCAGATTCTCATCGAGGAACTCGGCGGGCCCGTCTCGGAGACGTTCTCCAGCATCGACCGCATCCCGCTGGCGGCCGCGTCCATCGCCCAGGTCCACGCCGCGACGCTTCTCGACGGGACCGAGGTCGTCGTGAAGGTCCAGCGCCGGGGAATCGCCAGGTTGGTCCAGGACGACCTGAGGGTCATGTCGGCGATCGCGCCGCTTCTCGTCGGAAGAATCCCCATCACGTCCCTCGCCAACCCGCCCGCCCTGGTCGAGCTCTTCGCCGAGACGATCTGTGAGGAGCTCGACTTCCGTCTCGAAGCCGAGAACATGATCGACCTGACCGGAGTGTTCGCCGAGCTCGGCGAGACCGGTTTCGTCATCCCGACCCCTCACCCGACGCTGGTGACCCGGCGGATGTTGGTGATGGAGCGGCTCAGGGGATTCGACTTCGACGACGTCGATCGAATGAGGGAAGGCGGCATCGACACCCATGAGGTCGTTCGCATCGGCATGCGCGGCTTCACCTCCGGATGCATGATCCACGGGATCTTCCACGGTGACCTCCACGGAGGAAACCTGCTCGTCCTCGACGACGGCCGGATCGGGCTTCTCGATTTCGGGATCTGTGCGCGGATGACCCCTGTCGAGCGGATCGCCCTGCTTGCGGCTGGCCCTCACCGGTGGGCGCCGGCGACATCTCCGGGCAGATCGCGGCATTCCGTGATCTGGGGGCGCTGCCCGCCGACACCGACATCGAGTGCCCTCATCGCGGACCTCGGTCTCGATCAGGAGCTCATCGATCCGACGACCATGGACGGCGACCAGTTGGTGGCGGAGATCCAGAGGGTGATCGCCGCGGCTCATGTCGTATGGGGCCAAGCTCCCCAAGGTCCTCATGTTGTACGTCAAGAACCTCGTGTTTCTCGACGGGGCGATCGCCACGGCTGGCTCCCGATCTCGACTCCTCGCCGAATTCGTGGACCTCTCCACCCACTGACCGCCGCACACGGTGCTCAGATCGCTCGTGACCTGGGCGAGGATCCTGCCGAGATGGCCGCCGACCGTGAGGCGATCAAGGCGAGTTTCGGTATCGTCGACCCCGACATGGACACCCTCACTATCGGGATCTCCAGGAGCGACGTGACCTGATCCGGCGGCGCCTCGCCCGCCAGCGCCTGACCCGATCGGGACGCTCGACCGATTAGTCGGGGCACCCGGTGTGGGCCAGACTGTGAGGTCCCCCTTGAAATCGGAGTTCTCATGGGCACCAGCGCCCCGCCCGGGCCAACCACGGCCTGCGCAACGTGGCCATCATCGCTCACGTCGACCACGGCAAGACGACCCTGGTCGACGCAATGCTCGGCCAGGCAGGAGCGTTCCGGGAGGGCGCCGCCGTCACCGACCGGATCATGGATTCGATGGACCTGGAGACGGAGAAGGGGATCACCATCGAGGCCAAGAACACCGCAGTCCGTTGGATCCTCGACGACGACTCGACGGTCAAGATCAACATCGTCGACACTCCGGGTCACGCCGACTTCGGCGGCGAGGTCGAGCGGGCCCTCACGATGGTCGACGGCGTCATGCTCCTCGTCGACGCCTCCGAAGGGCCTCTCCCCCAGACCCGATTCGTCCTGCGCAAGGCCCTCGACCTCGATCTTCCGGTGATCCTCATCGTCAACAAGATCGACCGCCCCGACGCCCGTGTCGCCGCCGTCGTCGACGAGGTCTACGAGCTGTTCCTGGATCTCGACGCCCATGACCACCAGATCGAGTTCCCGATCGTCTACTGCTCGGCGAAGGCGGGAACCGCCACCGTCGATCCCGAGGTGCCGGGAACCGACCTACGTCCCCTGTTCGCGACGATGCTCGATCATGTTCCGCCACCCGTCGGCGATCCCGACGCTCCCCTGCAGGCGTTGGTCACCAACCTCGATTCGTCGAGCTATGTGGGACGGCTCGCGCTCTGCCGCGTCCTGAACGGGACGATTCGTCGCCAGCAACCCGTTGCGTGGTGCCGAACCGACGGCAGGATCGAGCGGGCCCGGATCGGAGTCGTCTACCTCACCGAGTCCCACGAGAGACTCGAGGTCGAGGAGGCCCCCGCAGGCGAGATCGTCGCAGTGTCGGGTCTCGACGATGTGACCATCGGCGAGACGTTGGCGGATCCCGACGATCCCCATCCGCTGCCGGTGATCACCGTGGATCAGCCGGCACTCTCGATGACCATCGGTGTGAACACCTCGCCGATGGCGGGCATCGAAGGGACCAAGGTCACCGCCCGGCTCATCGAGAACCGTCTCGAGGCCGAACTCGTCGGCAACGTGAGCCTCAGGGTTCTCCCCACCGATCGACCCGACGCGTGGGAGGTCCAGGCGCGCGGGGAGCTCCAACTGGCCGTTCTCGTCGAGATCATGCGGCGAGAGGGTTTCGAACTGACCGTCGGCAAACCGCAGGTCGTGATCCGCGAGATCGACGGCGCCATCCACGAGCCCGTGGAACGGCTGTCGATCGATGTTCCGGAGGAGCACCTGGGAGCGGTCACCAGCCTGCTCGCGCCTCGCAAGGCCCGACTCGAGACCATGGTCAACCACGGCACCGGGTGGGTGCGCATCGAGTACCTGATCCCCGCGCGGGGCCTCATCGGGCTGCGGACCGAGTTCCTCACCCAGACCCGTGGGACGGGAATCATTCATCACGTCTTCGAGGACTACGAACCGTGGGCCGGCCCCTTGCGCCATCGGGAGCGGGGATCGATCGTCGCCGACCGACGGGGAATCACCACCGCGTACGCCATCACCTCGCTCCAGGAACGTTGCACCCTCTTCGTGGCTCCGGGAACCGAGGTGTACGAAGGGATGGTGATCGGCGAGAATTCCCGCGCCGACGACATGGACGTGAACATCTGCCGGGAGAAGAAGCAGACCAACATGCGCGCCGCGGCGTCCGATACGACCGTCACCCTCACCCCGCCTCGGCAACTCACGCTCGAGCAGTGTCTCGAATTCATCGCCTCGGACGAGTGCGTCGAGGTGACCCCTGCGAGCGTACGGATCCGCAAGACGAGCCTTCATGCGGCAGACCGTGCGAAGGCCGCCAAAGTGGCCCGGCACGCCTCCGGCTGACAGCCGGCTCGGTACCATCTGACGGTCATCCAGAACCGGGACCATCCATGAGGCTCGTCATCGCCCAGTGCTCCGTCGACTATGCCGGCCGGCTCACGGCCCACCTCCCCACCGCCCGACGACTCATCATGGTCAAGGCGGACGGATGCGTGGCCATCCACGCCGACGGGGGCGCCTACAAGCCGCTCAACTGGATGAACGCGCCGAACCGGCTCGTGGAGTCAGAGACCGTGTGGACGGTCACCAATCCCAAGGGCGAGACCCTCACCCTCAACCTCGACGAGGTC
This sequence comes from uncultured Microthrixaceae bacterium, assembly GCA_963700425.1. GTDB lineage: Bacteria > Actinomycetota > Acidimicrobiia > Acidimicrobiales > Microtrichaceae > CAVOXO01. The sequence continues at coordinate 1,064,696 of CAVOXO010000001.1, read as the reverse complement.
TTCTCCGACGTGACCGTCGAGCTGGGCTCGGATCCGGGTCTCCAGAAGGACGGGGTGGAAGCCCACCTCCAGGAACTGCTGGCGGCCGACACCGGTGCCATCGGCGCAGGTTTCACCCTCGTCCGCAGGGAGTTCCCCACCGACATCGGGCCCGTGGATCTCCTCTGTCGTGATGCCGACGGCAACGCCGTGGCGGTCGAGGTCAAACGCCGAGGTGAGATCGACGGCGTCGAACAGCTCACCCGATATCTGGAGCGGCTGGAGCGCGATCCGTCGCTGCGCGGGGTACGCGGCATCTTCGTCGCGCAGGTGATCAAGCCCCAGGCGAAGGTGTTGGCCCGGTCGCGCGACATCGCCTGTGTCGAAGTGGACTACGACGAGCTCCGCGGAATCGAATCGCCCGAGCTGCGCCTGTTCTGAGGGCGGAGCGTCAGTTCACCTCCGCCGCTCCGTTGTCGATCACGACCCGGCCGTCCTCGCCCAATGTGCGGAACGCCGCGGTCGAACCTTCGACCCATATCTGAACCGACAGCGATTCGCCGGGGAACACCGGGCTGGAGAACCGACCACCCATCGACCCGAATCGTGAGGGATCGCCCCCGCACAGCTCGCCCAGCAGGGCCCGCCCGGTGATGCCGTAGGTGCACAGGCCGTGGAGGATCGGGCGATCGAATCCGGCCATCTGAGCGAACGACGGATCGGAGTGCAACGGGTTGCGGTCACCGGAGAGCCGATACAGGAGGGCCTGATCGACCCGCGTCGGACAGGTCACGACATGGTCGGGGTCACGGTCGGAGGGAACCTCGTTGCCGCCGGAAGGACCTCGTTCCCCACCCCAGCCTCCTTCGCCCCGGATGAACACGCTCATCACCGTGTCGAACATCGGGGAGCCGTCGGCAACGTCGACCGACCGTGCGGTGACCTCGATCACCGCCCCCTTGACCTTGTCGTAGACGCCGGTGATCTCCGACACGGTCGAGACCGTTCCCGCGACGGGGATCTCACGGTGACACACGATGCGTTCCTCGCCATGGACGAGCATCGCAGGATTGAACGTGCCCACCGACCCGAACGCTCCGCTCACGTCCGCAAGGACCACGCCCATGGTCGGAAGTGCCCGCTGCTCGATGTTCATGGAGTTCTCGGTGGTGAAGACGAGATCGTCCACGCCCGCCCCCACGCCCAGGGCGTAGAGGATGCTGTCGGTGGACGTCCACGAGCTCTCGGCGGGTTCGGAGGTTGTTCCGAGGCAATCGGGATTGATGGGCATGATGTCGACCCTCCTGATGGTGCTCGTCGGCGCTGCGCCGGGGACCCCGGACACCTTATGGGACGGCACTTCGTACGCCTGTGTTCGGGAGCGATGTCACCACCATGACCCTTCGGAGGTGGCCGCGTTTGGAACAATGTCCCGGTGACTCGCTGGCAGATGCTGACCATCGGCGCGCTCGCCGCGCCGCTCGTGCTGTTCGGCGCGGTGTCGGCGGCATGGGCCCTCGACGGATCGAACTCCGATCGGGTCGCACGAAACGTCAGTCTCGCCGGTGTCGACGTCTCGGGAATGAATCGTCAGGAACTGACCGAGGCGGTCAACGAGGTCGCCGCGGAGCTCCCCGGCACCCGGGTTCGGATCGATGCCGACGACATCGAGATCGAGACCACCGTCGGGGACCTCGGCGTGACCGTCGACATCGACGCCACCGTCGAAAGGGCCCTCACGATCGGAGAGCAGGATCCGGGTCCGCTCGCACCCATCCGTTGGGCGAAGCGGCTGTTCGCCGAGCGCACCATCGAGCCGCGACTCTCCATCGACGCCGCCATGGCGGGCGAGATGCTGACGCGACTCGAGGGCGACCGCCGAACCACTGCGACGGAGCCCGAGATGGTTCCCGCCGTCGAGGTCATCGAGGTGGTTCCGGGCGAGGTCGGACGGCGCGTCATCACCGCGGATGTTCTCGCAGCGCTCTCCGTCGCCGTCCACGGCACCGACGACACCATCGAGCTCAACGTCCCCCGGAGGGTGACCCCACCGAGGACGACCGACGAACAGTTCCAGGCCAAGGTCGACGAGGCCAACCTGATGACCGCATCGACCATTGCCATCTCGGTCGGAGAGGAGACGGTCGACCTCGAGACCTCCGCCCTCCGACCCGGATTCCGCATGGAGGGTTCGGGCGACGATCTCCAGCTCTCGGTCGACCCGGACGTGGCCGCTGACGCGCTGAGGCCTTGGACCGAGGCCGTGACGAATCCCACCGACGTGCGGTTCGACATCGTCGAGGGTGTTCCCACGCCGGTGCCGGGCCACGATGCGGTGATCTGTTGCACGGCTTCGGCACCGCAGGAACTGATCGAGGCGGTGATGGCGGGCGAGAAGACACTGACCCTCGAGTCGCGCACCATCACGGCGGCCGAGGGCGTGGCCTGGGCCCAGGGGCTGGGAGTGACCCAGGTCGTCGGGGAGTTCACCACCCGTCATGCGTGTTGCCAGAACCGGGTCGAGAACATCCACCGCATCTCCGACATCACCCGAGGGGTGCTCATCGCCCCGGGATCGACATGGTCGGTCAACGACTTCGTGGGGCCCCGCACGCCCGAGAAGGGTTTCGTCATCGACGGCGTCATCAAGGACGGCGAGTTCGAGAAGGACTACGGCGGCGGCATCAGCCAGTATGCGACCACACTGTTCAATGCGGCGTTCTTCGCCGGACTCGAGATACCCCGCTACAAGGCACACTCGATCTACATCTCGCGCTACCCCTTCGGACGCGAAGCCACCCTCGACTACCCCAACGTCGACCTCCAGATCCAGAACGACACCCCCTACGGAGTGGTCGTGTGGCCGACGTACACGGGGTCGTCGGTCACCGTTCAGCTGTGGTCCACTCCCTACGTCGTGGGCGCTCAGACGGGCCAGAACCGCAGCTCAGGGTGCGGATCCATCCGCACCACCCGGACCCGGCTCTACATGGACGACGGGCGGGTCGAGACCGACCAGTTCCGAGCCGACTACGACTGCGATCCGCCCGACCACTGAGTCCCACCGGGACGGCCACGACGAGACCGGGTCCCGGGCGGGGCGAGGCCGCACGACGGTGACGTAGCATCGACCAGCCCGCTGGACCAGGAGTCGACATGCCCGAGGAGATCCAATTCGACGACAGGATGAGCGACACGGACGCGCTCATGTGGACCATCGAGAAGGACCCGATGCTCCGCTCCACGATCACCACGGTGATGCTCTTCGACTCGGTGATCGACCGGGACGAGCTCACCTACCGATTCGAACGTCTGTCGCGGGTCATCCCCCGGCTGCGTCAGCGGGTCCGGGCGAATCCGGTGTCGATAGCACCACCCCGATGGGAGACCGACCCCCATTTCGATCTCAATTTCCATCTCTGGTGGGTTCGGGCGCCCGGGAAGGCGAAACTCGCCGACGTCCTCTCCATCGCCGAACCGGTCGCCATGAGCGGTTTCGACCGGGCCAGACCCCTCTGGCGCGCGGTCATCGTGGAGGGACTTCCCGCCAAGCAGTCGGCGATCATCATGAAGATCCACCACGCCGTCACCGACGGCGTGGGCGGGATGAAACTCCAGCTCGAGCTCTTCGACATCGACCCCGACGCCCCCCGCCGCGAGATGCCGTCGCGGCCCAAGATCCACGTCATGGGCCAGACGGAAAGAGCGGTGGACGCCGCCCAGCACGAAGGACGTCGACAGGCCGGGACCGTCCGGCAGATCACCGCCGGACTCGTGGGAAACCTCGCTGGAGCACTGACCGACCCGGTGGGCACCGTGCTGTCCACCGGTGACGTCGCGGCATCGGTGGGTCGGGTCCTTCGACCGGCACCCCATCCACTCAGCCCCCTGATGACCGGCCGATCATTGTCGGCCAACTTCCGGACCCTGACCGTCCCACTCGACGCCGCCAAGGCGGCGTCGAAGATGGCGGGCGGAAAGCTCAACGATGCCTTCGTCGCGGGAGTCACCCGTGGCCTGTTCAAGTACCACCTCGCCCACGGCATCGACATCGATGAGCTGCGGATGGCGATACCCATCAACGTCCGGTCCGAGGCGATGGAGGGTGTCGCCGGAAACGCCTTCGTGCCAGCACGGCTTCACATCCCCGTCGATGCCGAGTCGCCGATCGAATCGATGCGCCAGGCCCGGGATCTGGTGAACGGAGCCCGCCACGAACCGGCGAACGACCTCGTCCAGCCCCTTTCGGGACTGTTGAACCGACTTCCCACGTCGGTGGTGACCGCTCTGTTCGGCACGATGGTCAAGTCCGTGGACTTCACGACCTCGAACGTGCCGGGAGCACCGTTCCCCGTCTACCTGGCCGGAGTTCGGATGCTCGCGCAGTTCCCCTTCGGACCCCTCGCGGGAGCGGCCCTCAACATCACCCTCCTGAGCTACCAGAACGATCTCAACATCGGCATCGCCTCCGACCCCGAAGCGGTTCCCGACCCCGATCTGCTGGTGTCGTCGCTGAGCGAGGGCTTCGACGACGTACTCGACGTCGCCACGACCCCCGCCTGAGACCGCGTGACCCACGTTGACACTCTGGTCATCGGCGCCGGCCCAGCGGGTGCCGCGGCGGCGATACGACTCGCGTCGGACGGCCGAGAGGTCCTCGTCGTCGACAAGGCTCGATTCCCCCGCGACAAGATCTGCGGCGATGGCCTCACGACCGGTGCGCTGCGCCTCCTCGAGAGCCTCGGTGTGGATCTCCCCTCGCTGCCGTCGGTGCGTGACATCGGCGACGTGACCCTTCGTGGACCGGCAGGCCGCGAGCACCGGTTCGCCCTGCCCGAGGGTCCCGGCACGTTTGCCGCTGTCGTCCCGAGGATCGAGCTCGACGCCGCCATCGTCGAACGGGCACGGCGAGCCGGCGCCGAGGTCGCCGACGGTCACGCCATGGCCGGCGTCACGGTGGACCCGTCGGCGGTCCGCGCCGAGGTGGACGGGATCGGAGAGGTGACCGCCGATCACCTCGTCGCCGCCGACGGCATGTGGTCACCCACCCGACGGATGCTCGGCCTCACCCCGCCCGACTACCGCGGCGAGCTGCATGCGTTCCGTCAGTATGTCGAGGGGGTGTCGGATCGGGCCTCCCGGGAGCTCTTCATCTCCTTCGAGGAGGATCTGCTTCCGGGGTACTTCTGGTCGTTCCCCCTGCCCGACGGAGGGGCGAACGTCGGCTACGGGATTCTGCGCGACCACGGCCCCCCGGTGGCGACGATGACCCGGCTGTGGGCGGACCTCCTGGGCCGGAGCCACATCGTCGACTTCCTGGGCAGTTCGTCCCGACCCCTCGCCGATCCGCGAGCCTGGCCGATTCCGGCCCGCGTGGGCCGACTTCCCACGTCGGCCACACGGACGCTCTTCGTGGGTGACGCCACCGGGGCGTGCGATGTCATGACGGGTGAGGGAATCGGCCAGGCGCTGGCGACGGGAATCGCAGCGGCCGAAGCCATCATCGGTGGTGGCGACCGCGACCCGTCCACGGTGACCACCACCTACGACGAGTGGATTCGGCGCACTCTCGTACCCGACGACTCCATGTCGCGGCGGTTGTCCACCGCGCTGTCGTACCCGTTGGGAGCGCGAGTGGCCCTGGCGGTCGCCGGGGCCAGCGACTGGACCCGGCGCAACTTCATCCGCTGGCTCTTCGAGGACTACCCGCGCGGCATCGCCCTGACCCCGCGGTCGTGGCGTCGTGGCCTGCTCACGGGTCCTGCGGCCTACCGCGACGGCGGTGTGGTCACCGACGGCGTCGATCTCAGGGCATGAGGGGCGGACCGAACATCTCCCGATCGGGATCGGTGTGGCGCCCCTTCCGAGACAGCGGCCCGAACCGGGGCATGTCGCTGAACGGCATCTTCCATTTGATGTAGGGCCCGATCGCCAGGTAGTTCACGGTCTGGGCGATCTGGAAGCCCACCGAGTGGTGCCAGAGAATCGACGGCACGTTGTCGTAGGAGATGAAGCCGTAGCCGTAGGCCGGAGGGTTGTCACCGTCGGGGCTGTACTTCTTGAAGAAGTAGTCGGCCATGGTGAAGGCGATGCCCGAACGCCGGTACTCCCGCTCGACGAACAGATCGAACATGACGAATTCGTCCTCGGCCAGGCGGAATCGGGGGACCCCGGCGAAGTAGCGCTTCTCGGTGGCGAGGCATTCCCAGATCCGACCGACCGGATCGCCGTCCTTGAGGGCGACGATGATGTTCCACTTGCCCTCGTCGAGTGCCGTCGCGGCGATGGCCAACTGGCGTTTCGTGTTGCAGATCCGGGGCAGCAGCGGGTCGTCACCCGTCGAGATCTCGACCATGTCGAAGCTGTCGTCCACATCATCGACCGGACTGGGCCGGGGCGTGACGTAGACGATGAACGCCGATTCGACGTGCGGCCGGTACTCGTTCAGCCGGCGCTTCAGTCCCTCGAGTGATGCCATGGGGTTCGATGATACGGGACGAGCTGCGGACTCATGTCCTGCCGATGGCCTTTCCGGCCAGGTCGACGATCTCGCCGAAGAAGTCCCGCGCTCCGACCCACAGTCCTGCCACGGCTCCCAGTCCACCCGCGACCGTGATCGCGACGAGGGCGGGCAGACCCTCCGGCATCATCAACCGCACCGGCAGACCGATGGCCAGCAGGCCGACTGTCGCCACGAGCCCAGGCCGCATGGCGACGATCGATTGCCGCCACGTGGTTCCGATCACCCGGTTGGCGACCTCGACCCGGAACAACGAATACGGGACGATGACGACCAGGTGGGCGACGGCGACCGCCAGGATGCCGCGATCGACCACCGCCAGCATCAGGCCGATGAGGATCGGTGTACCCACGAGGGTGAAGTAGAAGCCGAGCCGGGGTTTCCCGATCGCCGCGAACACCTCGCCGGACGCGTATCCGATGCCGGCGAAGGCTCCTCCACGCAGAGAACCTCCATGACCGGGATGGCGTCGCGGTACTCCGGCCCGAACCACGTGACGATGAAGTCGCGCGCCACCAGTGCCATGCCGATGCTGGCGGTGAAGCCGAACACGGTGAGGTATCTCAGTGCCTTGAGGGCGGCCTCGCGCAGCTTCTTCTCACCGTGAACCCGGGCTGCGGAGAAGGCGGGGAACGACACGTTGGCGAACATCGCATAGACGCTTCCCAACACGAGTTGGGGAAGGCGGAACGCGGTGAAGTAGTTGCCGAACTCGGGCGACTCGGCGCGGTAGGTGCGAGCAAGGACGAGATAGTCGCCGTTGAGCCACAGCATTCCCACCGCGCGTTGACCGAAGATGGCACCGCCGAAGCGGAGCATCTCCACCGCGATCTGGCCGTCCCACCGGAGAGCCGGTCGGAACCTGATGAGCCACCAGGTGACACCGGTCGCCGCGATCTCGGCGACGGTGACGCCGATGATGAGAGAGATGGGCCCGTACCCGGCGAGGAGAAGCCCGGTGGCGACCAGGAACCGACCGACCGATCGGGTGAGGTCGGCGGCGGAACGCTTCCGGAAATCGAGACCCCGCTTGAGGATCGCATCGGGCACCTGGTTGAGGCCCTTGGCCATGACCAGCAACGCCACCAAGCGGAACATCGTCACATCACCGGCACCCAAGGCCCCGTCGATGGCGGGCGCGGCCAGCAGGACGATTGCCGCGACGACCGACGAGACCAACGTGTTGACCGTGAACGCGACCCGGGTGCGCTCGGTCTGGCCCACTTCCTGCTCGTAGATGACCGACGCGCCCATCCCCAGGTCCAACAGGACGTCGATGAAGAAGACCAACGTCACCGCGGCGCCGACGACTCCCACGCCCTCGGGTCCGAGCACCCGGGTCGCGACCGTGTACGTGGCGAACGAGCCGAGCTGCAACAGCAGGAACCCGACGATCGCCCACGCGAAGCCGCTGGCCGTCCTTCCGGTCAACGACTTCCCGGCATCCCCGGGGTTCTCGTCGTCGAGCTCGGAGGCCCTCGTCTCTTCTGAGTTGTCACTCACTGTCGGACCGTCCACACCGCAGAGGAAGTGTACCGAGGCAACGCGACCACCCCTCAGGCCGTGCCCTACGCTCTCGCGCATGAAGACACGACTCACCGAGATCCTCGACGTTGAACACCCCGTGATGCTGGCCGGAATGGGCGGGGTCTCCTACCACGAGGTCGCCGCCGCGGTGTCCGAGGCGGGCGGATTCGGTTGCCTCGGCGCCTCGACCATGTCGAATGAACGCATGGTCGAGGAGATGGAGGGGGTCCGGCGACTCACCGACAAGCCGTACGGAGTCGACCTGCTGACTGCGGCCCCCGGCGACATGGAGGCCCAGGTCCGTCTGATCGCCGACGGCGACGCGTCGGTCTTCGTCGCAGGTCTCGGCGTTCCACGCGAAGTGGTCGACCTGTGTCACTCGAAGAACATGCTGGTCATCAACATGTGCGGCAAGGTCCGTCACGCCCTGGCCGCGGTCGAGGCCGGTTGTGACGTCGTCGTGGCCCAGGGAACCGAAGCCGGCGGTCACACCGGGCAGATCGCCACGATGGCTCTCGTGCCCCAGATCGTCGACGCGGTGGGCGACCGGGTACCCGTCGTCGCTGCAGGCGGGATCTTCGACGGCCGCGGACTGGCCGCGGCGCTCATGCTGGGAGCCGACGGCGTGTGGGTCGGCACGAGGTTCATCGCCACGCCGGAGGCCTACGGGGTGGCCGGCTACAAGGATCGGCTCCTGGGAGCCCATGAGGACGACACGGTCGTCTCGCGTGGGTACACCGGCAAGACGTGTCGGGTTCTGCGAAACGAGTACACCGCGTACTGGGACGACCACCCCGACGAACTGGAGCGCTTCCCCGAGCAGTTCCTCCGTTCGATGAACGACGGTGCCAACCACCTGGGCCTCGGCCCCGACGTCGAGGGGATCGACATCGACCGGGAATTCCTGCCCGCCGGGCAGGGGGTGGGCGCGATCGACGAGCTCGTGGGTGCCGGAGAGTTGGTTCGACGGTTCGTCGCCGACGCCGAGGACATGCTCTCGACGTACCCGTGAACGGGCTGGCGTTCGCGCCCGGATTCGACGCCCGCGGACGGTCGTTTCATCGCACCGGTCGACACCCTCTACGTCCTGGGGGGAGGGCACGCACCTCGGTCCCGGCGGAAACCTGATCCGATCCGGGTCCGCGTCATGACACCCATTCCTTGAGCTTCGACACCAGCGCGGGCTGATCGGCGTCGATCGGAATCGCGTTCAGGATGGTCACGCCCGACTCCGCGAATGCCGCAATGCGCTCTTTCACGTAGGACTCCGGGCCCACGAGGTTGGTGGCCTCCAGGAGTTCGAGAGGCACCGCCGCCGCCGCGGCGTTCTTGTCCCCGGCCAGGTAGAGGTCCTGAATCTTCTCGGCCTCCGCCTCGAATCCGTATCGTCGAACCAGAGCGTTGTAGAAGTTCTTGTCGCGGGCACCCATGCCGCCCACGTAGAGCGCCACCATCGGTCGGGCCAGATCCAGCACCCCCTTCACGTCGTCTCCCACCGCCACGAGCCCGCCGGCGACGACGTCGAGGTCGCCCAGCGACGAATCGCGTCGCGACAGCCCCTCCGCGAGCGAGGGTCCGAACACCTCGGGGGCCTTCTCCGGAATGTAGAACAGCGGGAGCCACCCGTCCGCGATCTCCGCCGTGAGCGCGACGTTCTTCGGGCCGAGCGCTGCCAGGTGGATCGGGATGTCGGCGCGCACCGGGTGGTTGATGAGTTTGAGGGCCTTGCCCAGCCCGGTTCCCTGATCGGCCGGGAGCGGAATCGTGTAGTAGCGCCCGTCGTGGGTGAGCTTGTCCTCTCGTGCCCAGATCTTCCTGCAGATCTCGACGATCTCACGGGTGCGGCCGAGGGGGGCGTCGTAGGGAACGCCGTGGAACCCCTCGATGACCTGCGGCCCCGAGGCGCCGAGCCCGAGGATGGCGCGTCCTCCCGAGATGTAGTCGAGTCCTGCGGCGGTCATTCCCAGCAGGCTCGGCGTTCGCGTGTAGAGGGCGAGGATTCCCGAGGCGATCTGAACCGTCTCGGTCCTGGCAGCCAGGTAGCCCATCTGGGACACGCCGTCGAAGCTGTAGACCTCCGCGACGTAGACGATGTCGAGGCCCGCCTTCTCGAGCTCGACGGTCTGTTGGACCGACTGCTCGAAGCCGCCGGCGTAGGGCATCTGCATAGCGATCTTCATGATTCGCTCCCCACCGCGATGGGCTCACCCTTGCGGTTGACGAGCACCAGCTGATCGCGGTTGAGGAACCCCACGTCGGTGCCCCCGGATTCGCCGACGTCGAAGTGAACCCGGTAGCGCGTCCATTCGAGCCCGTTGACGAGGATGACGCGGCCTTCGGTGCCCTCTCGGATGCCGGGCAGATCCTGCGCCGCGGTGACCCGGTCGCGGACCCGCAGGTCGTCAGTCGTTCTCTTGGCCATGGCCGATCACACTACCGATCGTCTGCGGCCGGACCGAAAGCGACCCCGCACGCGACGAGGTCAACGTCAGGTCCCTGGGCCGGGCATCGGGCAGATCGGAGGACAACGCAGTATCGATGAGCCGTCGATCGAGTCCCGCCGCCGTGCACCACAGGTGGCCGATGTCGACCCGGCTGAGGCGTTCGGGGCCCACGAGATGCCATGTGCCGGCCCGTTCCCGTCGGTCGAGCGCCACGACATCCCAGATCATGGCGGCGAGGTCCCCCACGAGGATCGGCCACCGGATCTCGTCGCTGAACAGCGTCACCCGCCGACCCGCCCGGAGGTCCGACAGCATCCATGCCGACACGCCGTCGGATCCGTCGGGGCTGAGGATCAGCGAGGTCCGGATCACCGCCGCGTCCGGCACGGCGGCCACGACGGCTCTTTCGGCCGCGAGCTTGGCCCTTCCGTAGTCGTGGACGGGAACCGGCCGATCAGACTCGTCGAACGGCGGGTTCTCGCCGTCGAACACGGCGTCGGTCGACAGATGAACCAACGGCACGTCATGTCGGGCGCAGAATCCTGCCACGACCTCGGTGATCAACTCGACGTCGCGACCAAGGTCACTCTTGCCATAGGCGGTGTGGATCACCGTGTCGGGTCGGGTCGAACCGAGGGCCTCCTCGACGAGCTCGGGGTCCGACAATTCCACGCGGACCGACTCGACCCCGTCGGGCGCCGGGGAGTTGCGCACCGCGGCGATCGGTGTCAGCCCGGGTGGGCTCGATCGGCAGAGCTCCGATCCGAGCAGGCCACCCGCACCCGTCACCAGAATCCTCGAACCGGTCATACCGACGACGACCCGGCCCATGAACGCCCCTCGAGGGGGTCGGGGTCGTGGGGCAGCCCGAGGACACGCTCGGCGATGATGTTTCGCTGAACCTCGGTGGTGCCGCCACCGATCGTCAGGGCACGCGAGAAGAGGTACCCGTGGTGCCACAGCTCGGCCGGTCCCCCGAGCGGCCCGACATCGGTCAGCATCCCTCCCGCATCGGCCAGGTCCTTGGCGAGCGACATGATCTGCTGGCCGTGCTCGTCGGACAGCAGCTTGCGGATCGAGGCCTCGGCACCGGGGGCCTCACCGCGCACTGCGGCACTGACGGTGCGCAACCGGATGAGCCGCAGGATCTCGGCCTCGACCCACAATCGGGCCAGCCGCTGCCGTAGAACGGGATCGTCGGTCGATCCCCCTTGGCGTACGAGATCGAGCAGATCGGTGGCGGACGGGCCGAATCCCCACAACGCGCCGCCGCCGGAGAGCGACACCCGTTCGTTGCCGAGCGTGACCTTCGCCAGCGACCACCCGTCCCCGACATCACCCACGAGAGAGTCGGCCGGCAGCCGGACGTCGGTGAGGAACACCTCGTTGAAGAGGGCGATTCCCGTCATTTCGCGGATCGGGCGGACGTCGACCCCTTCCGCGTCCATCGGGCAGATGAAATAGGAGATCCCTCGATGCTTGGGCAGATCCGGATCCGTCCGGGCGATGAGGATCCCGTACTGGCTCATCTGCGCTCCCGATGACCAGATCTTCGATCCGTTCACCACCCATTCGTCGCCGTCCCTCACAGCCCTCGTGGCCAACGACGCCAGGTCGCTTCCCGACTCCGGTTCGCTGAAGAGCTGACACCAGATCTCCTCGCCCGCCAGCAGCGGCATCAGGTACCGCTCCTTCTGCTCGGTCGTCCCGGCGTGGAGAATCGTCGGGCCGGCCCAGCCGATACCGATGGTGTTCTCGGGTCGGCGGATCCCCGACGCCCGGAGTTCGTCATCGATGACGAGTTGGGTGAGCGGATCGGCACCTCGCCCCCACGGCTCGGGCCAGTGGGGAGCCACGAGACCCGCCTCGGCGAGTTCCCGTCCGCTCGGCGAGGGATGATCGGCGACCCAGGCGCGGATCTCGACGCGACTCGATTCGTCGTCCGATGGCAGCGCGAAGTCCACGACCGACGACGCTACCGCGACACCGGGTCGATCGGCTCGGCCACGGCGGCGCTGTCGAACACCCGGTGATCAACCCCTATTCTTGGCGCCCGTCGGCGGCATGCCCGACCAGCACGAGGGGGTCACATGACCGGTTGGAACTACGCAGAGATCTGGGAGCGCATCGCGGACAAGTTCCCCGACGCCCAGGCACAGAAGCAGGGCGATCGCCATTCCACCTGGGCCGAGTTCGACCGACGCGCCGACGGGCTGGCCGCATCACTGCTCGAGACGGGCGTGGCCCACCAGGACAAGGTGGCGCTCTACCTCTACAACAGCCCCGAATACCTCGAGGGCGTCTTCGCCTGCTTCAAGGCCGGCCTCGTGCCGGTGAACACCAACTACCGCTATGTCGATGACGAGCTGGTCTACCTCTGGAACAATGCCGATGCGGTGTCGGTCGTCTTCCATGGAGCCTTCACCGAAACCATCGAACGGATCCGAGACAGCGTCCCCGACGTCAGGTCCTGGTGGTGGGTCGACGACGGCGAGGGACCGTGCCCGGTCTGGGCGCAGCCCTACGAGCAGGCGGCCACGAAGGCCGTCGACCGGGTCGCTGCCCCCTGGGGGCGTTCCGGTGACGACATCCTCATGATCTACACCGGGGGCACCACCGGAATGCCGAAGGGGGTCATGTGGCGCCAGGACGACCTGATCCGCGCCACCTGCGTCACCGGCCAGCCCCTGTTGGCGGGCGATTCCGAGGACGTTGGCTACGAAGCCGTGATGGAGGCCATTTCGGCTCCGGGAATGCCGGGACTGCCGGCGTGTCCCCTCATGCACGGAACCGGCTGGTTCACGGCCATGATCTACCTGGTCAATGCGGGATCGGTGGTCTGCCTCGCCGACCGGACCTTCGACGTCGAGGAGCTGCTCGACGTCGTCGAGCGGGAGTCGATCGGGGCTCTCACCATCGTCGGCGATGCGTTCGGCAAGCCGATTCTGCGTACCCTCGACGCCGAACCGGGCCGGTGGGACATCTCCAGCCTGGTTCTCGTCACGAGCTCGGGGGTGATGTGGTCCGAGCCGGTGAAGAAGGGTCTGCTGCGCCATCACCCGGGGATGTTCCTCATCGATGTCTTCAGCTCGTCGGAGGCCATCGGGCTGGGTCAGTCGACATCGGCGGCCGGTGCCGAGGCGGGAACCGCGTCGTTCGCGCTCGGAGAATCGGCGCGGGTGGTGACCGATGACGGCCGGTTCGTCGAACCGGGGTCCGGCGAGAAGGGACGGGTCGCGGTGCGAGGCCATGTGCCCCTCGGCTACTACAAGGACGAGGAGAAGTCCGCGGCGACGTTCATCACCATCGACGGGAACCGGTACTCGATTCCGGGTGATTGGGCCACCGTCGAGGCCGACGGCACCATCAATCTGCTGGGCAGGGGGTCGGTGTGCATCAACACCGGCGGCGAGAAGGTCTTCCCCGAAGAGGTGGAGGAGGTGCTCAAGCTCCACGCAGGGATCGATGACGCCATCGTCGTGGGCGTTCCCGACGACACCTTCGGTCAGGCCATCACCGCGGTCGTCGAACCGCACGCTGGTGCCGCGATCGACGACGGCGACGTCATCGCCTTCGTGAAGACGAAGCTGGCGAGCTACAAGGCGCCCAAGCGGGTTCTCGTGGTCGACACGATCGGACGCGCTCCCAACGGGAAGGTCGACTATGCCCGCCACACCGCGTGGGCCGTCGAAGCCCTCGGCCTCGATTGACACCGCAGGCCGCTCCGGTGGAATTCGTCGGTCCCAGGGGCCGTCGATAGTCTGATCGCCGCAGAACCGCTGGATCATCTTCGGAAGGGCATCTTCATGGCTGACTTGGGTTACGACGGCAAGGTGGCGATCGTCACCGGAGCAGGCGGCGGCCTCGGCCGGTCACATGCACTCGAACTCGCCCGCCGAGGCGCCCGGGTGGTCGTGAACGACCTGGGTGGTTCGGTCGACGGCGAGGGCGGCGACGCCGGTCCCGCCGCGAAGGTCGCTCAGGAGATCAACGACTCGGGCGGCGAGGCGGTGGCCAGCAATGACTCGGTGTCGACCCCAGAAGGTGGTGCCGCGATCGTCCAGACCGCCGTCGACGCATTCGACACCGTCGACATCGTCATCAACAACGCCGGCATCCTGCGCGACAAGACCTTCCACAACATGACGCCCGAGCTTCTCGAGCCAGTGATCGCGGTGCATCTGCTCGGCGCCTTCTACGTCACCCAGCCGGCCTACGTGATCATGAGGGAGAAGTCGTACGGTCGCATCGTGAACACGAGCTCCAACTCGGGCATCCTCGGCAACTTCGGCCAGTCCAACTACGGCGCCGCGAAGATGGGACTCGTCGGGTTCACCCGGGTTCTGGCCAATGAGGGACGCAAGCACAACATCAAGGCCAACGCCATCGCTCCGGTCGCCAAGACCCGGATGACCGAAGACCTCCTGGGGCCGGTGGGCGACAAGTTGGAGGCCGAGGAGATCACCCCGACGGTCTGCTACCTGGCCCACGAGGACTGCCCCGTCACCGGCGAGGTGTACTCGGTCGCGGGTGGTTCGGTGTCGCGGTTCTTCATCGGCCTGACCCCGGGCTGGTACCAGAACCGCCACAGCGTCGAGGATGTGCGGGACAACTTCGATGCGATCCGCAACGAGGACGGCTACATCGTCCCCGAAGGCCCCCAGGACGAGCTGGGCAAGCTGCTCGGCATGCTCGTCGACGAGTAGGCCCCGCCCGCGTCGGGCCGCTCGTTCTCAACAATCGGCCGTGGGTGCCGATTCTGGACGGGTGTTCCGCGCCCGACGGACCCGGCACGACTCGATCGCGAGCGTGCTGTCCGACATCTCATCCGAGCATCTCGTCTTCGACATCGACCACGCATGGTTCGTCGTGGGTCCGACGGGAGTCTTCGTCGTCTGCGGTGACGACGGTGGAGCCGAGTTCGCCTCCCAACGCGCCGTCGACCGTGCCCGGATCATGCGATCCAAGCTGGCCAACGAACTGAGCTGGATCCCGTTCGTCGATTCGCTCGTCGTGACCGACGATGCGTCGATGATCGAGGAAGCCGGCAGGGTCGAGACCCAGTGCCCGGTCATCCCCCTGGACATGCTGGCGGTCACGGTCAACGACGGGCCTCGGAGCATCGACGAGGACACTCTCGGCAAGCTCGCCCTGCTCGGCCTCCGTCGTTCGACCTGACCACCTCCTCACCTCTGCCATCATCAGCGGGTGGCCACCATCGGTTCAGCTCCGGGCGTCGACATCTCGTTCCATCTCCTCGGGGGAACCGGACCCCCGGTGTTGTTCGTCCATGCCACCGGTTTCTGCGGGTCGATCTGGACGCCGGTGACCCGACGCCTCGGGGCGGCCGCCGAGTGCTGGGTCATGGACGCCCGCGCCCACGGGGCATCACCGGTGGCCCCCGGGGTGACCCTCGACTGGGACTCGGCGGCCGACGACGTTCTGGCGGTGGCCGAGGCGATCTCGGACCATCCCCATTCGAGCGACGAACCGCTGCGGGGCGCCGGGCACTCGATGGGAGGCGCTCTGCTGCTACTGGCCGAGGCCCGGCGGCCCGGGACCTTCGGACAGCTGTGGGTGTACGAGCCCATCGTCTTTCCGCCGTCGCTCGTCTCGGGCGACCGGTCGGAGTCGCCACTGGCCGTCGGCGCCCGTCGCCGGCGACGGATCTTCACCGATCGACCGCGCCGCGTTCGCCAACTACGCCTCCAAACCGCCGATGCAGTATTTCGACCCCGAGGCACTGCGGTCGTACGTGGCCGACGGACTGGTCGACTGTCCCGAGGGGGTGGCGCTCGCCTGCGAGCCGTCGGCCGAGGCGGTCAACTATGAATCGGGTGGCCACCATACGGGCTGGTCGGTCCTCGATGAGGTGAGATGCCCCGTGACGGTCGCCTCGGGCGATCCGTCGATTCCGGGACCAGGGTCGTTCGCAGCCGCCGTGGCGGACGCCCTGCCGTCGGCGAGGCTCGAGGTCGAGCGCACCTGGGGCCATTTCGCGCCGATGGAACACCCCGCCGCGGTCGCCCGCCGCATCGCCGACGCGCTCGGCCTCTGAGTCCGCCGCGTCTCGTCTCGGGCCTCGGCCACCGACCGCCCGCGACCTAGCATGCGGCCATGCCGCTACCGCTGCCGGGGTCGCTGTCCCCCTCGAAGGTGTCGACCTTCACCGAGTGCGCGCTCGCTTTCAGGTTCAGCGCGATCGATCGACTACCGGAGCCTCCGTCGGTTCCCGCGACCAAGGGATCGATGGTTCACCGAGCTCTCGAACTCCTGTTCTGTGAGCCCGCCGCCGAGCGGACCCCCCAGCGGGCGATCTCACTGCTCGAGGTCGCGTGGGGCGAGTTCGAGGACGAGGGGGCCCTCGCCGGATTGGGGCTGGACGCCGCAGGGCGGGCGGACTTCCTGGCCGATGCCACGGAGATGACGACGCGCTACTTCGGCCTGGAGGACCCCACCCGGATCGAACCGATCGGTCTCGAGCTGAAGCTCGAGGCACATGTCGGTGACCTGGCATTGCGGGGAATCATCGATCGACTCGACCGGACCGACGACGGCGATCTCATCGTCGTCGACTACAAGACCGGCAAGACCCCTCCCCTTGCCCAGGAACAGGCCCGACTCGGCGGCGTCCACTTCTACGCCCTGATGTGCGAGCAGGCGTTCGGAGTGAGGCCACGCGAGGTGCAGTTGATCTACCTCGGATCGGATCCACAGATCATCGTGGCGACCCCGTCGGAACAGTCCACACGCGGTGTCGAACGCAAGGTCACCGCCATCTGGTCGGCGATCGAGCGGGCGTGCGACCACGATGACTTCCGGCCGAAGCCGTCGGCTCTGTGCAGCTGGTGCGCCTTCAAGTCGTTCTGCCCTGCGTTCGGCGGAGACCCCGACGCGGCGAGAGCGGCTCTCGATTCCGCGCCGGCGCCTGCTCGATGAGCCTTCTCGACACCGATGTCGTGGAGCGGTTCGATTCCCGGCTCGACGCGGCGGCCGACGCACTCCGCGGCATCCCTGCGGTCGATGCCGCTTTCTACGCCATGTCCGCCGCCGGTGATCACGGCGCCGTGTGGCACATCATCGCCCTCTTTCGCGTCGCTATCGGCGAGGACACCTTTCGAGAGGCCGTGGAGCTGTCCTCCGCACTCGGCGTCGAGGCCGCGATCGTCAACGGGCCTGTCAAGATGCTGTTCCGCCGCGAGCGGCCGACAGCGGAGTCACGGCCGCACCACCTCCGCACGCCCCGGACATCGAGCTTTCCGTCGGGCCACGCGTCAGCAGGCATGTTCGCCGCCGTCCTACTCGCCCATCGCACGGAACGACGGTGGCCCTGGTTCGTGCTCGGTGGTCTCATGGGCTGGAGTCGGGTCCACGTGAGGATCCATCACCCCTCCGACGTCCTCGGAGGCGCTGTCACCGGACTCGCGCTGGGCCGCGTCGCGGTCTCCGTGCTCGATCGGATCGCCGCCCAGCCGGACTGAGAACGCCGACCGATCAGTACGCTGACGAGATGGCCGACGGTGCAGAGACGACCGACGACCACATGACCGATTTCGAGGCGCTCATGTGGAACCTCGAAAAGGACCCTCGTCTGTCGGGGAACATCGCCAACCTCTCGATCCTCGATCGACCTGTCAACCTTCCCGCGTTCCGGCGGACGATGGAGCGGGCAACGATCGTCTTCCCGCGCCTGCGCCAGCGAGTTGCCCCGGTCTTCGGACGCCTCGCTCCTCCCCGCTGGGAGATCGATCCGAACTTCGACCTCGACCACCATCTGCGTCGACTCTCGCTCGGCGGTCGGGGATCTCGCCGCGAGCTCCACTCCCTGGCCTCCTCACTGGCCGGTGCGCCCTTCGATCGGGCTCGCCCCTTGTGGGAGTTCATCCTCATCGACGGCCTTCGTGACGGCCGCTCCGCCATGCTCCAACGCCTGCACCACACGATCACCGACGGCGAGGGCGGACTTCGCCTGTCCCTCGAGTTCGTGGATTTCACCCGTCGACCCAAGAAGCGACGTCCTGCTCCCCCGGCTCCCCGCGCCGCCGATGGCGACCGAGGCGTGGTGACGTCGCTGGGAGACGCGATCAGCCACGGCCTGCGCCGTCAGCTCGGGACTGCTCGGCGCACGCTCGATGGAGCCCTCGATGGTGCCATCCACCCCCTCCACCTCGTGCAGGGCGGATCCCAGGCCGTCGAACTCGCGACCTCCACGCTGCGTCAGGCCCGGGTGGGTGACCGCCCGCTGAGTCCGTTGTGGGTCGACCGTTCGCTCAGCAGGCATTTCGACACCCTCGACGTGCCGCTCGACAAGGCCAAGGCGGCGGCGACGGCTCTGGGCGGGACGCTCAATGACTTCTTCGTGTGTGGCGCGGTCGCTGCCGCCGCCCGCTACCACCGTCGACACGGCGCGGAGACCGAGTCGCTCCGAATGGCCATGCCCGTCAGCACCCGCAGCGATCGTTCGATGGGCGGCAACGTCTTCTCCCCCACGCAGGTCGTCGTTCCCGCGGGCGAGATGAGCGTGACCGAGCGCTTCGACGCCATCCACGAGACTCTGCAGCGGACCAAGTCCGAGCCGGCGTTGAGCGCGGTCGACGCCTTCTCCGGTGTGCTGAACCTGCTGCCCACGTCGGTTCTCACCCGCACCGGCTCGCGTGTCGCCGGCGCCATCGACTTCGTCACGTCCAACCTGCGAGCGGCCCCCATGGATCTGTACCTGGGCGGCGCACTGATGGAGCGCAACTACCCCATGGGACCGGTCGCAGGGACGGCGTTCAACCTCACGACCATGTCGTATCGCGGCGTGTTCAACATGGGCGCCTGGATCGACACCCACGCCGTCGACGAACCGGTCGAGCTGGTCAACGATCTGCGGGCCGCGTATCGGGCTCTGTTGCGGGTTCGGCGCTGATCCGCCGAGAACCCGGGGGGATCAGTTGACGAGCGCGCTGTCGTCGATGCGGGTGAGCAGGCCGCGAACGTCGAGGAGCAGGTCCGCGACCTCCGTCGACGCGATGAGGGAACGCTCGGCGAGATCGCCCAGGCCCTGATCGATCAGCGCCACGGCTTCGGTGATCGATTCGACTTCTCGTGTCTCGGTCATGGCTCCTCCTCAGCGATCCACGTCCACACCGATGTTTCGGCAGGAGCTTCCGCCACAGCATACGCACAGTGAGCGGGAAGGAAAGGGGCAATAAGGCCCTAGTGGGGCCGAGGGCCATCCGGCCCCCCCCGATTGCCTCGCCCGCTAGCGTCGCCGCATGGCACAACCGCTCGGCCTGACGTGTGCATCGCTGCTCGCGCTGTCGCCCGACATCTGGCGCAATGCGGCTCGAAGTGCCGCCGAACACGGCTATTCGTCGCTGTGGACCGCCGAGACGACCGGAGCCGAGGCATTCGCCACCTTGAGCGGATTGGCGAACGAGGCACCGGGATTGGGACTCGGAACCGGGGTCATCGCCCTCCAGCTCCGCACCCCTCAACTCGCCGCCATGGGGGCGGCAACGCTCCAAGCGCTCCATCCCAGCCGAGACATCTACCTCGGAGTGGGGATCTCCTCGCCCGCCGTCGTGTCCCGCTGGCACGGCGCTCCGTTCGGGAGTCGCCCCATCGCCCAGGTCCGGGCCTATCTCGACATCGTGACCACCGCACTCAGCGGAGAGGCGGTCTCGGTCGACAACGACTTCTACACGATCCCCGGCTATCGGATCGGACTACCTGCGGGCGAGCGACGTCCGAAGGTCGTGCTGGGTGCGCTGAACCCCCAGATGCTCAGCCTCGCCGGGGAGTTGGCCGATGGCGTTCTTCTCAACTACCTGCCGTCCTCGGCGGTGGAGGGGGCCGTGACTCGCGTCCGCCGAGGTGAGCAGAGGGCGGGCAGGCCGCCGGGCGCGTGCACCGTGTTCGCCTACGTGCACGCCGCGGTGACCGACCTCGACCGGGCCCGGCGATCGGCGCGACGCGACCTGTTCGGATACGCGGTCGTGCCGGCGTACGCGAGCGCGTTCGCGGCGGCGGGCTTCGACGCGGAGGTGGAGGCCATCACCGCCGCGCACCAGGACCGCGACCGAGACGCGGCCCTCGAGGCGGTGAGCGACGACATGATCCAGGCCATCGACTTCTGCGGTTCTGCGGAGGAGGTCGCTCGCTTCGTCGAGGCGTATCGGGTGGCGGGTGTCGACATACCGATCCTGATGCCCATGCCATGGGGTGACGACCGGGCCGAGGTCGTCTCCGACACCATTCGGGCGGCGGCCACCATCCCACCGAGGAGCGAGACATGAACATCGATGCCGCGTCGATCGTGGTGACAGGGGGCGGCTCGGGGATCGGCGCGGCGCTGGCGGCGGAGTTCCTCCGACGAGGCGCCCGGTCGATCATCGTCGCCGACATCGACGAAGGCGCCGCCCAGACGGTGGCCGAGTGGCTCGGGCCCGCGGTCACCGCCCGACGCTGCGACGTCACCGATCCCGATGCCGCCCGATCGCTGATCGAACATGCTGCGGAGGTGTGTGGTGGTCTCGACCTGGTGTGCTCGAACGCCGGAATCGCGTCGGGCGAAGGCGTCGAGGCGCTTCCCGAGACATGGAACCGCGTTTGGGCCGTGAACGTGATGGGTTCGGTGAACCTCGCGTCCGCCTATCTCCCCCTCGTCCGCGAGCGCGGCACGGGCCATCTGATGATCACAGCCTCGGCCGCAGGGCTGCTCACGAACCTCGGCGACGCTCCCTACACCGCGACGAAGCACGCCGCGGTCGGTCTGGCGGAGTGGTTGGCCATCACCCACGGCGAAGAGGGCCTCGGGGTCTCGTGCCTCTGCCCCCAGGGGGTGCGAACTCCGATGGTCACCGGGGGACTCGAGGCGGGCGAGGTTGCGGCGGAGGTCGTCGAGCTGATGGGCCTCATCTCCCCCGAGGAATGCGCCGCCGCGGCGGCTGATGGCCTTGCGAACGACGACTTCCTGATCCTCCCGCACCCCGAGGTGGCGACCTACCAGCAGGCCAAGGCCAACGACCTGGACCGCTGGCTCGGCGGCATGCGGAGGCTGCAGGGGCGACTCCGAGCCGGTGGCTGAGCCGCTCGATCTGTCAGGGACCGATCCCGACGATCTCAGTCTGGTACTCGGACTCGCGTCGCGGGAGGTCCCGGTCGGAACAGAGGTCGTGCTGTCGGGGCTTCGACGGCACCGATCCGCGCTGGGAGCGCCGACCCTCGAGGCACTGATGAGTGGTGCCGGTTGGAGGATCGACAGCGCAAGCCCTGGTTCGCAGCACGACGAGGCGACCGCCCGTACCTACCTCACCCTGCCCGACCGGTTGACGACCGGCCTGAAGATCGTGATCGTGGGCATCAACCCCTCGCCCGCGGCAGCGGAGACCGGGGTGGCGTTCGCGAGGGCCGGGAACCGTTTCTGGCCGGCAGCGATCGAAGCCGGTCTCGTATCGGCCGACCGCGATCCTGCGTCCGCTCTCGAGAACCACTCGGTCGGGTTCACCGACGTGGTGAACCGGACGACCGCCGCCGCATCAGAGCTCACGTCCGAGGAGATCCGCGCCGGTTTCGCCGACCTCGAGCTCAAGATGGCCTGGGCCCGACCCGCGCTCGTGGTGTTGATGGGGATATCCGTGTGGAAGACCTACCGCGAGCCGCGGGCACGTCTCGGTCCGAGCGGTGAACGCCTCGGCGAGCAGCCGGTCTGGGTCGCGCCCAACCCTTCAGGGCGTAACGCGCATGTCACGCTCGCCGACCTGGTCGACCACTTCCACCGGATTCTCTCCGCCGTCGAGTAACAGCACCGTGACGTGCCCGTGAATCCCGTCGTCAGCCGAGAAGACCAGCATTCCACCGACCACTGCCGCACTGTTCGGCCAGGAGACTCCCGGCCCGGGGTTGATGTCTTTCACCAACACCGTTCCCGCCTCGGTGCCATCGGTCTTCCAGAACTCGCGGCCGTGGGTCCCGTCGTCAGCGGCGAAGAACAGCGTGTCACCCACCGCCAGGGCGCCGAAGAGCCACGGAAACGACTCCCCAGGTCCGGGGTTGATGTCCTTGACCATCATGGTGCCAGCCTCGGTGCCATCCGTCTTCCACAACTCCCAGCCATGCGTGCCGTCGTCGGCGTTGAAGTACACCGTGTTCCCCATCACGGTCGGAAACCCCGGGCCTGACAACCCGGCACCGGGATTGATGTCCTTCAACAACCTCGTTCCGTCCCACGTGCCGTCACTGATCCACGGCTCATGTCCATGAACGCCGTCGTTGCCAATGAACAAGTACTGGTCACCCAGGACCGCGCTGAATGAGCACTGCCAATCAGGGGGCAGCCGACCCCGGTCTCGGTGCCCCGGAACACGTCCCTGACCAATTGCACAGGGCTCTGCGGCTGGGGCACACACGCCGAGACCGCCAAGACGACGGCCCCCACGACCGCCATAAGGGCCCTCCAACTCCCCGCCTTCCGAGAACCTCGATACCTCGCCATGACGCCATCCTCCTCGGCATCTCCCTCTGCCCGCTCATCGTGATCATGAGCGTGGGATCGCGGTAGAGGCGAAGGTCCCGCCGCAGCCCTCTCTCGCCCAACCTCACGTGTCATTGGCGCACGCTGGCGTGGCCGCCGGCAATGTGTCTCGAACGCAGCTTCCGGGTGATATGTAACCGAACACATACGCGCATCGGTCCCAGTCCGCCTAGCTTCTTCTCGTGCCGCCCGCTTGGCCAGAGGACGAGTATCTCCTGCAGATCGGTCGAATCGTGTACGCCGTAGCCTCCCTGGAGGGCTTGTTGATCTTCGACCTACCGCGGTTGCCACTGACGGTCGAGGGACTGTCGCCGGAGGCTCTCGCAAGTAAGACCACTACCGCCATCGGCAAGAGTCTCACTCAGCTTGCTCCCGCCGTGTCCGACTCTGCATGGCGGGAATATCTCCTGCGAGGCGGCCAGGTGCTCGAGGACCTCGGCCCGAAGCGAAACTCGATCCTGCACGCCAGGCCAGCAACGATCGGCGGAGAACAGCGACTACACCGATGGCGACTTGACCCATACGAGGCTATGTCGATCTCGATCGGCCACCTGGGCGAATTGCTCGATGAAATCGAAGGCCACCGTCGAGACTTGAACTCCCTCCGGCCACCGCTGCGCTGAACGTTGCTCCGATGTCATTTGCACACCCTCGCAAGGGAGGAAGTCCTGTCCTGATGCCCGCTCCGGCGCCGTGGCCTGGCGAGGGCTTCGACCCTATGCCCGCCAATCCGAGTCGTAGATGTCAGGGTCGTCGGTCAGTCGGCGCTGGTCCGAACCGTCTGCCTTCATGGTGTAGAACCCGGGATCATCCGGGAATGCGTAGCCGGCCCGGGTGAAGAGGACCCTCGATCCATCCGGGGAGAAGTTGGGCACTTCACCCGACAGCCGCCCCTCGGTGATGTTGACCTCTTCGCTGCCGTCCGGATAAATCGTGTAGATATCACCGTCGCAGCAACCGGTCACCCCGCCGAAGACGATCGTGCGACTGTCCGGAGACCAGTCCGGATTGAAGTCGCCCCTCGGGCCGCTGGTCACCTGCGTTTGGCCGGTTCCGTCAGGATTCATCGTGAAGATGTGAAACAACCCGTCTGGGGTGACCCTCGACCAAGCGATCGTGCTTCCGTCCGGCGACCATGCCGGGTACCGGTCCGTCGTCTCGTTGTCCGTGAGCTTGCGCACGTTCGACCCGTCACGGTTCATGACATGAATCTCAGTCTCGTCGGTCTCACTCGACCGGACGAAGACGATCTCCGTTCCGTCGGGCGACCAGGCGGGCTCGATGTCAGTCATGGCGTTGTCGGTCAGCCTGGTCAATCCGGTGCCGTCGGCATTCATCCTGTAGATCTCGTCCGACAGGGGGTCACTGGTTTGCCACCCCGAGACGATCTCGGTTCCGTCCGGCGACCAAGCCGGGTCGTAGAAAAACTCTGTGTCGACCGTCTCCGTTACCTTGACCTGAGCAGAACCGTCGGCGTCCATCGTCCAGATCTCGCCTGAGCGCGAGAACACGATCCTTCCGCCGCACCCCGGAGGCGGGACACAGGCGGCAAGCAACGCCACCACCGCCACACCCAGCCCCACGCTCTTCAACCGCCGCATGTATCGCATGTCGCCACCGCCCCTCGGTTTGCTACATGGTCCACGATCCACCCGCCGATCCCGACCCGCCAGAGGCCAAAGTCACTTGCCGGGGTGAAGCACCACTCAACGAACGGATGCAACAAGGACCCCCGCCGTGCGACACGGGAGCCAGCGGATCGACGCATCCACCTGGCCCCTTCAAGTCTCATTACCGCACACTGGCGTGCACGATGTCGATGGTTCGCGGCCGGAGGCGACACCCGATCGCGGCGCCTCCGGCTCCCCGACGCCATTGCGTGCTTCGTCGCAACGACGTCCCAACACCCACCACAGACGCCATCATGCGCACCCGGGGCACCCAGGGGCGCACTCGTGGTCTGTCGTGGCGAGGGCACCGTGTGCTCGCCGCATTGCGAGAAACGCATACTCTGCCCATCGGTGTCGACGTCCTGGCATGGATCTCGCCGACGCACAGGGAGGCGACAGTGACCGAGACGAATCACGATGCGACGAGGGAGAATCGCCCCGACGTGCCCCGGACATATCGCAGCGGCCCCAGTGACCCACTGGTGTTCGGCGACGGCCCCGGCACCTACGCCGAGGTGGCCATCGCCGCTCCAGCCTCGAGAGTCTGGGAAGCGGTCACCGACATCGAGCTTCCTGCGAGGTTCTCCGACGAGTTCCTCGGTGCCGAGTGGATCGGGGACGGACCCGCTCTCGGCGCGACGTTCAACAGTCGCAACGAGAACTCGACGATCGGCCGCTGGGAACTCATCTGCCATGTCGACCGGTACGAGGAGGAACGCGTCTTCGGATGGGCGACGAGCGACCCGGAGAACCCCGGCGCCCGGTGGTGGTACACGTTGACACCGACTCCTGACGGAACGACGCTGCGTCTGGAGGTCTCGATCGGCCCCGGGTCCTCCGGGCTCTCGATGGTCATCGCATCGATGCCCGACAAGGAGTCCCGCATCCTGGCCGGCCGTCTCCGCGAGCTGCACGCGAACATGGTGCGGACGGTCGAGGGAATCCGAGACGTCGTCGAGTCAGCGCAGACCTGATCAGGCGCCGTGGCGCACGATCCACACCGTCAGGCCCAACCCGTCGTCGAGCTCCCGACGACCGGCCCACCCGGCGTCGGAGTCGACGCTCAGATTGTTCGCCGGTAGGTGCTCACCGGCCCTGAAGTCGTGGGTGGCAGGCCCTGCCTGGACCCGGCCTCACGACGGTCGACGCCCCGAGCCCACGAGCGGCCGCATCGGGTGACCTTCGACGGTGACCTCGAAGCCGGTACCGACCGCGACGTCCTCCAGGCCGACGCCCTCGAGGGTCCGGCGGATCTCCATCCGGGTGAAGCCGTGCGCCTCGTTGTCGCCGGGATCGCGTTCCCAGTCCCACTGCACGAACAATCCGCCCGTCGCGAGCTGATCCACCAGTGCCCGAACCGTTTCGGAGTAATCGTCGACGAAGGACAGCACCGACGAACACACGATCGCGTCGTATCGCTGGGTCGCCGGCGGGAGACGGTCCAGCGTCCGGACGTGGCGCCATCGGTGCCACGCGATCTTGGCCTGCAGCACCGCGAGCATGGCCTGCGATGTGTCGACCGCGTCGATGCGCTCGCACCGGTCGGCGAGGCGCTCGGTGAGCAGTCCGGTCCCGCAGCCGAAATCGCACACCGTGGCCCCGGTGATGTCGACACCCGCCGCATCGGCGACTGACATGAGGGACCCGACAGCAGCGTCTGCGTAGGCACGAACCGCAACGTTGCCGTCCCACTCGTCGGCTGCGGCGTCCCACTCCCCCACCATCGCTCCGTTCTTCATCGCCTCGAACTCCACCGAGGAGATGATCGCTCATCTTCACGGTTCGTCGAGCCTGCCGCCACCCGCGCCGGTACCATCGTCGGCGCGCGGCGAGAAAGGAGCGATCCATGGCACCGACGCATGGCACGGCGACCCAGCAGAAACGAGGGGTGGCCGACGCCGCTGACGTCGACGTGGTCATTCCACGCGAGTCACCCGAGCGCGACCCCGGAGGCACTGTGATCACGATCAGCGACCCCGAGGGCAACCTGTGGTCCTTCGGGACCTGCAGCGGCGAGGAACAGACCGGCCCGGGAGGCACCCAATGAGCGACAACAAGACTCGGGTCAGCGACGTCGACGCCGCTGACTTCATTGCCACGATCGAGAACCCGACCCGACGCGCCGACGCCACCGTCCTGCTCGAGACGATGAAACGGATCACCGGGTGCGAGCCCCGGATGTGGGGGCCGACCATCATCGGATTCGGTGGATACCACTACCGCTATGAGAGCGGACGCGAAGG
Organism: uncultured Microthrixaceae bacterium; assembly: GCA_963700425.1. Taxonomy (GTDB): domain Bacteria; phylum Actinomycetota; class Acidimicrobiia; order Acidimicrobiales; family Microtrichaceae; genus CAVOXO01. Next base: position 1,037,793 of record CAVOXO010000001.1, on the reverse strand, counting down.
GGACTCGATGATCACCGGGTTCTCACCGCGGAAGGCCAACCTCGTCCTCTACGTGATGCCCGGCTACGACGATCTCGGAGATCAGTTGGCGGAGCTCGGCAAGCACAAAGTGGGCAAGAGCTGCCTGTATGTCAACAAGCTGGCCGACGTGGACCTCGACGTGCTCGAGCGCATCATCGCCGACGGCGTCGAGACGATGCGTGCGAACTACGAGACCTGGGACACCTGAATCGCGACGAGCGGTCGTGGGGATCTCACGCACCCCGCGCCGCGAGCTGGTCCCAGATCCAGCTGTAGGTCTTCTCCATGCCGTCGCGCAGCGGCGTGGAAGGCTCCCAACCCATCTTCTCGAGGATCATCGAGTTGTCGGAGTTCCGCCCCCGGACGCCCTGGGGCGCATCGAGGTTGTAGTTCCGCTTCAGGGTGACCCCCGCGATCCCCTCGACGATCGACACCAGCTCGTTGATGGTCACGAGCTCCGATGAGCCGATGTTGATGGGGTCGACGATGTCGGACTCGAGCAGGGCTCGGGTGCCGTGGACACAGTCGTCGATGTACATGAAGCTGCGGGTCTGCTCGCCGTCGCCCCAGATCTCGATCTCGTGTCGACCAGAGCGCTTGGCTTCTGCCACCTTGCGGCGACCGCAGCGGGCGCCTTCTCTCGGCCGCCGTCCCAGGTGCCGTTGGGTCCGTAGACGTTGTGGTAACGGGCAACCCTCGTTTCGAACCCGAAGTCCTCGAGGTAGTGGCGACACATCCGCTCGCTGAAGAGCTTCTCCCACCCGTATCCGTCCTCGGGCATGGCCGGATAGGCGTCAGCCTCGGCGAGAGCTGTCACCTCGGGCGAGATCTGCTTGTCCGCCGCGTAGACACAGGCGGACGAGGAGTAGAAGAACCCCGAGGCGCCGGCCTCCTTGGCAGCCATCAGCACGTGGGTGGTGGTCAGCACCGACAACATGCAGGCGGCCTTGTTGTTCTCGATGAAGCCCATCCCGCCCATGTCGGCGGCCAGGTTGAACACGTAGCGTTGGCCATCGGCCGCCTGGCGCGCCTCGTCGAGGAGAGACACGTCCGCGGAGATGTTCTCGACCCCCTCGGTGACCTGGTACCACTGCTCGAGTGGCTTGATGTCGACGGACCTCACGGCGAAACCGTCACGGGCGAGGCTCGCCACCAGGTGCCCGCCGATGAATCCCCCACCCCCGGTGACGAGAACGGTGGAGCCGGGTTCCATGGCACTCATGTGGATACTCCCTCGGTGTCGCCGGGCCCGCCGACGGTCGCTGATCTGGTCATGTGGAGCGCCCGAGGCGGGCGCAGGAAGATTCGAATGATGAAGAGCGGGTTGTTGGTCAGATATCGCCGCCAGAGTCGACGGGGCTCCTTGACCAGGCGGTAGAGCCATTCCAAGCCCCGGGCCTGCATCCATGGCGGTGCCTGAGTCACGTTACCGGCGTGGAAATCGAATGCGGCACCGACGCCCACCAGAACCGAGTCGATCCGGTGGTGGTGGGCCGCCATCCAACGTTCCTGCTTCGGCGTGGACAGGCCGACCCACACGATGTCGGGGCGTGCCGCCACGATCTCGTCGACGATCGCCGCGTCCTCGTCCTCGGTGAGAGGCCGGAACGGCGGTGAGTGCACGCCCACCACGTGGAGACCGGGAAACCGCTCCACGAGGCGGTCGCGGAGGGTCTCAGGAGTGCCCTCCGCTCCCCCGTAGAAATAGAACCGGTGGCCCGAGCACCGCGGCTCGGCGGCACATCTCCAGCATCAGATCCGGCCCGTAGACCCTGGCCATGGCACTCGCACCGATGTGGTGACCACACCACACCAGCGGCATGCCGTCGGGTACCACCAGTCCCGGCGCGGTTGTGGATGTCGGCGAGCGAGCCGTCGTTCTGGGACTCGCTGACGCCGTGGACTCCGGTCACACACACGTAGTTCGCTTCACCCCGCTCGATCCATTCGTCGATCGTGTCGGCCGCGGTCGGGAGGTCGACGGCGGAGATCGCAACCCCGAGAACATCGACGTGGGTGGGTGCCTGGGACATCGTGGAGCTCATCGCCGATCGTGGAGACTTGTCACAGCCATTGGTGGGACCGATTCCCAGCCGATAGAACCGGACGGGCGCATGGGCCCTCACGTGACGATACCGGCGCCGGCGAGAATGAACATGGGACGAATGCACCAGATACGACGCAGCGACCCCGTCGTCGCCCTCGCGCAATGGACGAAGGCCCGGCTCCGGACCGCGGGGGAACTCAGCGCCGATCGCCGCTGCCGCCCCGACTTCCTCGTCATCGGAACCAAGCGGGGCGGGACCACCTCGCTCTACAAGTACCTGCTCGCCCACCCCGCGGTGCTGTCGACGTTCCCACGGCCGGCCCGGGTCAAGGGCACGTACTACTTCGACGAGGAGTTCTCGCGTGGCGACGACTGGTACTTCTCGCACTTTCCGCTGCGGACGACCCGTTCGATCGCCGAAGCGCTGCGTCGACACCGAGTGGTGTCGGGGGAGGCCAGCCCGTACTACCTGTACCACCCGCTCGCAGCGCAACGGGCCGCCTCCACGGTGCCGGGTGCACGGGTCATCGCGCTCGTCCGCAACCCCGTCGACCGCGCCTTCTCGAACTACAAGGAACGCCGCGCCAACGGCGTGGAGCCGCTCGACAGCTTCGGCGCCGCCCTCGACGCCGAGGCGGAGCGCCTGGCCGGGGAGGAGGAGCGCCTCATCGCCGATCCGACAGCGACGAGCACCGCCCACCGCCATCACAGCTACGTCGATCAGGGTCGGTACGTGACCGGACTCCGCCGGTGGTGGGACGCATTCGGACAGCGACGCGGTTCTCGTCGAACGGTCGGAGGACTTCTACTCCGATCCCCAGTCCAGCTTCGATCGTGTCTGTGATCACATCGGCATCCCGCGACAACAACTACGGGCCACAGAGGTCTTCAACGCCCAGATATCCGCGCCACTCGACGACGGGCTCAGGAAGCGACTCGAGGCTGAGTTGACCCCATCGGTTCGCGAGCTGGAGGCGGAACTCGGCCGATCGATGGGCTGGTTCTGAGGTCGCGACGGGCCGGGCCTCACGAGGAAAGCGCCAGCGAACGAAGCGTGTCCTCCAGGATGCCCACGGACACGCTTTCGGTGTAGTTGGTGAGGAAGCGGCGCCGCGCGGTCCGTCCCCGTGTCCGCGCCTCGTCGACCGCAGCGGCCTCGCGGAGCACGCTCGCCATCGCGGCGACCCGAGGTGCCACGGTCCAGCCGGTCTCACCGTCGATCACGATGTCGGCCAATCCACCCGATGGAACGACCACTGCGGGGCGGCCCAGCGAGGCCGACTCGATGGCGACGCGACCGAACGGTTCCGCCCACAGGGACGGGACGACCGTCACGGCGGTCTCGGCCATGGCGGCGAGAACCTCGCCGTGGGTCACCATGCCTCGGAGTTCGATCCCGGTCTCCGAGGCGATCGACAACGCCCGCTCCCAGAGGGGACCATCGCCGCAGACGACCAATCGCGAGTCGGCACCCAGTCCCGAGAGCTGCCAAGCGTCGAGAAGAAGCCCGAACCCCTTCTCGTCCGAGAGACGGCCTGCAAAGAGGAAACCGTGGTCCTCGATGTCGGCGGGACCGTGATCCTGCACGAAGTTGGGTCTGACGGTGATCCGGTCGGTCGGTACGCCGAGGGTTCTCACGAAATCCGCCATGTACGAGCTGACCGGCAGGAAGTGGTCGATCTGGGCGAACGTCGAGCGGTGGAGCCGGAGGGACGCTGCCATCGGAGCGGTGGCGATCTTCGACCCCTGGTAGCACGCGTGGATGATGGCGGGAGCGTTGAACCGGGAACCGGCGCAGTCGGTGCAGCTCCGGCCGTCGCGGAAGTGCGTTCCGCTGGCACAGTCCATTCTGAAGTTCCGGACGGCCGCGACAACGGGAATGCCACGACCCCGCAACCGCCGCAGGACCGCGGGCGAATGCGACGGGAAGAGGTTCTCGCAGAGCGCGATCTGTGGACGGAAGCGGTCGAGGACCTCCTCCAGTCTGCTGACGCCCCGGCGCGACCAGATCGCGTCGATGCCGGCCCGAACGGCGTCGACGCCGGAGGCCAGATCGTCGCTGTCGGCGGCGAGCAGCTCGACCTCGTGACCCCGACCGCGGAGCGCCGCGACCTCGTCGCGTACCGAGAGGTTCTCGCCCGAGGCGTTGGCTGACCGGTAGAACTGATGGACGACGAGTATTCGCATCATGCAGGTGCGGACACCCGTCCGCCGTTCCGATCAGGGGGTCGAGGCCGACACCACCGCCGGGGCGGATTCGTTCCCGTTCCGGTCGATAGCGACCAGAGCGTAGTTGTAGGTCGTACCGGGGGTCAGTTGTTGGTCCTTGTAGGAACGGCTCGACGTCGCGTTCCGGTAGGTCACCGTCGTCCCGTCCCGCGTGAGCCGGTAGGCGACCACGCCGACATCGTCGGTTGCCGCCGTCCATCCGAGAGTCACGGTCGTCGGCGACTGGGCCGAGACGGACAGCACTCCGACCACCGGCGGCGTCACATCGATGGTCTTGGCGGTTCCCAGCAAGGTGGCGTCGAGGAACGAGTCCACGTCGTCGGTCTGCACCTGGTGCAGTTCGATCGCCAGCCGATTCGGCCCATTCACCAGCGCATCGATCGGCACGGTGAACCTCCGAGTCTCCGGGTCGACCGCTTCGTAGGCCGGGGTCGACGCGGTGGCCGGACCGAACGGCATGTTGGATCGGGCGATCTCCTGGCCATTGAGGAAGGCGACGAATCCGTCGTCTCGGCGAATCGTCAGCTCGATGACTCCCACCTGACCGCGGTCCGCCACCGTGAAGTCCGTGGCGAAGTACTGGGTGACACCGGTGGTGGGAACGGTCGTCGCATGGCCGTGGGGACCGGCCCCGAACGAGCCGACGGCAGCGGGCCAGCCGAGCGGCGTGCCCGGGACACGCCACGTGATGCCCGGATCGGTCCCATCGGCGAGATACTGCCACTGAGCCCCAGCCGCCACGAGCTCCTGGTTGGTCACCGGTGGCTGCCCGGTCGTCGACACCGTGAGAGACCCCGGTGCCGACTCGTTGCCGTCCTGGTCGATCGCCACCACCGCATAGGCGTAGGACGTGCCGGACGTCAGCTGTTGATCCTTGTACGAACGGCTCGACGTGGCATTGCGGAACGTGATCGTCTGACCATCACGCGTCACCCGATACGCCACCACGCCCACATTGTCGGTCGCCGCCGTCCAATTCAGGGTGATCGAATTGTCGTTGCGCGCCGGGTTCGACACGATCACCGGCGACGGTGCCGTCGCGTCGCCCGTCAGACCGCTTCCCACCAACGACGCGTCCATGAACGCGTCAGGGGACGAGGAGGAGTTCTGATGCACCTCCACCGCCAGACGATTCGCCCCGTCCACCAGCGCATCCTTGGGAACCACGAAACTCCGCGTCACCACACCCTCGACCGCGTAGGCCGGAGTCGTGTTCGTCATCGGCCCGAACGGAACGTTCGTCCTCGCGATCTCCTGACCGTTCAGATACACCACCGCCCCATCCGACCGGGTGATGTTCAACGCCAGAGTCCCCACACTCGAACGGTCAGCCACCGTGAAGTCCTTCACGAAGTACTGCGCGAACCCCACCGCCGGAATGGTCGTGGTCTCCCCCACACCACCCTTACCCAACGGCGCCACACCCGACGCCCAGCCGAGCGGCGTGCCCGGGACACGCCACGTGATGCCCGGATCGGTCCCATCGGCGAGATACTGCCACTGAGCCCCAGCCGCCACGAGCTCCTGGTTGGTCACCGGTGGCTGCCCGGTCGTCGACACCGTGAGAGACCCCGGTGCCGACTCGTTGCCGTCCTGGTCGATCGCCACCACCGCATAGGCGTAGGACGTGCCGGACGTCAGCTGTTGATCCTTGTACGAACGGCTCGACGTGGCATTGCGGAACGTGATCGTCTGACCATCACGCGTCACCCGATACGCCACCACGCCCACATTGTCGGTCGCCGCCGTCCAATTCAGGGTGATCGAATTGTCGTTGCGCGCCGGGTTCGACACGATCACCGGCGACGGTGCCGTCGCGTCGCCCGTCAGACCGCTTCCCACCAACGACGCGTCCATGAACGCGTCGGGGACGAGGAGGAGTTCTGATGCACCTCCACCGCCAGACGATTCGCCCCGTCCACCAGCGCATCCTTGGGAACCACGAAACTCCGCGTCACCACACCCTCGACCGCGTAGGCCGGAGTCGTGTTCGTCATCGGCCCGAACGGAACGTTCGTCCTCGCGATCTCCTGACCGTTCAGATACACCACCGCCCCATCCGACCGGGTGATGTTCAACGCCAGAGTCCCCACACTCGAACGGTCAGCCACCGTGAAGTCCTTCACGAAGTACTGCGCGAACCCCACCGCCGGAATGGTCGTGGTCTCCCCCACACCACCCTTACCCAACGGCGCCACACCCGACGCCCAGCCGAGCGGCGTGCCCGGGACACGCCACGTGATGCCCGGATCGGTCCCATCGGCGAGATACTGCCACTGAGCCCCAGCCGCCACGAGCTGCTGGTTCTGGCCGGGGAGAGTCCAGGAGCGAACCGGTGACGATGCCGACCGGTTGTCGGTCCGGTCGACCGCCCTCACGAAATAGCGACCCGTGGTCACGCCGGAGGTGTCGGTGAACTGACGGCTCCACGTCGAGCCGATGACCCGATCGTCCCTCAGGATCTCATAGAGGGTCGACATGCCGTCGTTGTCGCTCGAGGCACCCCACGTCAGAGAGGGGGCGCCGTCGACCGTGGACACCTGGACGTTCTGGGGCACCGACGGTGCGGTCGTGTCTCGGGGCAGAACTTGGCGAAGCCCGACACGTAGTCGTATCCCGATCCGTTCCAACCGCCCTGATCGAAGTCGCCCCCCACCCACATGCAGCTGTCGGGATCGGAGAACATCTCCCAGGGGCCCTCGCCGATCGAGGTACGGAGGGCCGGCTGGAACTCGGGGATCACGGTGTTGGTCGCCGCGTCCCACGCACCGAAGGACTTGATCGAATACGCCTCGGTGTACTCATCGACGGTGACGTTGTAGTTCTGGGCGCCCTCATAGACGAAGTCCGTGCAGTGGCACCCCGCGTAGACGACCCCGTCGTCGTGACCGTGGAGCACCTGGAAGTCACCCCCCGCCCGGGTGATCGAGGACCCCTCGAAACCGTAGGAGTCGATGTCGTAGCGGCCGATGATGTGTTGAGAGCCTGCCTGCCAGACCTTTCCGTCGTATTCCTCGATCGTGTACTGGTAGTCGAGAGCGCTCGGGCCGGACGCCTGGCTGAAGACCCAGTCCTGCATTCCGGGCGGGTCGACGCGGGATCCGTCGATGGTGCTGATGGCGGCGACGCTGTTGGCGGCGGCGTTGTTGGCCGTCTCGAACCAACCTGCCGCCCACAACACGTCACTGCTGGGAGACGCGTCGATCTCATAGGGCGAGGAGTCGAAGGTGGGCCTCCACGACGGGTCCGGCGTCCCGTCCGACACTGCGAACCGGGCGATGTTTCCGACCCCGAAGGACGGAGTCGCCGGTACGCCTCCGACGACCTCGTTGAACGTGCCGCCGACATACAGCCAACCGCCCTTGATCGACAGGGAGCGGGCCAGGGGCCGCGCAGAGCTGCCATTGCGGATCAGGCTCGCCTTCCAGCCCGGCAGGGGTGCCCCCGAGATCGGGTCCAGTGCGGCGAGTCCGCTCGTGGAGGCCGACCCGTTCACGTTCGAGAAGTTGCCGGCCACCAGCAGCTTGCCGTCCAAGGTGGCGCGCAGGTCGAAGACCGTACCGTCGACGAACGGCGCGAACCCGGGAATCCATTCGCCGGTCGTGGCGTCGAAGGCTGCCAGGTACGGCTGGGAGTAGGTGGCGAGGGTCGAGCCGTCCTGCACCTTCTGGAACTCCCCACCCACGTACATCGTGTTGCCGATCTGGGCGAAGGCCAGCACCAGCGAATTCAGGTTCGGGTACTGGTCGTTGGGGTCGAAGTTCTCGACGACGCCGTCGGCGAGGGCGACGGGCCTGCTGTCCAGCAGCGGCCGCACTGTCTCCTCGGGCGTACCGGCGTCGGGAACGGCGTCATAGTTGATGTCGGTGTTGGCGATCCGGGGCCGCAGAAACACCTGTGCGAACGCGTAGCGCGATGAGGACGACGTTCCCCAGATGTACGAGGTGGGCGACGTGTTGTACGGAACGGTGTGGCGGTACTGGAATCCGGCCTTCCGATCGGTGGCACGCCCCGTGAACCAACGGCGCTGGTCGTTGAAGTTGTACGACCCGTAGCCGTCGCGCTGCAGGCCGTTGCTGTCCCACGTGTTCGTCGCGCCGTAGGCGACGCCGTCGATCGTGGAGCCCGACAACTCGAAGCCGCCTCCGAAGGACCACGACCAACGGTCGCGACCCGGATAGGAGCCGGAATCGTCTCGCAGGAACCAGCGAAGCTCCTGGTAGTCGGTGCCCGAGGTGTCGAGCGCGCGCGAACGCGGATCCCGTCGGCGAGATCGTCGGGACGGGTGCCGTTGAGGAGGCCGTCGACGGTCGTCGAGGAATAGGCCGTCGGGGAGAACGCTCCCGGTCCCGGCGCGGTGAAGGCGAGCTGGGACTGGTTTCCCTGGCCGTTGTAGTTGAAGGTCCATCCGTCGCGGCCCTGTCCGATCAGGACCCATCCACCGCCGTCGGTGGTCATGTCACAGAAGAACTGCTGTGGCCTGACCAGCTCGGGGGTCTGGAGCCAGTACACACCGTCAGCCGATGACGGCGCGACCTGCTTGATCCCCCAGCACGACGCTCCGGCGAGCACCTGGGAGCTTCCGTCCCGGACCGTTTCGAGGGCGCCGACCCGCTGATCGCCTCCCAATTCGTTGACCACGCCGACAGCCAGACCGGACAGAAGTGCAACCACCGCGAGTGATCGAAGTGTCACCCTGAGTGTCGTTCTTTCGTTCACGCGACCCAGTCGGCCCATGGATACCGCCACTCCTTGAGAGTCCGGCCGCCCGCCGGTCCTGCACATTCCCGTGTTACCGAACCGATCGGCTCAGTGACATAGGCCTTTTGACCAGTTCAGCACAGTTCGAGGCGATCGAGTATGGCACCCATGGAGACGTCCAGCGGTTCCGCCCGGCGTCGGATCCGATCGTCAACGAGTGCGCCGACCGCTCTGAGAGTGGCGGGAGAAGGAACGACGATCTCGGTGCGCCTCCCCATGGCGGAGGCGGCGACGTCGAAGTACAGCCGATCGAAACCGGCCGGCCGGCGACCACAGTCGGCCCAGTCGATCACCCACACCTCATCGCCGCAGCGCCGTACGTTCCACGCCGCGAAGTCCCCGTGCGCCGTCGTCTCGTCCGTTCCGTCGGACGCATCGGGGCCGGCGGTCCTCGTGAGAGCTCCCACCGCGTCCCAGTCCGGTGACCAGTGCGGACGGTGTCGTCCCGGCGGGAGTGCCGTCGATGCCAACCACGCAACCGAGCCGTCATGGCCGTGGCCGGTCAACCGTGGCGTCACGTAGCCCCCACCACCCCCGTCGAGAGCGGCGAGCGCAGCAGCCTCGACCTCGATGGCTTCGGATTCGTCGGACCACTTGACGAAGGTGCGGACACCCGTCCGCAGCTCGACGAGCGCCACCCCGTGAGGTCGACTCGTCTGACGCGGTATTCCTACCGCCACCGCCGTCGCATCATCGACCGCCACACCCGCCCCACCGAGGACCGCAAGTGACCGGTCCACGACGACCCGCGCCGCCGCGTCGGTCCGTCGGGCCACCGCGTCCAGAGGGACGCTCCGGGCTACGACCTCGAGAACCCTGTGGGCGGTCAGCAACGCACTGCGGCATGGACTGGTCAGCGAGATGCCGGCGCCCCACGACCGTTGCGAGTTCCTCGGCACGAGCACCTGACCGTGACTCAGGGGAACGACAACCCAGTCACGCTCGCCGACCGCATCACGCATCGATCGCTCTCCGGTAGACGGCGGTCAGCTTCTCGACATGAGCCTCCGGGCGATAGAAGCGCTCATAGCGACTCCGGGCGGCAGCCCCTGTCGCGTCGAGCATCTCGTCGTTCGACAGGCTCTCGAGAGCCGTCGCCAACGATCTCTCCCCCGGCGGGACCACGGCCACCGCGCCGTCACCGAGGATGCCGGAGATCGAACCCACGTCGAAGGCCACGACGGGAAGGCCGGCCGCCAGTGCTTCGACGAGAACCAGGCCGAAAGGTTCGTGCCACTCCGACGGTGCGACGAATGCCCGACTGCTCAGCATCAGCGACATCACCTCGCTGCGGGGCCGGGGCCCCAGCATCCGGACGCCGGCAGGGAGCGCACGCTCGGGGCCGGGGGTGTCGCCCTCCCCCACGATGTCGAGAGTGAGACCGCGAGGTTGCGCACGTTCCCATGCGTCCAGAAGGCACGAGACCCCCTTGCCTTCTGCCAACCTTCCCGCGAACATCACGGTCCCCGATGCCGAAGGGGCCGACGACCGTTCCCCCGGGTCGGGAGATCCGTGTGGCACGACGACCACCTGAGACGCGTCGAAACCGGATCGAACCGCCATTCCGGCCACGTAGTCGCTCGGCGCGATGCAGAGTTCCGTCCGATCGCGACGCAGGGCTGCGTTCGTCCTCTTCGCCATCAAACCGAGAGCCGACAGAACACCGCTGTCGCGATAGCAGCGGTGACGGACGGCCGAGAGATCCGACCCGTCGACGCATTCGGTACAGACCCGGCCGTCTCTGAACAAGCCTCCGGTCACGCAGACGAACCGGTAGTTGTGAAGGGTGGTCACCATGGGTACATCGGCCCTGCGCACGGCTGCCGGCACTGACGGCGACGCGGCGAACCAGGTGTTGTGGAGGTGGACGACGTCAGGTTCGAACTCGGAAATGGCCCGGGTGGTGCGTGCGGCGGACGTCGGATTCCATACCGCCAGAGCCAGAGAGGTCGCGGTGGCGGCCACATTCGTCGGGTTGTCGAAGCCCAGCACTTCCACGTCGTGCCCCGCGGCGCGGAGCCACGACACCTCACGGTCGACGACAACCCTCTCGCCCCCCGCGAGGCGATAGCGGCAATGAATGAAGAGAACTCGCACTGGGGTCCTGGTCTCGGGGTGACTCAGCCTACCGGCGCCATCGACGACACCCGCGGGGGCGAACGAGACGGTGGCGCGGGATCTGTCATTGTCTCAATTCCGACCGCACCGTACCGATGAGAGCCACGTGTTCGCGACCGAACCTCCCCCGCCCCAGAACGCGCCCGGACTCATCGAGGCGACGCGCCGGTTTCTCGTACCCACCATTGCGCTGACCTTGGCGGGGCTCGTCGCCGGAGTCCTCTTCACGGTCGCATCGAGCGACACGACGACAGCCGAAGGACTCATCACGCTCACCGACCCCCGTGGGAACACGGTGTTCAAGACGGGCAGCAGCGTGCAGGTCGACCTGTCCCGGTACGCGCGAGGATCGGGCCGACTTCGCGGTGTCCGCGCCCGTGCTCGAACAAGCGGCGGAATCGCTCGACGAGCCGCTGACCGTCGTCGACCTCCGGTCCGCGTGCAACGCGGACGGATCGGCCGACTCCAACGTCCTGCAGATCTCCTGCTCGTTCGGATCGGAGAAGCTGGCCCTTCAGACCGTCGACGCGATCGCCGACGCGTACCGCCAGCAGTCGAAGGCGCAGACCGACGCCGACGCGGCGACCGCTCTCTCGGCGCTGGAAACCGAGCGATCGAACATCGAGACCCAGGTCGAGGAGATCCGTGCGTCCGGCGCCACCGAGGACGGCATCTCGAGCGCCATCGCGGCGTCGATCGGCGATCGCCTGACCTCGCTCGAGGAGCGATCGACCGAGATCCGCACGACGGCCGCGCTGTTCGGGGACGGCACCGAGTTCTACGATCCCGCCCGCATTCCGGGTACCCAGTCGGCGACGGTCATACTCGCCCGGAACGCTCTGATCGGCGCGTTCATCGGAGCCATGGCCGCAGTGGTGATCGCCTGGTTCCGGGCCGATCGATCGCCCGTGGTCGAACGCGGCGACGACGTGGCGAACGCGCTCGGTCTCCTCATGCTCGGCGAGGTTCGCCATTCCCGATCCGATTCAGGCGTGCTGGACATCTTCGAGTCGCCGGACCGGGAGTTCCAGCTCCTGGCCTCGAACCTCGACGCCGTCCTCGAGGGCGGCCTCGCCCTGTTCAGTTCGCCGACCGCCATCTCCAACCACGCCGAGATCGTCATCTCCGTCGCCCTGGTGGCGTCGCACTCCGGCAAGCGGGTGCTGCTGATCGATGCCGACACGCACAATCGGTCGATCAGCTCGGCGCTCGGAACCTCGCACTCCGCAGGGTTCTGCGACATGTTGACCGGCGAAGCCTCGCCCGAACAGGTCACCTCGCGGATCGCACTGTCGGCCAGTCCCGGAATGGACGCGGCCGAGCTCTTCCTCATGGGACCGGGAACCGCGCCCCACGACGTCTCGGCTCTGTTCCGGACGCCGCCGCAGCCAGGAGGCTCTCGAATACCTCTCCGCCCGGTACGACCTGGTGATCATCGATGCTCCGCCGATGTTGAGTTCTGCGGAGACCGCCAGCCTGGCCCGCGCCGGGGGCGGCATGGTGATCATGGTCGAGGCCGGAACCACCAAGGCCGCCATAGAGACCACGCGGCGCCAGTTGTCCTTCGTGGCAGCCGAGGGGATCGGCTTCGTGCTGGTCGACGATGGCCGAGGATGACCCGACCAACGGTCCCGGTCTGACCGATCGGATCGCGCCTCCGGAGCGATCCACAGCTTCCCGTCGCCTGAGGAACCTGGCGTCGGGGAATGCCACCGCTGCGGTCATGTCCCAGGGCGTTCAGGCGGCCGTCAGCCTCGGGCTCCAGCTCCTGGCCCTCAAAGAGCTCGGACGCGCCGGACTCGGAGCGTTCTCGCTTCTGACCGCCGGCGTGGTGGTCACCTTCACCGCCGTCCACACCGGGTGGATCGGTGATGCCCTGCAGGTGTTCGATCGGTCCCGACCGACCATGCGACGGGCCTTGGCCATTTCCCGGATCATCTCCGCCCTCATGGCGGTCCTCGTCGGGATCGTCACGGCCATGCTCATGGCCGATCGTGGAGCGGCATCCGCGGCGCTCTTCGCCCTCACGCTCGTGGCATGGACCGTCGAGGAGACCGGACGGCGCATCTTCATGGCCCGCCTCGACTTCTGGGGACTGCTCCGCAACGACCTCGTCTACGCGGCGGGCGCGACGGTGGTCGCTCTGACGGCCGTGGTTCTGGGACGGGTCTCCATCGATGCTCTCCTGGGGGCGATGCTGGTCGGCGCCGTGGCCTCGATCCTCCAGGGTCGCCGCACCCTGCCACGAGAGGAGTTCGACCTGGAGGTTCGTGGCCCCAACGACATGGCGGCCCTGGCCCGATTCTCGGGGTGGCGCGCCGGACAGATCACCGTCCGCCCACTGTCGATGCTGGTGGTCCGCATCGTCGTCGTGTCGGCGACATCGCTGGCCGGTCTCGGCCTCCTCGAAGCAGGCCGGCTCGTCCTCGCGCCGGTCTTCACCACGGTCAACGGCATCGGAGCGTTCCTGCTGCCGACGTTCGCGAAGACCGTCGACGACGACCGGGCCACGATGCGACTCGTTCTGAAGGTCGCCGGCGTCGGCATGGCCCTGACCGCTCTCTACGGCGTCACGGCTGCGCTGGTCGTTCCGGCCATCCAGTCCGCCATGGGAGACGACTCGCCCTTCCCCCCAGCGATGATCATCGCCTGGACCGTCTATGCGATGGCCAATTTCGCCAGCATCCCCTTCGGCAATGCGCTCGTCGCCCGCCACCGGAGCCGAGAGGTGTTCCGGGCCCGGTGCATCGACGGCGTCATCGGAGTGGCGCTGGCGTACGGGCTCGTCTCGACGGCCGGCATCACGGCCGTGCCCCTCGGGCTGGCCCTCGGCGTCGTCGCAGGGTCGGGGTGGTTGTGGTGGTGGTTGAGCCGTGCCGGGATCATGGTGTCGCCGGGTTCCGGCCGGCGGGTGCTGAACGGACCGACACGCGCTGCGCCGATGACAGCGCCTTTCCGCACCTCCTGGGTGGCGGTGATACCGATGTTGTTCATCGTCACCACCGAGTTCAAGTGGCGGCAGCGTGAGCTCACCACGGCTCTCTCGGGGAGCGTGGACATCGCGATCCTCCTCGAGATCGCCGTCTACGGCGCCGTGGCGGCGTACCTCTTCGCGTTCGTCGCCTCGCCACCTCGGAGCAGTCGGCCCACCGCGGTGATGTTCATGATGCGCGCCTACGCGGTGACGCTGGCCGCGACGGCCCTCTTGCGCCCTACCCCGCTCTCGCCGCGGTTCGTGCCGGCCAATTGCTCATCATGGTCGGCTACGCCAACGCGGTCAGCACCCGAGCCACGCGGCGCCAGATGCATCAGCTGGCCCACGCCTACATCGCCCTGATCGCCGCCTCGAGTGTGCTGGGGATCTTCTGGCGGGTGCCCTTCTCCCGCCTCCAACTCGACCGCTTCACGTGGATGAACGTCCATCCCGTCATCGCCGGGGCCATGCTCGCCATCGCCGTCGTGCTCTGCGTGGCGTACCTCGTGCGCGACGTCGGCAGGGCGGAGACGATGCTGTGGCCCCGAGGGGCCTACGTGATGGCGCTGTCCATCTGCTCGATCGCCCTCGTCGCCACCAGGACCCGGGGATCGATGGCCGCTGCCGCGGCGGGGGTCGTGATCGTGACGGTCGCCGCGATCCGGCGACGCGAGAGGCTTCCGGCTCTCGTCGTGGGCGCCATGGCCGCTCTTGTCGCCGCCGCGTTCGTCGGACCCACCGTGCTCGCCTACCTGTCGCGGGGCGCGACCACCGAGGAGCTCACCTCACTGTCGAATCGGACCGCACTGTGGAGGCTCGCCGGGACGCTGCTGGCAGAGCGGCCCCTGACGGGTTGGGGGATGACGGCCTCGCGGGGCCTGTTCTTCGACGATGTGGGGCTCGGAGGGGCGCACAACGCCCTTGTCAACGTCGCCGTCGACGGCGGGATCATCGTGACGGCGTTCTGGCTCGGTCTGATCGGCGCCGTTCTCGTCTCGCTGCGGCGATTGTGGAAGGCCACCGCCGAGGTCGACACGATCCTCGTCACCGGCGTGATGGCCACGCTGCTCGTCAATGGCCTGACCACCGAGGGGATGGGGTCCGGCAACGGCATCTCGGCGCTGTGGCTCCTCATCTGTGCGGCGTGGGTCGGCGTCCTGCAACGCCGACGCGGTTCGGTCGCCCAGCGGCTCATCGTGTTGAGCTCCGTCCCCCAGGGTCCCGAGCCGCACGAATCCGAGGAACGTGGTGCACTCCATGCCGGTCCTGGGTGGGCCGCCGGGGAACTCGCAGCGGTCAGGACCACCGCTCTGCCGGCCGCCCCGGCACCACCGACCCGGGCCCTCCCGCCCGCCGGGATCCGATCGACCGACGTAGCTCTCAGTAGCAACTCCCGCGTGCACCGGGGAACCCCCGGGGCCCTCCCCCCGGCGCCCGAGGACGACGCCGCCGACCACGACGACAGCCGGGGGCAATAGTGCCCACCGACACTGCAGATCGTTGACGCACCGTTGTCCGTTCCGTCAGTATGAGCCCACGTGGTCGGATCTCTTCGGTCTGGGGCCATTGACGCGACGACACGTTGGACATCTCATGGCGGCGTATTCCTCACCAACCGGCGACCCTTCGGACATGCACGCCCCGCGCGATCTCTCGGTCCTCACGCCGGTTCACCGAGGAGTCGAGCACAGCACGTTCTATGGGCGACACCTGAAGCGACCCCTCGACGTGGCGGGCGCCACTCTGGCCCTCGCGGTCCTCTCTCCCGTTCTCGTCGCCGCATGGCTCGCCCTCAGGTTCACCCTCGGGCCCCGGGTGCTGATCACCCAGAAGCGGGTGGGTCTCGATGGCGAGGACTTCGACATGTACAAGTTCCGCACCATGAAATGGACCCGACGGCAGGCCGAGGCGCCGTTTCGAGGGCCCGAACGCCGCAGGACCCACAAGTCCGACGTCGACCCCCGCCACACCCGGGTCGGTCGACTCCTGCGAAAGCTCTCCATCGATGAGCTTCCCCAGTTGGTCAACGTCCTGAAGGGCGACATGAGCCTGGTCGGACCGAGGCCCGAGATGGCGAACGTCGTCGATCGGTACGACCTGCGCCACCATCCCCGCCACCGGGTTCGCCCGGGGGTGACCGGATTGTGGCAGGTCACCGTCCGACAGGACGGCGCCCTGCTGCACGAAACGGTCGACATCGACCTCGAGTACATCGCCGCCATCAGCCTTCGCGGCGACCTCTCGATCCTCTCGAGAACCGGCGGAGCGGTCCTCAACGGCGGAGGCCGCTGAGAGCCGATACGTTGGCGGCCCATGGCCATGACGTATCTGAGCGGAATCTACGCACCGGTTGACGACGAGCGCGATGACGTCGACCTGCCGGTGACCGGCGAGCTCCCCGACGGGCTGAGGGGCTCGTTCCTTCGCAACGGGCCCAACCCCCAGTTCGCCCCGCTCGGGAACTACCACGTGTTCGACGGCGACGGGATGATCCACGCCGTCGATCTCGGAGACGGGAGTCCGCGCTATCGCAATCGCTACATCGCATCGGCGGGGTTGCAGGTGGAGCGGGAGCTGGGGCGGGCCGTCTACGGCGGCCTCGGCGAGTTCCGCATTCCCGATCCCGAGATCGTCGAGCGCGGCGGGATGATGAAGAACACGGCGAACACGAACATCATCCGCCACGCAGGCCGTCTGCTCGCTCTCATGGAGGCGGCGCCACCGACCGAGCTGACACTCGACCTCGACACGATCGGGCCGATGGACTTCGACGGACGACTCGAGGGGCCGATGACGGCGCACCCCCGTCGCGATGCGGCGACCGGGGAGCTCCATTTCTTCGGATGGACACCGTTTCCACCGTTCCTTCGCTACCACGTGGCCGATTCCACCGGAGCGCTCCTGCGAACCGAGGACATCCCTGTCGGCCGATCAGTGATGATGCACGATTTCGTCATCACCGAGAACCACGTCGTGTTCTTCGACCTTCCCGCGTTGTTCGACCTCGAGGCGATGATGTCGGGCGGTCCAGGCATCCGCTTCGACGCCGCTCAGGGAGCGCGCATCGGGGTCATGCCACGGGCCGCGTCCGGGGAGGACACGGTGTGGTACGACATCGACCCCTGCTACGTCTTCCACTTCGCGAACGCCTGGGAGAGCGACGGCACCATCGTGGTCGACGGCTGTCGTGCCTCGGTGATGCCGACCTCGTTCGGCGACGATCCGCCACCGGGCCCCGATGGTCAGGCCACCCTGCACCGCTGGCGGATCGACACCGATGCTGGGCGCGTGACCTGCGAGCAGCTCGACGACCGCCCGTCGGACTTCCCCCGGATCAACGATGAGCTCACCGGACACGAGAACCGCTGGAGCTATCTGGGTCACACCAGCGAGTGGGTCGATGACCGCGTTCTCTTCGACGGCGTGACGTGTCGCGACAACGCGTCGGGTACCGACGCCACCCATGTCTACGGAGAGAGCGTCTCATCCGGTGAGCCGGTGTTCGCCGTCGACCCTGGGGGCTCCGAGGAGAACGACGGCTGGATCCTCAACTTCGTGACCGACCTCACCGACTCCACCACCTCGCTGGTCGTCCTCGATGCCCGCGACATCACCGCGGGGCCCGTCGCCGAGGTTCACCTGCCCCGCCGGGTTCCCTTCGGATTCCACGGGAACTGGATGCCCGACGCCGACTGAACTCCGCGGTCGGGCACAGCGCGGGATCTCCGCGTTCAGCGAGGCGCCAGATCCCGCATCGCCTGACGGGCGTCGATGTCGAAGGGGAGCAGAGCGAGTGCCGGCGTCGTGACCCCGTTGCCGACATAGCGCCCGATGTGGTCCCGGCACTCCTCTGGCGATCCCCACACGATCAGGTCGTCGACGACCTCGTCGGGAATGGCCTCCACAGCTCCCTTTCGGTCGCCGGCCCCCCACAGTTCCCACATCCGGCCCAGCTGATCGTCCCGGCCCAACCAGCGGTGGAACGCCGCGTACACCGGCACGTTGAGGTAGGCGGCGATGGCCATCTTGCCGAAGGCCATGACCGTGTCGCGATCGGTGGTGGGTGCGACGAAGATGCGGGCGACGATCTCGGCATCGGGATTCTCTTCGGCGACGATGCCCGCGACGGTCGACACGTCGTCTGCGGAGAGCCAGTTGATGATGGCCCCGTCGCCTTCGCGGCCGGCCAGCCGCAACATCCCCTCACGGAGCGCGGCGATGAGAATCGGGACCCCTCCGCCGGGCACCTCGACGCCGAGACGAAACCCCGACGACGAGAAGCCGGTGTAGGTGCCGCCGGTCTTCTCCCCCGTCAGCGCCCCGCGGAGGAATCGCACCGTGTCGCGGGTGCGTCGATAGGGCTCGTCGAACGCCAGCCCGTTCCATCGCTCGACGATCACGTCCGACGACGTCCCCACGCCCAGGACGAAACGACCGGGAGCGGCTGCCGCCAGGGTTCCCACCTGCTGGGCCAGCACCGCGGGGCCCCGGGTGAACACCGGCACGATGGCGGTGCCCAGCCGGAGCGACGGGGCCCACACCGAGGCCAGCGCCAGGGGCGTGAAGGCGTCGGCGCCATTTGCCTCCGACGACCACACGTCGGTGTAGCCCAGGTCGGCGAGTTCCTCCACCCACTCGCGCTGGTCCGCGAGGGGCACTCCGTCGAAGGGGATGGTCATGCCGTATCTCTGCATCGTTCACCACCCTAGGAGGCGACCGGATCGGCGGCGACCGGATCCCACCGTGGACCGCCCGGTGGTCATTCGTCGCGGTCCACCCGCGGCCGACGCCGATTCTTCTTCACCGACGCGCGGGCGGACTTCTGCTCGAGGCGCCGCCGGGTCGAGCCCTTGGTGGGCCGCGTCGCCACCCGTCGGCGGGGAGCGGACGTGGCAGCTGCGATCAGGGCGGCGAGTCGGACCATCGCGTCGCGTCGATTCTGGAACTGGGACCGCTGGCGTGAGCTCGCCACTGCGATGAGGTCGCCGTGCCGCTCCCGCAATCTGGCACGTACGTCGGGCGGCAGGCCCCGACACGTCGTGATGTCGACGCTCAGCTCGGCCCGGGTGTTCGAGGTGTTGGCGTGCTGTCCACCGGGCCCGCCCGACCCGCTGAAGCGCCACGTCAGGTCCTCGGCGGGGATGGTGATCCGCCGCGACACCTCGAGGTCTCCGAACGGATCAACCAACGCGGTGCTCCACGTCGAGGCCGTCGCGGACCAGCGCGACGTTGCGGCGGGCGATCTCCAGGCTGCGCTCGAGGGTCTCCCAGGTGAGCCATGCGACGTGGGGGGTCATGATCACGTTGTCCAGCGCCAGGAGGGGATCATCGGGTGCCACCGGTTCGGTGTCGGCGACGTCGAGACCCGCGGCGCTGAGATGACCGTCGCTGAGCGCGGCGACCAGCGCTGACTGGTCGACCAGACCACCCCGTGAGGTGTTCACCAGAACCGCGCCGGGCTTCATCGATGCCAGGCGCCCCGCATCCATCAGATGCGCCGTCTCATCGGTCAACGGAACGTGGAGCGAGATGATGTCGGAGCTCGCGCACAGGTCGTCGAGGGTCATCCACCCTGGTCGATCACTACGCAGCGAGTGATGACGCACCTCGGCGCCCAGCGCCTCCAGCGGTGCGTGGAGGCGTTGGGCGATGTCGCCGTACCCCACCAGGCCGACCCGCCGGCCGGCGATCTCTCCGCACCCCTCCCCGATGGCAGGTGCGACCTGCCATCCCCGTCCCTGACGGGTGGCGGTGTCGTAGACGTTGAGGCGGCGCATCGCCGCGAGCATCAGCATCAAGGAGGCCTCGGCCACCGACGACGCGTTCGACCCCGGCATGTTCGAGGTGGCGATTCCACGGTGGGTGGCCGCGGCGACATCGATCGTGTTCACGCCGACCCCCCACTTCTGGATCAACGCCAGGTGCGGTGCCCGATCCAGATGCGCTGCGGTGATGGGGCTGAGCACGTGCCACCAGACACCCATCTGGCCCAGCAGCTCCTCGAGCCGGTCGACGTCGTCGGGCGCGCACACCTCGATCTCGAACCCGTCGGCGGCTGCGACCTCGGCGAAGCGGACGCGAAGCAAGGGACCTGCATCCCCGTGGTAGACGACCAGCACGATCCTCTCACCCCGCCTCGTCGACGGGCCGGACGACCGACGACTGCGACGCGGTCGCCATCAACACGCCGTCCTGTGACCAGAGGTGAACCAGTCCGTGGCCGAATCCGTCGCGGACCCCGTGGATCTCGATGTCCACGAGCACCCACTCGGTCTCGACCACGTTGACGATGCGGAGCGTGTTGTCCAGGCTGTTGGAACGGGTCCATCGCCCCAGCGCCTGGGCGATTCCGTAGGGCACGTAGTCGCCCAGGATGGCAAGGGTGAGCGTGCCCGCCTCGAGGTCGTTCACCTTGACCCACAACGACGAACGTCCCGACTCGTCGACGGTGCCGTCGAGATCCTCCCATTGGCGGGCCGACGCCACCCGCAGATCGAGACGTTCCATGATCGTGTCGGTCACGTCCCACCGCGACGCCCGGTGCACACAGTCCTCCGGTGGTGGGACCGTCGGCGGTTGACCCCACTGGCCGGACCACGGCAGCGGTCGACGTCCCAACGCCGCGTTGACGGTGAGCACCTCGCGCTCGCCGACGTGGGCGACGACCCGGGCCTGGGTGGTGAAGTGGCCATCGGTGGCGATGACCACGTCGATGTCCATCACCTCACCGACCATCGCGAAGGACAGGTACTGCGCGGTCGCCCACACGACCGGGCGACCGGTGACGGACTCCATGGCGCTGATGGCGGCGCCGAGGCCACAACCACCGAAGAGGAACCGTCCCGCCGTCGCCAGACCGGGCTCGATGGGCAGCACGAAGGTGTTCGGCTGTTCCCCGGGTCGCAGTCCGAGGAACTCGAGTGCGTTCATGGCGCCCCAGGCTAGGTGGTGTGCCCTGGGACCCCCGCGGTGCGGAGGCCGCTGCGGCGCCGGGGGGATGCTTGGGGCGTCGCGATCACCTACGGTCTTCACCCATGACCGACACACCCTGGCTCGGTGACGCTTCGTCGCTGGTGGACGCCTTTCGATCCGGAGAACGCCATCCTGTCGAGGAGCTCGACGCCACGCTGGCCGCCGTCGCCGCGAGCGACCTCAACGCCATCACCCATGTTGACGAGGAATGGGCGCGAGAGGTCGCCTCGGGGGCGGACACCTCGCTCCCCTTCGGCGGTGTCCCCATCGGGATCAAGGCTCTCAGCGGCGTCACAGGGTGGCCGTACGACCATTGCTCGCTCGCTCACCGGGGCGAGGTGGCAGGCCACACCGAGCTCGCCGTCGAGCGCATCCTCGGAGCGGGAGCGGTTCCTGCGGTCCAGACCAACGCCAGTGAGTTCGGCGGGCTCAACGTGTCGGTCAACAAGGTCTACGGCGTGACCCACAACCCGTGGCAGCGGGGACGCTCCGCAGGAGGCTCGTCGGGAGGATCGGCGAGCGCGGTGGCGGGCGGCCTGGTGTCCATCGCCACCGGCGGGGACGGAGGCGGGTCGATCCGTATCCCCGGAGGCTTCAACGGCCTGCTGGGCATGAAGGGCAACGCCGGACGTATCCCCCGAGGACCGCAGACCGAGATCCATCCGATGACGGTCGTGTTGGGATGCATGGCCCGGTCGGTGCGCGATGCGGCCCGCTGGTTCGATGTGACCAACGGCTACGACGGTTCGGACCCCTACTCCCTTCCGCGGGTGGACGATTGGGAAGCCGATCTCGGCACGTTCGATCTCGCGGGGAAGAAGGCGGTGATTGCACCGGATCTGGGGGTCGCCGTGCTACGCCCCGAGGTGGAGGAACGGGTCCGTGCCGCAGGAGAGGCGCTCGCCGCCGACGTCGGACTTCGGCTGGTCGATGTCCCCGTCAAGATGCCCGGCCTCGGGATGGAGTGGGCCATGGCCAACCTGTGCCAGTTGAAGCGGGTACTCGGTGACCGGTGGCCCGACTGCCAGGACGATCTGACCACCGAGGTGGCATTCGGCCTGACCGTCGCCGATCAGTTGTTCAACCTCGACATGATGACCGTGGGCGAGATCGCCCGGACCGCGGCCAACGAGGCCATGGCCGGCGTCCTCGACCAGGTCGATTTCATCATCTGCGCCACCAATCCCGATGTCGCCTTCGAGGCGGACTGCTATCTCAACCAGATGGTGGGTAACCGCTCGGTCGGGCCCGAGAACAACGGAGTGCTCACCATTCCGGCCAACATCGTGGGAAATCCGGCGGTGTCGATCCCCATCGAGCCGCTCGATGGTCTGCCCGTGGGAATGCAGATCATCGGGCGACATCACCAGGACAAGCTGCTTCTCGATCTGGCTCTGGCCGTCGAGCGGAACCGTCCGTGGCCCCTCGTTGCTCCCGACGCCCCGTACTGAATACCTGAACAGCCCCATCGAGCGCTCACTGTCAGGGGTCGGCGCGACACTTCGGGCATGACACAGCAACTCGTGCTCATCGAAGAGAACACCCCCGACTACCGCATGGACGAGAACACTCGGCGTCTCGGACGACGCGGCGTGGCGCGGGCTCGAGCAGCCCTCGCCGAGGCCCGGAAGCGCTCCCAGAGCACCGACGACGCCCACCGGACCGCGGCCTGACGGCCGGGGCCTAACATCACGCCATGAGCGACGTGGTGATCATCGATGCCGTCCGCACGCCGATCGGGAAGCGGAACGGGGGCCTGTCCGGCGTGCATCCTGCCGATCTGGAGGCCCACGTTCTCCGATCGTTGATCGACCGCACCGGCATCGACCCCGCCGAGGTCGGACAGGTCGTCGGGGGAAACGTCAGTCAGATCGGCGAACAGTCGTTCAACATCACGAGAACCGCCTGGCTCGCCGCGGGGCTTCCACTGGGTGTTGCGGCGACGACGGTGGACACCCAGTGCGGCTCGTCGCAGCAGGCGACCAACCTCGCCACCGCCCTGATCGGGTCGGGAGTGGTCGACGTCGCGGTGGCATGTGGTGTCGAGTCGATGAGCCGCATCCCGATCGGGTCGAACTCGTCGAAGAAGCTGGGGTTCGGCGTGCCCATCCCCAAGAGCTACTTCGGCCACTACGAGTTCACCTCCCAGTTCGAGGGCGCCGAGCGGATCGCCGACGCCTGGGACATCGGCCGCGACGACTGCGACCGCCTCGGCCTCGCCTCACAACAACGGGCCGCCACGGCCTGGGCAGAAGACCGGTTCGGGACTCAGGTGATTCCGGTGGAGGCCCCGGTGCTCGACGACGAGGGGCTTCCGACCGGTGAGACCATCACCGTCGCCCGCGACGAGGGGCTCAGGGACACCACTCTGGAGAAGCTGGCGACGCTCAAGCCGG
The DNA here is from genome assembly GCA_963700425.1 of uncultured Microthrixaceae bacterium. GTDB lineage: Bacteria > Actinomycetota > Acidimicrobiia > Acidimicrobiales > Microtrichaceae > CAVOXO01. Next base: position 1,014,275 of record CAVOXO010000001.1, on the reverse strand, counting down.
TGGCCCGCGAAGACGGCGTCCACACCGCCGGTTCGGCATCACAGATCTCCGACGGCGCTGCCGCGGTTCTGCTCATGACCGCCGAGAAGGCCGACGCGCTCGGCCTCACTCCTCGGGCCCGGGTGGTCGACACCGCTCTGGTCGGCGTCGACCCGGTGCTGATGCTCACCGGCCCGATCGACGCCACGCGCCGACTCCTCGACCGCAACGATCTCGGCGTCGACGACATCGACGTCGTGGAGATCAACGAGGCCTTCGCCTCGGTCGTGCTCGCGTGGAGCAGGGAGTTCGGAGCCGACATGGATCGGGTGAACCCCAACGGTGGGGCGATCGCACTCGGCCATCCCCTCGGAGCGACGGGTGCGTTCCTCCTCACGAAAGCACTCGCAGAACTGGAGCGGTCGGGTGGATCACGAGCTCTCATCACCATGTGCTGTGGCGGGGGTCTCGGCACCGGCACGCTCATCGAGAGGTTCTGAGCGCGGCCGGACCGCGCGACGCTCGGGCCGATCGATGATCCGGCGCGGAGTCATCGCCGCAGCCGGACTCATCCTCGCCGTTGTCGGGGCATGCGCCTCCACCGAACCCGGCCAGGATCGCCCAGACGCGGTGGAGGCCAACGCCACGGTGCTCGACGTCACCGACGGAGACACCATCACCGCAGATATCGGCGGTCGCACCGAGACGGTTCGCCTCATCGGCATCGACACTCCCGAGACGGTGGACCCGCGGAAACCGGTCCAATGCTTCGGAGAGGCGGCCAGCGCCAGGACCAAGGAGCTGTTGCCGGTCGGAACGCCCGTCCGGATCGAGCGGGACGTCGAGGCCCGCGACCGGTACGGCCGGCTCCTGGGCTACGTCAGCCGGTCGGAGGACGGCTTGTTCGTCAACCTGGCGCTGGTGGCGGACGGCTTCGCCCAGATCCTGTCGATTCCGCCCAACATCACTCACGCCGAGGAGTTCCGCGCCGCAGAGTCAGCGGCACGTTCGAGCGGAGCCGGCCTGTGGTCGGCGTGCCCGACCGACTCCTGATCGGCCCCCGACGGCCTGGCCGGTCAGCCCCCGTAGGTGGCGGTGTGGCTTCCCGTCGACGCAGCGAACATCGCGTACTGCACGCCCTTGACGGTCGTGACGGTGAAGGGCACGTTCGTGCCACCACGTCTGATGTTGGCGAGGTTCCCGGCGGCCGATTGAACGGGCAACATCCCGGTCAGACCGTTGGCGCCGCCGGTGACGGTGAAGGACAGCACCGACCCCGACCAGCCGATCGACTCATACGACGACGCGTTGCGGGCATCGAGCCACTCGAGCATCTGCCGACCCGAGACCACGGGAACACTGCGGGCCTGGGCACTGGCGATCACCGCGTCGGACTGCCCCACACAGACGCCACACGTACCGTCGGTGTGAAGATTCGCGGTCACGACGCTGTAGTAGCCCGCGGACCCCAGCGCGTTGTCCAACATGGCATTCACCGCGGCCCCGACGTCGTGACCGGACTCGTCGGACACCTGCGTCGTGGCCTGGAACACGTCGATCACGCTGCCGTCGAGGTTCGCGTAGCGCATCGGCATGGCCGTCCCGTTGAAGTATCCGGGCCGTGCCTGGGTCCACGCGGCGGGGTAGTAGTAGTAGTCGGTGTCGAGGCGGATACCGTTCGCCTCTTTCACCACGGCGTGAGTCGCCCAGTCGTCCCACTCGACACAGTGCGTGCGGGTGCTCACGGGACTGTTGAGGCCGGGCCACAGATTCGAGAACGACCCCATCTGGGTGGTGTAGATGTTGAAGAGGTTCTGAGCGGAGCCCCATGGGTTGCAGTCGGTGTTGATGTGCACGCCGATCTCGAACCCCTGGTTCTGGTAGCTGACCGCCTGGGAGTTCGAGAGCTGGGGATAGGACTGACTCACGTACGGAAAGATGTACGAACTGCTGCGGATGCACTCCCAGTTCGCCACGTTGCACCCAGCAGGACTCTGCGAGAGGTACCGGTCGAAACGGGGCTTGGTGCCATTGGTGGCGTGATCGTCACCGGTCATGATGATGACGGCCTTCTCGGATCGGGGGAAGTACCAGAACCGAGGAAGTGGCTTCCGGGCCGATTCGACCTGGGTGATGATGTTGGCCAGCAGGCGCTGCTGCTCGTCCGCGATCGGGATGAGCGCCTTGTCGAGGTTGTTCCAATCGGCGTCCCCGTTCGCCCCGAAGAACATCTCGGTCGCCTGGTAGCCGTCGACTCCGTCGACGTTCCGACCGGCCCACGCGGGATTGCCCTGACGGGTCAGGACGACCGAACGGGCCAGATCGAAGGTGAACGCCGCTGCGCTTCCCCCGTTGGCCCCGACGTTTCGCATCGTCACCGCAGGGTTGGACGTCGCGTTGTTGGCATTCGAGTACAGCGTGGCGACAGCCGTCGCCCCAGCCAGGGCGTAGCGGTCGGCCGTGCCGTGGTACTGGATCGTCTCGTTCACCAGGCCGACACCCGGCCCGGTGGACGTATCGATCTTCAGGTACGTATTGGAGATGGTGGACCCGGCGTCGCTGAGCCCCAACAGGCCGGCCAGCTTCTTGTCAGGCTTCATGGCGACGAGACTGCCGCCCGAGTTCACCCAGTTCGTCAGCATGGTCACCTGAGCGTTGGTGAGCGCCATCTCGCCGAGAACCACCACGTCGTACTGGCTCAGCATCGCCGCAGTGACCGAGGACAGGCTGGCGGACTGATACGAGTTCAATCCCTCAGCGGTCAGGATCTCGGTCAGATACGTCGTGAAGGGATTCGACGGACTCGTGATGACGAGGAGCGGCTGGGTCGACGACGGCGGAACCACACCGTTGCTCACCGTCACCAACACCGAGCTGGTCGCCACCGTCCCCGCCGCGTTCCGAGCCCGAGCCGTCACCGTGTGACCACCATCAGCCACCCCGGTCGAATCCCACGACACCGAATACGGCGCCACCGTGTCCTCCGCCCCCACATTCACACCATCAACGAGGAACTGAACACCCACCGCGTTCGACGCCGACGCCGACACCACCTGCGAACCCGACACCGTCGACCCATTCGTCGGAGCCGTCACCGACACCGTCGGAGCCGGATCACCACCACCACCCGTCGAATACGACGCCGAGATCGAGAAATTCAACGACGCCAACGTCGCCGACCCGAACGACGCCGGCCACGTCCCGAACGACACACCACCCGAACTCCACGCACCCGTCCCACCCGTCGCGTACTTCATGTTGTTCAACAACGGATCCGGCGAATTCGTGTTGTACATCAACCAATACGCCGTGTTCGCCGCGAACGTCGCCGACACCGGCAACGTATTCACACTGTTCCCCACCAACGCACCGGTCGCCGACGACGCCACCAACGCACCCGGAGACCCACCCGCATCGGCATAGATCGCCATCTGAAACTGATTGTTCGGAGCCGCACCCACCGCACCCACGAACACACTCATCGACGACACCGCGCCACCCGACGCCCCCGTCACGAAACGCGAACCATTCATATGATTCGCATCCCAACTATCGGTCAACGGCCCCGCCGACCCATTCCCCAACGTCACCGTCGCCGGCGGAACCACACCGTTGCTCACCGTCACCAACACCGAGCTGGTCGCCACCGTCCCCGCCGCGTTCCGAGCCCGAGCCGTCACCGTGTGACCACCATCAGCCACCCCGGTCGAATCCCACGACACCGAATACGGCGCCACCGTGTCCTCCGCCCCCACATTCACACCATCAACGAGGAACTGAACACCCACCGCGTTCGACGCCGACGCCGACACCACCTGCGAACCCGACACCGTCGACCCATTCGTCGGAGCCGTCACCGACACCGTCGGAGCCGACGGAGCATTACTCACCGTCACCAACACCGAGCTGGTCGCCACCGTCCCCGCCGCGTTCCGAGCCCGAGCCGTCACCGTGTGACCACCATCAGCCACCCCGGTCGAATCCCACGACACCGAATACGGCGCCACCGTGTCCTCCGCCCCCACATTCACACCATCAACGAGGAACTGAACACCCACCGCGTTCGACGCCGACGCCGACACCACCTGCGAACCCGACACCGTCGACCCATTCGTCGGAGCCGTCACCGACACCGTCGGAGCCGACGGAGCATTACTCACCGTCACCAACACCGAGCTGGTCGCCACCGTCCCCGCCGCGTTCCGAGCCCGAGCCGTCACCGTGTGACCACCATCAGCCACCCCGGTCGAATCCCACGACACCGAATACGGCGCCACCGTGTCCTCCGCCCCCACATTCACACCATCAACGAGGAACTGAACACCCACCGCGTTCGACGCCGACGCCGACACCACCTGCGAACCCGACACCGTCGACCCATTCGTCGGAGCCGTCACCGACACCGTCGGAGCCGGATCACCACCACCACCCGTCGAATACGACGCCGAGATCGAGAAATTCAACGACGCCAACGTCGCCGACCCGAACGACGCCGGCCACGTCCCGAACGACACACCACCCGAACTCCACGCACCCGTCCCACCCGTCGCGTACTTCATGTTGTTCAACAACGGATCCGGCGAATTCGTGTTGTACATCAACCAATACGCCGTGTTCGCCGCGAACGTCGCCGACACCGGCAACGTATTCACACTGTTCCCCACCAACGCACCGGTCGCCGACGACGCCACCAACGCACCCGGAGACCCACCCGCATCGGCATAGATCGCCATCTGAAACTGATTGTTCGGAGCCGCACCCACCGCACCCACGAACACACTCATCGACGACACCGCGCCACCCGACGCCCCCGTCACGAAACGCGAACCATTCATATGATTCGCATCCCAACTATCGGTCAACGGCCCCGCCGACCCATTCCCCAACGTCACCGTCGCCGGCGGAACCACACCGTTGCTCACCGTCACCAACACCGAGCTGGTCGCCACCGTCCCCGCCGCGTTCCGAGCCCGAGCCGTCACCGTGTGACCACCATCAGCCACCCCGGTCGAATCCCACGACACCGAATACGGCGCCACCGTGTCCTCCGCCCCCACATTCACACCATCAACGAGGAACTGAACACCCACCGCGTTCGACGCCGACGCCGACACCACCTGCGAACCCGACACCGTCGACCCATTCGTCGGAGCCGTCACCGACACCGTCGGAGCCGACGGAGCATTACTCACCGTCACCAACACCGAGCTGGTCGCCACCGTCCCCGCCGCGTTCCGAGCCCGAGCCGTCACCGTGTGACCACCATCAGCCACCCCGGTCGAATCCCACGACACCGAATACGGCGCCACCGTGTCCTCCGCCCCCACATTCACACCATCAACGAGGAACTGAACACCCACCGCGTTCGACGCCGACGCCGACACCACCTGCGAACCCGACACCGTCGACCCATTCGTCGGAGCCGTCACCGACACCGTCGGAGCCGGATCACCACCACCACCCGTCGAATACGACGCCGAGATCGAGAAATTCAACGACGCCAACGTCGCCGACCCGAACGACGCCGGCCACGTCCCGAACGACACACCACCCGAACTCCACGCACCCGTCCCACCCGTCGCGTACTTCATGTTGTTCAACAACGGATCCGGCGAATTCGTGTTGTACATCAACCAATACGCCGTGTTCGCCGCGAACGTCGCCGACACCGGCAACGTATTCACACTGTTCCCCACCAACGCACCGGTCGCCGACGACGCCACCAACGCACCCGGAGACCCACCCGCATCGGCATAGATCGCCATCTGAAACTGATTGTTCGGAGCCGCACCCACCGCACCCACGAACACACTCATCGACGACACCGCGCCACCCGACGCCCCCGTCACGAAACGCGAACCATTCATATGATTCGCATCCCAACTATCGGTCAACGGCCCCGCCGACCCATTCCCCAACGTCACCGTCGCCGCCCCGGCAGGTGCCAGAGAGATGACCTGCACCGCGATGATGCTCACCGCGACCACCGCAGCCCGTGCTGCCGTCTTCACGCCCATGAAATTCCGCCTCCGAGGCCCCAGATCCATGCCGACCCTGCCATCAGCGATGACAACGTCGGACATGGAAGCCCATCGTTCGCTTCCCCATTGTTAGCACCACGCCGGCCCCAAGGATCAACTACGCGGTCTTCGCCGCGTCCGACGCGATGCGGTCCGCCGACACCGACGACGGACCCGGTCCGTCCGATGTCGCGCTCTCGCCGTCGAACGGCTACCCGTCCTGGGCCGCGTCCCAGGCGTTCTCCGGGGCGGAGAATCCCTCGGGCCAGACGGGCGGCAACGCGGGATCCCACCTGGCGCCCGAAAGGCTCGCCCCGGTCAGCCGGGTCATCGTCAGGTCGATCCCGGTGAGGGTGGCGCCCGTCAGGTTCGCCCCCGAGAAGTCCACGTCGGCCACCGTTGCCGCAGTCAGATCGGCGCCGGTCAGGTTCGCTCCGCTCAGGTTCGCACCGGTCATGGCCGCGGCGACGAGATTTGCACCGGTCATGCTCACGCCGCGGAGATCCGCTCCGGCGAGATTCGCTTTGGTCAGGTCCGCTCCGTCCAGTGTGGCCTCGGAGAGATCCGCCCCGGCGAGGCTCGCTCCCGCCAGGGCGGCATCGGTCAGGTCGACGTCACCCACGACGGCGTCGGTCAGATCGACGTCGGTCAGCGCCACACCCTCGAGATCCGCTCCGCTCAGATCGACATCGGTGAGGTCGCAACCCGTCAGATCGGCCTCACCCGGGTCGCCGGTCCGGGCAAGGTCCTCGGACTGCTCGGCGGTCAGCTCGCAGTCGACCGCCACGTCGTCCTGGTCGGGGCCTTCGGCCGACTGATCGGAACCACATCCGACCGTGATCCCGGCCAACGCCAGAGCGCCGATCACGGCCAGGCGAACGTTGATTCGAGGCGATTGCATCAACTCAGGGTTCCATATCGGCCGGCCGAGGGGTAACCGGGCGAGCCAGACGACTCGTCAGTCGCCGGCCAGCATCAACGCCCTGAGTGGGCGCCAACCGATGCGATCGACGCCGGCACCGTCCAGGGCTTCTCGCACCCCGAGATCCGACGTCACCAACAGGTGATCGTCGACACGGGCCTCCCAGGACGGATCGAAGGATCGGAGCTCGTCGGACGCCACCGCGGGATGAACGTAGAGCTCGGTCAGGCCGGGCCGCAACGAACCGAGAACCTCGTCGAACGCCGGTCGGGATCCCACACCACCCACATAGACGAACGAGTCGGGAAAGACCGCCCCTTCTGCGGCGGCCACGTCGCGGAAGGGAAAGCCGGCGGTCCGGTGTGCCGATGCACCCGCCATCCGCAACGGCAGCGCGAACTCCAGCGCGAGTTCCAGGTAGACGTCGAAGAACTCGGGACGCAGCTGAAGGGTCCCCATGTGACTGTCGAGATGGCTGACGTCGAAGCCCCACAGGACCGCACGTTCGATCTGCGAGCGGCACTCGCGGATCACCTCGTCGAGATCCGCGTGATCCCACACGTCGGAAGTCGTCCTGGGAAAACCGCCGTCACCGTCCAACAGCGACGGCGATCGCGTGATCGGGCCCCACCGGTAGCGGTCGAATTCGGCGTTCAGTGTCAGGTGAACCCCGACGTCCTCACCGCGGTAGTCGAAGGCGGCGGCCCGGCTCCACGGCGCAGGGATCATGATCGACATCGAGGTCGCCACCCCGTTGCGCACCGCGTCGAAACAGCCCTCGTTCGCCGCATGACACAGGCCGAGGTCGTCGCAGTTGATGATGACGACGCGGTCGTCAGGTCCGTATCCGAGACGTTCTGCGACGGTGGTCACCGGGTCAGGCTACCGCTGTGCGGTCGCGCCCGGAGTCCCCGTCGCTCAACGCAGACCGGCGAAGATGTCGTCCTCGGGGATGTCGCTGTCGACCAGGGACCGGGCGAGAATCAGGTCGTCGAAGGGGTAGACCTCCACGGCCACCTCCGCCGGAAGACCGAACCAGAAGGGCGACTCGGGGTCGATCTGGGTCGCATGTGCGAGAAGCGCGGCGTCGCGCGCCGACCAGAAGTCACCGATGTCGACCCTCGTGGTGATTCGGTGATCCTGGTTGAACCGGTCGAGCCACGACTCGTCGTAAGGGGATTCGATCCCCATCTCGAGCATCTTGGCGTGGGTGGCCGTGACCCTCTTCTTCGACCAGATGCTGTAGTACAGCTTCGATGGCTGCCACGGATCGCCGGCCTCGGGATACCAGTTCGGATCCCCGGCCCGGTCGAACGCGACGATCGAGATGTCGTGGGTTCGAATGTGGTCGGGATGGGGATATCCGCCCTGATCGTCGGAGTAGGTGAGGACCACCTGTGGCCGATCTCGACGGATCAGACGGACCAGCACACCCGTGGACTCGTCGAGGTCCACGTTGCAGAAGTTGAGAGGGTCGGCCCCGGCCGGATCGTCGGGCATCCCCGAATCGTGATACCCCAACAACTCGACCCGGTCGAAGCCGATCACCCTGGCGGACTCCTCGAGCTCGAGACGCCTGACCTCGATGAGGTTGTCGATGATCTCGGGTCTCTTCATCGCAGGGTTGATCACCTCACCCCGCTCTCCACCCGTGCAGCAGACCAGCGTCGCCCCCACGCCCTCGTCGACATAGCGCGCCACGAGAGCCGCCCCCTTCGACGCCTCGTCGTCGGGATGGGCATGAACGGTGAGAAGCCGCAGATCCGCCGTCGACTCGCTCACGTCGCGTCCATCGGGGTCAGCGCCACGAGGGTGACGCGATCATCGTCGGTGTCGACGAGGCGCCATCCGAACAACTCCGCCAGACGGCCCCGCCCCTCGGGCGGGCCGGTGGCGATGACCTCGTCGCCGGGCTGGAACTCCACGAAAGGTCGCGGACGGTAGAGGTACCGTCCACCTCGACGAATGGCGAGCGGATGGAATCCAGGCTCGATGTCGAGCTCCATCGAACCGATCGTGGAACCGGCGGCAGACGACCGCTCGGCCACGGGGATCCGTATCGCCACCTCGTCGCTCTCACCGAGAGCCATGGCGAGGACCGGGTGAAAGGGGATGTCCTCGCGGATGAGCCACACCATCTGGTTGGCCTGATTGCCGATCTGTTCGGCGACGTGGGAGAGCTGGAGCAGCCCGCGGAGCCGGGCGGGGTCGACGTCGGCAGACGACGCCCGCAGCACCCAGAGTTGGAGTTGATCCTTCATCTCGTCGAGGCGGTCGGCGAGGTGCCCCACCTCCGCCGCCAGGCCCCGATCGCGGAGGGCGAGCGCCGAGTAGGCCAACCCGACCGCCGCCTCCGACGTGTTCTTCATCTCGACCAGGACGTCGACCGCCCGATCGAGATCGGTGAGAGCGTCAGGCGACGGAGGTTGGGGCGGACTCCAGGTCGGCGCCGCGGCGAGCTCGTGGAGTCGGATGATCCCCGGCGGAGAACCCCGGAGGAACAGCACGTCGCCCGGCAACAGCACGACGTCCCCATCGATCTCGGTGTTCCACGAGCGATCGCGCCGGATCGCCATGACCCGCATTCCGGTCGCCACCGGCAGTTCGAGAGCGGACAGCGGCCTGTCTGCCATGTGGGATCCCTCTCGGATCCACACCCGGTGCGACACCTCTGCCGCATTGGACAGGTCGCCGATCAGCTCATTGGGAATGCCGAGTCGGTGCGTGACGATCCGGGTGATGTCGACCGCGGCGTTGCCGATGCCCTCGATGGCGGAGACGACCGTCAGCACCGACGCCATCGAGGCGGCCTCGGCAGGACGTCTCACGGCCAGGATGCAGGTGGCGCGCATCGCCTGGGTCAATCCGTTGAGGCTCTCCTCGAGCTGGAGCACCTCTTCGCACATCCCCGGATCGTTGAAGAAGACCGCGGCGTAGGCGAGATCGACCATGAGCTCTGAGGAGTCCTTGGCCTCCGCGAGCATCTCCCGGAGACTTCGAGGTCGATCGTCCATACGTTGCTCCGCATCGTATTCCCCGGCGTCGCCACGCGTGCCCATCGGAACGACCGTGCACTCCGCGCCCGGGGGTGCCGAGGCCGCCTCACCATCTCCAGACAGCCTCCTCGGCCCAGCCGAAGAGGCCGTCGATCTCCACGGTCACATCGCCGGCCGCGACGGTGCCCGAGTAGTGGCCGAAACACTGATGGACGTCGCTCGATGCCACGATGGCCTGGAAGCCGTCGATTCGCTGGTACACCGGATCGAAGGTCAGATCGACGGCGGTTCCCGTTCGGGTGCGGACGGTCCACGGGGCCATGTGGTCACGGCGATCGAAGAGCCAGTCGAGATCGTCGGAGATCTTGTGCAATCGGCCGTCGACGAGGATTCCGTTCTCGGTGGCACCGGTACCGTCGGTCCACTGCCCGCCGAGCTGAAGGCCGACGACGGAACCCTCCACACGGCCCGCAGCCGCTCCCCAGTTCCATCGGCTTCGGTACGGCCACTTTCCGCGTCCGGCGTCGAGGGTGCCGAAGGCCGGGCCGGCCTCGCCGACCCGGTAGTCACGCCCGTCGACGTGAACCGACCCCCGGGCCGGTCTGGCCAGCTGCTTGGACGTGAACTGGAAGCGCGTATCCGACCAGGGGATCACGACGTTGAGGCTCTCGTGGCCCTGCGGCAGATCGACGCGGATATCGACGGAGAGCCTCCGTTCCCCGACCCGTCCCTCCGCCACCAGGCTCGTGCCGTTGACGTCATCGGACATCTCGATGCTCAGTCTGCGGCGCGCCACCCGTCGAGTGCCGATTCCGACCTGATCGTCGAGGTCGATCCCCCGACCGAGTGGAACGACCGTGACGCACTCGATCGCCTCCGACGACGCCCGATCGAGGATCCACACCGAGGCCATGCCCAGGTAGTCGACATCGGCCAGCGTCACGGCCACGATGCACTGTTCGTCGACGACGTTCCAGTAGTCCCAGCGCTTCCGCCGGCCCCGGCCGCCGGGAAGGGCGCAGTGCTGAAGGGGGCGACGCGACCATCCACGTGCCGCCGGATTCAGCCGCCCGTCGGAGCGGCACAGATCCACACGATCGACAAGCTCGGTCCCGTCCACGCCCCACCATTGTGGTGGCCGAGGGCTCCCGCGTCAGGTTCCGGTCGTCGACCAGTGCCAGGGCTCGGAAGGGAGGTTGTACAGCCCGTAGGTGGACGCGTTCACCGCCAGCCAGAAGAAACACGGGCTCGATCGGGACCTGATGAGCGAGCCCGAACAGGTGATGTCGAGCGCGAGGCCCTGCTCGTGCATCGAACGCCCGGGCCACGCGGTGGGTGGTGAGCACTGCGACGACGGCCGCTGCCAGATGTCGTAGAACGTCGATCCGCAATGGGCGATCCGCAGTTCGATCTGGCGCTGGGGGTCGCGGAATCCGCTGCCGCCGAGCACGAAGCCGGCCTGTGCGGAGGCATCGAGCAGGGCACGGACGTTGAAGGCGATCGACGTCGCCACGACGAAGGGCCCGACCTTGGTGACAGCGACCGCGGGAACGGCGGGTGGCGCCGCCGTGACCGGAGGAGCGGCGGGCGTGGGCGACGCGGGGGCCGGAGTGGGCGGCCGTGGCGTCGGGGCCGCGGTGGTCGGCGGAGCCGGAGGGGGCGGAGGAGGAACGGGTCCCTCATCGGGAGCGGGTCCCGCAGCCACCACGAGACGCTCTCCACGGGAGTCCGTGGTCTCGCCACGATTGACCGCTCCGAGCACGTCGGCCTCCACGGCGATCGCCTCCGCCGCAGCGGCGTCGATCTCTGCGAGGGCCTCGGCTTCGGCCAGTTTCGCTTCGATCCGTTCGTCGACCGCAGCGGCGAAGAGGACCTGGGTCTCGCGGTCGGCTTCGAGCCGGCCCAGGAGCGCCTCGCGTTCGGACACGGCATCATCGAACGCCTCGGACGCGTTCTCGGTGCTGTCGGTGGCGGCCTCCAGCCGGCGATGAGCCTCCCGCTGGGTGTCGAACACCTCCTTGCGGCGCTCGGCCTCATGGCGCAGATAGACCGAGACACGGTTGGCCTCGGCAGGGTCGGCGGCGGAGAAGACCGCGAGTTGGTCGAGGTCGGACTCGCCCACATAGGCCGACACCGCGACCCGGCGAACCTCGTCATCGGCCCTCTCGGCCGCTCGGCGGGCACGCTGCTCGGCGGCCCGGGCGACCGAGACCCGGCGGCGGGCCTCGTCCGCCGCGGCATGGGCGCCCGCCAGCGCATCCGCGGTGGCCGAGCGCTGGGCATCGAGTTCTGCGATGCGCTCTCCGAGCTGGGCATCGGTGGCCCGCAACACATCGATGTCGTCGGGTCCACCCAACGCCGGAGACGTCACCGTCGCACCGACGGGCACGACGGGGACGGCGGCGGCCGCCACGAGGCAGACGACCCCGATCCGCCATGCCGACGCAGGGCCGCGGAGATGGGTCGTTCGGCTCACTGTTGATCCATCGGCAGCGTCGGCATCATGCTTGAACCTCCACCTGCCCTCCGGGATCCGACATGGCACACGACAACCCGCTGGTCAGCGTAGTTATCCCGGCCTTCAACGCGACATCCACCCTCCGCACGACGCTGGCGTCGGTGGCTGGCCAGACCCACCGGGAACTCGAGATCCTCGTCGTCGATGACGGGTCGACCGACGGGACCGCCGACCTGGTCGCCGACGCCGCATCCGGTGACCCGCGGATCACGTTGGTGGGCGATGGATCGAATCACGGTCGATCTCATGCCCGCAATGCGGGAATCGACGCCGCCACCGGCTCCTGGGTCGGTTTCGTCGACGCAGACGACCTCTGGGATCCCGCCCGGGTCGAACGCCTCCTGGGAGCCGCTCGGGCATTCCCCGAGGCCCGGGTCCTGACCACCGATCATCTGGGTTTCCGGTTCTCGGAGGGGGGAGAGGTCGAGGTGCTGCACTGGTTCCCCTCGTTGACGACCGTCAGCCGGCGGGGCGACCACCCCTTGAACGTCCGCTGGTGGTTCGGGGACCGAGCCTGCATGATGCAGCCGTTCGTCCAGCGGCAGTTCCTGGTGGCGACCGGAGCCCGGTATCCCGAGGGCTACTCGGTCGGCGAGGACAACCTCTTCAACATCCGCCTCGTCTTCTCCCCCGGGTCGCATCCGGTCCGCGTCGCCGACTGTCTCTCCTTCTACCGCGAACACGCCACGACCCGCACCTCGGGGTCGGCGGAGAACCTGGTCCGTGGAGTCCGGGAGATCATCGCCGAGACCGGCAGCGAGGAACTGGCCCGTCTGGCCGATCGACATCTTCCTGCACTGTGCTGGATCCGACGACGTGGGGAGGCACTGATGGACCCCCAGCGGGTCTCCGGGATCGACACGTCGCCTTCCGAGATCGAGGTGCCCGAGGACCGAATTCACGGCACCGTCAGCCTGGCGCGTTCGAAAGCCCTCCAGGAGTACGCCGCTGTTCGCTACCGCCGGGTGCTCCGCGAGAAGAAGGCCGTCATCGAAGGGCTCCTCAGCCTTTCATGAGCCCGCCGAGCAGACCGCCCTGCGATCCCCCGCCGGCCGCCTGACCGCCTCCCTGAGCGACGTTCTCGGCCGGCTGCACCAGGACGTGGCCCTGGCCGCTGAAGGCCATCTGGAAGGTCTCGCCGTGGCCGCCTCTCATGAGGGACTTGAAGCCGCCGGTGTCGGTCTTGATGTTCATCTGGACCCCACTGCTCCAGAGCACCACCGCATTGGGATCGGCGAAGGTCGGAGCTCCCGCCACGTCGAGTGAGACCGGATCACCCCTGGTGGTGATGGCCACGTATCCGGTGCCCCTGAGCACGACGTTGTAGAGCCCGCCGGTCATCATCGCCGCGCTCGTCCCGATTCTCTGGATGTCCCATTCGATCGACGTGGAGAAGGCCAGCACGTTGGCACCGTTGACGCTCACCATGTCGTTCTCGAGGTAGAAGACCTGGATCTCCGACGCCATGTCGGCGAGGAAGAGCTCGCCGGTTCCGCTGCAGTTCATGGCGGCGAGGCCCTCGCCCGGTCACCTTGGCCTTCACCATCTTGGAGATCCCGCCAGACCCCAGGTTCTCGAAACGAACGTCACCCTGGTACGCCACCATCGAGCCCATCCGGGCCATGATCGGCCCGTACTGCATCTGCACCTTGAGCAGCTTCTTGTTCTGCAGGGTGAAGGGATCCGCTCCGGTGGTCTCTTCGTGGGCGGTGAAGAGGTTTCCGTGGATCGGCATGGCGCGCTCCTTGGGTCAACCGGCTTGTCGGTGGCCACGCTATCGACTGCGGTGTCGGCTCTGGCGGCCTCTAACGGAAGTCTCGCGACATCGACCCTTCCAGGATCTCCAGCGGCTCGATGCGGTGAGCCACCACGTTCACCACACCCTCTTCGCGTTCCAGGCGCCCCCTGACCACCAATGCCGGCGACGACCGGACCACGGCGCGGTGACGTTCCCAACAGCCGAGCGAACAGACGATGTTGACGAACCCGGTCTCATCCTCGAGGTTGATGAAGGTGATGCCACCTGCGGTCATGGGACGCTGACGGTGGGTCACCACCCCGGCCACCGACACGTTGCGATCGGCCTCCACCGACCGGAGACGTCCGGCACTCAGGACACCCTCGGCATCGAGGCGGTCCCGCACGAAACGGGTCGGGTGACCGTCGGCGGAGATCCCGGTGGCCCACAGATCACTCGCCGCCTCGTCGAGGGGGCTCATCCCCGGCAGCATCGGAGCCTCGAGCCCCGTGACGATCCCTTCCAGCCGGTCGGGACCGGTCTGGGCCGCCGCGCCGGCCGACCACAGATCCTCTCGCCGACCGTGCCGGGGGTCACCATCGAGGCCGCGGAAAGCACCAGCGGTCGCCAGCGCCTCCATCACGTTGCGGCGCACCCCCGCGACGCGGGCCACCTCCTCGATCGACCCGAAGGGTGCAGCCGCGGCCAGATCCTCGGCCAGATCCGCCCCGACGTGACGCACCGAATCGAACCCCAGTCGCAGTGCCACTCCCCCCGCTGACCCCACCTCCTCTTCGAGGTCGGCCCTCGCCGCGGACCGGTTGACATCGGGTGCACGAACCACGACCCCATGGCGACGTGCATCGCGCACCAGTGAATGGGGAGAGTAGAAACCCATCGGCTGGGCCCGCAGCAGGCCCGCGCAGAACGCGGCCGGGTAGTGGTACTTCAACCACGACGAGGCGTAGACGAGATAGGCGAAGCTGACCGAATGGCTCTCGGGGAAGCCGTAGCTGGCGAACGCCGCGAGCTTGTCGAAGATCTGGTCGGCGACCTCGCCGACGATCCCCCGTTCGGCCATTCCCTCGTACAACCTCCCCGCCAGTTCCTCCATTCGTTCACGTGACCGTTTCGACCCCATCGCCTGACGGAGACGGTCGGCCTCCGCCGCGGAGAATCCGGCGACGTCGATGGCGATCTGCATGAGCTGCTCCTGGAAGAGCGGCACTCCCAGGGTCTTCTCGAGAGCCGGTTTCAACAGCGGGTGGAGGTAGGTGACCTCCTCGACCCCGTTGCGCCGTCGGATGTAGGGGTGAACCGAGCCCCCCTGGATCGGCCCGGGGCGGATCAGAGCGATCTCCACGACCAGGTCGTAGAAGGTGCGGGGCCGCAACCGGGGCAGGGTGGCCATCTGTGCCCGGGATTCGATCTGGAACACCCCGACGGTGTCGGCCGCGCAGATCATGTCGTAGACCTCGTCCTCCTGGGCCAGGTCGGCAAGATCGATGTTCACCCCGTGGTGTTCGGCCACCAGGTCGATGGCCTCGTGCAGGGCACTCAACATGCCGAGGCCCAGGAGGTCGAACTTCACCAGACCCACCGCGGCACAGTCCTCCTTGTCCCACTGCAGCACCGACCGACCCTCCATGGCGGCCCACTCGGTGGGGCAGACGTCGACCACCGGTCGGTCGCAGATGACCATGCCTCCCGAGTGGATACCGAGATGACGGGGGAAATGTTCGACCTCCCGGGCGAGGTCGAGCACGGCGTCGGGCACGGTCATTCCCGCGGACCCCTGCTCCCCCACCCGCGGGAGACCCGACCAGCGGTCGATCTCCTTCGACCAGGCGTCCTGCTGACCCGGCGCAAACCCCAGGGCACGGGCCATGTCACGGACCGCGGAGCGCGACCGGTAGGTGATGACGTTGGCCACCTGGGCGGCGTGGCGCCGGTCGTAGCGTTCGTAGACGTACTGGATGACCTCCTCGCGACGATCGGACTCGATGTCGATGTCGATGTCGGGCGGACCGTCGCGTTCGGGAGAGAGGAACCGTTCGAACAGGAGACCGAGAGCCACCGAGTCCGCCTTGGTGATGCCGAGGACGAAACACACCGCGGAGTTCGCGGCGGAGCCCCGGCCCTGGCACAGGATGTCGGCGCGTCGGCAGAACTCGACGATGTCCCAGACGATGAGGAAATAGCCGGGGAATCCGAGCTCCTCCACCAGGTCGAGTTCGTGGTCGATCTGTGCGTAGGGATCCCGACCGCACCTCGTGATGAACCCGGCCAGTTCCTCCGAGCCCGGTTTCCCATACCTGTGGGCGGCACCCTCGGCCACCAGTTCTCGCAGGTAGGACATCTCGTCGTGGGGGGTACCGTCATCACGGGAGGGACACGGGTAGGGCGGCAGCGACGGCGCCACCAACGACAGGTCGAAGGCGCACTCGATCCCCAGATGGGCCGCCGCCTCCACCACCCCGGGATAGCGGGCGAAGCGGCGTTGTTGCTCCTCGCCGCTCCGCAGGTAGGCCACACCCCCTCCGGGCAGCCACCCGTCGAGCTCGTCGAGACTCCGCCGAGCCCTCACCGCGGCGAGGGCGGTTGCCAGGCGGCGGCGTTCCGGCACGGCGTAGTGCACGTTGTTGGTGGCCACCACCCCGACACCGACCCGGGACGCCACCTCCACCAGGGCGTCGTTGCGGGCACCGTCGAGAGGTTCGGCATGGTTCCACAGCTCGACCCACACCCGGTCGGCCCCGAAGGCGTCGACCAACCGATGCAGTTCCGCCGCCGCCGCGGACGGCCCTTCGTCCATCAACGCCGCGGGAACCGTGCCCTTGCGGCAGCCGGTCAGCACGTGATGTCGACCCCGTCCCAGCACCGAGGCCAGCTCGTCGAAACCGATGCGAGGGGACGCCTTCTCCCCCGACATCTGAGCGATGCTGATCGCCCTCGACAATCGGGCGTATCCCTCGGGACCGGCTGCGAGGACCAGGAGGTGTCGTCCGGCGGGGTCGGGTGAGCCCGTTCGGGATCCCCGCGGCACCGGGACCGAATCGAGGGTCAGTTCCGCTCCGAACACCGTGGGGAGGCCGACGGCCCTGGCCGCCTCGGCGAAGCGGACCACTCCCTGGAACCCGTTGTGGTCGGTGAGGGCGAGGGCCTCGAGTCCCAACTCCACCGCTTCGGCCACCAGTTCTTCGGGATGCGACGCGCCGTCCAGGAAACTGAAGTTCGAGTGGCAATGGAGTTCGGCGTAGGGGACCGGGCCCCGGGTGCGAACGGTCGGTGTACTCGGCGGGGGATCACCGGGCCAGAAGCTCGCCAACCGGTTGGCCGGCAGCAACGACGGCGACTCTCCGGGCACGGGACGGTCCGAGAGACGCCGTTCTATCTCCGACCAGGGAACCCCCGGGTTGTTGAACCCCATCCCTCGACGATACGAACAAATGTTCGGTCCATCAACTCGATGAGTCGGCCTCCGCCATCGCTTCGTAGCCCTGCTCGACGTCCCAGATGTGGTGATAGGGGTCGTGGACCATGTACCGGATCAGGCTGTCGACGGTGAAACGGGAACCGTTCGACCGGGTACCCGATCGGCCCAGCTCGTCGGTGCGGACCCGGTCGACGATGTCGGCCGCGCGTCCGGCATTGACGGCCAGGTCGTAGGCGACCCTGGACGGATCCTGTGCCCGGTAGTCCTGCTCCACCGCGGTGGCATCCTGATCCCAGTTCAGGAAGGTCGGATCGTCGTCACTCAGCAGCATGGTGAGCCGCTCGACGAACTTCTCGAACACGTCCCGGACGTGAGCTCCGTATTCCAGCGCCGACCAGACCGGGCCGTCCTCGGACGGGGGCCGCTGGTGAACGATGTCGCCACCACCGAGGATCTGCCGCCATCTCGCGGCCATCGACCGGATCTCCGCGCCGAGGTGAGCGACATCGGCTGCAGGGGCGTCGAACCCGCACTCGGGGCAGGGCCTGTCGAGAATCCAGGTCCAGTCCTTGTCATCGGGGGTGGGGCGATCGCTCATGGACGGACCATATCCCCCCACCGCAACGCCGGGGACAGTTGTCGTGGCCTATTCCGGTCCGGCGGGTTCGTAGATCCCGTCGGCGACCGACGGCAGCTCGACGATGAACGCGGCCCCGCCGATGCCCGACGTCTCCACCCGGATCGTTCCCTCGTGGCTCTCGACGATTCGACGGGTCAGGGCCAGTCCCAGACCGGAGCCGCCGGCGTCGCGGGAACGACCTTCCTCGAGCCGCGAGAAGCGTTCGAAGATCTTCTCCCGCATCTCCTCGGGGATGCCGGGTCCATCGTCCTCGACGGTGAGTTTCACCGTCGGTCCCTGCGTCGTCAGCGAGACGCGAACCTCCGAGACCGCGTGACGCACCGCGTTGTCGACGAGATTCCGGGCCACGCTGGCCACCTCGTCGGGCACGCCCACCACCCGCCCTGCCAGCACGCCGGTCCAGTCGACCCGCACGTCGTAGCGGCGCGCCGCGAGCTCGTGGAGGATCTCGTCGATGTCGATGTCGCTGGTGGTTCTCCTCACCCCCTCCTCGAGGCGGGTCATGACGAGGAGGTTGTCGACGAGGGATGCGAGGCGCTGGTCCTCCGCCAACACCGTGCGCCCCACCTGGGGCCAATCGGTGGTCTCGGGATTCAACAGCGCGGTCTCCATCTGGGTGCGGATCGCGGCCACCGGTGACCGCAGCTCGTGCGACGCATCGGACATGAAGCGCTTCTGGGTACCGGCACCCTGTTCGAGACGTTCCAACATCGCGTTCATGGTGCGGGCGAGATCGCCGATCTCGTCCTCGGTGTGGGGCTCGGGAACCCGCTGATCGAGTGTTGACGCAGTGATCTCCTTGACGCGACCGGTGATGGACGAGACGGGAACGAGGGCCCGACCCGTCATGAACCATGCGATGAGGGCCATCGCGGCCACCATCGAGGGCACGGCGAACAGGAGCGACGAACGGACCCGCTCGACGGTCCGGCTCACCGCGGAGAGGGAACTGACCACCCCGAGGGTCACCGGTCCACTGTCGGTGGTGATGTCGATCGTCGACACCACGTACTGCTCGGCGCTCAGGCGCTCGGGCAGCGACTTGCCGAACAGCGGCGTCGCCTCGCCGGTGAGTGAGCGCTTCAAACGATCGAAGATGCTGGGCGGCTCGGCGACGTCGACGGCTCCGGGGCCCTCGACGTACACGACGCTCTCCTCGAGTCCCTCCTGCAACATCTCGCGGTCGTAGGTGTCGGGGAGTTGGCTGACCACGGCGGCGTTCGACCCCCACCCCGAGGACGTGTTCGACGTGATCATCTGGGCGAGAGCCTGGGCCAGGGCATCGTTTCGGACCCGAACGTCGTTGACCAGGGCGTTCTGCACCTGATGGACGAGTCCGAACGACGCCAGGGTGATCGCTGCGGCGAAGAGCAGCGACACGGCGACGGTCAGGCGGACCCTGACCGAATCAACGAGCCGACGCATCGGGCTCCCCGATCCGGTATCCCACGCCCCTGACCGTCTGGAGATCGTCGCGGTCGAACGGCCGGTCGATCTTGCGACGGAGATAGCCGACATAGACCTCGACGACGTTGGGGTCGCCCTCGAACTCCTCGCCCCAGACCGTGGTGAGGAGCTCCGCCTTGGACACGACCTCGCCGACCTTGCGCATGAGCGCGTCGAGCAGCGCGAACTCCCTGGGGGACACCGAGATGTCGACCTCCCCGCGGCGAACGGTGCGGGAGATGGGATCGAGCACCAGGTCGTCGTATTCGAGCGGCTGGAGGCTGGCGTCGGAGCGACGGCGCGCCAGGGCTCGCAGCCGCGCCACCAGGACGACGAAGGAGAACGGCTTGGAGAGGAAGTCGTCGGCTCCGGTGTCGAGGGCCTCCGCTTCGTCGTACTCGCCGTCCTTGGCGGTCAGCATCAGGATCGGCGTCCAGACGTCCTCGTCGCGCAGCGTCCGGCAGACCTTGTAGCCGTTCATCCCCGGCAACATGATGTCGAGGACGATGAGGTCGAAGTCCACGGTACGCGCCAGTTCGAGCCCCACCAGTCCGTCATGGGCCACCTCCACCGAGAAGCCCTCGGCTCCGAGTCCACGGGCCACGCCCTCCGCCAGAGCAACTTCGTCTTCGATCACGAGTACGCGCACCCCACCATTGTGCCGGGGTGGGGCACGGCGAACCGATCAGCCGCACTGAGGGTGTTCTCAGTCCCTCTCCGTGAGCTCTCGATCAGGGCGCGACCGCTGCGCCGTGCCGACCTCGTCCCGAGGGGTCTCGGCGATCCAGCTCCGCAGCGATTCGTGGGCACCCGGGGAGTCGTCGAGGTCGAGGTCGAAGAGCGCGGCATGCGCCTCGATGTCCGCGGATGTCCGCTCCCACCACCTCAGCTGTTCCAGAAGGGCGATGGTCTCATCGGAGAATCTCGACCCGATTCTGCGGGCCGGGACCCCTGCGACGATCGCATAGGGCTCGACGTCCTTCGTCACCACGGCCCCGGCGCCGATGACCGCGCCGTCCCCGACGGTCACGCCCGCGAGGACCATGGCGTTCCGGCCGATCCAGACGTCGTTGCCCACCGACACCGCACGGCGCTCGACGTGGGTCGCCATGTGCCCCGACAGCAACCGGCGGTTGGTGTAGGTCGTCAACTTGGAGGTCGGGTGGTCTCCGGAGATCACCGCGACACCGGTGGCAAGTTGGCAGTAGCGACCGATGGTCGTCGGTCCGCTCACGTTGCAGCGCTCGCCGATGGTGGTCGACCGGCCGATGACCACCTCACCCGAGAAGATGACGTGGGAGTGCACGAAGCTGTCGCCCTCGAATGTCACCCCCGCCAGCCCCCGAACGTCTTCGCCGAGAGCGGTGTCGCCGAGATGGGTGTAGCGATTGCGAGCCGCGTACGCCCTGGTCAGGAGACCTCGAACACGACGGCGGGCCTCGCCGGCGAGCGTCACGAACTGCTCGATGTGGGCGAGATGCACCGCAGGTGTGCGGGCGACGGACGCAGGCGGATGCCGGTGATGTCGATCGTCATCTGCTGGTCGATCCCGGGATCACGCCGGTCACAGTAGGCGACGGCCCCGACCATCCCTGCCGGTTCTCAGTCGTAGGCGGCCTCCCACCACCACAACTGCGACTCCACCGCCAACAGGTGAGCACTCCGGTCGTCGAGTACCACCTGGAATCGGGCCCGCCGACGATGCCCCAGCGCATCCCACCAGCGTTCGTCACACAGCCACGGACCGCTCCAGGCGATGACCGCCCGCCACTGCTGGGAACCCATGGCCACCTTCGCAGGGGGAGCCGAGACCGCCCCGCGTCCACTCACTCGGACCTGCTCTCCCGATGAATCGACCACCGAGATCCGTCGGGGCGTCACCCACACCAGGGCAGGTGGAGGGTCGGGCAGTCGGCCCGGCCAGGGTGACTCCCCCTCGCCCGGTCCCGCCCCCGACACCGGCACACCGAGTTCGCTGGTGCCCGACGAGGGTTCCGCATCGAGAGGCACCATGCGGTACTGCTCCCCCGGCGAACGCGCCCCCTTCCACTCCGCACGGCGCACTGCGTCCTCCCCCAACAGGGACTGGACCCGGGCCAGCCCCTGCATCGCCCTTTCTCCCGCCTCGGTCGTGCCTCCCCAGAAGCCCTGCTGCCGTCCGACCGCGGCCATCACCGCCTCCGGCCTCACCGAGAGGGTCCGGATGGCGCCGGCACCAGCGGACCGCCGCCCACCCGTCGACGTCAACCACCCGTCGAGCTGCCACCGGAGCCGTTGAGCGACCGCGGCGGCACCCAGCGCACCCTCGTGACGCCATCGCCTCTCCACCACCTCGCCCTCCACGGTCACCGCCGAGATGAGGATCGCCGTGGCGGCGATCCCGCGACTCCCGAGCCGCGCATGGAAGTCGTCGGCCAATGATTTCGCCACGAAGGCCGCGTGATCGACTCTCTCGAGAGCCGGATCGGCCTCATGGGCGACCTCCAGATCGGGTGGCGGCTCCGACAGTGAGGGGGGCACCAGATCGAGTCCGCGGGCCAGGCGGTGGGCGTCACTCCCCTCCCGTCCGAAGCGGGCGACCACGTCACCGGTATCGAGTGCGGCGAACACACCGACCTCGGTGAGTCCGAGCCGGGCCAGAACCGACGTGAGTTCTGGACGCCCCAGGGCGGAGATCGGAGCATCGGCCACGAAACCACCTGATGCCCCTTCGTCCACCACCAGGGGCACCACCGACACGTCGGGGCCCACCACCGCGGCGGAGCGGCGCGCCGCCAACGATGCGGCGAACAGACCGTCCGCCACCCCCACCCCCACCCTGACCCCCGACGGGACCGAACGGGCGACCACCGCCGCCACTTCGACGGCGAGAGGTTCATCACCCCCGAAGTAGCGAGAGGGGCCGCGGACGGGGATGCTCAGCACGCCCGGACGCACGATCTGGGTTCGGGCAGCCACCTCCTCGAGTGCCCCGACGACCGGGTCGAAGGTCCGGGCCTCCCGGTCGGGGTCGCGATCGTGGAGGGTCACCTGGGGATTCCTCCGCTGAGCCTCCCTTCGTCGGAGTCCCACCGAGAGACCCGATTCCCGTGCCGCGTCGTTCAGCGACATCACCCGCTGGGAGGCCATGACGGCGACGGGCCGCGAGAGATCCACTCCGAGGGCCACCACCGGCCAGTCGGCACAACTCACCACCAGGGTCCGGGTGACCTCGGCCACGGCGACCGCCACCGGGTCCTCAGCCGATTCGACCGAGTGGTGTCACCGGGGCCGGAACCGTCTCGACAGAGTGACGATCCCCGGGAAGCATGAACGAGGCCGAGGCCGGACGACCTCCCTGACGGCGACCCCCGACAGCGACTGTCACCGGACGTGACCGCAGGTGACCGGCACCCACATCGACGCCCTCCCACCCGAGTGACTCGGAGGTCAGATGGAGATCTGCCTGAGTCGGCCACCTGAAGCGGGAACGTCCGTCGGGGGTCTCGAGTCGAACCAGGATCGATCCCCGCTCGCGGGTCCTCGCCGCCAGTCGACGGGCGTCACCTGCCCGCACCTGATGAGTGGGATCGACGACCACCACGTCGAGGGCATCGACGAGAGCCCCCACCACGGTCGCCCACGCCGACACGGGTGGTTCGGTGATCGACACGGTCCGGTCGAGTGCCCAGCCCGCCCTGGCGACTGCCGCCCAACCGAGGGAATCGACGCCCACGACGGCTATCCACGACCCCGTACCCGACGCCTTTCCCAGCAGGGTCAGGGCCAGGGAGGTGGCCCCCGTACCGCTCACGGCCACCGATGAGCCCCGGACCAGCCCTCCCAGGGGAAGGAGCCCCCTCAACTCGTCGACAACCGGCACCGTCTTCTCGGAGGAGAGGACGGTGGGACGGATACGTTCGGACAGCTCACTCAGGGTGAGGGCGGCATCGAGGTCTGGGGCCATGACCCCAGTATCGAACGTGCGTTCGATCACCGCAAGGGGTCACCCCTCGGCGTCGGGCTCCTCGAAGACCGGCACGTCGACGCCAGGCCGGTAGTAGGTGTAGAGATCCTCGATGATCTCCTTGATCCCCTCCGACCCGGCACCCTTGGCCAGATCGACGGTCACCACCGAGCCGGCGACGTGAACCCTGTCGATTCCACCGCGCTCGAGGAGACGCCCGGCGAGGACATCGGGCGGACGGTCACCGACGATGACGTCACCGGGAACGTAGCTCTCGTGTCCCATACCGGTGAGCACCCGGTTCATCTCGAATCTGACGACTCCTCCGCGGGAGGAGGGCTTCTCGATGACGGTGACGGGTTGGCCCATAGCGGACGAATCGTAGCGTTCGTTCCGCCGGCACCCCAACCGGATGCCGCCTAGAGATTGTTCACCGAGAACGTGTCACACGAATCCGAATCACCCGACTGGTAGCCGGTGGTGAACCATGCCGACCGCTGCGCCGACGTGCCGTGGGTGAAGCCCTCGGGATTCACCGAACCCGTCGCCTGACGCTGGATCCGATCGTCACCCACTCCCGCCGCGGCGGCGAGGGCCTCGTCGATGTCACCGGGCTCCAACCGACCCTCCTCGAAGGCCGAATGCGCCCACACCCCCGCCAGGCAGTCCGCCTGCAGCTCCTGGCGCACCGACAGCCCGTCGGGTCCCGTCGCCGCATCGGGATCGCGGGCCTCGATCCGTCGCACCTCGTCGGAGATCCCGAGTTCGTTCTGAACATGGTGGGCCACCTCGTGAGCGATCACGTACGCCTGGGCGAAGTCGCCGGCGGCGCCGAACCGGGTCGCCAGGTCCCTGAAGAAGTCGAGATCGATGTAGACCAGATTGTCCGCCCCGCAGTAGAAGGGACCCATCGCCGAGCTGGCGTTGCCGCAGCCACTGGAGGTCCCGCTCGCGAAGAGCACCATCTGCGTCCGCTGGTACTGCCGGCCGGCAGCGGAGAACTGCTCGGCCCACATGTCGTTGACGTCGGTGATGACAACGTTGGAGAACTGCTTGAGTTCGAGGTCGGGATCGGAGTCGGGCGGGACCGACATGTCGGAGGGGTCACCGCTGGACTCGATGGCGCCGGAGCTCACCTGGGGAAGCTGCTCGAGACCCGGAACCGTCGAGAGGTCGAAGCCACCCCCGCCTCCCATCAACTTGGGCAGGATGAAGATGGCCGCCACCATCAACACGACCCCCATGAGGCCGCCGCCGGCCTTCTTGCCCCGACCCCCTCCTCCTCCGAGAGCTCCGCCCAGGACACTCCCGAGGTCGACGCCCGAGCCGCCACCGCCACCGGCTCGACGGTCGATGATGTCACCCTCGTCGGCCTCGTCAGGGCTCCACTCCACTACAGACCTCCTGCGTCGGATCCGGCGGCCACCGTAGTGTCCTCGCCTCCGCCGTCGACGGCCGACGCGCCCCCGTCCACCTCACAAGGGTCCTCCCGGTCCACGACCCGCCAGGCCCATGCCGCGGCCGACACCGACACGATCGCGAGCACCGTGTGAACCACGACGAAACCCAGGGCGTGATCGTTGAGGGCGATGAGAACCGCCCGAACCATCCAGTAGCCGATGGTGAACACCGCCGCCGAACCGGTGACCCGGCGCGTCACGGACTCCGATGGATCGGCGACGGCCAGCCACGCGACCGCCAGCCCCACTGCGCAGAACACGACCGCAGGAATCATCGCCACGGCGCGCTCGGACCCTTCGAGGTCGGCCCAGATGTTGCGCACGCGGCCCGTCCACACGACCAACGTCCACGCGGCGAAGATCCCCAGGGCAACGGGCCGGCGTCGAAGCACGTGGGAAGACTAATCAGCGACTGTGATCGAGCCATCACCGGGGTCTAAATTGACCGTCCGGTCAAGAAGGGGGTCCCCGATGACGACGAACGCACCGACTCTGGACGAGTTCCGGGCGGAGGTGACGGCGTTCCTCGACCACAACGCCGAGCCGCGCCCGCCGCGCACCGACTTCGTATGGGGCGAGGGCAGCGAAGGTGCCGACATCTTCGAGGAGACCGATCGGGACCAGGAACTGGTCGACCTCACCGCGGCGAAGGAGTGGCGCCGAACCCGATTCGACGCCGGCTTGGGATGGATCTCCGGGCCCTCCGACCACGGCGGGCGGGAGCTTCCGGGCAGCTTCGATCGCGAATACGCGTCGATCGAATCGCACTACGTCGTGCCCGACATGGGGTTCTTCACCATCTCGCTCGGAATGGTGGCGCCGACGATCCTGGCTCACGGGACCGACGCCGCCCGCGAGCGTTACCTCACGGCCCTGTACCGGGGCGACGTCCTCGCCTGCCAGCTCTTCTCGGAACCGATCGCGGGGAGCGACCTGGCCAGCCTCGGCACCCGGGCGGTGCGCGACGGCGATGAGTGGATCATCACCGGTCAGAAGGTGTGGAACACCTACGGCCACCTCTCCGACATCGGCGAGATCGTCTGCCGGACCAACCCCGACGCCCCCAAGCACAAGGGCCTGACGGCCTTCATCGTGGACATGAGGGATCCCGGCGTGGATGTCCGCCCTCTGCGACAGATGACCGGCGGCGCGAGTTTCAACGAGGTGTTCTTCGACGAGGTCCGGGTCCGCGAGGATCACCGACTGGGCGACGTGAACGGCGGCTGGTCGGTGGCGCTCACCACGCTCATGAACGAACGCGCCGCGATCGGAGGAGGAGGTGGAGGGGGCTCCGGCCTGTTCACTCCCGAACGGATCCGCGCCATGCTCGACCACTTCGACCTGCTCGAGGACCCGACGATCCGCGATGAGTACGCCAAGGTGTACTCGGGATTCGTGGTGGCCAAGTGGAACAACCAGAGAGCCCTCGACAAGATCCGGCGCGGGCAGCTTCCGGGACCCGAGTTGTCGACGGCGAAGCTGAGTCTCACGAACAACATGTCGGCGTTCGCGGAGTTCGTCGCCCGGGTCCTCGGGCCACGCATCGTCGCCGACTCGGGCGAGTGGGGCACGTTCGCGTTCTCGAAGTTCCTGCTCGGAGTCCCCGGGATGAGGGTGGCGGGAGGAACCGACGAGGTGATGCGCAACATCGTCGCCGAGCGGGTGCTCGGGATGCCCAAGGACCCCGGAATCGACTCGACGACCCCCTACCGGGACCTGCCGGTGGGAACCGTCGGGCGCGACTGACCGGCGGACGGCCCCGGGGACTCACGCATCGACGGGGGTGGACGACGCCTCGTGGGCGTCGGGGGGACGGTCTTCACCGTCACGGTGCTCGATCGCGTCGATCTCGCGGGCGTCGCGGTCCTCACCGACATCGCCCTCGATGCCGTCCGCTGCCTCGGCGTCGACCGCATCGGTCGTCGCGTGGTCGTCATCGGAGTCCTCGTCGAGCGTCTCGGCCGCCCAGACATCGCTCGCGACCCTCAACTGCGCGACGTCGGGAATGGTCCCGAGGCCCGAGGCCTTGACCGTCACGGCACCGACCCGCTCGACCCACTCGGGGATGAACTCGTCCACCGCGACCGCCAGGGCCTCGCCGGGGCCTGCGGCCTCGCAGAGGCGCGCCGCCACGTTGACGGGCGGGCCGATGTAGTCGTCACCCTCGAACAGCAGGACGGTTCCGGCCGCGATCCCGGCGTGGACGTTGAAGTGGTCCTCGCCGACCCGCAACAGGATCTCGCCGACCGTCGCGACGATCGGGCCGGGATTGGTGCCGACCAACATGACCCCGTCGCCGAGCCACTTGGCGATTCGGGCACCGCGACGCACCGACACGGTTCGGCACACGGTCCTGAAGCGCAGAGCATCTCGGTCGCTGCCTCGGGGCCGTTCTTCTCGGTGAACGCCGTGAAATCGGAGATGTCCAGGAACGCGAAGGTGCGGAAGAGGGACTGGTTCATCTCCACCCACTCGGGCATCGGACGCTCGATTCCCGACCCCTCCGGCCCGATCACGCTGAGGGATTGCTCCCACGCGACAGGGTGGTCAGCCGGCTCCACCGCCAGGATTCGTTTGACGACCCTGGTGGCGCTGTCGAGAGGCGCGGCAACCTTCGGGCGCTTCGTGGCCGTGGGTTTCGTGGATCTCGTACTCATGACATCTCGATCGTCTCGCAGGTTGCGAACTTCTGCAAGCACATATGATGTTACAGGTAGCACACCGAGAATCCGACCACCTCGGCACATTCGGCGGCCCGGCGGCCGGATTCGGTGTCACCCGTGGAGCACGGGGTCGCGGGGCTCGTCCCGATCCGCCGTCGAGAGGAACGCCTCGAGCTGCGAGGCGACCGCCGACGTGGTGAACGTGGAGGTGAATCGATCTCGGACCCGCCGGCTGACCCGGGCCATCTCCTCGGTGTCCTCGGTGAGGGACGCCACCATGAGGGCCGCGGCGTCGGGTTCGCCCGCCGGCAGGTAGCGCCCGTGTTCGCCATCGAAGAAGATCTCGGTCATACCGCCGGTCGGGACGGCGACGATCGGCAACCCGAACGCCATCGCCTCGATCAGCGCGAAGCCGAACGGTTCGTTGACGGCCGTGTGGAGATAGCACCCCGCCGACGCCAGTTCGGAGCGGACATCGGCGCGGCGCCCCGTGAACCTGACACGGTCGGCGATGCCCAGGTCGTCGACCTGGCGCAGGAGGTTGTCCATCTCCGGCCCGGTCCCCACCACGGTGAGCTCGAATCGGATGCCCCTCCCCGCCGCGGCCGCGACGATCTCGAGGCCGTACCGGTGATTCTTGCGAGCCTCCAGCCGTCCGATCGTGACGAGCCGGCGCGCCGCCACCACGGGCTCCGCCCTTCCACCGCCGGCCCAGTCGTCGTCGAGGAAATTGGGAAGGACCCTTCGGGGGAGCCGTTCGATCTCGGGATACTCCTCGAGCACCGGGGCCATCGACGCGTGCGAGACGAACAGGAGGCCGTCCGCAGTCGGGAGGGTCCGACGTTCGAACTCGCGGATCGACCGGTCGAAACCGTCTCCGGGCCGGCAGCCTCCCCTCACAGCCATGTCGTTCGCCTCGGACCCTGCGAAATGGATCGCGGCGATGACCCGGTCGTCGTCGCGGGCCACACGACGCGACAACATGAGGCTCGTCGGGCACTGCGCGTAGAACGTCACGGGTTCGGGCCCGCGCGTCGAGAGGGATCGCGCCAACGCAGCCGCCAACATGCGTCCGTGCCACCACCGGTGCCAGCGACCTCCGGCCGAGGGCCACACGGCCCAGAGAACCCGAGCCAGGGCGGCGGCCAGGATCAATGCCAGGGGACCGCCCGAGAACGACGTCACCACTGCGACGTCGTCACCCAGCCCCACGAGCGCCTGATGCACCGCGTCGACGTGGGTCTGGACCCCGCCGAGATCGCTCTCGATGTGGGCGTTCACCCACGAAACCAGACCGGCTCCGAATCCCACACCCACTGTTGCCGCGGCGCGATCCCGCTGCAGCATCGGAATGACGATCCGGCGACCCGAACCCGCCTCCGCCGTGCACCTCTCGATCCCCATGGCGCGAAGGTAGACCCGAACCGGTCGAGGGGGAAGTCGAATCGTCGTCCACGGGCCGGACCACGCTTCCGGCCGATCCCCGTACGGTCCAGTCGCGCTCCGGAGCGGGCGCCGCTAGCTCTCCGAGGACTCCCCGAACGGCAGCGGAACCGCGGTCCCCGTCGCCGGCTCGACGTTGTCCCCCGACGCGACCGGCGTCGTCCGATGACATCCCGACCACACGAGGTTGTCCATGAATGCCCACGAGCGCCGGTGGATCGACGTGGGGCCGTACCCGTCGAGCGCCATTCGGTGGCGGGGGCATGGATAACCCTTGTTGGAATCGAAGTTGAACGCCGGGAAGTCATCCGCAGCGGCGATGAGCATCTCGTCGCGGGTGACCTTCGCCACGACCGAGGCCGCGGCGATCGACAGGCTCACCCGGTCGCCCTTGACGATCATCTGTGTGGGTGCGTCGCCGGCGACCCCCGACACGAAGTTCCACCGTCCGTCCGCCAGGACTGCGTCGACCCCGATGCGCAGCCGGTCGAAGGCGCGACGGGTCGCGAGTCTCTGGGCATCACTCATGCCGAGTTCATCGCACTCTTCGGCACTCGCGTGCCCCACCCCATGGTCGACGCACCACTCCAGGATCCGGTCCCGCAGGACCGACCGGCGGCGCGGCGACAGCAGCTTCGAATCCCGAATTCCGTTGACCCGGCGATCGTGGGGCAGCACCACCGCCACGACGGTGAGTGGGCCGGCCCACGATCCCCGCCCCACCTCGTCGACACCCACGACGGACGCATGGCCGCGGTCCCACAGGAGTCGTTCCTCGGTCAGGGTGGGCGCGGGTGTTCTCGAGCCGCGGGTCGCCATCGTCGCGAACCTAGCCGTGGGCCACGCCGCAGGCGTCGGAGCGAACCGTCACGAGGCTCGCGTGTCGCGTCGTTGACGTATCCGCGGGTTTCGTGCACCCTTGACCCCGATGAGCACCGAGAGCGTTGATGCGACCACTCCCCGCGGTCTGCCGATGGCAACCCCGACCATCCCCATGGGGTCCCACGTCGAGGTCAGACGGCGTTTCGACCGGCGATGGGCGCGGGGATTCCTGGTCGACGCCGTGCTCGACCACGGCTACCTGCTTCGCAGGCTCTCCGACGATTCGGTCCTGCCCGCCGTGTTCAGCGCCGACGATCTCCGCCCCGAAGCGGGAGGCGACCGCTCCTCCTGAGGTGTCACCGGCTCGAGATCGCCCGAACTCGACCGTCGGAACGGCGGCGGGGTCATCTCGATCCCCCGACTTCCGATCAGCTCCCGGCCTCGGGCGGAACGCCCAACAGCGCCTCTCCCGACAGGCCCGTCGCCACCCAGTCGTGGTCGAGGCCCGACGCGGTCCAGACGAGTTCGACCGGCGCACGGTCGGGCCAGGTTCGGCACTCCCAGAGGAGAGCCGGGCGGTCGCCGTGCCAACGCACCGCCACCGAGACGATGCCCGGGAAGACCGGGACGCGGTGCACCTCGATACTGCGTCCCCGACACTCCGACACCCATCCCCCCAGAACGTCGATCGAGACCGCGTCGGCATTCGGCGTCGCTCCGACCACCGAAGCCAGCACCCCGCTCACGATGCGGGAACTGCGACGCGCCGTCCGACCGTCATCGGGACCGGCGTGTCGAGTGGAGATGTCGCCGTCGCGCAACTCCGGCCACGGCCGGAATTCGGGGGGACCGACGCGGTCGCCCCGTTGTCGCAGCATCGAGGCCAGGTGTTCGGCTGCCTCGACCTGATCGATCAGACGAAGAACCGCCGGCACCCATGCCACCGACCGGGCGGCAGCGGCGCGCGCCGCCGGGTCGCCGAACGACCTTCTCGGCACCGACAGCCAATGGGCGGCGCCGGCCATCGCGCCCACGACAGCGTCGCGTCCACCCAGTTCCTCGGGATCGAGTCCGCCCGACACTGCGGCGACGACGGCGTCGAGGAATGCCGCGGTGCGTCCCACCGCTCCCGACCGTCCCCCGATGCGTCCATCGCCACGGGTCAGGCGGGCGACGTTCGCGACGTCGGACCATCCCCCCTCGGGGTCACCCAGACGCGACCGGGCGGCGGCGACCGAGCAGACGCCGGCCACGTCGTCGGCATCGGGGCCGAGACGCAGATCGCCCGCCGCCGAACGGAACACGTCGGTCAGCGCGGGGTCGGCGAGATCGAGGGCGGGTCCCTGGGCCTCGAGTGCGGTCCACCCCGCCGCGACGTTGTCGGGACCGGGAATCATTTCCCGGTCGACCTCCACTCCCGGCGGTGGATCGATGGCAAGAACGCCGTGCGCGCGGTGCGGCAGGGGAACCACGAGCGCGAGGGCTCCCGTCACCATTCCCCGGGGGGGGACCTCGTCGAAGTCCTGGCGGTCGAGGATCCCGTGCAGGTCGTCGAGGTCGTCGGCACAAGCGAACCGGCCGGCCTGACGGGTCAGCGCCACGAGCCGCCGATCGCCGACCGTCACTCCGTCGGCGTCGACCCGGACCTCACTGTCGGTGTCGACGATGACCGCCAGCGCCAGCGGCACGGGAGACTCGTTGGCCACGTCGCAGACCACGAGCCCAGGGGACGACGCCCCGATCACCGCGCCGTACACCGAACCGATCGCGGACCCACCCGGGACCCGCACCGTGGTCTCCACGACCGGAGTCGCCTCCACCGAACGGGTCCGGGTCGAACGATCCGCGGCGGGTCGGTGCCATCGGTCCTCGGCTCCCACCCACCAGGTGACCCGGGTCGAGCCGTCGAGGGTGTGAACCCATCCATCCCCACCGACGGTCGCCAGCGCCCCCGAATCGAGAACTCCGACCCGGCGGAAAGGCGAAGGGTCCGGCGTGGGAGAGAGGCTCGGTCGCGGTGAGGAGAGACCGACATTCGTCATCGACATCGGATCAGCATGCCAGGCGCACCGTCACCCCTCGCACGGGAGTCCCGCCCACTTGACTTCGGCAGTCGACGATGCGACGCTCCCCTACCCTGAGCCGGAAGTGCCGATTCTCGGATCGACGGCGCTCCATGGCGAGGGTCTCGCAGCCGAGAGGGCTCGGCTCACACACTCACCCGGGTTACCTAGCCCGACGCGAAAGGGCCGATGGAGCGAATGACGTATCTCCAAGGGCGGTCGATTCTGATCACGGGCGGCACCGGCTCGTTCGGGCGGGCCTTCGTCCGATATGCCCTCGAGAACCTCGACCCGGCGCGACTGGTCGTGTTCTCGCGACGAACTCAAGCAGTACGAGTTCCGGAACGACATCGGTGACGACCCCCGCCTCCGATGGTTCATCGGCGACATCAGCGACAAGGACCGCCTCCAGCGTGCTCTGGACGGAGTGGATAGCGGTCGTCCACGCAGCTGCCCTCAAGCAGGTCGACACGGCCGAGTACAACCCGTTCGAATGCATCCGCACGAACGTCCTCGGCGTCCGAGAACGTGATCAACGTGTGCATCGATGCCGGCGTCGAACGGGTGGTCGGTCTGTCCACGGACAAGGCATCCTCGCCGGTCAACCTCTACGGGGCATCGAAGCTCGTGCTCGGACAAGCTCTTCGTCGCCGGGAACCACTACGCCGGTCACGGGCGCACACGATTCAGCGTCGTCCGCTACGGAAACGTGATGGGCAGCCGGGGCTCGGTGATCCCGCTCTTCCGCAAGCTCGCATCGACGGGCGAGCTCCCCATCACGGACGCGAGCATGACCCGGTTCTGGATCACGCTCGACGCAGGCGATCGAGTTCGTCGTCGATTCCTTCGAGCGCATGGCGGGGAGGCGAGATCTACGTTCCGCGCATCCCGTCCACCACGGTCACCGACCTCGCCAGGGCGCAGCGCCCTGACGCCACCGCTGATCGACATCGGAATCAGACCGGGCGAGAAGCTGCACGAGGAGATGATCTCGGAGGACGATGCCCGCCGCACGCGGCGATTCGACGACCACTACGTCATCACTCCGGTGCTCGCCGGCGTGGATGGTTGACCAATTCTAGGAAGGTGAGGACCTTCCTCCAGGGATTCGCCTACCGCTCGGACACCAACGACCTCTGGTGACGGCGCCGACACTCGCGGGGCGATGCTATGGCGACCGGTCGCCCCGGCACAACGAGTGAAGGCACAGCCCCGGTGTCACGGCCGAGCGATTGGCTGACCTGCGGCCGACCATCGACGACTTCGAACTGCGCGTCGCTGACAAGGTCGAGGCACGACATGCCGTGCGTGTTCTTCAGCGGCAACCGCCGCACTCCACGGAACTCGCGCCGCCGCGGGGCTCGGAACCGGACGATCTGGTGCAACCTCCCCTGACGTTCATGGCTAGCGCCAACTGCGTGCGCTACGTCGGCGCGCACGTCGGCTTCGTCGACATCGACAGCAGCACGCTCAACATCGACCTCACCCGATTCCGTCGACGCACGGCGCGTCGTCGCGGTGCACTACGCCGGCCTTCCGATCGATCTCTCGGATGCTCTCATCGCCCTTGCGTCGTCATCGAAGACGCCGCCCATGCGCTCGGGGCAGCGACTCCCGACGGACCGGTCGGCAACTGCGCCACACAGCGATCATCTGCGAGTTCTCACTGCACCCGTGAAGCCGATCACCTCCGCGAGGCGCATGTCACGACCAACAACACGACCTCGCCGAGTTCCTGCGTCGATTCCGAAACCACGAATCGTCAGAAGCCGAGTCCGCGACTGTACTACGCCTTCGGAGGATCTCCCGATCGATCACCGCTCGTGCCAGACGGGGATCGGTGGGGATCCGCCCCGAGCTGATCTTGCTGCGAACCCGTGACACGAGAGAGTTCTGGTCGCGGCTGTAGGCCGGCATCGCCTCCTCGTAGGTCCTCCGCAGCATCGCGATGTAGTTGATGCTCGCCTCGGACGGCTCGTCGGCGTCGGAGGCCGCCCCACCGATCTCATCGAGGAGCCCGACGATCGATGTCGGTCACCGCGTTCACGTGGAAGGGGGTGGGTCCCCAGCGGATGACGACGGTCGGAACGCCCAACTCCTTTCCCCATCGGTACAGCAGATAGCTGGACGCAGCATGGGGGACCTCACCGAAGACCAGGACATCGGGGCGCTCGGTCGAGAAGACGTCGAAGACACGTTGACGAAGCTGCTCGAGCGCGAGTGAGCGCTCCCACGAATGCCCGAAGCGCCCCTCACGCTCGATGAGGAAGGACAGATCGTGTTCTGCGCCGGGCGTGAGGGGCGGTCGGTCGGTGGATGCGAGTCCGTGACCCGCCTCTGCGGAGTGGACACGCACCTCCAGTTCGCGGAAGAGAGGCCCGAATTCGACCCTTCGATTCGGGTGGATCAGCCACGCCACGTCGGACACACCGCCTGCCCGGATTCCTTCGACTGCTCGGCGCAGAGCGACGTCGGAGTAGTGAAACCCAAAGCACAGTGCTCGCACAGGAAAGAACCTTCGACGACGGCGGGAGTTCGACGTGAACAACCGTTGGGCCGCCAGCGTAGCGATATCCTGCTCGATGCCAGGGCTTCGGCGATCGCCATGAACACGACTCGGCACGTGACACGCGAACTGCCCACACCGCGACAGGGAAGGGTTCGCATGAACCTCAGGCTCAGACAGATCACCGCTTCGGACCTCGAGATGGTCCTCGAGTGGCGGACGATGCCGGAGGTCAGCCGCTACATGTTCAGCGACATCGAGCCGGACATGGATCAACAGCGAGAGTGGTTCGACCGAATCCAGGGCGATGACAGTCGTCACGACTGGATCATCGAGGTCGACGGCAGCGACGTCGGAGTCGTCTCGCTGGTGGGGATCGACCACACGAACAAACGATGCGAATGGGCCTACTACCTGGCGTCACCGGAGGTTCGGGGACGGGGCATCGGGCGAGCCGTCGAACTGAACATCCTCGAGTTCGTCTTCGACGTGTTGGGACTGAACAAGCTGTGCGGGGAGATCCTCGCCTTCAACCAGTTCGTGGTCGACGTCCACCAGAAATACGGCAGCAAGGTCGAGGGGCGGCGGAGGGAACACGCGGTGAAGAACGGCGTGTTCCACGACGTGATCGAAATCGGGATCGTCCGAAGCGACTACGACAACGAGGTGAGGGGTCGGTTCGAGTTCGACCGCGCCGAATTCGAGACACCCGGTGATCCCCGGCGCCGCTCCTCCGAGTACGACACCTGAGTCGCGCACCAACGAGGTACGCCGCGACGGCGAACGCTATGGCTCGGCCAGGCCAGCGAGCAACGATGACGGAACGATTGCGTGGCGGGTCAGGAGTTCGGCATAGCCCCCGGCGAGCCGGCGCCGGTTGTCGTCGAACGCCGCTCCGTCGAAATCCACCGAGTCGAGCACTTCGCCGGGACGGTCGAGGGATCCGAATCGTGAGAGAGGGATCTTGGGAAGCCCGATCGTGCCGCACAGCTCCTCGGTCCGGCCGTCGTGAACGATGCACACCGCGGGGACCGCCGACTGCAGAGCCAGCATGTTGCCGTGGAAGCGGGTACCGATCGACGCGTCGCATCGCGACAGGGCATCCATCCACTCGACGACGTCGAAGAAGACCCGAACTCGACCGTCGCACACCGCATCGAAGTCGGCGCGCGACGACGAGGCACGCGGCCCCAGGCGATCTCGGAGCGGTGTCAGGAACTTGAACACCTTGTCGGCGTCTGCGGGGGTCGGTCCGTCCTTCCAACCCGCCCAGATCTTCACGGTCGGTCCGCTCTGAGGCACGTACAGGCCCTCTGATTCCCGCATCCAGGCGAACAACTTCCGCTCAACGCTCCGCAAACGACGCACCGTGCTCGCCGCGGCGACGGAGAGCCGGGTCGGTGCCGCCCGGTAGCGGGCCTCGAGCCGAACCCCCAGATCACCGGCCGGGTTGATGAAGTGCGACGGGCATCCGAGAACTTCGGTCGTGTCGATGCCCACGCCCGCCATCGCACGCGTTGGGTGTACTCGCCGCGAACCCCGATGACGGAGGTCCGCTCGGCCAGCGCTCTGAGGTAGCGGATCGTCCCATCGGTCAACGTGACATCGTCACCGATCTTCGCGGACTGCGTTCCGAGACCCACCACGACCAGCGGCAGATCGCATGCCTCGATCCAGTCAGCTCGTCCGCCCCAGTCCCGAAGGGGATTCGCTGCGTTGGCCTCGGGAATCAACAGCACGTCGAAGGACTGCCGGACATCGACGGGATCAGCGCTCCAGTCCACCCTCTGTGCGGGACCTGCGACGTGCCGACCGGCCGCGTACTGGAACGCCAGGTTCCCGGTGTTGTTGTCGATGGCGTCGAGGGCTCGGTCCGGGCCCAGCTCGGCGGCTCCCTCGAGGGTGCCCAGGGTGGGACCGACGATGCCGACGCGGGGCTGAGAGGAACCAGGAGTGGACACGCCTCAGTGCCGCCATGTCGCCGTGAGCATGCCGCATCCTACCTCCGGCCATGAACGGGCCCGGCGGCCCGCAGGCGCCATCAGCCCAGCGAAGCCGCTGGTAGCCTTCTCTGCGGTGGATACCGCGAACGTGCCGCTGATCACTCCCGGCACGTCCCAGCTCCGCGCCGATGCGGTATGGATCACCATCGCCAACTGGGCTGATGCCCTTGCCGCCCGATACGGCTCGTCGACGATCGTCACGCCCACCGAGCGCCTCACCGGCACCGAGGCGCGACGTTCCGTGTGGACCGCAGGTCGGACCTCGTCGGCACCCGCCAACGCCGCCCGCGCCCGTCACCATCGGATTCTCGCCAAGGACGCCCGATCGCTCGCGAGAGGACTTCG
The DNA here is from genome assembly GCA_963700425.1 of uncultured Microthrixaceae bacterium. Lineage (GTDB taxonomy): Bacteria > Actinomycetota > Acidimicrobiia > Acidimicrobiales > Microtrichaceae > CAVOXO01. The sequence goes on along the minus strand of CAVOXO010000001.1, from coordinate 977,329 downwards.
CTTCAGGTGGTCGTTGGACACGCCCTGGGGGGCGCCGACCCCCTACGTGTGGCAGCACCACGACCTGTTCCAGACAGCAGGATTCCGGCTCGCCGACACGACCGGATGTCCCCTCGTCCTGTTCGTCGACGCACCGCAGATCTGGGAATCGGAGAGATGGGGCGTGCGGCGACCGCTGTGGGGGCGCTGTGCGGAACGAGTCGGCGAATCGTGGCAGTTCGGGCGGGCGGACGTCGTCGCGTGCGTGAGCCAGGAGGTGGCCGACGCCGTGCTGGAGCGCGGCGCTTCGGAGCGTCGGGTGATCATCACGCCGTGTTCGGCCGATCCCGAGCGGTACCAGCGTGCCGAGAGCCGCCGTGACGAACTCGATCTCCGCGGACGCCTCGTGGTCGGCTGGGTGGGAAGCTTCCGTCCCTTCCACAACGCCGAGGTGCTGGTACGCGCCGTCGCCGACGCCACCGACGGCCGGGACGACGTGGCGCTGTTGATGGTCGGCGACGGCCCGACCCGTTCCTCGTGCGAGGCCCTCGCACACGACCTCGGCGTGACGGCGCGATTCGTCGGTTCGGTGCCCAACGAAGAGGTCCCCGACTACCTCGCCACCATGACATCGGCACCATCCTCAGCGAGTCCGGGGGCGATTTCCACTACTCCCCGCTGAAGCTCAAGGAGTATCTGGCGGCGGGCCTCTCCACCCTCGCCCCCGATGTCGGCGAGATGGGGCGCACCCTGCGCACCGACGTCGATGCCCAGTTGTACGCACCCGGAGATCGGAACGGCCTCGAGGCGGGGCTGGCCGCCCTCATGGCCGATGAGAGCCGACGCGATCGAATCGGACGCGCCGGTCGGGCCACATTCCTCTCGACGTTCTCCATGGAGGCCCAGCTCGACGCCGTCGAACGGGTGCTGCGCTCCTGATCCCGGACGGTCCGCGCCGACCGACGGCGACCGGGGCTCCTCTTCAGTTGGCGTAGGAGTGGTGCTCGGGGCCCACTTCGTGGCGGAGCAGCCCCCGGTACGCCTCCTGGGCGGTGCGGCCCTCGTGACACACGGCGAAGACCTCGCTCGCGATCGGCATCTCCACTCCGTACTCCTCCGCAAGTTCCATCACGACCTTCGCGGTCTTGACCCCTTCGGCCACCATGTTCATCTCGGCGATCACCTCCTCGATCGTCCGGCCCCGGCCCAACTGCTCGCCCACGTGGCGGTTTCGGCTCTGGGACGAGATGCACGTTGCCATCAGATCGCCCATGCCCGCCAGCCCCGAGAAGGTCAGTTGCTGTCCCCCCATCTCGACGCCCAGGCGACTCAGCTCGGAGAGGCCGCGGGTGATCACGGCGGCCCGGGTGTTGTCGCCGGTGCCGAGGCCATCAGCCATCCCCGACGCGATGGCGATCACGTTCTTCAGGGCTCCGCCGATCTCGCAGCCGACCACATCGGGGTTGGTGTACACCCTGAACATGCCGGTCGCGAACACCTCCTGAAGCCTCGTCGCGACGACCGGATCCGTCGTCGCGACGACCGATGCCGCGGCATCACCGGCGAGGATCTCCTTGGCGAGATTCGGACCCGTCAGCACCGCAGCCGGGTGACCCGGCAGCACCTCGTTGGTGATCTCGCTCATCCGGAGCCGCGATCCCTGCTCGAGACCCTTGGTCAGGCTGACGACCGGCACCCAGGCGCGCACGTGCTGAGCGACCTCCTCCAGCGTGGCGCGGTAGGCGTGCGAGGGGACGCCCATGACCAGCACGTCGGCGAGCGCGACCGCTTCGGCGAGATCGTCGGTCGCCCGTAGGCCGGGATGGAGGTCGTAACCGTCGAGATAGCGCGAATTGCAGTGACGATCGTTGACGTCGATCACTGTCTCGGCCTGGCGCGCCCAGAGAAGCGTCGGGACGTTGTGGGCCGCGATGTGAGCCACCGTCGTGCCCCACGATCCTCCACCGATCACCGAAACCCGAATCCGCATGGGAACCCCTGTCGATCGACACCCCGGTCGGATCACGGTAGCGGTTCGACCGGCGGTGGAACCCAGATCCTCGTCGCGGCGGCGCCACCACTCGACTCGGTACCCACATAGGATCGGGCGCGTGCCGACCTCCCCCATTCGCGTCGGCGTGGCGATACCCATCCGCAACTTCCATTCGGCCAAGTCGCGGCTGGCCGGGGCTCTCACCGAGTCGGAGAGGAGCGAGACGACGCGGCGTTGGGCGCACACCGTCGTCGAGGCCGCTCGACCCCACGCCGCGTTCGTCGTCACCGACGATGATGCCGTCGCCGAGTGGGCCGTCGCGGCCGGGGCGACGGCCGTGGTTCCGGGTCGGACCGGGCTCGACGTTGCGGCACGGGTCGGCCTCCGCCACATCGCCGATGCCGGCTTCGATGTCGCGGTCATCGCCCATGCCGACATCCCCGGCGCCACGACCTTCGATCACGTGATCTCACGACACGGCGAGATCGTGTTGGTTCCCGACCACCGGCGCGACGGGACGACCGTCATTGCACTGCCGTGCGCCATCGAGTTCGCCTTCGCGTACGGCCCCGGCTCGTTCGGCCGTCACCTCCGCCATGCCTCGACGTCGGGGCATCCCCTGCGAACCGTCGAGGACACGGCCCTCAGCTTCGACGTCGACCACCCCGAGGATCTGGCGGCGCTCTCCTAGCATCGGTCCCATGTCGACCAACCTCGCTGTGCCCGCCTCCGCGCTGGCGATCGCCGCCCACCCCGACGACGTCGAGTTCAACTGCGGCGCCACGTTGGCCCGGTGGGCGGACTCGGGATGCGACGTTCATCACCTCATCTGCACCGACGGTTCGAAGGGTACGTGGGACCCCGACGCGGACCTGGCCGACCTCGTATCGACCCGGCAGGCCGAGCAGCGGTCGGCCGCGGACGCTCTCGGGGCGTCGGGCACCCTGACGTTCCTGTCGGTCGTCGACGGTGAGCTCGAGAACGACCCGACGACCAGATCACGGGTCGCCCGCGTCATACGCGAGGCCCGACCCGAGGTCATCCTGGGCCACGACCCCTGGAAGCGTTATCGACTGCACCCCGACCATCGTGCTGCCGGCTTCCTCACGACCGATGCCATCGTCGCCGCCCGGGACCCCCACTTCTTCCCCGAGCACGGCATCGAGTCGCACCGACCCGTGACCTTGCTGCTGTTCGAGGCGGACGAACCGAACCATGTGGAGATCGCCGACGACCGATGGCTCGACGCCCGGTGTCGGGCGCTGGAGGCGCATCGGAGCCAGTGGGAGACGACCCACCTCAACCGACTCGACGATCCGTCCGGCGGTCTGTCCGCGTTCCGGGCCCGGGAACGTGCCAAGTTGGCCGACGCGGCCAGACCCTTCGGAGCCGAGCTCGGCGAGGCGTTCCGCCTGATCGACGACCTGTAGCTCCGCGGGCCGAACGGCGTCGAGGATCCTCAGCGCGAGAACTGACCCGGCGAGCGCCCCGGTCCGACACCACCGGCGAAGGCCTGAGCGATGTCGACCCACTGATTCGCAGCGACCCCGACGACCGTCAGGTCGAGGTCGTCTCGATGACGCCGTTGGGTGACGAGGAGCGCGAAGTCGAGCGCCGGGCCGCTGACCCGATCTGCAGCGTCGCCCGGCCCCCACTCCCAGCTGGTTCCGTCGGGAGCCTCGAGCACGACGTCGATGGGTTCCACCGGCGCCTCACGCCCGTGAGCGAGGAAGGAGAACGCCCGAGCGCCGACACCGATGTGGGCGACATGACGCAGTCGACGAGATACCGACGGTGCCACACCCAGAGCGTCGCGCACGTCCTGCGCATGGGCCCACGTCTCCATCAGGCGCGCGGTCACGTGCGACATCACGCTCATGTCGGGTCCGTACCACGGAACCCGGCGAGCGGGGTCGTCACCGTCGATCGCGGCGATCAGCCGGGCCCGCGACTCGTACCACCATTCCCGCACGGCCCGCGGAGTCATGGTCCTGCCCCGTGCGGTGACGTCGGCGACGGGATCGACCGTTCCGTTCAACACCGGCTCCAACTCGGCGCGGAAACGATCCGGCTCGCGCAGAGCCACGACCGCGTGATCGTCGAATCCCGCCGAGGTGAGCCAGCTGGTCGGCGATCGCCCAACCCTCCGAGGGCGTGGGGGACCACAGTCCGTCGTCGTCGAGGTCGACGATCAGACGGTTCAACTCGGAGGTCTCGTCGGCCAGATCGACCTCGAGATCGGCGAACCGCTGCTCTGCCGCAGCGGTCGGGCTCACTGGCCACCTTCCGACGGTGCCGCCGTGGTCGTCGCCCTCGGCGTCTCGAACGTCGGATCCGGGGTCTCGGCAGGGAACGGCTCGGGGCTGGGCGTGGGAGACGGAGCGGCAGGGTCGGCCGTCGTGGTGGTCACGTCCTCGGACGGGAGCGGTTCGAGGCCCTCGACCTCCTGTGTTCGTGAGAACTGCTGGGGGGCGACCCGCGAGAGGATCTCGGTCTCGATCCGCTGGAGGAACTCGTCGGTGGGCCGGGTCGGCCCCGCATACTTGATCGCCACGAGGACGTCGCCCACCTGGAAGTACGTCACGACCTCGTAGACGCCACCGTCAACGGGCACGAGAGTGCGGCTCAGATAGTTGAGGATGGGCGGTGGGGGGCGATCATCGGTGATCTTGACCTCGGTCCGTTCGCCGTCGGTGACCCGGAAGAACGTGGCGTTCCGGCAGCCGTCCATCGTGTTCGTGACTTCACGGATGTAGGCATCTCCGTCTCTGGTGCTGCCGACCCTCACGACCTCGGCCGCCACGATCGACTGGTTGTTGAGATCGACGTAGACCCTCGAGAGCGGCTCCCCGAACTGACCCTGGACCTCGGCTGCCTGCCCGCAGTACGACGCGCCGATCAGGTCCGCCCCCGACGATGCGCCGTCTTCGTCGGTCAGCTCGGTGTAGGTGTCGGGAAGATCCCCGATCTGCACGAGAGCGAACGCCGGGTCGAAGGATCCGGCAAGAGCGACGTCGTCGAGTTGGACCGTGTCGTCGGCGCCGAAGTCGATCCGGCTCACGGGATACCCCAGAGCGAAGCCGGTCACCGCGCCGGCCGCGACGATGATCGCCATGAGTGCGAACACCCGCATCAGGGTGCCGGGCCAACGACGTCGAGGCGCGGAGGTCGCGGTGGGGGGAGGTGCCGCCATCGGGGCCAACGGTAGTCGTCGACCTACGGGACCAGGCGCCACCCGGAGTCGGGTGCGACCCGGGGACTCTCAGCTGTCGGCGCCACCGAAGCGGTCGACCCACTCGGCGATCTGGTGACCTTCGATCTTCGAGAACAGCAGCCCGGGACGATCGAATCGGGATCCGGCGGCCACGTCGAGCACCGAGCCGGCCAGCTCGGGCGTGAGCCCGGAGAGCGGCGGCGCATCGGGCAGCATCGCCGCCAACGACGCCGAGGTCTGCGGCACGAACGGCGAGCTGAGATACCCGAGCAGGCGGGCGACCCCCAGGGCCACGCGAAGGGTCATCGCCGCAGCGTCGGGGTCCACTTTGACCAGACGCCACGGCTCGCGGATCTCCATGTAGACGTTGCCTTCGGCCCACAGTGCCCTGAGGGTCGAGGTCGCCTTTCGGTAGCGAAGCTCGTCGAGGTGGTCGTGGTACTCGGCGATCAGCGCTCCGAGCCGGTCGACGAGGGCGGATTCGGGCTCGCCGGGTTCGCCTCCCTCAGGCGCCGCTCCCTCGGAGCTGCGGGCAACCTGCGTCGCCACCCGGTTGACGAAGTTGCCCAAGGTGCCGACCAGGTCCTTGTTGACCGAGTCGGCGAACTTCTCCCAGGTGAACGCGGTGTCGTCGCTCTCGGGTGCGTTGGCCATGAGGTACCACCGCCAGTAGTCCGCCGGCAGCAACTCGAGGGCGTCGGACATGAAGACGCCGCGACCCTGGCTGGTGGAGAACTTTCCGCCGTAGTAGTTGAGCCAGTTGAAACCCTTGAGGCGGTCGACGAGCTTCCACGGCTCTCCCGACCCCAGGAGTGTGGCGGGGAACCCCAGGGTGTGGAAGGGGATGTTGTCCTTGGCCATGAACTGGGTGTAGACGACATCGGCAGCGCCGCGATCGGTCCTCCACCACGACTCCCAGTCCCTGTGGTCGGGGTCGAGGTCCGCCCATTCCCTCGTCGCCGAGATGTAGCCGATGGGGGCGTCGAACCAGACGTAGAAGACCTTGCCCTCGAAACCGGGTCGATCGACGGGCACGCCCCAACTGAGGTCGCGGGTGATGCCCCGGTCCTCCAGTCCCTCGTCGAGCCACTTGTAGGCGATCGACGTGACCAGGGTCGGCCACTCCCCCATCTTGGTGTCGATCCAGGACCTGAGCCGATCCGCCAGTGCCGACTGGCGCAGGAACAGATGACGGCTGTCGCGGTGCTCGAGGTCGGTGGCTCCCGATATCGCAGAGCGCGGGTCGATGAGCTCGGTGGGTTCGAGCTGTTTGGTGCAGTTCTCGCACTGATCTCCGCGGGCCCGCTCGTAGCCGCAGTTCGGGCACGTCCCCTCGACGTAGCGATCGGGAAGGAACCGACCATCGGTCTCGGAGTACATCTGGACCGTCGTTCGCTCGTCGAGATAGCCCTGTTCGTCGAGTCGGTCGGCGAAGTACCGGGTCTGCTCATGGTTCCGGGGGTGCGACGTCCGCCCGAAATGGTCCCAACTCAGGAGGAACTGCGTGGAGAGCTCGGCCTGGATCTCATGATTGAGCCGACAGAACTCGGCGACGTCGAGTCCCGCCTCGGTCGCGGCGATCTCGGCAGGGGTGCCGTGTTCGTCCGTGGCACAGATCAGGAGGACCTCGTCACCCCTGAGACGCAGGAATCGAGCGTGGACGTCCGCAGGGAGCATCGACCCCACGAGGTTGCCGAGATGCTTCACGCCATTGATGTACGGGAGAGCGGAGGTGATGAGCTGTCGCGTCACTGGCGGGATCCTCGGTTGTCGACGTGCGCTGACGCGCCGCCTGATCGTATCCACCTCGATCGAACATCTCGGTCTGGCGGCCCCGTCGGTCGTCGGCTCCCCGGGGATCCACGGAATGCCGAGTCCCACGAAGGACGAGTCGTCACGGCGGGAGGGCGGGAACCGGTTCCCGGCCGCCGGCGTTCAGCCACACGTCGACGAGTCGCTCGGCCACGAGATCAGAGTCGAACCTCCTGGATCGCCCCGACGCCGATGCGCTCTTCCTCGCATACTCATCGGCGTCGCCGGCCAGGCGGTCGACCAGCGCTGCCGCAGCCCCGACGTCCTCCGGAGGAAAGAGCAGATCGACGTCGGGTGCCAGCAGCTCACGGTGTGGTGCCAGATCGCTGGCCACGACCGGGATGCCGTTGACGAACGCCTCGGCGATGACCCTGTTGAACGACTCCCGGCGGGAGGGAGCGATCACCGAGGTCGGCGACCTCGAACGCTCTTCGGACATCCTCGACCCTCTGCAGAATGCGCACCGAGTCCGATTCGAGCGACAGCAGACGCTCCCATGCCGCGGCGGCAGGCGGGGTCGGGCGAACTGAACGGTGGCGACGTGAACAGGTTCCACTCGATGCCGGGGTGGGAGGACTGCTCGATGATGCCGGGAAGGAGGTCGAATCCCTTCACCGGGCGGTCCGTCCCGGCGAGGAAGGCGACACGGAATGATGCCGACGGAAGCCTGGGGGCGAGAATGGCTTCTCGCTCGATCGGGTTCGGGATGATCTCGCAGTGATGCGGGACCACCTGCTCCGCGGCCAGTGTCGAGACGCCCACGAAGGTCCACCTGTCGATCAACCGGCGAAAGGCCCGCTCCAGAGGTGCGAAGGCGCGTGGCCGCTCCGAGTTGTGGATCCAGACGACGACGGGCAGGCCGGTGACCAACGCCAGCGGCAGCACGACAACCGCCTCGGTGAGACCGTTGGCGTGGATGAGGTCGATGTTGCGGCGGATCGACACGGCGCGTCGTAGAAGACCCGCCTGTGCCCTGAGCAGGTTCGAACCCCGCGGTCGGACCATGGGCATGAAACGTTCCCCCAGGGACACGATGTTCTCGTCGGGGTCACCACTCGGTGGTTGCGTCGCAATCCACGCCCTGACCCCGGAGGCTGCCTCGGAACGAAGGACCGTGTCCATCGAATGGATGGGCCCCCCGCGACCGTTCACCGCGCACACGACCAGCACCGAGAGATCACGGCTCCCGACGGCGGACTTCTTCGGTGATTCCGAGCCGGGGATCGACGTCATTTCTTCCTGGTGAAGAGCACGTTCCCCGCCGTCATGTCATCGAGATCGACGAGCCCCCGGCTCCGAATGCCTCGGCCTTCGTAGCCCCACGAAGTGAATCGGTCGCGTACCTCGTCGGGATCGCAGTTCGCTCGCTGCTGATGCGAAGGAACCAGTTCGACGATCACCGCCTGTGGTGGAGTGTCCCGGAACAGGGACTCCATTCCCGACAGGACATCGAGCTCGGCGCCTTCCACGTCGATCTTGAGGAGGTCGATGCCGCCGAGACCGAGCTCTGCGAGCAGTTCATCTCCGGTCTTCATCTCCACCTCGCTGACCAGTGGCCCTTCCCCGTAGATCGAGCGAGTTCCGAGATCACCGGAGGTGGCAGTCGACGACGCCCTGATCTCGACCGAACCGGCTTCCCGACCGAGCGCGGCCTCGACGATCGTCACGACCCCCTTCGCCGAGTTCCTCGCCACGTGGCGCCGGAGGATCTCTGCGGTATCGGGGGATGCCTCGATCGCGATGACCTTTCCCGTGCTACCCACCGCCCTGGCGGCCGGAAGCGTGAACGCCCCGATGTTGGCGCCCACGTCGACGACGAGGCCCCCCTTGCTCAGCACGTCGTCGACGACCCGAAGCGTGGCCGACTCGTAGCTGCCGAAGGTGAACATGCGCCACTGCAGGTTGTCGTCGAGACGGAGGGTCCATGTGAACCCGTTTCGAGTCGCCTCGACCTCACCGCGGTGCGGCGGGAGCCAACCTCGAGGCAACTTCCCTGCAACGACGCCCGCGGCGGGTTCGCCCCAGCGTCCCAGAAGTCGGTTGATGAGTCCCAGGAGAGCGACCGTCACCCGCGTCGTCCAGCCGAGACGAACGTAGGCTTCTGCGCTCACACCGACTCCGGTCGGCCGGCGTCTGCAGGTCGATTGTCGGATTCCGACATCACGCCGATCTCCAGATCGTGATGGTCCATGGCTGAAACGATCTGCGGCGACGTCTCGACAACCGCGTCGACGTGATGGGCCGGGATCGCTCTCCGGTTCGGCGTCGTCGACACCGAACCGGACGAAGGCGAGATGATAGCGCAGTGCACCTGTGGGTGAGCCGAGGCCCCGTGGGCGCGGACCCCCTTCGCCAGACCGGCTCCGGTGTCGGTGTCGGGTCCTACGATCCCTGGTGTGACAACGCCACGGCCGCTCTACGGGCTCGACATCGAGACCGACACACGTGTCGACGGGCTCGATCCCGCCGTCGCCGCGATCGTCGCGGTTGCGTTGGCGACCGACACCGACACGTTCGTCATCGACGGAGACGAAACCCACCTGCTCCGGCGACTCGACGACGCCCTCGCCGAGTTCCCGCCCGGCATCATCGTCACGTGGAACGGGGGTCGATTCGACCTTCCGTTCATCGCCGAAAGGGCTCGCAGGACCGGAACGGAACTGGCGCTCCGGCTCGAACCCGACCCCCACGACGGAGGCCGCGCCGGCGGCGACGGAGCACATGGATGGCTGGCGGCGTGGGGTCACCACCTCCATCTCGACGGCTACAGGGTGTACCGGTCGGACGTGGGTCGCGCTCTTCCCGTCTCGTGCGGGCTGAAACCGATGGCCCGGCTCGTCGGGCTGGTGCCGATCGAGGTCGACCGGGAGAACCTTCATGTCCTCTCCCCCGACGAGCTGTCCGACTACGTCAGCTCCGACGCCGTGCTCGCCCGGCACCTCGTGGCCCGACGCGGAACGGCCATCGAGTCACACGTCGACCGCCTGCGGTCGGTCCCGCCGCCCTCGTGACGGGTCCCGATCACTCCGCCACGGCGTCCTCTCAGCTCGACGCAGCGACGAAGGCCGTCACTCCCACGGCCACGGCGCCTCTCACCTCCGCGCCCTTGCGCACCCGCCGATCGTCGGACACCACGACGACGATCCGCCTCGACGGGATCTGGTCGATCATCTCGAGGATTCGATCGTCCGCCTCCACGTGGGCCGGCGTGAACTCACATCGAACCCGCGATCCGGCCCGTCGCGCTCCGGTGGCGGTGTCGTCGGCGCCGTCGAAGACCACGTGGATCTCGACTCCGCTGCGGGCCGCGAGCCCCTCCGCGGTCGACATCAGCCGATCGCGCTGTAACGCGATGTCGAGATGTCCCCACGACGCGATCGCGACGTTGTAGCCGTCGACGAGTATCACCGCGCCCGGACGACGGGCGAGCCACTCCACTCCTCTCGACGTGTCTGCAACCAGGCCGGCCGCCATCGTGGGAGGCAGCCGCGTCGATGGTCGATCGGCGCCCGCGCCGCGCAACACGGTGCGGTCGGCAGAACCGTGCTGTCGACCGCGTGGACCGGAGTCGCCCTCGCCGTGGGCACCGGGCTCGGTGGCCGGGTCGCCGATGACGCCGGTCCGGCGGAGGATGTCATCGACGGCGGCCAGGTGCGCGGCGAGGCGTTCCCCGTCGTCCTCGGTCACGACGACCCCGCCTGTGCCGCGTTCGGACGGCTCGCCGCCGACCGACTCGGATTCGAGGCTGGCCAGCGCCTCGCTCGTCTCGCGTAGCTCGGCGGTCCGTTCGGCCAGACGCTTCTCGGCCGCTTTGAGCTCCCGCACGGCACGGCGGCGGCCAGCCGTCAGCTCCTGCGCCTCGGACTCGAGATCGGCGATACGGGCCGAGAGGTCACGATTGACGGCGGCCAACTCCTCGCGCTCCTCGTCGCGGCGGCGCGCGTCGGCGGCGGCGGCGATCTCGGCGTCCCGGGCGACCGCGAGGCGACGTTCGAGTTCGATCACGCGCTCCGACGCTCTCGCCTCCTTCGCGTCGGCCTCTGCGGCCACCACGCTCTCCGCCAGGGAGTCGAGCTCATCGGCCCAGCCATCGGGACGGGCGATGAAGAGCATCGACGCCCTGCTCAGCCGCTCGACGCCGGGCCGTCCCGCTACGTGGGCCCGGAATTCGTCATCGTCGGCCAACACCTGACGGATGACCGAGACGGCGGTTGCCGGGAGCTTTCGGAAGCGCACCAGTGGAACGAGAGGTGCGGGGATCTGGGGACCATCGGACCCGCGCCACGAGTCCGCGGCGACCCGCCATGCGAACCGGATCCCATCGGCCAACAGCTCGTCCCACAGGTCCGAGTCGTCGACCCCGTCGGTCACTCGCCGGCCGTCTCCAAGGTGTGGACGACCACGCTGTCCGCGTCGTTGCACCAACGGCAGGACACCGATTCGATCTCCTCGGCGAGTACCTCGACGTCCTCGATGTCGAGGGCACCCCCCACCGTGTAGTGATGAAAGGCGGTGGTCCGGCGAGTCGTGGTGACATCGAAACGAGTGAGGTTCCCGCACGCCGTGCAGCGGTATCTGAGGGGCTCCTCGGACATGTGCGTCACCCTACCGGGGCTCGTCAGATCGGGCGAGACGGAGCCGGTGACAGCACGCCACCCTTTCAGGCCGACGCCGCCACCATCACATCGATGAGATCTCGTATCGCCTGCGTCGCCTCGGGGTTGTCCCCGGCCAACTCGAGAACCCGGAAGTCGATGTACGCGTCGCGCTCCGTGGGGGTCATGTTCTCGACCTCGACCAGGATCTCCTCGACGACTCCGGGGAGCCGGACGACAACGGCTGGATCGATGACCGCATCGGCGTCGACGACCTCGTCGACGCTCTCCGGATCGATCGAGTCGTCGAGGTCGGCGGAATCGGCGGAATCGGCGGGGAATGATCCGACATCACCGGCACCGGTCATGTCGTCGGAGAACAGGTCACCGACGAGCGTCTCGTCGAAATCGACTGCGCCATCGGGCGCCTCGATCACGATGTCGGCGCCCAGGTCGTAGAAGTCCATCGAGATGTTCGAGGTGAACCCCGCGCTCTCCGTCGACGCGTCGAACCGCACCATCTGGCCCGCGTCGTTCACCCAGAGGTCGACGGGTACGTCCGTCTCGGCGCCGAAGGAGAACTCCGAGCTCAGGTCCGACCCGTCGAATGCCTCGTTGGAGATCGTGAGGCGATAGTGAGTGGCACGTCCGCCCAGGACCTCCTCCGTCCCGAGGTTCTCGACGTCGCCGTCCGCCCCCTCGAGCAGGTCCTCGGGAACGGTGATCAACTCACCGACGTCGACGAACTCACCGTCGCCGATGAACGACCCTCCGTCGAGGTCGTCCTCGGGGAGCCGGACCCACTGACCGTTCTGGACGTCGTCGGTCCGCATGAAGGCGACCCCGTCGACAACCCGACCCTCGAATCCGAGCCCGACGTCCGATTCGTCGCCGCTCTCGGCGGCGCCGGCGTCCCCGAACATCGAGAACATCCCCGTGACGGCCAGCTCGAACGACACGTCATCGCCCGCGAAGGCGCCGTCGACGGTCATCCCGAACGCGTCGGCCTCGCCGTCGCTCTCGCCGACGAGCACCGAGCCACCATCGATCGTCGCGCCCGACTCGAGACGAACCCGCCCGCTGTCCAACTCGGCCGTCGACGTCGCCGCCGCGGTGAGCATCTGGATCTCGGGCGACGATGAATCCACAGGGATGATGGTGACGTCCTGACCCGACCCGCACGCCGTCGCGACGACCGCGACGGATGCGGTGACCAACGATGAGATCTTCATGCGGTCAGGGTATCCAGCGTCGCCGTCATTCTGCGCGCGCCGAGCGCCGATGGGAGCGGCTGACCGCTCAGGGCATCGGGCCCTTCAGGACGACGGGCGTTCGGAACCCCGGACCTGTCAGGGCGTCCGGGAGGCGGCATGCAGCCGATCCAACACATCCGACGCCCGGCCGTCGTCGATCGCCGACCCGGCCGCCTCGACCCCTGCGGCCATGTCGTCCACGACGCCCGCGACGAACAGGCCTGCCGCGGCGTTGAGTACCACCAGGTCTCGGTGAGGCCCGTTGTCCCCTCGGAGTACCGAGCGGGCCATCTCCGCGTTCTGCGAAGGGTCGCCGACGGCGATGTCGTCCACCCCGACCCGACTCAACCCCACATCTTCGGGGGACAGTTCCCACCGGTGCACTTCCCCGTCACGGATCTCCACCACCGTGGTCACATCGGTGGTCGTCATCTCATCGAGGCCGTCGTGACCATGGACGACCAGTGCGTGCTCCATGTCCCGTTGCCGCAGGACCTCGGCGATCACCTCGACGCGGGACGGATCGGCGACGCCGAGCACCTGGTGGCGCACGTCTCCCGGATGCGACAGCGGCCCGAGGATGTTGAAGACGGTCGGAATCCCGAGTTGGGCCCGAACCCCGGCGACATGACGCATCGCCGGATGGAACATCCGCGCGAAACAGAACCCCACACCCGCGTCGGCGACGCATCGCTCCACCGCCGGGCCGTCGAGCTCGACGGAGATCCCGAGTGCTTCGAGCATGTCGGTCGAGCCCGACGTGGACGACGCCTTGCGATTCCCGTGCTTGCAGACCGTCGCTCCCGCAGCGGCGGCCACGATGCAGGCGATCGTGGACACGTTGAATGCCCGCCCGCGTAGCGTTGGCGATCCTCCGGTACCGACGATGTCGATCGTGCCGGCGGGAAGCCGCAGCGGCTCGGCCGCAGCGAGCATCGCGTCGACGAGACCGACCATCTCCTCGGCGGACTCGCCCTTGAGGCGGAGGCCCACGATGAACGCGGCGATCTGAGCCTCGGTGGCCTCGCCCGAAAGGATCTGGGCGAGAGCCGCCCGGGCTTCGGCCGTGGTGAGGTCTCCGCGGGACGCGATACGTCCCAGCGTGGTGGGCCAACCGTCGAAATCCGTCACGTGGATCCCCTCGATGTCGATTCCGGGTCCTTCTCGATGGATCGGACCATGGCGACCAGCGTCAGGAGGCGACGCTCACCTGGCGGAGGCGTCGCCGCCGGCGGATGATCCGCAGACGCTCGCGCTCGGTCGCCCCACCCCACACACCGTTCTTCTCACGGTTGTCGATGGCGTGTTCGAGGCAGGGTTCGCAGACAGGGCACTCGGCACAGATGGCCTTTGCCTCGTCGGCTTCCTCGTCGGTTGGGGGGTAGAAGATGGTCGGATCGAGGCCGGCACAAGCGGCCCGATCAACCCAGTTGCGATCCATTGGAGAGCGATCCTCGCAAGGTCAGGTGGTTGATGTCCAATTCGTTGTCCACGGAGCGTGCCGAGCGGCCCCGAACGGGCTCATGGAGCCGATCCGGCCTCTCACGGACCGAGGTCATCGAGCAGCTCGGAGACCGTCTCGGACGACAGCGTCGTGGAGTACGAATAGGACGGATGGTCGATGACGAGCTCCACCGGACCGTCGCCGAGAGAGGCGACTCCGCCCTCGTCGATCGACCAGGCGATGTAGTGGACCGACGACGTGATGTCGGTCCTGGTGAGTTGCGCGGCATGGCCTGCCTCGGGAGCGGCGCGCATCACACGACCGTCGCCGGCCCTCAGAGCCACCGAGCGCTCGATTCCCACGAGCTTGGGCAGCCATTCACGCAGAAGTTCGTCACTCGTGAGCTCGATGAACATCGTCGCGCTCGAGTTCGCCGGGATCGGGAATCAACGGGTTGTAGGCCCGGAGCTCCGATTCGATCGCCTCGTCGGTGATGAGCTTCTCGACCCGGGCCATCTCCTGGATCTGGAACTTCATGGTGTCGCGATTCTCGAACAACAGCGTGACGTACGGTCCGACGCCGACCCGCCGCCGCTTCTTCAGGGCGATGACGTGATCGCGGAACCCCTCACGCTCTCGCTCGTAGGCGCGGAGGTCCGAGATGTCGGAGAGAGCCAGCTTTCGGGACATCGTTCCTCCGTCTCTCTCAGCCGTCTTCGGGGATGGCGTAGGCGCGGGCCACCAGGGACAGCGGGTGGACCGGATCGGCGTCGGTCTCGAGCCGGATACCGCCGTTGGCGAGCGAACAGTCACCGGCCACGGCTTCACTGTCGGCCTTGGTGATGTCGGCGGCCATCTTCGCAGCCACTCTTCGGCTCATCTCGATGTTCTCCGCGCGCAGGCCCCAGGTCCCGTCGATGGCGGAGCACTCCGCCACGAGGGTGATCTTCGTTCCGGTCAGCTTGATGAGATCTCGGCTTCGAAGGCCGATGTTCTGGGCCCGCAGATGACAGGGGGCGTGATACGTCGTGGTCTCGGGGACCGGGCCGGTGAAGTCCGTGTCCAGTCCCGTCCCGCCGTCGGCCTTCTCGGCCCGATGGATGTCGATGAGGAACTCCGCTGCGTCCTTGGTGTGCTCCGCAACGAGCTCGGCGTCGGGACCGCCCACGTAGTCGACGTAGTCGTTCTTCAGGACATATCCGCACGTCGGCTGGGGCACGACGACCGTGACGTCCTCGCCGTGGCTGCGGGCCCGGCGGAGGAACGCCGACAGAGCGGCGATGTTCTTGGTGGCGTTGGCGCGGAATCCCTCGACGTCTCCCTGATGGAGCATCGGTGCCCCACAGCAGACCTGACCCTCGGGGAGGCGGCACTCGACACCGTTGCGTTCGTAGACGCCGACGAGGTCCTTGCCCACCCGGGTGTCCTGGTACTCGACCAGGCAGGTCGGGAACACCGCAGCCACCTGTTGGCGACGCGTCCCGGCGATCTTGGGGGTGCGTGTGCGGAACCAGGTCGAGAAGCGGACCCGCTGAAAGGGCGGCAGGATCCGTTCGGCAGCGATTCCGGTCAGCTTCTCCATGACCTTGCGAGGAGGAGAGAGCGGTGAGCGGATCGCCCGGTTGGCGAGGGGGGCCAGGGCGGACCCGACCCTACCGCTCAGGTCGGTGGACGCGAGCGCCTTGTCGGTGAGCCTGGTGGTCAGCGAGGCGGACCGGGTCCGGTAGAGCACCTGCTCGGCCCTCATCATCAGACGGGGGAAGTCGAGCTCCCACTCACTCTGCCCGGGGATGTAGGGGCAGTTGATGTAGCAGAGCTTGCACTGGAAGCACTCGTCGACGACCTGATCCTGCTGCGCGGGAGTCATGCGGGCCGCGTCCTGATCGTCGTGCTCGTCGATGTACGCGAACAACGTGGGGAACGAGTCACAGAACTTGAAGCACAGCCGGCAGCCATGACAGAGGTCGTAGACCCGGGTGAGCTCCTCGCGGAGATCCGATTCGACGAGGTAGTTGGGGTGGAACGGGTCGTAGGTGGTGGTCACGGTTCGATCTCGATCAACGCTCAGGCGGACAGGGGTGGGCGACCTCGGACGGAAGGCCGTGTCCGGGGCCGGGCGCTGAGCCCGGCCCCGGACACGGCGACTGGCGGGTCAGCTGACGTTGGCGAGGCCCTCACCGAAGCGACCGGCGTGGGACTTCTCGGCCCGTGCCAGCGTCTCGAGCCACTCCGCGATCTGGTCGAATCCCTCGTCGCGGGCCGTCTTGGCGAAACCGGGGTACATCTCGGTGTACTCATAGGTCTCGCCGGCGATGGCCGAACGCAGGTTGTCCTCGGTGGGACCCACGGGCTCGCCCGTGGCGGGATCGCCGACCTCGGCGAGGAAGTCGAAGTGCCCGAAGGCGTGACCGGTCTCGCCCTCTGCGACCGAGCGGAAGAGAGCGGCCACGTCGGGGTAGCCCTCGACATCGGCCTTCTGCGCGAAGTAGAGGTAACGGCGGTTGGCCTGGCTCTCGCCGGCGAACGCCTCCTTGAGGTTCTCCTCGGTCTTGGAACCCTTGAGTTCTGCCATGGTGGTACTCCTGTGCTTGGTGGGTGGTTATGGCTGGTTGACGGTGTCGAGACACGTGGCGCAGCTGCCGCGGAAGACGATCTCGGTTCCGTCGATCCGGAAGTCCCCAGTGGAAGGCTCTGAGGGCCGGACATCGGGATGGTCCACGGCGACGTCGCGGACCGAACCGCAGCTCGTCGCAGACCAGATGATGGTGCGGGCGCGTTGTTCGGGTCGAATCGTCCCGAACCGGTGCCGAAATCGAACTGGAGCACCTCGCCCATCTCGACGAGCTCCGACAGCACCGAATAGACGGTCCGCAGTGAGATCGTCGGCATCGTCTCGACCACCTCGGCGTAGACGGCTTCCGCGGTAGGGTGCCCTACGTGCCCCTCGAGCACGTCGAAGACGGCACGACGCTGAGGGGTCATCTTGTATCCCCGAGCCCGGTAGAGCCCCACCAGATCGTCGGCGGTGTTCACGGATCGGACCCTAGTTGCATCGATTGCTAGCTTGCAAACGTTGTCAACAAAATCGGGAATCTGCTCGTTACCCATGGGTAACAAGTGTCAGACTCATGATGTGGCACTTTCACCGTTCGACCGCAGCACATCCCTCAACAGCCTCCGAGACGACCACTTCGATGTCGTGGTCATCGGCGGCGGCGTCACCGGTGCGGGCGTGGCTCTCGACGCGGCGTCGAGGGGTCTTCGAACCGCTCTGGTCGAGCGGGACGACTTCAGCTCCGGAACGTCGTCGAAGTCGTCGAAGCTCGTCCATGGCGGCCTGCGGTATCTGCAGCAGGGCGAGGTGGGCCTGGTGTACGAGGCACTCCACGAGCGCCAGCGCCTTCTGCGCAACGCACCCCACATCGTGGAGCTGATGCCGTTCCTGCTCCCCATGTTCGGCAAGGGCGGAGTGGTCCCCGCCAAGATCTCGCGGGTCCTCGGCACGGCGATGCTCGCCTACGACGTGACGGGCGGATTCCGGATCGGAAAGTTCCACAAGCGCGTCGACAAGGACGAGGCCCTCGAGTACGTGCCCACGTTGGCGCCGGATCGTCTGGTGTCCGGCTATCTCTTCTACGACGCGGCGACCGACGACTCCCGGCTCGTCGTGGCTCTGCTGCGGACGGCTGCTCTCCACCACGGCGCAGTCGTGGCGAACCGGGTCGGCGTCATCCGAGATCCGCCACGGTGGAGACGGCGCCGCATCCCACGTCATCGTCGACGCAGACGGCGAGTCCATCGCCATCTCCACCAGATCGGTCGTGAACGCGGCAGGCGTCTGGTCCGACGAGGTGCGACAGATGGACGAGCGGGTCGACCCCGATTCGATCCGCCCCGCCAAGGGCGTCCACATCACCGTTCCTCACCGCCTGGTGCGGAACACCATCGCCGCAGTGATCCCCGTCAGGAAGGACCGGCGGAGCGTCTTCGTCGTCCCCCATGGCGAGCTCTGCTACATCGGGACCACCGACACCGACTACGACGGGCCCCTCGACGACCCCCAGTGCACCCCCGAGGACATCGACTACCTCCTCGAGGCCATCAACGACGTGTCCACCACCCGCATCACCCGCACCGACATCGTCGGCACCTGGGCGGGGTTGCGTCCCCTCGTCAAGGCCGCGTCATCGGGGCGAACGGCCGATCTCTCTCGACGCCACAAGGTGTTGCGCTCGGCGTCCGACGTGGTGACCATCACCGGCGGGAAGTTGACGACCTATCGTCGGATGGCGGCCGACACCGTCGACGAGATCGTGTCGATCCTCGGCGATTCTGCGCCTCCGGGCGCGCGTCGCACCCGCACCAAGAAGCTTCGCCTGAGAGGGGCAGACGGGTTCGAGTCGGTGTCCGCCATGCGCGATCGTCACGGACTCGACGACGACGACATCGCACACCTGGCCGGGCGGTTCGGCGGCGAGGCCAGAGCGGTGGTGGCGCTCATCGCCGAACGACCCGAGCTCGCGGCCAAGCTGTGCGAGGGCCTCCCCTACCTCGAGGCCGAGGTGGTGTTCGCCGCCCGATTCGAGATGGCCCGATCGGTCGACGATGTGCTCTCACGTCGCACCCGTGCCCGGATCTTCGGTGCCGCGTCCGCCGTGGCCGCGGCCGACCGCGTCGCCGAACTCATGGCCCCCGAACTGGGCTGGAGTGACACCGAGGCGGCCGCGTCGGCCGACGAGTTCCGCGGTTGGGTCCTCGCCGAAAGGGTCGCCGGCGGACTCGACGGCGCCGAAGACGCCGATCGGGTGCACGTCGCCCGCTGAGTTCGCGTCCGCAATGCGGCAGAGGACGGCGCCAGACGACTCACCGCGCGACGCGTCGGACCGACCGGCGATACGTCGGTGACGTCGACATTCTGTGGCACGAATCAGCCGTCGCCATACGGTCGAAGCGATTCGTCGACCGATACGGCGGGGCCGGCCGAGATGGTCCAGCCTTCTGCCATGAAGCACTCGCGAACCCGATCGCGCACGCCGCCATCGGTCCCGCACCGCTGGATCCACGCCTTCGCGTCGTCGCCGGCGATGAGCGCGAGCCTCGAGGAACGGTCGAGCAGATCCCCCAACAACGCCGACTGATCCGTGAGATCAAGGGGCCTCAGCCGGTCGAGTGCGAGAACCCCCCACCTGCTGTCGTACACGCCACATCTCGAGAGCAATTCCCCCGACACGAGGCGGACGGCGTGAGCCTCGGGATCCAGGCACGCACGTCGGTAGTTCGGTTCTGAGTCGTCGAGCGCAGCCATCTGCTCGGCATCCAGCCAGAGCACGAACAGCTCGGCGCGACTCTCCCCGTCTCTCACCGGAGCGGCGGGTACATAGCCGGGCCGGCTGACGTGTGCGGAGTGACCGGGTCGGAGTCCGGACACCGCCGCCCTGGTCAGCGGAACCACCTGGGATACCGATGCCGCGGCGAACTTGCCGCGCAACTGATCCGGCGAAGCGTTGGATCCGACCGCCAGAACGGGGAAGCGCGACGCCATAGGTGAGGCACGGCACACCAGCAGGGCAGCATCCAGAGACACCGGTTCGTCGAGGCCGTCGATCTCGGTCGGCCCGATCATCGTGGCCGCCCGCCCCAGACGACTCCCATGACTCAGCCGGAGTTCGTGGAACTCACCACCCGCGATGAGACCCGAGACCGAGGGGGCCCGGCCCGGATAGCCGAGCGGCTCCTCGGGAAAGCCGGGGCGATCACTTCCTGTGGACAGGCTCACCCGAATGCCTCCGCCGGTCAGAGGCTCCGAACCGGCTCCTCGAAGGTGGTCGCAGCTTCCGTGGCGGCGCGAAGTCGGTTGGAGTCCACTCGTCCCGACCGGATCGCGACCCACGTCCGGTCGTCGATGGCCTCGATGGGCGTCCCGGCGATGAACGTGTCGACCTTGGGGTCGTCGGGGTAGCCGTCGGTGTAGTCGTAGAAGAACGCTCCGTCGATGCGCATCGTGGCACCGGAGGGATGTCGGAAGAGTCGGGTCATGATGTCGTCCTCGTCGATGGGCGGGAGAGGTAGGGGTTCGGGTTCGGGTTCGGCGACGTACCACCACGGCGACGTGTCACCGCTGTTGTGTTTGTGGGCGGACAGGTGCCCGTGTCGGGTGTGGGGGTTGGGGCCGGTGTAGACCCGCCACCCCTCACCGGCACGAGCAGAGGACCAGATCTCCCAGTCCGAGATCATGTACTTGATGCGCGGGTCGGGCCCTTCGGCGACCTGGCGGCGCATCCAGTTGTCGATGTCGAAACCCGTATCGGGATCGTCGGTGACATCGATGGCAAGTACTTCGCCGGAGGCGTCAGGGTTGTGGTCCGAAACACGGCCCACGTGTTCGGGATCACCGATGGTGCCGTCACTCGAGCGATCCCGGTACGGGTAGGCCGAGTCGACCTGACGAAGGAGTTGCGCGAGCGAGGGAGCAAGGAACCACGACATCGACAACGAGTGTGCCCGTCCGGCGGAACCCGTTGGTGGATCGGGGGCTAGACCAACGGTCGGCCGGGCACCCGCTGCGCGTTCTGACGGTGGCCGGCATCGGCGACGGCCGCGATGAGCACCGACGTCGAGAGGAGGCCGAACGCCAGAGCCGGTGGGAACCAGAACAGCACCGTTGCGGCCACGCCCGGCAGTACTCCCACTGCGATCATCAAGTTTCCCCTGATGGTGTTCCGGTGGCGCACGAGCAGTCCCGCCACGATCAGGATCGGGCCGAGAATCAACGCAGCTCCACCGGAGACCGTCGTGTACCACGGGCCGGGACCGGGCTCGGCGAGCACGCCGACTGCCCCGATGGCCAGTACCGAGGCGACGAGCCCCGCGGCGAATCGCCACCACCCGGTCTTGATGGTGTCCATGGTCGTCTCCGTTCGCTCGATGAGAGCCGACCGCGCGAGATCGGCAATGACGTCGGCCCACACGAGCGCGGTGCGGACACCGCCGCCTTCGTCTCGGATGCGGTCCCGCAGCAACTGGGTCATCGGCTCGCCGTAGGCGTCCCGGTGCTCTGCGGGATACGCCATCAGGAGGACCCGGTAGATGCGCTCGTGAACACTCATGTGGCACCTCCGGCGAGGCCCGGGAGGGGGCGATGCGCATCGATCCGCTTCTTCCGGGCGGTTCGGACGATGCTCTCCATCCGGACCGTCTCGGCTTCCACGACCTCGAGGCCGAACCCGGTGACCCGGTAGTAGCGGCGCCGCTCGTCGTCGAGGTGCGGGTCCGGCCTTTCGTCGGTCTCCTCGATGAGACCGGCCTGCAGCATCCGCTTGATCGCGCCGTAGAGCGTTCCGGGACCCATCGTCACGTCGCCCCCGGTCATCTCGGAAATCTCGCCCATGATCGCGTAGCCATGCTTCTCGCCGTCGGCCAATGCCAAGAGGATGTGGAGCTGCGAGGTGGGGAGCGGGAGCATCTCGCTGGGCTCACGGGCGGTCGCTGACATGGTGGCGATTCCCTCCTGCGGTGGTCCGGTCAAGCTCTATCGGCACCCACTATATCGGCTTACGATAGATAGTCAAGCAGGAGCCGGGCCGGTCGACGACCCCGAACCGACACGTCGGGATCTCGCGTGGCGGTTCGGCGGAGAGTCCGCAGCGGTGGTGGCGCTCATCGCCGAAGGCGCCGCTCGGGTGACAGCTATCATCGTGAGGATCGACGGGGAGAGTGGCGTGTCCGCGGTTCAGCCGGCTCCATATGCGATGTCACCCGATGAGGTGCAGCACATCGCACGTGGCATCGCGACGGCTGTCGCTCCCGACAACCGACTCGAGCCTGTCCAGGCCAGCCTTCTCTCCGCCGTCCTCGACGCTCTGATGGGAGTCTCGGTCGACTTCGACGCGTTGGAGCCTCTGAGCCCGGCGGATACGGCGGCGGCCCTGGCCGGCCACGATCCCGAATTCCTCCAGCGCATCGTCCATCTCATGGTGCTGGGCGAACTGATCCTGCGGCCGTTGCCCGCCGACGTCGCCCGACGGGTGGCGGTGTATGCCGACGCGCTCGGGGTCGACGACCAGTTCGTGCGCGTCGCTCGGCGCTATGCCCAGGGGGCGTTCGGCCTCGCCTGGCTCGACCTGCACCGCAGCGGCTTCGCCGATCATTGGGAAGCAGCGAGGATGGATCAGCTGAGGACCGAGGTGAAGCTCCCCGATCAACTCTCGCCCGGGGCGACCGATCCGGAGTTGGCCCGCCGCTGGGCCGTGTTCGAGCAACTCGACGACGGTACGCTCGGACGGAGCGTCTGGGAGATGTATCGGGGTCGTGGCTTCAGCCTTCCCGGTTCGCAAGGAGGAGCGTCCGCCTACCTGGCCCAACACGACTTCGTGCACGTCCTGGCCGACTACGGAACCAACCTCTCGGGAGAGATCGAGGTGTTCGCCATGATCGGCAGTGCGGATCCCGATCCCAAGGGCTTCGCCTGGCTCACGACCTTGATCGGCCTGTTCGAAACCGGCTACGTCGCTGATGCGGGCTTCTTCACGAGCGACCTCAAACAGCGTCGATTGGACAGTGCGGCGATGCACATCCGGCTCGCCGATGCGTTGCGCCGCGGCGCAGTGCTCTGCACGACGCTCCGGACCGATCTACTCGAGATCGACTACCACGACCACGCCCACCTGAGCTTGGGTGACGTGCGGGATCAACTCGGCATCCCCCCGAAGTCGTCGGGTGCCACCGACAACGGCTCGTCGAGCGCATTCGATCTCGACGGCATGTCGGAACTCCAACAGCAGTTCGCGGCGTCAGCCGCCTCGGACGATCGAGACCAAGGGACCGAGGGAGCGAGACCGTGAGATTCACCCAGGCCATCAGGATCAGATCCGACAGACCCGAGGAGCTCGCAGAACTGTTGGCGGAATGGGATGCGGGTCAAGCCGGCGCTCCCGATCATGGGCTACATCGGCACGCGGCTGCTCGCTGATCGCGACAACCCCGGCCAGTACATGATCCTCGCCGAGTTCGCCGAGGTCGATGAGACCCGGTCGCCTGCCGAAGAGGCGGAGTTGAACAACCGACGTGAGGAAACCGAACGTTGGTTCAGGAGTCTGCGATCCCTGGTTCACGACGAACCCGAGTGGGTTCACTACGACGAGTGGTACCGCACCGGAATCACCGGAAACGTCCGTACCGGCTGACCGCCGGCGCATCGGCCATCCGGGCGGATTTCCTCACCTGACACCTTCCCCACCGACCCGCTCCGACAACGCTCCATCGCCGGAAACTCCGGGTATCGTCGGAGTGATCGCGAAGGCGTGGGTAGCGAGTCGACAACAGGGGGCACGGGGGTGTCGGGCGGAGCACGGCGAACACGGGTGTGCCTGGCCGTGGTGGCCGCCGCTGCCACTCTCGCGGTCGCCTGTGCTCCCGGTCCCGGATCGCTGCGGCCGGAAGCCCGTGGCCCGACGAAGTACGTCTCGCTCGGCGACTCGTGGGTCTCGGGCCCGCTGATTTCCGGCATCGTCGGTTCCCCCATCGACTGCGGCCGATCCGACCACAACTTCCCGAGCCTGGTCGCACAGATCCTCGACGTCGGCGAGTTCGTCGATGTGAGCTGCGGCGGCGCCGACACCGACGATCTCTTCGACTCCCAGAAGGCCACACTCGGGGCGCGCCGCCCCCCAGCTCGACGCTCTCGACACGGCGACGACGCTGGTGACCATCGGGATCGGCGGCAACGACGTCGGCTTCTCGGGCGTCGCCATCCGTTGCATGAACCTGTTGTCGGTGCCGCTGGGCCCACCACCGTTCGGCCGGCCGTGCGTGGAGGGACTGACCGAGAACGGGGTCGATCGGTTGACCGAGCGGATCGAGAAGGCCCGGACGAACGTGGCCGAGGCGTTCGCTGCGGTCCGAACCGCGGCGCCGAACGCCTCGATCTACGTGATCGGCTACCCGACCGCCCTCCCCGACGACGGCATCGGCTGCTGGCCGAGCGTGCCCCTGTTGGCCCCCGACGTGACCTACCTCCGCGACAAGTTCGTGGAGATGAACGCCATGATTCGCGATGAGGCCGACGCGGCGGGCCACCACTTCATCGACATCTACACGCCGAGCATCGGCCACGACGCCTGCGAGCCACCCCGCAGCGCGTGGGTGAACGGTCTCACCCTCGACCCTCCCGGCCTGGCCCTCCACCCCAACATCCACTCACACGCTGCCACCGCTGAGATCGTGGCCGGCGTGATCCGCGCCGATACCGGCCGCCCTGAGACCGCCGATCGGAGCGGCCCGTAGTATCGGGCGCCATGACCCAGGCACCCGTTCCCGGCCCCGGCCGTCCCACCGCACCCATCGACCTCGGCGGCGACGCTGTCCGCGGCGTCGGCTCACCTGCCGGCCACGGTCGTGCCGATTCCCCCCGACGTCGCGGCCCGCCTCGAGTCGGCCTGCGCGAACACCACGACCGACCCCGGGACCCTCAGCGAGACCAGCCGGGACTGGTGGCCGCTCGCCATGTGCTGGGCCCTCGACAACGAGGTCGCGGCGCTGGCGGGAATGGTCTGCCGCCCCTCCGGGATCGACGAGGTCCGTGCGATCGCCTCCATCTGCAGCGAGGCCTCGGTCCCCCTCACCACGGTGGCGGGCCGCTCGGGGGTGTCCGGCGGCTCGATTCCCCTGCACGGTGGCGTGGCTCTCGACGTGTGCGACATCTCGGGGATCCGCCATCTCGACGAAGCCTCCATGATCGTCGACGTCGCCCCCGGCACCTTCGGCGACCACTTCGAAGCCGAGCTACGAGAAGCCGGCTACACCGCAGGCCACTGGCCCCAGTCGATGTCGCTGGCCACTGTCGGCGGGTGGATCGCCTGCCGCGGTGCGGGGCAGTTGTCGACCCGTTACGGGAAGATCGAGGACATCGTGTCGGGTCTCGACGTGGTCCTGGCCGACGGCACGCTCATCTCGACCGGCGACCAACCCCGCCAGGCCGCCGGTCCCGATCTGACCCAGCTCTTCGTCGGGTCCGAAGGCACCCTCGGAATCATCGTGGGATCCCGCCTGCGGCTGCACCCTGCGCCGACACACGAGCGCCGGGGTGCCTGGTCGTTCGACTCGTTCTCCGAAGGACTCGACGCCTGCAGGCGAATTCTCCGCCGCGGCGCGACCCCCGCCGCCCTCCGCCTCTATGACGGAATCGAGAGCGATCGCAACTACCACACGGGTACCGACCGCAGCGCCCTCATCGTGTTGGACGAGGGCGACGAGGCAGTGGTCGACGGCACCTGGACCGTGGTGGAGGACGAGTGCGGCGGTGCCACGCGACTCGATGAGTCGCTCGTCGCCACCTGGCTCGACAAGCGAAACGACGTCGCGGCACTCGAGGGCCTCATCGGCGGCGGCCTCGTCGTCGACACCATGGAGATCTCGGCGCCGTGGTCTCGCCTCGACGCCATCTACGACGCGACCATCGCGGCGATCTCCTCCACCGAGGGGACACTCGCCGTGTCCGCCCACCAGTCCCACGCCTACACCGACGGGGCGTGCCTCTACTTCACCTTCGCCGCCAAGACCGAGGAGACGACCGCCGCCAAGGACGCCTACTACCGCTCGGTCTGGGATGCAGGGACCCGCGCGGTTCTCGGCGCCGGCGGATCGCTCAGCCATCACCACGGCGTCGGTCTGAACCGCGGCCGATTCATGGCCGAAGCCCTGGGCACCTCCTTCGGGGTCCTGCAGTCGGTCAAGGACGCGCTTGATCCACGCGGAATCATGAATCCCGGCAAGCTGGGCCTCTCCGACCCGTTCGGAGTGGGCGGGTACTCCTGATGGTCGAGGAGCGGGCGACCTTCGGCGGCTCGCTCCGATGGAACGCCATCTGGCGATCCGCCCTCTCGGTGGCCACCTTCGCGCTACCCATCGGCATCACCCAGCAGTGGCTGCGGGACTCCGACCGCATGGCCGCCGATTCGCCCATGAACTTCGTGTTCATCGCAGCGATCCTGTTCTGCGCGACCCTGGGCGGATTCGGCGCGGCGAAGCTGGCTCCAGAGCACCCCCTCCCCAACGGCGCTGCGGCAGGCGCTCTGGCGTATCTGGGAGTTCAACTCGTCGGCCTGGTGCGGCGACTCGCGGTGGGAGAGGACGTCTCCAATCCACTCGGGTGGATCTACCTGGCGCTGCTCATGGCCACCATGGGAATGGCGGGGGCTGCGTTGGAGCGCCGAAGTCGTCCACTACGCGAGACCCCCAGCCGTCCGGCCGATCAGGTCTGACCGCCAGGACCGCTGCGCTCGTCGTGGAGTCGACTGTCGGGCCACCCTCACCCGTGTCGCCGTGTGGCATGTTGTGGGCCGACGATTCCTCGGGGGTGACATGGCGGTTCTGGTGATCGACGCGGGAACGAGCGGCGTGCGCGCGGCCATGGTCGATGCGTCCGCTCGCATCACCCACGAACGCTATGCCGAGACCCTCCCCGACACGCCTGCGCCGGGTCTCGTCGAGTTCGATGCGGCCCGCTACGCCGCGGTGGCCCTCGACCTCGCCCGACAGGTGCTCGCCGAGGCCGGCGTCGCCGATGCGGTCGGCATCTCCACCCAGAGGGCATCCGCCGTCGTGTGGGACCGGTCCACGGGCGAGCCGGTCGCTCCCGCCCAGAGCTGGCAGGACCTCCGGACGCTCGGCGTCTGCCTGGTGCTCCAGGGGTCGGGGTTCCGGGTCGCCCCGAATCACGCGGCCGCGAAATTTTCCGACATCTGGAACGCAGTCGACCCCGACCGCAACCGCGACCTGTGCGTGGGGACCGTCGACTCGTGGCTGATGTGGTGCCTGACCGAGGGGGCTGCGCACGTCACCGACGCCACCAACGCCTCGGTCTCGGGCCTGGCCGACGCCTCGGTGACCGGCTGGAACTCGGATCTCGCCTCCGAGCTCGCTCTGCCCGATTCCTCGCTCCCCCGCATCGTCGACACGTCCGGACACCTGGGCGATGCCACCGCTCTCGACGGCTCGCCCCCCATCTGCGGGCTGGTCGGCGATCAACAGGCGTCGCTCGTCGGCCAGGGGTGTGTGCGGCCCGGCCTCACCAAGATCACGTTCGGGACCGGTGGCATGCTCGACCTGTGTCTGGGCGGGGATCGACCGGTGGACGACGTCCGTGCCGCGGCCGGCACGTTTCCACTGGTGTGCTGGCGCCGCGGTGCCGAGACCATGTGGGGTCTCGAAGCGATCATGTTGTCGGCCGGCACGAACGTCCAGTGGCTCCGAGACGACCTCGGCATCATCGACACGGCGTCGCACTCCGAGGACGTGGCGGCGCTGTGCGATACGACCGACGGTGTGATGTACGTGCCGGCCCAATTGGGGCTCGGCACCCCCTACTGGGACTACGGAGCACGCGGAGCCCTGGTGGGACTCACCCGGGGGTCGGGGCGACCTCAGGTGGTGCGCGCCGTCCTCGAGGGCGTCGCCCACCGCGGCCTCGATCTCATCGACGCGGTCGAGAGCGACGCCGAGATCTCGATCGAGACGATCCGGATCGACGGGGGAATGTCCGAGAACGCGGTGTTCACTCAGGCCCTGGCCGACATCACCGGCCGCCGCGTGGAAGTCGCGCCGCAGAAGGACGCGACCACGGTCGGCGCCGCCCTGCTCGCCGGGGTGGAGACCGGCACGTGGTCGGGCTGGACCGATGTCGAGGCGACCTGGTCGCCTCGAACGACGGTGGAACCGTCCGAGATGGACCGTGAGGCGGCTCGTCGCCAGTGGGCCGCGGCGATCGCCGCGTCGTCGGGCTGGTTCGGCGAACTCAGCTCCATCGACTTCTGAACGACAGGCGCATCGGTATCGGACCTGCGGGCCACGCGGCGCGCACGGTCAGGCGTTCGGCTCATCGCGATGGACGCCGACGCGGCGCTGGCTCAGGCGGTGAGCCGCTCGGGACGGATCAGCTCGAGCAGATGCTCGACCAGTTCCGACCGGGTCATCGTCGGCGGAACACCCTGCGACGAGTCCACCCACCAGTCACCCGCCAGCTCCACCATGCCCACGATTCCGTAGGCCCACGGACGCGCTGCGGAGGGATCATGCCCGCCGCGTCGCAGGACGGCATCGATCCCGTCCGCGATCGATTCGGCGATCACGGCCGCCAACGTCGCCCGTCGAGTGCCTGCCACGTGAGCCGTGAGGAACCGGTACATGGCGGTCTCGCTCTCGATGAACGCGAGATACGCATCGATCGTGGCCGCCACGGTGTCCCGACCGGTCGGTTGACGGCGGCGCTGGGAGGAGATCACGTCGACCAGCTCGCCTCCGAATCGCTGGGCCATGGCCTCGATCAGACCGTCCCGGTCACCGAAGTGGCGGTAGACGATGGGCTTGGAGATGCCGCAACCGTCGGCCACGTCGTCCATGGTGACGAGCGGACCCTTCTCCCGCACGACGTCGATCGCGGCGTCGAGCAGGACCTCCCGCCGTGCGGCGCGTCGATCACCCACGGACTGCGTCGTCGTCACCCGTCACTCCCTCGTGTGCTGCCCGATCACGCCACGACCGTTGCACGCCATGTGTTACCGAGAGTAGCAGCAGGGCGTCCCCGCACCAGGGGCGGCGTCTACACTGCTCACCGCTGACGAGACACCCGGGTGACCGCGGCGGAAGGGGCGCAGGTCCCTGTTGTCGAGGAAAGTCGGGACTCCACAGGGCAGGACGCTGGCGAAAGGCCAGGCGGGGGTGACCTCGCGGAACAGTGCAACAGAGAGCAGACCGCCGATGGCGCCCGATTCGTCGGACGCACAGGCAAGGGTGAAACGGTGCGGTAAGAGCGCACCAGCGGTGGGGGCGACCCCGCCGGCTGGGTAAACCCCGTCCGGAGCAAGGCCAAGTCGTGGGACGGGTTGCCCGCCCGGTGGATCTCGGATCCGCCACCCACAGGTGGGCCGCAAAGATGGATGGTCACCCCGATCCTCGGATCGGACAGAATCCCGCTTACAGGGTGTCTCGTCGGCACTTCGGTTGGGCGACAGAACGGCCGTCGGCGCCACCCGCCCCCGCTGTCGAGGCGCGGCAGGTCGTCGACGCGATCCGTCGACGTCGCTGTCGCCGGTGGTCGGTAGAGTCGTACACATGTTCGAGGCAGTAGCCGAGCTGATGGCCCAGAGGGTCGAGAGGGTCGAGGGGACCGACGACGGGTCGCTGTGTCCGAGCGACGCCGACGTGTTGGCGGCGGTCGACGAACTCGTCCGCCTGGGTCGACGGGTCGACGCTGCGGCCGCCCGCCTGTTGGCCGTCGCCGACTCGCGTGGTTCCTCCGACATCGTCTCGGGTCACCGCACCGCCACCTGGGTGTCCCACACCACCCGCGACCCCAAAGGCGCCGCCCACCGACGGCTACGCGCCGGGCGCGGCTGCCGACGACTCCCCCTCGTCGCCGACGCCTGGGCCGACGGCCGGCTCTCGATCGACCACGTCACCGTGATGTCCCGCGCGGTCGCGAACCCGCGGGTCGCCGACCACGTCATCGGGCTCCAGGACCTCCTCGTGGAACGGGCCCAGGAGGTGCCCTTCGAGACGTGGCGCAACGAAGTCCTCGCCATCGTCGACACCCTCGATGTCGACGGATCGTTCCGACCCGACCACCCCGACGCCCCCTCCGTCCTCCACCTGTCGCCGCTGTTCGACGGAACCACCCGACTCCACGCCGAACTGTCCCCCGCCGGCCACGCCGTCGTCGCCAAGGCCCTCAACGACGAAGCCGACCTGCTGTTCCGCCGCTACACCCGCGACCGCGACCACTCCGGCGGCGCCACCGACATCCCACCCCGCGCCCAACTGCTGGCCGAAGCCCTCGTGTCGCTGTGCCGCAGGGCGACCGCCGTCGATCTCGAGACGACGGCGCCGGCCCACACCGAAGCCGTCATCGTCATCCACACCGACACACCCCACACCGCCACCATCAACGGCAACGGCGCTCCGATACCGACCCGGCACCTCCTCGGCCTGCTGTCCGACGCCAACTGGCGACGCATCATCCTCGACGCACAGGGCGAGGTGTTGGACCTCGGCCGGACCCGCCGACTCGCCACCCCCGCCCAACGTCGGGCCCTCGACATCCGCGACGGAGGCTGCGTCTTCCCCGGCTGCGACGCTCCCGCCTCGTGGTGCGACGCCCACCACCTCACCCGCTGGGACGACAACGGCGACACCGACCTCGCCAACCTCGTACTCCTCTGTCGCCACCACCACGGCGTCGTCCACCGCCGCGGCTGGACCTGGACCCACGACCCCACCCACGGGCGGATCCGATGGACCACCCCCCACGGCGTCGACATCACCAGCCAACGCCACCGACAACCACCAGGCACCCACCCCATCACCGTCGACAACCGGAGCGATGCTGCACACCCCGACGCTGAATCGTCGGCGTTCGCGCCCTCTCGGGGCAACGGGCGACCGCGATGGGTACCCCCGAACGCCGATCCCGACAGGGCAACCCGATCCGACCCGGCACCTCCACACAGGAACGTGGCCTGATGACGAGCCGGGTCAGCCGCCGCCGAGCAACTCCACGGCGGCATTCAGGGCGTGGCCAGGTGCCCCACGTCGTTGAAACCGACGAGACGAGGGACGGATCCGGACGTGTCGATGCGGGTGATCGAGGCCTGAGCCACGAACAGACGCCACGCCGCTTCGTCACCCACGCCGAGCGACCAGGCCACCGAGGCCTTGACCGGCGAGACATGAGTGACCAGCACGGTGAGACCGTCCTCGTCGGCGTAGTCGTCGAGGGCGGCCCGCACCCGTCGGCCCAGCGCAGCGAGGGACTCGCCCCCGGGCGGGGCGAACTCGGGGTCTGCCCGCCAGGCGGACCACTCGGCCGCCGACACCTCGGACACCGGGCGACCGTCCCACTCCCCGTAGTCCAGCTCGATGAGACGATCGTCGATCCCCACCGGCTGCCCGAACGCCTCAGCCGTCTGCCGTGTCCGCAGCAGCGGCGAGCTGATTACCCGGTCGATCGCGTCCAGCGAGGCCGCGATGGCAACCGCCTGGCCACGCCCCAGTTCATCCAAGGGCGGGTCCGACCGTCCCAGCAGCAGACCCGACGCATTGGACGCCGTTCGCCCGTGCCGCACGATGACGATCATGACGAAGTATCCGGCTGGCGTTGAGGTGGTCGGTCAGAGAGCACGAAACTGCGATCGAGCTGTCCTGTCCTGACGAAGCGCCGACGCCGGCCGGGGTCGGACAGCCCGAACCGCTCGTAGAGGTAGAGAGCGATCATGATTCCCGCCAATTCGAGTACCAGCGACCAGACCCCTCGCGACACGACGAAGGAGGCGCGGCCGGCGTCGATGCCGCCGGCCGGCCACCAGAAGACATCCGGATCCATCCAGCTTCCGTCCAGGACCAGATGCAGGAACATCCCGATCGGCAGTCCCAACCAGCGACGGCGGCGAAGGCGGTGTCCGATCGTGGCCACCATCACCACTCCCAAGACCACCACCGGCGCGGCGAGGGTGTCGAGAGGTGTCACCCCGAAGGGCACCGACACCAGACCCACCACCGACCCCAGCGCCACGGTCCGGTAGTCCACCGCCGGACTCCTGAACACAGCCCAGACGATCCACACCGAAGCCGCGGCGAACCAGACGAACATGTCTCGACCTGCTCAGCGGACCAGAATACGGCCGCACTCCGGGCACACGATCATCTCGTCGGCCGGGGCCCGCTTGAGCGCGTCGTACTGGGCGCGCGGCAGAGTGAGATGACAGCCCTCGCAGCGACCTCCCGCAGCCAGCCGGGCGGCGGCCGGGACGAGACGCGACCTCATCGATTCGTAGGTCGAGACCAGCTCGGCGTCGATGGCGTCGACGAGCGCACTGCGGCGCTCGGCCGATGTCGCGAGCTCCGCATCGATCTCCGCGCACAGAATCGTGAGCTCGCCGGCCAGGCCCTCCCTGATCGAGTCGAGCTCCGCCCGACGCTCACGACATCGATCGAGATCGGCATCGACCGGCTCGGCCAATTCCATCTGCTCGATGACGCCGTCCTCGATGCCGCTCATGAGTTCGCCCAGATGGGCGATCTCGGTCTGGAGGGCCTCCAGGTCCTTGTGCGCCACCACCGTCCCGTCGTAGAGCTGCGCGTTGAACCTGGCCTTCTTCTCCTCCAACAACGCCACTTCGTCCTCGAGTCGGGACTGAGCGCGCCGTATCTCGTGGCGGCGAGCCTCCAGCTCCGCGATCTCCGCGTCGAGCGCGGCAACGGCCGATTCCGCTTCGGACACCGCTGCGTGGACCGGGTCGTTGGCCCGGCGATGAGCCAGCTGGTCTGAGTGGATGTCGAGGTCCGAGAGCTCCAACAACCGCTCGAACTCCGACATCGCTTCCTCCTGGATCACCGTGGCTCGCCTGACGCTAGCCGCCACCCGCCGTGGTCGGAGGCGACGTGGGCGGGGCGGCCGTGGTCGGAGCGGCCGTGACCGGCGGTTCATCCTCGGGCGGCGAGTCGTCGGAGGGCACCGTCGTCGGTGAGGTGGTCTTCCGGCGGGTCGAGGTCTTCGTCTTGGTCTTCGACGTCGACGATGACGAGCCGCCTCGGTCGACCGAGTTCGTGTAGCGGATGAACTTGCCCCTGCGAGTCGACTCGGGCTCGACGAAGCTCTCCTCGTCGAGGCCATCGTGATATGCGGCCATGAAGTCGTGGAAGACCTCCGTGGGGTAGTTGCTGCCCTGGACCAACGACCCGTCGATCACGATCTTCGTTCGACCCGACGGTGATCCGACCCACACGGCGGTGGCGAGCTGGGGCGTGAACCCCACGAACCAGGCATCTGCGTTCTCCTGGGTGGTTCCCGTCTTGCCGGCGACGTCCTGCCCCGACAACTTCGCCCGGCGGCCGGTCCCGCTCTCGACGTTGTCGACCAGCACCTCCGCCGCCAAGCGAGCGGTCTCGGCGGAGACCACCCTTCGCTCCTCCGATTCGTGTCTGTAGAGCACGTTGCCCGACGCGTCGGTGACCTTGTCGATGTAGTACGGCGGGTTGTACATGCCGTCATTGGCGATCGCCGCGTACGCGCCCGCCATGGCCAACGGATGAACCTCATCCACCCCGATCGGCAACGTGATCGGGGTCCGCTCGGTGATCGGAATCGGGTTGAAGTCCTCGTCGATCGTCATCACCCCCAGCTCGCCGGCGATCTCGGCCACGAGGTCGAGGCCGACGGTCTGCCCCAGCCGCAGGTACGCGCAGTTCGACGACGCCGTCGTCTGGGACGTGAGGGTGGCCGTCTTGCCCTTCGAGGTGCCTCCGTTCGACCCCTCGTAGACGCCGTCGGGTTCGGAGGAGTCGGGGAACCTGCACGGCGATGCTCCCGAGATCGTGTCCGACGGGACGTAGCCGCGCTCGAGAGCGGCCAACAACACGAACGTCTTGAACGCCGAACCGGGCTGCCGCCAGCCCTGGGTGACGAAGTTGTCCTTCGAGGTGTCGAAGTCGGGGCCACCCACCATGGCGCGGATCGCGCCGCTCGAGGGCTCGACGGCAGCCAGACCGGCGAAGAATCGGGCATCGGACTCCGGTACCTGGCGGGCCGCCTCCTCGGCCTGTTTCTGGGCGTCGGGATCGTAGGTGGTGTGGACCCTCAGACCGCCCTTGAAGACGGCGTCGTAGCGGGCAAACGACGAGTCTCCCAACTCCTCCATGTCGAGCAGCTGCTGCTTGACCTCTTCTGCGAAGTAGTTGCCCCCGACCAGCTGCTCCTGGGCGGTCCGACGACCCCGCTTGAACGTCCGGGTCGGCAGCGGCCAGGTGTCCACGATGTACTTCTGATCCTCGGTGAGCTCACCGAGATCGACCAGGCGCTGCGAGACGACGTTGCGTCGCTCGAGCGCGAGCTCGGGGAAGGCGACGGGGTCGTAGCCGACCGGATTGCGGATGAGGGCGGTCAAAAGGGCGGCCTCGGCCCAGTTGATCTCGGACACATCCCGGTCGAAGTACGTCTCGGACGCGGCCTGCACCCCGTAGGCACCGTGACCGAGGTACACGGTGTTGAGGTAGCGCTCGAAGATCTCGTCCTTGGTCATCTGGTCCTCGAGCTGCCAGGCGATGACGGCCTCGCGGACCTTGCGTTCGAGGCTCTGCTCGGAACCCGTGACCGAGTTCTTCACCAGCTGCTGGGTGATCGTCGATCCACCCTGCTCGATGTCGCCGGCATCGATGTTGCTCATCATCGCCCTGCCGACGGCCCGGACGTTGACACCATGGTGGTCGTAGAACTCGGCGTCCTCGACCGCGACCACCGCCGTTCGCAGCAGGGGTGGAACGTCGTCCAGATCCACCTCCTCGCGATCCTGCTCGGCGTAGAGCAGTGCCATCTCCCGCCCATTGGAGTCGTAGACGATCGACCGGGTGGCCAACGGCGCGAGGAGCACCGGATCGGGCTCCCCCCACTCCGCTCCGCTTCCCGATCGTCCGACCAGCGCGCCCGCTCCGATCGCCGTCACCGCCGCGAGCAGGGACCCCACGCACAACAGCACCACGGCGCGCATCGCGAGCCGGGTTCGGGAGGGAGGATCGCTGTCGGACACAGGGGGCTCAGCGTATCTTCGGCCCGATCGCCTCCGGCATCGGCTGCTAGGTTCGCTGCCCAGTCCACGACAGGAGACCCCATGGCCCACCCCCGTCGCTTCCGGTTCGGCCTTCAGCTGTCCACGCCGCTGGCGGGTACCTCCTGGGTGGACAGCGCACGAGCCGTCGAGTCGGCGGGCTTCTCCACGCTGTTCATGCCCGACCACTTCGAGGATCAGCTCGCTCCGATGCCGGCCCTGATGGCGGCCGCCGCGGCGACCTCGGAGCTCAACGTCGGCGCGCTCGTGTTCGACAACGACTACCGCCATCCCGTCGTGTTGGCCAAGGAGATCGCCACCCTCGACCTCCTGAGCGAAGGGCGGGTGGAGTTCGGGCTCGGCGCCGGTTGGATGCGCTCCGACTACGACTCCGCGGGGATCTCCTACGACCCGCCGAAGGTCAGGGTCGAACGCTTCTTCGAAGCGGTCGAGGTGATGCAGGCGCTCTGGGGCGACGGCGAGGTCGACGTCGCCGGCGACCACTACACGATCTCCGGATTGAACGGGCTCCCCAAGCCGCACACCCCCGGAGGGCCACCTCTCCTGATCGGGGCCGGGGCACCGCGGATGCTCCGGTTCGCGGGGCGCCACGCCGACATCGTGGGGGTGAACCCCTCGATCCGGTCGGGCGTCATCGATGCCGACGCTGCCCGTGACGCCGGAGCCGATCGCTTCCAGCAGAAGATCGACTGGGTGAAGGAAGGGGCCGGTGACCGTTTCGACGACATCGAGATCAATGCCCTGGTGTTCATGGCCGACGTCACCGATGACGCTCCGGCCATGGCCGACGGCCTCGCACCGATGTTCGGCATGGACGGCCCGTCGCTGCTCGACTCCCCGGCGGTGATCCTGGGTTCGGTCGACGAGATATGCGACCGCCTGGAAGAGCGCCGCGAGCGCTGGGGCGTCTCGTACTACGTGTTCCAGGGTGACGCCATGGCCGCGATGGGGCCGGTCGTCGCGCGGCTCACCGGCACCTGACCGAATGATCCGCGTCGGGGTGATCGGCGCAGGCTGGTCGGGACGGGTGCACGCCCTCGCCGCCATCGCGGCGCCGAACACCACGCTGGCCTGGGTCTCGGGCGGCGGCCACACGTCGGCGCAGACCCTCGCCGACGACCTCGGCGTCCCGCTCGTGTCGATCGCCGACGCCTCCGACGGCGTCGACACCGTGGTCATCGCCACGCCGCCCGACACCCACGCCCAACTGGCGCTCGACGCGCTCGGCCGGGGGTGTCCGGTCGTCGTGGAGGGCCCGATCGCCGACAGCCTCGACGGGGCCGACCGCATCATCGACGAGGCCGAGGCCCGACAGATCAGCGTCGGCATTGCCGTCAACGCGCTGTTCGCCCCCGTCGTCGGAGCGATGATCGCGCGCCTGGGCGACGTCGGCCCGCTGAGACACCTCGGCGTCGAGGCACATCACGAACCTCCTGCCGATGGCTATCGCTCGGCCACTCTGAGGTCCGGAGGTGTCCTCACCGAGGTCGGGATCCCCTGCATCGCCATGGCGCTCGCCGTCGCCGCTGACGATCCGGTCACCGGCGTGCGGGCCGCGCTCGACTCGACTCGGCCCGACGGGGCCGACGATCTCGCCAGAGTCGAGTTGAAGCACGCTTCCGGGCTGGTGTCGGTGGTCGACTGCTCGTGGCGCGCCGAGCGGACGACGTGGCATCTCCAGGCCGCCACCGACAGCCACGTGGTGAGAGCCGAACTGGTCCCGCGAGCCCGACTCGAGGTCAACGGTGACGAGGTTCCGCTCAGTGAGAATGACGACCCCGACGATCTCCTCCACGCTCTCGGGTTCGTGGCGCAGATCGACGGCTTCGCCGCCGCCCTGTCGGGCCGAGGGGGCAGGGTGAGTCCTGCGGGTTTCGGCCGAATGCTCCTCGAGGTCGCCTACGCGGCCTACCGATCGGCGGGGACTGGGGGCGAAGAGGTCGGCCTCCCCTTCGACGGCCCGAGGTCGGTCCCGCCCATGTCCCTGTGGCGCGGTGACATCGACCCCGACGCGTGACACCCCGACGGGGTGGCTCCGTCGGGGTGTCCACTGCTCGCTTCCTGGCAGGCGGAGCGAAGGGGCGCGGCGTCGCCGCTAGAACTCCTCGTCGAAGCTGACCTCTCCCTCGACGGCCATCTGATAGGCGGAGACGTTGCGTTCGAAGAAGTTGGTGAGCTCCTGGACATCCTGGAGCTCCATGAAGCCGAAGGGGTTCTTCGATCCGAAGATCTTGGGGATCCCGAGGGTGACCAGCCGCTGATCGGCGACGTACTCGAGGTACGCACGGGTGTCGGACACCGACATGCCGGCGACGCCCTGGCTCAGCACGTCCTCGGCGAACTGCATCTCGCAGTCGACCGCCTCGCGGAGCATCGCGGTGACCCGGTCGGTGAGGTCCTCATCGAACAGCCCGGGCTCCTCGGCTCTCACGGTCTGGATGACCTCGAACGCGAAGTTCATGTGGCCGGACTCATCACGGAAGACCCAGTTCGTGCCCGCAGCCAGGCCGTTGAGGAAGCCCTTGGAACGGAGGAAGTACACGTACGCGAAGGCGGCGAAGAAGAACAGACCCTCGATACAGGCGGCGAAGCAGATGAGATTGAGGAGGAACTGCTTCCTGTCCTCGGGAGAGTTGAGCTCATCGAGGGTGTTGATCGAGTCGATCCACCGCTGGCAGAACTCGGCCTTGGCCTTGATCGACGGGATGTTCTCGATGGCCGCGAATGCCGCCGCCCGGTCATCGTGTTCAGGGATGTAGGTGTCGAGCAGCGTGAGGTAGAACTGGACGTGCAGCGCCTCCTCGTAGAGCTGACGCGAGAGGAACATGCGGGCCTCTGGCGCATTGATGTGCTTGTAGAGGTTGAGCACGAGGTTGTTCGAGACGATCGAATCGCCCGTTGCGAAGAAGGCGACGAGACGGTTGATGAGATGTCGCTCCGAGGGCATGAGCTTGTGCTGGAGGTCGGCCACATCGTCGGAGAGGTTCACCTCCTCGACGGTCCAGGTGTTGCGGATCGCGTCGCGGTACATGTCGTAGAACTGCGGGTACCGCATGGGCCGCAGCGTGAGGTTGAATCCCGGATCGAGCAGGCCACGGGAGTCGGGCGGCGCGACGGCGTCGGCGGCGCCTCGTCGGGAGCGCCGAACGCCGGAAGGTCGTCGAATTCGGGGGTGGGGGAAGCAAGGGCCACGAGGTGTCTCCGTGAGTCGGGCGGGTGAAGTGGTCTCGAAACGGGGCGGCCGCTACTGGCACGCCTCGCAGGAATCGGGGTTCTCGAGCGAGCAGGCCACGGCCTCCTCGTCGGTGAAGGTGGACGTCGGATCGGCGGCCGGCTCACCGCCATCGGTCGGCGGGGTGCGGGAGTCCGTGGCGCCGTTGCCGGACGTGGTCTTGTTGATTCGCGTGGCCGGCCGGGAGCGCATGTAGTAGGTGGTCTTGAGGCCGGACTTCCATGCGTGCGCATACATCGACGACAACTTGCCGATCGTGGGCGATTCGACGAAGAGGTTCAGCGACTGGCTCTGGTCGATGAAGGCGCCACGGTCGGCTGCCATGTCGATGAGGCTGCGCATGGGGAGTTCCCATGCGGTGCGGTACACCGCCCGGAGGTCCTCGGGGATCTCCTCGATGCCCTGGATCGAGCCCTCGGCCTGCCTGATGGCGGAGATCATCGACTCGTTCCACAGCCCGCGGGCCTGGAGGTCACGCACCAGGTAGGCGTTGATCTGGAGGAACTCCCCCGAGAGCGTCTCCCGCTTGAACATGTTGGAGACCTGGGGCTCGATGCACTCGTAACAGCCGGCGATCGACGCGATGGTCGCGGTGGGCGCGATGGCGATCAGCAGCGAGTTGCGCAGCCCGTGGGTCGCGATGCGCTGGCGCAGTCCGGCCCACCGCTCCTGATCGGACTCGGTGACGCCCCACAGATCGTGCTGGAGCTGCCCGCGGGCCGCCCGGGTCTGATCGAATCCGGCGTGGGGGCCCGAGACCTCGGCGAGCTCGCTGGAAGCCCACAGCGCATTGAAGTAGATCTCCTCGGAGATCCGCTTCGAGATCGCCCTCGCTTCGGGGCTGTCGAAGGGGAGCCGCAACTTGAAGAACACATCCTGGAGACCCATGAGCCCGAGACCCACCGGTCGCCACTTGGCGTTGGAGTTGCCGGCCTCGTCGGTCGGATAGAAGTTGATGTCGATCACCCGGTCGAGGTAGCGCACCGCGAGCCGGACGACGTCGGCGAGATGCCGGTAGTCGATGCCGAGCTCGACCATCGGCGCCCTCGACGACGAATCGCCCGAGGTTCACCGAGCCGAGGTTGCACACCGCCGTCTCGCTCTGGTTGGTGACCTCGAGGATCTCGGTGCACAGGTTCGACAGATGGATGACGTTGCCTGGTTCGGCCGTCTGGTTGGCCTTCTTGTTGGACGCGTCCTTGAACGTCATCCAGCCGTTGCCCGTTTCGGCCAGGCTGCGCATCATCCGGGTGTACAGCTGGCGAGCGGGGACCTGGCGCTCGTAGAGACCGTCGCGCTCCGCCTCGAGGTAAGCGTCCTCGAACTCCTCGCCGAAGAGATCGACGAGATGGGGAACCTTCTTCGGGTCGAACAGGGACCACTGCCAGTCCTTCTCGACACGCTGCATGAAGAGGTCGGGAACCCAGTTGGCGAGATTCAGGTTGTAGGTGCGTTGAGCACCGTCGCCGGTGTTGTCCTTCAGCTCGAGGAACGCCTCGATGTCGGCGTGCCAGGTCTCGAGGTACACGCACGCCGCGCCCTTGCGACGGCCACCCTGGTTGACCGCAGCCACCGAACTGTCGAGAGTCTTGAGCCACGGGACGATGCCGTTGGACAGCCCGTTCGTTCCCTTGATGAGGGACCCCCGGCTGCGGATCCGCGAGTAGGAGAGCCCGATGCCACCGGCGTGCTTCGACAGCCGGGCTACGTCGCGGTACCGGTCGTAGATGGCGTCGAGATTGTCCTCGGGCGAGTCCAGGAGGTAGCAGCTGGACATCTGGGGGTGCGTCGTGCCGCTGTTGAAGAGGGTCGGCGACGACGGGAGGTATTCGAGCGAGGAGATCAGCCGGTAGAACTCGATCGCCTCCTCGGGTGTCGTGGAGAGACCGCACGCCACCCGCATGAGGAAGTACTGCGGAGTCTCGATCACCTTGCGGGTCTCGGGGTGGCGGAGCAGGTAGCGGTCGTACACGGTGCGGAGCCCGAAGAACTCGTACAGTCCGTTGCGCTCGGCGACGATGGCGTCGTTGAGCTTGCGCGAATGGGTGGCCACCATGAGCGCGGTCTCGTCACCGATGATCCCCTGGACGTGGCCGAGGCTCACCGACTGGCTGAACGAGTACACGTCGCTCTGCTGGACCTCCTTGTCGATGACGGTCGCCAGCATCCGGGCCGCGAGGCGCGAGTAGCTGGCCTCTTCCACGATGAGGGCCGCTGCCGTGCGTATCGACATCTCGTCGAGCTGCTCGGTGGTCGCCCCGTCGTGGAGCCCCGAGATCGTGCGGGTGGCCACCCGCATCACGTCGACACCGGTCAGCATCGTGCCGTCGGCGTTGGTCGCCGATCGGCTGATGGCCGTCACGATCTTGTCGAGGTTGACGGGCTCGAGGCTTCCGTCGCGTTCTGCGAACCTGCATCACGGTGCCGACCGCGCCGTCGGTCACATCGATCGGTTCGTCTCCGACAAGAGTCGGCCTGCTGTCTTCCTGAAGTGCCACCGTTCGCCCTTCCCTCTGGGTCTCTGGAGTCGGGAGGTCCCGACGTCGATTCATCGCGCCTGCCAGCACGTCACCGTCTGGAACCAACCCCTGTTCCTCGGGTGAATTCACGTCACCGATGGAGTACCCCCGTTGACGTTCGCAGCAGTGTAATTACAAAGGTGAAACTACGCCAGTGATTCTTTGGGGAGGGGGATGGTCACGACAGGACGGGAGTGTTTCGACGATGATCGGGGCGTGACGACGATCATCGCGGCGACCTGCCGACCCCGACGATGACCTCCGACGGACCCACCGGCGAACCCGGACGTCACTTCGCCGCGCTCGTGGGTGCTGACGACGGTCCCGCCGCGATTCCCGCCGCGACGGTGATCCTCGTGAGGGACACCGATTCCGGCGCTCAGGTCCTCATGGTGCGTCGTGACGCGTCGCTCAGTTTCGCCGGTGGGATGTGGGTCTTCCCGGGGGGCCGAGTCGATCCCACCGACTTCGCGGACCGACCCGACGATCTCGGCGCGGCCGAGCGGCGGGCCGCGGCGCGCGAGTCGTTCGAGGAGGCGGGCCTGCGCGTGGCACCGGACTCACTGGTGCGTTTCTCTCACTGGACTCCCCCACCGCAGTCCACGAAACGGTTCACCACCGCGTTCTTCGTGACCTCCGCCCCCGCGGGTCGCGTCGTGATCGACGACGGCGAGATCCGCGATCACCACTGGGCGACCGCGACCGAGGTGCTCGACGGCCCAACGGGCGGGCGACGTCACGCTGGCGCCGCCGACGTTCATCACCCTCACCCAGATCTCGACCCACCGGTCCAGCGACGGGATACTCCGCGTGGCCGCTCGTGGTCCCGTCGAGCACTTCTCGACCCGGGTCGCCATGGACGGCGACCGGGTGGTCGCGCTGTACCACGGCGATGCGGGATATGAACGCTCCGACCCTACCGCGACGGGACCCCGACATCGCCTGTGGATGGACCCCGCCGGATGGAGCTACGAACGCGACGACGTCACCCGTCCCGGCGAGCCGTGACCC
The DNA here is from genome assembly GCA_963700425.1 of uncultured Microthrixaceae bacterium. Lineage (GTDB taxonomy): Bacteria > Actinomycetota > Acidimicrobiia > Acidimicrobiales > Microtrichaceae > CAVOXO01. The sequence goes on along the minus strand of CAVOXO010000001.1, from coordinate 935,668 downwards.
TGAGGGCGGTACCGAGAAGGCGACCGAGCTCCTGTGCCGCGGCCCGCGACGACGGGATGACGCTCATGTTGAAGAAGCCGTGGATCTGGTCGTCGAAGCACCGGTAGACGACCTCGTTGCCGGCGTCGGCCAGCGCCTCGGCATACAGCTGCCCCTCGGCCCGTAGCGGGTCGAATCCGGCGGTGGCGACGATCGCCGGCGCCAGGCCCGAGAGGTCCTTCGCGTGCAGTGGGGACAGCAGCGGATCGCTCCGATCCGCGCCCGGCGGGATGTACTGCGAACGGAACCACTCCATGGCATCGATGTCGAGCACGTACCCGCGTCGTGCGGGCGAGCTCGCGGCGAGGGCCATGGTGACGTCGACCGACGGGTACACCAGGAGCTGGCAGATCGGGGCGTGCGGTTCACCGCGCAGCTGTTGGCCCACGACGGCGGCGAGGTTCCCGCCGGCGCTGTCACCGGCGACACCCAGCCGGTCCGCATCGATGCCGAGCTCGATGCTGTTCGCCACCACCCAGCGGTACGACGCGACGGCATCGTCGGTCGCGGCCGGAGCGGGATGTTCGGGGGCGAGCCGGTAGTCCACCGAGACGATCACCGCGCCGGCATCCATGGCCAACTGTCTGCAGGCGGTGTCGTGGGTGTCGAGATCGCCCACCACCCAACCGCCCCCGTGGAGGAAGACCGCGCCGGGTGCGGCGCCATGGAGGGCGTGAGGACGGTAGAGCCGGAGGCCGACCGGTCCCCCCGGACCCTCGAACGTCCTGTCCCACACCGAGACGCGGTGCCGGGGCCCGAAGGCCAGCCTCGTGACGCGACGGAGTTCGCGGCGGCGCCGGTCGACCGAGGGCGACCCGCCCGGATCGATGCGGTCGGCCAGGCCCACGAGCGCGTGCACCCGGGGATCCAGACTGCGTCCGTCGAGATGTCGGGGCGGACCGTGTCCCCGGTCGATCGCCGCATAGACGGCGAGAGCCGACTCCACCATCCGCTGCCGCCTCCCCGGGCCGGCCTGATCGGGGGTTCCATGGGTGTCTCCTCCGATGGTCACTGCCCACCCTCCCGTGATGCAAGCGCACGTCGGTGTCGTTCCGCGACGTCGGTAGTCTGTGCGTTCCGCTCCGGCACAGGACAACCATCATGGACCATCGCGACGCCCCGTACCCTCTCGTCGATCCCCGGCCCGATTTCCCCGCCATCGAACGCCGGATCCTCGACCGGTGGGCCGCGGAGCACACCTTCGAGACATCGGTGTCGGCGCGTCCCGCGACGCATCCCGACGGATCGAACAACGAGTACGTCTTCTACGACGGGCCCCCGTTCGCCAACGGGCTCCCCCACTACGGGCACCTCCTCACCGGCTACGTCAAGGACGTCGTCCCCCGCTACGAGACGATGCGCGGACACCGCGTCGAGCGGCGCTTCGGTTGGGACTGCCACGGACTCCCCGCCGAGATGGAGACCGAGAAGCAGCTCGGCGTCTCGGGCCATGTCCAGATCAGCGACTACGGCATCGAGGCCTTCAACGACGCCTGCCGGACTTCGGTGCTGCGCTTCACCAAGGAGTGGGAACGGTACGTCACCCGCCAGGCCCGGTGGGTCGACTTCGACAACGACTACAAGACCCTCGACCCCGACTACATGGAGTCGGTGTTGTGGGCGTTCCGACAGTTGTGGGACAAGGGCCTGCTGTACGAGGCGTACCGGGTGATGCCGTACTCGTGGGGCGCCGAGACCCCGCTGTCCAACTTCGAGATCCGCCTCGACGACGCGACCCGACCCCGCCAGGACCCCGCGCTCACGGTCGCCTTCGATCTCGACACGGACGCGGGCGGGATTCCCACCGAGATGTGGGCCTGGACGACCACGCCGTGGACCCTGCCCTCGAACCTCGCGCTCGCGGTCGGACCCGACGTCGACTACACGGTCGTGGAGGTGCGATCCGGGCCGCGTGCGGGACGACGGGTGATCCTCGGCGCCCACGCCGTCGATCGGTACGCCGCAGAACTCGGAGATGGCCACATCGTGGTCGACACCATCGCCGGCGCCTCACTCGAGGGGCGCACCTACCGCCCCCTGTTCGACTACTTCGCAGGTCACGACGGTTCGTTCCGGATCCTCGTCGACGACTTCGTCTCCGACGACGACGGGACCGGTGTCGTGCACATGGCGCCCGGTTTCGGCGAGGACGACCAGCGGGTGTGCGAGGCGGCGGGCATAGAACTGGTCTGCCCCGTGGACCAGGCCGGTCGCTTCACCTCGGAGGTGTCGGACTGGGACGGCGTCAACGTCTTCGAGGCCAACCCCGCCATCATCGTGGCGTTGAAGGACACCGGTCGGATCGTCCGTCACGACACCATCGATCACAACTACCCCCATTGCTGGCGCACCGATACGCCGATCATCTATCGCGCCGTGTCGAGCTGGTACGTGCGCGTCACCGACATCAAGGATCGACTGGTCGAACTGAACCAGCAGATCAACTGGATCCCCGATCACGTGCGCGACGGGCAGTTCGGGCGGTGGCTGGAGGGGGCACGCGACTGGTCGATCTCCAGGAACCGATTCTGGGGCTCGCCGATCCCCGTCTGGCGCTCCGACGATCCCCGTTACCCCCGGACCGACGTCTACGGATCGATACAAGAACTCGAAGCGGACTTCGGGCCCGGGATCACCGACCTGCACCGCCCGTCGATCGACGAGCTGGTGAGGCCCAACCCCGACGACCCGACCGGTCGCTCGATGATGCGTCGCGTCCCCGAGGTGCTGGACTGCTGGTTCGAATCGGGGTCCATGCCCTTCGCCCAGGTCCACTACCCCTTCGACCATCGCGACTGGTTCGACGATCACAATCCCGCCGACTTCATCGTCGAGTACATCGCCCAGACGCGCGGCTGGTTCTACACCCTCCACGTCCTCTCGACGGCGCTGTTCGACCGGCCGGCGTTCTCCAATGTCATCTGCCACGGGGTGGTCCTCGACCACGAGGGCCGCAAGTTGTCCAAGAAGCTGCGCAACTACCCCGACCCCGAGGAGGTGATGGACGAGATCGGGTCCGACGCACTTCGGTGGTATCTGATGAGTTCCCCGATCCTCAGAGGAGGTGACCTCCGTATCGCCCAGGACGGCTCCGGTGTCGCCGATGTCGTCCGCCTGGTCATCAATCCGCTCTGGAACGCCTATTCCTTCTTCTGCCGGTATGCCAACGTCGACGGCTATCGGGCGACTCCCGTGCCGGAGCGGGACGTGGCTCCCCCGGGCGTTCTGGACCGATACATCCTCGCCGGCACCGGCGTTCTGATCGACACGGTGACCGAGCGCATGGACGCCTACGACATCGCCGGCGCGTGCCACGAGATCGTCGCGTTCATCGACACTCTCAACAACTGGTACATCCGCCGTTCCCGCGATCGCTTCTGGGCTCCCGGTTCGGTGCACGACGGGGCGATGACGGGCGACAAGACCGACGCCTACGACACGTTGTTCACGGTGTTGACGACGGTGCTCGAACTCGTCGCGCCCCTCCTGCCGCTGATCAGCGAGGAGATGTACCGAGGTCTCACCGGCGAGGAGTCGGTCCATCTCGCCGACTGGCCCCGTTCCGAATCGCTCATCGCCGATCCCGACCTGGTCGAGAACATGGACCGCGTGCGTGCCTCGTGCTCGGCCGTCCTGGCGCTCCGTGAGGAGCGTGGTCTCCGGACCCGCCTCCCGCTCTCCTCGGTGATCGTCGCCGGTGCCGCGGCGCCCGGTCTGGCGCAGTTGTCGGCGCTGTTGGCCGACGAGGTGAACGTCAAGAACGTCGAGCTGCGGCCCGAGACCACGGGGCTCGGCGAGCTGGTGCTCCGACCCGCGGCACGAGTCCTGGGGCCCCGGCTCGGCGCCGACGTCCAGAAGGTGCTCGCCGCTGCCCGCGTCGGCGACTGGGAGGACAACGGAGACGGCACGGTGACCGTGGCCGGCCACACCCTCGCCGAGAACGAGTTCGACGTCGCCATGACGCCCGCCGAAGGGTCGGCGGCTGCCGCCGTCCGACAGGTCGATCCCGAGGGACGATCCATCGACCTCGGCCTGGTGGTGAGCCTCGATGTCGAGGTGACCCCGGCCCTGACCGCCGAAGGCATGGTCAGGGACCTGGTGAGGCTGCTCCAACAACACCGCAAGACGCTCGATCTCGACATCACCGACCGGGTCGAGGTGGACCTGGCGGTCGACGACGAGCTGGGTTCCGCCATCGATCGCCACGAGGACGCGCTCCGGTCCGCCGTTCTCGCCACCTCGTTGCGTCGACACGCCCAGGGCTCCGATCTGGGCGACGACACGGCCCTGGGCTCCATCGACGGGCACGAGGTCGCCTACCGCGTCACCGTCGCCGAGTCGGACTGACATACCCGGCGGCCGCCTCCCGCGGCCGGAGCGTGGCGGGGTGCTCATCCTCACATCCGACCGCGACGTGCCGATGGGACACCAGGGCCACCAGGCCCCCGACGTGCACGTATCGGTCCGTGGCGGTGGCCATTCGGGCCGCCGTCCTTCACACTCGACCTCGGGAGCCCGTTCCCGTGGTCGCCGGGATTCCCCGACCACCGAACCCGAGAGTGCGAGCTGGGAGGTGCGACCACCATGACGACATCGACACGAGGGTCGAGGACCCGACGACTCGTCGCGGCAACGGTCGCGTTCACGCTCGGCGTCACCGGTGTCGGACTGACGTCGCTGGCGGCCAGGGCCGGCTCGGCGGTCACTCCGGAGGTCAGCCACGACGGCGTCGTGATCATCGGCACGGTGGCGGCGGCTCCGGTGACAGCACCGACAGCGTCCTTCGGCGTGACGGGGCTCGACGGACCGGCTGTGATGCTCTCGGGACGCATCAGCGCCCCTGTCGAGATGGGGACGCGCCACGAAGAGGCCGACATCGACGATGAGACCATGCGGCGTGTCGGCGCGATCCTGTCCGCGTCGTCGGTCGCCGACGGGCGAGACCCGACCGAGATCGCAGCCGCCCAGGGCGCGGTGTGGAACGTCACCGACGGATTCGAGCTGTCCCTCTCGGACACCGACAACGACCCTGCGGTCAGCGCCCGGTACCGTGAACTCCTGGCGGTCGCCGCCGTCGACCCTGACGACGAAGCCCCGATTCCGACCGTTGGCATCGAGCCCGAGGTCCTCACGGTTCGCAGCGGCGATCCTGGAATCGTCGACGTTCGCACCGACTCCGCCGATCCCGTCACCATCGAGGTGTCGGATCCGGCGGTGACCCTGCATCCCGTGGTGGATGGCACCTGCGACCGTGACGCGACGCTCGGCCCGGTCACCGGCTCCGGGAAGATCTGCGCCACGGCGGCCGGAACTCCCACCCAGGTCGACCTCACGGCCCGGTCGGCGATCCGTATCCGCGAGGCGGTCCATCTCTACCGCAACGGGTCCGGAAGCTCGATGGTGGGCCTCGTGCCGACCACCGATCAGTCGTCGGCCCGGTCAACGCTGTCCTGGACGCCCAACACCGCCCCGACCGCGGCGATCAGCTGTCCCGCCGGAGGGCTGCGATTCGACGAGCCGGTCCAGCTCGTCGGGTCTGCATCCGACGCCGACGGCGATTCCGTGACGTGGCGGTGGTCCATCGACGGCAGGGCCGTCGAAGGGGCCCGCAGCGGCGAGCTCACCGTCGACCTCGACCCCACCACCACGGTGGGCCTCACGGTCACCGATTCCCGGGGCGGGTCGGTGACCACCGAGTTGAACTGCGGGGAGGCCCGTCCCCCCTCGGTCCGGCTCGAGTGCGAACCGGGCGGAAGGGGCGCCGGCGCGACCCTCGTGGCTCGGGGAACGGATCCCGACGGCGATGCTCTGGTCTACCGGTGGTCGGTCGGGAGCGTCGTGGTGGCCGGTGTCGACGGAGACCGTTTCGCGGTCGACTCCGACGCCGACGATCCCGTCACCGTCGTGGCAGTCGATCCCACTGGCCTCACGTCGGAGTCGGCGGCGGCGCCGTGCACCGAGGTGAACTCACCTCCCGTCATCGAGGCGTCGTGTCCCGCCGACCTCGAACTCGGACGCACCACCGGGTTCACCGCCACCGGACACGATCCCGACGGCGACGAGATCTCGTACTCGTGGACACACAACGGGCTTCCCGTGGGCGGTTCTTCCAGCCCGGAGATCGAGGTCGACTTCTATGGCGGTGACATCGTCTCGGTCGTCGGAATCGACTCGATGGGCGCCTCATCGGAGCCCGTGGACCTCGGGTGCGTCGGGGTCGAACGCAACTCGGCGCCGATCATCGGGATCGTCTGCCCCAGCACCGTGGTGGACGGGCGGATCCAACGCTTCACGGTCAGCAGCGTCGACGAAGACGGCGATCCGCTGACCTATCGATGGTTCGTCGACGGGGTGGAGGTCTCCGGCGAGTCCGGGAGCGCTCTCGACCTTGCGTCGTCACAGGGTCAGGCGATCTCCGCCGACGCCAGCGACGGCGTCGCATGGTCCGAACGGGTGACCACGCAGTGCCGGGGATCGGCCCGGTCGGTTCCGCCCACCGTGACGGTGTCATGCCCGCTCGATCTCATGTGGGGCGAGACCGCGGCGTTCATCGCCAACGGGGTCGATCCCGCCGACCGAGGCCCTCTCGTCTACGCATGGTTCCGCAACGGAGCACCGCTCGGCGAGCCCGGCACCGCCCGGCTGAGGATCGCCCTGGACCCCACCGACACGCTCGAGGTGGTCGCCACATCCGCCGACGGCGTGGCCAGCATCCCCGCCGCCTCCCCCTGCGTGGGTCGAGAACGGCCGACGGTCGCGCTGGTCTGTCCCGGCGATCCGGAGGCACCGGGTCCGGGGACCTTCACCGCCGCCGCCTCGGGCGAGGGGGCCGCCGACGCGGTCTACGAATGGCGGATCGGCGACGAGATCGCCGAGGACGCCACCGCGGCGGAGGCAACGCTGGCGCTGCGTTCGACGAAGACGATCTCGGTGCGGGCGATGGTCGATGGCGTCGCGTCGGACTGGGCCTCGTCGTCGTGTCGCGGCGAATCGACACCGACCGTGGAGGCCCACTGCCCGCCGGCGATGGTGTTGGGCGAGCCACAGACCATCACGGCCGTCGGCGACGACGCCGACGGGGACTCCCTGACGTACCGCTGGACGCTCGACGGACTCGCCATCGGGGGAGCGACCCGGGAGTCGATCTCCGTCGCGCTCGGTGCCGGTTCCGTTCTCGCGGTCGTGGCCGTCGACCCGACCGGACGGATCTCCGAGGAGGTCACGCTCGACTGTGACGGCAGGCCGCGGCCGACCGTCGACCTGAGTCGCCCCGACGCCATGACGGCGGGGGCCGAGGCGACGTGGGTGGCGATCATCGACGGCACCCCGACCGGACCCTTGGAGGCGACCTGGGCCGTCAACGGTCGGATCATCCCCGGTCAGACGGCACCCACCGTTCGCCTCGTGACCTCTCCCGGCGACGATGTGGCCGTCAACGTCGCCGATCCCACCGGCCTGGTGTCCCGGACCGTGAGCCGTCGATGCATGGCGGGTGGGGGTGCCGGTGAGCCACCATCGGACGCGGCACTCATCCCGTCGAACACCCAGATCCTCGGGAGCACCGCTCTACAGGAGGCCATGGCCGTCTCTGCCGATCCCACTCCGCTGGCCCGCACCGGCATGGACATCGCGCGGCTTCTGCTGGTGGCGCTGGCCGCGATGGGGGCGGGTGCCTTCCTGGTCACCTTGGGCGTGCGGCCTCGCGCCGACCGCTGAGCCGTGAGGATCGTCCGCTAGACCGCTCCGACGACCTCGGCAACCCCTGCGACGAAGGTGTCGATGTCGGCGGGAGTCGTCGCCGAACTCGTCATCCATCGGACCTCCGTGCGGGCATGGTCCCATTCCCAGAAGAAACTCCACTCCTGGAGTGGCGCCAGGGCCTCGGGTGGTATCAACGCGAACACCGCGTTGACCTGCGGCTCCTGGGTGACGGTCACTCCGTCGATCGAGCTCATCCGAGCGGCCAACAGCGACGCCATCGCGTTGGCATGCCCGCACGTGCGGAGCCAGAGATCGCCGTCGAGCAGGGCGAGGAACTGGGCGGCGACGAAGCGCATCTTCGAGGGGAGTTGGGCCGCCTGCTTCCGGACGAACTCGGCATGAGTGGCCAGCTCGGGACGTGCGAAGACCACGGCCTCGCCGTACATCATTCCCGCCTTGGTCCCCCCGGCGCTCACCACGTCGACCCCGGCGTCGAAGGTCATGGTGATCGCCTCGCAATCCTCGGCGGCAACCGCATTGCCCAGGCGGGCACCGTCGAGGTGGACCAGCAGCCCGTGGCGGTGGGCGGTGTCACAGATCTCGGCGATCTCATCGACGGAGTAGAGGGTTCCGTACTCGGTCGACTGGCTGATCGACACGAGTCGAGGCTGCACGTGATGAGGATTCCCCGTCGCCGCGGCCGCCTCGTCGATCGCCTCCGGTGGCAACCTCCCGTCAGTGGTGACCACCGGCAACAACTTGACCCCGGCGACCGTTTCGGGCGCGCCGCACTCGTCGACGTTGATGTGCGCGGAGGACGGGCAGATCACGCCCTCCCACGACCGGCAGAGACTCCCGAGAGCGACCACGTTGGCTCCGGTTCCGCCCCAGACCAGGCACGTCTCCACCGGTGATCCGAACAGGTCCCTGAAGGCGTCGCAGGCGCGACGGGTCCAGTCATCCGCGCCGTACGCCAGCGCAGGGCCGCGGTTGGCCGCGACCAGGGCCTCCATCACCTCGGGGAGGACGCCGGCCGCGTTGTCGGATGCGAAGCTCGTCTCCGGTGGAGCGAAGCCGGGCACCGTCGGGGCGGTCACGGAGCGAGCCTCGGTGCCCGCGACACCGGGACATGGCCTTCCTCCACCAACCAGCGGTAGGAGTCCTCGACGCTGGAGCGGAGGTCGCGGTAGGTCAGACCGAGTTGTTCGGCGGCAGTGCCACCGTCGGCGGGGCGGGCTCGGGTCGCCTCGGTCATCGCTTCACCGGTGAGGGGAAAGGGAACGGGAGGCTCGATACGGGCGAGATCGAACGCCCGACCCACGCCTCGCAGCAAGGTGCCCGACACCGGGATCCGGGTCATCCCGTGGCCCGTGACGTCCTCGATGACGTCGTAGAGATCCGCCCAGCCGACGAACGCCGCATTGAGAACGAAGCGATCGGCGTCGAGACCGTCGCCGAGAGCGGCAACCGCGCCCGAGGCCACATCGCGGACGTCGACGAGGTTGATGCCCGATGGCATCAGGGGCGTTCGGTCCACCCAGGTCAGGGCCGCCCGGTGGACGTTGGTCAGCGTGGGAGCGTGAGGACCGATGACTCCCGAGGGATAGAGGATCCGCACGGGAGCACCCGCGTCGATGAGACCGCGCGCGTACCACTCGATGTCGGTCTTGGATCTGCTGTAGCCGCCTCCGTCGACCCGGAGCGCCGACTCTGCGGTGATCGGTCGGCCTCCGTCGCGCGACCCGTCGAGTGAGAAGACCGAGAGCGACGAGATGTGGACGATGGCCTGACAACCCGACGCCGCCGCTCCACCCAGAACCGAGCGGGCGATGTCGGTGTTCGCGTCTCTGGCCTCGGCCGCCGCCGACGCGGTCAGAGCGACCGTCGCGGCTGCGTGGATCACGGCGTCACAGCCGTCCAAGGCCCCGGTGACGACGGAACGGTTCGACGCGTCGCCCTCCAGCACCTCGACGTCGCCCGGATCCACCCCCAACGCGACGAGAGCCGGTTCGACCTTGTGCGGCGAGCGCACCAACAGCCGCACCCCGTGACCACTGTTCGCCAGCGCCGCGACGGTGTGGGATCCGATGAATCCCGTTGCGCCGGTGACGAGGACGTTCATGACCCGTCATCTTCGCACGGCGCGGCGCGGGTCGCCGCTGCTCGGGGCGCGATCGGCGGTCAGTTCCGCGCCGACGGCGGGTGATCCATGTTCATGTACACCCCGCCTCGACGGAGCTCCTCGATCATCTGCACGATGCGCTTCTCGCGCGTCTCGGGTCGTTTCGCGGGCGATCCAGCCGAGGTAGTCGTTGCGCTGGTAGTGCGGGCGGTCGCGGTAGGCGTCCATCACGCCCGCCCGGTTGATCCGGTCGCGCACATCGCCCGGCATGTGGTGTCTCGACCGCTTGGCCACCTCCCCATGCCACCACGGCCCCGGTTCGATATCCAGTGCGGCAGGGACGAACGGCCTCTCAGTCGAGCGAGAACGCTGCGTCGATGAGACCCAGATGCGAGTACGCCTGGGGGAGGTTTCCCAACCCCGTCTCCGACCTGGGCTCCCACTGCTCCGGCAGGAGCCCTGTCGGCCCGGCGAAGTCCTTGTAACTGGCGAAGAGCGCCTCGGCGTCGGAACGACGCCCCATCAGCATGTAGGCCTCCACGAGCCACGCGGTGCACAAGAGGAACCCGCCCTCCTCCCCCGGCAGGCCGTCGTCGAGGCGGTACCGATACACGATCGGTCCGTGCCGCAGGTCCCGCTCGATCGCCTTGACGGTCGCCATGAAGCGCTCGTCGTCGGGCGGAAGCAGGCCGGACAGGCCGAGGTGGAGCACCGAGGCGTCCAGCTCGTCGTCCCCGTAGGCGATCGTGTACGCACCCACGTCGGGGTTCCACCCCTGGGTGAGCACATCGATGGAGATCCTGTCGGCGAGCGGCGCCCACGAGTCGGGGACCTCACGCCCGGTGTGACGGCCCAACCGAACCGCCCGGTCGATCGCCTGCCAGCACATGACCTTGGAGTGCACATGGTGGCGTGGGGGCCGGCGCTCCTCCCAGATGCCGTGGTCGGGCTCGAACCAGCGGGCCTCCACGGCCTCGACCATCTCGGTCACCAGGAGCCAGTGGCGGTCCTGGATCTCGACGCCTGCCAGCGACAGCTTCCAGACGAGGTTGACGATCGGTCCGAAGACGTCGAGCTGAACCTGGGTGTCGGCCGCGTTGCCGATCCGCACCGGGCGACTCCCCCGGTACCCGTTGAGCGTCGGGAGGACGGCCTCGGGCAGGAATCCGTCACCTTCGACCGCGTAGAGCGGTCGGAGGTGTTCAGGGCTCGGCAGGTGCTCCACCCGGTCGAGCACCCAGTCGAGGATCGCCACCGCCTCAGAGGTCGACCCCATCGACAGGAGGGCCGCCGCCGACATCGTCGAGTCGCGGGGCCAGCAGTACCGGTAGTCCCAATTCCGGACACCTCCCAGCGCCTCGGGGATCGATGTGGTCGCAGCTGCGAGGATGGCGCCCGATGGCTGGTAGCAGAGCGCCTTGATGGCCAGAGCGCTCCGCTTGGCCATCTTGGGATCCCTGGTGGGCAACCTGAGCGGGTCGGCCCACTCCTGCCAGTACCGCGCCGTTCCCTCGCGTCGCCGCGGCTCGATCACGACCACGGGATCGGGCTCACCCTCGTCGAAGCGCAGTTCGAGCACCACGGGACCCGAGTCGAGATCGACCGTACCGGTGGCGGTGTGGTGCTGACCGTCCTCGATCAACTCCCACTCCACGGCGGGGGCATGGAGCCGGATGCGTTGTTGACCCTGCACGATCACGCCGTCGTCGCCGACGGTCAGGTTGGTGATCGCCCGGCCGTAGTCGAGCCGGGGAGCGAACTCGATCACCGCCCGGCCCGATCCCTCCAACACCCGGAGCAGGTCGGTCCTGCCGGCCGGTTCCTGCTCCCGCCCGAACGACACGTCGAGGTAGTCGGTCACCGTCAGACCGGCCCACTTGGTCTCGAGGATCATCGTGTCGCCGACGTAGCGCTGAGAGATCGGTGCGTTGCCGTGTTCGGGATGAACCGAGAAGAAGCCGACCCGAGGTCCTCCGAGAAGCTCCGCGAACACGGCTGGCCCGTCGGCGCGCGGGTGACACATCCAGGTCACCCGGGCGTCGGGAGTCACGAGAGCGACGGTCCTCTGGTCGGAGAGCATCGAATGACGCTCGATCGCCGGGGTCGAATCTCCTTCGAGCCACGCCCGTCGGATCTCGAAGAGCAGACCCAGCAGCCGGGCCACGTCGCTCGTGTTGTCCACCTGGGTCTGTGCCAGTGTCGAACCGGGCCCCACCTTCACCCCGAGGTCGGGCCCCCTCAGCGTGTCGAATCCGTCCTCGTCGGTCACGTCGTCGCCGATGAAGAGAACCGCGTCGGCTCCCACCTGCCGGCGGAGTTGTTCGAGCGCCTCGCCTTTGTGCGTGTGCAGAACAGCCAGCTCCGTGACCATCTTTCCGGTCTTCACGTGCACGCCGGGCAGGGTGGCGGGGCCCTCGAGCACCTCTCGGCGGGCAACCTCGGCGCCCTCGGGATCTACGTTGCGATAGTGGAACGCCACCGAGGCGGGCTTCTGCTCCACGGTCGAGCCCGGGTGACGCTCGGCGATGTCCCGAAGGGCCGAGGTGATCTCGTTGCGGGCCTTGAGCTGCTCCGACGTGAGGGAGTGGACGAACCCGGCGTCGAACTCCGACCCATGGCTGCCCACCAGGTGGATCTCGTGGGGCAGTCGGCTCAGGGTGGCGAGGTCGCGAAGCGACCGCCCCGAGACCACGGCGACGTGGGTGTCGGGAAGTTCCGCCAGGCCGCGCAGCGCCACCACGGACTCCCGTTCGGGGAACGCCTCGGACGGGTTCTCGACGATCGGGGACAGCGTCCCGTCGTAGTCGCACGCGACGAGGATGGTGGGGTGGCGCGCGAATTCCCGGATCTGATCCGCGTGGGGCGGAAGGTATCGATTCATCTGTCTTCCAGCTTGTCCAGGAAGGCACTGGCCCAGCGCGCGGCGGTGTTGCGGGTCACGGCGCGGCGCATGCTCGCCATCCGCCGGGCCTGCTCCTCGGGGGTCATGACGACGGCCGCCTCGATGGCGTTCTTCACTCCCTCGATGTCGTAGGGGTTCACCTGCAGGGCCATACCCAGTTCATCGGCCGCTCCAGCGAACTCACTGAGAACGAGCGACCCGGTGTTGTCGGTCCGGCACGCCACGTACTCCTTGGCAACGAGGTTCATCCCGTCCCTGAACGGCGTCACCACCATGACGTCGGCCAGGCGGTAGAGGGCGATCAGGTCCTCGAAGTTCTGGCTCTGGTGCAGGTACTGAACCGCCGGCCGCCCCATCGAACCGAAGGCACCGTTGATCTCACCGACCAGCTGTTCGACATGGTGGCGGATGTCCGCGTAGCCGAGGACGTTGGTTCGGCTGGGCTCGGCGATCTGGATCATCACGGTGTCGTCGGGATCGATCCGCCCCTCGTCGAGCAGCTCGTTGTAGGCCATGAGCCGCCGGTCGATCCCCTTGGTGTAGTCGAGCCGATCGACGCCGAGGATCACCTTGAGGGGGTCGCCGAGATCGCTCCTCACCTTGGCGGCCTTCTCGGCCACGATCGGTCGCGATGAAGCGGACACGAACCGTTCCGCGTCGATCCCGATCGGGAAGTGGATGGCGCTGATACGCCGATCGGCGTGGGTGATCGTCGAACCCTGCACCGACGCTTCGGTGACCCGAGGCAACACATAGCGGAAGTTGTGGACCGCGACCTTGGTCTGGAATCCCACCAGATCGGCCCCCAGCAGCCCCTCGGCGATCTCCGTCCGCCACGGCAGGCGCAGGAAGAGCTCTCGGGCCGGAAACGGAATGTGCAGGAAGAAGCCGATCCGAAGATCGGGGCGAAGCTCTCGCAGCAACGCGGGAACGAGCTGGAGCTGGAAGTCGTGGACCCACACCGTCGCGCCGGTGTCCGCCACATCGGCAACCGCCGTCGCATAGCGCTGATTCACCGTGACATAGGCCTCCCACCAGATGCGGTGGTACTCGGGTTGGGAGATGGCATCGTGGTACAGAGGCCACAGCGTTCCGTTGCTGAAGCCCTCGTAGAACTGTTGAACCTCCGCGCGAGACAGCGAGACCGGATGGAGGCGAATGCCGTCGTGATCGAAGGGCTGCTCCTCGGTTCCGGTCGAGCCGGTCCATCCGACCCAGATGGCCTCCGGGCGGTCGGCCATCACGGGCGCGAGGGCGGAGACGAGTCCGCCCGGGCTCGTCTGCCAGGTCCTGTTTCGGCCGCTGCCGACCGCCCTGACGGGAAGTCGGTTCGCGACGACGACGAGTTGACTGGGACCGGTCCGGGGGGTGGACCGCCGATTTCGGGGCATGGGACCATCGTAGGTACCCGCAGTGCTTCCGACGGTGAGCCCCACCGTCGGAGCCGCCAACTTCCGGAGGAAGCCCGTCAATGAGGGTTCTCATCACCACCGCGTCGCGTCACGGCTCCACCGCCGAGATCGCCACGGCGATCGCTCGTCGCCTTCGCGCCCGATCCGCCGACGTCGACGTCGCCACCCCCACCGCAGTGGCGACGCTCGACCGATTCGATGCCGTGATCATCGGGAGCGCGGTCTACGCCGGAACCTGGATGAAGGAGGCGCGGGCGTTCCTCGACACCTTCGCCGACGCCCTCGCCCATCGACAGGTGTGGATCTTCAGCTCGGGCCCCCTCGGCGATGAGGGCGAGGGGATCGCCGACGAGCGAATCGAGGAGCTGACCCGGGCTTCAGGGGCGCTCGGCCATCACGTCTTCGCCGGTCGACTCGACCGTGGTGAGCTCAACGTCGCCGAGCGCCTCCTGGCGCGGATGGTCCACGCACCCGACGGGGACTTCCGCGATTGGGACGACGTGGACCGGTGGGCCGACTCCATCGCCGACACCCTCGGGGAGCCCTCGGCATCGTGACCGCGGGGCCCGCAGCAGATCACCCCCACCACGCGGATCGGCCACCACCGGAATGGAGAACCGGTGGCGGCCGACGCGTCGTGATCGACAGAGGGGAACAGCCGCTCAGGTGAAGATGATGTGGCCGCCGGCGGCCATCTCGTAGAACTCGCCGACGGTGATGATGTCGTCGACCTGCTCGATGAAGTCGCTCTTCTCCATCTTGAAGAGGTCGACCGACGCCTTGCAGGCGTACATCCCCGCTCCGGTGTCGGTGATCATCTCCACGAACTCGGGGATCGAGGGGATGTCGAGCTCGGCGATCTGCTTCTCCATGACGTGGGTCATCACCGAACTCATGCCCGGGAAGCCGCCGAGCCACGTCGCCACGTGGAGGCCGGGATTGCCCACCGTGGCGACCTTGATGTGGTCGTGGCGCTTCTTGTGGATGGCGTCGAGCCCGAAGAACGTGAAGAAGAGGTTGGCCTCGATGCCTTCGGCGCGTGCGCCGTTGGCCATGATCAGCCCCGGATAGATCCCGTCGAGGGATCCCTTTGACATGATGATCGACACCTTCTCGATGGGGGGATCGGTGTTCATGGTGTGCTGCCTTTCGTGCAGAGTGGTGTGAGTGGATCGGTGAACGGCACTGCCGATGGATCAGATGCAGCCGCGTGGCTTGGGGATGCCCGAGACCCGGGCGGCGACCTTGGCCGGGCCCTTGGGGAAGAGCTTGTAGAGCTCCTTCACCGACACGCCCGATGTCTTGCCCAGCACCCGCACCGTCGCGCCCGTCCCCTTCTCCGCGTACTCGTTGCGCATGAAGCGGATCACGGTCCAGTGCTGGTCGGTCACGTCGTCGATGCCCTTCATCGGCGGCGAGTTCTGGAACCATGGCCTCGGTCCACTGATCGGGGTCGAGGAAGAACCCCTCGTCGTTCACGTCGACGTTCACGCCGGCGACTGTCTTGGATGGCATATCTGGTGTTCCTTCCGATGTCGTGTTGTTGGTGATCAGGACGTGGGAGTCTTCTTGCCGGCGGTCGGCATGTCGGCGCCGATGCCGGGGACGTCCCGTCCCGGCAGCAGCACGTGCCAGTAGAACCACTGGAACATCAGCTTTCCGAGGTGGTTCATCCGCGATTCCTTCATCAGGGGCAGGCCGACGCCGGCGGGGTAGTGACCCGGAACGGGCTCCTGGTCGTAGTTGAAGTCGATGAGCATCGCCTTGCCGAAGCCCGTCTCGATGAAACAGTTGGCGTGACCGTCGTAGGAGGCGTCGAGTTCCCTGCCGGCCAGGAAGCGTTGCACGTTCTCCACCAACACCTCGCCCTCGAAGTGCGTGACCGAACCCGCCTTGGACGCCGGAAGGGTGGTGGCATCGCCGATCGCGAAGATGTTCGGGGACGCGTTCGCCTGGAGGGTGAACTGATCGGTGGGCACGAAATCGAGCTCGTCACCGAGGCCGTCGGAACGGCCCACGTAGGGTTGCCCACCATGCAGCGGGATGACCACCGCGAGGTCGAAGGGGACCTCACGCTCGTCGTAGGAGATGAGGCGCCCCCCGGCCCCGTCGACCTCACCGGTGTTGAACTCGGTGACCAGCGAGATGTCCCGATCATCGAGCATCCCGCCCAGCGTCGATGCTGCGACCGGCTTGGTGAACGCAGCATCGAGCGGCGTCACGTAGGAGATCTCGGTCGCGTCGCGAACCCTTCGGTCCTGGAGGAACCAGTCGAGCAGGAAGCAGAATTCGAGTGGCGCCACCGGACATTTGATCGGCATGTCGATCACGTTGACGGCGATGCGTCCGCCCTCGAAGCCATCGAGGGCTGCGGCGAGCGCCACCGCCCCGTCGACGGTGTAGAAGGTGTGAACCGACGAGCCCCACCCTGGGCCCGTCAATCCTTCGGTCTCCTCGGGCAACAGGGTCGCCCCGGTCGCGACGACGAGGACGTCGTAGCCGAGTGTGGTCCCATCGGTGAGGTGGACGGTGTCGCTGCCGACCTCGACCCGGTCGATCGGACTCTGGACGTAGTCGATCCCCTTGTGCAGCTGCTTCCGACGGGGTCGGATGATGTCATCGGCGTCGGTGAGGCCGAACGGCACGAAGAGAAGGCCGGGCTGGTAGACGTGCTTGTCGTCCTGATCGACGACGGTGATCGACGCGTCGTCCTGGGAGTACTCCGCACGAAGCCGGTTGGCGGTCAGCGTGCCGCCCGTTCCCGCGCCGAGGATCACGATTCGATGGGTCATGGCGGTTCCTTTGTCAGGCAGTGAGTGAGTCGAGGGCGGCGGACAGCTTGGTCGATGCTAGATCGGCGAGCGCCGAGAACTCGGCGCCGGGCATCAGTTCGAAGGGGTCGACGACGGCGACCCGGGTGCGCCCGTCGGAACTCGCCTCCAGAACGACGTTGCACGGAAGTACCAGACTCGTGTCGGGGTCCAATTGCAGCGCCTCGTGCGCGAGACGGGGGTTGCACGCGCCGAGGATCTTCAACGGTGGCCTGTCGACGTCGATCTTCGCCTTGAGGGTCGCGGCGACGTCGATCTCGGTCAGAACGCCGAAGCCCTGAGCGGCCAGCGCGGCCCGTACGGCCGCCTCGGCGTCGTCGAGCGACATGTCCAGGGTGGTCTCGATGGAGTTCATGAGGTCCTCTCGGTCTCGGGTCGGTCGGTGGCGGGCATGGGCATCAGTCCGCGGCTCGGCTGGCGCGGACCAGGCAGTCGATGGCCTCGATCATCTCCGACCCGGTCCCGACAGGTCGGCGAACCTGCTCGGCCCGCTGCACGACCAGATCGTCGACGCCCGACGTGTCCAGATCGGCGCTGATGTCCTCGGCCCCGAACAGAACGGCGGGATCCTGAGGGCCTCCGACCCCCTCGGTGAGGTTGGTGAGGTCGTGCCCGACGATCAGAATCGTCCCGCCGGGGGCCAATCGACGCGCCGCGGACGCAAGCGCGTCCCTTCGCTCCGACGCGGGGAGCTGCAGGTAGAACACGATCACCAGATCGAAGGAGCCGGCGACCACCGAGTCGGTGACATCGCCACAGACCCACGTGACCTCGACGCCGTTCTCGTCCGCCAGGCGGGCCGCCTTCTCCAACGCAACCGAGGAGAAGTCCACGCCCGTGACATCCCAACCCCGTGTTGCCAACCACACCGAGTTGCGTCCTTCACCACACGCGACATCGAGGGCACGCCCGGGATCGAGCCCCTCGACCTCGGGCGGGAGAAACCGGTTCGGGTCGGTCGTCCACACGAACTCCGCCGTGGCGTAGCGCTGATCCCACGCCGCGGCGTCACCCTTCATGACGTTGCGACGCGTCCCGCCGCGAACTCCTCGAAGGCCTCCAGGGCTCTGGGGCCGTAGACCGACGCGGTGCCACCATCCATGAGCAGAGCCACACCGATCGCTTCGGCCGCCTCCTCCACGGTGGCACCCCGCGCCACGGCCGCTCGGGCGTGATAGGCGATGCAGCCGTCGCACTGCTTCACGACGGCGATGGCCAGAGCCATGAGCTCCTTGACCTTCGCGGGCAGTGACCCCTCGGCAACCGCCGCCTCGTGGAGTTGGGCGAATCCGCTCCACACGTCGGGGATCGCGGCCCGCAGATCCCGTGTCGGTTCACGCAGATCCTTGGCCACGTCGCGATAGGTACCCACTTCGACTCTCCGTTCTGTCGCCTCGTCGTCAATGTAGGGGTTGCGACGACACGAGGACAGGGACGAAGGTCCTACCCCCAGGGGTATTTGGCCTCGCCCCCGACCGGCGTCGCCAGCCGTCGGCACCGCGAACCCGCGCCGCCGACAGTAGGGTCGCCTCCGTGTCCCCCGGTCTTCGATCCGTCAGCCATCGGGCGCCCTACATCGACGCCGCACCGACACTCGACCGGCAGACCACCGAGGTCGAAGGCAGAATCCCGGTGGTCGCAGGGTGAAGGGGATTCGGGTCCGCGACGGCGTCCCGGTCTTCGGCGAGGAGCCCGAGCCCACCGGGGACGGCGTGGAGATCCGGGTCGTGGCCGCATCGATCTGCGCGTCCGACCTCGCGCTCGTATCCGGAGGACTCGCCGAAGGAAGGATCCTCGGGCACGAGATCGCCGGAACCACTGCGGATGGCCGGGCGTTCGCCATCGAGCCGATCGCGAGCTGCCGCCAGTGCCTGTGGTGCGAGGCCGGGCAACCAGGTCACTGCATCGAGGGCGCGGGGCTGATCGGAATCGGACTCGACGGCGGAATGGCCGAACGCCTCGTCGTCCCCGAACACACCCTCGTCCCCCTTCCTCGCGGCCTCGATCCGGCGTCGGCGTCCCTCGTCGAGCCGATCGCCGTCGCCGTCCACGCGATCTCGCGTGGCCGGGTGTCCGCGTCGGATCGCGTGCTGGTCATCGGGGCCGGGGCCATCGGTCTCGCCACCGTGGCCGCGCTGCGTTCGATCGGGATCGTGAGCGACGTCGCGGCCCGCCACACCCATCAGGCTGCGGCGGCGGAACGCCTCGGCGGCCGGGCACGAATCGGCGACGGCTACGACGTGATCGTGGACTCGATCGGCAGCGACGAGGCGGTCGGCCAGGCTGTGGCGCTCGGTCGCCCCGGCGTCCGGATCGTCGAGGTCGGCATGTTCTGGAAGCCCGTCGCCCTCGACATCATGGCCTGCATGAAGGAGGCGGAGCTGATCACCTCGACGATGTACGGCGGACTCGCCCCGGAGCGGGAGATGGACCGCGCCGCGGAGATCGTCGGGACGGAGCCCTCCATCGCCGAGGTGATGATCACCCACCGTTTTCCTCTCGATGCGGCCAGCGAGGGGTTCGCTGCAGCGGCCGACCGGTCGTCGGGGACGATCAAGGTCGTCTTCGAGCCATAGCCCCGCGATCGCGCCCCCTCGTACGCCGTTGCACCGTGACCGCGACGACCCCGGACACACCCCGCGCCGGCGGCGGCCGGGGCTGCTCAGCGCAGAGTCATCATGACGGGAGCTGCACCAACTCCACGACGTTCCCGTCGGGGTCGCGTCCGTAGACCATCCGGCGGCCGTCGGGCGCATCGACGGGGCGGGCCCACGTGCGCAAACCGACGGCGGTCAGGCGCGCCAGCTCGCGATCGAGGTCATCGACCTCCAGGCACACGTGGGTGTAGCCGAGGCGGAACACAGCCGGATCCCTCGTGGGCTCCTGTCGCGGTAGGGAGAATTCGAAGATCTCGATGCCCGTTCCGTTTCCCTCCAGCAGCGCGGCACGGGCCGCGGAGTCATCGACCCCGAGGAATCCGTTGATCGTCGCCACGCCCGCCGGCCACTCCCAACGGCGCACCTCGACGAATCCGAGCTCGGTCCAGAACGCGGACAGAGCGGTCGAGGTCGGCGGTGGCGATCGCCGTGTGCATGACCCGTCGAACAGCCATGACGAGGGACCTCCTTCTTCGGACCGCCGCGGCCACATCGGCCGACGACACCCGACGGCCGATGCTAGGTGCCCACCATGACCCGTCGCCGGTCCGAGACGGTCCGGTAGTCTGCGGCGCCGAACGACCCGGGGGTCAGCGGAGGAGGTGTCGGTGATTGCTGTCGTCGCGTCGCTGGTGGGGGTGGTCTGGGTTGCGAGCACCGGCGCCGCGCTGGTCGGTGGGCGCGACGTGCCTCAGTGGGACTTCCGGCCACCGTTGCTCTGGCTCCGCGCCGTCTCATATATCAGTCTCTGCTGGCTGATCTCCCTGGCCACGGGCACCTTCCGCCGCATCGTCGAGGCCCCGCCCGTGACCTCGAGCCAGCTGCACAACCCGGCGTGGTGGGCCTGGACCATTGCCGCGGTCGGCGTGATCCTCGTCGGATACTGGGTGATCTGGGCGCGATGGACCCTGCACTTCGATCGCCCGAAACGCCGGGCGGTTCAGCTTCTCTTCGGCCTCCTGTGGGGCTCGGGCAGCGGACAGCTCTTCGTCGCGATCCACGACCTCTTCTCGCGGACGACGTGGCCGGCATGGGTGATCTGGCTTGCCGCATGGTCGGCCATCGGAGCGTGGCAGGGCGTGTTCCAGGACGTGGGATGGGACGTGTGGGTGGCCCCCGAGCACGACACACCATGGTCGATCAAGCGAAAGGTCCCCGCCTCACACATACCCAACGTCACCGTGACCCTGACCTACCTCGCCCTCTACGGCAACCGGCTGTTGTTCGTTGGTCTCCAGGCGCTTGCGCTCGTGGCAGCCTCGATCTTCATGCGATTTCCGGCGTGGTGGGAGCGTCGTCCGGTGCTGGCCCCGGCCACCGAACCGGCGTACTTCGGTCTGCTCCGGGCCACCGGTTTCGTCTCCGATGACCCCGATCCCTACGCCACGCAGAGGCAGGCCGACCGCGCTCTCCGGACATAGCCCACGCCGTTCCGCCGGTGGTCGCCTAGCGTGATGCCGTGCCCCTGGATCTCGGCGAGTTCGTTCGTCGACACCACTCCCTGGTCCCGACCCACTGACGATGTCACCACCGTCCGCACCCGACCCGCACCAACCCGTACTCGTGGGCGTCGCTCAGGTGACCCAACGCACCGACGATCCATCGATGGCGGACGAGGCGATCGACCTCATGGCCGAGGCTGCTCGGTGCCGCGGCCGAGGATTCGGGGGTTCCCGCTCTCCTCGACCGGGTCCAGTGGGTGGGCGTGCCCGACGGTACGTGGGACTACCGGGACCCGGGCCGACTCGTGCTGGAACGGGTCGGCCATCCCGACCCCGATCGGCCCCACACCGTGCTGGCCGAGGTGGGGGTGTTGCAGCACCAGCTCTGGCATCGTGCCGCTCGCCTCATCTCCGATGGTGACCTCGACGTCGCCCTCGTCGTGGGAGGTGAGGCGCGCCATCGTTCGGGGTGCGCGGCCCGGGCCGGACTCGACCTGCCCGACACCGCACAGACCGCCGACGTCGCACCCGATCAGCGGCTGACCACCGACGACGTGGGGATCAGCACGATGGAGCTGGAGCGGGGGCTTCACCAACCTGCGTCGGCGTACGCCCTGATGGAATCGGCGATCAGCCATGCCTCGGGGCGGACCCCCGGTGAACACCGCGACGAGGTCGCGTCGCTGTGGGCGAGATTCGCCCGCATCGCCGCCGGCAATCCCCATGCGTGGAATCGCGACCGTCCCTCGGCACGGACGATCGCCGACGTCTCTGCGACCAACCGGATGATCTCGCAGCCCTACACGAAGCTGATGTGCAGCCAGTGGAACGTGAATCAGGCCGCCGCGCTCCTGTTGTGTTCGGTCGACGCGGCGCGCCGTGCGGGGATCCCGACCGAGCAATGGGTCTTCCCCCACGTGATCACCGAGAACCGCCGTTCGGAACCGGTCTCGGAGCGGCGCCACCTCGACCGGCTGCCGGGGGCCCGAGTGGCATCGCGGCGACTCCTCGACATCGCCGGCGTCACTACCGACGACATCGCTCTCTTCGACCTGTATTCGTGTTTCCCCGCGTCGGTTCAGATCTCTGCGGTCGAACTCGGAGTGGCCCTCGACCGCGACCTCACGGTGACCGGTGGGCTCACCTTCGGCGGCGGTCCCTTCAACAACTACATCGTCGGGTCAACCGCGGAGATGGCGAACCGTCTGCGGGCCGAACCGGGTGAATTCGGACTCGTGACCAACGTGAGCGCCTTCCTCTCCAAGCAGGGCTACGACCTCTGGTCGACCATGCCCCCACGACAGGGATACCGGTACGAGGACTGCACCGATGCGGTGGCTGCGCAACTCGACCTGGCGACGCCCACCACGGACCGCACGGGACACGCCGAGATCGTGGCATGGACCGTCGAACACGCCGCCGGTGAGCCCTGGCAGGTGTTGGCCGTCGGATCCTTCCCCGACGGCAGCCGCACCCTCGCGACCAGCCAGGACCGAGACGTCCTCGAGCAGATGAGCACCGGGGACTGGGTCGGACGGTCGGTCACCGTCGCGGCAGATGGTGCGCTCCGGCTGTGACGCTCTCCGCCCTAAGGGGCGGGCGGCGCGGAGTCCCAGCTCACCACGTCCACCGGCGGTTCACCGCTGCCCGCGTCTGCTGTCACGGAAGACGACCTCGGCGCGAGCCCTGCTGATCCCCTCCACCGACGCGTCGAAGGTCACGGAGCGGTCGAGATCGAACGATCCGGTGGACGTTTCGCATCGCACGACCGCTGGCTGGCCGTCGATGACCATGTTCATCGTCGGGCAGTCGAGACCGAATCGGCCGACCCACCCCGCGCGTCGGCCCGTCTGAATGGCGACGTCGAGGGCCGATGACGCCACGTAACTCGTCCTCCGCTCGTTCACGACGCTGGAGGTGACGCGGGTACCGGTGAGTGCCAGCCCCAGAAGCGCGGGAACGATCAGGGCGAAGAGGGTGACCAGCAGCAGCGCCACCACCAGCGCGCTTCCTCGGTCGTTGCGCCGTTCCATCTCAGGACCTCCGCTTCACGACGGCGAGTTCGTCGGTCCCGCCGTCAGGATGGGTGACCTCGAGCACGATCTGCTGGAGGCCGAGGTCGGCGTCGTCCGACGCGGGACAGGTCTCGTCGAACGAGGTCCCCATGGCCGTCACGGGGGTCGACGGGGCTCCGGTCCAGAACGACACCGACCGCATCGTGACCGTGTAGCCGGACTCGGTGATCGACTGATCGGGAAGGGCGTATTCCGGCGTCCCCGCGCACCCGGCACGTTCGATGTAGTCCAGATCGGGGTTCTGCAACTGCTCCGCCGCGGATCTGAGCAGGGTCTCGCCCCGCGCACTCACTCGCTGGGCCGCTCCCGCTCTACTCCGCGGTGAGTAGTCCGCTGGCGCCGCCGACGACCACGATCCCGATCACCGCCATGGCGACGAGCAGCTCGAGGAGCGTCTCCCCCCGTTCGCCGCGGCGCCGGACCGTTCGGCTCTCAGACACCATCGACCTGCACCGTTCCGTTTCCACCGACGGTCAATCCCCGGCCGATCACCGCGCCCAGGCGCAGATCGCCCCCACCTGAACTGAGAACCACCCGATCGGCGTTGGGTGCGTAGAGCACGCCGGACAGCAGGGTGACCTGCGAACCTCCCGAGATCGACACGGGCGTCGTGTTGGTGCGCGACTGGAACAACAGGATCCCCGAGTACGGCCCCGAGGTCGCAGGGCTGAGGGCCAGTCGCGTGCCTCCGGAGACTCCGAACGATCCCTGGCCGCTCTCGCATCCCGCGGAAGCGTTCCTTCCGCAGCCGTTGTAGAGCAACACGCCGGACCCCGAGATCGTCCCGTTCCCCGTGGCCGAGAATCCACGATGCAACACGTAGACACCGGGCAGCAGGTTGACGTCGCCGTTGAACGACAGCTGGTCGGCGTACACGCCCGGGGTGCAGACCCCGCCCGAGCAGGCTCCGACCGGCAGGCCCGCCTCGTCGGGCACCGGGAGATACGCGAGCGGGTCGGCGAGCGGAGTCGAGAAGCTGAGCGGCGGAAAGGGCGTGACGTTCGCCGCGCTGCAACCCCGGCATCCTCCACCCTGGAGGATGCCGAGATCGCCCGTCACGGTCAGACGGGCGTTGCGCCCGCTGACCGACACCGCATCGGGCAGATCGGAGTTCACGTAGGCATTTCCCTGAACGACGAGGGTGCCCCGCCCCGACACCGACAGTGGCGTGGAGCCGCCGTAGAGGAACAGATCGGCGGGCAGGCCGGGGGGCACGGCCTCGCTCTCCGCTGTGCGCCTGGCGCCGTCGAGGGCGAACGAGAACGAGTCCGATCGGGTGACCTCCAGGGTGACGACCCGGGCCGGCGTGCCACTCGTCGAACAGGAGACCGGTGAGCAGACGACCCTGGGTGCGGCGCTGAGGTCATCGAGAATCCGCCGCGAGGACCGGATCGTCCCCGAGGAGTCGCACTCGACCCGTACGAGTTCGTACACCTCGCCGACCGTCCGGTCCCGGTAGCTCACCGTCGATTCGTCGACCGACGACACGAGGGTCACCAGTTCATCACCGTCCGCCGGTACACCGCAGGCGGTGGACCCGAAGCCCGAGGCACCCTGCACGTCCCGGGCGAAGACGACCGAGGCGAGCTGCGCCGAACGTGCGTCGACGTGTGTTGTCAGAGTGTCGCCGGCGACCGCGGTTCCGTTGAAGGCGACGCTCATGACGCCGATTCCGACGACCGACAGAACGGCGACCACGACCAGCACCTCGATGAGGGTGAAGCCTGACTCCACCGACCTTCGGACGCGGTGGCGATTCGCGACCATCAGGGTCCCGCCGGGATGTCGTCGTTCGGTCGCTGCTGATTCGGGCCCACGGGTCGAGGGTATGGAAGGACACCCTCACCCATAAGGGTCGTTCGACCCATTTCTCGCTATCTGCGCGTGTGGTGCCACCCATAGTGGTTGAGACGAATCGACGCGATCGACGCCAACGATGCGAGCTACGGGCACTCACCCCGATCCAGCGAGCCGAGTGACGGTGTCCATTCGACGGTCGGGACTTGACGCACCCCCGATTGTTAGGGTTACCTAATGTCCGACGCGATCGCCTCGGCGGTCGCCGCTCCACTCCCCACCCTTTCGTAGGAGATACGGCGTGTTCCAGACATTCCTCACCGGATTGCGAGAAGGCCTCGAAGCGGCACTCGTCGTGAGCATCCTGTTGACGTTCCTGGTCCGCGGTGGACACCGCGACCGCATACCGGCGCTGTGGGCCGGCGTCGCCGTGGCGGTCGTGCTGTCGTTCGGATTCGGCGGGTTGTTGCACTTCACCTCGGTGAACATGAGCTTCGAGGCGCGAGAGGCGTTCGGCGGCATCCTGTCGATCATCGCCGTCGGCTTCGTCACGTGGATGGTCTTCTGGATGCGACGAGCGGCCCACACCCTGAAGGGCGACCTGCACGGGAAGATGCAGACGGCGGTCGACCTCGGCGCCACGGCCGTCGGCCTCGCCGCACTGGTGGCCGTGGGACGCGAGGGGCTCGAAACAGCGCTGTTCATGTACCCGACATTCCAGGCCCAGGGTGCCGGGGCCGGCCCAGCGCTGGGAGCCGTGCTGGGGATCCTGACCGCGGTCCTCATCGGGGTTCTCCTCTACGAAGGAGCGGTCCACATGAACCTGGCTCACTTCTTCCGCTTCACCGGCGCCGCGCTGATCGTCATCGCCGCGGGAGTGTTGGCCTACGGAGTTCACGATCTGCAGGAGGCGGGCATCCTCCCGGGTCTCGACAACCTCGCGCTGGAACATCGAGGGCTACGAGGTCACCAGCTGGTACGGAACGCTGGTCAAGGGCATCTTCAATCTTGGTCCTCAGATGACGGTTCTCGAAGTGTTCGCGTACGTCGCCTACCTCGTCCCGACCATGATTCTCTTCCTGCGACCGGTCCGTGCGAGAGCCGCCGACCCTTCAGGCGCTCCGGCCGGATCCGTGGTGTCCGAGCCGAACCCAACCGATGACGCCGCCGAACCCGCAGACTCGCCCCTGGCCGTCGGCCCGCGACGCTGAGCCCCTGCGGCGGGCTCGTATCGGTCGGGCCTCCGCCGGATCCGATGCCCTCGCCGATCCGCCTTCACCAAGGAGACCACGATGCCCCTCCCCCACGTCCGCCCGACCATCGCGACCTCGGTCGTGATCGCAGCGACCGCCCTCCAGATCGGGTGCTCGGGTGGGGCCGCCGACTCCACCGCAGTGGTCACCGGAACCGACGACGCCTGCACGATGTCGGGCGATCCCGTCGCGGCGGGCACGGTCGACGTCGAGTTCACCAACGAGGCCGATGACGTCAGCGAGCTCTACATCCTGAAGGCGAACGGTGACGTCGTCTCCGAGGTCGAGAACGTCACCACCGGTACCACCCGGACCCTGACCGTCGACCTCGTCGCGGGCGACTACATGATCCGGTGCAAACCTGGACAGACGGGCGAAGGGTTCACGTCGGACTTCGCCGTGACCGGCGAGGGAGGCACGCCCGAGGCCACGCCGGATCGCGAGATCACCTTCGAGGCCGTCGACTTCACCTACCCCGACCTCGACCTCTCGGGGATCTCCGAGGGCGACACGATCCGTTTCGCCATGACGAACACGGGCGATCAGCCTCACGAGTTCGAGGTCGTGGATCCCGACGGCAATCCCCTCGGCGAGGTGGCGGCGACCGATCCGGGCGCGTCGAGCGGTGCGACGATCAGCTTCGACGCTCCGGGTGACTACACCTACCGCTGCATCCTCGTCGATCCCGACACCGGTAAGGAGCACACCGAACTCGGGATGGAGGGGGCGTTCGAGGTGTCCGCCGACTGAGTCGGCTCGTCAGCGGTACTTGCCGACCTCGAGTCGGGCGACCATCGACCGATGAACCTCGTCGGGACCGTCGGCCAACCGCAGGGCTCTCGCCATCGCCATCAGCCAGCTGAGCTCGGGATCCGACACTCCCTCTCCCCCGTGTATCTGGATGGCCGCGTCGACGACTCGCTGCAACACGTTGGGGACGACCACCTTGATGGCCGAGATGTCGACCAGGGCCCCGAACGTCCCCGAGGTGTCGAGCTCCCACGCCGCCTTGAGCGTCAGCAACCGTGCCTGATCGATCGCCATCCGGCTGTCGGCGATGATGTCCCGATTGCCGCCGAGGTTGACCAGCGGCTTGCCGAAGGCGACCCGGTCCACGGCTCGCTCGCACAGGCGTTCCAACGCCCGTTCCGCCGCACCGATGGCGCGCATGCAGTGATGGATGCGACCGGGGCCCAACCGACCCTGGGCGATCTCGAAACCTCGGCCAGGACCGGCGATGATGTTGTCGGCCGAGAGGCGGACGTTGTCGAAGAGGATCTCGGCGTGGCCGTGGGGCTCGTCGAGGTGCCCGAAGACGGGCAGCATGCGGAGGATCTTCACCCCGGGGTCGTCCATCGGGACGACCACCATGGAGTGGCGTCGATGGCGATCTGCGTCAGGATCGGTGACCCCCATGAAGATGAGGAACCGGCAACGAGGATCACCTGCGCCACTGGTCCACCACTTCTGACCGTTGAGGACGACGTCGTCTCCGTCGAGCGCCGCGGTCGCCTTCATGTTGGTGGCGTCGCTCGACGCGACCGCGGGTTCGGTCATGGAGAACCCGGATCGGATCTCGCCGGCGAGTAGCGGGTCGAGCCACTGCTCCTTCTGGAGATCCGAGCCGTACTTCACGAGCACCTCGGCATTGCCGGTGTCGGGGGCCGCGCAGTTGAAGACCTCCGGAGCGAGGAAGCTGCGGCCGGTCAGCTCCGCAACAGGGGCGTAGTCGCGGTTGTCGAGCCCGGCCCCCCGATCATCGTCCGGAAGGAAGAGGTTCCACAGGCCGAGGTCTCTCGCCTCGGCCTTGAGTTCCTCCACGATCGGGGGAATCGTCCAGTCCCGCCAGTCGTCGCTGCCGACCAACTGATCGCGATAGGTCTGTTCATGGGGCAGCACCCGCTCGCGAACGAATCGTTCGACCTGTCCCATCACCAACTGAGCCCGCTCGGAATGCTCGAAGTCCATGGCCAACTCTATGCGGGTCAGCCGGTCCCGAACCCTCTCGGTCAGGCGCCGTATCGAGCGGAGTAGCTCCCCGTGGCGGCGGAGAAGAGGGCGTAACGGACACCCTTGATCGTGGTCACGCTGAAGGCGACGTTGGAGCCGTTGCGGCTGATCGACGTCAGGTTGCCCGACGGCGAACCGATCGGCAGCATGCCCGTGAGTCCGTTGGCGCCGCCCGTGATGGCGAAGCTCAGCGACCCGCCCGACCAGCGAATCGACTCATACGACGAGGAGTTGCGGGCATCGAGCCAGTCGAGCATCTGTCGTCCCGACACCACCGGCACACCACGTGCCTGGGCGGCCGCGATCGTGCCGTCGGTCTGTCCGATGCACGCGCCGCAGGTGCTGTCGGTGTGGATGTTGGCGGTGACGGCCGCGTAGTAGCCGTTCGCCCCGAGGGCGTTGTCCAGCATCTGGCTCACGGCGGCGGGCACGTCGTGGCCCGACTCGTCGGACACCGACGTGGCCGACTGGTACACGTCGATGACGCTCCCATCGAGATCGGCGTAGCGCATCGGCATGCCGGTCCCGTTGAAGTAGCCGGGCCGACCCTGGGTCCACGACGCCGGGTAGAAGTAGTAGTCGGTGTCGAAACGGATGCCGTTGTCCGCCTTCACCCGGGCGTGGGTGGCCCAGTCGTCCCATTCGACGCAGTGGGTCCGTGTGCTCACCTGCGGGAGCATGCCCGGCCAGAGCGCACGACCTCCGGCCGACTGGAGCGTGTAGACGTCGCGGAGGTTCTGTTCGGTGCCCCAGGGCGCGCATTCGGTCGAGAAGTGCACACCGAGGTCGAAGCCCTGCGCCTGGTAGGCGACCGCCTCGGCATTGGTCAGTTGCGGGAAGAGCGGATTGACATAGGGGGAGATGTAGGAGCTGCTGCGAACACACTCCCAGTTCGCGACATTGCAGCCCGGGGGGCTCTTCGAGAGGTGGGCATCGAAGCGCGGCTTCGTTCCGCCGGTTCCGTGGTCGTCGCCGGTCATCACGATGACGGCCTTCTCCTCGCGGGGGAAGTACCAGAAGCGAGGAATGGGCTTCCGATCCGACGCCACCGCGGTGATGATGTTGGCCAGGAGACGTTGCTGCTCATCCGCGATGGGGATGAGTGCCTTGTCGAGGTTGTTCCAGTCGGGATCGCCGTTCGCCCCGAAGAACATCTCGGTCGCCTGAATGCCGTCGACTCCGTCGACGTTGCGTCCTGCCCAGTCGGGGTTGCCCTGGCGGGTCAACACGACCGACCGGGCCAGGTCGAAGGTGTACGCGGAGGCGGTTCCGCCGTTGGAGCCGACGCTGCGTGTCGTGACCGCGGGACTCGACGTGGCCTGGTTGGCGTTCGAGTAGAGGGTGGCGAGTGCCGTCGCCCCGTTGAGGGTGTAGCGATCGGCGGTGCCGTGGAACTGGATCGTCTCGCTCACCAGACCGGTGCCGGGACCACTCGAGGAGTCGATCCTCAGATAGGTGTCGGACAGGGTGGAACCGGCGGCGCTGAGCCCCATGAGGCCGGCCAACTTCGTGTCGGGCCGCATGGCGATGAGGTCGCCGCCCGATCCGACCCAGTTCGTGAACATGGCCGCCTGGCCGTCGGTCAGGGACATGTCCGCCAGGATGGCGACGTCGAACCCGTTGAGCGTGTCGAGGTCGACCGAGGACACGCTCTTCGTCACGTACGAGTTGAGGCCCTCCGCCTCGAGGATCTCCTCGTAGTAGGTGCTGAAGGGACTCGACCCCTTCGTGATCAGAAGGATCGGCTGGGTGTTCGACGGCGGAGGACCGGAGTCGTTGGCGACGGTGACCGACACCGTCGCTGCGGTGGCGGTCGAACCCGCCGCGTTGCGGGCCACCGCTCCGAGGGTGTGCCCGCCGTTGGGCGTTGTCGTCGTGACCCAGGTCGTCGTGAACGGAGCGGTGGTGTCCTCGGGTCCGAGGTTCACACCGTCGAGAGTGAACTGCACGCCTCTTGCGTTGGCAGCCACGGCCGACACCACCTGCGAACCGGACACGGTGGCGCCGTTGGTGGGTGCGGTCAACGACACGGTGGGGTCGGGTGGCCGGCAGGCGACCCGGTCGCCGTCGGTGTCCAGTCCGTAGTGATCCCATCCGGTCACGAAGAGCGGGCCCTCGACCCAGGCGGGTCCGTCGCCGGAACCGAGGCAGTCGACGTCCGCCTGGTTGTCGGGAACGCATACGCCGGCGTAGTTGCCATCACAACCGGCGGTAACCCCGGCGTTGATGGTGTTCGCCACCGAGAGCGCATCCGCGTCGGACAGCGGCGTGTCGAGATTGAGTCGGAACCACGCCTGGACCTCGCGCGACCGAGCAGGCCGAGCTGGTCGCCATCAGGAACGCCAAGAAGACCGGTACTGCCACACGCTTCATCGTCTCTCCCCAGATCGAATACGCAACGTAAAGACGGAAGGTACAGAAATGAATCCGTCGCGCAACCCCGACGTGAGGCGACAAGCGTCACGCGCCGGACCCCTGCGTAGCCGACTCGATCAGTCGACCACGGCGTCATGCCTCGCGCTCAACGCGAAGAGCGGGACCGCCCCGAAGGACGGCCCCGCTCGGCTCGCTCGATGGTGAGCTGGTCGATCAGCTGGTGGTCGTTCCGTTGTCCCAGATGCGGAACAACGGTCCGGCCGGTCCGTTGGCGCCGGCAGGACCGGTGTTGCCGGTCGATGCCGACTGGCCATCGCTTGGACCGCAGCCGAAGTTCGCGCAGTTGCCCCGGATGCCTCCGGCACCGCCGGTTGCCGGCGAGGAGAACGCCCCGCCCGCACCACCTGCCGCGGGGAAGACCGGACGGAACTCGGCGCTGGCCGTGACCGAGAGAGACCCGACGCCGATGTGGTAGATGGCGATCGACGGTCCGCCGGCACCGCCGCCGGCACCGCCGCCGCCGCCGCCGGGCGCACCGCCGCCGCCGCCGCCGCCGCCGGCGGCTTCACAGCAGGACTTGTTGCCGCCGTTGCCGCCCGTGCCGCCGTTGCCGCCACGACCGCCGTTGCCACCGGATCCGCCGACACCACCTGCTGATGAGGTCACGGTCGTCGACGACACATTGGCCGTCGCACCGCTGGCGTACACACCGAACGATCCGCCACCGGATGTGCCGGCAACCGCAGCCGGCTGCGCCGCCGGCGCCACCGGAACCGCCGCCACCACCGCCGCCACCGTTGGCGCTGGCCGACCTACCGCCGCCGCCGCCGCCACCGCCACCACCGGCCTGTCCGGGGGTGCCCGGTGTGCCGTTGGTCGGGGTGTAGAGGTCGTTGGCGTTGAGGGTGTTGCTGCCTGCCGCACCGGGCGCACCTGCCGCGCCCTTGGCACCGGCGCTGCCGCCGCCGGCATCGGGGCCACAACCGGTTGCGTTGCCACAGCCGCCGTCGCCGCCGCCGGCGCCGCCGCCGCCGTTGCCGCCCGGAAGACCCCAGTAGTAGGTCCAGGACGGGAAGCTGTAGCTCCACGTGCCGCCGTAGCCACCGTTGCCACCGTTCCGGACACCGCCGCCGCCACAACCGCCGCCGCCGGAGCCGCCGCCGTAGTAGCTCGCACCGGTTCCGTTGCCGCCGTTGCCGCCGTTACATCCCGAGGCCGCCTGGCCGGGAGTGCCTCCGGGACCGCTCGTTCCGGCGATGCCGGGCTGAGCGGTCACTTCGGAGAGGGTCAGATTCGCGTTCGAGAGTTCGAGGACGCGGACGCCATAGGCGCTCTTGCCCGCACCCACCGTCGTGCCGCTGTTCACGTCCGTGTTGACGATGTTGACGAACGACGCGCCTTTCACGAGCACACCGGTGGCGTTGGGACCAGTACCGCCGCCGACAATCGTCTGGCGGCCGGCGGCATCACCGATGGTCACCCCGGTGGAGCCTCCGGTCACCACGACACCGGTGGCATCGCCCGATGTCCGAGTGACTCCAAGGGCGCTGACGCCGGTGATCTTCGAATTGCTGACGCCGTTGATGTTGATGGCGGGGCTCGATGCCCGTGCCGAGGATCGTCGTGACCTCCGCGTTGTCGTAGTCACTGAAATCCTGCTTCCACCCACCGGTGATCTCCATGTCGGAGGCCAGGTTGAGGGTGCCGGTGTAGTTGCCGCCCGCCACCCGGATGGCGTGGATTCCGTTGGCGACCGCATTGGTCTGGGCCTCGATGATCGTGGAACACGGGTCGGCGAGGGGGCCGCAGGCGGCGCCGGTGCTGCCCGTCGGCTTGGCGTAGAACTTGGGGTTCGGGTCGAGGTTGACCGTGATACCGATCCCCGGCGAGGTGGATGTTCCCGCCGAGTTGGTGAGCGTCAGCGTCGCCGTGAAGCCGCCGACCGAGCCGTAGACGTGCGTCGGCGAGGCCGTGGTACCAACTGGCGAACCGTCACCGAAATCCCACTCATAGGTGAGACCGGATCCGGTTCCGAGGGTGGAGCCCGACGAGTCGAAGGTCACCGTGAGGGGTGCGTCCCCGATCGTGGGCGACGCTCCTGCGACAGCTATCGGTGGGCCGGGATCGATCGTGGTGGTCGTCCCACCCCCTCCGCCGGTGGTGGGCGGCGTGCACGCCCCCAGGAACAGTGCCACTCCTGCGAGTGCCGGCCCGATGACCCGACGTACAGACATTCCGCCTCCGCCCCTACTTCGCCGGGTTTCGGCGAAAAGTGTATGGAATTCACATTTCTATCAGAGAAACGAGATCTGCGTCAACGTTATCGCCGCCCCCCAGTCCCTTTCGGGCCGAATTGCCCAGGGTGGGCGACACGCGACAGATCGGCCGCGAGTGCGGCCGATCTGTGACGTTCGTCGCTGAACGTGGAGTTTGCACAGCGGGGGCCCGGGCCTAGTAGACGGGGCACCCCACCACGCCGGGCAGGGCCAGCCGGAGCAGCGGCCTCATCAGGAAGCTGCCGCCGGTGACGTCGACTCGGCTACAGCCGCCGCTGGGCAGCATGTAGAAGTCGGCCTCGAAGTACGACGGGAAGATCAGAACGGTGAAGTAGAAGCCCACCCGTGTCGCCTTCATGCCGGCGCCCTGGGAGAGGTTGAGCCGTGCCGATGCCACGTCGATCGAGGCGATCCGGAAATGCCCCGACCCGTTGAGCGACCAGCTCGGCGTCGTGAGGGACGAGGTGAAGGTTCCGTTGAAGGTGATGCCGGCCGGGAAGTTGACGAGGGTCACTCCACCCGAACCCGACAGCGTGACCTGATCGGGGCTGGCGATCACGGTGCCGCTGAAGTTGACGATGCCCCAGGAGTCGAGGTTGAGCGATCCGTTCATCTGGCCGTCGAGGCTCAACAACGATCCGTTCGGGCCGAAGCTGGCGGCGATCGACCCGTTGAGGTTGGCGCGGGACCCCACCTGCAGCCCACCGGAGAATTCGAGGTCGAGCGGGCTGCCGTAGAGGGCGCTGATGTGGAGGTTGGCGCCCGTCAACGTCACGTCGCCGAACGTCATCGTCCCGTCGACGCTGGCGTCGA
Organism: uncultured Microthrixaceae bacterium; assembly: GCA_963700425.1. Lineage (GTDB taxonomy): Bacteria > Actinomycetota > Acidimicrobiia > Acidimicrobiales > Microtrichaceae > CAVOXO01. The sequence goes on along the minus strand of CAVOXO010000001.1, from coordinate 901,962 downwards.
GGCTGACCTGCTCGGCCAGTCCGTCGGTGATGACGACGGCGCCCTGGATGCTGGCGGAGAATCCGGCGTTGACGAGATCCGCATCGACGTACAGCGCCGTGGTGGCACCGTTGGTCTCGACGATGGCCGAGCCGCTGGCCTGCAGAACTCCGACCTTGAAGTCGCCGGTCACCACGGTACGGGCCTGGCCACCGATGATCTCGGTGCTGATGTTCCCGGCCACGGTGACGGTCTGACCGTCGTTCAACGTGCCGGAGAACTCACCGCCACCCTCGAGAGTCAGGAAGGGGGTGTAGGCGGTGATGCCGTCCCAGACGATCGAGCCGTTGAACCGCAGGTAGTTGGGGCCGTCGGCGATGTCGATCACTCCGACGAACGTCGCCTTGTTGGTCGACAGGGTCAGCTCGCCGTTGGCCTCGTTCACGACGGCATCGGCGAGGATCCCGCTTCCGGAGAAGGTGACCACCGTCTCATCGGCATTGCCTTCGAGCTTGACCGTTCCCGTCAGGTCGATCTTCTTGCCACCGGCCTGGGTTCCGACGAGGTGGGCGGAGATGTCGGCCTTGGCGGACACGAGGGCGCCGGCCTTGTCGAAGACCACGTGCACGGTGCCGTTGGCGGTGCTGGGCCCGACCTTGATCGAGCCGGACACCGTCGCGTCGACCCCGGTTGCCGGAGAGGCGAACAGGCTGACTCGTGGCGCCCGTGACCGTGATGTCACCGGTCTTGGCGAAGCTCGCGCTGGCGGTCATGGTCAGCGAGGGCACGCCGTTGGTGACCCGGAGCGTTCCGTTGAAGACCGCCGGCGACGAGGTGATCCCCGGGATGGTCAGGCCGGCCGACGAGAGGCTGATCGACCAGTTGTCGAGGTTGGACAGCGTGCCGGTGAAACCGATGGTGGAGGTGACACCCGAGAGTGTGACCCTGACGTTGCCGCGAACAGTGATTCCGTTGAGCCCTATCTCCGCAGACAGCGTCTGGAGCGTCAGATTCTCGAGGACGGGCTCGCCCGAGCCGATCTCGTCTCCGGTGACCGCCGCGACTGCCTCGGACTCAGGATTGCCCTGCTCCAACGCAACTTCTTCGCCCTCGGCCAGAACAGCCTCGTCGAGGTCGACTCGCGCCCCCGGGTCGGTGCACGCCTGACCGGTGACGGTGGTGTCCTCGGCGAGCGCGACGACATCGTCTTTCACGAGGACTGCGCTGTCGGCCGCGGGCGGCTCCGCCTCGACCTTGTCCCAGAATTCGCAGAATTGCTTCTCGGCGTTCGAGGTGGGCGGAGTCGCCGGGGTGCACGATGCGAGCACGCCGCCGAACATCACCAAGGCCAACGCCACCGACGAGAAGCGGCCGAGTCGTGACGGCCGCGTGGATGAGTGCTGCATTGATCCCCCAAGGGAGTCGAACTGAACGCCATTCGCGCAAAGTCACCATACCTGACCGTGCTGGCATATGACGACCTCATCGTGCCGACGAGCCGGCGTTGCCGCCGAGCCCCACATTCGGCGGGTCCACCCGGGGCCGCCGGGGTGACGGTGCTGCCCAGTCAGAGGGTGCCGGCGAACGTCCGGATCTCCGCCGCCAGTCGCCGAGGTTGGTCGAGGGGCATGAGCACCGAGCAGTCCTCCACCTCGACCAGCGACGCGCCGGGGATGAGATCGGCGAGGTCTCGACCGTGACGGCGCGGCATCGTCCGGTCGTCCTTGCTCCACACCACCGTCGTGGGCCTGTCGAAGGTGCTCAGGCCTTCGGCTGCGTCGATCAGACAGTTCTTCGGTGTGGTCGCCACGTACCGCCGTACGTCGCGCCGCACGCCAGGTTCGCGGAGCAGTCCCTCGGTCCAACCACGGAGCACGTCGCGCGGAATCGGTCGAACGGTCATGCGACCGAACGTCATCGGGAGCCGTTGGACGCCGGGAATGCGGAGCGCCCGCGCAGCGACGGTCAATCCGCCCGGCATCCGGCACGACAACGCGGCGAAGGCCCCGGGCAGGCCCGGCGGACAGTTCTCGAACGCTTCCTCGGGGGTCAACACCAGTCCGGCGACGATGTCGGGGCGTTCGACCGCGGTGATCTGCGGCCCGCCCCAGTCGTTGGCGACGAGCACGACGGGCGGCAGCTCGAGCGCATCGACGACCTCGGCGATGAGGAGAGCGACCCCACGCATCGTCAGATCGGCGTCCTCGGGCATCGGGCGGCGATGGCCGCCGAGAGGCAGCACCGGCACGACGCAGCGGAAGTCCCCCACGAGTTCGTCGATGACGGCCGACCACTCGGTGTGATCCATGACGAGGCCATGGCCGAAGACGAGGGGCGGCGCGGCGCCGCCGGAGTCGTAGACGTCCAGGGTCCCCGACGCCACCGCCACCGGCGTGGTGAACATGGGGGTGGGCATGGTCGCTCCTCGTCGTCGGGCCTAGGTCACAGGGTCATGCCCACGAGTACGTTCCACCGATTCGACATCGGAGACGAACTCCTCGACGAGCCGGTTGATGCGGTCCGGCTCGTCGATGGGAAGGGTGTGGGACCCCTCGGCGAGGATCTCGAGGCGGGCGCTCGGGATGATCTCCGCCATCTCCTCGGCCAGCCTCGGGGGCGTCATCACGTCCTTGGCCCCGGCCAGGACGAGCGTCGGCGCGGCGATCTCGGGGAGGAGATCCTTCGCGGAGTGGTCCTCCATCGCCCTGGCCATCCGGAAACACATCAGTGGGTCGAGGGTCGCGAGGTGTTCGAAGTACTCGGACATGAGCTGTGGGGACGCCTTGCCACCGATCATCCGTCCCAGTCGCCCCCACCAGTACAGGAGGTCGCGCTGCTCGGTGAGCGACCGCCACGCCGCCCTGCTCAGCCACGGGACCGGCATCACCGACAGCTCCATGAAGGGAAGGAGGTACTGAAAGAAGGGGCCACCGTAGAACGAGTTCGCCGGGTGCTCGAAGGGTCCCGCGACCGGAACGAGGCCGGCGACGAGCGAGGGGGAGAGGCGGTAGGCCTCGAGGATCGTCTGCACTCCCATCGAGTGGCCGACCAGGACCGCCCGCTCCACTCCCGCGGCGTCTGCCACGGCCAGCAGATCGCGGCGCGTGGGAGACCACGGTGATCTCGTTGGGGTTCTGCGGGGGGCCGGAGCGGCCGTGCGCCCGGTAGTCCCAGAAAACGACCCGGTGCCCACGTTCCGCGAGGTACGGGTAGAGGTAGGTCCAGTAGGTGTCGCTGCAGACGATGCCGTTGGCCAGGACCACGGCGACGTCGCCGTCTCCCGATGACGTCCAGGCCAGGGTCGTGCCGTCGAACGACCGGACGTCGCTGAATCGGGCCTCTATCGCCACGGGCGCGACTCCGTCGTCCTGCCCTTCGTGCGATCCGAACCGCACCCGGCCGACCCCACCGGCCTGGCGGCGGCACCATCGTCGGCGGAGACCGGGGACAACCGGAGCGGGAGAGACACCGGGGGCAGCGTACCCGGGCGTCCAAGCGGAACCGGTCCTGGGATCGCGAGGAGTCGGGCGTCGACGATGCCCGACTGTTCCTGGAGACCCGACCTGTCGACCCCCGAGGGAGTCCGCATGCCCGCGACACCGGACGAGGTCCCTCCCGAGCTCATCGCGCTGTACCGCGCTGCCATCGACACCCAGCCCGACATCGAGATGCAGGGGGCGAAGCAGCTGCCGCACACGTCCACGAACGGATACATGTACAGCTCCCTCACCAAGGACGGACGAATGGGTATCCGCCTGTCGGGGGCCGACCGCGAGGCCTTTCTCGCCGAGCACGGCGCCACGCCGTTCGTGAACGACGGCGCCAACATCGCAGAGCATGTCGAGGTGCCCGAGGCGCTGCTCCACCGCGCCGAGGAACTCGGTCGCTACCTGGCCAGGAGCCGCGCCCACACCGACAGCCTTCCGCCGAGGAAGCGCGGCACGGCGTAGAAGGCGGAATCCGAATCAGAAGCGTCCGCCCGAGCTCGCGTCCGGCAGCGAGTTCACGTCGATCGTCGGTGGGATCCGCGACCGCGGGCGTGCACCCGCCATCGCTACGGTTGAGGGGCATGGCGGCCATCAGATCGGGGATCGTCCCTGTCGTCGCGTCGGTGGTGCTCGTCGCGTGCGGAGCCGATGACGACTCGTCGGCCGAGACGCTCGAATCCGACGGCACCGAGCAGATCGAGGCGCCAACGACCGAAGGTGACCCACCAACGACCACGACCTCGACGACGATGGCTGCCCAGGCAACCACGACGACGACGGCTGCGCCCGAGTCGGCTCGCTACCGCGTCACGGTCGTGCTGGAGTGGAGCGCCGCCACCCATCCCGCGTCCCTCCCACCCGGCTGGCACACATCGCCGCCGGTCTTGGCGGCACACGAGACGCCCGACGACGTGATCCCGATCGGCAGCATTCCCTCCGCGGGAATCGAATCCATGGCCGAAACCGGCCGGACCTCGCTCCTGCAGGACGAACTCACAGCAAACCCGGCTGTCGTCGGGGTCGACACCGGGCGGCGGGTCGACGGCTCCGGCAGCGACGAGCTCGACGTCGTCGTCACCCAGTCGAGCGCCTTGGTGTCACTGGTGACGATGTTGGCACCCAGCCCCGATTGGTTCGTCGGACTGGTCGGTGTTCCGTTGTTCGAGGACGGCGCGTGGAGCGAACGAGTCGAGGTGGATCTGACGCCCTGGGACGCCGGTACCGACAGCGGCGATCTGTTCACCTCTGGCAACGTCGACACCCAGCCCCGTCAGGTCATCTCGGCGCCTCGCGACCCTGAGTACATCGCGGCGGCGGCAGAAGGTCGCTTCGGCTACGCGGTCATCGAACGTATCGGCTGAGCACCAACCGCTCGGCGCCCGACGAGGACGTCACAACTGCGCCGGGACCGCAGCGTCGGCACGTCGAGGCAGTCCGACAGCGCAATCCACCCGGTTGGGGGACCGTTGGGTTTGCGCCATGCCGGTTCCGTTCCCCGCTGAAGCCGAGGTCGATCTCGGCCCCATCGGCGAGGCAGAGACGAGCCGACTTGCGGTCGGGCAACACCGACGTCCAGCGCCTGCTCGTCGAGGCGATATTCGAAGCGATGACCGGGTACGTGGTCGATGCCCACGTCCTGCCCGACGTCGATGCGCGGACCTATGCCGAGAACCTGCGGTTCCGCGACGAGGCCAAGCGCACGCGCATGGTCGAGATGATGATCCTTGCTGCGCTCGTGCTTCGCCCCATCCCGGCCCAGGTCTCGGCTCAGGTCGCCGCGTACAGCCGCGAACTGGGCATCGACGACGGCCTGCTCCGGACGGTCGAACAGTTCGCGTCAGGCGATCTTGCCATGGCCGCCACCGACTTCGAGCGCAACGGCTACACCGCCGGGTGGTCCCCCGAGCGCAGCGCCAGCCCGCACACCGCCACTGAGGTCGTGGGGTGGACGGCCGACGAGGACGACCCCGCGCTGGCCGCGAGGTGGGCCGGCCTCGGCGAGCTACCCGCCGGCACGCTCGGGCGGGCGGTCTTCGATTTCTACCAGGCCCGGGGGTTCGCGTTCCCGGGCGCGCCGGGTTCGGCGCCGCCGCTGTTGGCCCAGCACGACTGGGTTCATGTCCTCGCGGGCTACGGGACCAAGGTCGAGGCCGAGCTCGAGGTCTTCGCCCTGATCGCACGAGCCAACGACGACCAGCGCGGGTGGTCGCTGCTCGCCATGGTGGTCAGCTTGTTCGAGACCGGCTCTCTGGTCGAGGGCGCTGGCCTGTTCGAAGCGTTTCCCGGACAGCTCTCGGTAGGCGGGATGACCCACCGAATCGGCGACGCGATGCGGCGCGGCGCGCTGTCCCACGGTGACAGCGGTGCGCCCGACGTCGACTTCATGCAGGTCGACTCGTTCTCGTACGCCAAGCTGCCCCTCGACGGCGTGATCACGCGGTTCGGGCTGCCGCCCAGGTCGGAACGGGCCATCGGGGCCGGATCGGTCACGCCGTGGGAACCGGGAGGCATCTCCGAGACGCAACCGGCGGCCGGACAGGAGGCGGTCCGCTGTGCCGGCGTGCCCTACGACAGCCACGGGGCCAGCGTCTGATCCTCCCCGAATGTTGTCATGTCGACAACGACCTGTGGACCGGAAGGGACAGCTCTTCAGCCCCGTCGAACGACGCGTCAGCGACGCCGCGAGGGACGACCTCGTCACCCACGACGAGGCGTTCTCAACGATCGAGACGCTCGCCTGCGAGTTCGGCGTGCACCTCACCGCCGTGACGGAATACCTCAGGCGGCGAGGCATCCCCCGCCGCCCCCCGTCGGGACAGCGGGGCACGGTGACAACCGAACCGACGGCCGACCCACCCGGGCAGAACGTGAGGCCGCCGACTACCGTCGGGACGTCGCAGCCAATCCGGCGGTGACCCAACGCCCCGATCCCCTCCGAAACCAGGGCCGGTTCAGATGTTCGACGTGTCCGCTGTCGTGGCCTGTGATGCCGATCTCGAAGCCGTTGTCGGTGCGCGTCCCGGTGCGATCATGCTCAAGTCGATCCGCTTCCTGGACGAGCACTGCGAACGGTTCCTGGCGTGCTCGCCCTACGTGGTGATCGGCACGACGACCGGGGACGGATCGCTGCAGACGATCGCGTTGGGCGGTGAGCCCGGGATCGTGGCACCCCGATCCGACACCGTGCTCGAACTCGGCGACGTGTCAGGCAAGGATGTGGTCGACGGCGCCCCCGCCGGCCTCATCGCGCTGGTGCCCGGCTACGGCGAGACGCTGCGGATCAACGGTCGGCTCCGCGTACGAGACAACATCGCCACACTCGACGTGGAAGAAGCGCTTCTGCACTGCGCCAAGGCGATCATGCGATCCGAGCTATGGACGGCACAAGGAACCCCAGAGCCGTGTGGCGGCGCGGCGGTGCCGGCGGTCGCAGCGTTTCTCGCTGACGCGCCGTTCGTCGTGCTGGTGTCGACCGATGCTGACGGCCACGCAGACGCGAGCCCCAAGGGGGATCCCCCGGGCCTGATCCGCCAGATCGACGACACCACGATCGCCATCGCCGACCGACCCGGGAACCGTCGCACCGACACCCTCCACAACCTGATGGACGAGCCGCGTATTGCACTGCTCGCCATGCAGCCCGGAAGCAACCGCGTCGCTGAGATCCGCGGGACCGCCCGGGTGTGCACCGACGACGCGCTGCTCGAGTCGATGCGCCTTCGCAACCGGACACCGAAGGTCGCTCTCCTCATCGACGTCGAGCACCGCGAGCTTCGCAACGAGCCCGCCCTGTCCGCCGCCGACCTCTGGAACCCGACTCGGCACATCGCCGACGGCGCGTTACCTCGGGCCGCCACGATCTGGGCCGACCATGTTCGGCGCAACACCGACTCCGGCACCGGAGCCAAGGTCGCGCGCAGGCTTGTCAGCAGGACGGCGCTCGCCGCCGGTGTCGCCGTCGACTACCGGACCAACCTCTGAGTGCCCAACCTCGCCGGGCGGATGGAACAACTCGCTGAGGCCTCAGGCCCGTCGACCATTTCAGGACCCACGACCACCACCGGCACGTCACGCGTTCGTTGTCGTTCCGACAACGACCTGTGGATGGTCGTCGCATGGGGTCGCACTCGCCCGGTCCGGCAGCGCCTACTCGTGGAGACTGCGGAGCCGATGGAGTTGGCCTCAACGACGGTCCGCACTGCGGTGGTCGGGATCGTCGGGGGGATCATCGCCGGCGTGCTGATCGCTGGTCTCGGAGGCCGGCTCGTGATGCGGGTCCTCGCCGCGACCTCGGGAGATTCGGCTCAAGGCCTCCTCACCGAAGCCAAGGAAACCGTCGGTGAAATCACCCTTGCTGGCTCGGTCGGATTCGTAGTCTTCAACGGGATCTTTTTCGGCATGATCGGAGGTATCGGATATCTGCTGCTGCGGCGCTGGCTACCGGCGACTCCGTGGCTTGGCGGTCTGATCTACGGGACAGCGCTGTTGGGTGTCGCTCCGCTCGACGCCCTCGATCCGGACAACGCTGACTTCGCGATTCTCACCCCGACCTGGCTCGCCGTGTTGCTTGTCAGCTGCCTGTTCCCCTTGTACGGGATGACCGCACGCAGAGGGACTCGAACCCCCGTTCTCGGGCTTGTCGGGGTCGAGGGGCAGGCGCTCCAGGGCGGCTAGCGCAGGCCGGAGCGAAGGCGTTGGAACGACTCCACGGCAGCGACACCGATGTCGAAGTCGTCGGTGTCGGCGGCCCACTGGAAGAACACCTCCTGGAGGGTGGCGACCACCGCCGAGGCTGTCTGTCGCACCACCAGGTCGTCGGGCTGGAGCCGGAGGCGCCGGGCGAAGTCGGCGCTGAGCCGGTCGGTGGCGATGTCGAAACAGTCGAGCATCGCCGAGCGCAGGCTGGGAGTCTCCCGCAACTCGCGCAGGTACGGCGCTTCGATGGGCGCCGGGAGCAGGTCGATCGCCTCGGCGCTCTGCGCCGTCTGGACACACGCGTCGAGTGGGAGCAGCTCGACGGGCAGCTCTTCGAGGGCGCTGATCGTCCGGTCGATCCGATGTTCGAGCGGCGCGAGCACCACCGCCGCCTTGGTCGGGTAGTACCGGAAGAACGTTGGCTCGCTGACCCGGGCCTTCGCCGCGATCTCGGCCACGGTGGTGGCGTCGTAGCCGTTGGTGACGAACAGCTCGACCGCCGCATCCCGCAGCGCGAGGCGGGTCTGGGTCTTCTTCGCCTCTCGGAGGCCCACCGTTTCCACCCGACCGATGCTACCCGGTTTGTGCAGATTTGATATTGACCCTTGTTTGTAAGTGACTATCATTTCTGAGATGGCCGGCGCACGGTGCCCGGCCGGCGACACTTCCCTGGAGGATGCTGTGACCGACGAGCTCGATGACCTCGCGACCCTGCTCGACGCCGCCGAGGAGATGCCCGACGTGGAGTTGGCCCGCATCGGCGCCGGCGTGGGAGATGCCGCCGACCTCGCCATCGAGGACATCAACCCGGCGAACCCCCACCTGTTCAGCCAGGACCGCTGGCACGACCACTTCGCCCGCCTGCGGGCCGAGGACCCCGTCCACCTCAACGAGACCGAGATCACCGGCCGCTACTGGTCCATCACCACCTACGACGACGTGCGGGCGGTGGACGGGAACTGGCAGGACTTCTCCTCGGCGCGGGGGATCACCCTGGGCGCCAAGCCGGTCGAAGGGGTCGAGACCATCCAGGACATGCTGCGGACGTTCATCGCCATGGATCCGCCCGAGCACACCGAGCAGCGCAAGACGGTCCGGTCGGTCTCGGCCCCCAGCAACCTGCGCAACATGGAGCCCCTGATCCGCGAGCGCACCATCAGCGTGCTGGATTCCCTGCCCGAGGGCGAGACATTCGACTGGGTGGACACCGTCTCGATCGAGCTCACCACCCTGATGCTGGCCACGCTGTTCGACTTCCCCATGGAGGATCGCCGCAAGCTGACCCGCTGGTCCGACATCGTCTTCGCCGTGCCCGAGCCCGGGGGAATCGTCGAGACCCCCGAGCAGAAGGTCCACGAGGTCATCGAGATGGCGGGCTACTTCGGCACCCTGTGGGAGGAGCGCGTCGGGGGTGATGGATTCGACCTGATCACGATGATGGCCAACGGCGACGCCACGAAGGACCAGGATCCCCTCGTCCACGTGGGCAACCTGCTGTTGTTGATCGTCGGCGGCAACGACACCACCCGCAACTCCATGACCGGCGGCGTGTACGGCCTCAACACCTACCCCGACCAGTACGACAAGCTGAACGCCGACCACTCCCTCGTGACGAACCTCGTGCCCGAGATCATCCGCTGGCAGACGCCGCTCCCCTACATGCGCCGGACCGCCAACCACGACTGCGAGATCGGGGGCAAGGAGATCCGCAAGGACGACCAGATCCTCATGTGGTACCTCTCCGCCAACCGCGACGAGGAGGTCTTCGACGACGCGGAGGCCCTCGACATCGAACGCCACAACGCCGACCGCCACCTGTCGTTCGGCTACGGCATCCACTACTGCATGGGCAGTCGACTGGCGGAGCTCCAGCTCCGGGTGCTGTGGGAGGAGATCCTCCCCCGCTTCGAACGGATCGAGATCCAGGACGAGCCCGAACGGACCTTCTCCTCGTTCGTCAGGGGCTACACCAACCTCCCGGTCACCGTCACCCGCCGCTGACGGCACGCACGGGCGTCCGCCACCGACCCACGACGACATCGCCGACGACGCCGATAGCGTCGAAGCGGGGGGCGATCTGGAACCTGATCCGGACCGCCGCGGACCCGACGTTCCGAGCGCCTCGCGGTTCGTCCGCCCCGGGAGACCGGGCTGAGCTGCGACGGCATCGAGGCCGCCCGAGCCGAACGGTCGAACGGCCGGGTTCAGCCGCTCGGAAGGACCTCCGCCCCTACCGAACGCCGACGCGACGGCATAGATGTAGAGGTGCTCGATGATGCATTCCCACGTTCACCGGGAGGCCCATGATGCAGTGCGATTCCCGTCGGCCCGCTCTCCATCCGACCAGGATCCTGGCTGTCGCCGTGCTGGCGGCCATCGCGACGGTGGGGTTGCCTTCGACCGCCTCGGCACACACCCCGATTCAGGACGGCCAGACCCACGGCAGCGCCCGGAGCGCCATCGTGGTGACCGATCCCGGCCTGTCGCAGGTCGCCTACCAGGACATGACCGGGCAGTCGTCGTTCTGGCTCGCCGCCGACCTGACCGCCGGCCAACCGCTCTTCGCTCAACTCGGTACGCCCGACATCGTCCGCCTCGCCGCCTACCGCCCGCACCTCGCGCTGGTCGGCCCCGGATTGGGCGCCGACCCCGTGCCCTTCGACGTGCCCGCTGGTGCCGGTGTGACCGTGCTCGAGCCGACCGGTCCGCCTACGCGGTTCAACGAGGAGTTCACCGGGACCCGCGACCTGATCTGGGTCACCCGTGTGGTCCCCGCCCCTGCGACAGGTCGCTACTACCTGGTCGCCTACGGACCCGCCGACCTTCCCGGCAGGCTTTTCGTGACGGTCGGACTCCGAGAGCAGTTCGGCCTCACGGACCTGCTCACGTACCACGACACGCTCCTCGGGGTCCGAGCCTTCCACGAGGTGTCCTCAGAGCCGCTCCCACCGCTGCCCGCATTCCTGGACCTGATCTCGCGGATCCTGCGCTGCTTCAACCCCGGCTACCCGCGTCCGACCCCCGGCATGTGGCCCGACTCCTAGTGCTCGCCCTGCACCGGAGTCCCGCCCGCCGGCGAGGCCCAGGGAACGCGTCGTTGCTCGGCCACCCAGCGGAGACGGGTGAGTTGCTCCTCGGGGATGGCGGCGTCCACGCCTCGGGGCCCGACGTCGAGGAGGAAGTTCCCGCCCCGCTCCAGTGCCTGCTCGATCGAGCCGACGAGTTCCTCGCGGGTGAGCAGGTCGGCCTCGGTCGATGCCTGGTTGTAGGCGAAACTCAGGTCCAGGCCCCGGGTCATCTCCCACGGTTCCGGCAACCCATCAGGCAGGTTCGCGTACTCGGGGGTGCGATGTTGTGCGAACGGAGGCGTGGGCGCATTTGGGGTGGTCGCCCCCCGGAACTGCACGAGCGCTATCGGACGGCCTCCCGATCGGGGTCTGGTTCCACGTCCAGTCATAGCCACCGGAGTAGTAGAGGCCGACGCGCATCCCGATGGCCCGCACCGCAGCCGCCAACTCGCCCACCAGGTCGCGCTCGCTGTGGAACCCGACCGCGCCGGGGTTGGCCACGTCGGTCGGCCACAGGCAGTAGCCGTCGTGGTGCTTGGCCACCAGCACGACGTAACCCGCACCCGTCGACGCGAAGGCGTCTGCCCATTGCTGCGGATCCCACCGGTGGAGACCGGCGTTGACATCGTGCACGAAGTCGCGGTAGGGACGGTCGCCGTGACGCTCGCGATCGTGACGGCTGACGCTGCTGTCCGGACAGCGAAGCGAGTTCTCGTACCACTCGGCGCAGGGACTCTCCGACATCGGATCCTCGAGACCGGACCGGGCCACGTCGGCCAGGTCGACCCGGGGAGCGAATGCAGGAACCGAGGACAGGCCCCAGTGGACGAAGATCCCGAGCCTGGCCCGCGACCACCAGGCGGGCGGACGCCTGACGTCCGGGATGCCTGTCGGTCGTGGCGGTGGTCCCGGTGCGGATCAGTGTGGGTCCATCGGTGGTCCGATGATGTCGCAATTGTGTTCGGCGGCATGGGCAACCAGAGCAGGGACGTCGAGTGGCGTCGGCTCGGGCAGGAACGCATCGCCGGTGACCTGGCGGCCGCCGTCGACATGGAACTGCTCGAAGCCGGCCGGCGTGATCATCTCGATGTAGCGCGCCGTCTCGCTGTCGACCCGGAACGTGTGGGAGACGTCGCGCGGCAGCCAGGCCAGTTGGCCCGGACCACACACTTGCTCGGCGTCACCGACCCGCACCGTCAGATGTCCTTCCACGACGAACATCGCCGTGTCTTCGTCGTGATGCACATGAAGGGGCGGGGAGAAGCCCGCCCCACCTCGCCAGTCGATGACCGACAGCGCCCCGCCGGTCGACTCCCCGTCGCAGAGCACCTTCATCCACGTGTCGAGGAACCACCGACCTTCGTTCGGTCGGTGACTGGCCACGGGGTCTCCCGGCGTTGTCACGGTCATCGTCTTCCTCATTTCGATAGAGTGACCATATATTCGATAGAGCGATACTCTATTCACATGAGCGGCACAGTCAAGCCCCACGGCCGCAGCTACGACAGAACCCGACGACGTGCCCGCGCCCGCCAGACCCGGCGGGCGATTCTCGACGCTGCGATCACCTTGTTCACGGCCCACGGCTACGGAGCCACGACCTTGCAGGCGATCGCCGACGAGGCCGGGGTGGCCGTGCAGACGATCTACGCGACCCTCAAGACCAAGTCGGCGATCCTCGCCGAAACACTCGATGTCGCCATCGCCGGCGACGACGAACCCTTGACCGTCGACGAGCGGGACTGGATGAACGGGGTGTGGACCGCAGAAACGGGGGGTGAGCGCCTGATGGCGTACGCCGAGGCGGTCGGTCAGATCATGGACCGCGCCGGCGACATGTTCACCGTTGTCGCGAACGCGGCGTTGACCGACCCCCGGGTGACCGACCTCGCCGTCGAGACCCAGCAACGCCGCCGAGAGGGTGCCGCCCGCGTCGTCCGATCCGTGACCGAGGTGTCAGATCTCGCGTCCGGTCTCAGCCCCGAGCGCGCCACCGATGTCGTCTGGTTGCTCAACAGCCCGGCGGTTCATCAGCAGCTCGTTCGGGCCGCCGGCTGGTCGGCGGAAGAGTACGTGGCGTGGCTCGGACGCGCCCTGCAACGTGAACTACTCGGGCACGAGGGAACGGGTCCCACACCGGCACGCTGAGGGACAGCTCGAACCCCGCCCGTCCAGCAGCGCTCGACCCGCGGAAACGTCGCCGCCACCGCCACGCGCCGCAGACCGGTCCGGCCGGTGGCACCGCGGGGACCCTCGGTCTGATCACCGAGCGGTTCGACTCCCCTTGGCGTTCACATGTGCACCGCCCGACCCCGCGTTCTACGACGTCGGCACGCTCGACCCGGTCGCCGTCGGCAGCGCCTCGCCGGGCGAGGCGCCTTCTCGACCAGGGCGACGCGGTCGTCGCCACCGACTACCACGGCTTGGGGACCCCCGGGGTGCACAGCTACCACCTCAGCGATGAACTGGCGTCGGCCAGCATCGAGGGTTCGTGAGCTGGGTGAGCGCGCCCGATTCTCACCGATGAGCACCCTTCTCCCCGGCCGCCAACGCGATGGAGCCATGTGAGACCGTCGAGGGCGGGGACGCCGACGACTCGGCGGGTGGGCTCTCTGACTCGATCCCGCTTGTGCCACGCGACAGCGAAGGAATCCAGCGCCGACGCGCCGGCCGGCCCCCGAAGGTCAGCCTCAGCAACGCTCACTCCGAGACTCGTGGCGATGCGTCCGTCAGACCGCCGAGCCGATCGAAGGCCTGGGCGAGGGGCGTGGTGAATGGTGGCCCGTCCGGGTTGTCGAGCCAGGTGGTCGCCGCAGCTTGTAGGGCTCCGACGATGGCGTGGCAGTGGACACGATCTCGCAGCATCGGGGTCTTCCGCCCGTCGCGTTCGGCGAGGACCCGCGCAACGGCGGTGGCCGCCGTGTTGATGGCGGCGTCGATCTCGGGCCTGAGGTCCGGGGTGGCAACGACGAGCATGACCTCACCGACAACGGCGGTCGTCGGGGCCGAAGAGGTCCCAGGGCCGCGTCGTCGGCAAGAACCGCCCGCGCGGCCTCCAGGTCGCCGCGATCTGACGGCTGGTCGGCGAGATGGGCAAGAACCAGGTCCACGCGTTCGGTCACCGCGGCCAGGGCGATGCCCGGTTTCGACGCGAAGTACCGGAAGAGCGTGGCGTCGGACACTCCGGCTCGATCCCCGATGTCTGACGTGCGCGTCGCCTGATAGCCGCGCTCGGCGAACAGCGCGCGGGCCGCGTCGGCGATCTCGGCTCTGGTCTCGACCCGACGCCGCTCCCGCAGCGACGGCCGGTTGTCGGTCGCGGCGCTCATGTGCCGGCCGGCCATCTGGCTCGCCAGGCGTCGGGAACGGCACGGTTGTCAGGGTCGTCAGGGTGGAACTCCGGTCGGTCGTCGCCGCACACCTGCTGGTACACGTTGAAGGCCGCAGTTCGGTGTTCGGACTCCTCGACCGCATCCCACGTGAGCCGTTCCGGCATCTCGGGGCTCGAGGGGGCCACGGGGAAGGACGACAAGACGACCACGACGTGGCTCATCACGATGCCGTCCCCTCTCGGGTCATCAGGAATCGCACCCGCCGCATCGCCGAACGACACCCTCCCGGCCGGTGGGACCGACGGAGCGGACGATCCAGGGCGGGGCGACGAGACGATCGCTACTGAACAACCCCAGACGCGAATGATCTCGCGTCGCGCTGCTCTCGGCGCCCTCGCAGGTGGGGCTGCCGCCCTCGCCACAACCGGATGCACGCCCCAGTTCGGGCCCCCGTTTCCGCCCTCCGGCCCGCCACCCGACGCGTGGGGTGACAACCCCTTGTGGGGCGTGGTGCTCGACAGCTGGCCCCACGACCTGGCGACCGCGGCACAGATCGCGCAGATGCAGGAACTCGGTGAACCTCACCGGGTTTCACGCAGGCTATGGGTGCGAGTCTCGGCCTCTCCGGCCGAGGGCCTGGAGATGGTTGTCTGGGCGGTCGCCGCACGGCTCGTCGCATCACCTGGAACAGCGTCGACGAGGCTCCAGGCATCACGACCGGTGGACCACCCACCGCGCCCCTCCACCCCTGGTCAGGGGTTTGAACAACGACACGAGGGTTCCGAGAAGTGGACCTTGAGGGACAGCTTTCAAACCCTGTCCAACGACGCCTCGCCGACACCGAGATCGATGCCATGGTCTCCCAGTACCAGGCCGGCGCCACCATCGACGTCCTCGCCGAGAAGTTGGAGCTGCACCGCACAACGGTCATGGACCACCTCGAGCGTCGAGGAGTCCCCCGCCGCAGCCCACGGAAGCTGACCGACGAGATGGTGGCCGGAGCGGCACACCGTTACACCAGCGGAGAGACGCTCGCCGAGATCGCTGCGAGCCTCCGAATCGCCCCGTCGACACTCACTCGAGAACTCCAACTCGCCGGTGTCACCATCAGGCGCCGAGGTCGACCGGCTTCGGACTGAGGTGACGATCGAACCTGCAGCAGAGCCCTCCGACTGATCAGGTGTCACCAGGTCGTGCGAGTGTCACCGTGAGAGGGCTTGTGTCGCGACCGCCGACGACTGGGGCGAGCTCGCCGAGGCGGCGTATCTGGCCGGCGAACCGACATGGCAGCGACGACCAGGCCGCCAACAACGGCGGGGCCATGCCAAGGACCTCCGGCCCTGGCTCGGGCCAGGTCGTCGTGGTCAGCTTCGACGGAGCGGGTTCGCGACACTGGAGGTGACTATGGGCTGGTTGTTGCTCGGAGCGGCAGTCGTCGCGGTCGCCGGGGCCGTCACGTTCGTCGTCGTGGAGCTCAGGGCCCGAGGCAACGAGGGTTCAACCGGGCGACGCGGGATCGTCGTGGCGTCCGTGGTCGCGATCGCGCTCGGGGTGGGGGTCGGCGCAGTTGTCGTGGTCGTGTCGGTGATCGACACCTTCGAGCGCCGCGGACTGCCCCCGCCGGACTACCCGTCGCTGATCGCGACGCCCGACGAGTCTTTGCAGGGAACGGTCGCCTATCTGTCCGAGGCGAAGAGCCCCACCGCCGGACGCCAAGCGTGCGCCCGGGTCGCCGCCGCGTCGGGTGCCCGGTCCGAGGACGTGCTGTGCTGGCCGCTCAGTGAACCGGCACTCGCCACCGTGGCGTGGCAGCCCGATGGACGACTCCTGGTGACGTCATTCGACGCTCCCGTCGGGAAGGACACCCTCATCCCGGAATGGGCGAAACTCGTCGACGTCGCGACCGGCACCACCGAAGAAGTAGCCGACGAGAAACTAGGAGAGAACGCCCGCCCCTCTGCCGGACCGTGGACGAACCTCGAGGGGCAGCGACTCGTCAAGACCGGCAAAGACGGCAACGTCGACGTCGCGCTCGTCGGGCCGGCAGGGTCTCGCACCGTGTTCTCCGTGAAGGACGCCAACCCCGACTGGGGGATCCAGAGCGGGCCGACCTGGTCACCGGACTTCGAGTGGTTCCTCATGTGGGACGGAACGCGTCTCCTCCTCACGACCGTGGATGACCCGACCACCACGAGGGTGCTCGCCGACGAATCGTCCGGCGGTGCCTACAACTACGACGTACCGACCTTCTCCATCACCGAACGCGAGTACCCCGGGAACTGAGTTCCTGGGCCCACGTCCCGCGTCTACTCGCTCCGCCAAGTCCGAAAGGACGGCACCCCGGTGTCATGAAGTCCTGAATCAGCCCGGCCACCCGAGCGGTCGTCCACGCTCCAGCTCCCCGTCGCGTGGATCTCCGTGGCGCTGGTTCCAGTCGCGATCATCGCCGGGCGAGCTGTCTCGATCGCGTTCCTGGACGCACGGGGTTACCCACAACCCGAAACGACAGAACCTCCGGGCCTGGGTCTGGTCGCGTTCGGGCTGATCGCGCTCGATCGTCCTCGTCCCGACGATCAGCGCAGTGTGGTTCGGGCTCGCTTCCTCCCGGGCCGGATGACCCTCCGGGGTCGGCGCAGCCTCGGTCGCCGGAGTGATCGGCGGCGGGCTCGCGCTGCTCGGCCTTCCGCTGTTCCTCAGCCGCTTGATCGGCTGGCCCCTCGTCCTGGTCATCGGCGCCGCACTCGTAGCCGCTGTAGCAGCCGTCGCGGCCGGAGGCCGACGCAGACCAGCGCGACAGGTCGAACGAGGACTGACACGGCGGCGTTCAGATCGACCGGGCTGCGTCGAGGAGATCCGCGACTCCGCGGGTGATGCCCTGGCCGAGCCGTTCGATGTCGGGGGTGGTGTCTCGGTCGCCGGTGATGCCGATGTAGAGGTGGTCGCAGTAGGACCAGATCGCGACGCTGATGCGCACCCGGCCGCCGATCGGTGCCACGGGGTATCCCTCGATGCATGCGGTGGTCGGCGAGGTACAGCGGTGATCGTGGGCCGGGGACGTTGGTGATCACCGTCTCGACGTTGCGTTGCCGGTGAAGGATCGTGCGGGCGACCCGGTCGGCGAGCACACGGGGGACGTAGTCACCGATCCGCAGCAGGAGGCCGGTGGCGTCGATCTCGTGAGAGTCCTTCAGGTCCTCCAGGTGCTCGTGCACGGCCTGCAGCATCGAGCGCGGGTCAGTGTGGCCCATCGGTAGCAGGGCGTGGACGTTGGCGACGCGGTTGCCGGTCTCCCCCCGTTCTGTGGGCGCGCGGAGCGAGACCGGGACCATCGCGGTGATCGTGCGACCCTCGACGGGCTCGCCACGCTCGGCGAGCAGGTCGCGGAATCCGCTCGACACCGCAGCGAGGACGACGTCGTTCACCGTGCCACCCAACGCCGTGCCGGATCGCGCTGACGTCGGCGAACGGGACGGCGATGTGTGTCCAGCGGCGGTGCGTCCCGATGGGTCCGGTGAGCGACGTCGGATCGTGGTGTTGCCGGTACCAGAGCCGCTTGGCCGCAACGAGAACGTTGCGCCTGCGTTCCCAGGACCGGGAGGGATGGCCGAGCACCTCAGCCGCACCGCGGACATGAGCGGCCAGGGATCCGAGCGCCGCCCGCACGTTGAACCACGCGAACGCCACGGCGGACGGCTCGGGCGACGGCACCCAGACATCGGGCACCGCCGAGTCGGCGTCGGGCTGGTGGGCCAGGATCGCGCTCAGCAGATCGTTGCCGGCGATGCCGTCGACCATGCAGTGGTGAACCTTGGCGATGATCGCCCACCGGTCCTCAGCGAGACCATCGACGGCCCAGACCTCCCACAGCGGGCGACTCCGATCGAGCGGCGACGAGACCAGCTCCGCGACGAGTTCCTCGAGATCGCCCGGATGCCGACCCGGGAGCAACAGCGGCCCGGACGTGCTCGCCGAGGTCGAAGCGCACATCGTCGATCCACACCGGGCGACCCAACGGTCCCGCGGGCTCACGAATCCGCTGACGACACCGGGGCACCAACGCGAGACGCCCCGCCAGGAAGCCACGTACCTCGTCGAGCGAGGGCCCAGGACCATCGAAGACGGCGACCGTCCCGAAGTTCATCTGGTTGACCCGATCCTCGACCGCGAGGAACACGCCGTCGAGGCTGCTCAGCGGTTCCATCGACCAACCGACGATGTCGATCGTGGTCGTGACGCAGAGATCCGCTCAGCGCCGCTCAGGACGACGGGCCCGGCTGCAATGTCTGCGGGTTGTCGAGCTGGGAGCGGGCGATGAGCAGCACGACCCCGACGAATATCCCGAATGGGATCATGCCGACGGTCATCGAGCCGCTGCCACCCAACACCATGTTGAGCGAGCCCGCCACGCCCATCAGCCGGCGACCGCTGCGACGGCCCAGTGGCCCCAGAGGTCGCTGCGAGCCGCGAGCAGCGCCACCATCAGCAACGCCACCCCGATCAGCACACCACCGCCATTGGAAATGCCTTCGGTCGACAGCACGATGAAGCGTGCGACAGCCGGGTCCAGGTTGGCGGGGATCCGTCTCAGCGGTCATCTCGACCAGGATCGTCGGGTAGGTGAACAGCCCCTGGCTGGCGACGCTGACCGCAGTGGAGATGCTGGCGAACGCGATCGCCAGCATCCCCGACAGCGTCAGACGTGGGTTGAGGGTACGGACGAGGGCGACCAGGACAACCAGAATGAGGGCCCAGCCGATGATGAACATCGTGGAGGTCACGGGGATCTTGGAGAAGTTGTCGACGTAGAACTGGACGAAATCCCGGTCTGGTGCGTCCAGACCCGGAATGTAGTTGTCCCGGTAGGAACCCACCACCACGAGGGTGGCGAAGAACCGCACCGGGACCACGAACGCGACCGCCGCGGCGACCAGCGCCGAGCCACGTCGTTCCGCCGCCGCGGTCCGTCGGCGAATCGACCCTGCCGTCCTGCGGTGCTGCCATGGCCCTTCTCCCTCCAACCCTCTCGACGAACGGCGCCGGGGCGATTACTCCGAGGCTACAGCCGAGCCCGTGCCCTCGTACTCGCAGATTCTCAGCGCCGACTGTCGACCTGCGCTTGCTTCCACCCATGCCCACTCGGCGGTAGGGCCGAACGTCACCAAGGGCCAGGTGCCACCAGCGCCGAACCAGGCGCTGTCGGCGACAGGGGCAGCGATGCACTCCCGCTTCTGCCTTCCCCAACGATCAGAGGCGACTTGCCCACGCCTGACATCGAATTGCGTCTCTAGATTGCAGCGTTGTGGACCTAAAGGGGCAGCTTTCAAACCCTTCGCGAGAAGCTCGAAACCCTTGTGAGACAGGGGTCGCAGGGCTCTCGGCGGCTCCGGAACAGCCCCGCACGAGCGTCTGAGCGGGTCGTTCCGGAGACCGATGATGGCCCCAGCGAAGAAATGGGGCAGCATTCAAACCCTTCCTCCCCGAGCCCCACGCGGCAGAGGCAGCGACGCCTCAAGCCCGCCGAAATCGACGCACTTCTGACGGCGTACCTCGGCGGTGATCTCGTCCGCGACATCGCAGCAAGGTTCGGCGTCAGTCGCACCACCATCATCGACCACGTCACCCGCCAGGGACTCCCCCATCGACGCGACCAAGACTGGACGCCGGTCGAACTTGCCGCGGCGGCCGACCTCTACGCCGCAGGACACTCGCTGGCTGAGGTCGGCCGGCGATTCCGCGTCGACAAATCAACCGTGGCCAACCGATTCCGTCGGGCCGGAGTGGTCGTCCGGCGAGGTCGCGGGTGGGGCTAACCGCACGGGCGCTCCGCACCGAGCTGGACGCGACGTTCAGCTCGGCAGCGACCCGGACCGCCCAGGTCCTGGCCGACCGAGCCAGCAGCAGGACTCCGACTCTGCGTGACCGCTGCTACGCCCACGTCATCGTCGGCGCCGTCCAGGCCGCGGCCCAAGCATGGCTCGAAGCACCCGACGGCCCCTCGTTCACCAGCCTCCTCCACGAGGCTTTCACCCTGCTGCGCGCCGACACCGAGGGCAAGAAGCCCTGAGATTGCCAGCGCCGGCTTTCCTGGGGGCCGGAGCCTGCTTGGTGCAGCGACATTCCAGGCAGCGCCAATGGCGGCGACCAGGGCGACGACCCCGACGGCCAGGGCCCGGGCGCTGGAGGAAACGCCGTCGACCCGCCACCGCACGGCGCCGCGGCGTCAGGTTGACAGATGCAACAGCCTCCGGTACTTCTGTTACATGCCTACTTCGACGAACACCCCCGCGGACTTCGGTTTCCTCGGTCCCGACTCGGTCACGTGGCGGCTCTTCAGCCACCCGAGTTCGTTCACGATCGGCTTCCTCCGGACCGTGGTCGTTGAGATGTTCGACCCGTTCCTGCTCGCCTCGGTCTCCGACACCGGTGCGGTGGAGGAGCGCACGTCGTCGCGCTACGACCGCACCCTCCAATACGTGGCCACCGCCGCGTTCGCAGATTCAGAGCGAGCGGTACGCGCTGCTGATGTGCTGTATCGGATCCACGAACGGGTCCGGGGCATCGAGCCAGTGAGCGGCCTGCCCTTCGAGGCCAACGATCCCGACCGGCAACTCTGGATCCACCTCACCCAGTGGCAGTCGATCCTGTTGTGCTACGAGCTCGTCGGACCGGGACGACTCTCAGCCGCGGATGACGCTAGGTACTGGGCCGAGGGCCGTATCGTTGCCGAGCTCCAGACGATCGACCCCGCGACGGTCCCTGCCAGCCGCGACGAGATGCGCGCCTATTACGAACGAGTGCGCCCGCGGCTGGCGATCACCGAGGACACCCGCCGGATCGTTCGCCACCTGCTCGCCGCCCCCGGCAGCTTCGGGCTGCCCGGAAGCAGAGCTACGGCCCCCGTCGTTCGTGCCGCGACGGTCGCGACGCTGCCACGGTGGCTGCAGCAGCTCGCAGGGATCGACCAGCCGACGGTGGTTGGCGCCGCGGCGCTCGCGGCGACGAAGGCAGCGCTGAGGGCCCTCGAGCGCGACGAGCATCGGGTCCTGGAGATGCTCTCGGAGCTCTCACCGGGTGCTCACGAGGTCTTCGCGCCACGGATCCTCAGAGTCGATCCTGTCGATGCGGTCGTGCGGACCCCCGCAGAGGCCTTCGCCACCGCCGGTCTCATCGCCCCGCGCCAGCGATACCTCGACGACGCCGACCACGCGCCTGATGCTCCGTCGGCGCCGCGGGATGCGGGTGTCGACCAGCTGCTCGCGCTCTCCTGATCGACGACGCATGAAGACAACCGTTGAGTTGCTCGACCGCATGGCAGCGGGGTTCGGGGCCGATCCGTCACCCGAGCAGGACGCCACCGGTAACGCGATCCTCGACGCCACGCTCGACCAGATCGCCGCGACCGGGCCCGTTTCGTTGACCCTCGAGGCCGTCGCACAGCGGGCCGGCTGCAACCGGATCACCCTCTACCGCCGGTTCGACGGCCGAGACGGCCTGCTCGTCGCCCTGGCCGCCCGCGAGGCGGCGCGGATGCGCGACGAGCTCCTGCGATCGGTCGAGGGGATCTCCGATCCGACCGAGCTGATTTGTGAGGGTTTCGTGGTCGCGGCACGACTCGCTGTCTCCATCCCCTTGTCGACCGGGCACTGCGCCACGAGCCCGAGGCCCTGGTCGGTGCCCTGACGATCCACGACTCCCGCGTCCTGTGCGTGGGTGGCGCTGCGGTCGCCGCCGCCCTGAGAGTGGCTCAGGCCAGCGGCCTCGCCCATCACGTCGACCCCGACGCCGCGGGCCTCGTCGCCGCACGCCTGCTCGCCTCGTTCCTCCTGCTGCCGGGACCCGACATCGACATCCACGACTCCGCCGACGTCCGCCGCTACGCCCACGAGGTGCTCGCACCGCTCCTCCTCGGTCCGCCCTGAACGTCATGAGTCACTTCCACTACGAGTCGACCTCAAGGAGGGGCGATGCCGGCTGAACAACCCCAGACACCGATGATCTCTCGCCGCGCCGCCCTCGGCGCGCTCGGCGCTCTTGCGGGCGGCGCTGCCGTCTTCGCGACCGCCGGGTGCGCGCCACAGTTCGGGCACCCTTTCCCGCCGTCCGGTCCCCCGCCCGACGGTTGGGCCGACAACCCGATGTGGGGCGTCGTGCTCGACAGCTGGCCCCACGGCCTGGTAGCCGCTGCGCAGATCGACCAGATGCGGGAGCTCGGCGTCGGCTACGCCAAGTACTGGCTTGGCTGGAACCTGACCGAGCCCAAGCTTGCCGCCTACAACGCCGCCCAGGACACGTTCGGCGTCGCGGGCAACAACCAGCCAACGGATCTGACCCGGGCCCTGGTTGCCGACCATCCCGAATGGGTCGACCAATACGCGTTTCCCGAGCGCCCAGACAGCCCGTTCCACGGCCTGATCGACTGGAGCTCCGTCGACGCGAAGGTCGACCAGCTCCACGCGGTCGGCATCACGCCGTTCCCAACGATCGGTGACGCCACCTCCGCTCCGGGGCTGTCGGTCTCGGGTGGCATGGGAAAAGTGGCGCCAGAAGCTCTCCAGTTCGTCACCCAGGGCTATGTGGGTATCGGCAGGGAGGCCTACCTCGCGCACATCGAGCTGTACGTGGCGGGCGCTGCACGGCGGTACTCCGAGCCCGGCAACGTGACCTGGTGGAATCTCGAGAACGAGCTGAACATCACCGGTCTGCACGCCACCGTCTTTGGGTGGCGGAACGGATTCGCCTGGCTCGACGCCACGTTCCACACCGAACTCATCGCGACACTGGCCCGCGGCATGAAGCGTGGTTCCACAGCGGCCCGAGGGACCCACAACGTCTCACCGCTCGACCCGAACTGGCAGTACGTCATGACCGATTTCGCCCCCCACCTCGACGCGCTCGGGTTCGGCTCCTACCCGAACTACCTGTTCCCGTTCCCGATGCTCACCAACCAGTTGATCGACGCTGTCAAATGGGCCTCGACCCTCGGCAAGAAGCTCGGCAAGCCCGTGTTCGTCATGGAAACAGGGTACGCATCAGGGCCCGAATCAATCGGCTGGAACGAACAACTGCAAGCCGAGTACGTCTCGACAGCACCGGTCGAGGCCATCAAAGCCGGAGCATCGGCCTACTTCCACTTCATGTTGAACGACCGCCCAGACTGGAACGTTCCCGACACCGAACTGATGCGAGTCGAAGGCCACTATGGATTGGTGCGGCTCGACGGCACCCACAAACCCAGCTTCGCGGCCTTCCAACAGATCATCGCCGCATCGAGGCGTCCACCGTCTACGGCCACCGCGCCCTCGTGAGGGCGCCCCAACATCCACGACTCCGCCGACGTCCGCCGTCTGAAACGGCTGACGCCAGCCCCACAACAAGGGAAACCACATGCCCACCACATCGGAACGATTCTCAACAGTCATGTCCGGGTTCGAACAGCTGATTGTGTCCTGTCCCCCCGACCGGTGGGACTCGCCGAGCCCGTGCCCGCCATGGACTGCAGTCGAGATCGTTGATCACGTCCTCACCGGTCTCGAAGCGACACTGACCGCCGTCGGACAACCACTCATCCATCAGGACAACGAGCCCATCGCCAACCGATGGGCTCGGGCGACCTCGGCCATGCTCGACGCCATGAACGACCCGAAGCGGCGTCACGATCGTCCCCAGCCCGCTCGGTGACTTCGCGTTCAAACAGGTCGCCGGAGGGGTGATCCTCCACGACGCCCTCGCCCACATGTGGGACTTCGCCCGAGCAACGGGCCAAGACGAAACCCTCGACGACGAAGCCGTCGAGTCGGCGCTCGCCAAGATGACACCGTTCGACGACCTGCTCCGCGGCCCCTCGATGTTCGGACCCAAAGTAGCCCCGCCCAGCGACGCCGACGCCCAAACCCAGCTCCTCTGCTTCCTCGGCCGCCAGCCATGACCAGGAAGATCTCTCGGTTCGACTCAGCCGTCTGGACGCCGGTGGCGAGCACGGTTTGGGCGCCGTTGCTGCGGGTGAGTGCGTACGCGGTGTGGGTGCTGGTGATCTCGAGTTCGTCGCTCGTGAAGGTCACGTCGAGGCGGATGCCCCGTCATATGGGCACGAACGACCTCCGCCGTACTCCGAGCGCCGTGCGTGGGATACGGGTCGTAGTTGGGAGCGCCGTCGCGGTGGTTGCGGCGGCGTGTGTGCCGGCCACTGAGCCGAACGTGGCGCTCCCGCCTCCGGGCGACGTGGTCACCGTGGCCTCTCCGGCGACGGTCGGGCCGTTGCGGATTGTCGGCCGGGACCTGATCGACGCGCAAGGTCGGCGGGTACTCATCCACGGCACCAACATGGTCATCAAGGCCTCGCCGTGGTTGCCCGACGAGACCATCCTCAGTGACCAGGACCTGACGAACCTTCGCACCGACGGATTCAACGCGGTGCGCCTCGGGGTCTGGTACAAGCAGTTGCTCCCCGAGGTCGGTGTCGTCGACACCGCGTACCTCGACCGGGTCGAGTCGGTCGTCGACCGACTCACCGCGGCTGGGCTGTGGGTGCTTCTCGACTTCCACCAAGATCTGTTCTGGGGTATGCCCGACTGGGCGACCACGCCGACTGCTGCCGCGCTGAGCGCCGAGCATCTGCCGTTGTTCGATTGGGTCGGCTGGGCCGCCGCCTACACCTCGCCGCGATCGTTGCAGCAGTGGCGCGACGTGGTGTTCGACGCCCCGGCGGCCGGCGAGTCGGGCCGCTCGATCTGGGACGCGCTGTCCGACGGGGCGGTCGCCATGGCGCAGCGATTCGCCGGCAACGACCGGGTCATCGGCGTGGAGCTGATGAACGAGCCGTTCCCCGGCGAGTGGTACCTCGAGTGCATCCTCCAAGGATGCGGCTGGTTGGAGAACCTGCTGGCCGATCACTACGACGCCATGACCGCCCGCATCCGGGCCGTCGCCCCGGACATGAACGTGTGGTGGGAGCCGCCGGTCTCGGCCCCCGGGTTCGGGCCCACCTCCATGCGGGCACCGAGCGACGATCGGGTCGGTTTCTCGTGGCACGCCTACTGCGGCTTCGCCGTCGACAGCGGCCTGACGGCCGAGGCCAGCGGGCCCGAGGTGGCCCTATGTCGTGGGTTCATCGACAACGCGTTCGCGCGGGCGAGCGGCCGCGCCGGCGTGTGGGATCGGCCGATGATGATGACCGAGTTCGGCTTGTCGACCAACGCGCTCCAAGCCGCAAACGTCACCCGGGCCGCTGACCATTGGCTCACCAGCTGGTTCCACTGGGCAGCCGACCACTACGGGCACGTCTTCCGTGCCGACGGCGATTCCCGCCCGATGTACGCCCCTGCGGTGCAGGCTCAGCTGACCCGGGTCTACCCTCAGGCCACCGCAGGGACGCCGATCGCACTCTCGTTCGACCCGGCGACCGGTTCCGCCACCTATCGATACGCGCCGGACCCGACGGCGACGGGGCCGACATCGCTGGTCGTGCCGGCGCCCGCGTACCCCGCGGGGTACGACGTGGCCGTCACCGGAGGCACCGTGGCCAGCGCCCCGGACGCCGGGCGGCTCGACCTGGTGGCGAACCCCGGAGCGGCAGAGGTACGGGTCGAGGTGCGACGACGCTGATCGCCCGGTTGTTCCGAGCGCAGACCCTGACCGCCCGACTCAACGCCGCTGCGGGCTACACGGTCGACCAAGAGCCACCGTCGAACGACAGCAGGGCGGCGAGCAGGTCGGCCAGGAACGCGGGACCGTCGAGCGCGAGAGGGACGTCGACCGGGACGTGACCGGCGACGGGCTCGAACGACCCGAGGCGCTCGGCGCAGGCGATGCGTCCGGCTCGGGGGCCGGACCGGATGACGGCCAGCGAGTAGGGGTTGGCGTCGAACAGCTCAGGACGGAGGAGCGCGGCCACGGCGACGGGGTCGCACGGGAGGAACCCCTTCGCCCGGGGGAAGACGATCTTGTTGAGCCGCAGCCACGGTGCCATCTCGTCGGCCAGATGGCGGGCGACAGGGCCGCCGCCGGACCGGAGCTGATCGAGGTGTTGATCGCGGAACACGGCATGGGCGATGACGTCCAAGGTGATGAGCGTCTTGGCCACCGGATCGCCGAGTACCCGGGCGGCGCTCTCGGCGTCGCACTTGAAGTTGAACTCGCCCAGGTGGGCCCAGATGCCGAAGTCGAGCGACCCACCCATCACGATCAGCTCGCGCAGGTTGGGGGCGAAGTCGGGATCGAGCTCCATGGCCGTGGCCACGTTGGTGAGCGGACCGATGGCGACGAGCGAGATCTCACCGGGGCGGGCCCGGACCGTCTCGACCAGGTGCTCGACCGCAGCGGTCGGCCGGCCCCGATCATGGCGGGACCGGGCGCCATGGAACACCGGCACGGCGGCCCCGACCCGGTCCAACAGGTCGACCGCCTGGGTGAAGCCCACCGGCTCGGGCACGTTGCCGAAGGTGATGGTGATCCCGGCGAACTCGACGGCGGGCGCCGCCAGCAGCATCAGCAGAGCGAGGCCGTCGTCGATGTCGCGTCGTGGTACGCCCAGGGCGGGGTCCGTGTCGAGGATGACCACTCGCCGTTGCATGCGATGAGTCTTGATCAGTCAATCGCTGACGTCGGTGGGTCGCCGGGTGCACCCACCGACGGGACGCCGAACTACAACGTTGTCATTTCCACAACGAGTGGGCGCAGAGGGACTCGAACCCCCGACATCTGCCATGTAAAGGCAGCGCTCTAGCCAACTGAGCTATGCGCCCTCGAACTCCGCACGCTCCGCCACGGGTGACGAGGCCGGGAGACACCGACTGACGGTGGTCGCGAGTCTGTCGACAAGGGCCCGTCCCCCGCCAGTTCGGTCGCGGCACACGGGTGCAGGCGCACCAGCCGACACGCCCCTTCCCGAAATGCCTCGGCGTCGGTACCTTCGCGATGAAGGGTGACCCGAGGAGGATGATGTTGGCAGAAACGAGCTGGGGGTTCGCACTGGCAGCGGCGATCGCTGCCGCGTTGGTCACGACGATCGTCGTCGTCGCCGTTGTCGCCATGCGGACGGTGTCGGCCATCGTCGCGGGCGAGACCGAGGCGGCCCCGCCGGCGGCATAGGGGCGGTTCGGTGTTCTAGCTCGATACCCGGGCCGACATGGGGCCGGTCGCACCGGCCGCGCCTGCGTCCCTTCCGGCTCGACGCCGCGATCGATCGGCCCAGACCATCGTCGTCAGAACCGACACCGCGAGGGTCAGGGACAACATGAGCCCCACGAGTGCCGCCATCGTTGATTCGCTGATCTCGACCATGCCGCTTGATCGACGCCCCACGCGAAGCCTTGAGCCGAATGAATCCTTCGTCCTATTCGGCAGCACCCCTCGAAGGCGGGTCGGTCAGACCGATCCTCCGCAGACGAGATCCAACGCGGCAGCCGCCTCGTTCGAGAATCCGGCGCGCAGCCCAGGGTCTCGCCACTCGACCGAAGCGATCTCGGGCGACACCGGCCGCGCCGATCCGCCGTCGTCCTCTCCCCGGAGCCGGGCTTCGAAGACCACTCGTACGACCTGATCGACGGGGTCGACCATCGCCAGGGCGGGTCCGACCAGCTCGACGTCGAGGCCCACCTCCTCGCGCACTTCGCGGTGCGCCGCATCGGCGATCGCCTCGCCGCGGTCGACCAGACCACCCGGCAGCCCGGCGGCCGCGTTGTAGCTGTGTCGGACCGACAGAACCCATCCGTCCGATCGTCGGATCACGACCATCGCCGAGACGGTGTAGGAGGGCATGGCGATCCGCACGAGCGCGCCACGCAGCGGACGCGGCAGTTGTGTGAACCACCTCAGCCCCCGTTGGTGCAGTGAGCGACGGTCGACACCCATCAGCGGTTCATCAGCTCCGCGAGGAGAGCCTCGCCGCTCGCCGCGACCAGCGTGCGCCGTGCCCCATGGTCGACCACGACCATCTCGAGATCGTCGCGCTCGGCGGCCGCTCCTCCCGCCTCGGTCAGCACGAGCAGCCCGCCGAGGTAGTCCCACGGCCCGTGACCCCGTCGGTCGAGGTTCACATAGCCGTCGAGCGCACCATCCGCGACGAGACACAGCTCGAGGGCGGCGGCACCGAGCGTGCGGAACTGCCGTGCTTCGGGCCACCTCACTCCCCTGCCGTTCACCGCCACGATGGCGTCCTTGAGCGATACCTCGGACGCCACTGCGATCCGACGACCGTCGCGGGTGGCGCCCTCGCCCCGCACGGCCCGGTAGACATCGCCGGTCGCGAGGTTGGCCACCGCAGCGACCCACAGCCCCTCGGCATCGACGGCGGCGAGCGATGTCGCCGAGAACGGGATGCCGCGGGACGCGTTCGTGGAACCGTCGACGGGGTCGATCACCACGCACACCGGCCGGTCGGGGTCGTGACGACCTGATTCCTCCGACAGCACGCCGAGACCGGCGGCGCGGATGATGGGCAGCACCGCCTCGTCGACCACCACATCGAGTCGGTACTGACCCGAGCGATCACCGCTCTCGGTGAGATCGTCGACGCCTGACAGGGCCCGCGTCACCTCGGCGATCACGTCGTCGAACACGTCGAGGATCCCCGCCGAGTCCATAGCGGCACGCTACCGGCTCGCCCGCTGTCACCCGCGCCTGGCAGGCTTGACATCCACATGGCGATCATCGACGTTCCGGGCTTCATCTCCGATCTGAAGGACCACGCGACGCGGCACGGATTCCACATCCACGACGAGCGCCACTTCATCGAGACCTACTCCATGCGACAGGCATGGGAGGTCGACCTCCACCCCGAAGACGCCTGCGGGGGGCCGCTCGATCTGCATCTCTCGCTCGAGGTCGACCCCCGGGTCGTTCTCGCGTTCGAGGACGTCGTCGTGGAACTCCGCGAGGACGAAGAACCGCAGTCGGACCTCATGTTCCCCCTGATGTTCACCTGGTCGCTGCCTCCGCTTCCCAAGTGCCCCGATCTCCTGGTGCTCGCCACCGACATCGCCGGCATCGGCGGGACGGACCTTCCCGTCGAGGTGTCGGCCATCGACTCGTACCGGGCCGTGACCGACCCCGCCGAGCGCACTCTGACCATCGTGGCCCGCGTCGACGTGCCCCTCACCCAGCTCTTCATGGGCACCGAAGACCTGTGCGATCCGCTCGACAAGTGCCTCGACGTCAGCAACTACATGCTCGACCGCGCCCCCGCCTGGCTCGACGAGGTCTGAGCGGCCATCAGCCCCGCCGCGGCGGTCGTGGAAAGAACCCCGACGTCGTCGCGACGTATTCGGCATAGCCGGGTCGACGCTTCTTGAGCGACTTCTCGAGAAGGTCGCGCCCCGAGATCCTGGTGAGGAAGAGAGTCATCACCGCGGGCCCGATGAGCGACAGGATTCGCCACCCACCGATCTCGGCGGCGATCAGTCCGAGACCCCACCAGACGCATGCGTCACCGAAGTAGTTCGGGTGGCGAGTCCATGCCCACAAGCCCTGGTCCATCACCTGACCTGCGCTGTCGGGCCGCGCCTTGAAACGCGCCAACTGGAGATCGCCGATGGATTCGAAGGCGAACCCGACGATCCATACGACCACTCCCAGGAGTGCCACCACACCGAGGCCGGGGGTGGGGGCGGTCTGGCCCCACTGCACCGGGACCGACACCGCGAACATGATGAGGCCCTGGAGACCGAAGACGATGAAGAGGCTGGTGAAGCGGAAGCTGGGCCCGTAGCGCTCGCGCATCTTGACGTACCGGAAGTCCTCACCAGACCCGATGTTGCGCCTGGCCAGGTAGCCCGACAACCGCAGGCCCCAGATCGTGGTCAGAACGACCAGGAGGTTCTGGCGGGCCTCCAGGCCGTCGCCCAGGAACCGCGACACCCACGCGACGACGACGAAGCCGAGCCCCCAGATGAGATCGACGATCGACACGTCGCTGATCGCCACGCTCACCAACCACGTGACGACCATGAGCACCGCGATCGCCGCCGCCGACCCCAACATCACCGTGCTCACCATGCCGGGGCCTCGCCCTCAGATCGGAAGGTCACCTGTTGCAGCTTTCGTGGTTCCGTGATCCTTGTACGCAGCGATGGTGCGTTGCGCGATGCGCATCTGGTGGATTTCATCCGCTCCATCGGCGAATCGGGCCCAGCGGGCGTGCTGGAACATGTGTGCCAAGGGGGTGTCGGTGGAGTAGCCGAGCGCTCCGTGGACCTGGATGGCACGGTCGATGATCCGATTGAGGCTGTTGGCCACGAAGTGCTTGGCCATCGACACCTCGGACTTGAAGTCGTCGCCGCGGTCGATCTTGTACGCCGCGTGGATCACCATCAGCTTGGCCTGGTAGAGCTCCATGGCCGAATCGGCGATCATCCACTGGACACCCTGTTTCTCGGCCAGGATCGAACCGTGGCTGTAGCGGTCGAGCGACCGCCCCACCATCATGTCGAGGGCCATCTCGGCCTGGGCGATCCATCTCATGCAGTGCGCCAGCCGAGCGGGCCCGAGTCGGTACTGGCCGAGCAGATGCCCCTGGCCGCGTCCACCCAGCATCTGCGATTCGTGCAGCCGCAGATCCTCGATGACGATCTCGGAGTGCCCGGTCCCGCCGTGCATGGTCTCGATCTGACGGACCTCGGTCCACCCGTCGGTGGGGATGTCGACGAGGAAGGCCGTGTTGGCCGCCTGCGGCAGGTCGGGGTCGTCCTCGGTTCGGGCGATGAGGATGGCGAAGCCGGCCCGGTGCGCATTCGAGATGAACCACTTGTGCCCGCTGATCACCCACTCCTCGCCGTCGGCGTAGCCGCGAGTGCGAATGAGAGTCGGATCCGACCCCGCCACCTCCGGCTCGGTCATGGCGAAGCACGACCAGGTCGTGCCCGCGCACAGCGGTCGGAGGTACTTCTCCTTCTGTTCCTCGGTGCCCCAGTGAAGCAGCGTGTGCATGTTGCCCTCGTCGGGCGCCTGGCAGTTCAGCACCCAGGGTCCGTAGTACGAGCGCGCCGCCTCGGCCTGAACCATCGCCAGCTGCACGTGGCCGAGCCCCATGCCGCCCCACTCTGTGGGCATGTGCGGCAGCCACAGACCCTCAGCGAACGCCAGCTTCCGCAACCCGACAAGCGTCTCGATGCGCTCGGTCGCGTCATCACCGGTGGGCTCATGCCCGATCTCCTCGAGGCGGACCTCGGCGGGACGGATCACGTCGTCGACGAAGGCCCGGACCCGACCACGGATCTCCTCGACCTCGGGTTCCAGCGTGAAATCGATACTCACTCGCCACCTCCGGTCCAGGAGGCCGGCGCCTCCCACCGGACCAACACTTTCACAGCGGGGCCGAGGGGTCCGACCCCGTAGGTGGCGGGTAAGTTCGCGCCACGTTTCTACAGGTCGACGCGTCTGGGGCCGATGACCTATGCGAGCAGTCGACCGGTAGGGTCGACCACGACCTTGGGGAGGTCCCATGAGATCACGACTCCGTATCGGCGCGTTGTCGCTCGCAACGATGTTGTTCGCCGCATGTTGTGTCGCTGCGCCGAGCAACGACGACGCCGAGGTCGTTCCTGCGGCTCCCCGCGGGGACGAGGTGACGAGGGCCCCGCAGCCGGCCTCGCCCCGTGCCACCGGCACGGTCGTCGGCGACATCGAGGTGACGGTGTACTACACCGCGGTCGAGTCGTTCCACAGCGGCGCCCGCAAGAACATCACCGGCTGCCTCATCGTCGACTGCGCGTTCGGAAAGAGCGAGCTGGGTTCCTATCCCGCATCGTTCGCCCGGGCCGTCAGGACCGAAGGCACCGGCCGCATCACCAGCGGACCCCACGCCGGGCGATACCTGAACTGGTCATATGACGTCGGCTACTGGCTCGATGACATCCCGTCGGATTCCTACGGCAACGCGCTGGTCCCCCTGAGCACCGCCGCGGCCGACATCGGCGTCCTGAGGCGTGGCACCCGATTCGCCCTGCTGGCACCGTTGACCCTCGACAACGGCGAGCCTGCGGATGCCGGCATCACCGCGTGGCTGACCGGCGGTGTGTGGACGATCCAGGACGAATTCACTCCCGGACTCGGCGGCGAGGGCCACATCGACATCTACCTCGGAGAGGAAGATCGGGCGGACTTCACCCGAACCAGCCCGCTCTACCAGACGTTCATCGGAGCGTCGATCGCCGTCATGAACTGAACCCGAGAAATCCCCCGTTCCGATTCGAATTCCTCGCCCGCACGTGAGAGGATCTGTGTGCGGAATAACACGGCTGTAAGTAGTTCACAGTCGGCTGGGAATTGGAGGGCGTCATGTACACATCGGCGGGTGTCTCCGGAGCAACCGGAGTCACGGTTTTGGGCGCGGTCGTCAGCGGATCCGGCAACGGCCCCGCTGCTCTGGCGGTCACGGGGCTGAGTTCAACTCTGCTCAGCCTCATCGCCATCGCGTTGATCTTGGTCGGAGTCATGTTGGCGGGCGTTGCCACCAAGCGGCGCGCCGGCAACCACTGATTCGACGGCGAGGCGGAACAACTGATGCTGGGGCTGATCCTGCTCGTCGTACCCGTCGCCACGCTCGCGTACACGCTCTTTCTCTTCTCACTCGGCTCGAGGGCAACGAGCCCTCCCCGGGTGGCGCCGGACGATCTGATCATCTTCTTCATGGTCCCGTGTCTGAACGAGGAGCTGGTGATCGAGAAGACCATCGAGCGCCTTCAGAAGGTGACGGGTGTCTTCGCCCACATCCTCATCATCGACGACGGGTCCGATGACGCCACTGCCTCCATCGCCAGCAGATACGAGAGCGACCGGGTCAAGGTGTTCCGGCGCACCGCACCCGATGCCCGCCGTGGCAAGGGAGAGGCGCTCAACGCCGCCTTCCGCTACCTGCGGGACCTCGTGATCCGGCTCGACATCGACCCCTCGTCGGTGGTTCTGGCGGTTCTCGATGCCGACGGTCGGCTCGATCCCGGCGCTGCGGCCCGGGTGGCGCCGTACTTCCGCGATCGCCGTCGGGGCGCGGTTCAGATCAAGGTCCGCATCAACAACGCGTCGGAGTCCCTGCTGGCGCGGATGCAGGACATCGAGTTCGCCGCGTTCACCGAGGTGTTCCAGAAGGCCCGATCTCAACTCGGTTCGAGCGGGCTCGGCGGCAACGGGCAGTTCGCCCGGCTCTCCGCTCTCATGGATCTCGGCGATGCTCCCTGGACCGACTGCCTCACCGAAGATCTGGAACTCGGCATCCGCCTGCTACTCGCCGGCCACACCAACGGATTCGACGATGTCGCTGTGGTGAGCCAACAGGGGCTCAACAGCGCCCGACCACTCATCCGTCAGAGGTCGCGCTGGTTCCAGGGCCACCTTCAGTGCCTGAAGACGATTCCCGACATCATCCGGTCGGACCTGCCCAAGCGGACCAGACTCGACCTCATCTACCACCTCATGTCGCCCGTCATCATGCTGTCGTTCCAGATCGTGAGCCTCACGACCCTGGCCGTGGTCGCCACCAAGCTCGTCCTCACCGGTCCAGCCCAGTTGGCGGCGACCTTTGCGGGCCCGACGCTCGCGATCGTCTATGTCCTGGCCTTCGGGATGGTGCCCGCCGTGGCGATCTCCTACTGGCGCACCGCCCCCGACGTCGGCATCGTCACGGGACTCCTCTACGCACACCTCTACATACTCTTCACCCACCTGTGGCTGCTCGCCGGAGCCTGGGCCGTCCTCCGGCAGATGAAGGGCGCCAAGGGCTGGGCAAAGACGCAGCGCAACGTCGAGGGACCCGTCCATCCTCTTCCACTCCCGACCCTGAGTCCGATGACAACGACCCGACCAGTGACCACTGCCAGAAAGGCGGCGTGACGCCGTGACGACCCAAGCCCCCCGAGTACGCCGGCACCGTCTGTATGCGCTCGTGGCCACATTCGCAGTCGTGGCCGTCGCCTGCGCTCCCGGCGGCCCGTCGCCGACCACGACCACGACAACGACCACGACAACGACCACGACAAGCACCAGCACCAGCACCACCACAACG
Source organism: uncultured Microthrixaceae bacterium (assembly GCA_963700425.1). GTDB lineage: Bacteria > Actinomycetota > Acidimicrobiia > Acidimicrobiales > Microtrichaceae > CAVOXO01. The sequence continues at coordinate 867,410 of CAVOXO010000001.1, read as the reverse complement.
ACGACCACGGCGCCTCCCGTCGAGCCCTCCGGTGTTCTGGTGCTCTTCGACACGACCGGCGCCTTCAGCTGGCTCGGTGAGGCCTATGCGACGATGACCGTCAACCTCGTCAGCCACTTCGACACCCCCACGGCCCGGCCCGTCGTCGACTACGAGTCGGGGGACATCGACGGATTCGCCGCCACGATCTATGTCGGGTCCACCTACGACGAACCGCTCCCCACGGCGTTCCTCGACGACGTCCTCACGACCGACCGACCCATCGTCTGGATGCAGGCGAACATCTGGGAGCTCACTTCTCACCAACCCGGGTTCTACGAGCGCTACGGATGGATCTGGAACAGCTACGACACCGGGGTGGTCGACGCGGTCACCTACAAGGGCCGATCGCTCGATCGCTACGGCGCCAATCCCAGCGGAATCATGGACTACGCGGGGGTCGATCCCGCGAAGGCCACGGTTCTCGCCGACGCCGTCCGGGCCGACGGATCCACCTTCCCCTGGGCGATTCGCTCGGAGAACCTGACGTACCTCGGGGAGATCCCCTACTCCTACATCCGTGAGAACGACCGCTACCTCATCTGGGCCGATCTGCTGTTCGACGCGTTGGCCCCCGAATACGCCCGAGCGCCATCGTGCCATGGTGCGACTCGAGGACGTCGGTCCGGATTCGGATCCCGATGAACTGCGGGCCATCGCCGACTACCTCCACGGCCACAACGTGCCGTTCTCGGTGGCGACCTACAGCGTCTACGCCGACCCGCTCGGTGTCTACAACAACGGCGTCGCCGAGACCGCCACGCTGTCCCAGGCCCCTGCGGTCGTCGCCGCCCTCGCCTACATGGAGTCCAAGGGCGGAACCATCATCCAGCACGGACGGACCCACCAGTACGAGTCCCTCATCAACCCCTACAGCGGCGTCAGCGGGGAGGACTTCGAGTTCTTCCTGGCGCATGTCGACGCAGCCGATTCGGTCATCCTCGACGGACCGGTTCCGGCCGACTCCTACACCTGGGCGTCTGACCGAATCGAGGCGGGGAGAAGCGACTTCGCCGCCGCCGGCCTCGCCATCCCCACGATCTTCGAGTTCCCCCACTACGCCGGATCGGCCGCCGACTACGACGCGGTCGACGACGTGGTGGGCTGGGGCTACGACCGACGCCTGTACTTCTCGGGAACACTCACGGGCAACGAGCCCGACTATTCGCACCTGTTCGGGCAGTTCTTCCCCTACACGGTCACCGACGTGTACACCACGAACGTCATCCCCGAGAACATCGGGAACTACGAACCGTTGCCGTTCAACAACCACCCCGCCGTGCTCGTCCCCGAACTCATCGAGCGCGCCGAAGCGAACCTGGTGGTGAGGGATGGCTTCGCGAGCTTCTTCTACCACCCCTTCTTCGGCCTCGAAGCTCTCCAGGATCTTGTCGAGGGGATCGACGCACTGGGCGAGTACACGTGGGTGTCGCCGACCGACCTGGGCGCACCGGCGACGACACCCCCTGCCGTGCCCTCAGTCGCTCGCACCGCAGCGACACAGTCGGCGGACGGGCCCGGGCGAACAGGCGGACCGAGGCCGGTGGCGACGCCCGAGGCTCCCGCCCTACCGGCACCGCCACACAGACCCGCTCCGCCCTCCGGGCGCTGACACCCGCCCTGGCGCGACCCAAGCGGGATGTGGTGTTGCTGGACGGTTCAGGTCGCGGTGTCGGGCTCCGGCCCGTCGGTGGCGCCGGCCGACTCGGACGAGTCAGCGGGAGCCTTGGGCTTCTTCGGTTCCTTCGGTTCCAGCGTCGGCAGGGGCTTCTTCGGCGGCTTCTCGGGTTTGGGCTCGAGAGCGGGCTTGGGCCGTTGGAGAGCTTCCGCTCGGCGCAGAACGACCCACGATGCTATCCCGAAGGCAAGGCTGGCCAGCCCCAGGGCGAGAAGACCCCAGCCCCGATTCGTGTACTCCTCGCTGAGGTAGGCCACCCCGGCGATGGCGCTGCCGACGCCTCCGACGATGGCGAGCAGGGTGACGCCTTTGGTCCACCGGTGAAGGATGGCGAATCCGTCAGTCATGGGCGTGTCTCCTTCGGATCTTCGCTCTGCGGACGCGGACGAGATCGCCCGTCCGTCGAGCCGAGTCTAGGTCGACCGCTGTCGGTGCCGCTCGGATCCACGTGGATGCACCCGGGGCGAGCAGCGACCCACGCGTAGGGCGGAGGATCAATCGGCGTGGCGGACCACGAGCACGGGACACGGTGCGTGATGCACCAGGTGGTTCATCACCGACCCGACGAGAAGGCGGCGCAACCAGCTCTTCTCGGAGCTGCCGATCACGAGGACGTCGGCGGAGATCTGCTCGGCGACGTGGCACAGCGTGGTTGCCGGGTCATCGCCTTCGACCAGACGGATCTCGACGGACGACCCGACTGCCTCCGCCGTGCTCTCGAGCGCAGTTCGACCCGCCGCCGCGGCCTGTGCGGCCCACTCGGCGGCCTCCTCCTCGGTGAAGGCCGGGCCCTCGAAGCCCCCGGCACTCTCCTGTGGATCCTCGGGCTCGGGCACCACCGTCACCAACAACAGCTCGACGCCGTCGTGCAGCAGGCCGCGAGCGGCCTTCGCCGCCTCGATCGCGCCCTCGGACCCATCGGTCGCCACCAGAGCCTTCATTGCTGCCCACCTCGCAAGTGCCGCGTGATCCGGTCGGATCAACTGGTCGTCGTCGACAGAGCGTACTCACCCACCGCCCGCCCGCTGTGACGAAGCGGCTACCTTCTGCGACACCGCAGTGTCGCATCGGCTCGGTTCGGTCCGGGTGCCCGTCCCTGCGGTGTCGGAGGATTCGACGTGAGTATCACCAAGATCGGGCGCGACTGGTGGCAGGCGTCAGATGGGCGTTGGTACTCGCCCGAGCAACGTCCCGGCGACCGCCCCGTCACGTCCCGCCCAGACGCGCCGTCGAGACAGCAGCGCAGGCGCCGCCCGGCCCGAGTCGCCGCACGACCGGTCGCACCTCCGGGATGGTGGCAGGCATCCGATGGAAATTGGTATCCACCGGAGCTGAGCCCTGCTCACGCTCCGGCCCAGGTCATCACGCCCCCGCCTGCTCGACCGCCGAGGTCGACCTTCCTCGCCGCCGCCGGCCGACCGGACACGACCTCCTCTCCAGAAGGCTCGTCGCTCCCCGAGCCGGCGATCCCGAGTCTGCCCGCGTCCTTCAGGAAAAAGTCGGCTCTGGGCAGGATCATCGCCATGGTCGTCGTCGCGTTCATCGTCTACCGGTTGGTCGCGGCGACGATCGACTCGGCGACATCGGACGAGACGGCAGATCCGGTTCCGGAGGTCGAGGCCGTGGGTGTGGCGTCGTGTGGCGGGCTCCTGTCGACCTTCGCGGCGACATCCGCCGACGACGCCGTCGTCATCACCTGGGAGACGTCTCGACCGCTGGTTGCGGCGCAACGCCACCTCGCCGCGCTCAACCCGGGCCGGGAGCCCCGTGTCGACGTGATCGACGGCGTGGTCGACGGCTACGTGCTGGACCCCGTCGACAACACCAGGTACGAACTCGACGTGGTCGAATCCGGCGCCGGATTCGTCACGGTGGCGGTGCCGCTCACGTCGCTGTCGGAGGCGGTTGCGGACCTACGATTCACGGGCCTGGCGGTCGACGGTTCCGACACGGGAACCTGCCCCGAATCGGGCACGTTGGCGGTCGAATGAGAGCCGGTCGCCCGCTGGGGCGACGGCACGGAAGATGGTGAAAACCCTGGCATTCGCGGGTCGGAAGCCTCACACTCGAAGCACGGGGTGATTCGATGTCCGACCTACTTCTTCGGTTCGAGAGCCATACAGGCTCCGAGGATGCGGAAGTTGCCGTGTATCCCGATCGGGTCGAGTGGTTCAACACCGGCTCCTCCGTTCGACACAAGCGCAAGGGCGTGTACACGATTCCCCTCGGCGCCATCTCCTCGGTCTGGTCGAAGAAGGACGGACTCCGACACACGGTGATCGGCGTCGACACCTCGGGTGGCACGGTCTCGTTCAGGGTGCAACATGAAGATGCGCGCCCGATTCGTGAGTTGCTCGACGAACTCCAGCACGGGACCCATCCAGCGCAGCGCCCCGATTCCCACCTTCCGGCGACCGCTCCCTCCGTGGTGCCCGGGTGGTATCACAGCCCGTTCGGCCGCCACGAACTGCGCTACTGGGACGGAGCCGGGTGGACCGAACACGTCGCCGACGCCGGCGCGGTCGGCCTCGACCCGATCACCTGACGGTGTCGACGCCCACCGTCACGCAGTAGCTGTCTCGCGACTCCACGAGTAGGTGAGCCGATCGTTGTGCTCGGGGCCGGATGGCCAGGCGCCGGCGCCGCCCGTGCCGAACCGCTCGGTCGCGGCCGGTTCGACCGCAGCCTGACGCCGCATGAGGCGGGTCGCCAGACGAGGCTGAAGATCCTCGAACGTCACCCCACACATGGTCATCCCACTCGCTTCGTCGGGGCGGGCCCACTGAACGATCGCGACTCCGAACGAGCCGCCCGACCCGATCCTGATCCGTCGACCTTCCAGTCGATCGTCGCGGTCCGTCGGAGCCAGAACGCACGCGCCGCCCCTCGACACGCTGACGACCCGAGCCTCGTTCCACGTCATCCGGGGAGCCCGGTGCCACCTGCTGCGGATCGTCCGCACATCCCAATCGAGCACCATCCCGTCGTCGCCACCGACGTCTGATCGGTTGTCCTGAGTCGCTCGACCGATGCCCATCGACACAAGCCTCGGCCGCCCTCGCCCGGTCCTTGACGCGATTGCTCCGAATTACCCAGCTGTGCGGGCAGCAGACCCAGGCGGACCGTCCGCGACGGTCTCACCACCCCGTCGCCGCACCCACCGTCTCGCGACGTTGACTATCGTGGCAGAGGTCATCGACCGCTCGATCCCAGGGACTGCCGCGTGATCTCCGAACCCATGCAGACAGCCCTGTCTGCGCAGCTCAACGACGAGTTCTACTCGGCCTACCTCTACCTCTCGATGTCGGCCTACTGCAGCCACTCCGACTTCAACGGCGCCGCCAGGTGGCTCGAGGTCCAGTATGAGGAAGAGCACCTCCACGCCACCAAGATCTTCAACTATCTGATCGAGCAGGGCGTGCAGGTGAGGTTGGCCCAGGTCCGCCAGCCGCCGGCCGACTTCGGGTCGCTGCTCGACGTCTTCGAAGCGTCACTGGTTCACGAACGGGAGATGACGGCTCGACTCAACGATCTGAGTGATCAGGCTCTCAACGAGAAGGACCATGCGAGCTACAACCTGTTGCAGTGGTTCGTGAACGAACAGGTGGAAGAAGAAGCGACGGTCGGTGCGATCATCGCCAAGCTCCGCATGGTGAGCGACGACGGCTACGGCCTGTTGATGATCGACAACGAACTGGGGACCCGAGCGGCCCTGGCGCCGCAATAGCGGCGAAGGTCGGCCGAGGGCTCAGCGGCGACGAGCGCGTGGGCTCTGAGCATCCACGCGGGTGAGGAAGTCGGCCACGAGCTCAGGCCACCCACTCAGGTCGGAGCCGACGATCTCGAGTTCGGCGCGCGGCATGGCGCCCGCGAGTTGCCGAGCGACCGAGATCGGATGGGAGCGATCACCGCGCCAGGCCAGGATCAGGGTCGGAACGTCGAGCGCCGCGACCTCGGCGATGGCCGGAAGGTCGCTCTCCGCCGAACCTCTCAACGGCGGCGCGAGGTGATGCGACTCGGTAGCGCCGATCGACGTCAGAATCGAGTCGGCGAGAGCGGCGCGTGTTCCGCGGCGCGGTCTCGGACGCGGGACCCGCAGCGCGAGGTTGGCCGGCACCAGCAGCCGCCCCGCGGATGCCATCGCCAGACCTCGATACAGCCGCGCCTGGGTGGGCCGGCTACCCCATGCGGTCGGCGGGATGACCAGTATCAGACCGCGGACCCGGCCAGGATCCTGCCGGGCGGCCCACAGCGCCGTCGCTGCTCCCATCGATGCCCCGCCCAACACCGCCGTCGGGGCCTCGGCCGCGGTGGCCACCGCCATCATGTCGTCGGCGAGGTTCTCCCAACGGTGGCTCTCCGCCTTCGGGTCGTACGACGACCGCCCATGGGACCGGGCGTCGTAGCGGATCAGGCGGCACGGCGCCTCTGACCAGTCGAAGACCCCGGCGCGCTCATCGGCGTCCATGGAGGCGAGCAGGGGGTGAGCCCACACGAACGGCGCGCCGTCTCCGGTGACCTCGACCGACAACCGGACATCGCCGCGGTCGACCGCGAACATGGTGACGCTTCGCTCCCTCCCCCTATCCGATGACGCTGACACGTCGGGGCGTCAGTCCTCGACGGCCGAGGGCCACAGGTCGAGCAGGGTCTCGAGCACCTCGTCCGCGATCATCAGAGCCCCCAGGTGACTCTCGGCGTGACGGATCCGAAGGTCGGAATCGGGTACCAACTCCGCCATGCGTACGGCGTGTTCCACAGGAACGATCGGATCGGAGTCACCCTGCCAGAAGCGGATCGGAACCCGTATGTCGGCAAGGTCGAACCCCCAGGGTTTGCTGAACAGCAGGATGTCGAAGAAGACCGAGTGCAGTCCTCGGGTGCTCCCGTGCGCGATGTCGTCGAGGAACATCTCCTTCATCTCGGGTCGGGCGAAGACCGCTCGATCGCCTTCGGGGAAGACGCGGGTCGCCAGGCCGAACGCTGTCGACGAGATCGGGCGGAGGATCTGAACGGTCGCCCCGACGATCGAGCCGAGCGGGGACCGGACCGCGCGTATCGCCACCTGGAAGCGTTGGGCGAGACGGATCATTCCGCCCTCCGGCGCTTCGTCGCCGGTCGTGGGGGCGATACCACCGAGAATTGCGCCCGCCACCATCCGCTCCGGATGCCCCGATGCGCATGCCAGCACGTAGGGCCCTCCGCCCGAGAGGCCGATGGCGGCGTAGTCGCCGACGCCGAGATGGTCGAGCACGGTGTCGACGTCATCGGCCCAATCCAGAACCCGCTCGTAGGTGTGAGGGGTGGAGTCGCCCGCACCGGGGCGTTCGATACCGATCAGACGGACATCGTGCTCGAGAGCCAACCGACGGGCGTGCGGGGGGAGCTGCCGACGAGCGCCTGGTGTGCCGTGGAACCACAGCACCGCCCGCCCCTTCGGCTGCCCGAACTCGGCGAAACCGAGGAATCGACCATCCGGGAGCGTCACCGTACCTTCGACACGCGGAGGTAGAACGTGTTCCACTTCTCAAGTCTTTCACGCAGTTGAACACCCTCCAATCCCCGACGAATCATCGAGGATGTGGCCCGCCTACCGTGGAGCCGTGAACGACACGACCAGATTCCGGATGGGCCGGCTCGACCACGTGCACATCCGGGTTCCCGATCGGGTCGAAGCGGCGGCCTGGTACGAGGAGCATCTCGGATTCGAACCGGTCGACGACTACGACTTCTGGGCTACCGGGTTCGACGGCGGCCCCCTGCAGATCTCTGCGGATGGAGGACGGTCGATGCTCGCCCTGTTCGAGGCGAGCGACGCGCATCCGATGATCGCTCAGCAGACCGGTGTCGCCTTCAGTGTCGATGCGGACGCCTTCATCGCGTTCGCCAGATCCCTTCCTGGCGAGATAGCGGGTCCGAACGGAGCCCCGCTTCAGCGCAACGACCTCATCGATTTCGACCTCTGCTGGGCATTCGATCTCTCCGACCCCTGGGGCAATCGTTACGAGCTCAACTGCTACGACCACGGCCGGGTCCGGCGCGAGCTCGTCGAGGCAGACGGCATCGAGGCCGTTCGGTACTGGCCGGTCGAGCTTCACCGACGGCACCTCGGTCAGCGGCACTCCTGAGTCACCGCGATGCCGCGACGCGGACGTCGCACCGCGAGACTTCGACGATGGAACTGCTGTTGTTGTCGAATTCGACGAACTACGGCGACGCGATGTTTCGTCACGCGGCAGAACCGCTCATCGAGGTCGCCGGAACCGACCGCGTGACCTTCGTGCCGTTCGCGCTCGCCGACTGGGACGACTATGCCGCCCGCGTCACGTCCTCGTTCGGACGACTCGGGATCGATGTCGTGTCGGCTCACGATGATCGGGATCCGCGCCAGGCGATTCTCGACGCCAAGGTCGTGATGATGGGTGGTGGCAACAGCTTCCGTCTGCTCGACACGCTGCACGGCCTGGACGTGATCGCGGGTCTCCGCAGGAGAGTTCGCCACGGCGAGACCCGCTACCTGGGAGCCTCGGCGGGGACGAACGTCGCATGCCCGACGATCCGCACGACGAACGACATGCCGATCTGCCAGCCCGTCTCGCTGTCGGCGATCGGACTCCTGCCGTTCCAGGTCAACCTGCACTATGTCGATGTCGATCCCGCCTCGACGTACATGGGCGAGAACAGAGACGAGCGGATCGCGGAGTTCCTCGAGGAGAACGACTGCCCGGTGCTCGCGCTGTACGAAGGGTCGTGGCTGCGGGTCTCGGGCGACGTGGCCACCGTCACGGGCCGGGCCCGGCTGTTCCGCCGAAGCGGCAGCGAGGACGTCGGTGACGGTGTCGACGTCTCCGAACTGCTGGCGGCGACGCCGAGTTTCGACGACGGGCGGCGGGCCTTCGGACCGGAATGACGGTAGGCTGAGCGTTCACGCTGAGTGGGGACAACTCGTTGCCCTCGGGTCGACTCCGATCCGAGACAGTCCGTCGCCTCCTCTGAGCTCGTCTCGAGGAGAGCCATGTCCAACGTGCCGCACAGCCATCCCGCTTCGCCGCGCCACCTTGCCAGCGTCGCCGACAGCCGCCCCACCGCCGTCGTCTTCTGCGAGGCCAACTTCGGAGCCATCGACGGCAAGACCGCCAACGGGCTGGTACGCCACTCCGAGCGATACGAGATCCTGTCGGTGATCGACAGCACCCAGTCCGGCCGCGACTCGGGCGATGTCCTCGGCGACGGCCCCAACAACATCCCGATCGTCTCGGACCTCTCGGCAGCGATCGCTCTGCATCACTCCGAGCCGGACTTCTTGATCTTCGGTGTCGCTCCGCTCAGCGGCATGCTCTCCCCTGCCGAGCGGCACATCATGCTCGGCGCCATGAAGCAGGGCATCAGCATCGTGAACGGGCTCCACGAGTTCCTCAACGACGATCCCGAGTTCGCGGCAGCCGCCGCCGCCTACGGCGTGACGATCCTCGACATCCGGCGACCCCGCGACAAGCGGGATCTCCGCATGTTCAGCGGCCGCATTGCCGAGGTGACCTGTCCGCGAATCGCGGTGCTCGGCACGGACGGTGCCATCGGCAAGCGAACGACGGCGACGATCCTCACCGCTGCGCTGAACAACCAGGGAATCAAGGCTGTCCTGGTGGGAACCGGCCAGACCGGACTGATCCAAGGCGCCCGCTACGGCGTCGCTCTCGACGCCGTTCCCTGCCAGTTCTGCTCCGGCGAGATGGAATCCGCCGTCGTCGAAGCGTTCGAAGGTGAGCACCCCGACGTCATCGTCATCGAAGGCCAGGGAGCCCTGAGCCACCCCGCGTATCTCAGCTCCACGTTCATCCTGAGGGGCAGCCGACCCAACGGCGTGATCCTCCAGCACGCCCCGTCACGAACCCAACTCGGCGACTTCGCCGATGTCCCGACGCCGGACCCCGCCGCCGAGATCAATCTCATCGAGACGTTCGCCGACACGTCCGTCATCGGGCTGACGATCAACCACGAGAACATGACCGACGCCGAGGTCACTGCCGCCATCACGCTCTACGAGCTGGAGCTCGGCATACCTGCCACCGACGCGCTGACACGCGACCCGCCGACCGCCTCGTCGACATGGTGGTGCGTGCCTTTCCCGAACTCGAACGGAAGCCGATCGTCAGCGCCACATGAGCGCGCCGAGGCTGGAGATCCGCCTCGACCTCATCGCCCACAACGCTCGGACCCTCGCCGAACGGCTGGGCCGTCGGGGCATCAAGGTGTGCGGGGTGACGAAGGCCACCCTCGGGTCGGCCGAGATCGCGCACGAACTGGCCGCAGCCGGGGTCACCTCGCTCGGCGACGCGCGGATCGAGAACATCGAGCGCCTCCGCGGCGCCGGGGTCACCGGGGAGATCATGCTGATCCGCTCCCCGATGATCAGCCAGGCCGAACGGGTCGTCGCCAACGCCGAGCTCAGCCTCAACACCGAACTCGACACCATCGAGCATCTGGCGGTGGCTGCCCGGGCTCGAGGACGCCACCACGGTGTCGTTCTGATGGTCGAACTCGGCGACCTCCGCGAAGGCATCATGCCCGCCGACCTGCACGACGCGGTGCGCCGCGTGGTCGACCTGCCCGACATCGTGCTGCGCGGCATCGGAACCAACCTCGCGTGCCAGAGTGGCGTGATCCCCGACGCGGCCAACATGGCGGAGCTCTCCGCCCTCGCCGACTCCACCGAGAGGGCCTTCGGGCTCGACCTCGACATCGTCTCCGGTGGCAATTCCGCCAATCTCGACTGGGCGCTCGACCCGACATCGGAGATCGGCCGCATCAACCACCTGCGCCTCGGCGAGTCGATCCTCCTCGGCCTCGAACCGATCCGCCGCTTCCCCATCGACGGGCTGGCCACCGGCGCCGTCACCCTGGTCGCCGAGGTCATCGAATCGAAGACGAAGCCGTCTCGACCGCGCGGCGAACAAGGTCAGACCGCGTTCGGTGACACGGTCGAAGAGCGGGGCGCCCGTGGCCCGTCCCACCGGGTCATCGTCGCGCTGGGCCGACAGGACGTCGATGTCGAGGGGCTCGTCGCCCCCGATGGCGTCGACATCCTCGGCGCCAGCAGCGACCACCTCGTCCTCGACGCCCACGCCAACCGACCCGACGTCGGAGCCGAGCTCCGCTTCACTCTCAACTACAGCGCACTTCTCCGGGCCATGACCTCACCGTTCGTCGCGCGCGCCGGTACGTGAGCACCGGTTGAGGCGACGACCCCGGCGGAATGTCGGTCCCATCCCGCCCAGCGGTCGCCGGAATGCTGCGGGAGACTCCCTCCAGGTGTCAGCCCCGCCGTCTGCCGGAATAGGCCGCAAGCCGATTCAGTGCGGTGTCGTCGGGATGCGAGGGCACCTCGTCGGCGAAGTTGATGCCGTCGCGGGTCCACGGGTCGAGCACGTGGTGGGCGAACGTCGAGACCTCGGCCACGAACTCGTCGGACACGTCGGGCTCCTCACCGAGGGTCGCGGCCAGGTCCCAACTGTGCATCAGCAGATCGAATCCGACGAAACGGAGGAATGTCGGACCGGACATCGATCCCCAGGGAAGGGCGAACACCCGATCCATGGCGCCCGCAGACTGCGTCGCCTCGCCGAAGCGACCAGCCGCGGCCTGGAAAGCCGAGAGCGGGTCGTCACCGACGACGTCGGGCAGCCGACCCGAGATGTCCTCGACAGGTCCACCCTCGAACGCGTCGGCGTACATGAGGGCGCCACCGACGACATGATTGAGCAGATCCCGCGTGGTCCACGAGCTGCAGGGGGTCGAGAGGTTGAGGTCGGCAGGCCGGAGCCGCCCCACGAGTCCCCCGAGCAACGGGACGACAACGCCCAGCTGGGCGCCCCCGTCGATGCCGTCGTCGAGGTCGACGGTGCGCGTCGGAGCGCTCATGACCCTGCCCCGCGAGCTTCTCGCCCATGTGGTCGATCACTGCGGTGTGCTCTGCCTCCGGGCTGAACAGGACCACCTCGGCATCGTGAGTCACGCGCACCGAGTGTCCTGGCGGCCAGTAGAAGAGGTCCCCGGCGCTGCAGGTCTCCTCGGTCTCGTCGCGGTAGGTCACCACGACCGTTCCGTCGAGCATGTACCCCCAATGGGGGGCGTGGCAGGCGTCGCCGTCCAACCCCTCCAGCAACGGAGCGATGTCCGTCCCCGCCTCCAGTGAGAAGTACTCACCGCTGATCCCTCCGTAGTTGGTGGCGTCACCGAACCCGCACAACTGACGTGCCGTCGCACCCGGGACGTCCAGCTTCACCGGAACGTCGTTCTTCGTGACGTGCATGTTCGTCTCCCTTGGTCTCGCCGGCCAGGATCGGGCGGCGAGACCATCATCGACCTGTGGCACCGCCATCTGTCGGTGGGACCTCGGTCGACCGTCGGTGGTGGAACGGTTCCGGGTCCGGTACGAACTCCGGTGGGTCACAATGGGCCGGGTGGAACTGCAACTGTTGGGGACGGTGGGGCTGTCACAGGGCGGGAGCGCCGCGCCGCTCGCCCCCGCCCAACGGCGGCTCCTCGCCGTGTTGCTCACCCACCGGCGCCACGTCGTCTCCGTCGATGCGCTGAGCGAGGCGCTCTGGGGCGACACGCCGCCGCCGACGGCCCGGGCGACGCTTCAGACTCACCTGTCGAAGCTCCGTCGGACGATGGAGGACGACGACGGCGAGATTCTCGTCAACCGACCACCCGGCTACGTGTTGGAGGTCCCGACCGACGCCGTCGATGCGGACCGGTTCAGCTGTGCGGTCGACTCGGCCCGTGCAGTGCTGGCCGACGCCCCCGCGGATGCGCTGCAGATGCTCGACGACTGCCTTCGGATCTGGTGCGGACGAGCGCTCGCCGAATTCGCGGACGAACCCTGGGCGCGACCGGAGGCGGTCCGCCTCGAGGAACTTCGCCTGGCGGCCTTCGAGCTCCGCAACGACGCCCGGTTGGCGAGCGGCGACCCGGGGGCCGCGGTCGGCGAGATCGAGGCGTTGGCGCAGGAATTTCCGTTCCGGGAACGCTTCTGGGAGCAGCTCATGGTCGCGCTCCACCGCTCCGGTCGTCAGGCAGAGGCGCTGCGAGCGGGACAGACGCTACGTCTCCACCTACGCGACGAGCTCGGCCTCGAACCGTCTCCCACCTTCCGCGCCCTGGAGAGCTCCATCGCCATCGACCACGAGACACCGACCTCCCCAGGCGCGGATGCGCTTCGCCACGCCGGACCCGGCGCACCGATCGGCGCACCGGGGCTGGCCACGGAGCTCATCGGCCGGGCGACGGACCTGGAGCACCTGGCTGACGCCGTCGGTCGCTCTCGTCTGGTCACCCTCACCGGGCCCGGCGGCGTCGGCAAATCAACCCTTGCAGCCGAGCTCGCGCGCCGACTGGCGGACCGATTCGAGGACGGCGTGCGATTCGTCGAGCTCGCGACCGTGCAGGACGAGCGGGCGCTGGTCGCTGCGGTCGCCCACGCGCTCGACGTCGAACGCCGTTCGACACGATCGCTCGAGGAGTCGATCGTCGAGGTTCTCGGCCCGCGTGAGCTGCTGCTGGTGCTCGACAACTGCGAACACGTCATCGCAACGGTCGGTGATCTGGCAACGAGGATCGTCCGCTGGTGCCCGAGGGTGCGACTCGTCGCGACCAGCCGAGAGCCGATCGGAGTGTCGGGTGAAACCGTTCGGCCAGTCGCCCCGCTGGAGGTCCCCTCCCACACGACCGACCCGCTCGAGGTGCTGTTGACGACGCCGGCCGTGCAGGTCTTCGTCGCCCGGGCGGAGGAGTCCGTGCCCTCCTTCGAGATCACCGAACGGTCCGCTCCGGCGGTGGCGGAGCTCTGTATCCAGCTCGACGGGCTTCCGCTCGCCCTCGAGCTCGCTGCGGTGCGCATGGCGTCGATGAGCCCCCGTCAGCTGGCGGACAGGATCCACGAGCGTTTCGCGCTGTTGAGGTCGGGCGCCGGTCGCGATGCCCGTCATCGCACCCTCTCGGACCTGGTGCAGTGGTCCTACGAGCTCCTGAACGACAAGGAGCAGCTCCTCCTGGCCCGGTTGTCGGTGTTCGCCGGCGGGTTCGACCTCGAAGCCGCCGAGCAGGTCTGCGGCGTCGGTGAGCTCGCACCGGTCGAGGTGGCACATCTCCTCGCGGTGCTGGTCGACAAGTCGATGGTGGTCGCAAGCCACACTGCAGACGGCGTCCGCTACCGACAGCTCGAGACGCTTCGTCGGTTCGGTGCAGATCGTCTCGTCACGCAGGCCGAGGCGGAGCGGGTTCGTGCTGCACATCTGCAGACGTTCGTGGAGCTCGTCGAGCTCGGTGCCGTGGCGCTCGACACGGCGGCCGAAGCAGCGTCGGCGGACCGGCTCGAGCGAGACCTCGGGAACCTGCGCGTGGCCATGCGCACGGCGCTGGAGAACGAGGACCCCGACAGTGCCTTGCGCCTGGTCGACGGGACACGCGAGCTGGCGTTCCGGCGGATCCGCTACGAGGTCGTCGAGTGGGCCGACGCGGCAGCGTCGCTCGAAGGGGCGGAGGGCCATCCGCTGTTCCCGACCGTGCTCGGCGTCGTCGCGTACGGCCGTTTCGTGCGCGGCGAACTCGATGGGGCCATCGAGTTGGCAGAGCGCGCCGTCGATGCCAGGGATCGACTCGGGCTGGCACCGTGCGGCCTGCCCGAACGGGTGCTGGGCAATGCCTTGTTCTACCGAGGCGACCACGACGCCGCACTCGACTGGATGGACCAGATGCTCGCCGCGGCGGAGCACTCGGCTGTCGACGGGCGCATCGCGCACGCTCTCTACATGCGATCGGTCGCCCACACGAGCCTCGGTGACCCCGTGGCCGGCACGAGCTACGCGGCAGAGGCCGACGCTGCTGCACAGCGGAGCGCGAGCCCGACCGCGATGGCGCAGGCCGCCTACGCGACAGGGCTGGCCATGGCAACGGTCGATCCGGATGCGGCGATCGAGTGCCTCGACCGCTCCGCCGAGCTCGCCGGATCGGTGGGCAACCGCTGGATGCGAGCCTTCGCCATGACCGAAGCGATGTGGCTCCGCGCCGGACGGGGGGAGACCGTGGAGGCACTCCGCGGCTACCGGCACGTCGTCGAGACCTGGTTCCAGGGAGGCGACTGGGCCAACCAGTGGCTGAGCCTCCGGCATCTCGCCGGCATCCTTGCCAGGTTGGACCGTGACGAGGAAGCGGCAGTGCTGTTCGGATCTGTCGCCGCTGCCGGAGCTTCCACCGCGCTGCCCATCTCGCCGTCGGGCGCGGACGAGCTCGGCGACGTCGCCGGTGCGCTCGCCCAGCGCCTGGGCCCGGTGGCGGCGGCGGAGGCAAACCGCCGGGGGGCGATGATGCGCGACGACGCAACCGTCGCCGCGGCGCTCCACACGATCAGCGAGCTCGTGGGTCGGGGAGTCCCCTGAGGACCACCCGGCTGACCCCGGCCGTGTGTCGCGCTGCCACCCACACCGTGGGCCACGGCACCCCAGCCAGCAGGAATCGAGAGAACCTCGGGTTCGGGCTGTGGAGTGTCGAGCACTGGCCACCGGGCTCGTTGACACCCGCCTCCACCACGGCGGACGTATCAGCACTTCGCCGTATCACCTCGCCGCACCCAGGCCTCCCGCTCAGGACCGCGAAGTCTGGTCGCGTTACCCCGGGGCTTGTGGCGCGAACGGGCTGCCGCGCATTCCTCGCTGACCTGTCGCGGTCGGCCCGTTCCGTCCGGTGCCGTCCTGAACCGGCGTGCGCCCCGCAGTGTGACCCTTGGACACGCACAGATCGGTGCCCACCGAAGCCGGAACGGTTCGCTTCTGGAAGGGGCTTGAGGGTCAGGGACTACGGTTTCGTTGAGCCCATGCGAAAGGGCCCTGCCTTCGGGTCGCCCCGAGGATTGATCATGGATGACGCGCAGAGGATTGCCACGACGCGTGACTTGGCGGCCGGTTTCGTGGAGGCGGCACGCGTCGGCGGGCGCGACTGTGCGATCCCGTCGTGTCCTGACTGGACGATGAAGCAACTGAGCAGCCACGTCGCAGTGGAATTCGCCGACTGGTGCTACTCGAACCTCACCCTCGCGCCCGGCCATTCTGATCCGTTGAAGGCGACTGCGGCCGCACTTCCGCCGATGCCCGACGACTTCGATGAGCTGCTCGGCTACATCGTGTTGAACGCGTCGCGATTCGCGGATCACGCTCGAGACATCGACCTCGAGAGTGAGGTGTGGGTGTTCGACAGCGTTGGTCCTGCCCGATTCTGGCTGCGCCAGACCATCATGGAGGTCGCAGTCCATGTCTGGGACGCGGCCACGGCAGTCGGGCATCCCAGCCCGCTCAGCGAGCAGATATCTCTGGAGGTCATCGACCAGGACTGTGCGATGCAGTTCCACCGGGGCCACTGGTGGGGGGAGCCCTGGACTCCGCCGTCGACGCCGTTCGGCCTCATCGCGAGCGACACGGGGGCCTCGTGGTACCTGTTCGAGGATGGCGGCCGTGCGAACTACCGATCTGGCGGCGCGCAGAACGCGACGGCTCAGGTCGCCGCACCGGCCGAGAGCCTCTGCCTGTGGTTGGCTGGTCGGACGACACCTTCCGAGGTCACGGTGATCGGTGACCCAGCGATCGCTCAGGCGTGGCGTCACTTGAACTGAGCTGATGGGCCACCGCCCACAGGACCATCGCACATCATCGGTCGAGCTTCCTCGCCGTCGCCGGCCGCCCTCCATGGGATCGTGCGGATCGGTTCTCCGACCCGAAAACCCCCGCCCGGTGCCGACAACGCGCACACCGTCGGACGGAAGCTTTCGTTCCACTCCGGGTTTTCCGCCCCGCCCGGTTGCATCCACCGGGGTCACATCCTGCGCAGGTTGCGGGAGCAAGGGAATCCGAGTTGCTCGCGCTGCACGGATTCGGACCACGGGCGCTGCGCATCCTCCGAGGTGCTCTCTCCGACAAGGGTCTGTCGCCGCGTCCCTGAACGCATCACCCGACGTCGTGATTCGCCACCCACGCGCGAGCGCATGACCAACGCTCTGCGCAGCACCGTCGATCAGCCCCACGAGTCCGGTGTGGCGACCGAGAGCGCGATCTACGCGCCCATGGCCGCCCGGGACCTCGAGCAACTCCCCCTGCCGCTGGACGAGCACGTCGTCATCACCCGGGACCCGGCACTGCCAGGGGGCGGACGCTTCGAGGGCCACGACGGCTTCTCGGTCGTCGCCGCCACCCTCACCGGGACGATCACCTCACAGGTCGAGATCTCCAGCATCTTCGCCGCCGACGGCGAGGTGACCCAGACCGGGCGAATCGTCGGAACGGTCAACGCAACCGGAGTCGAGTTCGACATCGCCGAGGTCCACCGCTGGACCCTGGTCGACGGCAAGGCGGTACGGGCCCACTTCGCAGTCGACACCCGGCGATGCTCGCAGCCCTCGCGCAGGACTGAGGACCTGAGCGACCGCATGTCGTCTGCGGCGACCAGAACGCCGGGTTCGCACGTGGGCGTGCCTCCGGGACGGGACGGGTTGGTCGAGAGTGCGCCGGTTGCCGGGGCAACTACACAGTTCCCGGTGGAAAACCCTGCGTGATCGTCACTGGGCAACCCCCGAGGAGAAGGCAGATCAGGCTCCATGAGATCCCGACCCCGGCGACCTGATAGACGACGCCTGGGCTCCCGTTGATGTGGACACACAAGCCGGGTGACAACGTCCAATCCAGCCGATAACTCGCGCCGGCCACCACGTCGGTGAATTCGCGGTCAGTCACGTAGAACAGATCCCCCGCGTAGTCCGCGACGTTCGCGACGTGGATCGTTCCGCCCGGCGGGGCCGCCACGACAGTGATGATGATGGGCCCCGCGAGGGTGTCTGGGGGGGCACACCACTCCGATGACTCGGCCCCGTGAGGGCTCGGTGGAACACACGCGGTGACCCCGAGGAGCACTGCCGCGACGGCGACAAACGCCCTCCACGTCGTCCGTCTCATCGCGGCGCCGCCGTCGAGTGTCTCCGCGACATTCGCACCGATGTCCGACCCATCGGCGTGTCGATCGCTGCGTTTGGCCAGCGAGGGCATCGATGGGCGGGGATCGACAACATGATGCTCCCTCGAAGTGACGACACCACGACGGTACACGTATGGCCAGCGAGCCGACAGCAGTCGTCGCGGAGAACCGTCGGGAGTCAACGATCAGCCTTGGTTCCGCATCCGGGAGGGTCAGCCTCTCCTACTCACCATGGAAGGATCGGGTGAGCACCCGGTTGCCGGCCGACGTGGATGCCGGTAGGGGTCCGGACGGCCGGGCCTCGACTCGGTCGAACGCACGACGGAGAATCACGTCAGACCTCCTGCGTCCTTCGTGGGGCCGGCGGGGATCGAACCCGCGACCGAGCGATTATGAGTCGCCTGCTCTGACCACTGAGCTACGGCCCCGAACGGCCCGAACCTAGTCGGCAGCTGATCGAGGCCGAGGACCCAGCAACCCGCGAGCGCTGGCCGGCCCACCCGATCGGCCCGGCGCGAACCGGTAGCCTCCGTGAGGTGTCAGAAACCGCGCCGAATGTGACCACGATCCCCGCTTCGGGAGTTGAGCTCGATGTCGATCTCGACCTGGAGGAACTGCTGGGTGACCAGCCACCCGAGGAGTGCGCGCACATCGTCCGCCGCAGCGGCGCCCTCGGCGCGGGAGCCTTGATCCAGGCTGCTGCGGAGTCGGGCATGGAGGTCCAGGCCCTCTGCGGATACCGCTGGATTCCGAAAGGCCACGCCCCCGACAACCTGCCGGCATGCCGGCGGTGTGTCGACATCTGGCAGTCGATGACGTCGAGCTGAGCGGCAGAGCAGCCGATGCCATCGGAGCCGATCTCCTTCACGAACGACGACGGCTTCGCACTGGCAGGGCGTCTCGACCTCCCCGACCGACCACCGCTCGCCACCGCGATCTTCGCCCACTGCTTCACCTGCTCGAAGAACTCACGCGCCGCCTCGACGATCTCGCGAGCTCTCAGCGACATCGGTTTCGCTGTACTGCGCTTCGACGTCACCGGACTGGGCGACAGCGAGGGCACCTTCGAACAGTCGACCTTTGCCACCAACGTCTCCGACCTGGTCGCGGCTTCGGCCGCGCTGCGCGAACGCCTGTCGGGGCCGTCCCTACTGGTCGGCCACAGCATCGGCGGCACCGCGTGTCTCATGGCGGCGGATGCCATCCCCGACGTCCGAGCGGTGGTGACCATCGGTGCACCCGCCAACGCGTCGCACATCACCCGGCTCTTCGACGACCGACTTGCCGACATCCACCGTGACGGCCGGGCGACCGTGTCGATCGGGGGTCGGCCCTTCGTCATCGACCGACGCTTCGTCGACGAGCTCGAACATGCCCCGCTCGCGGACCGGCTCGCCAACGCCCGACGGGCGCTTCTCGTCTTCCACTCCCCCCTCGACAACATCGTCGGCGTCGAGAACGCCGCCGAGATCTTCGATGCGGCCCGGCATCCCAAGAGCTTCGTGTCGCTCGACACCGCCGATCACCTTCTGAGCGATCGCGCCGACGGGGAGTACGTGGCCTCGGTCACCGCGGCGTGGGCGCGGCGATACCTCCCCGACGTCTCCCCCGCCATCGGCGGTGACAGCGTCCCGGGAACCGCCGAACCACGTGTCGATGCCGAAACCGTGAGGGTCACGCTCGAGGGACCGGGTCGCTTCACGAGCCTGGTCCGGACCCATCGTCACCGGCTCTGGGCCGATGAACCTGCCGACATCGGCGGCGACGACACCGGGCCGAGCCCCTATGAGCTTCTCGGCGCGGCGCTGGGCACGTGCACTGCGATGACCCTACGGATGTTCGCGGACCGCAAAGACATCCCCCTGGACAGCGTCGACGTGACGGTTCGGCACGAGCGCGTGCACGTCGACGACTGTGCGGAGTGTGAGTCGACCTCGGGATTCATCGGCGTCCTGAACCGGTCGATCGCCCTCACGGGAGCCCTGGACGAAGCCCAGAAGGCTCTCTTGATGAAGATCGCCGACCGGTGCCCGGTGCACCGGACCCTCGAGGGCGAGATCAGAATCCGGACCGCCGAGGCGACGGACACCACCCACGACCACTCAGAGTGAGGAAAGGGCCGTTCGGCCCATCGGCATCAAGCCCTCAGTTCTTCACACTTCAGGTCGATGGAGATCCTGTGGACGAAACCCGCTAGACGTGCCGAACGGGGCACGGCCCTGGTCGAGTTCGCGTTCGCGTTTCCCGTCCTCATCCTCATCATGTTGGCGGTCATCGACTTCGGGGTCGAATACGGCAACAAGGTGTCGGTCGCCGATGCGGCCCGACGCGCCTCCCGCGTCGCGTCGGTGACCAGGGTCGGCACCGACTCGAGTTGCACCATCAACGGAGGCGCGCCCGATCCGGAGACGGCGAAGCTCGTCTGTCTCACCAAGGCGAAGACCCACATGAGCGACGAACGAGTCGCCGTGAAGATCTTCTACATGGGTCCGAACGGCAAGAAGACCACGAACTTCGCCGCGGCGACGATGCTCGAGAACCGCTACTCGGTGGCTGTGTGCGTCTCGGCCACGGCCCGGTCCACCAGCGGGTTTCTCAATCCGGTGTTCGACGGCCGGTTCCATCACTCCCGATCGGTCACCAAGACCGCCAAGCCGTCGACCGGCACTTTCGTTCCGCCCTTCGAGGAAACACCGCTGACGAACGGCTCGACGACCGACGACTGGTCGTGGTGCACCGCCGACGATCCCGCGGGCACGGAGTGATCTGATGGGCCTTCGACTCCGCCGTTCGCGATCCCTGCACCGGGTGCGTTCAACGCGTCGGTCGGGTGATCGTGGGGCGATCCTCGTCGAGTTGGCCATGGTGGTCCCGCTCATGTTGATGATCGTCATGGGGGTGGTCGACTTCGGAACCGTCTTCTCCCAGAAGATCGCCCTGCGCGGCGGCGTTCGCGAATCGACATGGAACGCCGGGCGTGCCATCTTCGGCTCCCACCAACCGTGCACCCTCTACGTCGCCGGCCCGTCGCCATCGTCGATCACCCAACGCACGATGTGCATGGCCAAGGCACGATCCGAACTCCCCGAGGACGACGTGAGGGTGAAGGTCGTGCTCGTGCACCTCGATCCGGCCAACCCGGCCGGCTATGAACTGGGCAACGGACTCATGGTCTGTGCGATGTCCGAGGCACGATCCACCACTCGGTTCTTCGCTGCGGTCCTCGACGACGAAGTCCTCGAAGCCCGACTGACCACCGTCATCATCGCCACCGACAGTGCCGAGACCCTGCAAGCAGCGCAGGAGACACCGCTTCCCGGCGGCGACTGGTCGTTCTGCGACCCCAATGTGGAGCCACCGACATGACAACGACACAGACGAGGTCCAGAACGCTCCCGAAGGCGATCGGGAACGTTCGCCGGTCAGAGCTCGGCGACCGCGGAGCGGTCCTGCTCTTCACCGTTCTCGCCATGGTGGGTCTGTTGTCGTTCTCCGCGCTCGCCGTGGACATCGGGATGAGAAACCAGCTCCTGGCCCGGGATCAGAACGCCATCGATTCCGCCACCCTCGCCGCGGCCTACAAGATCGCCACCACGTCACCGTCCCCCGACTACGAAGCCGCCTCGGCTCTCGTCAAGGACATGATCGAGCAGAATCTCGGTATCGACTCCGCCAGCGGCTGGAACGGATGCCTCGACCCCAACAAGCTCTCTACGGTGGCCCCCTCCGATGCGGCGATCGGCAACGAATGCATCAGCTTCGGTCTCAACGCCAATGGCGAGTTCATCGCCCGGGTGATCCTCCCCGAGCACTCGATCGAGACCATCTTCGGTGGGGTGACCGGCACGACCAGCCTGCGGTTGTCGGCGACCGCCGGTGCCGACGGCAACGAGTGCCCGCCGGCCGACCCCGGATGTGGCGGTGCCGGAACCACCACCACGACCGTCGCCCCGTCGACCACGGTGTTCGACCAGGCCAACTGGTGCGTCAACGTGCTCGATGAGTTCAATCTCATCGTCCAGTACTGGGGAACATGCAGTTCCTACCTCCCCGGGCTCGACCTGAACCTGTGGTGGACCCAGTTCTGCGTGGCCGACCAGAGCGGCGTGGTGCACACGTACTACGGCACCAACGGCGGCCCCGACATCGACTGGACGATCTGGCCCAACGAGATCTACTTCAACTACTGGGACAAGTGCCAGACCTACTCCTCCAACGCCGGCCAGCTCCAGACCGACCGGACCAACTGGCTTCCCGCCCACTGCAACGACTTCCAGGTCACCTGGGCGTTCAACGCGGCGAAGACCAACTGGCGTCACTGGGCGGACTGCATCCCCCACTGGGGTCCGGCCTACACCACCTGGCTGACCACCCCGACGACGACCGCGGCCCCGACGACGACGGCGGCAACGACCATTCCGACGACGACCGCACCGGCTCCGCCCACATCGATCGACATCAACATCTGATCGGCGGCCCCGAGCTCTTCGCACTCAGCCGAACCTCGCATCGGACGGGAACCGGCTATCCGACCGCGTTCTGCGCCTCCTCGAGTCGCACCGACGCCGCCTCCCACTGTTCCATGAGCGCGGCCGAGCGGTCCTTGGCGGCACCGAATCGCTCGGACAGTTCCGCTGCCGACGCGGGATCCCCGAACACGTCGGGATCCGCCAGGGTCCGGCTCAGCTCGGCGACCTCGGTCTCGGAGTCGGCGAGCTGGTTCTCGATTCGGGCGATCTCCGCCGAGATCTTCCTGGTCGCCTTGGAGCGACTCTGACGAACCTCGGCCTGCTCGCGGCGGGCTGCGGAACGCTTGTCCGCGGGACGGGGCGGCGCCGCGTCCGACCCCGACCGGCTCCGGCCCTTGGTGGGAGCCGACGACAGCCCGGCACGCCCGCCTTCGAAGCTCGGGGACAACACCGCGTCGTCGACACCGTGGTGCAGCCGCACCACGCCGTCGCGAACTTCGAGCAGGTCGTGGGCCACCGACCGGATGAGATGGCGGTCGTGGGACACCAGCAGAACGGTGCCGGGATAGGCCCGAAGCGCATCCTCGAGAAGGTCACAGCTGGGTAGGTCGAGATGGTTCGTGGGCTCGTCGAGAACGAGCAGGTTCACCGGATTCGCCATGCAGATCGCCAACGCCAGACGGGTCCGTTCACCGCCGGACAACTCGTGGATGCGACGGTCGGCGGCGTCGCCGGAGAACCCGAACGAGCCGAGAACCGTGCGGGGATTGCGAGCCCGCAGGGCGTCGGGGCCGACCTGCATCGTGAACTCGTGCACGACGGTGTTCTCCAGATCCAAGGCGTCGGCCTGGTGCTGGGCGAAATAGGCGATGTCGACCTGGTGACCGAGCGTGGCTGTGCCCTCCATCGGTTCGAGCTCCCCCAGCATCGCCTTGAGGAGCGTCGACTTGCCCGCGCCGTTGGGGCCCACCAGTGACAGCTTCTGGCCTCGCTCCACCACCAGGTTCACGTCCATGAGCACCGGCGTGTCGTCGTAGCCGACCATCACGTCGTCGAGCTCGACCACGACCCGGGCGCTGCGGCGGGGTTCGGGGAAGGCGAAGCGGGCCTTGACGGTGTCGAGATCGGGCACCTTGATGGCCTCGAGCTTCTGCAGAGTCTTGATCCTGCTCTGGACCTGACGGGCCTTGGTCGCCTTGTAGCGGAACCGCTCGATGAACTTCTCGGCGTGGGCGACCTGGCGGGCCTGAGTGGTGGCCGCGGCGCGGATCGACGCCAGCTTCTCCTCGCGGGCGACGACGAACTCGGCGAAACCGCCGACGTACTCGGTCGCGGTGCCTCCGGCGATCTCGATGACCCGCTCGGCCACGGCATCGATGAAGTCGCGGTCGTGGCTCACGAAGAGGATGGCGCCCTCGTACCCCACGAGCTGGTTCTCGAGCCACCCGATCGAGTCGGTGTCGAGGTGGTTGGTCGGCTCGTCGAGAACCAGCACGTCGGGGCGTGCCAGCAAGAGCCGGGCGAGCGACGCTCTCATCTGCCAGCCGCCCGACAGCTCCGAGAACGGTCGGTCGGCATCGCTGTCGGCGAAGCCCAGACCGCCCAGGATGCGTCGTGCCTCCGAGTCGAGTGAGTAGCCGCCGAGCTGTTCGAACCGGGACTGGGCGTCGCCGTACTCTGCGAGCACGTCATCGTGCTCGGCTCCGGTGGTGGTGGCGATGGCGACGGTGAGTTCCTCGAGCCTCGCGGCGATGGCCGCCACATGTTCGGCACCGGAGAGAACCTCGTCGAGAACCGTGCCCCGCCGGGCCTCGAGAAGTTCCTGGGGCAGATACCCGACTCTGAGGTCCTTGGGCCGGTGAACGGTCCCCGAATCGGCGCCCTGAAGGCCGAGGACGATCTCCAACAGGGTGGTCTTTCCCACCCCGTTGCCTCCAACGAGGGCGATCCGACGCCCGGGCAACAACCGAAAGGTGACGTCCTCGAAGAGCGTTCTCGCTCCGTGCGACTTGGTCAGACCCGAGACGGTGATCACGGGGAGGAGAGGCTAGTGGGCCACGGCGATCCCGAGGTCGTCGGGTCCGTGGGGATCAGGACCTGCGCAATCCCAGAACACACTTCCACCCTGCGAGGGAGGCGGGAATGGCGAGGCCGACCGTGGCGCCCGTGGCCAGAGCACCGATCTCCTGACGGAACGTGGTGGCGACGATGGCGTCCGCCGTGTCCGCCAAAGCCCCCATGGCGACCCAGGTGGTGTCGGTCGAGTCGCCGGCAAGGCTCCTGATCGCTCCGGCGCCGAGGGCGACATCGCGGATACCGAAGATCCTCAACATGAGAACCATGCCGGGCGACGCGTCCTTCGCGATCGGTCCGAAGATGATTCTCGGGGCGAGAAGGCTCGCCACACCGAAAACAACTCGACCTACCGCAACTCCACGACCCAGGGTTCGATCATCCATCCGTTCATCGTGGCACGGTTGCCGCTGCCGGGTCGTCATGGCACGCTGCCGGCATGACGACGAGTCGGCGTCCGCGTGGCCTCTTCGACTCGGTGCATCGATTGGGTGGAGGCCAGACCGACGTTCCGCTCGCCGCGAACCTCCTCGCCGACAAGGGGGTGACGTTCACGAGCGGTGACGCGCTCGACGAGGTCACCGCGTTCGGGCTCGCGGGTGGAATCGGCTTCCTCTGCGGCGTGTTCGAGTACGGCGACACCCCCACCATGACGATCGTGGGGCGAAACCGCTCCATGCCGGACCCCTTCGTCGAACAACTGCTCATCGCGTCGCGGGCCGAGGTGGACATCCACACGACGGGCAGTTCCCGCGCCGCCGCGACGCAGCTCGACCGCCATCTCGGGCGGCAGACCCCGTGCTCCTGACGGTCGGAGCGGGCGCGTTGCCCGGCCTCGGCCTTCCTGCCGACGAGGCAGGAATGGCACCGATTGTCGTTCGCACGGTCGGCGCCGACGACGATGCCGTGCTCGTGGAGGCACGCTCCCCCGTTCCCGTCGCGGTCAACCGCGAGCAGCTCGCCGTTGCCCGCGGCGCGGTACGCGCCGCGAAACACCGCTTCGTCAGCGTGACGCCGTCGGGCGACGTGCTCGACGAGTCGAACGTCTTCCCCGCCGCGCTCGCCGCTGGATCGGTCGGCTTCGACACGCCTCCCGCCGCGCCGTTCACCTCGAACGTCGGTACCGCCGGCCTTCGCAAGTGGGCCGATCTTCTTCGGGCCACCACCGGGGCGAAACGTTGGACCAGGATCTTCGCCGAGGGTCGGCGCGCCGCCATCGGGCTCGGTCGGGTCCACGACTGCATCGACGTCGACTACACCGACGGGGCGGCGTGCCGCCCGCTGTTCGCTGATTTCCTCCGTGTCGCCGCCGCGCTCCACGACGAGGCCCTGCGCGACGCTGGCGACGCCATCGACCACTCGGGTCGGCACTGGGCGACGATCGCGAGCCTGGCCCGTTCGGCGCATCCGTCGATCGAGACCTACGTCGAGTTGGGCCGCGCCCGGCTCGATGACACCTACGGGCGGCGAGACGTCGATGATCTCGACCTGATCGAGGACCGTCGCCGGGCCTGCATCGACGACTGTGACATCGATGCCGCCACGGCCGCCGAGGTGTAGTCGGCGATGGCCACCGAAGTCGACCAGATCGCAACCCTCGAGACCGAGGTGATGAGGCGACTGGCCGACTACCGGTGACCGTCAGCGAAGAGCGTGCGTGCCTCCGGGCCGTCCTCGTTGAGGAACCGATCCCAGGCGCAGTACCGCACCTCGCCATCGGGCATCGTGGTGCAGTAGAGCTCGGCATCCTCGAGATCCGCCCCCCTGAGGCTCGCACCCTGGAGCGTGGCGAACGACAGATCGGCGCCCCGCAGATCGGCTCCGGACAGATCGGCCCTGGTCAGATCGGCGCCCGAGAGATCGGCGCCCGGACAGGTCGGCATCCGACAGATCGGCGCCCGAGAGGTCGAGTCCCGACAGATCGGCCTCCGAGAGGTCACAACCGGGACCCCGCGGCTTCGACCGATGCCTCAGTCGTTGCGGGTCGGCGCATCGGCAGAGAACCGTTCGAAGATCGTGGCGATCGAGTCCAACTCTGACGGGCTCAGCCGATCGACGAACATCTCTCGAACCGTGGCGACGTGCGTGGGCGCGAGTTCGTCGAGAACCCGACGCCCTTCATCGGTCAGGGCCGCGAGAACACCTCGACCGTCCTCGGGGCAGGTGCGCCGCTCCACCAGGCCCTTCTTCTCCATCCGGCCGATGCGATAGGTCATCACCGAGGGGTCGACCCCCGCCGACGTCGCCAGGGCGGACATCCGCAGACATCCATCCGCCGACTCGCTCAGGTTGACGAGGACGCCGTAGTCGATGTTGGCCAACTGGTGGGCCTCCATGAGATGGGCATCGAGCGCCGCCAACAGGCGCCCCGACGCCGTCACGTAGGCGCGCCACGCAGCCATCTCCGAAGGACTCAACCACTTCACGTCGCCGCTCACGGCCCCATGGTAGCCGTTAGTTGAACTTTCAATATGATACTTGCGTTTTAAATCATCTGTTGTTAGTTTGATTTTCAATTACCCCCCCACCGACAAGGAACAGCCATGACGACCACAGTGACACCCCTTCCCCTCACCTCCGGAACCTGGACGGCAGACCCTGCTCACAGCACCGTGGGGTTCTCGGTACGCCACCTGGGACTCTCCAAGGTCCGAGGCACCTTCAACGACTTCGTCGCCCGGCTCGTGGTCGGTGACGAGCTGGCCTCGAGCGCCGTCGAGGCCACCATCCAGCTCGCCTCGGTCGACACGGGCAACGACGACCGTGACACCCACCTCCGCTCCGCCGACTTCTTCGACGCGACGACGAGCCCCGCCATGAGCTTCGTGTCCACGTCGATCAGGCAGTCCGACGATGACTACGTGCTCATCGGCGACCTGACCCTCAACGGCGTGACCCGCCAGGTGTCGCTCGATGTCGAGTTCTTCGGCTCCGAGGTGTACCCGATGGACGATTCGACCCGCGCCGGGTTCTCGGCAACGACGTCGATCTCCCGAAAGGACTTCGGAATCAGCTTCGACATCCCCCTGG
Source organism: uncultured Microthrixaceae bacterium (assembly GCA_963700425.1). GTDB lineage: Bacteria > Actinomycetota > Acidimicrobiia > Acidimicrobiales > Microtrichaceae > CAVOXO01. The sequence continues at coordinate 840,104 of CAVOXO010000001.1, read as the reverse complement.
GCGGCGACACTCTCGCCATCGGCGACAAGGTGTCGATCGATCTCGACGTCCAGCTCGTCGCCGACTGATCGGAGCGGTCCACCCGGGGTTCGGCTCTGCCCGCGCCCCGGGTGGTTCTGACCGGTGGGCCATTGGGCCCGTTGGTCTCAAGAGACCCGCTGTGACGCCGACGAAAAGGCATGGCGTCACGTGTCGGACGACAAGAACGCGTGTCCGTGCGGGTGTACGGCGACGAGCTGGAACTCGACTGGAACGTGGTACCCGCTCGGTCGACAGGTTCCTGGAGAACGACGAGGCGAAGCCGACAGGCGCTCCTCGTCGACGTGTCCGTCGACGGCGGAAGGGTCCTGACCCAGCTCGATGCGTCGATGCGGGTGGGAACGTTCCTGTCGATCGGCCACAAATCCTCGTTGGGTCTCGTCCGCATCCGTTGGACGAGGAAGCAGCCCCACAGCGCCACGATGCTCTGTGGCTTCGACTTCGTCGAACTCGAGCCCCAGCTGCGCGACTACCTGATGTCCCCCATCGCCAGTGGGCAACCCGAGGTCAGCGACGCCCGGCAGCAGGCGGTCGGCTGAGCCGCCGTCGCGACCGTGTCGCCGTCGTCGCAGGAGATCGACGCCGACGCCGGATCGGGAGGTGCGGCTATGGCGATCCTTGCGGCATCCGAAGGGAGCTGGGTCCGATCGTGATCGTCTGGCCCTCGTGGGCTGCCTCGACGACGGGACCACCCTGGGTTCGCAGCGCCCGCTCGATCTCGGCGACCTCGTCGTCGGTGCGACCGGGGTCGTGGTGGAACAACAGCACCCGGGCGGCGCCACACCGACGGGCCAGCTCGACGGGATAGCCGGCGGCGGAATGACCGAAGGCTGCTCGGGCGGGCAACTCGTCGGCGGTGTACTGGGCATCGTGGATCAACACGTCGACGCCCGAGCACAGGTCGAGCGCGGCCTCGTGGTAGGCGCCGAGACCGTCGGGCCCGAAGCCGAAGCCGCCTGCCGGACAGTGGTCGGACAGGTAGGCGAGGCTGCCGCTGCCGTCGCTGATGCGATAGCCGAAGGTGCGGCCGCCCTTGTGGGGGATCTCGCGGGCGACGACCTCGAAATCCTCGATCATGTGTGACCCCTCGTCGATCGAGTCGAAGGACCACGTGCCCCGCAGCCCCAGCGGGTCGATCGGGAACGACGGCGGCGACATGAAACGCCGGAGCAGTTCGAGCGGTTCCTCGCCCTGTTCGGGAACGTACACGTGGGTGGTCGCGTCGTCGCGGTCTCCAGCTCGGAAGAACGGCAGACCATGAGTGTGATCCCAATGCAGATGTCCGAAGAGGATCGAGCCGCAGTACGGCGCGCCGTCGAGCAGCGCCGAGACACCGCTCAGGCCGGTTCCGGCGTCCAACACGAGCCGTGGTGCCGCGGCGTCATCGTGAGCGAGGGCGACACACGACGTGTTCCCGCCGACGCCGGTGAAGTCGGGACCGACCGCTGGTGTCGATCCCCTGACGCCGCACAGGTGAACTCTCACTGGCTGAGCGAATCCTCTCTCCGATGACGGTCCGACAATTCGACCAGCTTGGCCCGGTCGAGCTGATCTGCGGGCACGGCGGCCACCTTGCACTCGGTCACCGCTTTCAGGGTGGCCGTCCGGGCGCCGCCCTCGAGCACGGCTCGCTCACCGATCACGGCGCCGGGGCCGAGCTCCGCCCAGCTCCTCCCCGTCGACCTCGACCACGAGAACGCCGTTCAGGAGGAGAAACAGCTCGTCGCTCTCGGCGCCCTGCTCCACGAGCGTCTTTCCCGCTTTGATGCGGCGGACATCGGGCTTCGCGTCGCCCCTCATGATGCCGACCTGTAGTTGACGTTCGAGCTGGGATTCCACCGCGGTGACCAGAGCAGGCGAATCCTCCTCGCCCCACGGTGTGCGCCGCCCGAACGAGTCCTTCATCCACTTCTTGTACTCGGCGACGCTGCTCTTGGCGACCAGCTCGCCCGAATCGTCGAACACCCAGTGGCGTGGGAATCCCGAGGCCCCCACCATCGAGCCGTCGTGGGTGCCATCGGCATTGATGGTCAGCTCGAGAGTGGTCCACACGGTGGGGGCGACGTACTGCACGAACGGTGGGTGAGGCACCGCCCGGGGCATGGGAGCTCCCGTGCGGCCACCCACGGTCTGGGTGAAACGGACCGATGTCGCCGACACGTCGGGGTCGGCCTGGATATCGGGTAGCTGGACCGCGGGAATCGTGATGGCCCCGACGCCGAGTCCAACCGTGGTGGCGCCGATCTGACCGCCACCGCAATAGCCGCAGGCGGTGATGGCACCGTCGTCGTCGACGTCGATGTAGGCCCGCAGCTCATTGGCGAAACGGAAGCCGTCGTTGATCCGCAGTTCCTCGATCTTTGCGTGCGGATCCCCTCCGAGCGAGTCGGGAGGAGGCTCGTCGTGATGGGCCATCTTCATCCGGGTGGCCATCTTCCCCATCCCCTCCAGCAGGTCGGAGGGGATCCACGACACGGTGTTGATGCTTGCTTCGACTCTCATGACGCCTCCTCTGTTCGGGTCATCGACAGTCTGCGCCGCGGCGTGTCGGGAGACCAGGGTGTCGACACCCCAATCGGTGGGGGCCAGCCCCACCTGCTGTTTCGCGCCTGCACCCTGGTCGGTGACGTTCCGCCCCGCGACACTGTTCGCAGGGTCCACGACCACGGAGGGGGACACATGGCGATCACCGTCTTTCTCGCAGACGACAATCTCATCGTTCGTGAGGGCGTCAAGGCGCTCCTGGAGTTCGAGGACGACTTCGAGGTGGTGGGACAGGGCGCGGACTACGGCGAACTCGTCGAGGGAGCCGAGGCCACCCATCCCCAGGTGATCGTCACCGACATCCGCATGCCCCCGGACTTCTCCCGCGAGGGCATCGACGCGGCCAAGGAGGTGCGCAAGCGCCATCCCGGTACCGGCGTCGTGATCCTCAGCCAGTTCGACGACCCCGACTACGTGGTCTCTCTGCTCTCCGACGGCGCGGCCGGCTATGCCTATCTGCTCAAGGATCGGGTCGGCGAAGGTGATCAGCTGGCGCGGGCCGTCCGCGAGGTGGCCACCGGTGGGTCGATGCTCGACCCGAAAATCGTGGAGGGACTGACCAACCCGGTGCGAGCAGACGGATCGCTGTCCGCCGACGACGAGGATCTCCTCCAGCAGGTCGCTCAGGGCCGGACCATCGGTGCCATCGCCGTCCAGCGCAAGACCACCGGCGAAGCCGTCAACGCCTCGATCGACGCCCTGTTCGCGCAGCTGGCCGAGGGTGTCGGTGCCGGACGCGCCGACAGCCTCAAGCGGCTCAAGATGCTGCAACGGGCCATCGTCGACCGCAAGGAGCAGGGCGAGGCGCTCAACCGCCTGCTCCCCGGTGGGGTCGCCGAGCAGGTCATCGAGCAGGGCCGCCGGCCGGGAGAATCGGTGGAGCTGACCGTCACCGTGCTGATGTCGGACATCCGCGGGTACACCACCATCGCCGAACACGCCGATCCGAGCCTCCTGGCCGGACAGCTTCATGAGCATCGCGCCGCGATGAACCGCGCCGTGCTGGACCAGAACGGCACTGTCATGCAGTTCGTCGGCGATGCGGTCATGGCCGTCTTCGGGGCCCCGGTTCCCCTGGACGACCACGCGGAACGGGCTCTGGTCGCGGCGGTGGCGATGCACGACGCGCAGCGTGTCCTCAACGAGGCGTGGGTGCCCGGCGGGAAGGAGCCATTCGGCCTCGGCATCGGGCTCTCGACCGGGCTGGTGGCCGCCGCGTTGTTGGGTTCGGAGGAGCGACTCGAGTATTCGGTGGTCGGCGACACGGTCAACCTGACCCAACGTCTCCAGCAGTGGGCCGATCCGGGCGAGACGGTGCTGAGTGAACCCACCTGGGACGCCCTCGGCGACAAGCCCGTGGCCGACAAGTTGGAGCCGGCCATGGTGAAGGGCCGCGACACACCGGTGGGTGCCTACCGTTTCCCGGTGAGGACGCCGTGATCGATTCCGATGAGACAGGGGCCGAATCGAGCGGTGCGCCGACCCGCCGGGCGATGGTGCTGCTCGGTGGCGCGGTGACGATCTCCCTCGTGGCGTCCGGTGTGGTCCTCTTCCAGAGTCGCGGACTGGTGAATTCCCAGACCATCGCGAACAACGCCTACGTCGCCGCCGGCGCGCTGCTCGTCCTGCGCCGACCCGGCAACCGCATCGGCCCTCTGCTGGTTCTCAACGGGGTGGGGTGGATGCTCGTCACCGCAGGGGTGGTCACCGCTGAGACCCTTGCGAACTCAGGTGACCTCGATGCCGCCAGCTGGGTCGCCTGGACCTTCGCCCTGGCCGAGCCCGTGCTCATCTGGCTGATGCCCGCGCTCATGCTCGTGTTCCCGAGCGGCTATCCCGAGTCGGTGACCAGGCGACGTCTCCTCCGGGCGGGTGGCGTCTACGCCGCCGTCCTGATCGTCCCCACTGCGTTCGCGCGGCCCTCACTCATGGGCCGGAAAGATCGCCCTTACCCGCATCCGTTCATCGGCGATGCGGATCAGTTCACGAACGTCGTGGAACCCCTTGTCACCCCACTCATTCTGCTCTCCCTTGTGGCCAGCATCATGCTGGTCGCTCGAGCTCGCCACAGCGGCCCGGTCGAGCGCCGCCAGATCGAGTGGCTCGGATACGCCGCGGTCATCTACTGGTTCGTGTCGGTCACGAATGTCATGGGCGATCCACTGAGGCACGTCGACGAAGGCTTCTATCTCCTCGACGCGTGCGGCATGATCCTGATGCCGATCGCCGTCGTCATTGCGATCATGAAGTACCGGCTCTACGAGATCGACACGATCATCTCGAAGTCGGTCACCTATCTGGGTCTGGCCGCGGCGATCACCGCGCTGTACGCGGCGATCGTGGTGGTGCCGTTGTTGATCGTCGGCGTGCCCGACGAGGGCGGCCCCGGGCTCGATCCTCCCGATCGCCGCGACCGCGGTGGTGGCGGTGCTGTTCGAACCGATCCGCACCCGGATGCAACGGTGGGCCAACCGCCTGGTCTACGGCAACCGCGCCACCCCCCACGACGTCCTGTCGCAACTCACCGCCCGGCTGTCCGACACCGGCACCGACGGCGGGACGACGGACCTGGCCCGACTGATGGCCGAGGGCGTCGGCGCCGAGCGGGCCGTCGTGTGGCTCCGCAGCGGTGACCAGCTGGTTCCCGACGCAGTGTGGCCGTCCGCCGACACCGCGACCACCGACCCGATCGCCGATCGCGAGCTGGTCGACGACGAGTACTCGACGTTCGAGCCGGTCCGCCACGGCGACGAACGCCTCGGCGCCCTCTCCATCGCCAAACCGCACAACGACCCGATCACCCCCGCCGACCGCGAACTCCTCGACGACGTCGCCGCCGGCGCCGGACTGATGCTGCGCAACATCGCCCTCAACCGCGAGCTCGAAGAGCGGGCCCGTCAGGTCCGTGGGTCACGCCGTCGCCTCATCGCCGCCCAGGACGCCGAACGCCACCGCCTCGAACGCGACCTCCACGACGGCGCCCAGCAGCAGGTCGTCGCCCTCAAGGTCAAACTCGGCCTCGCCAAGGCCATCGCCCTGCGCGAAGGCGCCGACGAGATCGCCGAGCTCGTCGACGGCCTCGCCGCTTCCACCCAGGACGCCGTCGACGCCATGCGCGCCGTCGCCCACGGCATCTACCCACCCCTCCTCGAAGCCGAAGGCCTGGCCGTGGCCCTCAACGCCCTCACCCGCACCTCCCCCCTCCCCCTCACCATCGACGCCACCGACCTCGACCGCTACCCGCGTCATGTGGAGGAAACCATCTACTTCTGCGTCCTCGAAGCCCTCAACCGACTCCACATGGCGGGATCGAACAACGTCCGCGTCCACCTCACCGGGTCGAGCGACCAACTCAACCTCACCCTCGTGCACGACGCACCCGGCACCGATCTCACCGACGTGACCGACCGCATCGACGCCAACGGCGGAACCACCCGCACCAGCCACCACGACGGCACCGCCGGCCTCACCTGCACCATCCCCACCGCCGAACACACCTTGGAACCGGCATGACGACCGGAGCGAGCCGCGCCGGCGTGTTGATCTCGACCGTCGCCGTCCTGTTCGTTCTGGTCGCCATCGCCGCCCTCGTCACCAGCCCCGGCCCCGAGTCGGCGCAGATCGTCGCCAACGGCGCCTTCGTCGTCGTCGGCGGGCTCATCGTGGTGCGCCGCCCCGGCAACGTCATCGGACCGCTGGTCATGGCCTTCGGACTGATGTTCCAGTCCCTGCTGGCTCTCTCGATCGTCGGTGACCGGGCCGCAGAGGCGGGGAACGTCGAGCTGGCGGGATGGCTCGCCACCATCGGGGAGACGGCCTTCCCGTTCACGGCCTGGCTGATGGTGCCGATGCTCGTGCTCTTCCCCGACGGGCGGTCGACGTCGCGCTGGATGAGGCGCCTCATCATCGGGTCGGCCGCGGTCGCATCGGTTCAGACGGTGCTCAACGCGTTGGCGACACCCGGGTCGGTCACGACCAACGATCTCGTGTTCGTGAACCCCATCGTGAGTGAATCGACGGCGGAGACCATGCGCCAGGTCGCCGACACCGTCATGATGGGATCGATCATCTTCCTGCTGATCGCTGCAGGAACGCTGGTCCCCAAGTGGCGTCGGGGCAACGCCGTCGAGCGCCGCCAGATCGGCTGGCTGGCCATCGCCGGGCTCGCCTACTTCATCATCGCGGGCGTCAACACCGCTGCGGAGCAGGCGGGTGCCATCGATGGCGGATGGTTCCTCTTCGTCGACGCCGTCGGCGTCATCCTGATCCCGCTGGCGATCGGCGTGGCCATCATGCGCTATCGCCTGTACGAGATCGACACGATCGTCAACCGGTCGTTGGTGTACGGCTCGCTCGCCGCCTTCATCGGTGGCGTCTACGTCGCCATCGTCGTGGGAGTGGCCGCGGTGCTCGGAGGTGATGTCAGCTTCCAGCTCTCCATCGTTGCCACGATTCTGGTCGCCCTCGCGTTCCAGCCGGTCCGGCGACGGGTGGAACGGTGGGCGAACCACCTCGTCTACGGCGAACGGGCCACCCCCTATGAGATCCTCCAGCGGTTCTCCCGGCGTTCGTCGGAGATGTCCGACGAAGTGCTGCTCGGCCGGATCCCACGGCTCATCGTCGATGGAACCGGAGCCGCGACGGCCGCAGTGTGGGTCCGATCGGACGACGGCTTCCACACCGCGTCGGTGTGGCCCGAGGACGCATCGCCGCGCACCATCGCCGTCGACGCCACCTTCGCCGACCCGGAGTCTGACTTCTCGCTTCCCGTCTTCCACGACGGCGAGTTGCTCGGCGGCATCTCGCTCGTCAAGGCCGGCGGCGAGACGGTCACACCCCAGGACGAGGAACTGCTCGGGTCCCTGGCCTCGGGCCTGGGACTGGCGCTGCGCAACGCCCGACTGACCACGACCCTCCGGGCGAGGGTCGCCGAGCTCGAAGCCTCTCGCGAGCGCATCCTCACGGCCTCCGATGCTGCCCGGCGGGCCATCGAGAACGCCCTCGACAGCGGCGCCCAACAGACCCTGGTGGCCCTCAAGGTCAAGCTCGGCCCCACCCGCAAGCTCGCCGAGCGCGCCGGTGCCGAGAAAGCGGCCGGCCTGCTGGCCCAACTGGAACGCGACGCCGGCGAGGCGATCGCGTCGGTGCGTGACTTCGCATCGGGGATCTACCCGCCCCTCCTGGAAGCCGAGGGCCTCGCGATCGCCATCTCCCACCAGGCCTCCAAGGCCGCCCTCCCGGTGTCGGTCCACACCGACGGGGTGCAGCGGTATTCCCGCGAGACGGAGGCCGCCGTGTACTTCTCGGTGCTCGAAGCGCTCCAGAACACGGCCAAGTACGCCGAGGCCGACACAGCGTCGGTCACGCTCACCCAGAACAGCCATGTGCTGCGCTTCGAGGTGCGCGACGACGGAGCCGGCTTCGACTCGACGTCGGTCCTGCCCGGTGCCGGTCTCAACGGTATGGCCGACCGGCTCGACACCGTGGGGGGCGACGTGCGCGTCGAATCGTCGCCCGGAGAGGGCACGGTGGTCGCCGGGTCGGTTCCCATCGAGGTGCTCGCCACGGCCTGAGAACTCGCCACGACCTGAGAACCAGGGCGGCGACAGCGGCTCCCGACTCGCCACTCGATGACGAGACGTTCGGCGGTCAGTCGGACCCGAGCGACGCCCACACTTCTTCGAGGGCGTCCATGCTGAAAGCCGATTTGGGGAGGAACCCGATGGCACCCGCCGCCAACGCCGGGGCCTCGTAGTCGCCCGACTCACGCGTCGACATCACCAGGACGAAAGGCGGCTCGTCGAGGTCCATGATCCTGCGGGTGGCCTCGAGCCCGTCGATACCCGGCATCTGCACGTCCATGAGCACGAGATCGGGTCTCAGCTCGGCGGCCAACTCGACGCCCTGTTCACCGTTCTCGGCCTCGCCCGCCACCTCGAAGCCGTCGGTCATCTCCACGACCATGCACGACGCCTCTCGGAATGGCGACTGGTCGTCGACGATGAGGACGCGGACGTCGGTCATGGAGAGATCATCTCACTGTCCACACAGCCCGAACACCGAAGTGGCCCCCGTCGCGGGGTGGTGCTGCCACGGTCACTGCGGGCCGACGCCCAGGTAGATGAGAACCGCCCGCACGCGGCGGTGGGTGTCGTCGACCTGCGACAGATCGAGCTTGGTGAAGATGGCGTTGATGTGTTTCTCGACCGACCGGGCCGAGATGAACAGCGCCTCCCCGATGGCCGCGTTGCTGCCACCCTTGGCCATCTCCGCGAGCACCTCCTTCTCGCGGTCGGTCAGCCGATCGAGGGAATTCGACTCACCGGCGGAGCGCGCACCCACGATCACGTCGACGACCTTGGGGTCGACGACCGATCCGCCCTCGTTGACCCGACCGATCGCCGCAGACAACTCATCGAGATCGGCGACGCGCTCCTTGAGGAGATAGGCGCGCCCCTCCGACCCCTGCTCGAACAGACGCATCGCGTAGTCCGGCTCGGCGTACTGACTGAGCACCACGACACCGATCTCGGGGTAGTCCGCTCGGATCGCGTTGGCCGCACGGATTCCCTCGTCGGTCTGAGTGGGTGGCATGCGGATGTCGGTGACGACCACGTCGGGCCGATGCGTCTCCACCGCCGCCATCAGACTCGTCGTAGGACTCACACGCCGCCACCAGCTCGAGGTCGTCGTCGAGAGCCAGCAGGGCCGTCACGCCCTCACGCATGAGGAAACTGTCCTCCGCGAGGACGAGGCGCACGACCACGCCGGCAGCATACCGACCCATTGACAGTCCCCCGCGACCTGCCGAGACTGGCGCTATGTGGCATGCCGCCTTGCGTGACCTCGTCTGGCGGCGTCGGCGGTATGCGATCTCGGCGGTGGGCGCGGCCCTGGTGTTCGGGGTCAGCCTGGCGGTCACCGGCATCGCGGATTCGTTCCCCGCCGAGCTCGACCGGACCTTCGAGGCGCTGAGAGCCGAATCGTTCATCGTCCCCGATGGCGTGTCGGGGCCGCTCACCGGGTCGCAACCGTTCGACCCCGCCGAACTCCCTTCCGGTGTCGACCCGATGGCCTATTTCATCCAGACCGCCAATCCGTCGACCCCCCAGATGGTCGCACTCGTGGGGCTGAACCCCGGTGACGCCGAACCGGAGGTCCGTTCGGGTGACCAGCTCGGAGGACCCGACGAGGCGTTGGTCGACGATCAGTCGTCGTTTCCGACCGGCTCGACGGTCGAGATCGCCGACCGGACGTTCACCGTCGTGGGTCGGGTCGAGTCGATGAGCGTCAACGCGGGCATGCCGATGGTGGTCATCCCGCTCGAGTCGTTCCAGTCCACTCTGCTGGGAGGCCTGCCCCTGGTGACCACCGGGATTGTCCGCGACCAGGCGATCCAGCCTCCCGAGGGGTTCACCGAGGTGAGCCTCGAGGCGGCCCGCGAGGACGCCCTGCGGATTCTCGGCGATGCCTCCTCGACGATCGATCTGGTCAAGGTGCTGTTGTGGATCGTCGCGGCGCTCATCGTCGGCTCGGTCATGTATCTCTCGGCGGTGGAACGCACCCGTGACTTCGCGGTCTTCAAGGCCATCGGTACCGGCGACGGCCCGATGGCCGGCGGGGTGATGCTCCAAGCGACGGTGCTGTCGCTCAGCGCGGCCGTGTTGGGTGAGGTGTTCGCGTTCGGGTTGGCTCCGATCTTCCCGATGCAGGTGACCCTGTCGCCCGCCTCTCTGATCGCCATGCCCGTCGTCGCGCTCGCCGTCGGCCTCCTCTCCGGCTCCGTCGCGCTCCGCCGTGCGGTGTCGGTCGAACCCGCGCTCGCGTTCGGAGGGGCGACATGACCGCGGATCTCGTCGTCGACGACCTCACCGTCGCCTACGCCAGCGGCGACTACGTGGTGAAACCCGTCAACGAGTTCAGCTGCACGGTGGAAGACGGGTCGCTCGCGCTGCTGCTGGGTCCCAGCGGAAGCGGCAAGACCACGCTGTTGTCGTGCCTGGCCGGAATACTCCGTCCCACATCGGGATCGATCCGCCACGGTTCCCGTGAGGTCACCTCGCTCCGCGGGGCCGACCTCACCGACTACCGACGCCACGGGGTCGGCATCGTGTTCCAGTCGTTCAACCTCATTCCCTCTCTCCGCGCTCGACAACGTCATGCTCCCCCTGCGCAACGCGAAGATGCCCACCACCCAGGCCCGCGAACGGGCATCCGCGCTGCTCGACGACATGGGCATGGCCGACCGGGCCGACCACCTCCCCGCCGAGCTCTCCGGCGGACAGCAACAACGGGTCGCGATCGCCCGGGCCCTCGCCCTCGAACCACCGCTGATCCTCGCCGACGAACCCACCGCCCACCTCGACTACGTGCAGGTCGAGACCACGCTGCGCATCCTCCGCCGTCTCACGACACCGGGCCGGGTGCTGGTGATCGTCACCCATGACGACCGGCTCCTCCCCCTCGCCGACCACGTCATCGAACTCGCCCCCCACCGGCCCCCTCCGCTCGACGGCCCCGTCGAGGTGCACCTCGACGCCGGCGACACCGTGTTCGACCAGGGCGACGCCGGCGACCTCATCTACGTCGTCGACGAGGGGGTCATCGAGATCACCCGAACCACACCCGCCGGAGACACCGAAGTGATCACACAACGTGGTCCCGACGAGTGCTTCGGCGAGATGGCCCCCCTCTTCGGCCTTCCCCGATCCGCCGGCGCCCGAGCCCGAACCGACGCCCGCCTCACCGGCTACTCCGTCGCCGACTTCCGCGACGCCATGGGAATCGAACGGCTCGACGGCCTGGTCCGCCGATCGGGCAACCACTCGCCACCGGCGTGACGTCAGCTGCGGGGAGGGGCGGAACCGACCTGGGACACACGCCGCTTCGGCACCCTCTCCAGCGCGGCCTGAGGTCAACAGACCCTCGCCGGAGAACGAGGTGTCGACCGACTCGCGGCGACTCCCGATCTCAGGGGGCGCTGATCTCGCTTGCCTGGTGCTTGCGCGTGAGCACCTTCCAGACGTCGTCGGCGCTCATGGCGAGGTGTTCATGGTCGGCAAGTGCGTGCAGAACGTCGTGCAGGCTCGTCTGGAGCCGTTCAGCGGTGGGCAGTGCTTCGGGATGGATGTCGCCGCCCTCTGCGTGGGGTCGGCTCAGCATCGCCACCACGTCGTCGGCGTCGGCGGCGAGATGCGCCAGATGATGGGCGAGCGTCCCTTCTTCGGGCAGGTCGGCGGATACGCGTTCAGGTGAATCGGTCATCGGCGCCGAGACTACTCAGCCACCCGTCGTCGACGCGACCGAGGCGCAGTGCGACGCTTGTCAGATTCCGGCGGCCATCAGAGCGTCCTTCACCCGAGCGACGGAGATCTCGTAGGCGGCATCCCGCAGGGAACAGGCCCTGGCCTCCGCATGCTCGACCACGTTCCTGGTGGCGACCTCCATGTGCTCATCGGCCCGGGTCCGCACGGTCTCGAGGTCCCAGGCGAAATGCTGCATGTTCTGCACCCACTCGAAGAAGCTCACCACCACGCCTCCGGCGTTCGCGAGCACGTCGGGCACCACGGTGACGCCGTTGGCCATGAGGATGTCGTCCGCGTCGGGGTCGACGGGGCCGTTTGCGCCCTCGACGACGAGCCGAGCCCGGACCTCATCGCGCGTTGATCCCGGTGATGACCCCGCCCAGCGCTGCGGGCAGGAGGATGTCACACGGCAACGTGAGCAGGTCGGCGTTGGTGATGTGATCCCCGATGCCGGCGTCGCTCACAACTCCGCCGGCATCGAGGTGCGCAGCCAGCCGTTCGACATCGATTCCAGCCGGGTCGTGCGCGCCTCCGCTCACGTCGCTGATCGCGACGATCGTGCAGCCATCGTCACGCAGGGCCATCGCCGCGTGGCGGCCGACGTTGCCGAAACCCTGGACGGCGACTCGGCGGCCGGCCGCTGTCTCGTCGCGTGCCCTGAGGTACGTGCGCAGCACGGTCGCTATGCCGCGGCCCGTCGCTTCGGTCCGACCCAGCGAACCGCCGACTGCCACAGGCTTTCCGGTCACGACTCCCGGGTTGTGCCCGTAGATCTTGGAGTACTCGTCCTGGATCCACCCCATGATCCGAGCGTCGGTTCCCACGTCGGGCGCGGGGATGTCTCGCTGGGGGCCGATGTGGCGGTGGAACTTCTCGGTGAAACGACGGGTGAGCTGTTCCAGTTCACGCAGCGAGAGATCTGCGGGGTCGCAATCGATTCCGCCCTTGGCCCCGCCGAAGGGAATCTCCACGAGGGCGGTCTTCAGCGTCATCAGACCGGCCAGGCCACGGATCTCGTCCATGTCAACACGAGGGTGGAATCGCAGCCCGCCCTTGTAGGGCCCTCGGGCATCATGATGTTGAACCCGGTAGCCCGAATAGACCGCGAGAGAACCGTCGTCCCGAACGAGGGGGATCTCGGCGCGGATCTCCCGCGCGGCCAGGAGCAGCAGCATGGTGAGCGTCTCGTCGTAGCCCAGTCGCTGGCAGGCTCTCACGAGGAACGTCTCCGATGCCCCCCGTCGGGTGTAGGGCGGCTCGCCCGACGCTTCGCCCATGAGATCAACCTTCCGTCGGTGCCCATCTCGAGCGACGAGCTGCTCGATCCGCAGAGCCGTGTCGGCGCTCGGAACCATCCTCATCTTGGCTCAGGTGACGGACTCAATGGGCACACGCTGGCTGAGGCGCGTCATGTGACCGGGTGCATCACGTGGTGTACGGGCCCAGGTGGTACGAATGACGGGTGAGCGCAGCGGACACAGGGGCACCGGCTCTCTCCGTGGCGGGTCTGACCCGGACCTACGGCGAGGGTGCCACGCTGGTGCGCGCGGTGGACGACGTGGCCTTCGACATCCCCCGGGGCGAGTTCGTCGTGCTCCTGGGCCCGAGCGGAAGCGGCAAGACCACCACCCTCAACATGATCGGGGCGATCGAGGAACCCACGAGCGGCTCGCTCGTGGTCGATGGTGTCGAGCTGGCCGGGCTCGGCCGAGAGGGACGCACCGATTTCAGGCGCCGCAAGGTCGGCTTCATCTTCCAGTTCTACAATCTCGTGCCCACCCTCACGGCGCTCGAGAACGTGCAGCTCGTGGCCGAGCTGGCACTGCGTGAGGATGCGGAGGAACGGAGCCGGGTCCGCCTTGCCGAGGTCGGTCTCACCGAGCGGATCGACCACTTCCCCGGCCAGCTCTCGGGCGGAGAACAACAGCGCGTCGCCATCGCGCGAGCACTCGTCAAGAACCCACCGGTGCTGCTGTGCGACGAGCCCACCGGCTCCCTCGACCTCGACACGGGACGCCAGGTGCTCGGACTCCTGCGCGGAGTCTGCGACGACGGCCGGACCGTGCTGACCGTGACCCACAACTCGACGATCGCGAAGATGGCCGACCGGGTGATGCGACTGCGCGACGGCGCACTGGTCAGCGTCGAACACCAGACGACGCCCATGGCGGCATCCGATCTGGAATGGTGAGGGCGTTGAGCGGGCTGCGGCGATGACCATCCTCGGCCGCAAGCTGCGACGCGACATCCGCCGGCAGAAGTGGCAGTTCGTCGCAGTGACCGTGACGGTCGTGCTGGGAGTGACTCTCTTCGCGGCCTCGTTCGATTCGTTCCGCAACCTGAGTCGCTCGTACGCGCGGACCTACGCCAACCTCGACTTCGCCGACCTGACGGTCAGCGGAGGCGATCAGTCCACGTTCGGCGACGAGGCCGCGTTCTGCACCCGGTGTGGCGGCGGTCTCGACGCGCGTCCAGGCCGACGTCCCCCTCGTTGTCGGCGACAACCACAAACTCTACGGACGCATCCTGGGCATGCCCGTCGACGACCAACCATCGGTCGGCAAGGTCCAGGTGACCGAAGGGTCATACCTGTCGTCGGCGACTCCGAACGGAGTGCTCGTCGAACAGCACATGTACGACCACTTCGACCTGACCCCCGGCGACACCATTCAGGTCTTCCTGGATTCGGGCCCCACGCAGGCCACGGTGCTCGGTTCGGTGGTGTCGGCGGAGTATCTCTGGCCTGCTCGCAGCCGCCAGGACCTGTTCACCACCGCGGACGATTTCGGGGTGGTGTTCGTGCCCGAGGCGATGGCGGCCGCCGCCCCGCCGTCGGCCCAGGCGGACCAGACGCTCGTGTTGTTCGACGAGGTGGCCGACGGGGCCGTCCTCGATGAGCGGCTCGGCGCCGCAGCGACATCGGCGGGTGCGGCCGACGTCCAGACCCAGTCGGACCAGCCGTCGAACGCCGCGCTCAACGAGGACGTCCAGGGATTCGGAGAGCTGTCGTTCATGTTCCCGCTGCTGTTCCTCACCGCAGCCGGCATGGCGACGTTCGTTCTCCTGAACCGCATCGTGCAGTCCCAGAGAGCGCAGATCGGCACCCTCACCGCCAACGGCATGTCGGCCCGCCGGGTTCGGCGTCACTACCAGGGGTACGGCCTGTTGGTGGGAGGTGTCGGAGCAGCCGTGGGTGTCGCGCTCGGCATGGCACTCGGCCGGTTGATGAGCGGCGCCTACACGACTGCATTGAGCATCCCCGACACCGTCACCGGCTTCTACCCCACGACTCCCATCGTGGGGGTGGCGTTCGGTGTGGTGATGGGGTCACTGGCGGCGCTCGCACCGGCCCGTGCGGCCGCGAGGATTCCCCCGGCGGAGGCCATGGCGGGCCCCTCGGCACCCGCCCGATCGGGGCCGAGCGCACTCGAACGGGTCGTTCCGCCGCTCGGCCGTCTGCCCATCCGATGGCGGATGTCCATGCGCGGCATCGGGCGCAGTCCGCGACGGAGCTTGGCCACGATCATCGGGGTGGTCCTCGCCCTCACGCTCATCCTGGTGTCATGGGGCATGCTCGACACCACTCAGATCCTTCTGAGCGAGCAGTTCGACCAGATCCAACACAATGACGCCCAGGTGTTCTTCACCACCACCGTCGACGACGCGGTGGTGGCGTCGGTCTCGAACACCGAGGGAGTGGCGGACGCCGAGGCGGTGGTGACCGCCGGCGCGACGATCCGGCACGACGATCAGCAGTACGCAACCGAACTCCAGGGCTTCGAGCGGGACACGAAGATGCACACCTTCGTGACGTCCGCCGGCGCCACCGCCCTGCCCGCGGAGGGGATCCTGGCTGGAGCGTCGATCGCACGCCTCATCGGTGTTCGGGAGGGAGACGCGGTGACGATCGCGTTCCCCGCTCTGAAGACGAACATCCGGACGACGATCTCCGGATTCGTCAACGAGCCCCTCGGGACCTATCTGTACATCGACCGGTCGCAGCTCGAGAGCCTCCTGAACCGAGCGGAGCCCGCGGTCGACCCCGCCGAGCTCGAGAGCCCCGCTCTGACATCGGTGATGGGGACCTACGACGCCGAGGCCGACCCCGAGGCTGTGCAGTCCCGGCTCTTCGACCTGACGACGGTGGCAACGGTGGTCAGCTCCACAGCCATCGCGGATCTCGTGGACCGTTCGATGTCGCTCTTCTACGTGTTCGTCGGCATCATGTTGGTCTTCGGCGCCACCATGGCCTTCGCGCTCCTCTTCAACACGGTCTCCGTGAACATCTCAGAACGCGCCGTCGAACTCGCCACGATGCGGTCGAACGGCCTGTCGGTGAGAGAGGTCAACCGCCTCATGACGGGTGAGAACGTCCTGCTCACCGTCGTGGGCATCCCCATCGGTCTGGCCACCGGGTATGCAACATCGGCAGTCTTCCTGGCCAGCTACACGTCGGATCTGTTCGACTTCAGCCTGCACATGAGAGCCACGACGCTGGTGATCGCGGCGGTCGCCATCCTCGTGACGGCGATTCTCTCGCAATGGCCCGGGCTCAGGGCGATCGCCAGGCTCGACATCGCGCAGGTGGTGCGGGAACGCGCCCGCTGACGCGCGCGACGTCCTGACCGCTCCGGTCAGAGGCGGGCGCGTTGGCGAGGTTGGCCTCCTCCAGCTGGCGGTCGGTGATCGGCTGGTTGAGCCACCGCTAGTAGGGCTGGCGAGCGAGACCGAGTACCCGACACGACACCACGACAGGGATCCCGTCATCGGCGAACTCGCGCACGAGCGGGTACATCAGCCCTTTGGAATGCTCGCCTGTCCGAGATACGCGGCCGCTCGGCGCAACACCTCGTTCCCTTGCTCGAGCAACCGGACCCTCTTCTTCCAACTCGCGATTCACCGCCGACTCCGTCGTCGTCACGGCAGGCTTCTCGCCGGCATCAACCACCGCGACTCGGATCCATTTCGACAACGTCATCGGAAGGATCCCGACATCGTGGGCGATCTGCTCGAGGGTCACCCCATCGGGCCGGTTCGGGGCCACCCTCACGACATCATCGCGGAATTCCTGCGGGAAGGTCTTGGGCATTGGTGCATCCATCCAGGACCGCCGAAGCAAGCCAGCTCAGATGTCACCCCTCGGCGCAGCAGTCCCACCTGACGTCACCTACCGGTACGGGGCGGGTGAGTGTTTGAGATCCACGTGCGACACGACGCTCAAGCTGCTGGGGTCCGGAGCGGCCAACTCACTCCGCTTATCGCCGCCGGCTACGTACTAGGCAAATCCATCGGAGGACGTGTTGCGGATGTACTGAGGCACGTCGGACGCCGCTCTTCCTTCCCAGACGTAACGATTCACTGCCGAGATCAGTCCGTCGAGCCAGCACTTCGCTCCCGCCTCGACGTGCGTTCGACTCGGAGACCTTGGCTACCCGAATGGCTACCCAAGGCAATTCTGGGTCCGAAGCCATCTTGGCCGCAATGCACGAAACCCCCCATTTCTGAGGGGTTTCGCTCTGCTCCGGGGGTGAGGCTCGAACTCACGACCCACTGATTAACAGTCAGTTGCTCTGCCAGCTGAGCTACCCCGGAATGTGAGTCGGACCCGGCGACGAGCGCCGCGACCGGCGATCACGTTAGCAGTGGCCCCATGCTGCCCCCTATCCGGTCTCCACGCTTCGGCGTGGCCCGGTGCGCCGCCACTATTCGGCGTCGAGGTAGTCCCGGAGCTTCTTGGACCGGTGAGGGTGGCGGAGTTTGGCCAGGGTCTTCGACTCGATCTGGCGAATCCGTTCGCGGGTCACCCCGAATTCCTTGCCCACCTCTTCGAGCGTGTGAGCCTGTCCGTCCTCGAGGCCGAATCGCAGTCGCACCACCTGGCGCTCGCGTTCGTTCAGCTCGTCGAGGGCGTCGGTCAGGGCCTGGCCCAGCATCTGCTTTGCCGCCGCATCCGCCGGCGCGATGGCCGACGCATCCTCGATGAAGTCGCCGAGGTGGCTGTCCTCCTCCTCGCCGACGGGCGAGTCGAGCGACAACGGATCCTGAGCCATGAGGAGGATGTCGCGCACCCGCTGGGGGGCGAGGTCGACCTTGGCGGCGAGTTCCTCGATGGTCGGCTCACGCTCCAACTCCACCATCATCTGACGCTGGTGACGATGCACCTTGTTCATCGACTCCACCATGTGGACCGGAATGCGGATCGTCCGGGCCTGATCAGCAATCGCCCTGGTCACCGCCTGGCGGATCCACCACGTCGCATACGTCGAGAACTTGAAGCCTTTCGTGTAGTCGAACTTCTCGACCGCCCTCATCAAACCCAGGTTGCCTTCCTGGATGAGATCGAGAATCGCCAGACCGCGACCGAGGTAGCGCTTGGCGATCGACACGACGAGTCGAAGGTTGGCCTGGGTCAACTCGCCCTTGGCGTTCTCCCCGTCGCGCACCAGCCGCTGAAGTCGGCGCCGCTCGGCAACATCGACCTCGCGCGAACTGCCCGACGCGGCGATGTCGGCGAGCGCGGCCTCGGCGTTCACCCCGGCCTCGATCCGCTTGGCCAACTCCACCTCTTCGGGACCGGTGAGCAGGTCGACCTGGCCGATCTCGCGCAGGTACGTACGAACCGGATCGGCGTTGCCGCCCTGGGACACCGCGGCCGGAGCCGTCACCGATCGACCGGCGGCGCAGGCGCGCCGCCCGAAGCGACGTTCGTGGGCGGCCTTCCTTGTCGATCTCGACGTCGACGGTGTCGTCGGGGCCCGGGTCGGTCGACTCGTCCTCACCGTCCGCGTCGTCGAGTTCGACGCCGTCGTGGATCTCGATGTTGCGTTCTGCGAAGAACTCCGTGACCTCGTCGACCACCTCGGCCGTCATCTCGACCGCGAGCAACGACAACACATCGTCGATCTGGAGGACACCGTTGCGGCTGCGCGCCTCGACCAGTTCGTTGATCTCCTTTTCGGACACCTTGTCGAACAGGCTCACTCGCCGTCCTTTCGCTGAGGCGGACTGCGCCTCGGGAACACACACCTCGGCGATCGACATCAGGCGATCTCCGCTTCGTGTTCGATCAGCCAGGCTAGCAAGACCTCGGGTGCTTCCATCTCTGCATCATCGCCACTCAATTGCTCGACCTGAAGTTTCAGCCAGCCCAGAACCGGGGTGAAGGACAGCGGATCCTCCGACGTGCGCGCCTGGCGGTCGTAGTTCCTGATGGCCCTGGTGGCGCATCTGACGACGAGTCTGTTCACCACGTCGGCGGGTTCGCCTGTCGCATCCTCGACCGCCAGACGGTGCAGGAGATCGCCGACCTCCGCGGACGCCGCGCCGATGGCGGCGGTCACCGACTCTGCGCCCTCCAGGGCTTCGAACGCTGCCGCCGGCAGCGGGTCGGCGAACAGAACCCGGTGCAATCGCGGCGAGATTCCCTCGGGATCACGGATCAACAGCCGGAGAGCCTCGGTTTCGGGCGATTCGGCGAATCCGACATCAGCGGGTCGCTCCGGCAACTGGCCGAGAGGCGGGGCGTCATCGACATAGGGAGCCGGCCCGTCGGCTTCGGAGCCACCGCCACCGGATCGTTCGGAACGACTCGATCGGGTCGCCGCCGGGGCCGGGCGCGGTCGCCGGGCGATGTCCTCGCTCCGGGTGCGCAGATGGTCCTCGTCGACCCGGCAGAACCCCGCGACCTGCATCATGTACTGGTCGCGCACCAGGGCGAGGGGGTGTTCGACGATCACCTCGAGGGCGGCGTCAGCTGCCCGGGCCCGACCCTCGGGGGTATCGAGGTTCGCTGCCGCCAACACCCGGTCGATGCGGAACGCCAGGAAGGGCTTGGCCTCTGCGACGGCGGCCGCGAGCGCCTCGGGGTCGCTGCGGGACAGCTCGTCGGGATCAGACCCACGCGGCAACCCGAGCACCGCGAACTCCACCCCGTGAGCCTCCTCCCATGCGTAGACCCGCTCGGCCGCCGACTGCCCGGCCTCATCCGCGTCGTAGGCGAGAACGATCCGATGGGTGAAACGGTTGAGCGACCGGACGTGATCCTCGGTGAGCGACGTCCCGCATGTGGCGACGGCGCGGGGCACCCCCGCCCGGAAGAACCCGATGACATCGGTGTAGCCCTCGCAGACCACCACCTCCGACGCGTTGACGATGTCGGTCTTGGCGCGATCGAGTCCATAGAGGGTGCGGGACTTGTTGTAGAGAGGGTTCTCGCGGGAGTTCTGATACTTCGGACCGTCGGCGTCGGGGAGCTTGCGGCCACCGAACGCCACCGGGCGGCCCTGGTCGTCGCTGATGGGGAACAGCAGCCGGGACCGGAAGAAGTCCTGTTGCCGACCGATCTTGTTCTCGAAGCCCAACCCGGTGTCGACGAGGACGTCGGTGCCGACCCGAAGGTGGCGGGCCAGTTCGTCCCACGCGTCGGGGGCCCAACCGATCTTCCACTCGGCGACGAGATCCCTGTCGAAGCCCCGTGATCTCAGGTAGCCGCGGGCCGCCCCGGCGTCGGGCGACGTCAACAGACGATCGTGATAGAAGCCCACGGCCCGGGCCATCACCTCGTGGAGCAGCTTCGTGCGCTTGCGACCCGCTCCGCCGTCGTCGTCGGTGTAGTGGAGCGTGACGCCCGACGACGACGGCGAGCCGCTCGACCGCCCCGACGAAGTCGAGATGCTCGATCTCTCGTACGAAGGTGATCGTGTCGCCCGAGGCCCGACAGCCGAAGCAGTAGTACAGCCCCTCCTCCGCGTTCACCGAGAAGCTGGGTGACTTCTCCTGGTGGAATGGGCACAGACCCGACCAGCGGCGGCCGACCTTG
This sequence comes from uncultured Microthrixaceae bacterium, assembly GCA_963700425.1. Lineage (GTDB taxonomy): Bacteria > Actinomycetota > Acidimicrobiia > Acidimicrobiales > Microtrichaceae > CAVOXO01. The sequence goes on along the minus strand of CAVOXO010000001.1, from coordinate 819,398 downwards.
CGGAGCTGCACGTGTTCGGTGATGACCGCGACGATGTCGGAGGCGTCACGAACCCGCGCGATGTCTTCGTCGACGATCCCCACTCAACCTGCTTCCGACCGGCCGCCGTGATGGCGGATCCTACCCGCCGTCTCCGACGCCGACGCCGTCTGTGACGCCGACAGCATGGGGATCCGGGGCCTCTCAGGCGAGTCGTTCGGCGAGATACCCCTCGAGGTCGGCCAGCGGCACCCGGTCCTGGTCCATCGAGTCTCGTTCGCGAACGGTGACGGCCGAGTCGTCGACCGAGTCGAAGTCGTAGGTGACGCAATAGGGGGTACCCAGCTCGTCCTGGCGCCGGTAGCGCCGACCGATGGCCTGGGTCTCGTCGTAGTCGCACATCCACGTTTCCGCAAGCGTCGAGAACAACTCCTTCGCGGGGTCGGTGAGTTCGGGCTTCTTCGACAAGGGCAGAACCGCGACTTTGTAGGGGGCGATTCGGTGATGGAGACGCAGCACGGTGCGGGTGTCGCCCCGCACCTCCTCCTCGTCGTAGGCGGCGAGGAGGAAGGCGAACGCCGTGCGGGTGGCGCCGGCGGCGGGTTCGATGACGTGGGGCAGATAGCGCTGGTTGGCGGCCTGGTCGAAGTACTCGAGCTTCTCGCCGGAATGCTCCTGATGTTGGCTGAGGTCGTAGTCGCCGCGATTGGCGATTCCCTCCAACTCGTCCCAACCCCACGGGAACAGGAACTCGACGTCGGAGGTGGCGGAGCTGTAGTGGGACAGCTCGTCGCCCTCATGGGGACGCAACCGCAACAGGTCTTCGGGCATACCGTGGTCGAGATACCACTGGAAACGGGTGTCGCACCAGTAGTCGAACCAGCGGGACGCCTCGTCGGGCGGGACGAAGTACTCCATCTCCATCTGCTCGAACTCGCGGGTCCGGAACACGAAATTGCCCGGCGTGATCTCGTTGCGGAACGACTTGCCGATCTGGGCGATACCGAAGGGCGGCTTCTTGCGCGACGTGTGGAGCACGTTGGCGAAATTGATGAACATCCCCTGGGCGGTCTCGGGCCGCAGGTAGCACTCGGCGCCGGCGTCGGCCACCGGGCCCGCCTGGGTTCGGAACATCAGGTTGAACGCCCGTGGCTCGGTGAAGCTGCCTCGCGTTCCACACGTCGGACAGACCTCGGGATCGTCGAGCTTGTCGAGACGATGACGGGCCTGACAGTTGGTGCAGTCGACGAGAGGATCGGTGAAGTTCGAGAGATGCCCCGATGCCTCCCAGATCTGAGGCGGGCCGAGGATCGCGGCGTCGAGTCCCACCACGTCGTGGCGGGTCTGGACCATCGAGCGCCACCACGCCTCCTTGACGTTGCGCAACAACAGCACACCGATGGGTCCGTAGTCATAGGTGGAGCGGAACCCGCCGTAGATCTCCGCCGAGGGGAAGACGAACCCGCGACGCTTCGTGAGATTGACGATCTTGTCGAAAAGTGCGGGGTCGGAGCGTGGTGCCTCGGAGTCGTCGGACATGAGGGCGCAGGCTAGCGAGCGCAGCGGGTCGGGCGGACGACGGTGAGGAGTCGCTTGCGCCCTCCGGTGCCGATGCTCACGGAAAACCGTCGAGCGACCACGTCGGCCCGATACCGTGACGTTCGCACCGTTCGCCGCGCAAAGGAGAAGTTGTGAGCGATCCTTACGATCCCAACCAGGGCGAGACGCCACCACCCCCTCCACCTGGGTCGATTCCTCCTCCGCCCGGAGCCGCACCACCGCCCCCCGGGGCCGCGCCCCCTCCGCCTCCCGGCGCGACGCCTCCGCCGCCCGGCGGAGCGCAGCCACCTCCCCCTCCCGGATCCACACCTCCGCCCGGACCCGGGTACATCCCCCAGCCGATGCCGGGACCACCCGGGGGCGGATACGTCCCACCCCAACCTCCGCCCGGAGGCGGGTTCGCCCCGCCACCTGCCGGGCCGGGTGGATACCAGACCTATCAACCCGGAGGGATGCCCTCGCAGTTCGGCACCGCCGACGTCGGCTCCGCCCTCAACTGGATGTTCGCCAAGTTCCAGGAACATCTCGTACCCTTCCTGTCGCTGTCGGGAGTCATCGCCGCGGTCTCGATCATCGGTGGGCTTCTGAGCAACGCTCTCATCGATTCGGGCGGCGACAGTCTCGAATTCGACCCGACAACCGGAACCTATGAGTCGACGTCGACCTTCTTCGGCGGCCTCATCGGCGGGCTCATCCTGTCGCTGGTGATCGGGCTCATCGTCGTGGTCCTGCGGGTCGGGCTGCTGCGGGCGGCCCTGCGAACATCCAGTGGAGCGACCCCGAGCTTCTCCGACCTGACGAGCGGCGACAACCTGGGGAAGTACATCCTGGTGGCGATCGTCGTGGGCATCCTCACGGTCATCGGCCTCGTCCTGTGCATCCTGCCCGGCCTCCTGGTGGCGTTCTTCATGCTCTTCGCCCCCACCCACGCCCTCGACAAGGGAGTCGACATCGGCGACGCCATGTCGTGGAGCTTCAACGCGGTCAAGGCGAACGTCGTGCCGTGCCTGCTGTTGGTGCTCATCACCATCCTGGCCTCGATCGTGGCGTCGCTGTTCGGAGGCGCCGGCGGAGTCCTCGTGGCCGCCCTGATCGGCCTCTTCCTGGATCCTCTGGGTGCGCTCCTCAACGCCAACATCTACCGGCAGATGGGCAACGAGCCCATCGCAGCCTGATCGACACGTGCCCGGCGGCTTCGGCCGCCGGGCATCGATCGGCGGCGCCTGCAGTCGACCGGTGAAGGACGACCCGTGAGTGATCCCCACGATCCGAACAGCGGGACGCCACCCCCGCCCCTCGGCGGTTCGTACCCTCCGCCCCCTCCACCAGGTGGCGGGTACTCGACGACACCTCAGCCCCCACCCCCGCCGGGTGGCGGCTACCCACCACCACCACCGCCGACTCCCGGTGGCGGCTACCCACCACCACCGCCGGGCGGCGGGTACGTTCCTCCACCGCCCCCCGGATTCGGGGGATACCAGGCCTATCAGCCCGGATTCGGTATCGGAGGACCGGTTCCCGCCGAGCCCTCGATGAGGCTGTTGGCCCGCTTCATCGACACGGTGGTCTTCGTCATCATCGGATGGATCATCTCCATCCCCTTCGGAGTCGCCACGTTCGCAACCAGCCGATCCGGCAGCGCGGTGATGTTCGGGATCCTCGCAGCCGCTCTCAGTCTCGTGGCTGCGGGCGCGTACGAGTGCCTCATGGTCGCCAACAAGGGTCAGACCCTCGGCAAGATGGCCGTCGGCATCAGGATCGAGGGACTCGACGGTCGGCGCCTCGATCTCCAGGAAGCAGTGATCCGGCACTCGCCGTCACTGGGTTGCAGGGCACTGTACGTGGTCCCGATCCTCGGCGGGCTGATCGGAGGACTGGGGCTCGTGCTGCTGGCGATCGTCAACATCATCCTGGTGTTCTCGAACGGAACGAGCCTCTACGACACGATCGGCAAGACCCGGGTCGTCTCAGCGAAATAGTCCCGTCGCATCCGCCGCCGCCGTGGCGACTCAGTAACCCGAGCTCGACCCCGCCAGGGCGATGACGAAGACGAACCACACCAACATCAACACCAGCCCCGCGGCCATGAGCCCCGTGGCGACCATGCCGAGGATCCGTCCGATCTGACCGTTCGACGGCTCCGGATACCCCGCCGCCTTCGCCTCGTCGCGGAGGTTGTTGCCCTGAACCCAGGCGATGATCCCCAGCACCCCGCAGAAGACCAGACCCAGGATGCCGAGGACGAGAACCGTCGTGGCCTTCTGGTCGTAGGGGTTGACCGCGGTCGCCCCGGGATAGGGCCGGTAGGGGTCGGGCTGGCCCCACTGGCCCTGCTGGCCGTACTGGCCCGGTTGTCCGTACTGACTCGGCGCTGGCCCCGAAGGGGGCGGGGACCCATAGGGGGCCGTGCCGTAGGGCGGTGGGGGCACTCCGGGCGTGCCGGGGGCCGAAGGCGGTTGCGACGGAGGGAACTGACCGGGTGACCGTTGTTCGGGGACCTCGCCCCCGTTGGTGGGATCCGACACCGTTGTTCCTCCCGCGGTCGGCGATCGACCACTCCGAGTATGTCAGCACCGAACCGCGATGCGGCGTTCCGGCGACCGCCGGCCATGCGATCAGGGGCCGTGGAGCACCCGCAGCGACCGCAACCGACGCTCGATGTGGGCCTCGAACGCTTCTCCGGCCAGGTGATCGACCTCGAAGCTCGCCGGGCCGACGGGCAGACCCAGGGCCGTGGACACCCTGCCGCCCAGGATGAGCTGGAGGATGAGAACCGCCTCGGGTGTGACCCCGATTCCCCGCCGGTGCGATGAACAGCACAACCCGCCACCCGACAGATCCAGGGCCACCAGGTCGTCGTCGGAACCGCACTCGATGCATTCCCCGACCGACATCCCCACCCCTTCGGCGTCGAGGAGGCGGAAGAAGAACGCCGGCACCACCAGAGGCGAATCCCACGCCGCGATCGCCCGCATGGCGGCCACGGTCATCTCGTAGAGCTTGGGTGCGACCTCGCCCTCCTGCGCGACCTGATCGATCGCTTCGAGCACCTGGGACACCCGCCCGAGCCGGTCGAGGTCGGATCGCAGCTGGGGGTGGATCTCGACGTACTCCGCCTGCCGAACGATGTCGAGCTCACGTCCCTCGTACAACTGCAGGGCGACGTGGCTCCCCGGCTCGAGGCGCGATCCGAACGCGGAGGTGGTCTTCCGAACCCCCTTGGCCACCGAACGGACCTTGCCCCTGCCCCGGGTGCAGAACACCACGATCCGATCGGCCTCGCCGAGTTTGTAGGTGCGGAGGACGACACCGACGTCGCGGTAGAGGGGCACGACCCGCGCTCAGTCCGTCGCTATTCCACCGAAGCGCCGGTCGCGCTCGCTGGTACTCCGAGATGCACTCCTCGAGATCTCGACCGCGGAAATCGGGCCACAGGACGTCGGTGAACACGTACTCGCTGTAGGCCGTCTCCCACATCAGGAAGTTCGAGGTGCGCAGCTCACCCGATGTACGGATCACCAATTCCGGGTCCGGCATCGAGGGATCGTAGAGGTGGGCGGCGATGGTCTTCTGGTTGATCTTCCGCGCCGGCACCCCTTCGTCGACGATGGCCCTCACCGCGTCGACGATCTCGGCCCGACCTCCATAGTTGAACGCCATCGACACGGTCATGCCGGTGTTGTCCCCGGTCAGCTCCAGCGTCTCGTCGATGCGCCGAAGGATCCGCTTGGGAACCCGCCAGTCCCGACGGCCGAGGAACTGCATGCGGATGTTGCGCGGCGTGGATCTCGTCACGGCGGGTCAGCAGCAGCCGCTCGTTGAAATTCATCAGGAACCGCACCTCGTCCTGAGGACGCTTCCAGTTCTCGGTGGAGAACGCGTACACGGTCAGCCACTTGATGCCGAGGTCGTTCGCGCCCCAGATCGTGTCCATGAGCGCCTCCTCGCCCGCGGCGTGGCCGTCGGTGCGCGGAAGGTTGCGTTTCGTCGCCCAACGTCCGTTGCCGTCCATGACGATGGCGACGTGCACGGGCACCCGCGAGGTATCGACACCAGGGGAAGTCACGGTTGCACCGTACCGCCTCGCTGGAAGACCCACCGGTACCCGGGCGGGGGGTCGCTCTCTGTCACGATGACACCGTGAGCATCGAGGAACGAGTGCTCTCGACGCTGTCGCGGGCGCGGGACGTGCTCGAGGCGGGCGAGGAGCGAACCGGGCAACAGGAGATGGCCGTGGCCGTGGCCAGGGCCATCGAGGACGACTCCCATCTGGTCGTCGCGGCGGGTACGGGAACGGGCAAGTCCCTGGCCTATCTCGTGGCCGCGGTCGAATCGGGCCGACGAACGGTCGTGGCCACCGCGACCAAGACCCTCCAGGATCAGCTGGCCGACAAGGACCTGCCGCTGGTGGCCGGGGTGACCGACGGACAGCTGGCCTGGTCGGTGCTCAAGGGCCGGTCCAACTACCTGTGTCTCCAACGTCTCGACGAGGCCGGCACCTCCGACTCCCAGCTCGACCTCGCCGGCGTCGACGACGCGGCGGCGACATCGGGCCGTCTCCCCGCTCGTCGATGGGAGTCGCTGCGTCGTTGGGCCGAGACGACCGACACCGGCGACCGGGCCGACCTCGAGGAGGAACCGCCCGGGTGGGTGTGGCAGGCCGTCTCGGTGGGACCACGCGAGTGCCCCGGCTCGGGCCAATGCCCCCGCGGCGACGACTGCTTCTCCGAACGGGCCCGAAGGAACGCGGCCGAGGCCGACGTGGTCGTCGTCAACCACCACCTCTACGGGTTCCACCTGCGAAACGGGGGCGGGGTACTTCCCCCCCACGATGTGGCGATCTTCGACGAGGCGCACGAGATCGAGGACGTCTTGTCCTCGACGACGGGTACCGACATCGGCGCAGCCGACTTCTCCCGTCTGTCGCGGATGGTCGGAGGGTTGATCGCTGACGACGCCCTCATCGAGAAGCTCACCCGCAGCGGCGAGCGATGGGCCCGCACCCTGGTCGATCGGGTCGGGTCCCGACTGCGACAAGGCCTGCCGCCCGACGCCCTCGACGCCCTGTCGTCGGCTCGGGCTGCGGTGATGGAGGCGGCCGACGCGGTGCGCAACGTCGAGGCGGATCGTTCGACCGACGTCGCGACCCGCAAGGCCCGTGTGGCCACGAACGTGGGAGCGCTGGTGATCGACATCGACTCTTTCGCCGAACCCGCCCCCGGGACGGTGATGTGGGTCGGAGGCACCGAGGAGTCGCCCCGTCTCCACTCGGCGCCGCTGGACGTCGGACAGAAGCTCGACGCCCTTTTGTGGAACCCCGACACCATCGGATTCGGTGACCCCGACGACGACGAGGATCTGTCCGCCCTGCTGCCCGACGCCACGATCTTCACCAGCGCCACCATCCCCGAGGGGCTCGCAGGTCGACTGAGGGTCCCGGCGGACCGCCTGACCGTCCTCGACGTCGGCTCTCCCTTCGATTTCGAGAATCAGTCGTTGCTGTTCTGCGCGGCCCACCTGCCGGACCCCCGTTCGGACTCGTTCGGCCCCGCCTCGATCGAGTGCCTCGGCGAACTGATCGGCATCGCCGGGGGCCGGACCCTCGCGCTGTTCACCAGCTACCGGGCACTCAACGCGGCGGCCGACGCCCTCGAGGACGTGCTGGACACACCGCTGTTGCGCCAGGGTGACCTTCCACGACCGGCGCTCGTGGACGCGTTCGCGGAGGACGAGGCGACCTCGCTGTTCGCCACGATGGGCTTCTGGGCCGGGATCGACGTTCCCGGCCCGTCGCTGTCGATGGTGGTCATCGACAAGATCCCCTTTCCCCGGCCCGACGACCCGCTCCTGTCGGCCCGACGCGAGGCGGCGGCAGCAGCTGGTTTCACCACGGTCGATCTGCCGCGCGCTGCGACGATGCTGGCTCAGGGGGCCGGTCGACTCATCCGCAGCGCAACAGATCGGGGGTGGTCGCCGTACTGGACCCCCGCCTGGCGACGAAGGCCTCGTACCGATGGCAACTCATCTCGGCCCTTCCCCCCATGCGACGGACCAAGGAGATGGCGGACGTGGCGGAGTTCCTGGGCTGACGTCGCCGACTCAGGCGGCGAACGACGCGGAGTCCGTCTGGAAGGCGTCCTCGTCCATCACGTCGAACTGATCGCAGGTGAGAGCACCGAGGGTACGGACGTCGTAGATGTCCCACGAGGCGGTGGTGCCGGCGTTCTTCGATGGCGTCGCGATGATCGACGCCCGGAACAGCGAGTCGCCGGGTTCCGCGGGGATCGACGACATGCAGATGTAGGCCCCATAGCGCTGGAGGGTCCGGACGATCACCGCGGCCTGGGGCGGGAAGGAATCGGCGTCGACAGCGGGCGACAGGCGGACCCTCCACCCCATCAGCACCGAGTCCTGCGAGGTGGAGAGGCCGTCGGTGTAGGTGGCGGGCCAGGCCGGTCGTTCCGAGGCAATTCGCGATCCGGGAACCGTGATCATGAGCGCGTGGCCCAATCCCAGATCGGGATCGACGTCGGGATCGGAGAGGTGGGCGGGGTCGGCGAGCAACGGCATGATGGGCAGCCCCGACGCCATGGCGGAGGGCCGAGGCTTGACGTCTCCGATGCCGGCCACTCCGGGGTTGCGCAGCGGGTTGTCGAGATTCCACATGACCGGCCGATGGGTCACGTAGTGGTACCACTTGCGCAGGAAGAAGAACGGATCGGTCGGCCCCACCTGAGGGGCGGAGTCCGGCTGGTAGGCCACGTCGGGCTCATGGACCGACACCGCCTCCCACAGGTGCTCCCCGTCGGTTCCCGACCAGTGACGATCCACGGTGTAGGTCTCCCACACGTGCGGCTTGGGCAGCCACGCCGAATACGAGCCATCGGACAACAACGACTGCGACGCGAACAGCCGATCGGCCCGGGTGCCGGGCTGGAATCGGTCGACAGGAATTCCCCTGGCGGAATCACCCGCACCGGACTCCAGGTTGGCGGCGAGCGGAGCGGTGCCCATGGCGGCACGCCAACGGAACGTGGCCACGGGATCGGAGGCGAGCGAGGTCACCGAGCGGTTCCACACGCACGGCACGTTGAACTGATTCCAACGGGCCACGAACGGATCGAGGTCACTCGAGGGGGGCAGGGTGGTGGTGCTCGCTCCGGGCGACGACGGGGCAAGGGTCGAACACGACGACGCCACGACGCCGGCGGCGCCGGCGACAAGTGATGCTCGCAACAGTGTTCTTCGGTCGAGTTGGCGGTCCAGCGGGTGGGGCATCGTGACCTCCTTCGAGGAGGTGTCGACGGCCATCCACGCGGAACTTGAACAATTGCGCGTCCCCTACACGGGCGAGACCACTCAGTATCCGAGCCGATCGAGGGCGCGGGGGCGCCGCTGCCAGTTCTTGTCGACCTTCACGACCAGCTCGATGTAGGCGCCCTCGGGCAACTGCGCGCGGACGGCCGTGCCGACCTCGCGCAACACCGCTCCCTTCCTGCCGATGACGATCCCCTTCTGGGAGTCACGCTCCACGAGGATCTCGACGCGGATGACGGGCCAGTCCCATTCGGTCACCCGGGTCGCGATGGAGTGGGGCAGCTCTTCGCGGGCCACCGCCAGCAGCTGTTCGCGCACCAGCTCGGCGACCCAGAAGGCCTCCTCGACATCGGTGACCATGTCGTCGGGATACCAGTGCGGTCCGACGGGCATGCGACCCACCAGTTCCTCGACGAGTTCGTCGACCCCCTCGCCCGTCGCCGCCGACACCGGGAAGTAGGCCGCGGCCTCGAACGCCGAGGCGCGCTCGAGCTGGGAGACCACCTGGGCCCGATCGGCGACGTCGATCTTGTTGACCACCACCACGGCTCCCGGACCGACCCGCTCCGCGACCCAACGGTCGCCGGGTCCGACCGGAGCCGTTGCGTCGATGACGATGCACACCACGTCGACCTCGGACCGGGCGGCGAGCGCCGTGTCGTTGAGCCGCTCGCCCATGGCGGTGCGTGGTCGGTGGATGCCGGGGGTGTCGACGAACACGAGCTGGCACCCGGGGCGGGTGAGAACGCCCCGTATCTGGGTGCGGGTGGTCTGGGGTTTGTCGGAGATGATCGACACCTTGCGCCCCAGGATCTGGTTCAACAGGGTGGATTTGCCGACATTGGGGCGGCCGACGAGCGCGACGAAACCGGAGTGGAAGTCGCCGTCGTCATCGACGCTCGGGGTGCGATCGCTCATCAGTCCGGCGCTGTCTCGTCGACGTCGGAGATCTCGAGGGTGACCACCCTCACCCGCGACACCCTGCGGCCGTCGACCGCCTCGACCACCAGCCGATACCGATCCACGTCGACGTGGTCGCCCTCTTCGGGAACCCGTCCCAGCTCCGAGAACACGAGGCCCCCGACCGAGTCCCAGTCGCCCTCGGGCAGGGACAGCTCGTGAGCGGCATTGAGATCGTCGACGTTGATGGAAGGGTCGTCGACGACCAGGTCCCCCTCTGCGCTGAGGGTGACGGTGGGCTCGTCCACGTCGAACTCATCTTCGATCTCTCCCACCAGTTCCTCGATCAGATCCTCGAGGGTCGCCAGACCCGCCGTACCTCCGTATTCGTCGACGACGATGGCGATGTGGGTCTTTCGGGCCTGCATCTCGCGCAGGAGCTCCGCCACCCTCTTGGTCTCGGGCACGAAGTGGGCCGGCCGCATCAGGGTGGAGACCTGCCGGTTGCCCTTGCCGTCACGCCCGGCGACCATCAGGTCCTTGGAGTAGACGATCCCCTCGATGTCGTCGACATTGTCCCGGTAGACGGGGAAGCGGCTGAGTCCGTTGAGGATGGCGATCTCGATGCAGTCGGAGATGGCGAAGTCGGCCTCGAAGGTGACCATGTCGGTGCGCGGCACCATGATCTCGCGGGCGACGGTGTCGCCGAAGTCGATGATCGACTCGATGAGGTCCCGTTCGGACTCCTCGATACCACCGGCCTCGGCCGCTTCGCCGGCGAGGGCGATGAGCTCCTCCTCGGTCACGAACGGGCCCTGGCGCAGGCCTTTGCCGGGAAGGATCACGTTGGTGAGACCGATCAGAACGTCGGCGACCCGCCGGAAGATACGTCCGATCACCACCACCAGACGGGCGGTGGCCAGGGCGGCCCGATCGGTGTGCTGGAGCGCCCAGGTCTTGGGCGCCGCCTCGGCGAAGACGAAGACCACCACGACGTTGACGAACGTTCCGATGGCCACGCCCCACGGACCGAACCGGGTCATGACCACACCGGTGAGGGCGGCCTGTGCGGTCTGCGCGCCGAGCACGACGAGATACACCGAGTTGAGATACCTCTTGTAGTCCGTGACCACCGTGAGGAGCTGGGGTGCGCCGGCCCTTCCCTGGTCGAAGAGGGCCTGTGCCCGTGCCCGGGAGGTTCGGGTGAGCGCGGTCTCGGCGATCGCCATCACCGACCCGAAGGCGATGAGGCACGCCACCGCCACCAGGGCGACGATGTCATTGGCGGTGGTCACGACCCGCTCCACGGGTCACGCGCCAGCGGGCCCCACAGCTCGCCGAGCAGTCGCTGCTCCGCGGCCCACATGGCGCTGCGCTCGGCGTCCTCGGCGTGATCGTGGCCGAGGAGGTGCAGGGTCGCGTGCACCACGAGCAGCGCGATCTCGTCATCGACGGTCCCGGCGTGATGGGGGGCGTTGGCAATGGCCACCTCGGGGCACACCACGATGTCTCCGACGAGCCGCACGGACCCCGGGCCGTACCCCTCCGGGGGCTCCTCGTCGAGTGGGAACGACAGCACGTCGGTGGGACCGGAGCCGCCCAGGTGTTCACCGTTGAGGTCGGCCATCACGTCGGTCGCCACGAAGCGGAGTCCCACCTCGGCCGGCGGAACGACCCCCTCGGAGCGCAGCGTCGCAACGAGGAGCTCGGACCAACGGTCGAGATCGATCTCCAGGTCGGTGTCGTTGTCGGCGTCGATGACGAGGGCGCTCATGGATGTGTCGGCGAGGCCCGTTCGTAGGCGTCGACGATGTCCGCCACGATCCGGTGTCGGATCACGTCCCTCGTGGTGAGGTGGACGAACGCCAGGTCGCCGATGCCACCCAGGGTCTTCTCGAGGCCGTCGAGTCCGGATCGCCCGCCGTTGACGTCGACCTGGGTCACGTCGCCGGTGATCACGGCGCGGGAACCGAAACCGATGCGGGTGAGGAACATCTTCATCTGCTCGGGGGTGGTGTTCTGGGCCTCGTCGAGGATGATGAAGCTGTTGTTGAGCGTGCGGCCGCGCATGAACGCGAGCGGCGCAACCTCCACGGTCCCACGCTCGAGGAGCTTGGCCGATCCCTCGTCGCCGACCATGTCGTAGAGCGCGTCGTAGAGCGGGCGGAGGTAGGGGTCGACCTTGGCCATGAGATCGCCGGGGAGGAAGCCGAGCCGCTCGCCCGCCTCGACGGCCGGACGGGTCAACACGATGCGTTCCACCTGCTTGCGCTGCAGTGCCTGGGTGGCCATCGCCACGGCCAGCCAGCTCTTGCCGGTGCCGGCCGGACCGATCCCGAAGGTGACGAGGTTGGAGGCGATCGCGTCGATGTAGCGGCGTTGGCCGCTGGTCTTGGGGCGGACCGAGCCGCCCTTGGCGAGTCGCACCACATCGGTGGAGAGCACCTCGGAGGGGCGCTCGTCGTCACTCACCATGTCGATGGTGCGTCGCATCACGTCACTGTCGATGTCGACCCCCGAACGGCTGAGCTCGATGAGTTCTCCGAAGAGACGACCGACTCTCTCGGCTCCCTCGCCACCGAGGGTGATCTCGTTGCCCCGCACGTGGATGGACGTGTCGGAGAAGGCCTGCTGGATCTGGTCGAGCAGTTCCTCCCGAGGGCCCAGCATCTGGGTCATCAGGTGGTTGGCGGGCACCAGGACGCGAATCTGATCGCCCGGCGCGTTGTCCTCATGTGTGCTCATCTTCACTCACCACGGTAGAGGCCGAAAGAGTACCGGTGGGCGACGACATCGAACGCGAGATATCGGACTGGGCCGTCGACGAGGCCGCGCGGCATCGCCGCGCCGAGCGTCTGGCCAGGGACTTCGGTGTCACCGCCATGGAATGGGCGTCGGTGCTGGTGGCCGCGGCCGAGTCGCACGCCGACGTCGTGATGGTTCTCGACGATGGCCGGGCGCGTCGATGTCGGGTGATGTCGGTGGGCGACGACGTCGTGGAGGCCCGCACCGACGGTTCCGTCGAGATGCTCGTCGCCCTCGACAAGATCTGCAGCGTCACCGTGGCCGGGACCCCGCTTCTGGCCACGGGTCTCGACGAGCCCCCGATTCGGCGGACGCGCCTGATCGATCTGGCGGCCCGATGGGCCGAGTCGCGCCCGCGGGTCACCGTGACCGTCGGAACCACGATCCGCACGGGGACGCTCGCGTCGGTGGGTCTCGACGTCCTCAGCCTGGCCACCGACAACGGCGAGATCAGCTATGTGCGAGCGGGGTCGGTGAGTGTGATCGCCTCGTCGGAATCCTGATCGGTGCCGGTCTCCAGGGTGCCCGGCTCGATCCGGCATGCGTCGATGAAGGCGTCGACCTCCACCTCCTTGAGGCGGATGACCCGACCGAACCGGTAGGCGGGCAACTGCCCGTCGTCGATGAATCGGTAGAGCGTCCTGGGAGTGATGCCCAGCCGCCGGGCGGTTTCGGCGGTGTTCAACCAGACGATCTCAGCGGAACTGCTCATTGTGTTCACCTATCGACGGGGACGGTCGCTGCTCTCTGTCACGCTAGCCCACCGTCGGGGAAAGATCACAAGACTCACCGAAAGAACTGAACAGTTCGATCGGCGACGTCGCTGGGTGCCAGACCGGCGACGCTGCGCGGTGCCTACGTGGTCCGGCGTCGACACAGAGCATCACGAAAAAGTGTTGTATGAGTTCAGTAGACCTCAACATTGCTGAGATGCTATGAAATATGGGCTGGTGGGTCGAGGAAGTGGGGGGCGATGAGCGCTGTCGACAGATGGAAGCACCTTCGGGCGGCCGAGAGTGGCGGGGCCCGACGGATCTCGCGAGGCCACGCGCTCCCCAGTTCGCGCGCCGTGGTCGGAGGGCTTCTCATCTCGATCGCCGCAGTGACCCTCTTCGCCGCGTTCCGCAACGCCGCAGCCGAGCCCATCACCACGTGGCTGATCGCCGAGGAGGAGATCGCGGCGGGGTCGACCATCGAGGCGTCCGACCTCGCCCTCGCCCCGATGGACCTGCACCCGCGAACCGAGGCGAGGGCATTCGAAGGAGCCGACGAGGTGATCGGTCGGATCGCCACGGAGACCCTGCAGCCCGGCGACCTCATCCTTGGTTCCGACATCGCCGCCGAAGCGAGCCTGGAGTCTCCGGCGAGACGGATCGGGCTGGAGCTCGACCTCGCGAACGCCCTGAACGGCGACCTGAGTGTCGGTGACGACGTCGAGGTCATCGCCACGGAGACGGGTGAGTCCGGAGCCGAGGTCCTGACCGTCGCCAGGGTCACCGCAGTGTCCGACGCGCGCGACGGTGGCGTCGGGTCATCCGATCGAGTCCGCCTCACGCTCACGGTTCCCGATGCGACGTCCGCTCAGGCCGTGGTGGCGGCTCAGTCCGGGGGCGGACTCACCCTGCTCGGGGCCGGCACTCCCCCACCCGTCGACGCCGGGTCGGTTCGCGACGGGACGGAGCGCGGCGAATGAACTCGGAACGGTTCGTCGTCGTGGGGCTCGCCCGAGTGCGAGCCGACTGGTTCACGCGCACCTCCGCCTGGGCGAACTCGGCGGCGGTGCCGCTCGAGTTCGTCAAGTGCGTCAGCGCATCGGAGGTGCGGGCCCGCATCGGGGGCGGCCGATCCATCTCGGCCCTCCTCGTCGACGGAGGCGTTCAAGGTCTCGACCGGGACCTGATCGACACCGTGCAGTCCGTGGGTGCCGCCACGATCGTCGTCGACGACGCCGGTGCCTCCCGAGACTGGACGGGTATCGGGGCGGCCGCGGTGTTGGACCGCCAGTTCGATCGCCACGACCTCCTCGGGTGCCTCACCGAGAACGCAGCCACGATCCGATCCGCAGTGGCGCCGAAGGGCCCAGAGGTCGACAGCCCTTCAGGCCAGGGCGGCCGCGAGGTCGCGGCATGGCGTGCGCCCCTCGTGGCAGTGACGGGAACGACGGGTTCGGGAACGTCGACGGTCGCCATGGCCTGCGCCCAGGCCCTGGGGACGTTCCCGGCGAACCGCGGATCGGTCCTGCTCGCCGACCTGTGCCTGCGGGGAGATCTCGCGCTCTATCACGACCCCGGCGACGTGGTCCCGGGCATCTCGGAGGTGGTCGACGCACACCGACGCGACGTACTCACACCCACGCAGGTCCGCGAATTGTGTTGGCAGGTCGATGAACGCGGCTACGACGTGCTCCTGGGCCTCCGTCGACCCCGGGACTGGACGGCGTTGCGGTCGCGCTCGGTAGCCGCCGCCGTCGACTCCCTGCGCTCGGCGTACCGGGCGGTCGTCGCCGACGTCGACGCCGACCTCGAGGGGGAGGCGGAGACCGGCTCGGTCGACATCGAAGAGCGGAACCTGCTCGCCCGGCACGCAACGTCGGTCGCCGATGTCGTCGTTGTCGTCGGGACCGCCGACCTGCGCGGACTGCACGGAGTCGTCCGGCTACAGCGCGACCTGCTCGGTCACGGAGTCAGCGCCGACGCGGTGATCACGGTGATCAACCGCACCGCTCGGTCTCCCCGCCACCGGTCGGAACTGTGCACCGCGCTGGCGGAACTCGGATCGGACGACTTCGCGGCGTCGCCGATCTTCCTTCCCGAGCGCCGGTCCGTCGAGGCGGTTCATCGAGCCGGATCACGGTTGCCGTCCACGCTGTCGGCGCCGCTGGGTGCGGCGCTCGACGTCGTGCTCGAACGCGTCGGACACAGCGAAAGGGCCACCCACGACTCCGTCGACACCGCGGAACCGATGGCCGTATGAGCATCGACGACACGTCTCCTCTCGCGGTGATCGAACGGTCGATCCAGGCGCGCGCCAAGAACACCGCTCTCGATCCCCGCGACCCGGAGGGAGAAGCGACCCTCCGGCGAATGATCGACGAGGAGATCGACCGCTGGCAGGACGACCACAAACGCGGCATTCGGCCCTTCTCGCTGGCCGATCCCGAATCGGTCGCCGAGAGGACGTTCCGCAACATCGCCCGCTACGGCCCGCTCACCACGCTGCTCGACGACGACGACGTGTGGGAGGTCATGATCAACTCTCCGTCCGACATCTTCGTCAAACGTCATCGGGGCCTCAGTGGCTACCACGACGAGGTGTTCGAGGACGATGCCCACGTCGTCAGGACTCTCACCAAGATCCTCGACGACTCCTCGGCGTCGCATCGCAAGCTCGACCCGACCGAGGGGCTTCAGGACGCGCAGCTGGACAACGGCGCGCGACTCCACATCGTGCACGGAGATCTCAGTCGCGGCGGCCACGTGATGGTGAACATCCGCAAGTTCACCGGGGTCGCGTTCACCTCACTCGGGGAGCTCGTCGAGCGTGACATGTTGACGCGCGAGGCCGCCGCGTTTCTCGCCGATGCGGTCACGGCGCGGTGCACGGTCATTTTCGCCGGTCCGCCCGGATCGGGGAAGACGACTCTGCTGTCCTGCTGCGCCGCCGAGCTCGATCCCACCCTGCGGGTGGTCATCGCCGAGGAGGTCTTCGAAGCGGACGTGCCACTCGCGAACGTGGCCAGCCTCCAGACGAGGGCGCCTCGGAGCGACCGACCCGGAATCGATCTTCGACGTCTTGTCTCGGGCTTCCTCCGCATGGCGCCCGACGTGGCCATCGTCGGGGAGGTGCGCGACCGCGAAGCGCTGCCGCTGCTGTTGACGCTGTCGAGCGGCGTCATGGGATTCACCACGATCCACGCGGCCTCGGCGCGCCAGGCGCTGACGCGACTGCGATTCGTCACGCAGCTCTCCGATGCCGGGGCGCAGCTCTCCATCGCTGCGCTCAACACGTTGGTGTCGGAGGCGGTCGACATCGTCGTCCACTCCGAACGTGGTCCGAAAGGCCCCGTCGTCACCGGGATCGTGGCCGTCGAGGATCTCGCGTCGACGGCGGACGCGAGCCAGTTCACGGTGACCGAGGTGTTCAGCCGCGCCGCGCTCGAGTGACCCCCTGGTCTCGAACGACGTCATTCCCTCCCGTCTCGCCTCCCGATTCCTTCGGTTCGGGTTGGACGTGCGAACCCACCTGACGGAGGGGTCGTGAGCGCCGTGCTGGTCGCCGGACTCGGCGCCGCCGGCGTGTACCTGCTGTACACGGCGACGGTCTTCGGCTGGTCGGGGCTCGGGCTGGGACCGGCGACGGCGGCGGGCACCGCGTCGGGTCGAGATACTCCGAGGACCCGACGGTGGATGGCGCAGGCCGGGCTGCCCGGCGTATCGATGCCGGAGTTCCTGGGGGTCTCCCTCCTGTTGGCCGGCCTGGGCGCCGTCGTGGGGCTGGCGGTCTTCGGCACTCTCCTCTCCGCGGCGATCTGTGGCTCCTTCCTCGGGCTGACTCCCGTTGCCACCTACCGGCGGCGCCGCCAACAGGGCCTCGCCGCCGCCAACGACGCATGGCCTCACATGATCGAGGAGATCCGGGTTCTCACCGGCGCCGCGGGTCGCTCGATTCCCGCCGCACTGTTCGAGGTGGGGAGCCGTTGCCCACGCGAACTGCGCCCTGCCTTCGACGCGGCAGAGCGGGAATGGCTCCTGTCCACCGACTTCGAACGCACCGTCGGAGTTCTCGAGGAGTTGTTGGTCGACCCGGCCGCCGACGCGGTGTGCGAGACCCTGCTCGTCGCGCACGAGATCGGTGGAGCCGACCTCGACCGACGGCTGGCGGAACTCGCCGAGGACCGTCGACTCGACACGATGGCTCGAAAGGACGCCCGGTCGAAGCAGGCCGGAGTGCGTTTCGCTCGCCGCTTCGTCATCATCGTCCCGATGGGCATGGCCCTCGCGGGCGTCTCGTTGGGCGATGGCCGCGCCGCGTACCAGACGACATGGGGCCAGGCGCTCGTGTCCATCGGCATCGCTCTCATGGCTGCATGCTGGGCATGGTCGGGCCAGATGCTGAAGCTCCCGTCCGAACGGCGGGTGTTCGGACGATGACCAGGGAGCTCCTCGTGGCGTTCGTGTCGGGGTGGATCGGATCGACCCTCATCCTGTCGAGAGTGCGTTGGTTCCGATCCCCTGCGCTCGTGGATCGACTCCGGCCCTATTCACCGGGCGGTCTCGCCGAGCCGTCCGCCGGAGGATTCCTGTCCGGTTCCTCGATCCGCGAGGTCGTCACTCCGATGCTCGGCCAGATGGGCGAGCGGGTCGCCCGCACCCTCGGCGTCAACGACGACATCGGGGTTCGCCTCCGTCGCGCCGGTTCGGCCGTTGACGCCAACGGATTCCGCGTGCAGCAGGGAGCGGTTGCGCTCGCAGCATTCGGGACCGTCGCATCGATCGCATGGTTCGTGAGCCTCTCGCCGGCCTTCGCCCTCGTCGGACTCGTCACCGCGCCGCCCTGGCGTTCCTGGTCATGGAACAGCGCGTCCTCAACGCCTCGGAGCTCTGGCAGGAGCAGCTGACTCTCGAGCTGCCCGTCGTGATCGAACAGCTGGGGATGCTCCTCAGCTCGGGCTACTCGCTGGGTTCCGCCGTCGCTCGTCTCGGCGTGAGGGGACGGGGGCTCTGCGCCGCGGAGTTCTCCGGCGTCACGGCCCGCGTTCGTCAGGGCCTGTCGGAGATGGAGGCTCTGCGCGAACTCGCCGAGTACGCGGGAGTCCCCGCCCTCGATCGATTGGTGGGCGTACTCAGCCTGAACTGGGAGGCCAACGACCTCGGTGCACTCATCTCGTCGGAGGCGCGCGCAGTTCGCCGCGAGGTCCACCGACAACAGCTCGAACTCATCGAGAAGCGGGGACAGCAGGTGTGGATACCGGTGACGGTCGCCACCCTGCTTCCCGGCGTCATCTTCATGGCGGTTCCCTTCATCGACGCCATGGGAAAGCTCACCGGCGGCTGACACCGGTCACGTCATCACATTCAGGGAGAGACCAATGAACACCCAACTCATCAGCCCACCCGATCGGACCGGGCGACCTCATCGTCGCGGCGAGCGCGGCGAGGGCGTGATCTCCACGGCCATCGCCGTGCTGATCATCGCCTTCCTCGGGGTGGCCATGTGGGCCGGGTTCCAGGCGATCTTCAACGACGCGGCGGACTCGACCCGCGAACAGGTCGAGCTCATCGGGCAGTGACGGCCGCGTCCCGGGGCCGGGACGAGCGAGGTAGTGGCGTGCTCTCCATGACGTTCGGCGTCTCGGTCTTCCTCATCCTGTTGATGTCGTCGGCCCACGTTCTGTTGAACCTGTGGGTGATCTCGAGCGTCGACGCGGTGGCCTACGACGCGGCCAACGACGTGGCCACGAGCGGCGTACCCGACCTCCGACATCGACGCCGCGACCCGTCTGTCGACCGAGCGTGCCCGCCAGGCTCTCGGCGGTTTCGGCGACGAGGTCGACATGACGTTCACCGAGGTGACCCCCGAGCGGGTGGTCCTGGACATTCGAGCACCCCAGCTCTCGCTGTTCCCACCCGGATTGGCTCGCTTCTTCGACCCTGACGGGGTGCGGCGACGCATCGTCGTGGCCCGGGAGCCCGTCGACCGATGACCGCCATGCGGCGAAGCACCCCAGGGTCCGAGCGGGGCCAGGCCGGATTCGAGGCCCTTCCCTTCGGGGTTCTCGTCCTCGTGGGGGGAATGCTGCTCGCTCTGAACCTGTGGACGGTGGTCGACGCCAGAGCGGCTGTCGACGCAGCCGCAAGGGACTACCTGCGCGCCTACACCTCCGCTCCCTCCGCAGCAGCCGGACGCGACGCGGGGACCGTTGCGGCGACGTCGACGCTCACCGGCCACGGACGATCGACCGCGGCGCTCAGCATCGATCCGCCCACCGAGCGATTCGGTCCGTGCCGGGCCGCGTCGGTTCGGGTCAGCGTGGTGATACCCGCGATCCACCTTCCGTTCGCCGATGGAATCGGCGACACGACGGTCAGCTCCACCCAGAGCGAACTCGTCCAGCCGTATTCGACGATGGACGCAGCCACGCCCGGCTCTCTCGAGGGGACGCTCTGCGATGGATGAACGTTCACGTCACGACGAGCGAGGAACGACCCTCCTCCTCTATCCCGCCGCCTTCCTGGTGATCGTCGTTCTTGCCGCCATCGCGGTCGACCTCTCGGCGATTCACCTGGCACGACGCGAGGTTCTCCGCGCCGCGTCGCAGTCCGCCGACGACGGCGCGGCCATGCTCGACACAGCCGCGGTACGCCGAGGGGACTTCGGCGTCATCGACCTCCGTCGCGCCCGCGAGGTCGTTCACGGAGAGATGCGCGCCCAGCACCTACCCGGTGAGCTGGTGGGAGCGCCTCGTGTGGCCCTCGGGCCGCGCCCCGCCACCATCGTGGTGACGGTGACGGTGCGGGTCGAGCACCTCTTCGCCGCCGCCATCCCGGGCGCCCCTCCACACGAGACGATCACCGTCGAGGTGATCGGAGAGGTGATCGGACGATGAACGGTCAATCCGACGACCAGACCGGGAACGGCGGGCCCCATCGACGGGTCTTCATCGAAGTGATCGAGGGCCGCCTGCTCGCCGTGAAGCAGGCACGTGCCGACGATGCCGCAGATGTGCGCCGCCTGCGCCACGAGGCTGCGGTTCTCTCCTCGACGAGCCACCCCAATGTGGTGGAGTTCGTGGGGATGAGGGAGACAACCGAGAACGTCGAGCTTCTCCTTGCCGTCGCGGGGCGTCACACGCTGTCGGACTCCCCACCTCGCACTCCCGCAGCTGTGGCGGAGGTGGCGGTCGACCTGCTCACCATCGTCGAGGAACTGCACGACTCCGGTGTGACTCACGGATCGATCGGCGCCGACCACATCATGGCGGGGCCCTCGGGCCGCCTCACCCTCATTTCGTTCGGCGACGCGACGTCGTCCGATAGGGGCGGCACGCAGCACGCCGTGGACGTTCGCGACGACCTCGCTGCCATCGGGGCGACCATCGCTCACCTGACCTTCCTCCTGCCGAACGACCTCAGTCGGTCTGACCGACGGCAGGCCGAACGCCTCACCGCCGTCGCGTCTCGACTCCGCGATGACCCCACCGCAGCGACGGCAGGCCGCGCCCGCCAGCAGCTCAGTGCCGACGGCCCTCACCGACCACGGCTGCGCGGCGGACCGGCGACCCCCCGGGACCCTCGACCGAAACGGCTCGCACGCGTTCGACCGGCGCGACGCCCGGCGACAACCCGTGCGGGATCGGCCCCACGAGTCATGCAGGCCACAGACGAGGTCGACGACAGCAGTTGGGCGGTGCCGTCGGCCCTCATCGGTGCGGCTGCGCTGGTCGGACTGTGGACGATGGGTGCACGGTCGATCGGAGACGTCGGTGGATCACGTGATGCGCTGGAGCTGTCGATCGGGATCCTCCGCCTCGTGGCGGTGGCGGCGTCGGTTCACCTCATCGTGGTGGGCGTTCTCGCCTCCGTGGCGGAACGGACCGGCTCGGCACGTCTGGCCCGCATGGCCCACGCGGCCGCGCCGCGCACTCTGCGACGGGTGGCGATCGGAGTGGCCGGCGCCGGGATCATCGGCGCCCTGGTGCCGACATCGGGCCCGGCACATCGTCCGAGCGAACCGGGCGCCGAGGTGTCCATCGATGCGGCCCCGGAACACGAGACCGTCCCCGCTCCTTCGACCACCAGTGCGGTCGCCGACGAGACGATCGGCACCACCGCACCGACAACGACCGCGCCGTCCATCCAGCCGACGCCGAGCACGGCTCCTCCGCCGACCACGACGGCTGCGACGTCGGATCCACTGTCGGACCTTCCGCTCGTCCCGGCCGGGAACCACGACGACGAGAGTCCCGGGTTCGAGGCGGGCGCTGACGATCGGGGGGCAACGGGCGCGGGAACCGCCACGGGAACCGCCACCGTCACGGTGGAGGCCGGGGACCATCTGTGGGGCATCGCGGAAGCGGTCCTGCAACAGGGACTGGGCCGACCGCCGACGACAGCCGAGATCGACCCCTATTGGCGCGCGGTCGTGGATCTCAACAGGGCGAACCTCGCAGATCCGGACAACCCCGATCTGCTCTTCAAGGGTCAGGTCATCGACCTACCGCCGACCTGACGACGTGCCGGCCGACGCCGACCCACACGCACAGCTGCGGCAGCCGGAAGCCGGGAGTCGCAAGCCGGGAGCCGCAAGCCGGAAACCGTCGGATCCCCGAGTCGGGTCGGTCAGGAATCCGCGGCGGGCGCCGCGGTCGCGTGACTCATCGGTGAACCGAGCTTCAGCCCGAGTTCCTCCATACGGTGGTCGGCCTGGTCCTCCGACACGCCGAGAATCGCGGCGAGCGCCCTCATGTCGTCACGGCGAATGGTCAGCACCCGGCCGTTGAAGTCCTGACGCTGCACCTGGATCATGCGCACATAGCGGCTGAGCGTCGGGGCTTCGGGGCCCTGGTAGCTCTCGAGGCGGGTCAGATCGAGCTTGACCGCCGGCTCCCCATCGCTGCGGCGATGCCCGCCGTCGTCCTCATCGGGCTCGTCGTCGCCCGCAGGCAGCAGCTGATCCACGGGCACCCGGTAGAACTGGGCGAGCCGCTGGAGTCGGGGAACCGAGATGGCCCGCTCTCCCCGCTCGTAGGCACCGAGAACCGATGCCTTGAACTCCAGATCCGACGCCGCCTCGACTTCTTGGAGCGACAGCCGCTTCTGACGTCGGATGCCGCGCAGGCGCTCACCGACCTTGCGGCCGTATTCCTCCCTGAACTTCGGATCGCTCTCGTCGAATGACACCGCGGATGTCCCCTGTCGCCGGACGGGTCGTGTCCCGTCCGTGTTCGCTCCGTGACCCGTGCGCCACACAGCGTGACATCGGATGGTACGTCACGGTCCGTCGGCTGCCAATAGTGAATTCGACTCCCACCGACGAGCCCACGCCGACGGTCGGATGATGATCAGGCGATGGTGCCGGACCGAAGTGCCGCCATCAGCACGCCGGCGGCGATCGCCGCCGTCTCGGCCCGGTAGACGTGAGGGCCGAGATCCACCGTCGCCTCCGCCAGGTCGAGCTCGGCCGGAGTCCACCCACCCTCGGGGCCGACCAGAACCCAGTCCAACGAACCGGTGACCGGGGCGCCACCCGGCTCGGCGAACGCCATCGACCCCCGCGCTGCCCGGATTCGCCGGTGACGACGTCCTCGATCGACTGCAATCGATGGACGACCGGCAACCAGGGCCGTCGACACTGCGCAGTGGCTTCCCGCGCCACCCGGGTCAGCCGCTCGTGGTGGCGCTCGGCCCGCGACCCCTCCCACCGCACGACCGAACGAGCCGACCGAAGGGGAGCGATGTCGTCGATACCGGCCTCGGTGAGCTTCTGGACCACCATCTCGGGGCGCTGCCCCTTGGCCACCACGAAACCCACGCCGAGGCGGCGGGCGGACGGCGGCTCCCTCACCGGCGGTTCGGTCGCTTCGACGTCGCCGTGGCGCCCCAGACGAGCGGGTCTCCACGAGCCGGCGCCGTCACCGACGACGAGTGGGTCACCGGGCGTGAGTCGCACCACCCGTTCGAGGTGATGACGGTCCGACTCGGTCAGCTCGGGATGAGTGACATCGGCCACGAGAACAAACGGTCCGCCGCCGCGCGGAATCGACCCGTTCACGTGCCGGCGCCCGTCACTCGGTCGCGCCGTTCACCCGGGGCACCCTTCAGGCGGCGGGGTCGATCGTCGCCGGGTGCCGGCCGCGTGAGCGGCCCGGTCACTTGAAGGCGCTGCGAATCCGCGACAACAACCCCTCGTCGGTGGGGCGTATCTCCTCGTTGCGAAGCTCCGCGAACTGCTCGAGCAGCTCGGCCTGTTCGTCGGTGACGTCGGTCGGAGTCATCACGATGACCTTCACGTTCAGATCACCCCGGCCGCGGCCCTCGAGGTGGGGCACTCCTCGACCGCGCAGGCGGAACACCCGGCCCGACTGGGTGCCCCTGGGGATGACGAGATCCTCGGGTCCGTCGAGCGTCTCGAAGCTCTCGTGATGGCCGAGAGCGGCCTGCGCCATGGTGATCGGCAGGTCGCACAACAGGTCGAAACCGTGCCGGGCGAACCGATCATGGGGCTGGACCTTGACCTTCACGTACAGGTCGCCGGCCGGGCCGCCACGGGTCCCGACCGCTCCCCGCCCGGTGAGACGCAGCGTCGATCCCGGTGTCGACCCCGGCCGGCACGTCGACGTTGTAGCTCTTGTCGGTGACGACGCGGCCGTCGCCGCGGCAGGCCGGGCACGGGTCCTCGACGATCTGCCCCTGACCGCTGCACCGCCGACACGCAGCGGTCGAGACGATCTGGCCGAGCATCGACTGGCGAACCGTGCGGACCTCGCCGGCGCCGTCGCAGTCGGGGCAGGTGACCGCGCTCCGACCCGTTGGCGGCGCCGCTGCCCTCGCACTCGTCACAGCCGACCGCGGTGCGCACGGTCACCTCGGTCTCGGCTCCGAACACCGCCTCCTCGAAGCTCAGGTCGGCCACCACCTCGAGATCGGGACCTCGGGGCGGGCCGGTGGGACCGCGTCGGCCGGCTCCGAATCCGCCGCCGGAGAAGAAGGCGTCGAAGAGGTCGCCCAGACCACCCATGCCCCCGGTGCCGAAGGGGTCGCCCATGTTGATGGACTCATCGGGGCCGAAACGGTCGTAGCGGGCACGCCGCTCGGGGTCCGACAGGGTCTCGTACGCGCGGGCCAGCTCCTTGAACCGGGCCTCGGCCTCGGCGTCGTCGGGGTTGGCGTCGGGATGGTAGCGCCGGGCCAGTACGCGGAACGACCGTTTGATCTCGTCCTGGGTGGCCTGGGGCGAGACCTCCAGCAGCGCGTAGTAGTCGGTACTCACGTCAGCCCTTTCCCTCCACGTCCGGCCCCTCGGTGAGGAGGTGCGACAGCCGAGCGGACACGACGGTCACGGCGGCCAACGTCTCCTGATAGTTCATGCGGGTGGGGCCCAACACCCCGATCGTGCCGGCGGGCTCGCCCCCGATCGAATACGGCGCGACGACGAGCGAACACTCCGCGAGCGGAGCCACGCCGGTCTCCGACCCGATGGCGACGGTGAGGCCGCGATCCAACACGTCGTGGATGAGGCTCACCACGGTCAACTGCTGTTCCAGCAGCCCCAGGACCTGGCGCAGGGTGGAGGCGGCCTCGAAGGCGTCGGCGATGTGGGAGGCACCCTCGACCCACACCTTGTGGCCGGCGTCTGACACCCCTTCGTGAAGGGCCGAGATCGCCGCAGCAGCCAACGTCGCCTCCGCACCACGGAAGCGGCCGGGCTCGCGCCCACTCGTCGGACACCCTCGTACCGGCCATGGAGGCGGACATCACCGAGGAGACGTCGGACAGGGTGTCGTCGTCTGACGCCGGCGGGCCGATCGAAGGTCGCCTTGACCACGTCGCCCGAGCTGAGGACCGCCACCGCCATCACCGAGGCCGTGGACATGCCCGACCAGCTGGACCGACAGGAACCGGGCGACGTCGGCGTGTTCGCCCACGACCACCGCGGTGGTCGACGTGAGCTTGGACAGCAGCCTCGACGTCGACTGCAGCATCGACTCGAGCTCGCCGTGGGCGTCCGCGAAGAACGACCGCACCTCCTGGGTCTTGGGCGCCTGGAGCGGAGCCGGACCGGTGGTGTCGACGTAGTGGCGGTAGCCCTTCTCGGTGGGAACCCGCCCGGCGGAGGTGTGCGGCTGGGTCAGATAGCCCTCGGTCTCGAGCACCGTCATGTCGTTGCGAACCGTTGCCGAGGAGACCCCCACGCTCCGACGTCTCGGCGACCGAGGTCGACCCGACCGGCTGGGCGGTCTCGATGTAGGTCTGCACAACAGCCCGGAGAATGGCGGATTTTCGATCGTCGAGCATGGCTGGCACTCAGTGTACGCGAGTGCCAGCGCCCAGGACGTTGCCCCGTCGGGCGCCGCTCAGTCGTCGAGTCGGAGCGCCGTGATGAAGGCATCGGAAGGGATCTCGACCCGCCCGAGGTTCTTCATCTTCTTCTTGCCCTCCTTCTGCTTGGAGAGCAGCTTCTTCTTGCGGGTGATGTCGCCGCCGTAGAGCTTGGCGGTCACGTCCTTGCGGAAGGCCTTGATGGTCTGGCGGGAGATGATTCGGCTGCCGATGGCCGCCTGGACGGGTACGTCGAACTGCTGGCGGGGGATGATCTCCTTGAGCTTCTCGACCATGCGCTTGCCGTAGTCGTACGCCCTGTCCTGATGCACGATCGAACAGAAGGCGTCGACCTGTTCGCCGTTGAGGAGGATGTCCACCCGGGCGAGGTCCGACGCCTCGTATCCTGCGGGCTCGTAGTCGAGCGAGGCGTAGCCCTGGGTTCGGCTCTTGAGCTGGTCGAAGAAGTCGATGACCACCTCGGCGAGAGGAATCCGGTACTGCAGCTCGACCCGTTCGGGTGACAGATAGTCCATCTTGATCAGGTCGCCGCGCCGTCCCCTGGCACAGCTCCATCAGCGCACCGACGTAGGCCGACGGCGAGATGATCGAGCAGGTGAAGATCGGTTCGAGAATGGCCTTGTACTCCGAGGGAGGAGGCAGGTCGGCGGGATTGTCGACAGCGGTCTCCTCACCGCTCTCGGACACCAGCCGGTACTCCACCGACGGCGCGGTGGCGATGATGTTGAGGTCGAACTCGCGCTCGAGCCGCTCTCGGACGATCTCCATGTGCAACAGCCCGAGGAAACCGCAACGGAATCCGAATCCCAACGCCCCGGAGGTCTCGGGCTCGTAGGTGAACGAGCTGTCGTTCAGCCGGAGCTTCTCGAGGGAGTCCCGGAGGTCGTTGAACTCGTCCGCGTCGACGGGATAGAGACCGCAGAACACCATCGGCTTGGGCTCACGGTATCCCTCCAGTACGTCGCCGGCGGGACGGGCCGCCTCGGTGACGGTCTCACCCGACCGGGCCTCGCCGACGTCCTTGATACCGGCGATGAGATAGCCGACCTCACCGGGACCGAGCGCGGCGACGGGGGTGTTGTCGGGGCGCCGCACCCCCACCTCGAGGGCGTCGTGGGTGGCTCCGGCATGCATGAACCGCAGTCGGGATCCCGATGTCAGGTGGCCGTTCACCACCCGCAGCGAGCTGACCACGCCCCGATACTGATCGAAGTGGGAGTCGAAGATGAGCGCCTGGAGCGGCTCGTCGGGGTCGCCCACGGGCGGCGGGATCCGCTCGACGATGGCATCGAGGAGCTCGGGGACGCCCTCGCCGGTCTTGGCCGAGATGCGCAGGATCTCATCGGCGGGGAGCCCGAGCACGGTTTCGATCTCCTCGGCATAGGTGTCGGGATCCGCAGCGGGGAGATCGATCTTGTTGAGGCACGCCACGATCTCGAGGTCGTTCTCCAGCGCGAGGTAGCAGTTGGCAAGGGTCTGGGCCTCGATGCCCTGGCTGGCGTCGACCACGAGGATCACGCCCTCACAGGCGGCCAGCGAGCGGCTGACCTCGTAGCCGAAGTCAACGTGACCGGGGGTGTCGATGAGATGGATGGCGTGATCGCGGTAGTCCAGACGCACCGACTGCAACTTGATGGTGATCCCCCGCTCGCGTTCGATGTCCATCGAGTCGAGGTACTGATCGCGCATGTCCCGAGGGTCGACGGCTCCGCAGATCTCGAGGATGCGGTCGGCGAGGGTGGACTTGCCGTGGTCGATGTGGGCGATGATCGACAGATTGCGGATGTGGGAGAGGTCGGTCACGGTCCTGCTTTCAACGGTGCGACGCTAGCGGACCTCTCCGAGCGCTCCGCGACCGGCCGCGGGAACCTGGTCGGGAGCACGGCCTCCCACCCCTCGGATGGACGTTCCCACCGCGGTCGAGTCTCGGCCGGCGCTCGGAGTGCTCGGCCCAACCCCGGTCGAGACATACGTCGCGGAAGCGTTCGCCTTCCGCACTTTTCCGCGACACAGAGAGGCACCGGCGTCGCGCAGCAGACCCGGTCGCCGTTCAGCGGCACCGGACTTGTGGTGGGCGCACTCGCCGACCTCGGACCATCGCCACGATGTCGGTGGAACCCCGAGGTCATCAGAACCAACTTCGCGACGACCATTGCTGCGGTGTGGCACCGGATCGGCGTCGCGCCCTATGCTCGTGCACTCGTCCTCCGCATCGGAGGCACACCGACGTCGAGACTGCAGGGTTCACCGTGGCCAACATCAAGAGCCAGATCAAGCGCAACCGCCAGAACGAGAAGGCTCGTCAGCGGAACAAGACCGTGCGTTCCGAGGTGAAGACCGGTGTCAAGGCCGCCGAGGCCGCTGCCGGCACCGAAGGGGCCGACGCCGCCCTGACCGAGGCGATCACCCTCATCGACCGTGCCGCCCGCAAGGGCGTCATCCATCGCAATGCTGCGGCCCGCCAGAAGTCCCGCCTGGTGAAGCGCACCCGCGTCGCCGCTTCCTGACGGACGAGCTCACCGACCCCCGCTTCCCTGACGGCCCCGGCTGAGGGCAGCCACGCGCGCCACCAGCACGTCGAGAACCACGTCCGGTGGAAGCCCGGTTCGGCCACGCAGGTCGGCGTCGGCGTCGGCCAGCAGCTCGATGGCTCGGGCCAGTCTCTGCGACCCGAGCCGACGGCATCCCTCCAGCGCCTTCTTCGCAGGGAACGTCGAGCCCTTCATCCCCAGAAGTGCGGCGGCGGCCTTCTCGTTGGACACGTTCGCCCCGTCGAGCCGGTACATCCGCTGGAAGTGGGTGACGAGCGAGGACATGATCTGCAGCGGGTGACGTTCTCCGCCACCCATCATCCGCTGGGCGGTCCGCACGGCCTCGGCCACGTCGCCTCTGTCGATGGCGTCGGTCAGGTCCCACGGCGGAACGCCCCCGGCGTCGCCGAGAAACGGCTGGACCTCGGCGACGCCGAGCGTCGCGCCGGGACCGAAGGACGCCTCGAGAACCCTCAGGATGCCCCGAAGCCGCGACACGCCTTCTCCGAGCGACTCCGCCACCAACGCTCGGGCGCGTCCGTCGAGCGACACCTCCGACTCCTCGATACGCTCGTCGATCCACGCCCGCCGGGCCCTGTCGTTCACCCCGACGTCGATGGCTCGAACCTCGCCTCCCGCTGCGACGACTGCGTCCTTGAGCTTCTTGGGAAAGGGCTTGGCGGACGCGCCGGGAGTCACGGGCTTCTCCCACGCGACCACCATCGATGTCGTCGGGTTGGGATCGGCGAGGTAGGCGACCAGCGGCCCGACATCGTCGGCGCCGAAGCGGGCGGCCTGTCGGACCACGATGATCCGGCTGCCGAACATCGAGACCGCCGACGCGGCCAGGACCGCATCGGAGAGCTCGTAGTCGTCGCCCGAGAACGTCTCCATCACCTCGTTGCGGTCCTGATCGCCGACCAGTGCGTCGACCGTCTCGACGACGGCATCGGCCACCAGCACCGGGTCCGATCCCTTGACCACCACGATGGGAGAACTCACGACGGGAGCACTCACGACGTCTCCCCCGTGTTCGACACGGCACTGACGGCGGCCACCGCGCCGAGTCCACGCCGAGTCCGCGGAACGTCGGCGGTGAGGAACATGCGGGCTCCTCGCCGGTAGGCGGCGACCTCGGCCGCGGCGACGGCGCCGTCGAACTGCCCGGGTGCGAGAGACGAGCCGGCGGCGTCCACGGACGTGTCGGTGTCAGCATCGGTGTCGAGCAGTTCGTCGGGAAGCAGCGCTCGCCCGTCGACCACCCACCACGTCCCCGGCGCGATCTCGTCCAGCGCGGCGGCGACCCTCATGAACGGGTCGTGCGGAGCCGCCGTCT
This sequence comes from uncultured Microthrixaceae bacterium, assembly GCA_963700425.1. Classification (GTDB taxonomy): domain Bacteria; phylum Actinomycetota; class Acidimicrobiia; order Acidimicrobiales; family Microtrichaceae; genus CAVOXO01. The sequence goes on along the minus strand of CAVOXO010000001.1, from coordinate 789,912 downwards.
GCCCGGCGCCCAACATCACCGGCACCCCGTGTCGCCCGGCCACCCCGATCGATGCCTGGAGGTCGCCCCTCCCACCCGACAGGTCGATGACTCCGGCGCCTGCGGCGCACAGAGCCGACGGATCGTCGTCGGCCGCAACGGCGATCGCCACCCGCCGCGGTCCCGAGGCCAGCTCGGCGTGGATCGCGGCGACACGATCGGCCCCGATGCGACCCAGGTGAACCACATCGGCCCCCTGTCGGGCGGCCTCGATCGCCGCGGCGTGAAGCCCTTCCTCAGAGCGAGGTGGCGCCGACCTCCGGAGGTCGGCGAACACGACCGGACGGGTCGACGCATCGAGCCGCAGGCCGGGTCCCAACTCGACGATCATCGCCGCGAACCTAGCGGCCGCCGACCAGCGCGGTACCCGCCGAGGCGCTCTCCTGAGTCTGGCGGCCGCCGACCGGCGCGTCGACCGACGAGTCGGTCCCCGCGCACCTTCGGTCCGATCGATCCCGCTCATCGACGGCCACCGCACCATCGGCATCCACGTCGATCACGAGGCACGCGCCGCCCACCCGGAGCACTGCCGGCCGGATCGCCGTCGCATCGCGAACGACCGAGGGGTCCCGGGCCAGCACCGCTCCGACCGGCACGACGTCTCGTAGCGCAGCTACGACGCCGGAGGACCTCGAACCACCGCCGGTCACGACCACCAGTGACACGCGACGGACCCGACCCCTGTTCAACGAGTCGAGGACGCTCCGCGCTCGACGTCGAGGCGTCGATCACGACGACGGCACTCCCACCGTCGACCCACAGGCGCGCCGACCCAGGGGCATCGATCCGGCCCCGAGGTGCCCCGACCACCAGGTCGGCGCAGATCATCAGTACCCCGATCACGATTCCGACACGACGGAGCTTCGTGGCGGACAGAACCATCGAGACCGTCGCGACGGACCAACCCGCAGCGCCGAGCACTCCCACCACCGGCCACCACGGCCAGGACCCGACGCCGGCCGCGTGGTCCAACACTGCGATGAGCGCGCGGGACGGCCACCCCACCCAGGTCGCGAGCGGATCGCCGACCCAACCGGCGAGAGGCGCAACCGACAGGCCCCAGACCATGAGAGCGCCCGCCACCGGGACCGCCACGAGGTTGGTGAGCGGACCCATCAAGGGCACCGCACCCGACAGTCCGGCCAACACCGGCGCCGTCCCGGCCTGGGCCGCGACCGACGCCGCCAGGGGGAGGTGCCACCACCGCCGCCTCGCTGCTTGCGCCGCCAGCCGCGAGGCCATGGCGATGAGCGCAGCGCTCGCCCCGACCGACAGCTGGAATCCGGCCGACCACACCATCAGCGGATCGATCACCAACAGCACCGACACCGACACGGCGAGGACGCGCACGGCGGTGGCATAGCGGCCACGCCACGCCACATGCGCCACGACCAGAGCCATGGTGGCTGCACGCAGCACCGACGGGTCGGCACGGGTGACCGCGACGAACATGGCGATGACCGCGGCCGTCAGCCAGAACCGCCACCGAAACTCGACCACCATCAGCAACGGCGACGCCACCACGAGGAGGAACGCGACGTTCTGACCCGACACGGCCATCAGGTGGGCCAGCCCCGAACGCCGGTAGCGGTAGATCACGACATCGGACTGGAAACGGTCGTCGCCGTAGACGATGCCGGTGAAGAGGGCCGCGTCGTCGGGGCTGAAGGACTCCAGGCTCGACTCGATGAGATGCCGGAGGCCGTTGGCGACACGGAGTGGCGGTGTCGCCGATTCAAGGTCGGATGCCTCGATCACCGAGAGGCGCCCGACCAGGTGGCGGGAGGCCCGGAAGCCGAAGGAACCCGACAGCTCTGACACGACCCCGCGGACGCGCAAGGACTCCCCCGCCAGAGCATCACTCACGATCGCACCCTCAGAGCCGAACGACGCCAGGTACCGCCGGCCGTCCAAGGAGACCTCGGCGGAGTGACCCCACGACGACGACGTCGGATCGCTGACCAGCGTCGCCCGCCCTTCGATCGATCCGGTGCCGACGTCGGTCAGACCGGCCTCGCTCCGATGGGCCAGGAACGAGGTCAGCAGAACCGCGGCAGCACCGACCGCCAGCGGGCGGCGAACGACGACCCCGACGAGGAGGCCCGTCGCCACGAGCCAGGGCGACACCGCCACCGCGACAACCGCGGCCGCGGCCATGGCGGAAGCCGCTGCCACCACCTCCCGCTCGGTCACGGGCCCACCGTCGCCCGTTCCGAGATCGCCTCGAGCTTCGCCGGTCCGATTCCCCTGACCTCGATGAGCTCCTCGACGCTGGCGAACGGGCCGTGTTCGTCGCGGTGAGCGATGATGGCCGCCGCCGTCGCAGGACCGACTCCCGGAAGCTCCTCCAGGTCGGTCACATCCGCGTTGTTCACATCGATGAGGTCGTCACCCGTGGTGTCGCCCGAGCTGCCACCCGATCCCCCGCCCCGGCCGTTCGGCGGTCCCGAGACCCCGCCCCGATCCGGCGGGTCGCCGATCGCGGCGACGTCGACACGTTGGCCGTCCGCCAACGGAGCCGCGAGGTTGAGCCGGTCGAGATCCGCGAACGGCGCTGGTCCCCCGCCGCCGTGACGGCGTCGGCGACCCTGCTGCCGGCCGGGACCTCGACGAGTCCCGGCACCTGCACCTGACCGGCGACGTGGACGATCAGGGGGCCGTTCGACCCCTCGGCTCCGACCTCGACGGCGGAGGTGGCAACCGGGTCATCGATGTCACCGGCCGAGTCCGGGCGGGTGGTCTCGGCATCGGTCGTGCCCTGGTCGGCACGGGGCAACAGGTCCTCGACGGGTCGCCCGTCGCGCCGCAGGAACACACCCAGGGCGACAACGACGACGATGGCTGCGACCGCCATCCAGCGAGCAGCGTCGGACGAGGCGACGCGACGGAGGCGCTCGGAGAACGACCCCTCTCCACTCTCCGAGGAACGCGACGAGAAGCGCTCGTCGAGTGACTCCAACAACCCCATGACACGCCCCGGTTCTCGGGCGGCGACTCTGGGGGAAGAAACGTCACCCTACCCGGCGCGACTCCCAGTCGGCTTCGCACTCCAGGGGGATGCGCCGGTAGGCCGACCAGTGCGGATAGCCCTTCAGGCGCCACCCGAGATAGGAGGTGACGTATCGCCACACGAAGCGCACCATCCCCAGCCTGACGAACTGACGGACGTGAACCGATTCGTGACGGAGCAGGCGTGCGTCGTCGGCGTGGGATTCCCGCACCGACACCCAGCGGCCGAAGGTGATCGCCGCCGCTCCGGGCGGAACGGGACCTCCGATGATCAGGCGGTACCCGTCGCGGCGCTCGACTCTCACGGCGACTCTCAGTAGAGACGGGTGGTCAGCCGGCGCCGGTACTCGGCGGTTCGTTCGTCGTCTGGTCCGAGGACCTCGAGCAGGTCGACGAAGCGCTGTCGGGCGTCGTCGTCGTCCTTGACCTTCCCCAACAGCGAATCGAGTTCGGACACGACCTCGGTGGCGGGCGCGCCACCGGTTCTGGCAACGGCCGCGAGGTGCCTCACCGTGGGCGTGTCGGGCACCCGACCGAGGAGCTCCAGCGCGCCGTCGGCGTCTCCGCGGTCGATGAGGATGCGGGCCAGGGCGCAGACGACGTCCTCGTGGCCCGGGTCGACGGCGAGTGCCTCGGTCAGCGAGGCCTCGTCGCCCGCCTCGAGGGCTGCGGCGATCCGCTTCTGTTCGGGCGAGACCGAGAGCCGGTCGACGAACTCGGCGACCACCGACTCGGGCTGGGCTCCGAGGAAGCTGTCGACGACCTGGCGGTTGACGATGGCGTGAACCGCCGGGATCGACTGCGCCTTGAACGCCTGGGCCAACTGCGGGTTGGAATCGACGTCGACCTTGGCCAGCGCGACCCGACCATCGGTGGCGGCCACGACCTTCTCGATGATGGGGCCGAGGGTCCGGCACGGCCCGCACCACTCGGCCCAGAGGTCGACCACCACGGGCTTCGTCTCGCTGAGGACCATCACGTCCTGTTCGAATGTTGCGTCGGTCACGTCCACCATCGCCCCAGAGTACGGGAGCGTCCTCGGCCCGGGCGACGCTGCGCCTGCGCGAGCGGCGGTAGCGTGGCGGCATCGGCGACGAAAGGGTCCGGAGTGCCAGCAGATCAGTCCGTGAGAGGCATCGATGCCGACAACGTGACCGCATGGTTGGCCGATCGCGTCGAGTTCACCGGCCCGCTCCGATTCGATCCGATCGCCGGCGGACACTCGAATCTCACGTTCACGGTGACCGACGCCGCCGATTCCCGGTGGGTGCTCCGCCGACCACCTCTCGGACAGGTCCTGGCCACCGCCCATGACGTGGCCCGCGAGCACCGCATCATCACCGCTCTGGCCGACACCGACGTGCCCGTGGCGCCATGTGTGGGTCTGTGCACCGACGACTCGGTCAACGGCGCACCCTTCTACGTCATGGACTTCGTGGACGGAACCGTCGTGCGGGATTCGACCGCAGCACAGCAGTTGTCGGTCGAGCAGCGACGGCGTGCCTCCGAGTCGATCGCCGACGTCCTGGCCGCGATCCATGCCGTCGACGTCGACGCCGTCGGTCTGGGTGACCTCGGGCGACGCGAGGGCTACATCGAACGTCAGCTGACCCGTTGGTACCGCCAGTACCGCGGCAGCCAGGAACAGATGCCGTCGATCGACTTCCCTCAGGTCGATGACGTCCACGATCACCTGATGGCCCGGCTTCCCGAGCAGCACGGCACCGCGATCGTCCACGGCGACTACCGGCTCGACAACTGCATGCTGGCGGGCGACGGTGCCGTCGCCGCCGTGCTCGACTGGGAGATCTGCACCCTCGGCGATCCGCTCGCCGATGTCGGTCTGCTCTGGGTCTACTGGACCGATCCTGACTCGCCCTCGGTCCTGCCCCAGGCATCGCCCACCGCGATGGACGGCTTCATGCGGCGTTCCGAGCTGCTGGACCGCTACGCGGAACGTTCGGGTGCCGATCTGTCGGGCATCGACTTCTACGTGGCGTTCGGGTTCTGGAAGCTCACCTGCATCATCGCGGGCGTCTACGCGAGGTACGCAGGCGGCGCGATGGGCGAGGTGACCGACGCCGAGGTCGAAGGGTTCGCGAACATGGTGGCCTCACTCGCTTCGATAGCGGCCGACGCGACGGCGGAGGTTTCCTGATGTCCGAACTCATCGAGATGCACTCGCATCCCACTCTGTTCGATCCCGTGATGGTCGTCGCCCTCGAGGGATGGATCGACGCGGGTTCGGCCGCGGCCGGGGCGATGACGTCGATCCTCGAGACGTCCGATACCGAGATCATCGCGACGTTCGACACCGATTCACTGCTCGATCACCGCGCCCGCCGACCGATCATGCGGCTCGAGGAAGGACACATGGCCGAGGTCACCTGGCCGACGATCGAGCTTCGACTGGGCGTCGACGCCAACGGCCGCCACGTGGTCCTCCTCGCCGGTGCCGAGCCCGACCATCTGTGGGGCAAGTTCTGTTCGGAGATCGTGGAGGTCGTCGAAGACCTCGGGGTGTCCAACGTGATCGGGCTCGGCGCGTATCCCGCCGCCGTCCCTCACACCCGCCCCACGCGACTCGCCCTGACGTCACCATCAACGGCGGTGATGGAGTCGCATCCGGGCTTCGTCCGCGGATCGATCGAGGTACCCGCCGGCATCCAGGCCGCCATCGAGATGGTGGTGTACGACGCCGGCGTGCCGTCGATGGGTCTCTGGGCGCAGATCCCGCACTACATCTCCGGAGTTCCCTATCCGGCAGGATCGCTGGCGCTCATCGAGGGCATCGCCTCGGTGTCGGGGGTGGTCTTTCCCGGAGGCTCACTCGTCGACGAGTCGGCGACGATCCGCGACCGTCTCGATTCCCTGGTCGGTGACAACGAACAGCATCGGACCATGATCGAATCGCTGGAGGAGATCTCCGATGCCGCCGTCGAGGTGGACGTCGACGACATCGGTCCCCTTCCGACCGGCGATCAGATCGCCGATGAACTCCAGGCGTTCCTGCGCGAACAGGACGGCTGAGCCACCTCCGGCCACACCGATCACCGCAGCGGCTCCCAGTCCGGAAGGTCCTCGCCCTCGGGAGGGCTGTCGTAGATCGTCACCGATCCGTCGGTGTCGAACACAGCGGGTTCGGTCGTCGGCCACCCACCGGGCACGTAGCGCCGTCCCCCCTCGACATAGCGCCACATGCCTCGCCCTTCCTGGGTCAACTCGTCGATCCCCTGCGCCTCGGCATCCCACCAGATCTCGGTCTGGTCGTCGACGGCTCCGTAGTCGATTCCGGGGAAGACGCCCGATGCCCCGAAGCTGACCTGCCCGCTGATGAGGGTGCCGGCCCGCGGCTCGGCGGCGAACAACGCATCCCGCAGACTCGCGTGGGTGAGATCGGGCCCCGCCCCCTGGAGCCCCCCGAAGAGCACCTGCAGCGCCCCGGCGAGCAACTGGACGGTGGCGGTCGCCGGAGCGGGGTCGCCGAAGTACCAGCGGTAGAGGTGGCCCGGACCCGCCTCGGTGGAGGGAACCCGGGCGAACAGATTCGAGATTCCGAAGGCGTGCGCCCACTGCTCCTGGTCGTAGGTACGGCTGAAGACGGTCGTGTCCACCAGCACGGTGCCGGTGACGATCCACTCGGGGAAGAACTCCTGCTCGGTGGCGATCTGGGTGAGGGTCTGCGGGGCGATGGGGTCACCGCTGAAGATCACCGTCGTGACCCCCGCCTCCTTGAGGGCGGTGATGATGTCCTTGCCGCTCGACACCAGATCCAGTGGGGACCCATAGGTCTGTATCGCTGCGATGTCGACTCCGTAGTCGTCGCGGAATTTCGCCGTGAACGTCTCCTCGAGTTCCTCCGACGCGTCGCTGCCCACGATGTGGACGTAGCCGAACACCCGATCGCGCTCCGCCATCGCGGGGTCGCCCGCCCAGCGCGCCGGGCGATTGGCGAGCCGCTTGCCGACGTACTCCGCCACCATCAGCTGGTTCTGTTCGGAGTTCTTCGAGACGCTCCACACCAGCGGGTCGCGTTCGGTGTAGAAGTTCGACGGCTGCGGCGAGGTGCATTCGATGCACAGGATGCCGTTTCGGGCGAGGGTGTCGGCGAAGGCGTTCGTCTGGAGCGGGCCGCCGATCACCGCGAAGGGCGCGAGGTCCCGGGCGATGGTCTCCGCGTCGGTCGTGGCCGCCACCGAATCGGCGATGCTGCCGGTGGCGCGGTAGCGCACGATCTCGACGCTGTCGCCCGTAGGTCTCGAAGTACGTGTTGAACATCTCCACGAACCCCTGTTGGGTCGCGAAGGTCTCGTCGGGCGTGTCGTTCTGGCCGATCTGCTCGTAGACGAATCGCAGCACCGGATCGTCGGGCTGCGCGGTGTAGGCGACGACCGTGATGGTGTCGCCGTCCACGCCCGTCTCGGTGACGCCACCGTTGTCGCCCTCGAATGGAGCGAAACACTGCTGCACCGGGGTGAGGGGAAGCTTCAGGGAGCCCAGCTCGGTGTCACACCGTTCTCCCCAATCGATCTCACCGACGGTGCCCTGCTGTTCCGCGACGGAGAACGGCATCACGCCATCGGGGAGGTCCGACGGGCCGACCCCGGCGGGTGCTGCCGCCACCTCGTCGACGGGCCGGTCGGGCGTCGTCATGCCGAGGTACACGAAGAGACCCGCCAACAGCCCCAGAACCAGCGCCAACGGCCCGTAGCGCGCCACTGCCGAGGGGCGCGCCACGCCGGTTGACGGATCGGGCTCCGCAGCGGTCATGTGCTGTCTCCCTGGGCGTCGTCGGTGTCGGTGTCGGTGTCGGTTGGCAGGGCGTCGTCGAACCGCGAATCGACGGTGACCGAAGGACCGTCGCGACGTGGTCCGGATCGACCGATCATGGCGTCGGATGATCCGAGATACGACGATACGACCTCGGGACGCGACAGGACCTCCGCAGGGGTTCCCGTCGCCATCACCATTCCGGCGTCCAGAGCGATGAGCCGGTCACAGATGCTCAACAGGAGACTCATGTCGTGTTCGACGACGATCATGGCGCACCCCAGATCATCTCGGATCCTCAGGATCACCGGCACCAGAGCTTCTGCCTCGCGCTGGGCGATACCCGACGAGGGTTCGTCCAACATGAGCACCGTCGGTCGGTGTGCCACGGCGCAGGCGAGATCGACCATCCGCCGGGTCCCCGTCGAGAGCTCGGAGAGGAGCGCGTCACGGTAGAAGGCGAGCCCGACCATCTCGGTGAGCCGGTCGACCTCTCGTCGCACCGATCCCTCCATCTCCACCGAAGCGGGCAGGCGGAACATCGGGCTGATCGGATCGCGCACGACCAGATGACGATCGAGCGCCACCGCCACCGTCTCGGCCACGGTCGTCGACCCGAACAGCTCGGCGTCCTGGAACGAGCGTCCGAGACCGAGGCGGGCACGGCGGGAGGGGGCGAGACCGGAGACATCGGATCCGGAGAGGCCGACCGCGCCGCGGTCGGCCCGGGTCAGTCCCGACACGAGATCGAGGAGCGTTGTCTTTCCTGCCCCGTTCGGCCCGATGAGCCCGAGGATCTCGCCGGGCCGGAGATCGAGATCGATGGCATCGACGGCCCGGATCCCTCCGAACGAGCATCCCAGACCCCGCACCGACAACACCGCCCGGTCGCCCTCACCGGCAACCTCATGCGTGCTCGGCGTCGACGTCGCATGGCGCGGCGGATCATCGTCCCCGCCCCGCCCCCCGGCCGCGGTCCCACCCCGACCCACCTCGGAGTTCGCGCCCACACCGTCGGCGGCGTCGGCCTCGACGTCGGCGTCGTCGAGGGCTGCGAGGAAGACCGAGCGGAGCAGGTCGGGGCGGTCGAGCAGCTCCGCGGTCGGTCCGGTGTAACGGATCTGCCCCTTCTCCATGAAGTAGGCGGTCTCGGCCAGGGTGAGCGCCACGTTGACGGACTGCTCGACGATGATGATCGTCGTTCCTTCGGCCGCGACCTCCCGGACGAGCGAGGCCAGGCTCTCGACCACGATCGGCGCCAGGCCCAACGACAACTCGTCGATCATCAACAGGCGCGGCGCACCGATCAGGCTCATCGCCAGTCCCAGCATCTGTTGCTGGCCACCCGAGAGTGAGCCGGCGCGATGGTCCAGCCGCTCACCCAACGGCGGGAACGCGGCCAGAGCCGTGGCGATCACCTCCGCCCGCCGCACCGGACTTCGCCGCTCTCCCCATGCGGCCATCGTCAGGTTCTCCGACACCGTGAGCGAGGGGAACACCGCCCGTCCGCCCGGCATGTGTCCGACGCCCATACGGGCGATCTCGTCAGGAGGCGCGTGCGTGATGTCGCGACCGTCGAAGATCACCGACCCGTAGTCCGCCTCGACGATCCCCGAGATCGACTTCAGCAGGGTCGACTTCCCGGCACCGTTGGTGCCGAGGAGCGCCACGACGTCACCCTCGTCGACGCTCAGCGACACGCCGAAGAGGGTCTGAACCCGGCCGTAGAAGACATCGAGATCGGAGACCACCAGCAGTGGCGCACGACCGGCTCGCCGTGCCGCGAGGGCCTCCGACCGAGACGCCCCCGAAGCCCACGAATCGGCGATGTCCTTGCCGATCGAGCGGGACACCGTGGAGATCATCAGTCCACCGGTGGCGATCACCGGAGCCAGCAGCGACATTCCCCAGCGGATGCCCACGTTGTCGGAGATCCACCCGATCATCGGGACGAACACCAACCCGGGGATAGCCCAGTAGGAGCTCACCGAGAACCCCACGGCGCGGGCCCGGGCGGGGATGGCGACCGACAGTGCCGCCAACACCCCCGGGAGGATGACGGCCAGGGTGGTCGTGAGCCCCACGTTGGCGACCATGGTGAGCCACAGCGCCGGCGCCCACGCGAAGAGGAGGGCCCACCCTGCGCACATCAGGGCCACGGAGCGGAGGAATCGGAACACCTTGGCGGGGTCCTTCACCAGATACAGGGTTCCGAGGCGTGCTCCGACGATCAGCCCGACGAGTTGGAACGGTTCGGTCAGTGATGCCACGAGTCCCCGTTCGGCGGGTCCCAGACCGTAGAGGCGGTCATAGGCGAGCCCGGCGAGCGAGACGAACCCTATGAGCGACACCGCCAGGAACGGAACTGCGTACCAGATGCGCCGGAGCGACTCGATCTTCCAGACCAGTCGCCAGGACTCCCCGAACGACGCGGGGGCTCTTCGGTGTCGACCGCGTCGCCGGTGAGGCCCGCCGCGCGACGTTCCTGCGCGCCTCGGATCGGTTCGCGGAGCTTGAGAGCGACGAGCACCAGGATGATGGTGGGGATTCCGAAGACGAAGAAGGGGACACGCCAACCGAATGCTTCGGCCAGGAGGCCTGCGGTCAGCGGGCCGATGAACTGACCGATGGCATTGGCGCTGCGGTGGAGCCCGAACACCGATGCCCGCCGTTCCACGGGGAAGTAGTCGGCCAGTAGCGAGGAGTGGGTGGGGTCGACGACCGCCCTCCCGACACCGGCACCCATCCGATAGACCACCAGGACCCACACGACGCTCGCCGTGCCCGTGAGGAACGAGAAGACACCCCACGCCAGTCCTCCGGCCGCGGCGAGTCGGACCCGGCTGCCCCGGTCGGCCCACCAGGCGATGGGCAGCTGCAGAACAAGGGCGGCGAGAGCGCTGAGCGCGATGAGTGTGGTGATGCCGGTGTCGCTCAACCCGAACTCGTCGCGGATGGTGGGAACCAGCACCCCGAACGCGGTCCGGTCGAGTTCGTCGACGATGTTGAGGCCGAACAGAACCATCAGCGCGAACAGAGGGCCGTCTCCGGCGGTGGCCCGAAGTGTCTCGATGGGATGCGCGAGCCCCGCGCCCCACCGACGGACGTCGAGGAGGCCACTGGTCGCCATGCGCCAGTCCTCGCGGCTCACGTCGTCACCTCCGTCCGGCGGCCGAGGCGGTGTGAATCGATGCCGCGGCGCTCGGCGATGAGCCGCGCCGCTGCGTCTCGGCTGCGGAACCACACCGCACTGAGCCCCTCGGGAATGATCAGCAGGACTCCCAGGACCCCCACCGCCGAGGCCAGGAGCTGCCACTGATCGGGCAGCAGCCACTGCGAGCCGCGCGAGATACAGGGCTCCGACGACCGCTCCCAGGGGCGTCCCGATGCCGCCGGTCACGGCGGCCACGAACACAGAGACGCTCTCTCCCACCGAGTACGACTCGGGGCGGAAGGCCGCGGCCTGATAGACGAGCAGCGAGCCGCCCACCCCGGCGATGAAGCCGGACACCGCGAAGGCGGACAGGCGGGCGTAGACCGCCGAGACGCCGAACGCCGCCGCCGCGTCCTCGTTGTCCCGCTGGGCCACCAGGGCGCGGCCCCACCGGCTCCGACGCATTCCCCTCACCGCCACGACCGCCAGCGCCAGGACCGCGAGGGCCAGGTAGAACTGCCGCTGGGGAGTGTCGATGGGAACACGCGACAACAGCTCGGGCCGGTCGAAGGAGCCGACCGGGATCCATTCGACCAGGTCGTTGGAGAACACCGCCGACGATGCCGCGGCCGAGAGAGCGAGGGTCACGACCGCGAGATAGAGGCCCCTGAGGCGCAGTGCCGGTACGCCGATCACCAACGCCACCACCGCGCCGACCAGACCCGACAGCACCATCGACACCGCGGGATCGAGGCCCCACTCGGAGCTGGTGCGGGCGGTGATCGCCGCGCCGGTCCCCACGAAGGCCATCTGCCCGAGCGACACCTGACCGGCCCATCCCGACAGGACCATCACCGACAGGCCCACGACCGCGTAGGCACACATGTTGGCCGCGGTCAGGGTGCCGGCCGTCCCCAGTACCGCCGGTAGGCCCATCACCGTCACCGCGATCACCACGGCCACCGCCGCGCGCACCGCCCTCACCTCGACGAGCGACGCCACCGACGCGGGGATGTCACGGAACTCCGTCGCGGTGTTCCAGCCGCCCATGCGGCCCCGGAGCCGTTCGCCGCTTCGGGATCTGAGCAGCAGGGTGACCGAGATGACGCCGAGAAGCATCGGCCCGATCAACGCGGCACCGCTCGCTGATCGACTCATCGAGGTCTCGAGGATCCCCAGGGCCACCGACGTCGTCACGATCGTCACCAGGTTGGACATCCGACCGACGACGAGAGCGGCCAGCGAGGTCAACAACAGTCCGAAGGAGAACCCGAGCCCGGGCGGAAGCCCGGTGATCCCTGCGGTGAAGAACACCGACACGAAGGCCAGGACGGTGGCGATGATCCACACCAACGCGCCGATCCGACCGACGTGGATGCCCAGGAGCGCTGCTCGATCGGGCGACTCCGCCACGGCCCTCACCGCGAGACCGGTGGCGCTGGACCGGAGGAACCAGGCCAGCGCCGCGATGGCGACCACCGAGACGGCCGCGGCGAGGACGTCGTTGGCGTCGAAGATCACCTGGCCGATGGTGATCCGGATCTCGAAGGGCGGATCGAAGGTCCGTATGGCGGGGACGAGACCCCAGATCGTCGGAAAGAACACCGCACCGAAGCTCATGAGCTGGGCGACGCCGATGGTGGCGACGGTTCCCACCGCGGGCGACGTGTCGCGGAAGCGCCGCATCAACAGCACCTCGACCGCCAACCCGATGACGATCGCGGCGGCCAGCCCGACGGCGAGGAACACGAGCCACGGCAATGACCAGACGTCGCCCAACACGATGGCGACGGTGGCCGGCAACAGCCCCAGGTCGGCCTGGGCGAAGCTCACGATCCGGCGGGCCCGCCAGATGAGCGCCATTCCGAGGGCGAGGAGGGAGCCGGTGACCCCCACGATGAGACCCGAGATCAGCGTGCCCCCCGACACCGGCCACCCGACCCGGGCGATCAGCAGAATCGCGGCGGCGGGGGCGATCGGAGAGAGGATCGAACGCGCTCTCTCCACCCGACCTCCTCTGCCTCGTGGTCGACGTGGCCGATCCCCCGATCGGCCGGCCTGACGGTCGCCGCAGCCTATCGACCCAGGAGCGTATGAGCGGAGGGCGCGGCGACGTTCGGTCGTCGGGTCAGAGCGTGCCGGCGTCCAGAGCGGCACGGACCTCGTCGGCCCTCGAACGAACCTCGTCGAGATCACCGAGTCGGCGGAGGCCGGACAGTTGTCGGGCCATTCGGTGGTTGCCCGACAATGCCGTCTCGTGGCGGGCGAGGAAGTCCCAGTAGAGGGTGCTGAACGGACAGGCGTCGGGGCCGACCCGTGTCGACGGATCGAAACGACAGCCCGAACAGAAGTCGCTCATGCGCTTCAGGTAGGCACCCCCGGAGGCGTACGGCTTCGTCGCCATGCGACCACCATCGGCGAAGAGCGCCATGCCGATGACGTTCGGCACCATCACCCACTCGGCGCCGTCGACGAAGCTCGACCACATCCACTCGGTCATCGCCTGGGGATCGACGCCGCCGGTCAGGGCCAGGTTGCCCAGGACCATCAGCCGTTCGATGTGGTGGGCGTAGCCGTGGTCGTGGACGTGGGAGACGACCGATGAGACGCAGGCCATGTCGGTGGGAGCGCCGCCCGAGAAGGCGGGTGGTACCGGTCGATGGGCGTCGAGGACGTTGAGCGACCGGTACTCGGGCATCCACAGCCAGTAGACCCCCCAGACGTACTCGCGCCATCCGATGATCTGGCGCACGAATCCCTCCACGCTGTTGATCGGGGCGCGGCCGGACCGGTAGGCATCCTCGGCGGCGGCGACCACCTCGGCGGGGTGCAGCAGGCCGAGGTTGAGCGACGAGCTGAGCGTGGAGTGGGCCAGCTTCCACTCACCCGACAACATGGCGTCCTCGTGCGCGCCGAACGGGGCCAGGGCCGTGCTCACGAACTCGTCGAGGCGCACCTGTGCCTGGGCGCGGGTCACCGGCCACGTCCCATCGGGTTCGGCGCCCCAGCCGTCGGGCAGTCGAGCCCTGACGGACCGGTCGATGTCATCGGGTTCGAAGCGGGTGAACCCTGGCCACGCCCGGCCGTCGCGCGGTGGCGGCTCGCGGTTCTGGGAATCGAAGTTCCACGCACCACCCGCCGGACCGTCGGGGTCCATCAGCAGTCCGAGACGCGCTCTCCGGTGACGGTAGAAGTCCTCCATCCGGAGGCTCCTGCGTCCCTCCGCCCACGACGCGAACTCCCGGTGGTGGCACAGGAACTGGTTGTTGTCGACGATCTCCACACCGAGGCGTTCGAGCATGTTCCGGCCGTCCCAGCTCATGGGTTCCATCGCCACGACGCGCTCCACCCCGTACTCCCGGACATGTGAGCGCAATCCCTCCGCCAACGTCGGGGCTCGGCGGTGGTCGACGTCGAATCCGGCCGCGTCGAGCTCCACGGCGAAGTGTTCCATGGCGGAGATCACCAGGTGCAGCCGCTGGATGTGCCATCGCCGCGAGTGGATCTTGGCGGCGCTCTCGACCAGGAGAACCCGGCAGTCGCCGGGTTCTCGTCCGGCGAGCGAGGCAACGTCAGCGTTCAGCTGGTCGCCGAGGATCCACACCGTGGGTAGCGGCGGGGATGTCACGACCCCCGTCCCGACGTCGCGCAGGGGAACGGCACGCGCCTGACCATGGCGCTCGCGACGGACATCATCCCCCCGAGAGCGCCTGGATGAGTGCCACCTCGTCGTCGGGTCCCACTGGAGCAGACAGGTCCCGCACCCCGTCGGCGTTGACGAACAGCTTCATGTGCCGCCGGAGGCGCCCCTGCTCGTCGACGACCCGGAAGCGGATCCCGGGGAACTGGCGGTCGAGATCTGCCAGGACGTCGCCGACGGTGGATCCCGATGCTTCGACCCACGACGCGTCGCCGACATAGGAGCGAAGAGGCGACGGGATTCGCACCTTCACGGCGACCTCGGGGCCGCGACTTCCACCGAGTAGATCTCGGGGAGGTGCGCGGCGATACACCGCCAGGTCTGCCCCTCGTCACGACTCGCCCACAGCTCGCCGCTCGTGGTGCCCAGGTACAGCCCCACCGGCGAGGCGGAATCGGTGGTCATCGCCTGCCGTTTCACGGTGAACCACGCCCGGGCCGGAAACCCGTCGTCCTGCCGGCGCCAGGACTCGCCGCCGTCGTTGGTCACGTACACGGCGGGGCGTCCGTCGGGGCTGGTCCGAGGCCAGACGTCGGTCCCGTCCATCGGGAACACCCACGCGGTGTCGGGGTCGCTCGGGTGCAACTCGATGGGGAAGCCGATGTCGCCGACGTCGGCGGGCATGTTGTCGCCGATTCGGGCCCAACGGGCCTCGGATCGCTCCATCCGGAAGATGCCGCAGTGGTTCTGCTGGTACAGACGGTCGGGTCGAAGGGGGTGGAGGCGAACACAGTGTGGGTCGTGCCCGAACTCGGGGAACCTGTCGGGACCCCCGGGCGCTTCGCAGCCCGCGTTCAGCGGGGCCCAGTCCGCCCCGCCGTCAACCGTTTCGAAGACCCCGCCCGACGACAGGCCCAGGTACAGATGGGCGGCGTCGCGGGGGTCGACGTTGATGGAGTGGAGCATCGACCCGTCGGGGGTGTTCTGTTCGGGCCATTCCGCCCACGTCTCCCACATCGGGTGATCGTTCCAGCCATCGACCGGCTCCCACGTCTCGGCGCCGTCGCGTGACACGAACAGCCCTTGGGGAGACCCGCCCGCGTACCAGACCCCCGGTTCGTCGGGGTGCCCCGGCGTCAACCAGAAGACCGCGTCGAGGCTGCGCCCGAGCGCGTCATCGGCGCGGAACGCCGGGGGTCGTCTCGACTCCACCCAGGTGGATCCGAGGTCGTCGGACCAGAACACGGTGGGCCCGAGGTGGCCGGTCCGGGTGGCGAGAACCAGACGGCCCCCGGCGCGTGGATCGTCGACCACGTGCTGGGCGATGTGTCCGAGGAACATCGGGTCCCTCATCGACCAGTCCTCGCGGCGTCCGTCGGCCATGAGCAGGAACACGCCCTTGCGCGTTCCCAGGGCCAGAACAGGACCGTTCGACGTCACCATCTCGCCCCCTCGAGCCGCTCGACACGGCCGAGCCTAACTCCGGGGTGTGAGCCTCAGCCGAGGGCTTGCCCGGCGACCTCGGCGAGCAGCGAGATGCGCCCGGGGATGTGACCGTTGGCGGCGAGGTTGAGGGTGAGGCCGTCGAGACCCTTGGCCACCGCCGCGCTCAGCTGTTCGCCCACGGCGTCGGGATCGCCGAACACCATCATCGTCGTGGCCATCTCGATGATCTCGTCGTTCCAGCCCTTGACCTCGGCCATGGCCCTCAGGTCGTCGTGGGCCTGCTCCATGGTGGGTGCGACCAGGGAGGTCATCAGCTTCGTCACCTTGATCTCGTTGCGGTCCCGGCCGACCGCCTCGCAGTGGGCCGCGAGTGCGTCGAGCTTCCGGGGTATCTCGTGGGTCTCACAGGTGAGGTTCGACTCGTCCGCGTACTGGGCCACCATCCGCAGGGTCTTCTTCTCCCCAGACCCGCCGATCATGATCGGGATCCGCGACACGGGAGCCGGTGAGTTCATCGCATCGGACACCCGGTAGTACTCGCCGTCGAGCGTGGGGCGTTCCCCACGGAGCATCGGAATGATGATCTGCAGCGCCTCCTCGAGCTTCTCGAATCGCTCGGTGAACGTGTTGAACTCGAATCCGAGGGCGTCGTGTTCCTCCTCGAACCAGCCACTGCCGATGGCCAGCGTCGCCCGCCCGTGGGAGACGTGGTCGAGGGCGGTCACGGTCTTGGCCAGCAACGCGGGGTTGCGGTAGGTGTTGCCCGTCACCAGAGCGGAGAGCCGGACCTTCTCGGTGTGTTGGGCGAGCGAGGAGAGCAGCGTGTAGCACTCCAGCATCGGCTCGTCGGGTGCTCCCAACATGGGCAGCTGGTAGAAGTGGTCCATCACGAACACCCGGTCGAACCCGGCCGCCTCGGCCTCGGTCGCCTGGCGAACGACCTCGTCGAAGATGCCGGCCTCGCCGCCGTCGGGGAACGTGAAGTTGGGGATCTGGTAGCCGAGTCGTGTCATGTCGCCGAGTCAACCACACCCACTCGGGCCGCGCTGCGGGCGCAGCAGGGACGTCGACGACGCCGACGACGCCGACGACGTCAGGGAATGGCCATCACGTCGGTCGGAAGGCTGCGCGACGTCTCGGTCCCGTCGCCCACCTGCCCCCAGGGGTTGTACCCCCAGCACCGGACGTACCCGTCGGCGACGACCGCGCAGGTGTGATAGCCGCCCGCGACGATCTGGGTCGCCGCATCGGTCAGGGACACCGGCACCGGGACGGTGCTCTCCGTCATGGTCCCGTTGCCCAGCTGACCCTGGTCGTTTCGTCCCCAACACTGCGCGCCGGTGCCCACCAGCACACATGTGTGAGCGTCGCCGGCGGTGACCTCCTGCCGCGCCGGCCACGCCG
Organism: uncultured Microthrixaceae bacterium; assembly: GCA_963700425.1. Lineage (GTDB taxonomy): Bacteria > Actinomycetota > Acidimicrobiia > Acidimicrobiales > Microtrichaceae > CAVOXO01. The sequence continues at coordinate 772,450 of CAVOXO010000001.1, read as the reverse complement.
ACATCGACCGGGACGCCGCTGTCCGACGTGGTGCCGTTGCCGAGCTGACCGTGCTGGTTGTAGCCCCAGCACTTCACGGAGCCTCCGGACAGGACTGCGCACGTGTGTCCGTGTCCGACGGCGACATCGGTGGCATTGCCGATCCCGGCCACGTCGACCGGAGTCTCGCTGGCGTCAGTCGTTCCGTCGCCGAGCTGACCCGCCCAGTTCGGTCCCCAGCACTTGATCGCCCCCGATGCCGTCAGGGCGCACACGTGGCCTCCCGTTCCGGCGGTGATGCGCACGACGTCGGATAGCCCGACCACTTCCACGGGCAGGGTGCCGTCGCCCGAGCCGTCCGGAACGATGTCCCCCCAACACCTCACCGTTCCGTTCGGCATCAGGGCGCAGCTGTTGGCTCCGCCGGCCACCACCTGCGTGGCTCCCGAGATGCCGATGACGTCGACGGGTGAATAGCGAGGCGTCAACGTGCCGTCACCGAGTTCGCCGCGCAGGTTCTCTCCCCAACACTTGACCGCACCCTCGGACAGGAGCGCGCACGAATGATGGTGCCCGCCTTCGACGGACTGGGCTCGGATGATGCCGGGAACGGTGACCGGTGTCGACTGGTCGGTCTTCCTACCGTCGCCCAGTTGGCCGTAGAAGCCCCAACCCCAGCACTTGACGAGGCCGCCGAGCACCACCGCGCACGTGTGGTTGCTCCCCGCCGCCACGTCCACCGCGGGTCTCGGAGTCTCCGTGGGTGGAACGCAGGACGCCAGGCCCATCGCCAGCAGGAGGGCCGCGAGCCCCGTTCGAATCGTGTGCGGACGTGTCATCGTCGACCCCCTCGATCACGCTCCGTGTCGATCATGGTTCCCACGCCGGCGCGCCAACAGGGACCATTGTCCCGTTGCAGCCGGATCTCCGCCCGACGCCCTACGCTGGGCACGGCGAACCCGGGCTCCGCTTCACGCGTCGCTGATCTGCGACGTCAGGGGCCCGGCCGCCGCGCCACCCAGATGTCGGCAGCCTCGAGCAGGCGGCGCGCCCGGTCCGTCGTGGGCCGTGGTGCCGGCTCAGCTCGATCAGTTCGGCGTGCCACTCGGGACTCCAGAGCCGTCGTGCCCGATCCTCGACGTCGGGCCGAAGGAAGCGGTCCCGACCCGCCTCATCGAGGATCAGACGTCGCGCCGCGCCGAGGTCGGCCTCGGAGAGCCCGGGTTTCCGGACGTCGAGCACCAGCCTCAGCGCCCGCTGCGCCACAGCCGGATCCAGAGAATGGAGCCGAGCCCGCAGCGCGCGGCGGAGCGGATTGTCGGCAACCGAACGGGCGAGTCGTCCCAGGCCGGGCCGGCTGCAGTGGCGCTCGCCGTCGACGCAACTCACCACGAAGCGCCGGGCCCGGATCCTGTCGGCGGCCGACAGGGCCACCTGCGAGAGACGGCCGGCCAGCCGGTCGCGGGCGTAGCCCGATCGGAAGTAGTAGGGGTCGGCGTCGAGGTAGTCCAAGGCCTCCGCACCGGCGGTCGGGTCGCCCTCGGCCAGCCGCCGGCCCAGGCCGGCCATCCAGTCGTCCAACGTCGCGCGCGCCCGGGCCGACCGCGCCGAGAGCTCGGTCCACTCCGGGGTCGACGTCAGGGTCGCCGCATCGTCGAGCGTGCGGACGTGAGCGGAGACGGCGCGGCCTGTCGCCATCACCTCGTCGATCATCGCCGCGACGTCCGCCGGGCGCTCCGCGCCGCTCACCCGCACATCTTGGACGGCCGACGCCATTCCCGCACGCTGCGCACCACACGCCGCACCATCGTGGGCGCCCGGACGCGGTCCCCACACACTCTCCGAGCCTTCGGGCCGCACTACATTCGACCCATGCGCATCGACGGCGGACTCGGCATCACCAACACCCTCAACCCCTCTCACATCGCGAAACGGGCCGCGAAGATCGAGTCGGAGGGATACGACGGTCTGTGGAGCGTCGAGACCAACCACGATCCGTTCCTGCCCCTGGCCCTCGCCGCGGACTCGACCACTGTCGAGCTCGGTACGGGAATCGCCGTGGCGTTCGCCCGTTCTCCGATGACCACCGCGGTCACCGCCAACGACATCCATTCCCTGAGCGGCGGGCGCATGATCCTCGGGCTGGGTTCCCAGATCCGCCCGCACATCGAGAAGCGCTTCTCGATGACATGGTCGTCACCTGCCGCCCGGATGAGGGAGTACATCACGGCGATGCACGCCATCTGGGACTGCTGGAACGAGGGTACGAAGCTCGATTTCAGAGGCGACTTCTACACCCACACGCTCATGACGCCCTTCTTCGACCCGGGCCCCAACCCCCACGGCAAGCCGAAGGTCTTCCTTGCGGGCGTCGGCCGCCTGATGACCGAGTCGGCGGGCGAGGTCTGCGACGGCTTCATCTGTCACGCCTTCACGACCGAGCGGTACCTCCGAGAGGTCACGGTCCCGGCGCTGGAGGCGGGTGCCGCCCGCTCGGGCCGCACTCTCGACGACATCGAGATCTCCGGTCCCGCCTTCGTCGTCACCGGTACGACCGAGGAGGAGATGGCTGCGTCGGCCCTGGGTACCCGCCAGCAGATCGCGTTCTACGGCTCGACTCCCGCCTACCGCCCCGTGCTCGAACTGCACGGTTGGGGCGACCTGCAGACCGAGCTGAACGCCATGTCGAAGGAGGGCAAGTGGGAGGCGATGGCCGACGCCATCGACGACGACGTCCTCGACGCCTTCGCCGTGGTGGCGGAGCCCGCCGACATCGCGCCGCGGTTCGAGGCCCGGTTCGGTGACGTGGTCAACCGGCTGTCGTTCTACGCGCCGTACCAGTCGGATCCGGATCTGTGGAGCCAGGTGCTCGCCGATCTCAAGGCGATCGGCGCCGACTGAGACGAGGGTTCAGCCCTTCGCGACGACGTTGACGATCCGTGGCGGGCGGGCGATCACCTTCACCGGTTGCGCCCCGCCCAGGTGGGAGCGGACCGCATCGGAATCGAGCGCCGCCGCGGTGGCCGCCTCCTCGGAGATGTCGGCGGGCACCTCGAGCCGATCGCGTACCTTCCCGTTGACCTGGACGACCATCGTCACCGTGTCCTCGACAAGCTTGGCGGGGTCGGGTGTCGGCCAGGCCTCGGCGTGGACGTGGCCGCCACGCCGCTGCGACCAGAGCTCTGCGGTGATGTGGGGAGCGGCGGGGGCCATCAACAGCAGGAGGGTGTCGATCGCGGAGTGGAGGCCGGGACCGTGCGCGCCGTCATCGGATTGCACCCAGCGGTAGAGGTCGTTGGTGAACGCCATCAGTTTGGCGACGGCGGTGTTGTAGCTCCACCGCTCGAAGTCCTCGGTGACCTCGGCGATGAGCCGGTTCATCGCTCGGTCGATCCCGGTGTCGGCCTCCACCGGTTCTTTCGACCGCAGCTCGCCGATCAGGTCGCTGCCCGGAACCGCGAGGCGCCACACCCGCGACAGGAACCGGTGCGCGCCATCGATGGAGACGGCCTCCCAGTCCACGTCGTCCTGCGGGGGCTTGAGACCCAGCTGAGCCAGCCGCAGAGCGTCCGCGCCGTCGGTGTCGAGGATCTCCTCGGGAGCGACGAGATTCCCTTTCGACTTCGACATCTTCGACCCGCCGAGGCGGATCATCCCCTGGGTGAACAACCGGCGGAACGGTTCGCGCAGGTCGGGTGGCAGATAGCCGAGGTCCGACAGGGCCTTGGTGAAGAACCGGGCGTACATCAGGTGGAGGATGGCGTGCTCGGCACCGCCGATGTACTGGTCGACGGGCATCCAGGCGGCCGCCTCGTCCCGCCGGAACGGCAGCTCGGTGGACCCGGGATCGCAGAAACGCAGGAAGTACCACGACGAGTCGACGAAGGTGTCCATGGTGTCGGTCTCTCGCCGCGCCGGTTCACCGCACGTCGGACAGGTGGTGCGCAGGAATCCCTCGTGGAAGGTCAGCGGCGATTCGCCGGTCGGTCGGAACTCCACGTCATCGGGAGCGAGAACCGGGAGCTGATCGTCGGGAACGGGCACGGCACCGCAGGACTCGCAGTAGATGATGGGGATCGGACATCCCCAGAAGCGCTGGCGACTCAACAACCAGTCGCGCAGGCGGAAGTTGACCGTCGCGGTGCCGCGCCCCTCGGCGTGAAGCCACTCGATGGCCCGGGCCTTGGCCGCATCCACGTCGAGTCCATCGAGCCACTCGCTGTTGATGGCGGGGCCGTCGCCCCCGTACGCCTCACCGTCGAAGTCGGCGGGCGGGGCAACGGTGCGGACGATAGGCAGGTCGAATTCGGTGGCGAAGTCCCAGTCTCGTTGGTCCTGGCCCGGGACGGCCATGATCGCCCCGGTGCCGTAGGTGGCGAGCACGTAGTCGGCGAGGTAGATGGGAACGGGTTTCGCGGTGAACGGGTTGAGTGCGTACGCGCCGGTGAAACAACCCCTCGTCGAGAGTTCACGCTCGGTGGACAGGCGGTCGATCTCGGAGGTGGCCCGGGCCCGCTCGACGAACGCGTCGACCTCGCCGCGCCGGTCATCGGTGGTGATGTCGACGACGAGGGGGTGCTCGGGGGCCAGGACGCAGAATGTCATGCCGAACGAGGTGTCGGGACGGGTCGTGTAGACCTCGAAGGCGGCACCGGTGGGGTCTCCCGCCTCGGTGACGACATCCATGGCGAACTGGGCCCCTTCGCTCCGGCCGATCCAGTTGCGCTGTTGGATCACGACGCGTTCAGGCCATTCGACCGTCTCGAGATCGTCGAGGAGTTGTTGGGCGTAGTCGGTGATCTTGAAGTACCACTGCTCGAGGTCGCGTCGCTCGACGAGGTCGTCGGAGCGCTCGCAGCGACCGTCGACGACCTGCTCGTTCGCCAGCACCGTCTGGCATCCCGGACACCAGTTCACCGGAGAGGTTGCCCGATAGACGAGGCCCGCCTCGCGAAACCGCAGGAAGATCCACTGGGTCCACCGGATGTACTCGGGATCGTGGCTGCGGACCTGGCGACGCCAGTCGTAGCCACCACCGATCCGCACGAGCGAACTGGTGAGCTCCGCGATGCGCTCGTCGGTGAACTCCCGGGGGTGCACCCCGGTCTTGATGGCCGCGTTCTCGGCGGGAAGTCCGAAGCTGTCGAACCCCATGGGAGACAACACGGCGTGGCCCGTCATGGTCCGGTAGCGGGTGATGAGGTCGCCGAAGGTGTAGTTGCGGACGTGGCCCATGTGAGCGGCGCCCGAGGGGTACGGGTACATGGTGAGGGTGTAGTAGTGCGGCCGTGGGTCGTCGTTGTCGACCTCGTAGGTGCCGTCATCGCGCCAGAACTGCTGCCACCGCGGCTCGATCTCGGTGGGCCGGTAGGGCGGCGGCAGGGCGTCGGATGCGGCGTCGGGGCCATCGGGCATGGGCGACAGCGTAGTGAGCGCCACCGGGCCGTCCGTGCGGGTTCGAGCGTTTCCGCCGCCCTGGGGACCGGTGGTAACGTGCGTGCTCCCACGGGGCTGTAGCTCAATTGGGAGAGCGCTTCCATGGCATGGAAGAGGTAGTCGGTTCGATCCCGATCAGCTCCACTCGAGAACCGTTGGAAACGCTGGGGCCTGGCCATCGCGCCGGGCTCCTTGCGTCTCGGAGGGGTGCCAGAAGGGGTGCCAAGTGGTTGGCGGTTTTCGCGCCGACCGGTCACACCGGGGTCGAATCCGTTCGGCCGAGCCCGAGGCGTCACCACCAGGGTCGCGCAACGTTGGCTTGGCGCGAAGCGACGCGGCACCGCTGCCTGATCAGTCGATGGATCTCTCGAGCATCGAGTCGAAGGCAGCCGGAGTGATGGCCGGCGGCGTCTGGGCTTCCCATTCGAGGAGATCCTTGTCGCCGGTCACGATCCAGTCGACGCCCTGTTCGCGAGCGAGCGCCACCAGGTAATCGTCGCCGGGGTCACGGATTTCGGCGACTTCCGACTGCGGGTCGGCGACCACATCGGCGATGCGCCGAATGGTGGACATGTACAGCTCAGCCAGCCCGGGCTCGACGCGTGTTCGAAGTCTCGGCCTGCCGAAGACGTGTTCGACCTCAGCGAGAAGCGCAGGACAGAGCACGACCTCGATGTCGCCTCTGTCCAGCCATCGGGCGACAATTCAATAGGACGGTCCGGCCTGAATCGCAGCCGAGACCAACACGTTCGCGGCGAGAACCACCTTCACGATCGGCGTCAACGGGCACGACGGCCGCGGCGCACGGCTCGAACCTCTTCGACCGCAAGGTCCATCGCCGGGCCGTCGGAGAGATCCATGTTCCCCTCCACGCTTGCGGCAAGCCCCGTGCTCACCCGTCGCGTGAAGTACTCCCAAGCCGACTGACGACTCACCCCGAGCGCCTCGCCGATCGCCGCCCAGGATGCCCCGGCGTCCCGAGCGGCTGCGATCTGTTTCCACCGGAGCTCGTCGAGCTCCGCCTCGGAACGAGATACCTCGCGCAAGGCGTCGAGCGGCTCAACCGGGAGCGAGTCAGCAGAGATCAAACTCATGTTGTCATGGTACCCTGACACGGTATATCGATCAACGCCTGCCTCAAGCATGCGGAACTCGGATCCCGGTCAACCCCAAGGAGCGAGTAGCGCGTCCATCGGCTCCACTGCGACGGTCACGGAGTCGGCGAGCTGGTGTCGGTAGTGGCGTTCCACCATCCGGGTGTCGACGTGGCCGTGGCGAACACATCGGCGGGAGGGATCTCTGCGAGAGACGCGCGGTCCCAGTTGATGTGGCGGCGCTTCACACCCCATCGGAGGGCCTGACCGAGGATCGATCGGTGTCGGACGAGGGTGGCCCGGGAGTAGCCGTCACGGGCTGTCGCCAGCAGGTAGTCGTCGATGTGCTCTGCGCTGAGTTGATCGAGGCGTCGGTGACCGAGCGCGGGTACGAGATGCTGATCGACCTGGCCTCGGTAGTTGTCCAGGGTGGAGCCGGCTCCCAAGCGCGACGCCGCGGCCGTGTGGAGCCAGCGCTCGAGGAGTTGGCCGAGGGTCCGTAGGTCACCGCCCCGCCGAGCTCGTGCCTCCTGGTCGCGAAGGTCCTTCAGCTTGCGGGCCACCTCGTCGAGAACCGTTGGAAACGCTGGGGCCTGGCCATCGCGCCGGGCTCCTTGCGTTTCGGAGGGGTGCGAAGAGGGGTGGCACTTCGTACACGGACGCCTCGGTCGTGTGGGGGGAGTTCCGGGCGCCGACGCGGTGACCCAGTCCCGAGCGAGACGATTTCCCCTCGATGATCCGGCCGTCACACCACGAGTCGCACGGCGATGACTCGTCGAACATGGGGCGTTCTTCGACTCAGACGCTCCCAAGGGTCGGCGAGTCAGAGACCCGTTTCGCTACTGTGTCGTTCCCTGCGCCCAGTCTCGGAGGATCAGATCATGAGCGGCTCACCCGATCGCCATTCGCGTGCGATGTTGCCGATCCCGGATCGGCCCGCGCCGGGCCTCACCACTTATGACGCGAGGGATCCGTCGACGTCGTATCCGCCCATCGAGCCGCTGCTGCCGCCGGAGGGGTCGCCGAACGTGTTGGTTGTCCTGATCGACGATGTCGGTTTCGGAGCGTCGAGCGCGTTTGGGGGTCCGTGCGACATGCCGACGGCGGAACGGTTGGCGGCGGGTGGCCTCAAGTACAACCGGTTCCACACGACGGCGCTGTGCGCGCCGACGTGCCAGGCGTTGCTGACGGGTCGCAACCATCACTCGGTGGGGATGGGCAGCATCACTGAAACAGCGACGTCCGCCCCGGGAAACAACACGTTGCGGCCCAACACGAAGGCGCCGCTGGCGACGACGCTGAAGCTGAACGGCTACTCGACGGCCCAGTTCGGCAAGTGCCATGAGGTGCCGGTGTGGCAGTCGTCGCCGATGGGGCCCTTCGATGCGTGGCCGACGGGCAGCGGGTTCGAGTACTTCTACGGGTTCATCGGTGGGGAGAACAACCAGTGGGACCCCGCGCTCTACGAGGGCACCACGCCGATCGAGCCCCCGGCGACTCCAGAGGACGGCTACCACCTGACCGAGGACCTGGCGGACCGGGCGGTGGCATGGGTGCGCCAGCAGAAGGCGCTGATGCCGGACAAGCCCTTCTTCATGTACTTCGCACCGGGAGCGACACATGCCCCCCATCACGTGGCGCCGGAATGGCCGGCGAAGTATGCCGGGCAGTTCGACGACGGGTGGGACGCGGAGCGCGAGCGGACCTTTGCGAGGCAACGAGAACTCGGCGTCATCCCCGCCGACGCCGAGTTGACGGTTCGGCACGATGAGATTCCCGCCTGGGACGACATGTCGGACGAGCTCAAACCGGTGCTGGCTCGTCAGATGGAGGTCTATGCCGGGTTCCTCGAACACACCGACCACCAGGTTGGCCGCGTCATCGACGCGATCGATGGGCTCGGGGCGCTCGACAACACGATCGTCTACTACATCATCGGTGACAACGGGGCGTCTGCCGAGGGCACCGTGAACGGTGCCTTCAACGAGATGGCGAACTTCAACGGCATGGCGGCACTCGAAACACCCGAGTTCATGGTGAGCAAGATCGACGAGTTCGGCAGCCCGAATTCCTACAACCACTACGCGGTCGGTTGGGCATGGGCGATGAACACCCCGTTCCAGTGGACCAAGCAGGTGGCGTCGCACTGGGGCGGGACCCGCAACGCCACGATCGTCCACTGGCCCGAGGGCATCGACGATCCGGGAGGCCTACGTGAGCAGTTCACCCATGTGATCGACGTGGCACCGACGATCCTCGAAGCGGCGGGCCTCCCCGAACCGACGATGGTGAACGGCGTGCAGCAGTCGCCGATGGAGGGCACGAGCATGCTCTACACGCTCAACGCGCCCTCCGAACCGGAGCGCCACGACCTGCAGTACTTCGAGATGTTCGCCAACCGGGGCATCTACCACAAGGGGTGGAGCGCGGTCACCAAGCACCGCACACCGTGGGTCATGGTCGGCGGGGACCTGCCGGCCTTCGACGACGACGTCTGGGAGCTGTACGACGGCAGCAACGACTACAGCCAGGCCCGGGACCTGGCGGCAGACCACCCGGAGCGACTCCACGAGCTGCAGCGACTCTTCCTCATCGAAGCGACGAAGTACAACGTGCTGCCGATGGACGACCGGACCGCCGAGCGCCTCAATCCCGACATCGCCGGTCGACCCACCCTGATCAAGGGAACGACTCAAGAGTTCTTCCCGGGCATGGGGCGACTCTCCGAGAACAGCGTGTTGAGCATCAAGAACCGATCCTTCTCCGTCACCGCCGACGTCGATGTTCCCGCTGCGGGAGCCTCCGGCGTGATCATCGCCCAGGGCGGACGGTTCGGTGGCTGGTCGTTCTTCGTGAAGGACGGAGCCGCGACGTTCTGCTACAACACGCTCGGTATCCAGTGGTTCACCACCACGGCCAACAGCCCCGTCCCGGAAGGGAACCATCAGATCCGCGTCGAGTTCGCCTACGACGGCGGCGGGCTCGCGAAGGGCGGGGACGTCACCCTCTACTACGACGGTGACAACGTCGGTTCGGGACGGGTCGAGAACACCCAACCGCTGATCTTCTCCGCCGACGAGACGACCGACATCGGGTACGAGTCCGGCACAACCGTCACGCCCGACTACACGACCGGGACCAGCCGCTTCAACGGCAAGATCCGCTGGGTCCAGCTCGACCTCGGTGATGACGACCACGACCACTACATCGACCCCGAGGAACGGCTGCGCGTCGCGATGTCCCGGCAGTAGCGGGACCGCCGGCAGGACGCCGGCTCGGGCGCGTCGGTGGTGAAGGCGAAGGGCAACCGCGCGATCGGTGCCGAGCCGCGGATCTGTTGGTGGTCGCGCTGGACGGGTGGGCCTCGGCGCCAGGAGAATCGTCTTTCCGAGCGGGTTGGGAGACGACATGGCCAACAAGAACACGATCTGTCTGTGGTTCGACGGGACCGCGGCTGACGCAGCGCAGTTCTACGCCGAGACCTTTCCCGACAGCGCGGTCGGAACGACCCTGCGGGCTCCGGGCGACTATCCGAACGGTCACGAAGGCGACGTCCTCACCGTGGAGTTCACCGTGTGCGGCATCCCCTGCGTCGGGTTGAACGGCGGACCCACGTTCAGCCCCAGCGAGGCGTTCTCGTTCCAGATCGCCACCGATGACCAGGCCGAGACCGACCGGTTGTGGAACGCGATCGTGGACAACGACGGCGAGGAAAGCGCGTGTGGATGGTGCAAGGACAAATGGGGTGTGTCATGGCAGATCACGCCTCGCTCCCTCCTCGAGGCCATCTCCGACCCGGACCCGCTGGCCGCGAAGCGCGCCTACGAGGCCATGATGGCGATGACGAAGATCGACATCGCCGCGGTCGAGGCAGCCCGGAAGGGCTCATAGCCTCCGTCGCACGTCGACTGGCTATCGGCACGAGATGTCTCGCGCCGACGCCGCCGCCCAGTGATCGCCGCGCCGGGTGGATCCACCGGACGACCTGGCGCGACTCCGGGTCTGCGTGATCTCAGATCGACACCGCGTGATTCATGTCGGGTTGATGGTCCATGCGCCGTCGGTCCTGATCTCGATGATCTCCCCCAGGAACACGACCGTGCCGGCGTACGGACCGGAGGTGTCGACAGCCAGGTCGCTGGCTCCCCCGTGTGTCCGCATGGTGAAGCTGCCGGAGCCGGTATGCGAGACGATGGCCGTCGTCTCGAACGTGGGCAGGATCACCACGGCGTCGCCGGACCCCTCCACCAGCCCTTCGGACACACCAAGGGTGAGAACCGGTCGGACGGTGATCGACCAGGCGCCGTCAGCGGTGATCTCCAGGCGGCCAGCAGTGGCCGCGTCTCCGGCGAACACGACGCCCGAATAGGGGCCGGCGTGGTTCACGTGCAACCCATTGGAGCTCTGAACGACGAAGGTCCCCTCTCCGGTGTGGCTGATCTCCATGATCGCGACGTCGCCGATGGCCGGCATGTCTCTGGCGTCGTCTCCCACCCCATCCAGCGTGACCGGCGCCGAGAATCCGGTGAACGGGGCCGTGGGCTGGGCGGAGAGCGGGTCGGTCGTGGTCGGGGATTCCGTCGTGGTCGGAGGGTCGGACGAGGTCGGAGCACTGGCGGTGGTGGGTGGGTTGACCGACGTTCCCGCGACGACCGTGTCGTCCTCCCCCGATGACCTGGAGAGCACGCCGACGATGGCGAGAAGAGCCACCACACCGGCCCCGACCAGCCCGATCTTCTTCCAGTCGCGCCCGCCGCCTGCCGACTCCCGTTCGGGCGGCACCCAAGGCGGCGCCGCGTGCACCGGCGATTCGGGCAGGGGCGGCACGAACGGCGTCGCCGCCCGGACCTGCGATTCGGGCAGGGGCGGTGGTGAGGCCAACGCAGGCTGGCTCGGCGTCTCGCGAACCGCCGGGTCAGGAGACCGGGAAGTCGTGGGAACGAAGTCGGGGTGGCGCTCGGGGGTGTACCAACGCCCGTCGGAGGCTTGCCACCACCCTGGCCCTCTCGGTGCGTTGCTCACGGACCCTCCCGATCCTGGCGTCCCTTCTCTGCAGGCTACGGCGATACGTCCGGCTCAGGGAATCCGGGGGCGAGCGTTGCCGCACACGCCACGTGCCGTGAATGACCACAGCGGCTCACGCTGCCCCACACCCGGCGTCGGGCTCAGGGCGTCGGCGGAACCCACACGGAGAGCACGGGGCGTCCCGGCCGATCCGGAAACGATGTGTCCCGGGTCGTTCCGATCCAGAAGTCACCGGTCCAGATCCCGCCGGCCCTCGAGGGGACCCACACCGCCTCGGCGATCGGATCGTCCGACACGGCGGTCCAGTCGGCCTGATCGATGCGACGGACCGATGTCTGCGTCGGCGCCGACATGAGCTCCTCGACGGTCAGCTCGCCGGCGGCGCGGCGCTGTTCGGCATCGACGAGCCACTGCTGGTCCACGATGTCGCGCGCCACCCACGGGCCCAGGAATCGGAGGCGACCCTGGGACAGCCCCACGTTCTCGTCGAACATGGTCCCCGTGTCGAGATCCATGGTGATGAGCCGGCCCCACTCGAACAGCCCCGACACCTCGGGAACAGGGGTCGCCGCCGCACCCGGGGGCAACCCCCCGTCGTCCCGCTCGGCAGCGATGTGGTCGCGCCCGCACCCCAGGTTGCCGGACCCGATGTCCTGCGAGCTCACGTCGATGACGTCGCTCCAGGTTCCGATCGCGGGGTCGAGCCATCGAACCCACGTGGTCACACCGGGCCCGGGGCCTGAGGGCGTCACGGCGATCATCCGACCGGCCTCGACGTCCACGCACGTGCCGACGGCGCGCTCCACCTGGTCGGGGCCGAGGGGGAACTCCACTTTGGACCAGGCGCCGGCGTCACGATTCCACAACAGGCTCATCCCCAACAGCGCGACGCCGTCTCCGTTCACTCCCACCTCGGACGGGCCGAGACTCTCGGCATCCAGAGGCGGAGGGGGGAGGCGCCTCCACTCGTTCGTGTCGGGGTTCCAGGCGGCTGCCGCCGGCCCCGTCGGACAGTCGGGCAGGCCATACGCCGACGGTGCGTCGGCCTCGCACTCGATGCCCGCGACGATGACCTCCGACCCGTCCCACGCGGCCCGCGGTCGATACAGGCTCGGGGAGAACGGCGACTCGGCCATACGGTGCCACTCCCCCGTTGCCGCGTCGAACACGGCGCCGTCGGTGAGGCTGCGCTGGGGCGTGTACGGGCCGTCCGATTCGACCCCGCCCCACATCACCAGGCGAGAACCGGTCCACACCAGCACCGTGAAGTCGCGCCCCGACAGGGGCACCGAACCGAGGTCGTGGGAGCCGGGGTCATCGAACATGCCGACGTCGGCGACGTCACCGATCGGATCACCGTAGATCGGCGACGCCGGGTCGATCACGTCGACGGTCCGCTGATCGCCCCGTTGCGCCGCCACACCGAGCGCACCGACCACGCAGACCACCGACACGGCCCCGATCGCCATCCGGCGCCGTCGACGGCGCCGCCGCAAATCCGTCGACACCGCGCCCCACGCATCGGCCATGGCCCCGGCGGGGCGCCAGGTCGACAACGACGCCAACCGCCCATCGAGAGTCCCGTCGTCGTCGGGCCGGCTCATCTCGTCGTCGATGCGCGTCATCTCGTCGGCTCCCGGTCTGCGTTCACGCCCGCTCCCCCGCCGAGCTGGACCACCATCGCCTGCCGACCCCGGTGCAGGTGGGAACGCACCGTCCCTTCCGCCATGTCCAGAAGTCGCGCCACCTCCTCCACCGAGAGGTCTCCGATGTGATGCAACACGAGGCACTGCCGTTGCACATCACTCACTGCCCTCAGCGCCTCATAGATCTCGGGGTCGGGTACCGGCGGATCGAGCGCCGAGACCTCCGGAAGCCCCTCGAGCCCCCGCTCCGCCCCGGCGCGCCGACGTCGACGGACGGTGAGACGTACCACCACGAGACGGAGCCACGCCCCAGGGCGGTCGTAGCCCGACAGTCGCGGCCATCTGTCCGCGGCACGGACGAACGCCTCCTGGGTGACCTCCTCGGCGGTGTGGGCGTTCCCGCACAACAGAAACGCCAACCGAACCAGACCGTCGTATTCGACCTCGAAGAGGGCGTGAAGCGAATCCTCGCCGCGCATACACCACTACACACCCTGGGGGCCCGATCGCGCTGCACCCGAATCTCGTCGCCCTAACCTCGTGGGCAACCGACGCGGCGCAACGCGCCACATAGCCTGGGCCGCCGATCACCAACTCACCAAGAGGGTCCATGAACATCGACGAGGTCTTCGCTCTCTCGGGGGCAGCCATCGTGACCGGCGCCTCGAGCGGAATCGGTGAACACACCTGCCGCCTGCTCTCCGCGGCCGGTATGACCGTCGTCGCCGCGGCCCGGCGTGCCGATCGGCTCGCCGTCCTCGAGAGCGAGACGAGCGGCGTGATCGGCCACGTGTGTGACGTGAGCGACGACGGTCAGCTCGAAGAGCTCGTGGCTGCCGCAGAACGGCTCGGGCCGCTGACTGTGGTGGTCAACAACGCCGGCATCAGCGACGCCACGACACCGGCGATCGAGCAGGACCCCGCCGACTTCCGACGGGTGATGGAGGTCAACCTGACCGCGACTTTCGTCCTCTCGAAACTCGCCGCCGCAACGATGATCGATGCCGACCGCTCGGGCAGCATCGTCAACGTCTCATCGGTCCACGGCCTGGTGGCTGCCGCCCCCAACCATCAGGCCGCCTACGTGGCCTCGAAGAGCGCAGTGGTCGGTCTCACCCGCGAACTCGCGCTCCAGTGGGCACGACAGGGAGTTCGCGTCAACGCCATCGCCCCCGGCTACTTCCCCACCGAACTGACCGAGGCGATGCTGGTCGACGACGATTCGGGGCTGCGCTACGTCCGTCGCAACACGCCGCTCGGCCGCACGGGCGAACTCGCCGAACTCGACGGGGTGCTGCTGCTGCTGGCCTCGGCCGCCGGCAGCTACATCACCGGACAGACAATCGCCGTCGATGGTGGATGGACGGCGCGCTGACCGAGGCGTCCCGGCTCGATGGTCTACTCGGCGGTGTCGTTGCCTCCGGCGGTCGACTCCGCCGGTTGCCAGTCGACATCAGGCGCATCGGCATAGAGCCGATCGAGCCGGTAGACCTCGCGCTCGTCGTCGAGAAAAACGTGGATGACGGTGTCGCCATAGTCGAGAAGAACCCAGCGCCGGTCGTCGAGACCCTCGACCGAGATGGGGCGGCGGCCCAGTTCGATCGCCACCGCGTCCTCGATCTCCTGACTGACCGCGGCGACGAGACGCGGGTTCCGAGCCGAGCAGATGAGGAAGATCTCACAGATCGAGAGGATGGCGGTGACGTCGAGGATCGCCACGTCGGTCGCCGACTTGTCGTCCGCTGCCCGAGCTGCGACTCGGGCCAACTCCACGGCGTCGTCGGTGGCACGCCCTCCGTCGCGTTTTCTGGGACTCCGATGGGTTGTCGGCGGAGGGGCTGCGGCGTCGGGGCTGTTCATCGGTCGGCGGCATCGAGCCCGAGGGTGACGGTGATGTCACGGGCGTCAGTCTGCTGCGCGGACAGTAGCGGATCCACGCCGAAGACCTCGGCGATTCTCGCGGCGGCCTCGGCCGACTCGGGGCTGTGGTACTCGACCACCGTCGCCGTCGTGCCGAACGTCGGGGCATTGCCGATCGCCACCACCTCGGCACCGGCCGCGGCGACTTCATGGGCGACAGACGCGGCGACGGTGACATCGGACGTACCGTTCAGCACGTAGACCCGCGGCCGCTGCCCGGGAAAGGCCGAGACCGGGAAGGCCACCGCGTCAGCGACCTGCTCGGCGATCCGCTCGGGATCGGGGTAGTAGAGCACCGCGTCGCCGTACGCCTCGTCACCGACCCCCAGCAGTTCGAAGCTCACTACACCTTGCGCGAGTTCGCCGAACCGCGCCGCCACATCGTCGCCGGAGTCACTCCGCACCGTCGAGGTCGGAAGTGCCTCGGCGTTCGCGAGCTGGGTGAAGTACTCCTCGAACACCAGCGAGGCGCGAATTGATCGATTCGTGGGCGTCTCGCGGTTGGCGGTCTGCAGCAGGAAGTCGTTGATCTCGGTCGGCTCCAGCTCGATGTCTCCGGCGCGGTAGACGACGTTCGACGTCCCTTCGCGAGGGAACGACAGGGTGTCGGGATTGTCGATGGCCAGCGGGCCGACCAGCCCGAAGAGCTCCGCGGTCGTCTCGGGGTCCAGCACCGTCGTGTCCTCGATACCGAGACCCAGCAGTTCCTCGATCTGGGTGACCGCCACGTCGACGCCCTCGAGGTCGGCGATGCCTTCGAGGGACATGGGACCCGACTCCCGATCGACGATCATGTCGCCGACGACCCACATCAGACGAGCACCCGAGCCGCCCGGCGACTCGGCCACGACGAGGAAGTCGACCGCTCCTTCGGCGTTGGAGAGGACCAGCACGCGAACAGGGGTCGGTGACACGGTGGCGATGTATCCGGGGGCGTCCGCGGCGATCTGCGTGTCGACGTCGATGCCCCCGGTGATCTCGCGCGCAGTGCGGTAGCCCTCTCGCACCAGGAACGCTGCTCCGACCAAGGCGACCAGGGTCAGCACCCCGAAGACGGGTGCGGCGTACCGCCCCCGGCGTCGGGGGGGTGGGCGGCGGACGATGGTGGTCTCGGCCTCGGGCGCGGGGACGGGGGCAGGGTCGGCGCCGGTCGGGACCGGGTCCTCACCGGGCGGGTCGGGTACGGGCTCCGCCGACGGAGGCTGGCTCATGACGTCGACCATCTACACCACCTTAGGTGTCGATCGGACCCGATCCCCGTACAGACCATGGCGATCGATGACGTCCAACACCCCACTGGGGACCAGGAAATCCAGCGGCGCCCCTTCACGAGCGCGTCGTCGGATGTCGGTGGACGAGAGGTCGACGAGAGGGGCGTCCACGACGTCGATGTCCCATCGATCCGATGAGGACAACACGGCGGCGAGGTCCACTCCGGGGCGGCCGACGACGGCGATCGTCGCCTCGGCAGCGATCTCACCCGCCCGGTGCCATCCCTCCAACCCTGCGGCGGCGTCGGCTCCCATGACGAGAACCAGCTCGTCATCGGGGTGGCCCGCCCTCCACTCTCTCAGCGTGTCCAGGGTGTAGGTCGGCCCGCCGCGCCGGATCTCGGCGTCCCCGGCCACCAGGCGCGCCGACCCCTCCACGGCAGCTCGGGTCATCTCGAGACGCACCTCGGCGGGCGTGATCGGCTGAGTCGACGCCTTCTGCCACGGATCGTTCGCCACCATCAACACGACGACCTCCAGATCGCACTGATGCGCCGCCTGCGTGGCCATGACGAGGTGGCCGATGTGAGGTGGGTCGAACGTACCCCCGAAGATGCCGACCCGCCTGCCCATGCCGCAGCGATGCTAGAGGCGAACGGCCCAACACGTCGTCCACGGGGGTCGACGCCGGGCCAGGCGCGACCGAATTACCCGACGGGGGCTAAATCCGCGTGCTCTTCCGCCGATACAGATATCAGGCACGACGAGGCTCCCGATGGGAGTCGACCCGGCCTGATGTCCAGCCTAAGGGTGACGCGGAGGAATTCCACCGACGAATCCCCGGCACCTCAAGTCGCATCCGTATGGAGAGTGAGCCATGAGCGATTCGGTCGGTACGTATCTCAACGAGATCGGGATGGTGGCCCTGTTGACCGCCGAGGAGGAGCGCGAGCTCGCCCAGGCCATCGAACGGGGAGTCGAGGCCCGTGCCCGCCGTGAGAGCGGCGGGTCGGGACCCCAGATCGCCCGGGACATCCGGGCCGCCGCGGCGGCGAAGGATCGTTTCATCCGCGCCAACCTGCGCCTGGTGGTGAGCGTCGCCCGCCGCTACCCGCTGCCGGCCGGCATGGAGCTGCTCGACCTCATCCAGGAGGGCAACCTCGGTCTCGAACACGCCGTCGACAAGTTCGACTGGCGCAAGGGATTCAAGTTCTCCACATATGCCACGTTCTGGATCCGGCAGTCGATCGGCCGGGCCCTCGATCAGAAGGCGAGCTTGATCCGCCTGCCCGGAGATCGCTCCGCGGCGCTACGGGCCGCCCTGCGCTCGGTCTCCGGCGACGGTGACGAACTCGACGACGAGAACGCCACCCTCCACCGTCTGTCGACCCCCACATCACTCGACCGGACCGTCGGTGACGACGACTCCAACGAGCTCATCGACCTCCTGGCCGACGGAACCCCCGGTCCCGAGGCGACGGTGATGGCGGCCGAGGACGACGCAATGCTGGACATGGCACTCAGCGTTCTCGACGGGCGGGCGCGCAGCGCCGTCGAGGCCCGATTCGGACTGTCCGACGGACACCGTCGCAGCTACCGCGAGGTCGGCGAGGAGCTCGGCGTGACCGCCGAGGCCGCGCGCCGACTCGTGAAGCGATCGGTCAACACGGTCCGCCAATCGGCGCTGCAGACCATCAGCGCCTGAGGGACGGCGAAATCGGCTTTGGCCGATGTACCGCCAGCCGCGAGACTTCTGCCATGAGTTCCCCGTGGTCTCCTGGTTCCTGGCGCTCCCGACCGGCCCTCCAACAGCCCGAATGGCCGGACCCGGCCGCTGTCGACGGTGCACTCAAGGAGCTCTCGGAGTACCCCCCGCTGGTGTTCGCCGGTGAGGCCCGCAACCTCCGCGCCGACCTGGCCCGGGTGGCGAGCGGTGAGGCGTTTCTGCTCCAGGCGGGAGACTGCGCCGAGTCCTTCGATTCGTTCAACGCGGTCTCGATCCGTGAGCGGCTGAAGCTGATCCTGCAGATGGCGGTCATCCTCACCTACTCCGCGGGAGTGCCCGTGGTGAAGGTGGGCCGTATCGCAGGTCAGTTCGCGAAGCCGCGATCGTCACCGACCGAAAGGGTCGGCGACGTCGAACTCCCGTCGTTCCGCGGTCACATCGTCAATGCCGAGGCCGGAACCGCCGCGGCGCGGGTGCCCGACCCCCAGCGGCTGGTCTCGGCGTACCATCAGTCCTCGGCCACCCTCAACCTGCTCCGAGCCTTCACCAAGGGAGGCTTCGCCGACCTGCACCTGGTCCATTCGTGGAACCAGGAGTTCGTCGCCAACAGCCCCGAGGGCGACCGCTATCGCCAGCTGGCCTCCGAGATCGAGGCCGCTCTGGCCTTCATGACGGCCTGCGGGCTCGACACCGACACCTCACCCGCGCTGTCCCAGGTCGACTTCTACACCAGCCACGAAGCCCTGGTCCTCGGCTACGAGGAAGCGCTCACCCGGATCGATTCGCTGACCGACGAGCACTACGACTGCTCCGCCCACATGGTGTGGATCGGAGAACGGACCCGAAACATCGACGGTGCCCATGTCGAGTTCGCCAGAGGAATCCGCAACCCGATCGGCGTCAAGATCGGTCCCACGGTCACCCCCGACGAGCTGGTCGAGCTGTGCCACGTGCTCGACCCCGATCGATCTGCCGGTCGGCTCACCCTCATCACCCGGATGGGCGACGGGGTCGTCGAGGATGCCCTTCCCCCGTTGCTGCGGGCCGTAGGCGACGAGGGATTCCCCGTCGTGTGGGCGTGCGATCCGATGCACGGCAACACCTTCACCTCTGCGACGGGCCGGAAGACTCGGCATTTCGACGCCATCCTCGGAGAGATCCGAAGCTTCTTCGAGGTCCACCGCTCGGAAGGAACGATCCCCGGGGGCGTGCACGTCGAGCTCACCAGCGACGACGTGACCGAGTGTCTGGGAGGCGGCGAGCGGCTCGACGAGGATCACCTCGATCTGCGCTACGAAACCGTGTGCGATCCTCGTCTCAACGGCCGCCAGTCGCTCGATTTGGCCTTCGACGTGGCCGAACTGCTGAGGAGTCGCAGAAGCGCTAATTCTTGACCGAGACGGTCGGGTTTGGAACACTGTCCCGAAACCCGACCACTTCAGTCAGGAATTCCCCATGAGCGCTCCCCCTCTCGTCGTCGAGATCGACCCCGACATCGCGGCCGACATCGACAAGTTCGAGACCATGCTGGCGGGCTACCTCGCGGGAGAGGTCGAGGAGGACGTCTTCAGGGTCTTCCGGCTCAACAACGGGATCTACGGGCAGCGACAGGGCGGCACCCACCAGATGGTCCGGGTCAAGGCGCCGTACGGGGTTCTGACCCCCGCCCAGCTGGACCTCTTCGCCCGGGTCTCCGACGAATACTCGAGGGGATGGGGTCACATCACCACCCGTCAGAACCTTCAGTTCCACTACGTCGAGCTCACCCGGGTGCCCGACCTGTTGCGCGACTTCGCGGCGGTGGGCCTCACCTCCCGCGAGGCGTGCGGCGACACGGTACGCAACGTGCAGGGCTGCCATCTCGCCGGTGCGTGTCCCCACGAGGTTCTCGACATCACGGCATGGGCCGAAGCGGCGTTCCGGCACTTCCTGCGCCATCCGATCGCCCAGCGCCTCCCCCGGAAGTTCAAGATCAACTTCAGCGGATGCGAGACCGACTGCGGTCAGGCGATGTTCAACGACGCCGGCGTGATCGCGGTCGCCCGGAACCGCGACGACGGGTCGGTGGAAGCCGGCTTCAGGGTCTTCGTCGGCGGCGGCCTGGGCGCCAACCCGCACCCGGCCCTCGCTCTCGAGGACTTCACCACCAAGGAAGACCTCCTGCCCACCCTCGAGGCGGTCCTCCGGGTCTTCGAACAGACCGGGAACCGCAAGAACAAGCTCCGGGCCCGACTGAAGTGGGTCATCGACGAGCTGGGGTTCGACGAGGTGCGCGATCGAATCCTCGCCTCCCGCCGCCTGCTTCCCGCCTCCTCGTCCTGGCCCGGCGGCATTCCCGAGGTCGTGGCCGAGTGGGGTGACGCACCGGCCGGGCGCTCCCTGGTGGTGGAGCCGACCGCCATGGGCCAGGGCACGCCGGTGACTCTCGTGTCGACGGACGCGTACACCCGCTGGGAGGCGGCGAACGTCGTGCGTGGTGATGCCAACGGCACGGTGTCCGCATACGCATGGGCCCGTCTCGGCGACATCACGTCCGACCAGTTCCGGGGCCTCGCCTCCATCGCCCGGGAGTTCGACGCCGATGTGCGTGCGACCAACCGTCAGAACCTGGTGTTCCGCAATCTCACCGAGGACATGCTGCCGCGGATCTTCGATCGGCTCACCACCATCGGTATGGCCCAGCCGGGAGCCGAGCTGAGTCGCGACATCGTCGCCTGCCCCGGCGCCGACACGTGCAACCTCGCGGTGACCCAGTCGCGAGGCCTCGCCGACGCCATCGGCTCCGCCCTCGAGGACGCGGGCCTGGCCGAGGTCGGTGGCATCCGCACCAACATCTCGGGATGCACCAACTCGTGCGGCCAGCACCACATCGCCGACATCGGATTCATGGGCGCCGAACGCCGGGCCCATGGCCAACCGGCACCGGGGTACCAGATGCTGCTCGGCGGCTACGTCGGCCAGGAGCAGATCCACTTCGGGGAGAAGGCACTCCGGCTGCCCGCCAAAGCGGCACCGCAGGCGGTCACGCGGGTGGTCGGGAAGTTCGCCGAGGAGCGATCGGCCGGAGAGACCTTCCGCAGCTGGATCGACCGCAGTGGAGGCGTCGCCACCATCGCAGCGGAGCTGAAGGACCTCGACGTGTTCCCCACCCCCCAGGACGGACCCGACTACTACATCGACTACGACGAGACCGGGCCCTACGAGGTGGAGATCGGAGACTCGGAATGCGCAACGTGACGGCGGGCACAGCGGTCTCACGACCGTCGGCACGTTTCGAGCCGGCGCACTTCAGCGACGAGGAACTCGCGGACCTCAACGCGGAGTTCGAGAACGTGCCGGCCTCGACGATCATCCAGTGGGCCTCGGACTCGTTCGGCCCGCACCTGTCACTGGCCGCGTCGATGGCCGATGCGCTCGTCATCGACATCGCCACCCGGGTCGACCCTGCCATCGAGGTGGTGTTCATCGACACCGGCTACCACTTCCCCGAGACACTCGAGACGGTGGAACGGATCCGGCGCCACTACGGGCTCAACCTGCGGATGATGACGGTGGCGCCCCATGACGAGGAGTTGTGGATTGCGGATCCCGAGAACTGCTGTTCGTCGGTCAAGGTCGGACAACTCGACCGGGCACTCGCCGGCAAGAGTGCGTGGATGTCCGGCCTGCGTCGCGACGAGGCTCCGAGTCGAGCGGCGGCCCCGATCGTCGGACGTGATCTGAGGGGACTGGTGAAGGTGAACCCCATCGCCGCCTGGACCGCGGCGGATGCCGACGCCTATCTGGCCACCAACGACGTCCCCTACAACCCCTTGCTCGACCAGGGGTACGCCTCGATCGGCTGCTGGCCGTGCACCCGGCCGGTCGAAGAGGGCGACGATGCCCGCTCGGGCCGCTGGAGCGGGCGCGACAAGACCGAGTGCGGTCTGCACGCCGACTGAACCGACGAGGCGGCCGGCTCAGTCGGCGTGATCTTTTCGTCGGGCGCGGGCCCAGCGCACGACCTCGATGAGCCCGGTGACGGCCAGCGCGGCCGCGAACGCGGCGATGAACGCGGTGGCGTGGCTGTCGGCGAACTTCTCACCGAAGACATACCCGAGGGTCGTGGCGTACATCGCCCACGCGATCGACGCCGCGATGTCCCATCGCACGAACCACCCCCATTTCTGCCGGGTGACGCCGCTGCTCAACGTCACCGCGGTCCGACCTCCGGGAACGAACCGGGCTGTCACCAGCAACGGCCCGCCGCGCTGTTGGATCTGTGTTTCGGCCCACTCGAGTCGGGCCCGGGTCTTGGGATTGGCGAGCCATCGCTCATAGAGGCGCCCGCTGGCCCGCCAACCGAGCGCGTAGGCGATGTTGTCGCCGACGAACGCACCGACGGCGGCTGCGACCGCGACGGCCAGGTAGCGGTGATCACCTCGTGCCGCCGCGATGCCCCCCAGGATCACGGCCGACTCGCTGGGAACGATCGGGATCACCGAGTCGAGCAGCGCGACGGCGACGATGATGATGAGGAACCACCACGCGGCGGACGAATTCTCGAGCCAGGCCAGGAGGTTGTCCATCGGCTCCCTTCGATGCCCCACCGGCGTTGAGAATCCGAACCCTACTTCGGCGCCCGGCGGCTCCCGTTGACACGAGGACGGCCGGTGGCACACCATGTGGTCGTGAATTCGACGGCCGCCGAGATTTCGACCGTCGACGACGCGGAGTCCATCCCGACCCGCCTGCTGTGTCTCGGCATGGCTCACCGAGACGGATCGATCCACGGTGACGAGCTCTACGACGTGACCGAACCATGCGGGCTCACGCTCGATCAGGTGCGCTCCTGTATGCGCCGACTGGTGACCGAGGAGCTGTTCGAACGCGCCGGTGAAGGCCGTGAGGCGGTGTTCCGAGCCACCGAGGCCGGCCAGGCCCTGCTGTCGTCGACGATGGCACGACACCTGCTCGCGTACGCGCAGGACGCCGCGGGCAGGGGTTGGGATCGGCGTTGGCGTCTCGTCGCCTTCGCCATTCCCGAGGCCCAGCGGGCGGCTCGGGACCACTTCCGCGATCATCTCCTGACCCTCGGAGCGGCATCGGTGCACAACGGCCTGTACGTCTCGCCGCACCGTTGGGAGAGCGACGTGACCGCCGCCGCACAGCGACTGGGGATCTCCGACCACGTCGTGGTCGCCTCGACCGACGACCTCGACCTGGGTGGGCGCACCGACCCGCGTGAACTGGCACAGGCTCTCTGGCCCCTCGACGAGGTGGCCGCGAGATACGACGAGTTCATCGACAGCTACCAGCAGGTGCCTGCCCAACTCGAGGAGATGCGGCGCCGGAACGAGAAGCTCTCGGAGGCCGAATATCTGCCGGGCGCGCTCACGGTGGCGATCCGGTTCAGCCAGTGCTTCGACCACGATCCACTCCTGCCCCCCGAGCTCCTTCCGCGCCCGTGGCCCGGCCGGGCCGCCCGCGAGATCCTGGCCCGTTGCCGCCGCCTCGGTGTTCTCGCCAGGCAGGACAAGTCCGGCCCGGCCCTGTTCCGGGTCTACGACGACATGATCGCCGACCTCCCCTGAGCGCCACGAGGCCCCGAATCAAGCCGGTAGGTTGATCCGACGCTGCCGTTCGGGGGACACACATGGACTTCTCGGTCGTACAGACCTACGACGCATCTGCGGAGACGATGTTCGACCTGTTCCTCCGACCGGAGACCAAGACGTCGTTGCCGGAGTTCGGGCGCATCAGCCGCCCCGAGCCCCTCGACGCGATCGATCGGGGCGATCGCCGGATCGTCACGATGCGATACCGCTTCACCGCCGACCTCCCTGCGGCCGCGACCGTGGTGGTCAATCCCGACAAGCTGACCTGGATCGAGGAGACCACCTACGATCGCCCGACCCTGACGGGCGCGGTCCGGTTCCTCCCGGATCACTACGCGTCGAAGATGGAGGCCGCCGCAGAGACTCGCTTCGAGAACGCGGAAACCGGCTCGATCCGATCGATCGACGGCCGGTTCAGCGTGAAGCTTCTCTTCGGGTCGGGCCCCGTCGAGAAAGCCATCGTGTCGGGTCTGCGTGAGCACCTCGAGCTCGAGCAGCAGTACGTCGCCAAGCTGCTCGACGAGGACTGAGCCCGGGCCACGGGCCACGGACCACGGGCCACGGACCACGGACCCTTCGATCGGCGCCGAGCTGAGGCCGGCGCCGAGCCGGGCCTCGTCGCTCGGCGCCACGGCCGCCATGGTTCGTGCGGGGCCCCGGGAGGACCGACGGATCAGGAGGTGCCGACCATGTCGACGGTGAAGATGAGGGTGCCGGTCGGGCGCCCCGAGGAGTCGTCATCGCCGTACGCCATGTCGGCGGGGATGACGAGCGTCCTGCGGCCGCCGACCTTCATCCCGACGAGTCCCTCGGTCCATCCCGCGATCACCTGATCCAGCCCGAATGCGGCGGGCTCACCCCTCTCCCACGACGAATCGAACTCCGTTCCGGTGGCATCGATGCCGACGTAGTGGGCCAGAACCTGGCCCCCTTCGGCCACCTCCGCACCCTCGCCGACCACGTCGTCGACCACGGTCAACTCGGTGGGGAGAGGGTCGGGCACGACCATGGTCGGCTTGCCCCGGGCCTCCGCCGCGGCCAGCGCTGCTTCGTCCGCGATGGCGGGCTCGGGAGGCGGAACGGTCTCGGTCACGTCCTCGAGGTCGACCACGAACACCAGGGTGCCCGACGGCTGACCGGGCGCGCCCGCTTCGGCCTCGGGATCGGCGTCGCCGTAGGCCATGTCGGCGGGCATCGCGATGTACCGCCGGCCGCCGACCTTCATTCCCTCCAACCCCTGGCTGAATCCCGGGATGACGCCCGCCAGCGGGAACGATGCGGGTTGTCCGGTCTCCCACGACGAATCGAACTCCGAGCAGTCACTCTGCTGGATCCCGACGTACTGCACCACCACGGTCGACTCGGGCTCCGACGGTGGCGCCCGAACCTTCGACGACATCGATGACCTTCAGCTCCGTCAACGGTTCGTCGGGTGCCCAGATGTCGGTCGGCTCGCCTCGCTCGGCGATGTCGGCACTCGGGTCGGATCCGTCGTAGGTGCCCTCGGTGGTGGGCTCGTCGAACGAGTAGCACTCGTTGTCGCCGCCGGATCCCTCCTCGGAGTCCGAGCCGCATCCCGAGGCAACCAGGGCCGTGGCGAAAAGAACGCCGGCGACGCGACGGACGAGGCTTGCGGAAACGAGGGACACGAGATCTCCTGGGTGGCTCTGACCGCCGGAACGACCCGGCGCACGAAGCAGCAGACGATAGCGGTGGGGCCGCCGGCCGCCGCGGCACCGGGCCAAGACGGTTCTCAGACGAGATTGTCCACGAATCGCTCCAGCTGACGCAGGTTCCGACACTCGAACACGCCGTCGCAGAACGTTCCGTACTCACCGACGATCGAGTCGCCGGTGTCCCAGTAGCTGCGAGGCTCGGGGTTCAGCCAGAAGACGTGGCGGGCCCGATGCTGGACCTCCTTGATCACCCAGCTCTGGGACGCGTGGTAGTTGTTGCGGGCGTCGCCCAGGATGATGACGGTGGTCTTCGGCCCGACGTCCTTGCCCCACCGACTCCAGAACGCTTCGAAGGCATGGCCGTAGTCGGAGTGCCCGTCCACCCAGACGACGTCGGCCTCGGTGTTGACACGGTGGATCGCCTCGACGATGTCGTCGGTGCCCTCGAAGTACCGGGTGACCTCGTCGACGCCGTCGATGAAGACGAAAGACCGCACCTTGGAGAACTGCCCGGAGATGGCATGGACGAGGTGAAGGGTGAAGCGGGCAAACGCCGCGACCGACCCCGAGATGTCGGCCACCACGAAGATCTCGGGCTTGGCCGGACGCGGATACTTGAACTTGGGTTCGGCGGGGACGCCGCCGTAGCTCAGCGAATGGCGGACCGTGTTGCGGAAATCGAGGGCTCCCTTGCGACCGTGTCGACGCTTGCGAGCCAGCCGGACCGCCAGCTTGCGGGTGAGCGGGAAGATCGCCTGCCGCAACAGCTTCATCTCGTCGCGGCTGGCGTGCATGAAGTCGATGTCCTCGGGCAGCGGCTTGCGCAACGTCTTGGCCATGGCGTCGACGCCCCGGTCGGCAACCAGTCGTCGGCGGATCTCGGCTTCGATCTCCTGTTTGAGCTGGTTGATGCGGTGCTCGTACTCGTCGCGTTCGAGACGCTCCTCGAGGGTGGTCAGCTCCTCGGGCGAGTCCTCCCGGGCCTGGGCCATCAGCTGGTCGAGCACGCCGTCGAGATCGAGATTCCGCAGCGTGCGGTACAGGTAGTAGGTCCCCCCGACGGGCCGCCCCGGCTCCATGCCGGCGAAGCGTCGCACCGACTGGCGGGCCACGGCGCGCATCATGGCGTCGTCGCCGCGCAGCAGCGACTGGTACAGCATCTCGGCGAGTTCCTCGGGTGACAGTGCGTCTCCCCCGCCGCCACCCTGCCCCGAGCCCTCGCCCTCGCCCTCTCCGGCCATGTCCTCCATGGCGTCGGCCACGTCGTCGGCCATGTCCGCGGCGTCGTCTCCCAGCGCATACTCCCGGCCCCGCAGCGAGAAGTACACCTCGAAGAGGGTCTCGAAGACCCTCCAGTGGGTGTTGTTCTTGATGAGCGTCGCGGCCAGCGCGTACTTGAAGGCGGCGCGGTCGTCGAGGGGGATGTGACGCACCGCCTCCATGGCGTCGAGGTTCTCGGTGAGGCTCACCGGGATGCCCGCCTCGCGCAGCTCGGAGATGAACCCTCCCAGCAGATCGAGCATGGGCGCGCCGTCGGCCACGACCGCGACGTCCCCCTCGGCCATCGTCAGCCGCCCGACTCGCTGAAGGGGCCGCCCTTGCGGAACGAGGATCCCTCGTTCGCGAACTCCTTGGTCGCCTTGGCGATGTCGGTCTGATACTTCAACAGGATGTTCGCCGTGGTCGTCGCGGTCTCGGCGTCGATCTTCTCGATGCCCAGCAGCATCAGGGTTCGAGCCCAATCCAGGGTCTCGGAGACCGACGGGGCCTTCTTCAGTTCCAGCGCCGGATCGACCGGACGATACGGGCCACCTGATCGGCCAGGGATTCGGTGATGTCGGGGATCTTGGTGAGCACGATCTCGCGTTCACGTTCGATGTCGGGGTAGTCGATGTGCAGGAAGAGACAGCGTCGCTTGAGCGCTTCGGACAGCTCCCTGGTGTTGTTGGACGTGAGGAAGACCAGCGGGATCTGACGCGCCTCGATCGTGCCCAGTTCGGGGATCGAGACCTGGTAGTCCGAGAGGATCTCCAACAGCAGCGCCTCGGTCTCGACCTCGACCCGGTCGACCTCGTCGATCAACAGGACCACCGGATCCTCGGCCCGGATCGCCTCGAGCAGGGGTCGGGTCAGCAGGAAGTCGTCGGAGAAGATGTTCTCCTCGATCTCGTCCCAGGAGGATCCGTCGCCCTCGGATCGACCGGCCTGGATACGGAGCAGTTGCTTCTTGTAGTTCCACTCGTAGAGCGCCTTGGACTCGTCGAGCCCCTCGTAGCACTGCAGGCGAATCAGCCGCGCTCCGCAGATCTCGGCGACCGACTTCGCCAACTGGGTCTTGCCGGTTCCCGCAGGACCTTCCACGAGAACGGGCTTGCCGAGCCGGTCGGCCAGGTACACGATCCCGGCGATGGCGTCATCGGACAGGTAGTCGACCTTCCCCAGGCGGGCATCTGACGTCGTTGACGGACTCGAAACGGAATGACATCGGGCCAGGCTACCGATCTTCTTGACCGCGCTGGTCAATTGCCGCCGATCAGCGGGTGACGTCGGCGCGCTCCGGCACCGCAACTGGCCCGCTCCGCTGGCCAGGAGCCGACGATCACGGGAGAACACCTGCGACCCGAAACCGATGAGGCCCCGCTCCGCGACGGGCGCCGACCCGTGACACAGAAGCCACCGACACCCCGGTTCGAATCGGTGGAACTGCACGGCCAGATCGAGATTCGGGGCGACGACACCGGACTCCCCCGGGTGGGCGCGATGGGCGGCGGGCCACGAGGGGAGGTCCGCGAGAATCACCAGGCGCGAGGCATCGACGAGAGGGTCCGACAGGTCGGGATCGGGACGGAAGGCCAGCCATTCCTGCCACACCGGTGGGCCCGGTGCGGCCACGGCCCATTCATCGGGTGGCATCCACGACAGAGCGCGCCCCTCGAGGTTGTCCCAGAAGGGAAAGGGGGCCGCCCCCTTCCGGACGTCGTCGAGCGACGGTAGTTCCTCGGGATCGGCGACGTCGGGGGCCGACACGGCGTCGTGTTCCAGGACGTCCCGTTCGGTGCAGAACCAGGCCTGGGCATCGAGGACGGCCCGCCCGTTCTGGGTGACGGCCGCCGCCATGACCGCGCTGGTCCGTCCCTCGACCCGAACGTCGACCGATACGTCGGCGGCATCGAAGTACCCGACTCCGAGGAACTGGCAGGTGAGGGTTGCGGGACGCAGGGTAGGGTTCCTCGCACGGGCCTCGGTGCCCATCGCCCGCAGCGCCACCGCAGCGACGTACCCGCCCATCGGACCCCAGATTCCCCACTCCTCGCGCAGGACGGTCCCGATAGAGCCCCGTGTCCCCCTCGACGGCGGTGTCCGTGCCGAGATCTCCCATCGATCGATGATCGCAGAGCCACGGCCGGCCTGCATCGGGACATCGAGCCGAGCCCGGCCGCACGGCCACGGCGGTGCGGCCGGTAGCCTGACCACTCGTGACGGAGCGTGGACCGCTGGACGACGTCGTCAACGCCTTCGTCGACGAGGTCACCGCCGCGCTGGGCGAGGTGACCGTCGCGCTCGGCCGGTCCGCACCGGACACCGAGCGCCGCGACGTCATCTCCGAGGCCTACTCGCTCACGACGGCCTTCATCGACGTCGACGGCCGCCACACCGACGCCGAGCTGTGGGCGCTCACCGAGCGCGCTCGGCCATCTCATGCCCGACACCCAGTTGGCCGGCGCCACTCCCGCCCAGATCCGCGATTCGGATCTGTTGGCCGACAAGGCCCGCTGGCTCGACCGTCCCTCGACGCTGTTCGAGATCCTCACCGGGCCGACCGCAGCCGCGCAGGGCGGATGGAGCTACTACCGGCGGGCCATGGACGTCGCTCACGCCGTGGCGTCGATCGATGCGGTCACCGCCCGAGCGGAGCTGGACGCCATCGCGGCGTTCCGCGCCCTGCTCCTGGGCAAGGTGCAGGCTCCGACCACCAGCGCGCCGGCCGATCCCGAGCCCGCAGCCACACCCCCTCCCGTGCGCCCTCCGGCCCGACCGTTCGAGGAGGTCATGGCCGAGCTCACGGGCCTGGTGGGCCTCGACGACGTGAAGGCCGAGGTGCAATCGGTCACCGACATGCTGCGGGTCCAACAACTCCGTCGGGAGCGGGACCTCGAGGTCATCGAGACCAGTCTCCACCTGGTGTTCGTCGGCAATCCGGGGACCGGCAAGACGACCGTCGCCCGGCTTCTCGGCGAGATCTACCGGAGTGTCGGCGCACTGGAGTCGGGCCACCTCGTCGAATGCGACCGCAGCGGCCTGGTGGCCGGTTTCGTCGGTCAGACCGCCCCGATGGTGGCGAAGCGGTTCGAGGAGGCCGACGGAGGGATCCTCTTCATCGACGAGGCCTACACGTTGGTGCGCGGCGGCGAGAACGATTTCGGACGGGAGGCCATCGACACGATCGTCAAGCTCATGGAGGACTGCAGGGACAACACCGCGCTCATCGTCGCCGGCTATCCCGCGGAGATGGACGACTTCGTCGGATCCAACCCGGGCCTGTCCTCCCGGTTTCCCACCACCATCTTCTTCCCCGATTACAGCACCGACGAGTTGGTGGCCATCTTCGAGTTGATCTGTGGGTCGAAGCAGTACCGCCTGACCGACGACGGTCGAACGGCGCTGATCGATGCCCTCGACGCCGTCCCCCGCGATCGGGGTTTCGGCAACGGTCGACTCGCCCGCAACATCTTCGAAGCCGCCGTGCGCCGTCACGCCGGCCGGCTCGTCAACGTCACCGATCCCACCGACGACGATCTGATGGACCTCACCGCCCAGGACATTTCGGCCGCCAACGGCGCCGCGATCGACACCGGCACCGCGACCGACGACGACTTGGGGGGCGCGCCGGAGATCGCGACGGACGCCGGGGACGGGCCCGTGGAGAGCGACGAGGCGACTGCGTGAGGTACCTCGTCGCCGTCGCCGTCGCCGTGGTCCTCGTCGGCTCCGCTCTCGGGGTGCGAGCTTGGATCACCGACGACTCCTCGGATACATCCGGAACCGATTCCGGCACCGATGAGCTGCCCGTGATCGCCTGCTCGACCGACCTCGGAACCGTGTGCGACGCCCTCGACGACGCCGTGGACGGCGAGGCGTCGCTCGTACCCCTCGCCCCAGGTGACGTCGTCGACGCGCAAGGCGAACCCGAGTGGGACGCCTGGGTGACCACCGACATCTGGGCCGACCTGGCGTCGCTGAATTTGGACTTCGGCGAAGGGTCGGAGCGGAACCCGGTCGCGGGCGGGCAACTCGCGCTGGTGACCACCACAAAGACCTCCGCCCGCCTCGATGCGGGGTGCACCGCCGAGCCACTGCGCGTCGAGGTCTCGCTCACGTGGGACTGCATCGCCGCCGCGACGTCGGCCACGCCCGGTCTCGGCCTGGACGACGGCGAGCCCGTCGTCATCGGGCTCGGCCCCGTCGACGGCACCGATTCGCTCTTGGCGGCCACAGCGCTGGTGACCGCACTCCAGGGCTCGACCGACTTCGACGCCGCCGCACTGGAGGGAAACGTCGTCCGAGATGCCCTCGAAGACCTGGCTGCCGCCGGCGACGCTTCAGGCCAGATCAGCAAGCTGCTCATTCAACCGTCCAGTTACCAGACGCGGCGGTGCGATGGGACTGGCGGCGGCGCCCATCTACGACGGATCGGATCGACAGGCCGAGTTTGCCCTCAGCGGCGTGGCGCCGCCGGCCGACGCAGGGCTCGTGGTCGTCAGGCGCCCGGGTGAAGCGGGTGCCGCCGCGGCCGACGTTCTCGATGGTGCCTGGACGCAATCCGACGTGACGTCGGCCCTAACCGCGGAGGGCTGGGACACCGCAATGGCCGACCGCGCCCAGACCAACCGACCGCCGCCCGCCGTGATAGCCAGGATCAGGGCACTATGGACCGAGGTGAACAAACAATGATCAGCTCGACTTTCCAGGCACGTTCCCGACCGAGCCGACGAGGCCGCCCGCACTCGGCGGCTCTCGCCGTGAGCGTAGCGATCATGGTCATCGCCGCCGCGTGCTCGTCCGACGATGCCGCCATCAGCGGAGGCGACGACTCCTTCGGCGACCCCGGTGACTGCGTGGTGGTCGACATGTCGGTGTCGTCGGAGAAGATCGAACTCCTCAGCGACCTCGCCCGGGAGTTCAACGCGGCCGACCGCACCGTGTCCGACGGAACCTGCATCTTCGTCCGCCCCCAGTCGAAGTCGTCGGGGAAGGCGGCCACTCTGCTCGCGGAAGGGTGGGATCCCGAGACCGAAGGCCCCGAACCGGTGATCTGGTCCCCTGCGGCGGCCAGTTGGGGCGCCATTGTCAACCAGCGCCTCGAGGTCGCAGGCGAGTCGCCGATGACGGCGACCGACCCGTCGTCGTTCATGTTGACCCCCCTGGTGATCGCCATGCCCCAGCCCATGGCCGATGCCCTCGGCTATCCCGAGACCCCGGTCGGTTGGTCGGACATCCTCGCGCTCGCCCAGGATCCCGAGGGGTGGGCTCGATACGGCCACCCCGAGTGGGGGCCGTTCCGGCTCGGGAAGACCAACCCCAACTTCTCGACCTCGGGCCTGTCGGCCCTGATCGCCCAGACCTACGCGGCGACGGGGGCGACCGACCAGCTCACGTCGGAGGACCTCGCCGACCCCGCGGTCATCGACTTCGGCACCGGCATCGAGTCCGCGGTGGTCCACTACGGCGACATCACCATGACCTTCCTCAACAACTGGTTCCGCGCCGACCGGGCCGGGACCGCCCTCACCTACGCCTCCGCAGTGGCGGTGGAGGAGAAGTCGGTCATCGACTACAACCGCGGGAATCCCGACGGCATCATCGATCCCGGCGAGACGCCGCGGGAGCCCCGCATCCCTCTCGTCGCCATCTATCCGTCCGAGGGAACCCTGTTCTCTGACAACCCGTTCTTCGTCCTCGATGCCGAATGGGTCGACGACGCCGAGCGCGAAGCGGCCGCCGAGTTCGAGCAGTTCGTCCAGGATCCGGAGAACCAGGCGAAGGTTCTCGACTACGGCTTCCGGCCGGGTAACCCCGAAGTGGCGCTCGGCGCACCGATCGACGCGGCGAACGGGGTCGACCCCACCCAGCCCGCCACCGAGCTCCCGGTACCCGAGCCCGCGGTGACCGTGGAGTTGTTGGATCGCTGGGTCGACCAGCGCAAGACCGCCAGGGTCCTGCTGGTGATGGACGTCTCGGGGTCGATGGGAGACGAAGCCGGTGGCGGGGAGACCAAGCTCGACCTGGCGACGCGGGCCGCCGACAACGCCCTGGGCAGCTTCAAGGCCACCGACGAGGTGGGTCTGCGCATCTTCTCCACCGACATGGGCGTGAGCGACAGCTACCTCGATCTGGTGCCCATCGCCCCCATCGGCGAGAACCTCGATGACCTGCGCTCGTCGCTGGCGTCGCTCACACCGCTCAACAAGACCCCGCTCTACGAGGCCACGTCCACGTCGTTCGCCGAGATGGTGGCCGCCTACGACCCCGCACGCATCAACGCCGTGCTGCTGTTGACCGACGGGAAGAACGAGGACCTCGACGAGATCGACGACCGGACCCAGCGCGATCAGCTCATCGCCCAGATCGCGGAGACCGCGTCGGGTGAGGGGTCGGTCCCGGTGCGCATCTTCGCCGTGGCCTACGGAGCCGATGCCGACTCGACCACCCTCCAGGCCATCGCCGAGGCGTCGAACGGGGTCGTCTATCCCGCCACCGATGCCACCACGATCGACTCCGTGTTCGTGAACGTGGTGAGCAACTTCTGATGGAACTGTCCTTCCGCGACCGGTTCTTCACGCCGAAGGTCGCCCGGGCCATCGTGTCGCCGGGAGCGATCGTGTCGACGGCCGCGGGGGCGTCGGTGGGGATCCTCACCGGCAATGCCGTCGTGGCGGTCGGTCTCGCGGTCGCCGGATTCGTCACCTGGGTGGCCGCGGCGATCCCACGCAAACCGCGCAAGGATCGCATCGACCCCTTCACCCTGTCCGAACCGTGGAGACGCCTGACCACCGAGACTCTCGCGGCGCGCGATCGGTTCCGCAACACGGTGCGCCGCACCGAGCCCGGACCGATCCGCGAGCGGCTCGATGCGTTGGTCGACCAGATCGACGAGTCGGTCGACGAAGCGTGGGAGACGGCCCGTGCCGGCCATGCCCTGTCCGATGCCTACGGCCGGATCGACGCCGCCGCCGTCGGGCGGGAGCTGGAGCGTGTGCGATCCGCCTCGCCGTCCGACGCCCGCGACCGCACGCTCGCCAGCCTGGAACGACAGTTGGACACCGCAACCCGGATGCGGGAGACCGTGACCACCACCGAGGCACAGCTCCGGTTGCTCAACGAACGTCTCGACGAATCGGTGGCGCAGTGCATCGAGCTGTCGGTCGGCATCTATCAGCCGGAGCGCTTCGATCAGGTGTCGGGCTCGCTGGTTCACATCAACGACGAGCTCGAGGCGCTCCGCGGTGCCGTCGCCGAGACCCGGTCGTGGACCCAGCCGGCCGCCATGCCCGAACCCACCGCCGATGCCGAGTCGTCCGATGCCCAACCCTCGGGCGAGAGCACCCGGTCG
This sequence comes from uncultured Microthrixaceae bacterium, assembly GCA_963700425.1. GTDB lineage: Bacteria > Actinomycetota > Acidimicrobiia > Acidimicrobiales > Microtrichaceae > CAVOXO01. The sequence continues at coordinate 738,529 of CAVOXO010000001.1, read as the reverse complement.
GAGCAGTCCGGCCACCCCGGCAGGCAGGGCCAGCAGGGCCAGCAGGGCACCGCGTGAGCACGAGCTCGTCGCCCACAACCGAGCGGTCACTGCTGGGGACCTCGGGCGGCGTCGCCCTGGGAACGCTGTTGTCCCGGCTCACGGGGTTGGCCCGGGTGGTGGCGGTTGCCGTGGCCCTCGGCGATGCCTCACTCGGAGCGATCTACGCGCTGGCCAACCAGAGCCCCAATCTCATCTACGAGCTGCTCATCGGCGGAATCCTCAGCGCCACGTTGGTGCCGGTCCTGGTCGCCGCCGACGACCGCGGCGACAGGGACGGCCCTTCCGCCCTGATGTCGATCGGCGTGGTGACCGTGGCCGCCCTCGCGATCCTCGCGGTCATCGGCGCGCCCCTGGTCGCCCGGCTCTACGGCATCGGCCCCGCCGATCCCGAGCGGTACGAGCTGATGATCCGCCTGTCGCGCCTCATCCTCCCCGAGATCTTCTTCTACGGCTTCACCGCACTCGCCTCCGCCGCCCTCAACGCCCGCCGGCGATTCTTCGCCCCGGCGTACGCACCGGTCATCAACAACATCATCGTCATCGTCATCATGATCGCCATCGCCGGCAGCGACGACCTGGCCATCAGCGACAACCTGACGCTGGTCATCGGTCTCGGCACCACCGCCGGCATCGTGGCGATGTCGCTCGCCCTCATCCCGGCGATGAGACGCGCCGGACTGACCTACCGCTGGTCGCTCGACGTCCGGGATCCCATCATCGGACAGGTGGTCCGCATGGCCGGATGGACCATCGGCTACGTCATCTCCAACCAGGTCGCTCTGCTGTTCGTCATGAACCTCGTGCGTCGGGCCGGTGACTCCGATGTCACCGCGTACACGAACGCCTTCATCTTCTTCCAGCTGCCCCACGCCCTCGTGGCGGTGACCATCATGACCACGTTCCTGCCGTCGCTGTCCCAGGCCGCTGCTCGCCAGGACGTCCCTGCCTACCGCAACCGGTTCACCGAGGGGGCTCGCCTCCTGATCGTGGGGATCGTCCCCGCGGCGGTGGCGTACACGATCATCGCCGGCCCCCTCGCCGAGGTGGTGTTCCAGGCGTTCCCGGGGCGGTACAGCGAGGCGGGCACGGTCCTCACCGGCGAGACGCTGGCGTCGTTCGCCGTGGGACTCCCGGCGTTCTCGCTCTACCTCCTCACCCTTCGAGGCTTCTACGCCCACCAGGACACCCGCACACCGTTCCTCGTCAACGCCGGGGAGAATCTCCTCAACGTGATCCTGGCCCTCGCAGTGGCGAGCGCCGGGGCCGTCGGCCTGGCCCGGGCCTACTCGGTCGCCTACTGGGTCGCCATGTTCGCCGCCATCGTGCTCCTGCACCGCCGGGTGGCCCACTTCACCTCCGCCCAGTTGAGCGACGGGGTACGCCTGGTGGCACAGGTGGGCGGAGCGACCGCGGTGATGGCTCTGGTCATGGTGATCGTGGGGATTCCGCTCGACGGCGACGGCGTCGGTCCCTCCATCGCCTATCTCGTGATCGCGGTCCCGCTCGGGCTCATCGCCTATCTCCTGGCGTCGTTGGTCGTCGGGGTACCGGAGACGAGCCAGATCGTCACGGCGCTGCGGCGGCGCTTGCCCTCGGGCCGCGGAGGGTAGGCCGGGCGGGGAGGCCCAGCCGGGGCCTCTATGATCGCCCCATGTTCACGACACTCAAGAAGTGGTGGAAGTACCTCGGCGCCAAGGTCTCCTCGACGTTCAACGAGAAGGCGGACCCGAAGGTCCAGCTCGAACAGGCCATCAACGAGGCCCAGGACCAACACCGGCGCCTCAAGGAGCAGGCCACGTCGGTCATCGCCAACCAGAAGCGGACCGAGCTCCAACTCGACCGGGCCATGACCGAGCTGGAGAAGGTCGGTGGCAACGCCCGTCAGGCCGTTCTCATGGCCGACGAGGCTGCGAAGGCCGGCGACGAGACGAAGGCCCTCGAGTACACCTCGGCGGCGGAGTCGTTCGCGAACAGGATGATCGCCCTCGAGACCGAGGTGGAGAGCCTCAAGACCCTCGCCCTCCAGGCCGCCGAAGCCGCCGATTCGGCGAAGGCTGCGGTCCAGCAGAACTCCACCGCCCTCCAGTCGAAGCTGGCCGAGCGGCAGAAGCTCCTCAGCCAGCTCGATCAGGCAAAGATGCAGGAGGAGATGACCTCCGCCATGGAGTCGCTGTCGGAGAGCGTCGGCCAGGACGTGCCGACCTTCAGCGAGGTCCGTGACAAGATCGAGACCCGCCAGGCCAAGGCCATGGCCGGTGCGGAGCTGTCGGGAGCGTCGGTCGAGGTGAAGATGCTGGAGGTGGAGCAGGCGTCGATCAACGTCGAGGCCCAGTCACGGCTCGAACAGATCCGCTCCGAACTCGGCATCGCGGGCACGACCGCGCCCGCTGCGTCGACGGTGGGCGGTTCGTCGGCGGCGTCCGCTTCGACGCCCTCCGACGAGTCCTCCGGCGACGCCGAGTCCGGCGACGAAGCCGCCGGCGGGACAACCGGAACCGCGTAGAACGTTCCGTCGGCCGGAGGGCCGGTCAGGGCAGCATCACCAGATCGTCGCGGTGGATCACCACGCCATCGGCAGTACCGGCCCGGATCCGATCGGACCCCATCCGGACCAGGCCCTTGGCGACGACGGTTCCGGCGGCACTCGAGACCTCCACGGCGTCGTCGGCGTCGAAACGGCCCTCGGCGTCCACGACCCCGGGCGCCAGCAGCGAGCTCCCGCCCTCCAGCGCCCGACGTGCCCCGTCGTCGATCACCAACCGTCCCGAGGACCCGACGGCGAACGCTATCCAGACCTTGCGGGCCGACAGCCGCGTCGGACGGGGTCTCACCGACGTTCCGACGCCCTCGGCATCGAGCACCGCGTCGAGGACGACGCCGGGGCGGCGGGCATCGGCGATGACGGTCCGAACGCCCGACCACGCGGCGATACGGGCTGCAGCGAGCTTGGTCACCATGCCCCCGCTCCCCCGGGCGCTCCCCGCGCCTCCGGCCACCTCCATCAGCTGGTGGTCGACCTCGACGACCTCCTCGATGAGCGTGGCCGTGGAGTCGATACGAGGATCCGCGGTCAACACCCCCGGAGCATCGGTGAGCAGTACGAGTGTGTCGGCTCCGACGAGCTGCGCCACGAGGGCGGCGATGCGGTCGTTGTCACCGAATCGGATCTCGTCGTCGGCGATGGCGTCGTTCTCGTTCACGATGGGGACGACGCCCATCTCCAGCAGGCGGGCGAGAGTGGCCCGGGCGTGGAGATACTGCTGGCGGACCATGAAGTCGAGCGGCGCCAACAACACCTGGCCGACGACGGAGCCGTCGTGGCCGGCGAACCCGTCGGACCACGTCGACATCAGCCGGGTCTGTCCGACCGCGGCGATGGCCTGGAGGGTGCGCGGATCACGGGGACGACGGTCGGAGGCGATGCCCATCTCGGGCATGCCCGCCGCGATGGCTCCCGAACTGACCAGCACCACCTGATGGCCGGCGTCGCGGGCACGGAGCACCTCGGCGCTCAACCGTCGCACCGACCCGGTGTCGATGACGCCGGCGTCATCGGTGAGCGACGAGGTGCCGACCTTGACCACGACGATCACGATCGCCTCCCCCGCTTCTCGAGGTTCACGACGTCGGAGTCCTCGTACTCGAAGCTGAGTTCGCCGATGTGGACGGTGTCGCCGGAGGAGGCTCCGGCCCGCGCCAGGGCCCGATCCACCCCGAGCGCCGCGAGCCTCTCCTGTGCATAGTCGAGGGCCTCGGGGTTGGTGAGGTCCGACAGGGCCACGGCACGCGCTGCTTCGCGGCCGACGACCTCGAAACTGGCGTCGTCGTGACGCACGATTCGGAAACCCTCGGGGGCCGGCCGGTGCACCACGTAGGCGTCGGGCTCTGGCTGGGCCGCCCGTGCCCGCTCGACCGCGGTCGCTGAGGTCGCCCAGAAGACCGTCGATGCCCTCGCCGGTGACCGACGAGACCACCCGGGCGTCGATGCCGACCGACTCGGCGATGTCGAGACGCGAACCGATCCGCACCCGCTCCCGCTCCAACAACTCCGGTCGGTACGCCTCGAGCTCGGCCAACAGCGTCGCCTCCTGCTGTTCCGGTGAGACACCGTCTGGCGAGGCCAGATCCAGGACCATCAGCAGCACCCGCGCCCGCTCGATGTGGCGGAGGAACCGAAAGCCCAGCCCCCGACCCTCGGCGGCACCCTCGATGAGACCGGGTATGTCGGCGATCACCATCTCGAAACCGTCGTTCAGGCGGACGACACCCAGCTGGGGTTCGAGGGTGGTGAAGGGGTAATCGGCGATCTTGGGTCGAGCCGCCGAGAGACGCGAGATCAGCGTCGACTTGCCCACGTTGGGAAAACCGACGAGCGCCACGTCGGCCATCAACTTGAGTTCGAGACGCAGCCAGTTCTCCTCGCCCACCTCTCCCTGTTCGGCGAAACCCGGGCGCGCGCCGTTCGAGCCGAGGAGAAGCGGACGTTTCCCCGCCCACCCCGTCCGCCCTCGGCGGCCATCCACCGGTCACCCTCCGAGACGAGATCGGCGAGAACGCCACCCTCGGTGTCGTAGACGACGGTGCCCTCGGGCACGGCAACGATCAGATCGTCGCCGCGCGCCCCGTGCTTCTTCTTGCCCTGGCCGTGACGGCCCTTCTCGGCTCGGCGGTGCGGGTGATCGCGGAAGGCCAGCAACGACGCAACGTTGCGGTCGGCGACCAACCACACCGATCCGCCCGATCCCCCGTCGCCGCCATCGGGACCACCCCGGGGCGTGTGGGCCTCGCGTCGGAACGACGCACAGCCTGCACCGCCGTCACCGGCCACTGCGCAGATCTGAGCTTCGTCGACGAAGTTGGACACCGGGTCATGCTACGGCCCCGCCGGAGTCCCCTCCGCAGAGGTGCCACCACGACCAGGGTCAGCCCTCGAGGGTTCCCACCTGCTCGCAGCACTGCGGGCCGCTGATGATCCCCGGGGAGATGATCTGAAGCGTGAGGAAGCGGTCGGCCTGGTTGCCGGTGGCCTGGTAGTCGACCAACTTGACCGAGAGGAAGGCGACGAGATGGATCTTGGTGTTCGACCCGGTCCCCGCTGCCTCGTCGAAGACCGGGAGAGCGAACGTGATCTGCGACGACTTCAGGTAGTTGAGCCCGGCATCGAGCGAGTTGGAGAACGCCCCGGTGTCACCGGGATAGCAGGCCTGCGGTTGGGTGGCGCAGGTCCCGTCGGCGGTTCCGGCCTCGACGATGCCGAAGTAGCCGAGCTCGACCCATTCCTTGGTCTCGGCGTTGGAGTTGGCGCCGCCGTTGAAGTCGATCATGCCCCAGTTGCCGGGCACCGATGCGCCCCCGTTGCACGCGTCGGGTTGGCTCTTCGAGTAGGTGATCTGGACCGGGGTCGACGGGACCACGCCGGCGCTGAGCAGATCCTTGATCGGCTGGTTGGCCTCCGCGGCACAGCCCGAAGGGCCGCAGGCCGTTCACGCCCCCCTCGACACCCGAGGCCACCGATGAGCGGCACACCCGCGGCGACGTGAGTCCGGCAGCGGTGGCGAAGATGTTGGCGGTGTCCTGACAGATCTCCACCTTGATCCGCTGGTAGCTCGGCGTCCCGTCGTCGGAGTTGCCATAGGGGGTGGTGATCTCCACGTCGTACTCGCCATTCGTGTAGCAGCGACGGGCCCACCAGTTCTCCCAGGTATGGAACCCGTTGCACCACGTGGCGTTGATGTCGGGGGCACCGACGTTGGCCCGCACGTAGGCCAAGGCCTGGACCCGTGCCGCGGAGCGGGCCGCGTAGTCGTCGGAGACGATGGGCAGATCGGGGATCGCTGCGAGGACCGCGCTGTCGGCGGTGGCCTGCAGCAGAACGCTCTCGGAGCGGGCGTTGCCGAGATCGATCGCGGTGGCCGCGGCGATGAGCAGGGGGATCATGACGAGCGTGGCCATGGCGATGGCGAGGCCTCGCTCATCACGGCGACCCCGACGTCGCCGGACGGGGGTGGGTCGAGGTCGACGATTCGAGGGCAGGAGTGTCATGTGCACCACGTCCAATCTGTTCCGGTATAGGAGGTTTCGGCCACGGAGTCGGCCTTGACTCCTGGGGGTTCGATCTCGATGCGCATCGCCACCGACGCGGTGAGCACCTTGGAATCGACCATCGAGGAGAACATCCCCGAGAGCGACCGCATGGGCTGCTGAGCGCACACGACCACGGTGTCGCGACGCTTCTGGCCGTTGCCGTCGGGGAAGATCACCTTCACCCTCGACTGGGTCGGATCGCTGCTGATCTGCTTCTTGACCTCGCACACGATGGCCTTGGATTCCGACGTGAACGTGGCGGCGTCGGCGATCGAGTTCACGCACACACCGTCGTGGTCGACGGTGTCGATGGTCACGTCGCGGGCCACGTTGCGGGTGACCTGACGGAGCGACGACTGGTTGTTGATGATCATCCCGAAATCGATGATCCCCATCACCAACAGGAAGAGGAGCGGGCCGATGAGGCCGAACTCGACCAGGGTCGCTCCCCTATCTCCCCTGGTTCTTCTGACCCATGTCGAACGACCCATCGTGGTCCCTTCGACCTATCGGGCCGGGAACTTGAGCGCGTTGCGCGAGACGATCGCAGAAGGGCGTTCTCAGGGCCGGGAACGGGCCACGAACCCGGGCCATCCACGGCAACAGGCCACGGACACGCGTCCATCGGCCGGGCACGCGGGCTTCATCGCCCGAGCGGACCGCCGACGTGCCTGGACCCGCCGGGGTCGATCTCGCTGCGAGGGCTCACCGTCGCCGACGGCTCAGCCCTCGAGGGTTCCGACCTGGTCGCAGCACTGGGGACCGGTGATCACGCCGGGTGAGATGATCTTCAGGGTGAGGAAGCGGTCGGCCTGAGTACCGGTGGCCTTGTAGTCGACCAACTTGACCGAGATGAAGGCGACGAGGTGGATCTTGGTGTTCGACCCGTTGCCCGACGCCTCATCGAAGATGGGCAGAGCGAAGGTGATCTGCGACGACTTGAGGTAGTTGAGCCCCGCGTCGAGAGAGTTGGAGAACGCCCCGGTGTCGCCCGGATAGCAGGCGATCGGCTCGCTGGCACACGTCCCGTCCGGCGTTCCGGCCTCGACGATCCCGAAGTAGCCGAGCTCGACCCATTCCTTGGTCTCGGCATTCGAGTTGGCGCCACCGTTGAAGTCGATCATCCCCCAGTTGCCGGGAACCGCGACGCCGGCGTTGCAGGCCACCGGATTCGACTTCGAGTAGTTGATCTGCACCGGGGTCGACGGGACCACCCCGGCGCTGAGCAGATCCTTGATCGGCTGGTTGGCCTCCGAACACAGGCCGAAGGGGCGCAGCCCGTTCACACCCCCCTCGAGTCCGGAGGCCACCGACGAGCGGCACACCCGTGGCGAGGTGAGCCCGGCGGCGTTGGCGAACATGTTGGCGGTGTCCTGACAGATCTCGACCTTGATGCGCTGGTAGCTCGGAGTCCCGTCTCGGAGTCCCCGTACGGGGTGGTGATCTGGACGTCGTACTCGCCGTCGGAGTAGCACCGGCTGGTGAACCAGTTCTCCCAGGTGTCGAATCCCCAGCACCACTTGGCGTTGATGTTCGGCGCATCGAGATTCTCGCGCACGTAGGACAACGCCTGGACCCGCGCCGCCGACCGGGCGTCGTAGTCGCCGTAGACGATCGGCAGGTCGGGCACCGCGGCGAGCGCGGCGCTGTCGGCGGTCGCCTGCAGCAGAACGCTCTCTGATCGGGCGTTTCCGAGATCGATCGCGGTCGCCGCCGCGATGAGCAGGGGGATCATGACGAGCGTCGTGATCACGATGGCCAGACCGCGCTCGTCCCGGCGACCCCGACGTCGCCGGATCGGACCCACTCGGTATCGACGGGTTCGGGGCGTTCCGTTCACGTGCACCATGTCCAATCTGCGCCGGTGTAAGGGGCTTCGGCCACGGAGTCGGCCTTGACTCCTGGGGGTTCGATCTCGATGCGCATCGCCACCGAGGCGGTGAGCACCTTGGAATCGACCATCGAGGAGAACATCCCCGAGAGCGACCGCATGGGCTGCTGGGCACAGACGACCACCTTGTCGCGACGCTTCTGGCCGTTGCCGTCGGGGAAGATCACCTTCACCCTCGACTGGGTCGGATCGCTGCTGATCTGCTTCTTGACCTCGCAGATGATGGCCTTGGACTGCACGTTGAAGTTGGAGGCGTTGGCGATCGAGTTCACGCACACGCCGTCATGGTCGACCTCGTTGATGGTCGACGTCTCGGGCCACGTTGCGGGTGACCTGACGGAGGGCTGACTGGTTGTTGATGATCATCCCGAAATCGATGATCCCCATCACCAACAGGAAGAGCAGCGGCCCGATGAGGCCGAATTCGACCAGGGTCGCACCGCGCTCGCCCCTGGTTCGTCGTGCCCACGTCACCGATGCCACGTGAGTCTCTTCGACCAGCCACGATGCCCGACTTGAGAGGATCGTCGGCAATTCTGCCCACCGTCACCCTGGGCAGTCGAGCCATGCGGCCGGATCCGTGGACGGTCCCGCCGGGAAGAGCAGCTCACTCTGAGTGGTATTTCGCACCACTCCCCGCGGCCGTCGGAGGTGTCTCCTAGCATGTGCTCCATGCCCATCGCCCAGCCGGATTCCGACGGCCTGCCCGTCTCGCGGCGGGCCGAGGCCTGGGCCGCCACCATGGACGGCCACACCGCCGGCGACCAGCCCGTCGCCCTCGCCCACCAGGGGTTCGACGCCCATCCCGGTGAGCTCACCCGCTTCACCCGAGTCGAGCGCGAGCAGATCGAGAACGACCTGCTCGCGTCGGGAGCGACCCGTTCACGGGGGGCGGGTCGCCGACGGCGAGACGAGGCACCCGACGACCTCCGGATGTGTTTCGAGCGTGATCGCGACCGCATCCTCCACGGCACGACCGCCTTCCGGCGCCTGGCCGGCAAGACCCAGGTGTTCATCTTTCCCGAGGACCACCAACGCACCCGCCTCACCCACGCCCTCGAGGTGGCCCAGGTGGCGTCCTCGATCGCTCGAGCGCTCCGCCTGAACGTCACCCTCTGCGAAGCCATCGCCCTGGGTCACGACTGCGGCCACGGTCCCGGAGGACACGCGTCGGAAGATGCCTTCGGCCCCTACATCGACGGGGGATACGACCACGCGGTGTGGGGTGCCGACGTGGTGCTCGACCCGTTGAACCTCTGCGTCGAGACCCTCGACGGCATCCGCAACCACTCGTGGTCGCGGCCGGCCCCGTCCACCCCCGAAGGCGAGGTCGTCGCCTGGGCCGACCGCATCGCCTACGTGTGCCACGACTTCGAGGACGCTGCCCACGCGGGGATCGTCACCGCGGAGATGTTGCCCGACGTGGTCCGCGAGCGGTGCGGCTCGCAGCGATCACGACAGCTCGACGCCTTCATCGGTGCCGTGGTCCACACCGCAACCACCACCGGCCTCATCGGGATGGACCCTCCCACCGCCGAGGCCCTCGCCGAGTTCCGGCGTTTCAACTACCACAACATCTACATGCGACCCGCGTCGTTGGCGCAGAGCGAGACCGTCATCCGGTTGCTACGGGCCCTCGTCGAGTACTTCAGCGATCGTCCCAACACCCTCCCCGTCGACGACGTCGATCCCCGTTCACATCCGGGGCGGTCGCCGGGGGTCCGAGCGGGCAGTCCCGAGGCGGTCCGAGACGCCGTCACCTACGTGGCCGGCATGACCGACCGCTATGCGTTCAACATGGCGGTCGAACACCTCGGCTGGGAGCGTTCGTCGCTCCCCATCGGCGTCGACGCACTGCGCTGACACGCATCGAACGCCGCGCCGACCGTATCCGCACGCGCCGAGCAGCCTGTGCCCGCAGTCGAAACCGGGTCGGGCGGAGCCGGCCCGCCAGGCTCAGTCCGTCAGGATGCCGACACTCAGTCCGTCAGGATGTCGACGAGCTTGTGACCCTTGCGCGACCCGAACTTGACCCGACCGTCGGTCAGGGCGAAGAGGGTGTCGTCGTTGCCGCGCCCGACGTTGAGGCCCGGATAGAACTTCGTGCCACGTTGACGAACGATGATCGACCCGGCGGTGACCGACGTGCCGTCGAACACCTTCACGCCGAGGCGTTTGGACTCGGAATCGCGGCCGTTCTTGGTGGAACCGCCGCCCTTGGTCTTCGACATGTCTGATCAGCCCTTCTTGATTCCGGTGATCTCGATCGTGGCGAGCTGCTGGCGGTGACCCCAGCGCTTCCGTTCGTTCGACTTGTTCTTGTAGGTGAACCCGACGATCTTGGGCCCCTTCGACTCGTCGACGATCCGGGCGCTCACCGTGGCCCCGGCGAGTTGATCGGGAGTGGCGAGCGTGGAGTCGCCATCGACGAGCAGGACCGGCGTCAATTCGACGTCGGAGCCCACGGCACCGAGCCGTTCGACCTGAATCAGGTCTCCCTCGGACACGCGATACTGCTTTCCACCGGTTCTGATGACTGCGTACATACGGCGGCCGACGCTACACGCCCCGGAGGGTTCCGACCAATCACCGGATCCGATCGGTTCTCGGCTCAGGCGATCCCGTCGATGTCGAGGGCCAGGGTCACGCCCCGCCCCTCGCAGTGCGGGCAGGGATCGCTGAACGACTCGAGGAGGCCCTCACCGATCCGCTTGCGGGTCATCTCCACCAGGCCCAGATCGCTCACGTTGAACACCTGGGTGCGGGTCTTGTCGCGAGCGAGGGCATCGCGGAACACCTTGACCAGCTCGTCACGGTTGGACTTCACCTCCATGTCGACGAAGTCGATCACGATGATCCCGCCGATGTCGCGCAGGCGGAGCTGACGCGCGATCTCGACCGCCGCCTCGAGATTGTTCCTGAAGACTGTCTCCTCGAGGCTCGAGGATCCGACGTTGCGGCCGGTGTTGACGTCGATGACCGTGAGCGCCTCGGTGTGCTCGATGATCAGGGATCCCCCCGATGGCAGCCACACCTTCCGGTCGATCGCCTTGCGCAGTTGATCGACGATCTGATGACGCTCGAAGAGAGGAAGCGACTCCTCTTCGCGGTCGTAGAAGGAGACCCGGTCGGCCAGCGCCGGGTTGACCGCGGAGACGTAGTCCCTCACGTCGTCGTGCAGAGACCGGTCGTCGATGACCACGGCCCGGTACTCGTTGTTGAACTCCTCGCGGATCACCCGTACGGCCATGTCGGGCTCGCGGTACAACAGCGTCGGCCGGTTGAGTCCGGCCCGCAGCTGTTCGATCTGCGCCCACTGCTTGAGCAGCCGACCGACGTCGCGCTCGATCTCCTCGGCCGTGACGCCTTCGGCCGCCGTGCGGACGATGATTCCGTGCTCCTTGGGCTTGGCCTTGTCGAGGATCTGACGCAACCGCTTGCGCTCCGCGTCGGGCAGGCGCTTGGAGATCCCGAAAGTCGTCGAATTGGGCACCAACACCACGAACCGGCCGGGCAGCGAGACCTCCTGGGTGAGGCGGGCTCCCTTGTGGGCGATGGGGTTCTTGGTGACCTGACACAGAACCAGTTGGCGCCCCTTCAGCATCTCCTCGATCTTCGGCTTGTTGGAGAGGTTCTCGATCTGGGAGGTGTCGACGACCACGTCGTTGCGGTACAGAACGGCGTTCTTCGGGGTGGCGATGTCGACGAACGCCGCTTCCATGCCGGGAAGCACGTTCTCGACGCGACCCAGATAGATGTTTCCGTGGATCTGGCTGACGTCGTCCGCGGGTCGGGCCAGGTAGTACTCGATGAGTCGGCGGCCCTCGACGATGGCGATGTGGGTGTGACCCTGGGAGTCGACGTGCACGTTCATCTGGTAGCGACCGACCGCCTTGCCCTTCCGCTGCCGGCCCGACCGCTTCTTCATGGTCTTGGCGTCGAGCTGGACCGGGCCGTCGTCGTCGGCGAGGACCGCCTCCACCGGCTCGTGACGTGTCTTCTTCGGAGATCCCTGGCCCCCGCCGCCGCCCGAGGAACCCTGGCCCTGCCGGCTCTTGCCGTCGCCGCCCTGGCCGTCGCGGTTCTGGCCACCGCTGTTCTGGCCACCGCCACGACCGCGGCGCCGACGCCGCTTCCGGGGCGCGCCCTCGCGGGCTCCACCTGATGGCGCCGACCCACCGCCACGAGAGGAGGAGGAGGAGGAGGAGGAGGAGGAGGAGGAGCCACCCGACGTCGTTGCGTCGTGGCCGTCTGCGCCACGGGCCGGTCCGGGTGGCGGGATCTTGGGAATCAGGGGGGCGGAGGTGTCCACCTCGGCGGGTTGATCAGCGCTGTTGTCCGGTGCGGTCATGGAGATCCTCGAAGTTGACGTCGCTCATGTCGGCGACGGAGAGGGCCGGTCGCACTCCAGCGGAGTGAGTCGACGGTCCTCGAGATGAGCCCACTGTTCGAGGCGCACGACTCGGCGCGCCTCCAGCGGTGGGGTGAACGATGTGAAGAATTCGGCGAGACGGAGGGACCGGCCGTCGGTCGAGAGTTCGATGAGGAGCCCGAGCGAGCCGGGGTCCTCTCCCTCCACGATGTCGAGCGACAGGACCTGTCGGGTGACGTCGATGTCGACGTCACGGCCCTTCCGCACGACCGAGATGATCCGTTCGTCGGAGCCGCGAACCGACTCGATCGCCGCGACGAGCGCGGTGCGATCGGTGTCGATCAGCTCGACTTTCCAGGTGGTCGACGCGACCACCGCCTGGAGGGCCGTCGCCCGTCGGGATACGTCGATGACGTCGGTGACGTCGATTCCCGGTGGCATGCCCTCGGTGAGCCGCTGCCGGGCGTCGGCGTGATCGATCTCGCCGATCACGTCGATGTCGATGTATTCGGCCTCCGATTCGCATCCGACCGACAACGCCAGCCCGAAGTGCAACCGCGGTCGCGGCGAGAATCCCTCGCTGTAGACCACGGGGAGCCCGGCGCGACGGATGGAACGCTCCCAACAACGCGCCACATCGCGGTGTCCCAGGAACCGGATCTTGCCGTGCTTGGTGTATCGACACCGGATCCGGTGTTGAGGTGCGGTCACTGCGCTCGTCGAGCCGGCCACGTCGTCGTCGGGGACGGTCGGGGCGTCGTCGGAGACGATCGCAGCGCTCACCGGGCACCCGCCGGCAGCCGCGGCGACAAGGTCACCGGCACCACCCCGCCTGCGGCGAGATCGACGCCCGTACCCTGGCTCCCACCGGCCGGGGGTGTCGCCGACGCGACGATGTGCTCGACCGAGTAGCCCGTGCAGGCGCCGCAGTCGTAGCACGGCGTCCACCGGCAGTCCTCCAGGCCGACCTCGGCCAGCGAATCGAGCCAGTCCTGTCGGAGAAAGTCCTTGTGCAGCCCGGCGGACAGGTGATCCCACGGGAACACCTCATCCTCGGTCCGGTGCCGGTGGGCGTACCAGTCGACATCGAGTCCGGCCGCCGCCATGGCGTCGGTCCAGCGATCGAGATCGAAGTGCTCCGACCACTCCTGGAACGTGCCGCCCTTCCGCCATACGTCCTCGATCACCCCGCCGAGCCGACGATCCCCGCGGCTGACGATCCCCTCGACGAGCGTCGCCTTGGGGTCGTGCCACTTGAGGTCGACGCCCCGCTCGCGGCGGGTGGCGTCGCGGAGCAGGCCGATCTTGCGACCCAATTCCTCCGCGGTGTTCTGACCGAACCACTGGAACGGCGTGTGGGGCTTGGGGACGAATCCGCCGACCGACACGGTGACCGACGGGTTCTTGTGGTGTCGTCGACCGATCTCGACGACGTTGCGGGCCAGCTCGGCGATGCCGGCGGTGTCCTCATCGGTCTCGGTGGGGAGCCCGACGAGGAAGTACAGCTTCATCCGGCGCCAACCCTGCGAATAGGCGGACTCCACGGCCCCGTAGAGGTCTTCCTCGCGGATCAGCTTGTTGATCACCTGACGCATGCGCCATGTGCCGGCCTCGGGGGCGAAGGTGAGGCCGGTACGACGGGCCTTCTGGATCTGGGCGGCGACGCCGACGGTGAAGGCATCCACCCGAAGCGACGGCAACGACACCGACACCTGGCCACAATTGGTCGGATCGGCGACGATGTCGCCGACGACGCCTTCGATCCCGGAGAAGTCCGCGGTCGACAGCGACGTCAGGGCCACCTCGTCGTATCCCGACCGGGCGAGGCCGTTCGACACCATCGATCGCACCTGCTCGGCGGGCCGTTCCCTCACCGGGCGGGTGATCATGCCGGCCTGGCAGAACCGACAACCTCGGGTGCATCCCCGGAACACCTCGACGTTGAGGCGATCGTGCACCACCTCGGTCACCGGCACGAGCTGGTTCTTCGGATAGGGCCATTCGCCGAGATCCGACACGGTTCTCTTTGCCACGATCTCGGGAACGCCCGGCTTCGTCGGCACGATCTCGATCAGGCGGGGCCCGTCGAAACGAGCCTCGTAGAGCGATGGCACGTAGACGCCCTCGATCCGCGCCAGCGCCAGGAGGACGTCGTCGCGTGACTCGCGGCCCGACGCCTTCCACTCCGCCACGACGGCGTTGACGTCGGACACGACCTCTTCGCCGTCACCCAACACCACCGCATCGAGGAAGTCCGCCAGCGGTTCGGGGTTGTAGGTGCAGTGCCCGCCGGCGATCACCAGCGGGTGGCGGGCAACGCGGTCGCTCACCCGGACCGGAACTCCCGCGAGATCGACGCAGTTGAGGAAATTGGTGAAGGTGAGCTCGGCCGACAGATTGAAGGCCAGGAGATCGAAATCGCCGGCCGGCCGGTGGGTGTCGACCGAGAACAACGGCAGACCCTCCGCCCTCAACTCTGCCTCGAGATCGACCCACGGAGCGTACGCCCGTTCGGCGGCCGCGTCGGCGTGCTCGTTGAGGATCTCGTAGAGGATCTGAAGGCCCTGATTCGGCAGGCCGATCTCGTAGGTGTCGGGGTACACCAACAACCACGAGACGATGTCGGCTCCGTGCCGGGGCGTCACCGCTCCGAGCTCGCACCCGATGTATCTGGCGGGCTTGTCGACTCTGGCCAGTAGTGGTTCGAGTTGAGACCACATGGTCATGGTGCGGACACTCTACCGAGTCGACCTGCGCACCCGGGCATCTCCCCTCACGAGAACCGTCGCATGTGGACGTTCATCACGAGTCCGAGTCCCACGAACATCATGATCGTGGCCGAGCCCCCGTACGACACGAACGGCAATGGGATCCCGGTCACGGGCATGATGCCGAGGTTCATGCCGACGTTCTGGAAGATGTGGAAGACGAAGACGGCCATGACCCCCACGCAGATCAGGAGGCCCACCTGATCTCGAGCCATCGTCGCCGTGCGCCAGATCCGCCAGACGATGCCTGCCTCCAACAGCAACAGGAATGCCGAACCGACGAAACCCAACTCCTCGCCCGACACCGTGAAGATGAAATCGGTCTCCTGCTCGGGGACGAAGCCGCCCTTGGTCTGCTTGCCGTCCCGATAGCCCTGCCCCACGAGGCCGCCCGCCGAGATGGCGATCTGAGCCTGCTCCACGTTGTAGGTCGCGCCCGAGGAGCTCGCGTCGGGGTTGATGAACGAGGTGAGGCGGTCCTTCTGATACTGGTCCAGGGTGTCGCTCGTGAGGATGCCCCCCACCGCCAACACGCCCACGACCCCCAGCGCCACCAGATAGCGGGCTGGGAATCCGGCGACGATCAGCACCGCGGCGCCCATCATCAGGAAGACGAGGTCGGTACCCAGATCGGGCTGAAGGAGGATGAGCCCCATGGGAACCGCCAGCACGGCGAGCGCCACTGCGAGCTGGCGGACGCCGAGGCCGTCGGCGACGGTTCCGAGATAGGACGCCAGCGCGATGATCACGGCGATCTTGGCGAGCTCGGACGGCTGGACCTGGATCGGCCCGATGTCGAACCAGGCCCTGATGCCCTTGTGGACACCGCCGAGGGGCGTGAGCACGAGAGCGAGTCCGGCCACCGCCACGACGTAGATGAGGCGCGACCAGTCGCGCAGCTTCTCGTAGTCGATCGCCGTCGCGGCCGCCATCGCGCACATCCCGAGGATGACGAACAGGAGGTGGCGCTCGATGAACGCATTCGGCGTGTCCGAGTGGGACGTCGCGCTGTAGACCATGAGCGAACCGAAGACCGCGGTGAGGACGACCAGCCCGCACAGGGACAGGTCGATGTGGCGCCAGGCGGCGCTCATGTTCTGGCTGCGGAACGCCGCACTGCGACGGAGGTCGATCACTGCGGCGCTCTCTCGACCCGCGGCGTCGCCCGGGGGCGATCCGAGAGCGGCGGGCCCCAGGCGGATTCTCCGTCATCGCCCTCGACGGGGATGATCTTGCGGGTGGGCAGGGTCGTGGAGGTCGTGGGGGGAACCGACACCGAGGTGTTCTCCACCGTCACTCCGGGCACAGGCGTGTGAGGCGGTTCGGGTAGGGCATCGAGTCCGCCCGGCTGCGACACCGGAGCGAGGATCGAGAACACCAGCGGAGCCGACGCGTCCGATCCGAATCCCGCCTCGGGAAGGATGGCGGACACGGCGAACTCCGCTGGAGTCGCGCCGTCGGCCGGGCCGAACGCCACGAACACCGACGTGTCGGCCTTTCGATCGACCTCGGCGGTGCCCGTCTTCCCCGCCAACGGCCAGGCCGTGGGGTTGGCCGAGAACGGCCCGCTGGCCGTGCCCCGACCCGAGGCGGTCACGCCCTGCAGGCCCCTGTAGATGGCGGAGTACGACTCGGGGGTCGGGTAGGTGACCTCACCGACCTTCCGTGGGGCGAAGTCCTCCACGACCTCGAGATTGCGCCAGTCGACCACCGACCGGGCCAGATCGCGGGGTCGGGACACCAGCCGGACGATGCGGGGCTGGTAGCGAGTGCCACCGTTGGCGAACGTGGCGTACGCGTTGGCGAGCTGCAACGGGGTCACCGACACCAGACCCTGCCCGATGGCGATGTTGATGCTGTCACCGATCGCCCAATCGGCCCGTGGCCAGCCGTCGGGGTTCTTCGCGTGGGCCTCGGCGAGGAAGTTCGGCGTGCCGATGAGACCCGCCGACTCGCTGGGAAGCCCCACGTCGGTGCTCTCACCGAGTCCGAACTGGGCGGCGGTGTCCTGGATGGGGGTCTCGCCGAACAGCTCACGCCCCCTCCACATCTGGTCGCCTATCCGGTAGAAGAACACGTCGGAGCTGACGGTCATCGCCTGTTGCAGATCGACGGTGCCGTAGCGGGCCCGACTGGCGTTCTGGAATTCGCATTTGCCGCTGGTACACCCCTCCAATCGCCACACCCCGGTGTCGTTGATCGTGTCCGTCGGGGTCAGGTATCCGCCCTGGACCGCGGCGGTGGCCGTGATCAACTTGAAGGTCGACCCGGGCGCGAACGTCTCCGCCACCCCCCGATTCAGCATCGGCTTGTTCGACGACTCTCCGGTCAGCCGGTCCCACAGCACGCTGCTCACGCCGTTGACGAGGTCGTCGGGATCGAAGGTCGGATAGCTGGCCATGGCCAGCACCTCGCCCGTTCCCGGCTCGACGACGACGACGGCCCCCTCCTTGGCGGCGCACGCGTTGTCGCGGTCGCACGCCACCGAAGGGTTTCGTTGGGCGATCATCCATGCGAGTTGGGACTCGGCGAGGGCCTGTAGACGGACGTCGATCGTCAGCCACACGTCGTCTCCGGGGGTCAGCTCGGGTTCCTTCGTGGTGCGCACGTAGTCACCCCGGGCGTCGACCTGGATCTCGGTGACGCCGGGCACGGCGCGCAGGTTCTCCTCGAAGCTCCGCTCGACCCCCGCCTTGCCGATCTCGTCGCCGCCGACGTAGGGCTTCTCCGACGTGTCGACCTCACCGGGTTCGCCGACCATCTCCTGCTTGGCCGCCAGCTCGTCCTCGTTGATCTGCCCCACGTACCCGAGGATGTGCGCTGCCAGACGGCCATAGGGGTAGGTGCGCACCGCGCGTCGCCGCACCTCGATCCCGGGATACTCGTCACGATGCTCGGCGAGGAAGAGCTCCAGCTCCTCGGGCACCTCCTCGAGCACGGGCACGAAGTCCTGGGGGCCGTAGCGCGGGTCGTTGTACAGCTCGTCGATCGTGACGACCTTCGTGGGCTGGCCGTAGTCGAACAACAGGGTCGAGAAGCGGCCGAACAGCTCCTGGCGGTTCTCCACCTCGTCGACCGAATCCTCCACGTTGCGGTCTCCGGCCCCGTACCCCGATGTCCGCAACTCCTGTTTGTCGAGCCCCACCACGATGGACACGACGTTGTCCACCAGGACGTTCCCGTTGCGGTCGAGAATCCGGCCGCGTGGGCCCTGTTCGTGGATGACCCGCAACTGGGCCGACTCCGCCGCGACGACGTAGTCCTGGGAGTTGATGACCTGGAGGTAGTACAGCCGTGCGAACAGCGACCCGAACAACGACACGGTCACGACCCCGATGATCGAGAGGCGCAGTGCGGTATTGGGTTCTCGTGCCTCAGCCATAGGTCATCACCCGCGGGCGCCCCCGCGGGGGTCTACCGACGACTCACTCGGCCACCGATCGGGCATCGGGGCCATCGGCCCAGCCTGCCACGGCGAGGCCGATCCGTGACAGCGCGGCACCCAGAAGCGCCTGGACCACGACGATGGTCCACAATCGCGGCGTCGCCAGGGCGTGGGTGCCGAAGAACTCCGCCAGGATCGCGTAGAGCAGGGTGCCGGCGGCCGACCCGACCGCGACGATGGCCGCGGTGACGATCCGCGACGACTGGAGCACCACGACCTGGATCATCCCGGCGGAGAAGGCGACCAGAGCGAACGCGATCGAACCGATGCCCAGGGGGACGGGGCGGGCGATGTCGTACGCGATCCCGGCCCAGAATCCCATGACGGCCCCGCGTCTGGGGCCTCCCGAGAGTCCTCCGCACACCGCCAGGATCACGAGCACGTTCGGAACGACCCCCGCGAGGTGCACCAGCGGGGCGACGCCCACCTGGATGACGACCGTGACGATGACGACGACGGCCCATCTGAATCCGACCAGGAAGTCGTCGCCCATTGCCGTCGGCGCGATGCTCAGGCGGCCGGTTGCCACAACAGCACGTGCACGTAGTTCAGGGCGATGAGATCGGCGAAGAGGCGTACCTCGAGCTTCTGTGACTGATCGGACTGGCTGCGGGAGACGGACGTCACCCGGCCGAGCGGGATTCCCTTCGGATAGCGGGAGTTGGCCAGACCGCTGGTCAGGACCGTCTCGTCCACCTCGACCGGGTCGATCAACTCCACCCCCTCGTCGACGATGAAGGGCGAATCGGGGCCGGTTCCGCGACCGATGGCGTAGTTGCCGGTGCCCGCGAGGAGGAGACCGACCCGCAGCTCCGGATCGGTGAGGAGCCGCACCACCGAGTTCTCCTGGGTGACCGACGAGATCGTTCCGACGAGCCCGGCCGCGGTCACGACCGGCATCCCCTCGGCGATTCCCGAGGTGGCGCCCTTGTCGATCTGGACGACGTTGTTGTCGAAGTTCGAAACGGACCGGTCGCCACCTGCGCCATCACCGAGCCGACCTCTTCGGCGAAGGGGATGTCGAGTTGCTCCTGGAGGCGTCGCAGTTCCTCGGCGGCGCCCTCGTTCACGGCCTGGGTCCCCTCCAGCTCGTCGATCCGTTGGCGGAGGCTCTCGTTCTCGGCCTCGAGACGTCCGTAGTCATTGAGCCCACCCCACCAATCACGTACCGGCTTGGTGACCGACGCCGTGGCCCGTCCCACCGGGGCGAACACATCGACCGCGGTCGACCGGACCGTCGAGATCACCGGTACGTCACGGCTGTCCACGGTCAGGACAGTGATCGACGCCAGGATCATCACGGCGATGGTGAAGCGATGAGACCGCCGTCCGTCGGATCGGGCCATGGGCGAACGTCAGTCGCGGCTCGACGAGAACAGCACGCCCTGCAGGGCCTCGAAGCTCTCGAGGCACTTGCCCGACCCCAGCGCCACCGCATCGAGCGGGTTGTCGGCGATGCGGATCGGCATTCCGGTCTCTCGGTGAAGCCGCTCCGCCAGGCCGGCGAGCAGCGCTCCACCCGCCGGCGAGCACGATTCCCTGTTCCATGATGTCCGCAGCCAGTTCCGGCGGGGTCTTGTCGAGGGTGAACTTCACGGCGTCGACGATGGCGGTCACCGGTTCCTCGACGGCGTCGCGGATCTCCTCGGTGGAGGTCACGATCGTCTTCGGAAGGCCCGTGACCAGGTCGCGGCCTCTGACCTCGGCCTGGAATTCCTCTGCCAGGGGGCACGCGGAAGCGAGGTACATCTTGACCTCTTCGGCGGTGCGTTCGCCCAGCGCGAGGCTGTACTCCTTCTTCACGAACTGGATGATCGCCTCGTCGAGCTCATCGCCGGCGACACGGACCGACTGGCTGGCGACCACACCACCGAGAGAGATGACGGCCACCTCGGTCGTGCCGCCGCCGATGTCGACGATCATGTTGCCGCGCGGTTCCTGCACCGGCAGCGCCGAGCCGATGGCCGCGGCCATGGGCTCCTCGATGATGTAGGCGGGCTTGGCCGCGCCGGCGAACTCGGCGGCCTCCTGGACGGCCCGCATCTCGACGCCGGTGATTCCACCGGGGACGCAGATCACCATTCGTGGACGCGAGAAGCGACGCGAGTGGACCTTCTGGATGAAGTACCTCAGCATCTTCTCGCAGATCTCGAAGTCGTTGATGACCCCGTCGCGGAGCGGACGCACGGCGCGGATGTGCGACGGGGTCCGTCCGATCATGTTCTTGGCCTCACTGCCGACCGCCAGCGGCTGGCCCGTGTTCACGTTGACGGCGACGACCGACGGCTCGCGGAGGATGATGCCCTCGCCCCGCACGTAGACCAGCGTGTTGGCCGTACCGAGGTCGATGGCCATGTCGCGGCCCAGCACGGAGGAGAAGGATCGGAGTTTCGTGGCCATGGGGTGTCCTCACTCCTCCGAACGACGTGACCGAGATCCGCGTGCGACTGCGCTGGTCATGGTATGCCCATCGAGCGCCCCATCTCCAGCGCCCCGGGGATCAGAAGCGACCAGGGAAGAAGATGGCGATCTCGCGATCCGCGGATTCGAGCGAATCGGACCCGTGGATGAGGTTCTCGGTGAAATCGATGCCGAGGTCGCCCCGGATCGTGCCGGCCGATGCCTCGCGTGGGTTGGTCGTGCCCATCATGTCGCGGACGACCTTCCAGGTGTTCTCGGGGCCCTCGACCACCATGACCATCGCGGGTGAACGTCCGATGAACGCCACCAGCTCGGGGTAGAAGGGCTTGCCGGCGTGCTCGGCGTAGTGCTGCGCGGACATCGACTCGTCGATGGTGATGAGCTCGGCGGCGACGATCCTCAACATCCGGCGCTCGAAGCGGGAGATGATCTCGCCGACGAGGCCTCGTTCGACGGCGTCGGGCTTGCAGATGACGAGAGTGCGGTCCATGGGGACGCAGGATACGAAGCGCCCGGACCCCGGGCGAATCAGCCCAGGGCTCGTCGGGACCGATGTCGTCTCCCCGTGGTCCACCCGACCGGAGGAATCCTCGGCGACGCGTTGGGATTCATCACCGCGAGCGCAGCGACGCGACGGTGGACCGGGCCCCATCGACCACCCGGAAGCTCCCGCACACCACCACCAGATCGTCCACCTCGGCGATGGCGAGAGCGCTGGCGACCCCCTCCTCGAGAGACCCGCCGGCGAGCACCGCCACGTCGAGAGCGATGGCGGCATCGGCGATGTCCGAGGCCGGCAGACCGCGCGGGCCGTCCAGCGCCACCGGCACGACCAGGTCCACGGGGAAGTCCTCGTTGAGTGCGGCGAGGAATCGTCGAGGATCTCGACCGGCCAGCGCCCCCATCACCAGGATCCGCCGCCCCGCGGCCATGAACGACTCGGCGAGGGTCAGGGCGAGAGCCCGGGCCGCATCGGGGTTGTGGGCCCCGTCGATGACGACCACGGGCTCGACCGACACCACCTCCACCCGTCCGGGGATCTCCACGACCGACAGCGCCTCGATCGACGCCTCCACGTCGAGACGACCACCCAGCACGGCTTCGGCCGCCTCCGCGGCGAGAGCCACGTTCTGGCCCTGATGCTCGCCGTGGAGTGGAACGAACGCCTCGAGGCACGTCCCACCCGACGTGACGACATCCACGACGCTGACCTCCCACCGCCAGACTGATTGGCGTCGCAGCGGAAGTCCCGGTCCCAGCGCCGGATCGACGCCGGCTGTTCGGCCTCGACGAATCGGACGAGCTCATCGGGCATCGGGCCGACCACGGCGATTCCCCCGGCGGTCACGATTCCCGCCTTCTCCCACGCCACCCGCTCCTCCCAACCCGGTGCGAAGTCGGTGTGGTCGCCACCGATGTTGGTGATCACCGAGACGTCGGCGTCGATGACGTTGGTGGCGTCGAAGCGACCGAGGAGTCCGACCTCGATGACGGCGACGTCGACCGGGGCATCGGAGAAGGCCACCAGGGCCGCGAGCGTCACCGCCTCGAACGCGGTGGGCTCGTATCCCAGCGTCTGAGCGACCCCACGAACCGACCCGACCGCGTCGGACAACTCCTCATCGACGATGGGGGACCCGTCGATGCGTATCCGCTCGTTGACCGTTCCCTCGGGGCTCGTGTACGTGCCCACCCGCAGTCCCGCCGCGGTCACCAGGGCCTCGACGAGTCGGGCCACCGTTCCCTTGCCGTTGGTACCGGTGACGTGGACGAAGCGCTGCGCGCCGTCGGCGATCCCCAGGGCGTCGGCAACGGATCGGGTCCCGTCCAGGCTCAAGCCGTCGACCCGTCCGGCACTGATCCCGACCGAGGAGACCTCGTGGTCGAAGAGCTCGTCGAGGTAGGACAATGCCGCGGGCCGAGAGCCGGAGCCCTCAGAGCCCATCAGGACGCGGCGCGGCGGGGGCGGCTCGACTTGGTGATCTCGGACCGGGGCACGAGGGTCGGGTTGACCCGCTCGGACACGACGGCCTCGTCGATGACACAACGACCTATGTCGTCGCGCCCCGGCAGGTCGTACATGACCCCCAGAAGCACCTCTTCGAGAATCGCCCGGAGCCCGCGGGCTCCGGTCCCCCGGGTGAGGGCCTGATCGGCGATGGCCGACAGCGCCTCGGGGGTGAACTCCAACTCGACGTCCTCGAGGGCGAAGAAGGTCTGGTACTGCCGGACGAGAGCGTTCTTCGGCTCCACGAGGATCTCGACCAGTGCATCACGGTCGAGGTTCTCGACCACACCCACGACGGGGAGTCGGCCGATGAACTCGGGGATGAGGCCGAACTTCATGAGGTCTTCGGGCAGCACCTCGGCGAACAGCTCACCGGCGTCGCGCTCGGTGCTGGGCCTGACGTCCGCGCCGAAGCCGATCCCCCGACGGCCGACACGCTGATCGATGACCTTGTCCAGCCCGGCGAAGGCGCCTCCGCAGATGAAGAGGATGTTGGTGGTGTCGATCTGGAGGAACTCCTGATGGGGATGCTTGCGCCCACCCTGGGGCGGCACCGAGGCGGTCGTCCCCTCGAGGATCTTCAGCAGCGCCTGTTGGACGCCCTCGCCCGACACGTCACGGGTGATCGACGGGTTCTCCGACTTGCGGGCCACCTTGTCGATCTCGTCGATGTAGATGATCCCGGTCTCGGCCCGCTTCACGTCGAAGTCCGCGGCCTGGATCAGCTTCAGCAGGATGTTCTCGACGTCCTCGCCGACGTAGCCCGCCTCGGTGAGGGCGGTGGCGTCTGCGATGGCGAACGGCACGTTGAGGAGCCGGGCCATGGTCTGCGCCAGCAGCGTCTTGCCGCAACCGGTGGGGCCGATGAGCAGGATGTTCGACTTCGCCAGTTCGATCTCGTTGTCGACGAGCGCACCGTGCTGGATGCGCTTGTAGTGGTTGTAGACCGCGACGGAGAGAATCTTCTTGGCCTGGGTCTGCCCGACGATGTAGCCGTCGAGGAATTCGAAGATCTCACGGGGACGGGGCAGCTCGTCGAACCCGAGCTCGGCCGTCTCGGTGAGTTCCTCTTCGATGATCTCGTTGCAGAGATCGATGCATTCGTCGCAGATGTAGACGCCGGGACCGGCGATCAGCTTCTTGACCTGCTTCTGGGACTTGCCGCAGAAGGAGCACTTGAGCAGCTCGCCGCTGTCACCGAATTTCGCCACGACCTACCCCTTCTGCGAACCGCCTGGGCTCAGGCGGACCACCATTGTGCACCACGATCGTCGGGTCGGGTCGGATCTTGGTCAGCTGACGGCGCTGATCGGGCCCGACGTGTCCACGTCGTCGCGTGCGGTCAGAACCTCGTCGATCAGCCCGTAGTCCTTCGCCTCCGCGGCCGTCATGACCTTGTCGCGGTCGGTGTCGGCGGCGATCTGCTCCTCGGTCTGGCCGGTGTGATGGGCCAGGATCATCTCGAGAGCGGACTTGAGTCGCATGATCTCGGCCGCGGCCAGCTCGACATCGGATGCCTGGCCGTAGGTCTGGGCGTAGGGCTGGTGGATCAGGATCCGCGCATTGGGCAGCGCCAGGCGCTTCCCCGGCGCGCCGGCGGCCAACAGCACCGCCGCAGCGGAGGCCGCCTGGCCGAAGCAGAGGGTGGTGATCTCGGGACGGATGTACTGCATCGTGTCGTAGATCGCCAACAAGGCGTTGATGTCCCCGCCCGGGCTGTTGATGTAGATCGAGATGTCCCGATCGGGGTTCTCGGACTCGAGGAACAGCAGCTGCGCGCAGATCACGTTGGCGATCTCGTCGTTGATGGGGGTTCCCAGAAAGACGATGTTCTCGCGCAGCAACCGGGAGTACAGATCGAAGGACCGTTCGCCGCGACTCGTCGATTCGATGACGCTGGGGATGATGAAGCTGTTCTGGGCGGAAAGGGGCACGGGAGTCCTCGGTGTCAGTCGTGATCGTGATCGTGGTCGTCGGTGTCGTGGTCGTCGTGTCGTGATCGTCGTGGTCGTCGGTGTCGTGATCGTGATCGTGGTCGTGGTCGTGGTCGTCCTGGAACAGCGGGTCGAGGTCAGCCACGTTGACGGGCCGTCCGGACTCGTCGGAGATCTCGACGGTGTCGACGAGCCACCTCAGAGCGTTCCGGCGTCCCAGGTCCGATCGTATCGCCGAGATCTGCCCGGCGGACTCGAGTTGTTCCCGTGCCGCGGCCACGTCGAGGTCCATGTGCATGGCGACGTGAGCGATCTCCGCCTCCACATCGTCGTCGGAGGGGTCGAGTGACTCCTGGCGCACGATCGAACGCAGGGCCAGGTCCACCTTGGTGGCGGTCTCGGCGTCGCTTCGCAGACCGGCTGTGAACGTCTCGGCGTCGGTGCCGGTGACCTGCAGGTACGTCTCCAGGGTGAGCCCCTGGCGGGAGAGGTTCTCGATGAGGTTCTCGATGCGGCTGCGCATCTCGGTCCCCAACAGGACCTCGGGGATCTCCTCGCTGACGAGGGCGGCCAACTTCTCCCCCAACTCGTTCTGGACCGCGTTCGAGGCTCGTGTCCGCTGAGCCGTGGTCAGGCGTTCGATCACGTCGTCGCGAAACGCGTCGACGCTGTCGAACTCGGTCGCCTCGGCCACCCACTCGTCGGTGAGCTCGGGCAGCACCTTCTCCTGGACGGTCTTCACAGCAACGACGAAATGGATCTCGGGCTCGTCCTCCTGGGGGTGAGGGGCGTCGAAGGTGACCTCGTCGCCCGCCTTCAGCCCGCGGATCTGATCGTCGAGTTCGGGGACGACCGATCCGGATCCGACCTCGTAGGAGTAGTCGTCGGCGCAGAGGCCGTCGACCGGCTCTCCGTTCTGGGACCCCTCGATGTCGATGATCACCACGTCCCCGGCGGCGATCGGACGTTCCACCTCGACGAGCTCGGCGTACTGACCCCTGAAGCGGTCGATGTTGTCCGACACGTCATCGTCATCGGGATGCGGCGACGGGACGGTGAGGGTGAGCGTCGCGTACTCCGACACGATCACCTCGGGACGGATCTCGACGGTGGCGGCGAAGGCGATCGGCCCGTCCTCCTCGCCGCCGATGATGTCGATCTCGGGCTGAGCGATGACGTCGACGTCGTGTTCGCGCACGGCATCGAGGTAGAACTCGGGCAAGGCCTTCTGGATTGCCTCGGCCCGGGCGTAACCCGGCTCGACCCTGCTCTCGAGGACCCGACGGGGCACCTTGCCCGGCCGAAATCCAGGAATGCGGGCCTCGCGGGCGATGGCTTTCCACGCCTCGTCGATCGCCGGTTCGAACTCCGACTCGTCGACGGTGACCGATAGTTTGACTTTGTTGCCCTCGACGGGCTCGATGGTGGATTTCACAGGGCGAGGAGTCTACCGCCCGTTCGTACCACCACCCCATCGAGGCCGATCGGTGGGCGCCGCCGCCGGGTGGACTAGGTTCTGGCGCGGTCCGCACGCCGGGCCCACGGGACGTGGCGCAGTCTGGAAGCGCACCGGCTTTGGGAGCCGGGGGTCGCGAGTTCAAATCTCGCCGTCCCGACCGCTGCCGTCGGACGACACCGACGGACGCCGTCGATGCGATCGGCGACACTGCCGAAGCGGTGCCCCGAGGCGGCTAACGTTGTCGTCTCCGCGGGTGTAGCTCAATGGCTAGAGCCCCTGCCTTCCAAGCAGGCTATGAGGGTTCGATTCCCTTCACCCGCTCTCAGGACAGCGCCGACGCGCCCACCCCTCCCACGTTGCGCAGCGAACCCCCGGTGGATTCGAGGAGATCCAGCACGTACTCGAACGGCATCGGTCGGGCGAAGTAGTACCCCTGGACGGCGTCGCATCCGAAGCCCACGAGTGCCTCCAGGGTCTCCACATCCTCGACCCCCTCGGCGATCACCGGCAGGCCCAGACCGTGACCCAGGTCGATGATCCACCGGGCGATCGTGGCGTCCTCGTCGGAACGGGTGATGCGGCTGATGAAGTCCCGGTCGATCTTGATGGCGTTCATCGCGAGACTGCGGAGCTGCGCGAGCGAGCTGTAGCCGGTCCCGAAGTCGTCCATCCACACGTCGATCCCGAGTTCCGCCATCGACCCCATCACCGTGACCGCCTGAGCGACGTCGTCCATCAGCTCCGTCTCGGTCAACTCGACGGTGAAGCCTCCCGCCGGAATTCCCTTGCGGTCGACGGTTGCCGCCACCCACTCGGCGAAGTCGCTTTCGTAGAGATTGCGCGCCGAGACGTTGCAGCTCACGCCGATGTCGAGTCCGCGACGGGCGATCTCGTGTCCCATGTCGATGGCCCGTTCGACCACGAATCGGGTGATCGATCGGATGGCGCCCGACACCTCGGCCAGCTGGATGAACTCGTCGGGATACACCCAGCCGAACTCGGGGTGCTTCCACCGGATGAGGGTTTCGCAGTCGATGACGTCGAGCGTGCGCGCATCGAGAATCGGCTGCGCCCAGAGCTCGAACTCGCCGCGATCGCCGGCTTCGCGCAGCGCCCCCAGCAGCTGGACCCGGCGGACGCTCGACGTGTCGGTCGCCGGATCGTAGAGACGAACGGCGTAGCCGCTCCGCTTGGCCGCGTACATGGCGACGTCAGCGTGGCGCAGCAGGCCCTCCACGTCGTCGCCGTGGACCGGGTGGAAGGCCACTCCGATGCTCGCGGTCGAGTGGACCGTCAGGCCATCGATCTCGAACGCCCGGTCCAGCTCGGTCGCGATGCGCTGGGCATGGCCGAGGCACTCGTCCTGATCGACACACGTCATGACGACGGCGAACTCGTCCCCGCCCAGTCGCGCCACCCGGTCCAGGCCGTCCAGGCCGGCGATCGCCCTGCCGACCGCGACCAGGAGGCGATCACCCACCTCGTGGCCCAGCGCGTCGTTGACCTCCTTGAACTGGTTGAGGTCCAGAACCATCACGGCGATGCCCCGCCGGGACGAGTCGTTGTCCTCGATGAGCCTCTCGACCTCGGCGAACAGGGCCGCCCGGTTCATGAGCCCGGTGAGCGGATCGTGGAGGGCACGGAAGCGGAGTTCATCGGTCGCCCTCCGCTCCTCGGTGCGGTCTTCGACGGTCATGATGACCGCCCCGTCGGCGGCGCGACGGCACTCCACGTCCACACTTCGGCCGTCACGTTGGTCGATGCGCTCGACGTGGGAACGGCCGGTCACCGCGGCCAGGTGGCAGATCTCCACGATCAGGGCGAACTCGGAGAAACGCCCCGAGTGAGACACCAGAAGATCACCGACGGGATCGGCACCGCTCAGACCTGCGAAGCGGAGGGCCGCGTCGTTGACGACCTCGACCCGCGCCGAACACGGATCCGCGACGTCGTCGTAGCGGAGGACCCAGTTTCCCACCGGAGCGCTTCGCACCACCTCGGCGAATCGGCGCACGGCGACCTGGTCCTTCATCCGTTCGGTCTGGTCGATCATCACGCCTCGGAAGAAGGCGTGGTGGCCATGGGCGTCGGCGACGCGACTCACCCTGTTCTCGATCCACCGGAACGACCCATCGGCATGTCGCATCCGAGCGACGAAGGTGATGTCGGTGTCGGTGTCGGTGCCGATGTCGCTGAATCCGAAGACGCCACCGTCTGGGACACGGGGTCCGAGATCGTCGGGGTGAATGATCGAACGCCAGAAGTCCGGCGTGGCCCACCGCGAGCGCGGGTAGCCGAGAATCGCCTCCGCACCGGCGCTGACCACGAGGCCCCCGGCGACGGCGGGATCCTCCTCCCACACGATCGCGTTGAGCGATCCGAACAGCTCCGAGTGCCGTGACAGGAGTCGCCGCTGATCTCTCGTCATCAGATGCACCGTGACGATCATGAGGACGAACGAGTACGCCACCGCCATCATCCACCAGCGGTCGACGTCGGGGACATGGAGACCCAGAGCCGTGGCCGCGACCACGGACACGGCCGCGGTGATCAGCGTGCTCCGGGTCGACAGCGACACGGCGGTCACGGCCGCGATGACCGGGACGAACATGAGGCAGGGCACGGTCATTCCCGGAACCATCGAGCCGATGCCCCACAGCATGACGATGTCCACCGCCGGCAGCAGCGGGTGCGCGAGCCCGCCGGCGCGCCGGAACAACTCGAGCAGGGCTTCGTAGATCACGGCGGCGGACACGAACAACAGGGCGACCCCGATGCTCACGTCCCCTTCGCGCGCCGCGGTGTAGGCGGCGACGACCGAGGTGAAGACCACGGCACGGTGAACCCAGATGAACGGGTCGTGGATGGCCCGGTCCCGAATCTCCTCGAAGGGTCTGACATCGGACTCGTCGAACAACGCCGTGATCGGCGAGGGCGCGCGCGGCGGACGGGTCGATTCCATCACTCCTCTCTATCGGCCCCGCACAAGGCCGACCTGAGCGCAGGCCACGGCCTCCGCGACGAACCGTTCTAGGAGTTCTGCATGGCCTCGGCGGCCATCGAGAAGTACTGCCACATCTGCGAATCGATCACGTCGTCGAGCTCCAGGGCGTCGAGCGCATCGCGCATGTGCCGCAACCAACGGTCGCGGGCGTCGTCGTCGATCACGTAGGGGGCGTGGCGCATCCGAAGGCGCGGGTGACCGCGCTGGTCGCTGTAGGTGGTGGGCCCCCCGAAGTACTGGGCGAGGAACAGGGCGAGACGCTCGGCGGCCGGGCCGAGATCCGCCGGTTCGGGGTAGAGGGCCACCAGCTCGGGGTCGTCCGCCACGCCGTCGTAGAACTTCTCGGCAAGTCGAACGAAGGTGTCCATCCCGCCGACCTCGTCGTAGAGGGTTGGCGAACGGCCGGGCTCGCCGACGGGGGTGGTGATCATGGACCCAGTGTCGTCGACGGCGCTCGACGCACCCAACCGCGCCCCGGTGGCTGCAGGAGGGTCCGGTAGCTTCGACCTCCATGTCGGCGCTGCGCAGGGTGGTGATCGTCGGAGGGGCAGTGGCCCTGGTGGTCATCGCCGTCGTCGTGGCGACGAATCGCGGTTCCGACGTGACCGCGCCCCCGGTCGGCCCCGACTCCCCGAACCGGGCAGCGTCGATCCGTTCTTCGGACCGGGGGCGGCGTGGAACCTCAGCGCGGCGGACCTCGGGCGCTCCGACGCGTATCAGGAGTACGTCGACCGGTTCATCGAGCACTCCACCCACGAAACCGGTGACAGCGGCGACGGAACGGAACGCTTCGCACTCTTCTTCGGCGACTACTCGATGCCGGTGTACGACGTCTCCACCGCCGATCGGACCCGTGAGGTGTACCAGGCGAACTACGGGTTCCGCGGCAACCTCCCCGCCGGTGCTGAGATCCCGTGGAACGACACGTGGAAGGCGGCGGGTGGCAACGACGGTGACCTCTTGATCATCGATCCCGAGACGGGACGCGACTGGGAGCTGTACTCCGTTCAGGGACGCAACACGACCCCCTGCCTCACGCCCGACAACCTCGCGGCGGGGTTCAACCCGCTCGCCGATCTGTGCGTCGGACGGGCGTCGATCCTCTCGAACCCCGACGGTTCCGTCGCGGACTTCCGGACGTTCGAGGGAGCCATGCAGAACCGGGGCATGGGCCTCCAGAAACTGGCGCTTCTGGTCATGGCCGACGAGGTCGCGAGCGGGGAGATCCGCCACGCCGTGTCCATGGCCACCTACAACACGATGTTCGGGCCGGAATGCAGCGACGAGGAGGCGGTGACCGAGGCGGCGGGTGTGTCGTGCGGCTTCTACGTCCCGCCCGCGACGCGCGTCGAATGGCGCGATGGGCCGCCCCGCTGCGGTGCGACCTCGATGGAGGACTCCGACGAGAGCCGCTCCACCACCGTTCCCGAGGGCATGCGGTTCGCCCTGGACATCAGCGACGACGACATCGACGCCTGGCTCGACCGGCGTGGATATCCCGAGCCGAAGAGATCCACCGCACGGGTCTTCGCAGTGGCACTGCGCGACTACGGGTTCATCATCTCGCAGACGACGTGTGCCGGCCCCGGGATCACGACAGAGGGCACCATCAATCCGCGGACACGAGCGGTGTGGAAGGAACTGGGGATTCCGAACGACGAGTCGTCGCGCGACCTGCTCGACGGGCTGATCACCCGCGACCGCCTCTATGTCGTCAACCCCTCCGACCCCCCGGTGGTGAGCAGGTGAGCCGCAGGCGCCCGCGCGGTGACTACTTGTATCCACCCGAGATGTGCTCGACCCACGGGGCCGGTGCCGCGTTCATCAGGGTCGACAGGTCGAAGTAGTCCCACCAGCGGTCGACCTGACCGTTGCGGATCTCCATGACGGAGGCGAACCGCAACAGCACGGACTCGCCGCTCGCCCACGTCCACTCCTCGGAGTGCTCGGTCACCGCCATGTCTCCGGCGGCGACGATCGGACCCGGATTCAGCACATAGCCGACGAGCGGTTCGAGACCGAGCCGCAGTCGGGCAGCCGTCTCGGCCGGCCCGAACGCACCCTCGTCGACGCCGATGACGGGGACGTCGACGTAGTGACCTCGTTCACTCATGAACGCTCCCACCTCGTCGAAGGCGCGCCGCCCCAGCGCCTCCCAGAAGGCCTCGACCACCGCCACCACGTCCGCGTCACCAGTAGTCTCCATGGGCCTTTCCTAGTACAACGCCGACGACAGGGCTCGACCCGGCGCCGGGTCTCCCTCATCCACGACATCAGGAATAGCCGATCCGGAAGGAGGGTTACGTGGACGTGCCCTCGACGACAGCCGCTTCCCGCACCGCCGGCTCAACCGCTGACACGAGCGCGGGCAGCGGATCGGGCCATGCCGTGGAGCTGATCACCGCCGACACCGCCCCGCTGACGATGGCCCCGTTGTTCGAGGGCGGAGATCCCGGAGCCATCGCCGCAGCGTATGCCCACGTCCCCGAGCTCTGCCTCAGTGCACTGCCGTTCATCGGTCAGTCGCTGTCGCCGGCGGTCCTCGGGGGCCGTTGGACCGAGATGGCGATCCTCCGAACCTCCGCCCAGCTCGGTTGTCGCTATTGCATCACCGCTCACACCCCCGTCGCGCTCGACTCCGAACTCACCCACGACGAGGTCTCCGCGCTGCGCCTGGAGGGCGACGACGTGATCTTCGGCGATGCCCGCGACGCCGCTGTTCTCGCCTACATCGACGCCGTCGCCACCGGCCGCGGCCCGATCGCCGATGCCGTCGAGGCCGCCGCAGCGCGGCACCTCGAGGACTTCCAGCGGGTGGCGCTCGTCAACACCATCGGGGTGACGATGCTGCTCAACCGGTTCTGCACGGCTCTCGGGCTTCCGTCGTCCGAGGAGAGCATCGAGCGCTGCCGCCGCGAAGGATTCGGGAGCGTCGGATGAGCCCCGTCACCGACGCCATCACGTCAGGCGCGCTTCCGGATCGGGTGTGGATCTACTCGAACTACCACTGCAACCTCGAGTGCGCGTACTGCCTCACCGAGTCGTCCCCCCGATCGCCGCGTCGCACCATCGACGCCGACACCATGATCGGGATCGCAGCGGAGGCGGCCGAGCTCGGCTTCGGAGAGGTGGGCGTCACCGGCGGCGAGCCCTTCCTCCGCAACGACATGGTCGGGACCCTGGCCGCCATGTCCGACCATGTGCCCGTCACGGTGCTCACCAACGGAACCCAGTTCAGCGGCGACCGGCTGGACCGGCTCGATCCGCTGGTGGGAAAGAAGGTGCGGTTCCAGATCTCTCTCGACTCCCCCGAACCCGACCTCAACGACGAACTGCGCGCCCCGGGCAACTTCGCCAAGGTCGTCGACGCCGTTCCTCGGATGGTCGATCGCGGCCATCGAGTCCGGATCGCCACGACACTCGAGGAGGGCCGGCTCGACGGGGCGGCGCACGAACGGCTGTGTGCTCTTCACCGCAGTTGGGGCGTCGACGACGACGATCACCTGGTACGCCCCGTCATCCGTCGGGGCAGGGCGGAGGAATCCGACATGGGTGTCCGATTCGAACGGGACCAACTCCCCGCCGAGTTGACCATCGCGGCCCACGGCGCATTCTGGAGCCCGTTCGGCCCCACCATCACGGGCGGACGGCCCGACACCCATCTGCTCATCACCCGGTCCATCCAGCCCCTCTCGGTACCGGCCGAGGCCCTGGCCGGGCTCGTCGAGGGGCGGCCACCGGGAGCCGATGCCCAGATCGGCATCCGTTGAGCGTGACCACTCCCGGCCGGTCGGCCGGACAGCCTCCCGAGTGCGTTCCCCACTCGACCATCCGAACGGATCGACCATTGACACATCACACAGGCGACACGACATGACCGACAGTGACATCGTCGGGCAGCGATCGACCCAGGTCGCGACCGTCGCCACGAGGCTTCTCGTGGCGGGTCTGTGGATCTCGAACGTCGGCTGGAAGGTCCCACCCGACTTCGCGGCTCTCGAGCGGTCCTTCCAACGGGGAGTCGACCAGCCGACGATCGGCGCCTTCTCATGGGGCATCGAGAACGTGGCACTGCCGGCGATCACGCTGGTGGGCTGGGCGACCCTCCTCACCGAGATGGCGCTGGGTGCGTTCCTCCTCGTCGGTCTCTTCACTCGGTTCTGGGCGCTGGTCGGAGCCGGATCGTCCCTGATCATCGGGCTGACAGTCGCCCATGTCGATCACGAGTGGGGATGGTCCTACTGGATGATGATCGCCGCCCACCTGAGCCTCTTCGCCCTCGCCGCGGGACGGACTGCCGGCCTCGACGAGACGATCCAACAGTGGACGCAGGGCCGATCGGGCCTGCCGGCGCGATTCATGCGGTGGGCATCATGACCTGGCCATCGTCCACCCCCGGCCGGATCCTCGCCGTCGTGGCCTCGGTGCAGATCGCCATCGCCGCACTCGCCCTCGTCGTCGCGGACAACGGGCCACGCCTCCTCCCGGGCCAGCGTGACGACGATCCGTGGGGCAACCTCTACCGCATGGACCGGTCGGGCGCGGTCGTGTGGATCCTGCTCGGGTTTCTGGCACTCCTGTCCGCTCTGAGCGGGCGACGCGAGGCCATCATGGCGACCGTGGCCGCCTGGTCCGTCACCGCCCTCGTGGTGATCGCCGTGAGCGCGACCGACTCCGATCTCTTCGGATGGAGCCGTCCCTCCAACGCCGCATGGGCACTCGCCATCATCGCCGCGGCGGTCGTGTCTCTGATCGAGCCGAACCCGACGTCGTGACCGAGGCCGAGGTCGACACCGCGGCGCGCCACTGGACCGACGTCTGGTCGACGAAGGATCCGGCGGAGGTCTCGTGGTTCCAGAGCGATCCCGAGCCCTCCATGTCGCTGATCCTCGAGCACTGCGTCGGCCGGGGGGCCGCAGTGGACGTCGGTGGTGGCGTCTCGGGCATCGCTCCACGGCTCCGCGGCGCAGGATTCGACCCGGTGATCCTCCTCGACATCGCCCTGCCCGCTCTTCAGCTGGCGGTGGTGGAGCGCGGAGAGCGCTGGGTTGCGTTGCGCGGGCGCCGGCAGGACGCCGATCGGAGCCGCCCGCAGGACGCCGAGCCCGGCCACCGGCTGGACCCCGAGGGCGGCCCGCACCAGGACGCCGAACTGCCGGCCGACGGCCGCGGCTCGACCATGTCATCACCGTGGGTGGCCCCGATCTGCTCCGACGTGCGCACGTGGCGACCCCCCACCCCCGTGCGGCTCTGGCACGACCGCGCCCTCCTCCACTTCATGGTCACCGACGACGATCTCGCCGCGTATGTCGACACCATGGCGTTCGCCGTCGACACCGGCGGGATCGCGGTGATCTCGGCGTTCGCACCCGACGGCCCGACGAGATGTTCGGGCCTCGACGTCCGGCGGCTCGACGCCGAGGGGATCGCCCGCACCGTCGCCGACACCTTCGAGATGATCGCCACGACCACCCACGTCCACGACACGCCCTGGCACGCACCACAACCGTTCACCTACGCGGTGCTCGGGCGGCGCTGAGACATCATTCCGGTCCCCCCTTCGCACGACTCACCACCACGACAGGAGAATCCACACCCATGGCGCACCACACCCCCCGACTCCGGCAGGCCGTCGCCGCCCTCGCCGCGGCCCTGCTTCTGGCTGCCGGCTGCTCGTCCGACCCCGAATCCTCGGCCGATTCGACCGACGACACGCCGACCGGTGACTTCACCGGCACTCTTCGAGTCGGAGCCATCCCCGACCAGGACCCCGAGAAGCTGGCCAGGACCTACGGCCTTCTGGCCGACTACATCGAGGGAGAGGTCGATGGCGTGACGGTGGAGTACGTGCCGGTCACCGACTACTCCGGCGCGGTGTCGAGCTTCAGCTCGGGGACCTCGATCTCGTCTGGTTCGGCGGCCTGACCGGCGTTCAGGCCCGCAACGAGGTCGACGGAGCCATCGCCCTGGCCCAGCGGGACATCGACGAATCCTTCACGTCGGTGTTCATCGCCAACGAGTCGGCCGGTATCGAACCCTTCGACTCGGTGGACGGGCTGAGCGCGATCGCGGGACACACCCTGACCTTCGGATCGGAATCGTCGACGTCGGGACGGCTCATGCCGCAGTACTTCCTCGATCAGGCCGGCGTCGACGTCGAGACTGACCTCGAAGGCCCCGTCGGGTTCTCGGGAGCTCACGACGCAACCATCGAGCTGGTCGCGGTCGGGCAGCTACGAGACCGGCGCGCTCAACTCCCAGGTGTGGGACACCGCCCTGGCCGACGGGTCGCCCGACACCACCGGAGTCGTCGAGGTGTTCCGTACACCCGAGTACTACGACTACCACTGGGTCGCCCAGCCCGACGTCGACGACCGCCTGGGAGCCGGGGCGACCGATGCCATTCGTGACGCTCTTCTCCAGCTCGATGGCGACACCCCCGAGGAACAGGAGATCCTCGAGCTCTTCGGCGCCGGCGCCTTCATCGCGACCGACGCGGCCAACTACGAGGCCATCGAAGAGGTCGCCAGGACGATCGGTGTCATCCGCTGATTCGACGGGCCCGGCGCCCGCGATTCAACTCGAACTCATCGATGTCCGCTTCGCGGGGGGAACCACCGCGCTGCGGGAGGTGTCACTCCGCGTCGACATCGGCGAGCGGGTCGCGCTGATCGGTCCCAGCGGCGCCGGCAAATCGACCCTTCTTCGTCTCGTGCCCGCCCTGGTCCCGCCGTCGAGCGGAACGGTTCGGGTGCTCGGGGTCGACCCCTCGACCCTGTCGTCGCGGCGTCTTCGGCGACTCCGCAGGAACATCGGCGTGGTGAGCCAGGGACTCGACCTTCCGGGATCCCTCAAGGTGATCCACAACGTCGATGTCGGGCGCGCCGGCGACGTGTCGACCCCGCGGGCCCTGGCGCGGCTGATGTGGCCGGCGGGTCGGGCGGAGATCGACGCGACCCTCGCTTCGCTGGGGCTCGGCGGGATGTCGATGCGTCGGACCGATGAGCTGTCGGGTGGGCAACAGCAACGCGTTGCCCTGGCCCGCGTGCTCTACCAGGACCCCCGCATCATGATCGCCGACGAGCCCGTCGCCAGTCTCGATCCCGAGACCGCGGCCGATGTGGTGGCCCTGATGAGCACCGCCGCGGCGACCTCGGGCTCGACCCTGCTGATGAGCATCCACTCCCCCGAGCTCGCGGTCCGGTTCGCCGACAGGATCGTCGGGCTGCGCGACGGGTCGATCGCCTTCGACCTGCCCTCCGATCTCGTCGACCGCGATCACCTCGACGAGGTGTACCTGGGAGCGGGCGACGTCGGCTGATGGCGAGACGCACCAGCACGTCCGACGCGGCACGCGGGTCGCGTCGACAGTGGATGGCGCTGGGCGCGGTCGCCCTGGGACTCGGGATCTTCCGGGCGACAACGGGGCAGAGCGTCGTCAATTCCCAAGGGTGGCCGAACTTCGCCCGATTCTGGCGGGCCGCGTCTGTCGCCCGACATGAGTCCGGAGTTCCTGAGGTTGACCGCCGACGAGACGTTGACCACCCTGGCCTACGCCATCGTGGGCACCGCCCTCAGCGTGGTCGGGGGCGCCGCCATCGCCCTCCTCCTTTCCCAACGGCTATGGGAAACGGAGTCGTCTGCGCGTTGGCGCAGGGCGCTGCGCGCCATCGTCTGGAACGCCTCACGACTCCTCGTCGCCGTCCCGCGATCGGTCCACGAGATGCTGTGGGCGCTGCTTCTCATCCAGGTCTACGGTCCGGCACCCATCGTGGCGATCATCGCCATCGGAGTGCCGTTCGCGGCCGTCTCCGCAGCGGTGTTCGCAGAGACCATCGACGAGACGGACCCCACCGCCTATCGGCTGCTTCGGGCCGGAGGGGCGCGACGTCTGACCGCACTGGCATACGGACTACTCCCCGACGCCCGGGGCGATCTGCTGTCCTACGGGTTCTACCGGTTCGAGTGCGCCATCCGTGCGGCGGCGATCCTGGGCATCATCGGAGCGGGGGGCTCGGCTTCCAGCTCAGCCTCAGCTTCCAGTCGCTCGAGTACAGCCAGATGTGGACACTCATCGCCGCCCTGATGGTGCTCGGATGGCTCGCGGATGCG
This sequence comes from uncultured Microthrixaceae bacterium, assembly GCA_963700425.1. Lineage (GTDB taxonomy): Bacteria > Actinomycetota > Acidimicrobiia > Acidimicrobiales > Microtrichaceae > CAVOXO01. The sequence goes on along the minus strand of CAVOXO010000001.1, from coordinate 700,989 downwards.
TGGTCGGCCCGGGTGCGTTCGTCGCCGAAGTGGACACGGTCACTGTGGCTGATCGTCCCGTGCCTGCCCCTGGCCTGGTGGTGGCTCGACGCCGACCTCTCCATTCTCTGGGACAGCGGGCGGCTCGAACGCATGTCGCAGCTGATCGACCGGATGTTTCCGCCTCACCTGGGACCCCGCGGGTGGGACGGCCTCTGGTCCGCCGTGCTCGACACCCTCGCGATGTCGGTGATCGCCATCGCCCTCTCCGTCGCCTTGGGGTTGGTCGCGGCGATCTGGCTGGCGCGCCCGTCCTCCGCGTCGGGTGGATCGAGATGGCCGGACCGTGCGAGGGGCGCCACCGGCCGGGGGTCCTCCGAGTCGTCACGCTGGGCATGCGGGCGATACCGCCTCCCGTCTGGGCGTTCCTGTTCATGCTGATTCTCTTCCCGGGGATATGGCCGGGCGCCGTCGCCCTCGGCGTCTACAACGCCGGGATCATGGCGCGGCTCTACGCGGAGACGATCGAGGATCAGAATCCGGCCAACGCCGAGGCGATCGCCGCAGCAGGGGCGCGGCGCGGCGCCATCGCCGCCTACGCCTGGATCCCGGCCGCCGCGTCGAGGTTCATCGCCCTCGGTCTGTACCGGTGGGAGGTCATCGTCCGCGAGACGCTGGTGGTGGGTGTGGTCGGCGCGGCAGGGCTGGGGCGACTCATCCAGGAGGACCTGGTCGCCCGCGACTTCGCCGCCGTGCTCTCGTCCACTCTGGCGCTCATGGCCCTGACGGCGGTCGCGGTGATCGTCGGAACGTATGCCCGTCGCGCTTTTCGCTGACCCGCCCGGTTCACGGCGCAGCGTCGCCGACCTGGCGTTCGGCAGTGGTGTTCGGCCGTGGCATTCGGCCGTGGCTCGCCGGACCGGTTCCCTACTTCACCGCGTCGACCGAGGAGATGAACGAGTCCAGCAGCACCTCGAACGCCTCGGTCTGATCCTGATACGCGGCGTGTCCGGCTTCGGGAATGATCTCCACCCACGAACTGGGGATCTTTTCCTCGAGATCCCTCGCGGTCGAGAGAGGGATCACCTCATCGTCCGCACCCCATACGATCATGGTGACCGGAGCATCGTCGGCGGCGATCTCGGTCAGCTCCTCGACCCCGACCGGCGCAACCGGGACGAGCCCGGCAAAGCGGCTCGGATCGATCTCCAGCGCGGCGAGGGCGTATCCCCCGCTCATCGACGGCGCGACGACCACCGGCTTGTCGATCCCGAGAGCGTCGAGCGTGTCGAGGAGGAAGGGGCCGGGGTCGACATCGGCATCCGGCGTGTTCCCATGGCCGGGAAGGTCGACGGCAACGACTCCGACGCCGCTGTCGACGAGGTGGTCCATCACTCCGTTGTCGATCCATGTCTGTGCGTCGAACGACGCTCCGTGGAGCAGAACCGGGGTCACCGCCGCGGCGTCGGGCGGGCTCGGACGTTGGTCGATCACGTGGACGTCGACGCCCGACACCGAGATCGTCGAGGTACCGGCCGCGGGTTCGTCGGAGCATGCCGAACTCAGAAGCAGCGCGGCCACGAGGGACAGGAGCGGTCCGATGACGACTCGGCGGAAACGTGCCGCAGACTGCGGACTCGGCGTCGAATGCGCCATGTCGCTCCTATCCGAATTCACTCGTGGTGTCGAACCCCTCGGAGATCCATTCTCTCGGCGAGATCACCCTATCGGGCGACCTCGCCGAGAAGGTCCATCGTCCTCGGTAGCGGTTGTCCTCGAATCGGTTGTCGGCGCGACCGACGATCCCGTCCCGGATCAACGCCGGGTCCACGCCACTCTCGAACGAGCGCCTCCGTCCCGACGAATCGACGGTGCGGATCATCGGATCGAGCGTGCTCGCGATCACCGAGTTCCGCCCGCACGCCGGGACGGGACAGTCGAACGCGGACGTCAGGACGAAGTCGTTGTCGCCGACGTTCACCCCCGTCGTCCGCCACCGGCAGTTCTGCAACCACCCATCGACGGCGGAGGGCGAGGTCGATGCACACGAATCGACATCGCCTCCCGTGAGCGTGCAGTAGCCGACCGATGTGTTCTCCGCCGATGCACAGAACCGGTTCGCGTTCTCCCAGAGCGTGACCCCGTTCCAGTTGTCGACGAACCGATTGCCGACGACGTCGATTCGCGCCGGGCGCCCTCCGAGGCCGTCGGCGCCGCCGCTCTCGGAGATGTAGACCGCGGCATCGGGGAACGTCGCGCCGGCCCCACGTTCGCGGCCTGCGACCACCGCATTCCCCACGAAGGTGTTCCCCGCCACGCGGGCGTTGTAGCTCAGCTCGATGACGACCGCCGATCGGTCGTTGTTCTCGATGAGGTTGTCCTCGACCACGATGTCGACCCCGTTGGTGTCGACCCAGACGCCCACTCCGTGGTTGTCGTGGATGTGATTGCCCACCACCTCGACGCCGAGGGGCATCCACAGCTTCATGGCACCGGTGCACCCCGAACAGGCTCCGGTCGACTCGAGATCATCGGGGTTGTTGCCCACGAACTCGTTGCCGGAGATGGTCACCTCCGAGATCGCCTCGGGCCGACCATCGCGGCGCCGAGCCGGAATCGACACCCCGTACTGGCCGTTCGAGTCGAAACAGGAGCCCGTGACCGATGCGCCGGAACCCAGGAACACCGCGGCGCCGTCGAGACGGAGGAACGTGGAGTCCTCGATTCGCCATCCGTCGCCGACCGAGCGGTTGACCGCTGCGCTGTTGGCCCCGTCGGTGGGTCGTCCACTGCGGAAGTCGCGAATGGCGAGGTGGCGGAGAGTGACGTCGTCCGCCCGGCCATCGAAGGCTGCCGCGTTGGACGAGCCACCGGTCAGCACCGCGCCCGGCGCGCCGACGAAGGCGTCGCCTGATCTGGCCTGCACCGGACGGTCGAGCGTGTGGGTGCCGGGCGCGAACCAGAACGTCGCGGATGGAGGGCTCGCCGCCACCAGCGCCACCGCGTCGACACCCGGTTCGACGGTGATCGCGCCCGGCGGCGGTTCGACCGGACCCGACAGGGCCGGGTTAGCATCACAGATCCCGACCCCGGCGGCATCGGCACGGGGTTCCGCAGACGTCGTGTCCACGGTGCCGTCGCCGGCTGGGGCGACGGGCTCGACGGTCGTGGCGCGGGAGGCGACATAGCCGACGAGCCCGGCGGTCGCGACGATCACGACAACTCGCGCCCTCGGTCCCCGTCGCACCGGGTCAGGGTAGGGGGAACTCTCGGCGGACGGGGCCCACCGACACCTAGGGTCGGTGCCGCCTCACCCTCATCCGCCTCGCTCACGCGCCCGGCCCATCGCCGTGGGCGGAGCATCCCGACCGGAGACCTGACGTGCTCATCGCCATCCCCCTCTTCGACCGCCTGACCGCCCTCGATGCCATCGGACCGTATGAAACCCTCCAGCGTCTTCCAGGCGTCGTGGTGACGTTCGTCGGCGAGGTCGCCGGGTCGACGGTACGCACCGAGAACGGTTTCCTGGGGCTGTGCGTCGACGCCGCTTTCGCCGACGTGCCCTCGCCCGACGTCGTCGTCGTTCCCGGCGGGGTGGGGACGAGAACTCAGCTCGGGGAGGGTCCGCTTCGCGAGTGGGTACGAGCGACCTACGACACAACTCGCTTCACCACGTCGGTGTGCACGGGTTCACTGGTCCTGGCTGCGGCCGGTCTGCTCGACGGCCTCGACGCCACCACTCACTGGGGTGCACGCGACCAGCTTGCTGCTCTCGGCGCGAACCCGGTGCCGACGCGCGTCGTCGAACACCTCGATCGTCGCATCATCACTGCGGCAGGAGTGTCCTCCGGCATCGACATGGCGCTACGGCTGTCGGAGCTTCTGTTCGACGACGTCGCGGCCCGCGCCATGCAGCTGATGATCGAATACGACCCGCAACCACCCTTTGATTCGGGTGCGCTGGAGAGCGCTGACGACGACCTGTTGGAACGGGTGATCGCCTACGCCCACGACAAGGAGTAGTCCGGCCCCGCTCCCTTCGCACGTGCTCCCTCGTGCGGATCTCCCGGCGCGGCCGTCACGATCAGATCGTCAGGCTGACCTGGTCGCCGAGCGACACCGTTCCCGGCCCCGACACGGTGGCGTACACGCCGAAGTCCTGGTCGGCATCGGCCACGATCCGGCGAAGCAGGCGCGTGTCGTGGTCGAGATCGCCCACGGCATGGGTCACCATGACGCAGCGTGGGCACGGCCCGACCACATCGAGGGTGACCGAGCCCAGCCGGACGGAACGGCCGATCCATTCCCGTTCGGGCCAGAGTGACTCTCCGCCGTCGGTCTCGACGACGATGTTGGGACGGAACCGGCGGACGTCCACCACGGAATCGGGTTCCAGCTCGGCCAGGGTCTCGAGCGACGTCGTCGTGACGAGGTGGACCGGATAGGCATCGACGTAGGTCCCCGGAGGCGACTCGAACTCGATGATCTCGGGAGGGAACCGGGACAGATCGGGCAGCGGTTCTCCAGCCTCGCGTCCGAAGATGGCACGCAGCTCGGCGTCGAGGTCGTCATTGTCGGGGGCGCCGCGCCGGAAGTGGTCGAGGTCGCCTGCGGGGGCGCAGGCGTCGAGGGACACGGGGTGATCCACGTCGCGGGACAGACGCTCGTCGACGTCGGGATCGTCGGACCGAACCGTCTCTCCGGACCGCAGGGTGATCTCGATGTCGCCGCCGGAGCCGTCGAGGTACCGCGCCTCGAGTTTCATGAGCCCGCTGATCTTCTTCGCTCCCCTGATCCCACCGCGTTCGAGATCACGCACGGCCCACCGGCGGTCCCCGGCGGGACCGTCGCGGCCGACGTCGAGCACGTCGAGCATCTGGCCCATCATCGATGTGGCCGGGTACCTCCACAAAGCCGACACGCGCCCCACAGAAGTCGTCACGAGCAGTGAGACTGGGCGGCAGATCACCCGAGCCGGCCGGGCCGAGCGCGAACCGATCGACCCGGCGCCGAGACGGCTGTTCAGCTCAGCTCGTCGGGAGGAATGGTCGACGGTCCGACGTGGGCGTTGAGCCACTCGTCGAGCGGAGCCGCTCCGCGCCACGTGTCGACGATCCTGCGTTTCGCCTGGCGGGTGGCCAGCCATGCCCCCGCTCCCAGCCGCCGCCCGGCGGTCATCCCCTTGTACTGCAGCAACCGCACCCGCTCGTGATCCCGGGGATACCCCCGGGGAGCGGTCGACAGCGCTCGGCCCCCGATCTCGTAGCGCCGCTCGAGGGACGCGACGATCTGCTCCAACTCCGGGCCGGCCGTGTCATCGATGACAGCACGCCGATACCGGTCCAACTGGTCCTTGGCCATCCGGTGATACCCGGTGGCGACGAACAGGCCGTCCTCGTCGAGTTGGAGGTAGTACACCTCGCCGCCCTCGCCCTCGGTCGCCGCACCGTGACTCGTCTTGTAAGGGCTCTTGTCCCTGCTGAAGCGGACGTCGCGGTGCGGACGGAAGATGTGGAAGGTCCCGAACTCGGCCTCCAGCTCATCGGTGAGCGACGTCATCGGCGTCCGAATCGCGGTGTCGAACACCTCGACGTTGTCGACCCAGAACGCCTTGGTGTTGTCCGCGGACAGGCGACGGTAGAAGTCGATGCCGTCGGGCGGAAAGCCCGTGAAACGTTCGCTGCCGGCTGACCTTGGCACGCCGCGACGCTATCCGCGGTCCGAGGAGGCAATCGGCAGTCGCTCGCCGAGCAGGGCCTACGGTGATCGGAGAGGAGGTGTCTGTGGTCGAACAGAGCCGGTGGGTCGAGATCACGAACCGAGATCCGAATCACTCCACGTGGTACATCGAGCGGTTCCGCACGATGGCAGCGGCCGGTGACGATCTCGCCGGCGAAGCGCGTTTCGTCGACGCCATGGCGGGCCGGGGTGCTCGGATCCTCGACGCGGGCTGCGGGCCGGGTCGGGTCGGCGGCGAGTTGGCTCGGCGCGGCCACCAGGTCGTGGGCGTCGACGTCGACCCCGTCCTGATCGCGGCCGCCAAGGCGGAGCATCCCGGTCCTACATGGCTCGTCGGGGATCTGGCAGAGCTCGACCTTGCCTCGCGGGGTGTCGAGGAGCGGTTCGACGTCGTCGTGTGCGCCGGCAACGTCATGCCGTTCCTGGCCCCGAGTACCCGCCGCGGCGTGCTCGCTCGCCTGGGCGAACATCTCGGCGACGAGGGTCGAATCGCCACCGGGTTCGGCGCGGGCCGCGACTACGCCTTCGAGGACTTCCGCGACGACGTCGCCGCGGTCGACCTCGTGATCGATCTCGAAGTGGCTTCATGGGATCTCCGCCCCCTCACCCCCGAGGCCGACTTCCTGGTCGCGATCCTGCGACGTCCCTGATCGGGGGCGGAAGCTCACGTACGTGTGGAGCGCGCCTGCGATGGCGCCCGGCGTGAGACCGAGGAGGTCCGCCCGACACCATCGCCGGACGGGCTGCAGGCGGCACCACGATCCGCGGTAGCGTCCTTCAGATCGTCGTTGGGACTGCACGCATGGCTGTCGACATCCGTCTCGAGATCCTGGCCGACATCGTCGCCAGGCACCCCGGCTGGACACCACGGCTCAGAGACCTCGGAATCGACGTCGAAGGCTGTTCGGCCATGACGCTCGCCGCTGCCGCGGATGCGGCCGATGCGTCCGTCGATGACATCGTGGCGGCCCTGTGGGGACCTGACCGCAGCACGACGGAATGCACATCGATCCGCGATGCCCCGACCCGCCAGTTGGTTGGCCACCTCGTCGGGGTTCATCACGACTTCATGCATCGGGAGCTCCCGAGGATCTCCGAGACGATCCACTCACTTCGGCAGGCCGACCCCGACGACGAACGGTGTCGGAACATCGAGTCCATCTTCACGGACCTGCGAGAAGAACTGGAGCCTCACCTCGCCTCGGAGGAGGCGGTTCTGTTCCCCCTGTGCATCGAGATCGCCGATGCGTTCTCCTCGCCGAGCTTCCACACCGGTCCGGTCGACAGACCGATCGAGCGGCTCCTCCACGACCACCTCCAAGCAGACTCGATCCTCGACGATCTGGTCGCCGGCACATCGGCCGCGTGGCCGGACGGCCCTGACGACGACGACAGCGATGCGGTCGCCACATTGCTCGACGCCGTCGCCGCCCTGGAGGTCGACCTCCGACTCCATCTCAGCGAAGAAGAGGAACTGCTGTTCCCGATGGTCCGTCGGCTGGCGGAGGAACTCGACCAGACCTGACCGAGCGAGGGCCCTGGGGTCCGTAGAAGCCTGCGTTTTCGAGGTCTTCGTCCCTTCAGTGCGAGGCCGTGTCATCCAGCATCAGCAGCTTTGTTGGATGAAATGTCGGGTATTCCGCGGCGTCGCCGCCAGGGCCGCCTCGCACCAGCGCACCAGCGCACCGTGGACGGCGGTAGGCGTGGCGATTCCCGACTGCCGTGCTCGCGTCGGTCGCCTGGTACCGGCCCTTCAGTCAGACTCGGAACGCCCGGCTGAGGGGCGGGCGGGGGCTGGTGTCGACAGTGAGGCCGTCCATGCCGGCGATGGACACCTCGCCGTCGTCCCACGCGACGCTGAGGCGCCGATCGCCGAGGCGAACTCCGTCAAGGCGGAGACGGTGGATGCCCGCCAGAGGGACGGGCGCGACGTGGACACGACCCCGGCTCTTCCAGGGATCGAACCGGAGCAGTGCCCGAAGCAGCAGCAACGGTGAGGCGGCCGCCCATGCCTGAGGGGAACAGGAGCTCGGATACGTTGCCGGGCTGGGCAGCTGTTCGCGGTCGAAACCGGCAAAGAGCTCGGGGAGCCTCCCACCGAACGCGGCCGCGGTGTCGAGCAGGGCCTCGATGAGGCGGTGGGCGTGCTCGACGAATCCGTAACGCATCAGTCCCGCCGCGGCGATGGCGCTGTCGTGGGGCCAGACAGAGCCGTTGTGGTAGCTGACAGGGTTGTAGCGAGCCATGGAGGTGGCGAGTGTTCGGAGGCCCCACCCCGAGAACAGCTCGGGTGAGAGGAGCCGTTCAGCGACAGCGGGGGCATTCGCCTCGTCGACGATGCCCGTCCACAGGCAATGTCCCATGTTGGAGGCCAGAGCGTCGATCGGTTGCTTGTCGGCATCAAGGCCGACGGCGTACCAGCCGCGATCGGCCAGCCAGAAGTCGCGGTTGAACGCCGACTTGAGGCTCGCGGCCTTGTCTCGATAGTGCTCGAAGGTCACCTGGTCGTCAGCCTCGAGTGCGAAGTAGGCGCGGGCCAGATACGCGGCGTAGGTGTAGCCCTGCACCTCGGCGAGCGCGATGGGCGATTGGGGCAGCCGGCCATCCGCGAACGCGATGCCGTCCCACGAGTCCTTCCAACCTTGGTTGGCCAATCCCTTGGGCGTCTTGCGCTCGTATTCGACGTAGCCGTCGCCGTCCGCGTCGCCGTAGTCGTCGATCCAAGCCAGCGCCCGGTCGGCGTGGGGCAACAGGCGCTCGACCACCTCATCTGCCACCTCCCATCGGTGGAGCTCGCCCAGCAACATGACGAACAACGGTGTCGCGTCGGCGGTGCCGTAGTAGATGGAGCCGCCACCGAGCGAGAGCGACGCGGCCTCCTCGAACCTGACTTCGTGCAGGATGCGGCCGGGCTCCTCTTCGGTGACATCATCGACCCTGCTGCCCTGCAGGCGAGCGAGCGTCTCGAGCACGCCACGGGCCAGAGAAGGGTCCACCAGCAGCGCCATCCAGGATGCGATCAGCGCGTCGCGACCGAACAGCGTCATGAACCAGGGCGCGCCGGCCGCGACCACCGGCGAGTCGGGGTGTTCCGGATCGAAGATGCGAAGCGCGCCGAGATCGGTGATGGCCTGAGTCACCGCCTGATCGAGAGCGGGGTGGTCGGTGTCGAGGGTGGGCATGTCGGCCCGCCATTCTTCGAAGCGGCGATGGGACACCGCCTCGTCGTCGGGGACGCCACAGAGGAAACGAGGAGCGATCGGGACCTCGTTGATCGACATGCCGATCTGGAGGCAGAGATCGAACTGGCCCTTGGCGGGTACTGAAACATCCCAGGTCGCGAGCCCCGGTTCGACACGCGCCGGCTCAGAGAGTTCGATGTGGACGTGCTTGGCCAGCTTCGCCGTGCGGCGACCGAAGGTGAGAGAGGTCGGCCGAATCTCGCTCTCGTGCCGACCGCCGACTCGTACCCGCGACTCCTTGACCTCGAACAGGTCAGCGAAGTCCGCCTCCACGAAGAGCTCCATGGTGACGGCGAGAGGATGGTCGCCGAAGTTCCGTACCGACACCACCTCCCGCATACCCTCGCCGACATGGCGGGTACGAAAGACCGACAGGTCGCTGTCGGCCTGGTGGCCACGAGGGTGGACCCGCCCCACGAACGTCGCCTGGTACGGAGCAGTCTGCGAGACCGCCAGCGGCTCGAGCGGCGCCCCATTGACGTGGAGAATCCAGCGCGACAGCACGCGGGTGTCGAGGAGGAACAGACCCTCGGGGACTTCGGGATGGACGTCTCCGGTCCCGTTCGAGAGGCAGAAGCACGACCCCTCGACAGCGGTGACCCGGCCGTCACCGGCGGTGAGCGAGGCCACGGGCCCGCTCGGTGCCCACGGCGAGGTCGGTGTCATCGTGGCCCGTGCGAGAGGCCGTCGGCGCCGCGGCGGCAAGCCATCACAGCAGCGACCGACAAAGGCGCTCGGCCGCAAAGACCAAGGAGCGGTTCGACATGAAGATTGGCATCATCGCACCGCCCTGGGTTCCGGTTCCTCCACCAGCGTACGGGGGAACCGAGGGTGTGATCGACCAACTGGCCCGCGGATTCGTCGAAGCCGGCCATGACGTCGTGCTCTTCACCACCGGCGACTCGACCTGCCCGGTACCCCGCCGCTGGGTGCTCGAGCGGGCTGAGGGCGATCGAATGGGGATCGCCGCCCTCGAACTCCGGCATCTCATCCACGCGTACCGAGAGCTCGACGACTGTGACGTCATCCATGACCACACCCTCATCGGGCCGTTCTTCGCCGCCCGTTTCCCCGACCGTTGCGTGGTCACCACCAACCACGGGCCGTTCAACACCGAACTCATCGACCTCTACGCGGAGATCGCCGACAGCATTCCTGTGATCGCCATCTCCCACCATCAGGCGGCCTCGGCCCGCGGCCTCCGCATTGCCGCGGTCATCCACCACGGCCTCGACCTCGACGAGTTCCCCTTCGCCGCCGGCGAGGGCGACGCGAAGGGCGACTACCTTCTCTTCCTGGGCCGAATGGTTCCCGAAAAGGGAGCCAGGCGGGCCGCCGAGATCGCCAACCAGGCCGGCGCTCGACTGCTGATCGCCGCCAAGATGCGTGAACCGACGGAGAAGCAGTTCTTCACCGAGCAGATCGAGCCGCTCCTGGACGAGAACATCGTCTACCTGGGTGAGGTCGGAGGGAAAGAGCGGCTGAGCCTGCTGGCGGGAGCGAGGGCCCTCATCAACCCCATCCGTTGGCCTGAACCGTTCGGGATGGTGATGATCGAAGCCCTCGCCTGCGGCACGCCCGTCCTCGCCTTCAAGGAGGGGGCAGCTCCCGAGATCGTCGACCATGGTGTCAACGGCTTCCTGTGTGACGACAGCGCCGACATGGCCGCCGCCGTCGCCCAGGTCGGAACCATCGACCGCCGCGCCTGCCGCAGCAGCGTCGAAACCAACTTCTCGACGGAGCGGATGGTCCGAGACCACCTCCGGCTCTTCGAGCGGGTACTCGGCCGGTGAGCCGCGCCGGCCGATCCCGGGAACTCCGTCGGCGCCCCTTCTGTCGACGCGGAAACGCTCTGCTGCCCCGCGCCGGCCACTGACGGCTGCCTTTCTCGCATCCATCTCGGGCGAACAGAGGGTCAGGACCTGAGGGGGGCCGACAACTCATCCGCCCTGCAATCTCGGGTGCTTCAAGCGCCTGTGAGTGCCTGACACCCATCCGCCCCTGAATCCTGGGGTTCCGGTCTCCGCCGAAGCGTGCTTGGCGTCGAATCATCCGCTCAGTGCTGCCCGGTGCCGCGCCCCGGGTACACGTCCGGGACACCGAAGCGCTGCCTCGTCAACGTGACCCACGGTGGCGGTCCGGTTCGGCCCGTCCTGTGGCGTTCGGTGCCACGGGGTACTCCCCCGTTGGCGGCGTTGGACTCAGATTGGCTGGCGTGCACCAAACCCGGGGTGCTTCACGGTGCCACGACTCCGGGAGCACACACGACAATGTTGGATCTGGGCTGGAAGTGTTGGATCTCGCCGATCGGCGACGAGTCAGAATCGACCGAGATTCGTGTATCTAGCGGCGCCCCCGGCAGGAGTCGAACCTGCGACCTTGGGATTAGAAGTCCCCTGCTCTATCCAACTGAGCTACGGAGGCGAGAAGCTGCATCGTAGGCAACACCCCCACTTCCACCCAGACGTCCGGCACTACGGTGTCTGTTCCCCCTCCTCACCAGCCCGAACCGGTTCCGTCCTCCCGACAACTCATGTATTCAGAACGACGCTCGGACAGCGGACCACCGCTCATCCCCCTGGCTCCCCCCCGGCCGGGACATCGAGCTTCCCGCGCTCGGCCGGCTGTTCGTCCGTGACAGCGGCGGCCGCGATCGGCCGACCCTGATCCTGTTGCACGGCTGGTCGGTGACGTCGGATCTGAACTGGTTCACCGCGTACCCCGCCCTGGTGGATCGCTACCGAGTGGTGGCGTTCGACCACCGCGGTCACGGGCGCGGTCTGCGTCCGGACAACGGAATCGTCAGGCTCACCCACTGCGCGGACGACACGGTCGCGGTGATGGATGCTCTCGACATCGAGACGGCGACCGTGGTCGGCTACTCGATGGGAGGGGCAGTGGCCCAGCTGGTGTGGCGGCGCCACCCACACAGGGTGTCGGGACTCGTGCTGGCATCAACGGCACGGCATTTCCAGGGCGGACCCATCTCGGAACTCTGGTATCGCGCCTACACCCCGCTCGCCCACGCAGCCCACAGGATCGGCGGACCGGCCGACGCCATCGTTCGCCGTCGCGTGGATCGTCGGATACGCGGCGAGGAGCGCGTCGACTGGATCCGTGCCGAGCTCGAACAGGTGAGCCCGGCCGGTCTGCTCAGCTCGATGCGTTCGGTCGGGCGATTCAGTTCGACCAAGTGGATCGGGGACGTCGAGGTCCCGACCGCGGTGGTCATCACGTCGAAGGACCGGACCGTTCTGACCTACGGACAGAGACGACTCGCCGCCGCGATCCCGATCGCACGATCCTTCGAGGTCGCTGGGCCCCACGATGCGATCGTGACCCAGCCGGAGACCTATGTGCCCACCCTGCTGGACGCTCTGGACCACGTCACGTCGACCTGAGGGCGCCGCCCTCCTCGTCGAGCCTGGCGACGATCCGCTGGGCGAGATCGGGGGAGACGACGGTGTCGCTGTCGCGGAGCGATCGGAGCGAGTCGGTGGCACCGACGAGGGACGCCACCAGCGGCGGACACGTCGGACACGAGGCCAGGTGCGCCTCCACTGCGGCGCGGGTGGCCGCATCGAGGTCACCGTCGAGGTACGCCGACACGTGGCGGCGGGCGTCCCAACAGTGCAGCGGCACCTCGATGGCCCGCTCCTGCCGCTGGTTCTCCCCCGCCAGAGCCGTCACCAACGCCATGCGGCCGCGACGGAGTCGTTGCTTCGCGGCGGGGAGACCGATCTCGAGCAGATCGGCGATCTCGGGAAGAGTCCATTCCTCGATGTCGTGGAGCACCACGACCCCGCGGTGGGAATGGGGCAGACGCGACAGGGCGTCCCAGAGCAGGTCCCGATCGTCCGCGGCCGCGAGGACGACATCGCCGTCCACCGTGGTCGCGTCGTCGGCCCACGATCGGTCGACCTCATCGAGCGAGACGGTCGACCGAGTCGAACGGAACCGGTCGATCACGAGGTTCCTGATGATTCGCCGGATCCAGGTGAGGGGCGCGGCGTCCCCACGGAAGTCGACTCGGGAGCGGTAGGCGCGCAGGAAGGCCTCCTGCACGAGGTCCTCGGCGTCGTCGCGGGCACCCAACGTGCGGGCGAACGCCACGAGGCCGGCGGTCTGGTCGGCCACCATCCGCGACCAGACGTCGGGATCTCCGGAGCGCAGCGAGGCGCCGTCGTCGGTCATGTGACAGGACGGTACCGGGCCCCCGACGGGCCCGGCACCGGTTCGGGCTCAGTCCTTCGCGCCCGGGCCGGTCGACACGCCCAGAAGTGAGTAGATCGGACAGGTGCCGACCGCTGCGGTCACGGCCATGATGACGGCGACGGCGGCCAGCGCGATCCCGCCGATCGAACCGAGGCCGACCACCACGGCAAGGATTGCCGCGACGACGGCCACCACGGCCCTGATGATCCGATCGGCCTGGCTCTCGTTGGTCTTCATGTTGCGCCCTTTCTTTCGGCGTTGCGAGGCGCCGTACCGGCACCACTATCCCTCTAGACGTCTGTACGGCGGCAATGGATACATCCCCGGCGTCGAAACCTGCCAGGGTGAACGGATGTCGGCGACGAGCTTCGACCTGGTGATCTTCGACAACGACGGTGTGCTCGTCGACAGTGAGGCCATCGCGGCCCGGGTCGACGCCGAATTGCTGACCGAATGCGGCGTGGACATCACGCCGGCGGAGTGCACCCGGTTGTTCCTCGGTCACTCCCTGTCGTCGGTCCGCGAGTACGACGCTGGGAAGGAGCATCGACCTGCCGGCAGGCTTCGAGGACGAGTACCACCACCGCCTGTTCGCCGAGATCGAGAGGGGCCTGGATCCGGTCGAGGGCGTCGTCGACCTGATCGACGCGGTGGCCGCCACGGGCGCGGCGTTCTGCGTGGCATCGTCGGGCGACCATCGGCGCGTGGAGACCCTCCAGCGCCACGCCGGCCTGCGACACCACTTCGAGGGGCTGACCTTCTCGGCCCAGGACGTGGACGGGCCGAAACCTGCGCCGGACCTGTTCCTGGCGGCAGCGACGACCCTGGGTGTCGCACCCGGTCGGTGTGCGGTCATCGAGGACAGCCCCGCCGGGGTGGCAGCAGGAGTCGCCGCAGACATGTCGGTTTTCGGGTACGCCGGTCTGACCCCCGCCGAACTGCTGGTGGACGCGAACGAGGGCGTGTACTCGTCCATGGAGGCACTTGGCCGAGCGCTGATCCCCCGGCTGACGGCCGGCGTATCACCGTCGTGAACATCGACGATGTCGAGGCCGGCGACAGAGTGCACCCGGGGCCGAATCGACTGTCACGGTTGCGGCCGAAGGCACTATCATCGGCCGGCCCTGGTGGGTGTAGCTCAGTTGGTTAGAGCGCCAGTTTGTGGTACTGGAGGTCGGGGGTTCGAATCCCCTCACTCACCCCATTCCCGGCGGTCGGGTGGCTTGCGGGCCACCCGGCGGCCGGCCAGTATAGTCAGTCGATTCACGCGCCTCTAGCTCAATTGGCAGAGCATCGGACTCTTAATCCGCAGGTTCTGGGTTCAAGTCCCAGGGGGCGCACCACCGAAACCCGTGCACTGCCAGGCTCCGGAGAAATCCGGGGCCTTTCTGGTTCCCGGGTGCCCGGATGAATCCTGCCGTCGATATTCCGGCGTCGAGGGATTCCCAGACGACGGTCCTGATGCCGTGCGAACCAACCTCGACGACAGCGAGTCATCCTCGGCACCCTCGTTCGCGGGCGTCGTCGTCGGTGCCGTCACGCTGGTCGCGCCGCGACTCGGCCGTTCCACCAGCAACGTGGGTCCGGGGTCGGTCGAGATGCCGCGCCACCACCGAGGCACCTGCGGCGATGCGCTAGGGAAGTCGGACCAACTTGACCGAGCTGTCGATCTGCTGGGCCGCCGTTTCGAAGATCGCCTCGAGATCCGACGAACTCGGCGTGTCGGACGTACAGAAGAAGTACTCGCCATCGGCGTTCTCTCCGCTCACCTTCGCGGGGGTGTCGCAGTCGGATCCGGCACCACCGCCGTCATCTGCGCTCGGAACTCCGTCGGCATCGGCCGAGGCCATGGAGGCGAGCACAGAGGTCACCGTGGCCGAGCCCCCCGACGTGGTGCCGTCACAACGGGTGCCCTGCAGCCGGAAGGCCACCGTGATGACGAAGATCCCCGCGTCCTTGGCGTTGCTCGCCGCGCTCTGGGCATTGGTGCAGGCGATATCGCCGATCGAACTCCCGAAGGGGGCGACGCTCACGTCGGTCTCGTTCGGTTCGCCGTCGGTCTCGAAGATGATCACCTTCTTGGATCCCGGCCGACCGTTCGCGATGAGGTACTGGTGGGCGGCCGCCATCGGGGCGGCGAGCCACGTCCCCGTGGACGAACTGTCGCCGGCGGAGATGCAGTCAACCCCCTTCACCAGCGCTGAATTGGTGTCGAGCGTCACGGGATCGGTGGCAGGGGTGGTCTGGTAGTCCGAACTCAATCCGACGGGAATCCATGTTCCGGTCGGATCCCAGAGACTCCCCGCGATCACCGACGGGTTGGGGCTTGTCGGGCAGGCGGCAGGCGCCGTCGTGGAACTCATCGAGATCGTCCCGAGGGCGACCGAGTGGACCGATGGCGTCAGGGTGCTGAGGAGCGCGTTGATCCCCGCGCCGAGCGTTCCGTAGTAGCCGCTCATGCTGGACGTGCGGTCGGCAACCACCACGATGTCGATCGGATCGTCGGCCGGCTTCCCGCATGCACCCCGGCACGCCGCGGAGACCAGCACCCCCGTCGATCCGTCATCGATTCCGATGACCGGTGCAAACGCGTAGGGGACGTCCTTCTGATTCGCAACCCGGATCGTGTTGCAGGCCGTTCCCGGGTCCCCCGAACACGGGATCGCACAGATCGAGCTGTTGCACCTGAGCCCCGGGTAGTTCGCCACGTCGTACGGCGCGGGACCGGGATCACACGTCTCGGGGATGTGGGAGGGGTCGACGACCGGCCCCGGCAACGCGCCGACGATGCACCAGAGATCGACCGTCGGCACCGGGGCATCCGGGAAGTTGTTCTGAGCGAAGGCCAATGCGTCCGCTTTCGCGCCGGCGGGGTCGTTCGGAAGTTTGTACGCCCCCGCGTGCGCCGCCGTGTCGAGGGAGTCGTGGAGCTCGTGTTTGTCGTTGACCAGTGAACTGATGTCGACGGCCAACGCCACGAAGACCAACAGCAACACGCCCACCATCGCGACGACAACGACCGTGGCGCCCCTCTCGCCACCCGCTCCCACGGCGCGCACCCGGAATCGGCTCATTCGATCCGCATTTCGATGGTCTTGGTGAGCGTCTTGGTCGGACCGAGGCCGATGCTCGGCGGCACGAAACTCAACCAGTCGTAGTCGAAGTCGACGCGGACGATCACGACACCACCCGAGTCGGCGTCGCCACTGAAGGTGACACACGGCGTGTCATCGGGCTTGCGGCACGTTGTCGTGACCGTCAACGACGCCTGGTCAAGATCGGCGAGATCCGAGCGAACCACAGCCTCGATCGCCGCCGCGTCCGGATTCAACGCTCCTTCCCGCGCTCCCTCCTTTGCGGCGCTGTTGATGAGCGAGTCGCGATTGATCATGTAGCCGAAGTCGAGAGTCCCGACGATCAGCAGCATGAGGAGCGGCATGAGCAGGGCGAACTCGATCAATACCGCCGCCCGTTCTCCGACTCTCCTTGGGCGCGGTTCGCCGGTGCGGGAGGCTCGGGGCGCGCGTCGCGCTCGTCGCGCTCGTCGCGCGGACCGCAGACGTGACGCGGCCGCGGCGGGGCTCTTCCCCCCATTCGCGCTGACGAATTCCCTCATCAGATCCAATTCGACCCAAACACACGCTGAGTGAAGGATTCCGCGGACCTGAACCGGGCGAACAGGGCAGAACCGGACGGAGCCGGACGGCACCGGTCAGGGACTCAGGGCCGGATCAGGTGACCGCGACCGGCGGGGGACGGGCGTCGGCGAGCCGATCGAGGACCACTCGCCGGTAGGGATTTCGAGATCGTGCGTATCTCGACCACTCGGGCTCCGGGTCGATGAGCGTCCCGTCGGGTCGGTACACCGCGGTGTCACCCCCGGGCCCGGTCGATTCGATACGCCAACGACCCTGGTGATGCCCACGATGGTGGAACCGGCACGGTCCAACCATGTTCGCGGGATCGGTCACTCCGCCGTCCTTCCACCGGACCACGTGGTGGGCGTCGAGCCACACCGGTGGAGCACCACAACCAGGAACACAACACGCCCGATCCCGGTGTCCGAGAATCCGTCGCAGCACCTCGGGTGCCAGACGGCGTGACCGTCCGTACGACAGGGGTTCGGCTTCGCCCCAGAACACCGGGCGCACATCGGCATCGGCCATCAGGCCCCAGAGGGTTTCCTCGCTGATGTCGGTTCCGGAACCGGTCGAGGCACGCGGGGAATCCCCGCCCGCCTGGCGGAGGTCGTCGAGATCCATGTGGAGGTTGAGACAGATCCGACCCGCGGATTTCGCTCCCACGCCGTCGCGGCACAGCCCCAACAGAGCCGCCGCTCTGACCTCCGACATCACGACCGCTGGTTCGGAACCGTCCGGCTGCGACACGCCGTCCGTCGACGAGCAGCGAGCGAGGAGTTCACGCCGCGTGCGCTCCTCGAGAAACGCGGCCATCATCGCCCCGTCGTCCTCGGACAGATCGCCGCTGAGGTTCCATCGCCCCCCGAATCCGGGCGACAGCCACACCTGCGAGGGTTCCGCGGACCGGTCCGCCGGCCCATCGACGTCGAGGCGGTCGCGAACCCGGTCACAGAACCTCTCGAACTGCCGGACCGAGGACCTGGCCGCTGCGCTCGACAACTCGCCCTCACACTCGGCGAGCGCATTCACCATCGCCGCCCGCTCCTCGCCTCGAACGCGTGCGGGAACGATCCGGGCGATCGAGTCGAGATGAGCCAGCCTCACATCGCCGGTGGCAAACGGCGCGGCGAGACCCGGCATCTCGTCGAGCAGTCGGGCCACTCGCACGAATCGCTGTGCATCGCCCCGTCGGAGTCCGAGATGACGTTCCATCCATCGAGCGGGTGTCGACGAGGCGTCGTGCATGTAGCCCCGGGTCGATGCCAGCTCGCCGGCGGCGCGAACGGCCAGGCGGTCGCCTGCGTGACCGAGGCGTGACGACACGATTCCGCGATGGCGAGCCCGTACTCCCTGCACAACGAGGGTGGCGTTCTCTTGCTGCCCCCCTTCACGCTGATCGTCAACCACATCCAGTTGGTCGAGGAGGTGAACGACGCCCTCGACCGCAGACGCCAGGCGCTCCATCAGCTCCTCGCTCGCCGGCGGCTCGTCGCCCTGTTCGGTCGGCCGGTCCATGTCAGGCAGTGTATCGAACATATGTTCGTTCGACAACTGAATTTGATGTCGGGTCGTCGTGCAGTACCTTCCGGAGGGCTGTCTGATCCCCGCGTCAGCCGCCGCTGCCGCGGGGCAGGAGTGGGATCGCGCCGTTGACGAGCACGCCGGGAACGGTCGCTCCGGAGACGACAAGGCGGAGCGTCCACGCCCACGCCCGCAGCCGCCGCCTCTCCGCGCGCCGCGCCGTGCCGTGCCGCGCCGTGCCGTGCGCCGTGCCGCGCCGTGCCGTGCCGCGCCGTGCCGTGCCGTGCCGTGCCGCGCCGCGCCGTGCCGTGCCGCGCCGTGCCGTGCCGCGCCGCAGGGGAGATCACACCGTCGGAGCCGGCGCGCCGATGAGAGGATGGGGCGATGACCGACACCGGATACCGCACAGCCGGAACCCCGGCCCAGTCATGGCGCTTTCGCGAGATCGGTGCCGGGAACCGGACGTCGGTGGTGCTCCTGCATGGCTTTCCCGACACGCCTCAGTCCTGGCATTCGATCGCCGATCATCTGGCCGACGCGGACCACCACGTCATCATCCCGTACCTCCGCGGGTACCACCCCGACACGATTGTTCCCGGGCGCCGCTACGGATCCAGGGAGCTCGGCGACGACGTGACCGGGCTTCTCGACGAGCTCGACATCTCACGAGCCGTGCTCGTCGGCCACGACTGGGGTGCCGGCGCGGCCTATGAGACGGCCAAGATCGCCCCCGACAGGGTTCGAGGCCTCGTGCCGATCGCGGTCCCCCATCCCGGGGCAATCCGGCCGTCGCCGACCCTGATCTGGGAGGTACGCCACTTCTGGCGCCTGAAGCTGCCCGGCGCCGCCGCCAGAGCGGCCCGCGACCACTTCGCCTACATCGAGACCCTCTACGAGCGGTGGGCCCCCAGATGGCGGGGGCCCGAGCGCGACGCCGCCGTCTCTCGCGCCAAAGCGGCCTTCAACGATCCACAGGTGATGGAGGCGGCTCGGGATTACTACCGCGACATCTCACTCGTTCCCGATCCGACTGCCCGATTCAGGGTGAGCTGCCCCGGCCTCCTCGTCGCAGGATCGGACGACTTCCTGCCTGACGCCCATCGGCGGAGTCTGGCCTTCTTCGACGGCCCCGCTGATCTCTGGATGGTTGATGGGGCGGGGCATTGGCCGCATCGGGAACGAGAAGCCGACTTCAGCCGACGCCTGACCGCGTTCCTGTCGGACCTCGACGACTGATCCGGGCCGTTCGACCCGTCGGGCCGGTGATCGGGGTCCAGCGCAGGACACGCGCCGCGCAGGACACGCGCAAGCTCGGTCGTCAGCCGTCGCCGCCCGACGCCGACTCGACCAGCGGTTCCTGCAGCGGAAGGATCCACTCGGCGTGACCCCACCAGAACTCACCCTGCGTCGTCAGATCGAACGTGGGGTCGACGAGCAACTGCTCCTCGCGCCCGTTGAGTGAGGAATAGACCTCGGCGCGAACCTCGATGTCCTCGAACCCGAGATCCTCGAACCGGCCCTCGATGTAGTGCGCGTACTCCACGATCATGTGGGGTCGGCTCGCCATCTTCGAGATCTGCTGGTCGTCGAGGTGACCTTCGATCTGCACCTCGTTCTCCTGGCCGTCGACGGTGACGAAGAACCTGGCGGTCGAGGATTTGTCCCGCAGTTTCATGTGCCATGAGAAGTTGTGGCCCTCCTCGGTCCAGTGGACGTTGCCGGGAATGGCGAGGTGACGAAGGGGCACGAGCACCTGGACGGCCACCCACAGCGCCAACAGGACCAGACCGGCCACCGACAACATCGCAGGCTGCCCCCTCGACGGCGCTGACTCGCCATCGACGACCGCGGCCGGGTCGACGACCGGCGCGGACTCGGCATCCGACTCCGGGCCGGGTTCACCGCCGCCGACACCCTCGACGCCGGACTCCGGGCCGGGTTCACCGCCGCCGACACCCTCGACGTCGGACTCCGGGCCGGGTTCACCGCCGCCCTCGGCATCCGCGGCCCGCGGCGCGTCGGAGGCAGCGGTCCGCCGTGCGGCGCGCCGTGACGAGATCAGGTCGCCGAGGTCGTAGCCGAGGACCCCGACGGACACGAGGGCGATCCCGGCCTTCCACGGCGAGAAGGTCTCGGGCACGAAACCCCCACCGAGGAATCCGACACATGCGCCCAGGTAGAAGCCCCTCATGCGCGCCGTCGTCGGGTGGCCGCCCCCGCGGAGATCCGCCATCAGGAGTCGCGGCCACGACGGGTCGAAGAACACCAACGTCGCCGCCATCATGATCCACGGGAAGACCCCGATTCCGAAGAGCCGCGAGTTCATCAGGTGGAACACGATCGCAGCGAGAAACGCCCACGGTCGGGTTCTGCGGTTCAACAACCCCACGACGACGAACAGGTCGAAGAACAGCGCTCCGTACGTCATGGTCCACACGACGGGTTCGTCCACGAAGAACCGACCGATCAGGGGGAAGGTCGTGCGCTCGGCCAACCACGCACGCATCGGCTCTGCCTGCAACCAGTCGGAGTTCAGCTTGGCGACGCCACCGAAGAAGTAGGGAACGGCGATCTGGAAGCGCAGCAGCCACAACGCCCAGATCGGAGCGGTGTCCGATCTGATCGACGGCCTCCGGCGGGCGTCGATCGACGCCGCGCCGGTCACGGGGAGCCAGATCATCAGGAAGGAGATGAGGAGGATCAGATAGAAGTGGTTGAGATAGCGCGACTGATCCAACATGAAGATGTAGGTGAGCCCCACGAAGAGGGCCGTCGCGGCGATCCGGTAGAACAAGCCCACGGCGACCATCACCGCGGCGACCCCGGTCAGCCAGAACGCCACCTGGATCCACGGTTGGGGAAGCGGCTGCACGAACGTGAAGGGCCAGTAGCTGAAGTAGAACTCCTTGCCCGAGTACCACTTCTCGACCCAGTCGTGCGACGGGTCGAGAAAGCGCCAGATCTCCCACGCCGCGATCGCGCCGAACGCCACCCTGAAGTACGCCAGGACGGCGATGTCGATCGGTTCGCTCAGAGACAACCGCCACTCGTCGAGCGACGCCGTCTCCTCCGAGTGAGGTTGGTCGTTCGACATCGTCACCCCGCCAGCGGCATCGGTTCCCCTGGGCAAAGGTACCCGTGCACCAGGTCGCCCGGGAAGGCGGCATACCCCCGCATTCCGGCGTCACACCAAGCGATCTCGCCGCATCTCGCCGCAGCCCGCCCCGAACCCGACCGGGACGCGCCCTAGGAGCGGCAAACGAGAAACGTTACCCTCGCGTCCAGTGGAGGCCCAGCAGACGGCGGGAGTGCCGCAGCCGCCGCCCGAGGTCGCCGCCCCCGGACCACGGTCCGGGGACACCAGCGTCCACGGGCGGAAGAGATCGACGATGACGGCGCGCGATCAGGCGACCGTGGGCGCCATCGCGGCCGCGGCCGCGATCGCTGCCGTCGCCGCCGACGGATCGCCCACAGGGACCGTCTGGATCGACGCGCTCCAACGCGCGGCGTTCGTCGCCGTGATCGTTCTTGCCGCGTCACGGGCGAGACGGTGGACGCTCGTCCTCGCTGCGATGGTGACCGGCGTGTCCTCCTCGGGATGGGGGCTCGTGGCGGGCCTGTCCGGCCTGGTGTTCCTCTCCCTGCTCGCCTTCACCGACCGGCGCGACAGGACGCTCTCCGCAGCTGCCGGGGCGTGTATCTCGGTCGCGGTTCTACGAATGGACCTCCCCGGGCCGTTCGGGATCGAGACCCTCGTCGCCGTCGCGGCGTTGACTCCCCTGCTCTGGTCGGGATACGCGGTGGCGTCGAAACGGGTCCAACGCCGGGTCCGCACGACGTTGGCGGTCGTCGGCGCGGTGGTCGCGGTCTTCGTCGCCGGCGGGATCGTCGCCGGAGCGACCTCGGTCGCGGGGGTGGAAGCGGCCAATTCGGCCCTGGATCGAGGCCTGAACGCGGCAAACGACGGGCGAACCGACGATGCGGTCACCGAGTTCGCCTCGGCCGGCGATCAACTCGACTCCGCGAGCGGCCGTCTGGGTGCTTTCTGGGCCGTGGGTGCCCGGACCGTTCCCGTGATCGGCGTGAACTACCGCGCGGTCCAGAAGAGCGTGGACACGGCAGCCGAACTGGCGGACGTCGGTCGTTCGCTCGCCGAAGACGTCGACTTCGACCGGATCCGACGGGTCGAGGGCGGTATCGACATCGACCTGCTGCGCGGCTTCGGTGCTCCGATGGAGGACGCCGCAGCTCGACTCGACGTGGCCGGGGACACCTTGGCGGGCGTCGAGTCCGGCTTCCTCCTCGGCCCACTCGACAAGAGACTGGGTCGCGCCCGGGACGACCTCGCCACCCTCGACGAGGAGGTGGACACCGCGGTGATCGGCATCGCCGACGGACCCGAGATGCTCGGATCGTCGAGCCCTCGGCGCTATCTGTTCCTCCTGGGCAGCCCTGCGGAACTCCGTGCCCTCGGCGGGCACATCGGCAACTGGGCGGAGGTCACGATCGACCAGGGGAAGCTGGACCTCGTCGACGTGGGAGGGCCGCGTGATCTGTCCCAGGACGAGGCGTCGGCTCCCGAACAACTCGCCGCCTTTCCGGATTCCGTGCGGTCGATGCAGCCGGCCCGCTTCCCCCAGAACTGGGGATCGAGCGCCGACATGCCCACCGTCGCCCGGCTCTCGGCTCTCCTGTTCGAATCCAAGACGGGCCGACCCGTCGACGGGGTCGTGTACGCGGACCCCGCCGCCTTCGCGGGCCTCCTCGGTGTGACGGGACCGATCGCCGTACAGGGACTCCCGGAACCGTTCGACATCGACGAGGCGAACGCCGTCGACTTCCTCACTGTGGACCAGTACGCGGTCTTCCCCGATGACAACGCCGCACGCCTCGCCGTTCAAGCCCTGGTGGAGACCCTGTTCGACGAGCTGACCTCCCTGCAGCTCCCAGGGCCTCGCACGTTGAGCAGTCGCTTCTCCCCACTCGTGCGGTCGGGCAGCCTCCAGATGGCGTCGGTCCACGAGTCCGACGAGCGACTGCTCGAGCGCCTCGGCATGCTCGGAGCCGTGGTACAACCCGCCGACGGCGACCTGCTGGGCATCCTCAACCAGAACGCGGCACCCAACAAGGCCGACTCGTATCTGGTGAGGGAATCGGTCGCCGAGATCGTGTGGGACCCGACGACCGGTGCCGTCTCCACCGTCGTCACGGTGACGCTGACGAACAACGCTCCGCCGGCAGGGTTGTCGCGAACCGTCATCGGGAACGGTGCCGGTCTGCCATGGGGCACCAACCTGACCGACCTGATCATCATGACGCCCTTCGCTCAAGGCGGAACGACGATCGACGGCGTCGACACGCCGACCCAACCTCTCCTGGAGGACTCGGGTCTCTGGCACCACCGTGTGCGGGTCTCGATTCCATCCGGAGAGTCCAGAACCGTCCGCATGGAACTGAACGGCCGAGTCGGCGGCGGACCCGAGTACCGCCTGGCCGTCGTGGGACAGGCCCTCCTCCAGGAGGGTCCATTGGTCGTGCAGATCGATTCGACCGAGGGCATACTCGAAGGGCCCGGCGCCGCCGGTGATACCGGTGCGGCTGCCGTCGCCCTGGACAATCACACCGACCGCCTGATTGAATGGAACGTCATGGCGGACTAGCTGTGGAAGGTGGGGCGCCGCAGATGCGAAAGACTTTCATGTCAGTTCGACTCGTCCTCGCGACGCTGGTCGGCCTGTTCGCCATTCCCGCGCTTCTCATGGCGCCGGCGTCGGCGAGCAACGGCGCCAACAGCAACCTGAACCATCCGGACTACTACGAGGGTCTGGGATACGGGTCGTGTTCGAAGACCGACAGTCCCGGGGATCCCTACAACCTGGGTAGCCCTCCGGCGGGAACCAGCTGGACCCTCCTGGTGCTCAAGGCCGGTTCGGCCTCGTCGAACGACGACTGGAACACCCTCGTCCCCAACCCCGCACCCGGGCCGTACCTGCACCCCTCGGGAAAGAACCTGTCCCACGTCATCACGTGCCACAACGGATCCGGTAACGGCGGGAACAACGGCCAGGACAACGACGACGACGGCAACGGCAACAACGACGACGGCAACGGCGGCAACCAGGACAACGACGACGACGGCAACGGCAACAACGACGACGGCAACGGCAACAACAACGGCGACGACGACGACGGCAACGGCAACAACGGCGGCGGGGACCAGGACGACGACGGCAACGGCAACAACGACGACGGCAACGGCGGCAACCAGGACAACGACGACGACGGCAACGGCAACAACGACGACGGCAACGGCAACAACAACGGCGACGACGACGACGGCAACGGCAACAACGACGACGACGACGGTGGCGGAACGACGACCACCACCACGACGACGACCACCACGCCCGGCGGTCCCTGCGACGACTACACCCCGACCCAGGTCTCGCTGAACCCCCCGAGTGCGGCACCCGGCGACGTCATCGTCGTCACGGGTGTTGCGGTCCCCGGCGACACGGTCACCGTCGAATTCGAGATCAGCCCAGGGAACCTGGTCACTCTCGGCAGCGTCGTGGCCGGCCCGACCGGTCAGTTCACGCTGCCGGTGACCGTGCCGACCGTCAGCGACGGCAACTACGACGTGATCGTGTCGTCGACGGACTGCCCGGTGTCGGTCTCGGTCACCCTCGAGGTCAAGGGTCTGGTGTTCAGCGGATGCGGCACCAACAACGCGGCACGAACCCTCGAACAGGGCCAGACGTTCATCTGGCAGCTGCACGTCCCTTCGTTCGACACCTCCCAGCCGGTGTCGATGACGATGGAGAAGGGTGGGACCACCTACTCGCTCTATTCCGGAGCCTGGCCGGCGTCCGATGAGCTGACCCTCACGATCCCCGCGGCCGCGCCCACCGGCAAGTACGACATGATCCAGACCGGCACCAAGCCGAATGGCAAGACCGGAACGAAGAAGTGCCCGATCTGGGTCGAGTTGGAATACCAGGGCGCCGGCGCTCGGACGCCACTGTCATCGGGCGACGGCGAATCGCTGCCCCTGACCGTTCTTCCGATCTTCGCCGTGCTGACGCTCGGAACGTTCACGCTGTTCCGGCTGCGCTCCACCCGACCCTGAGCGGCGGCTCGTCCACCGTCCGGAGCCGTCTGACCACGGCTGACGCGGTCGACTCACCCGCCGGATCACGACGGCGCGTCCCTCGCCCGTCGCCCGCGAACCGGGCGCCCTAGCCTGCGTCCATGACGGTCCGACCGATCGACGAGGTCATTGCTGCGTACCGTCACGCCGCGGACCCGGATCGGGCCGCGGACATGGCACGGTACATGAAGGGACGGTTCTCGTTCTTCGGCATCGCGGCGCCTCGGCGTCGCGCCATCGATCGCGACGTCACGGCCGGTTGGGCGCCGCCCGATGAGGACGCGCTGCGGACGCTGCTGGCGGATGCCTGGACCTGTGATGAGCGCGAGGTCCAGTACTTCGCCATCGATCGTCTCGGCCGCTTCCGCACCCGACTGAGCCCCGCATCGCTTCCGGCGCTACGCGACGCCATCGTCACCCGATCGTGGTGGGACACCGTCGACGCCATCGCCGCGCGGCTCGTCGGCGACATCGTGCGCCGCCATCGCGAGACCCAGCCCCTCGTCGCCGGTTGGATCGACGCCGACGACATGTGGCTGAGGCGCGCCGCTCTCCTGCACCAGCTGGGCTTCGGCGCCGACGCCGACGAAGAGCTCCTCTTCGCTCTGTGCGCAGACCGGGCCCACGACACCGAGTTCTTCATCCGCAAGGCGATCGGTTGGGCACTGCGACAACACGCCAGAGTCGCGCCGGACGAGGTACGGCGCTTTCTCGTCGACCACGAGGACGAGCTCGCGCCGCTCAGCCGCCGCGAGGCGGCGAAACACCTGTGAATCGGCCCGACCATCAGCACCCTCTCGGCCCATGAGGATCGACGGCGACTTCGACCGCGACGGTGCGGTGTGCGTGCGCGGGGCATTCTCGCCGGAACACGTCCGATGGGCCGAGGACGCCATCGAGGCAACGCTGGCCGATCTGTCACCGCGGGCGAAACGAGCCAGTGCCGATGATGACGCACCGTTCGTCGAGGACTTCTGCAACTGGACCCGGGTCGAACCGTTGGAACGCTTCGTGCGCGAGTCGCCCAGCGCGGCGATCGCCGGCCTGCTGACCGGCTCGACGGCGATCCGCCTCCATCACGACCACATCCTGGTGAAGGAACCCGGAACCAGGCAGCGGACGCCCTGGCACCAGGACCAGCCGTATTACAACGTGGACGGGGTTCTCAACGCGTCGATGTGGATGCCCGTCGACCCCGTGCCGAGGTCATCGACTTTGGAGATCGTCGCAGGAACCCACCGGGGCCCGTGGTTCGTGCCACGCACCTTCCTCGACGGCGCAGCGAAATGGTTCCCCGATGGTTCCCTGGCAGAGCTACCCGACATCGATGCCCAACCCGATCGTTGGCGGATCATCGGTTGGGAGCTCGAGCCGGGCGACGCGGTCTTCTTCCACATGGCCGTGGTGCACGGGGCTCCCGGCGTGGAGGGACCCCAGCGGCGGCGGGTCCTGTCGCTCCGATTCCTCGGCGACGACATGGTGCACGCCCCCCGCTCCTGGGAGACCTCACCGCCGTTCCCGGGGCTGGATCGAGAGCTCGACGACGGTGCCCCGCTCGACCACCCGCTGTTCCCGGTGCTCTGGCGAGCGACCTGATCGGCACGCCACGATCCGACACTTGCCGCAGACCACAGGGTCACGGGGCGAACCCGACACATCGGGCGTTGTGCCGCGACCTCGGGCGCGACAGCATGACGTCGTGGAACAGATCTGGATCACCCGACACGGACCGACCGACGTGCTCGAAACGAGGTCGTCGCCCTCCCCCACTGCCGCGCCCGGCGAGATCCGTATCGACGTGACCGCGGCCGGGCTCAATTTCGCCGACGTCTCCGCCCGCGTCGGCCTGTACCCCGACGCCCCCGACCCTCCGATGGTCGTCGGATACGAGGTCTCCGGTCTGGTCGATCAGGTGGGATCCGGCGTCGACGCGTTCGGTGTCGGCGATCGGGTCGTCGCCCTGACTCGGTTCGGTGGGCACTCGTCCTCCGTCGTGGTGCCCCAGGATCAGGCGTTCAGGATTCCCGACGGGTTCGACACCGCCGATGCCGCGGCGATCCCGGTCAACTACCTCACGGCGTACCTGATCCTCGTGCGGCTCGCGTCGATTCGCGAAGGCGACTCCGTCCTCATACACGCGGCAGCGGGAGGCGTCGGCCAGGCGGCGCTGCAGTTGTGCAGGATGTTGGGGGCTGAGACCTACGGCACTGCGTCGGCCGGAAAGCACGACCGGCTCGTCGCGATGGGTCTCGACCACCCGATCGACTACCGGAACTCCGACTTTGCGATCGAGGTCGACCGGCTGACCGACGGACGCGGCGTCGATGTCATCCTCGACGCCGTCGGCGGCTCGACATCGAGACGCAACGTCACGCTGCTCGCGCCGCTCGGCCGCCTCTTCCACTTCGGCATCTCGGCAGCCAGCCAGAACGATCGACGACGGCTCCTGACCGCGGCAACGACGATCGCCGGAATGCCCATCTACCACCCGGTCTCACTGATGCAGAACAACAGAGGCGTCTTCGGGATCAATCTCGGTCACCTCTGGGACGAGACCGCCCTGTTGTCCGACGCCATGATCAACATCCTGCGCCTCTGGGACGAGGGCGTGATCTCTCCGGTCATCGATTCGACGTTCTCCTTCGACGACGCGGCAGCAGCCCACGATCAACTCCAGAAGGCGAGGAACTTCGGCAAGGTGCTGCTCGTTCCCACCACGGGCTGACGACAACCGACGATAGGGTGGGCGCCGTGTTGACAACCGATCCGACAGAGCCACGGCGATGCGACGACTTCTCGGGCTGCTGATCGTCACGCGGGCGCTCCAGACCGAGTCGTCGGACCGACACCCGGGTCTCATCGGGCGCAGCATCGGCGGTCTGGTCAACCGGGCGACGCCGGTGATGCTCGACGTGATCGATCTGGACGCCATCGTCGATCAACTCGACATCAACGCCATCGCCGAGAAGCTCGACCTCGACGCCCTGGTCGACCGCCTCGACATCAACGCCATCGCCGAGAAGCTCGACCTCGACGCCCTGGTCGACCGCCTCGACATCGACGCGGTGGTCGATCGGCTGAACCTCGACGCGATCGTCGACCGCCTCGACATCAACGCCATCGCGGACCGGCTCGATCTCGACTCGCTCGTGGGCCGCATCGACATCGCACCGCTCATGTCCAAGGGATCTGCGGGAGTCGCCGAGGGCAGCGTGGATTTCGCTCGACGGCAGCTCATTCGCATCGACGTTCTCATCATCGCGATCGTGAATCGGTTGGCCGGAAGGACGACAGCCGATCTCGCTCCGGGTCCCGGCGCGGAACCGGGGGCCCTTCCCTCGGCCAACCCCGTGACCTTTCCCATGTCGGACTCGCTCGACAACGCACCCCGAAGCGACATCCAGGGCGACTACGCGGGCCCCTTGAGCCGCCTGGTCGCGGCCGTCGTCGACTCGTTCGCATCGGTCGCGGTCTTCGGTCTCATCGGCGCAGTGGCGGCCTTCTTCTGGGGCTTCCTCACGGGCAGCCAGACCACATGGGACGGCGGCGGTTGGCTCGGAGCGGTGTTGCTGGTCCTGTGGCTCTTCGGCTGGTACTGGATCGGACAGGCCGTCAACGGACGAACGCCGGGCAAGGTCGTGGTCGGGATGAAGGCGGTGACCCGGGACGGCGCACCGCTGGGCCCCTGGCGAGCGTTGATCCGGACACTGGTGCTGCCCATCTCCTACCTCATCGTCGGGTTCGGTTTCATCGGGATCGTGATCGGCAAGGAGCGACGGGCGCTCCACGACGTGGCCGCCGGGTCGACGGTCACCTACGACTGGGGCAGACGACGGGCGCAGCTCCCCACCTTTCGCCTCATCACGAAACATCGGGGGACCGACGAGTCCATCAACGCCGACGAGTCCATCAACGCCGACGAGTCCAGCAGCGCCGACGAGCCGCAAGTGACCGCCTGACCGGCTGCCGAGAACTCGCTGGCGGGCGTCACCCGCCGCGGGGCTAATGGCCCGCCGACACCTTGCCGGTTGTCCGTCTGTGCAGGTTCTCCGCGTGGCGATTGAGCCCGATGAGTTCGGCAGAGATCCCGCGTTCGGCGAACTTGGCGACCACCGCATCGAGTGCGACGACGGCTGACGTGTCCCATATCCGTGCACCGCTGAGATCGATCTCCACCTGATCGGCCCGGACCTCGTCGTAGTCGAAGGCGTGCACCAGATCGTTGGTGGAGGCGAAGAAGAGCTCGCCGCTCACCGCGTAGAGCCGTTCGACACTGTCGGGATCGACGACGCTGGTGACGCGCACGACGTGGGAGACGTGACGCACGAAGAACACCGCCGACAGCCCCACCCCCGCCGCCACCCCGTAGGCGAGGTTGTGGGTCACGACGACGATACCGACGGTCGCGAACATGACGGCTGTCTCGGGGCGTGGCATCGAGACGAGCATCGCCGGCTTGACGCTCGTCCAATTGAAGGTGCTGACCGCCACCATCACCATGACCGCGACGAGGGCCGCCATCGGGATGAGAGCCACGAGGTCGCCCAGGACGAGGATCAGGATGAGGAGAAAGACGCCCGAGGCGAGCGTCGAGAGGCGGGTTCGGCCTCCGGAGCGGTGGTTGATCATCGACTGGCCGATCATCGCGCACCCGGCCATACCGCCGACGAAGCCCGTGGCGATGTTGGCGATCCCCTGACCGCGGGACTCCACGAACTTGTCCGACTCCGTGTCGGTGAGGTCATCGAGGAGCTGCGCGGTGAGCAGCGATTCCAGCAGGCCCACGATCGCCAGGGTGACCGAGTACGGGAGGATGATCCGAAGGGTGTCCAGGGTGAACGGAACATCGGGCAGTCCCGGCACCGGAAGCGAGTTGGGCAGATCTCCCATGTCCCCCACGCTCGGCAGACCGATGTCGAAGGCGATGGCCGCGCCGGCCAACACCACGATGGCGACCAGCGGCGAGGGGATCGCAGTGGTGAGACGGGGAAGTCCATAGATGATGGCCAGCCCGACGGCGATGAAGGCCAGGTTCATGGGGAGCTGATCGGAATGCGCTCCGCCATCGGACAACAGGATGTGGGGTACCTGTGCCAGCAGGATCAGGATGGCCAGGGCGTTGACGAAGCCGATCATCACCGTGCGCGGAATGAACCGCATCAGGTCGCCGACACCGACGTACCCGAAGGCGATCTGCACGATGCCCGCCAGGATCGTGGCGGCGAACAGAAAGCCGGTCCCGTACTGCTCGATCAGCGGCACCATGACGAGGGCCATCGCTCCGGTCGCGGCCGAGATCATGCCGGGCCGTCCGCCCGTCATCGAGATGACGATCGCCATCGAGAAGGAGGCGTACAACCCGACCTTTGGGTCGACGCCGGCGATGATCGAGAACGAGATCGCCTCGGGGATCAGCGCCAGAGCGACGACGAGTCCCGACAGGAGATCGGCCTTGGGATTGGACAGCCATTCGAGGCGCAGACGGTCGCGGCGCGACGTGCGCGTAGGAGAGGAGAGACGACTCGACATGTACACCCTTGTGTGCTTCGGCGAAACGCCGGAATCACAGGGCGCTCCCCCACCATAGGCCCTGGGAGCCGCGAGCCCCGGAGGGCATCGGTCACACCCCTCCTCGTGCGTTCCACCGGCGTGAGAGGTCCGAAACGACAGGCCCGGAGCGAGACGGCCGATACCCGCCCCGCTGACCCTCAACCCGCAAGACGGCGACGCAGCAGAACCGCCGAGCCACCCACGAGCACGACCGCATAGACGACCAGAACGCCCAGCTCCGCTCCGACATCGGAGAGGCCCCCCGCATCGAAGATCGTGGTCTTCCAGCCTTGAAGGGCCCAGTAGTGGGGGGTCACCTTGGAGATGCTCAACATGACGGGAGGGAATACCTCGGAAGGAACCATGCAGCCGCCGAGCGCCCCGAGAGCGATGCCCAGCGGAGGCGTGATCGAGGACACCTGGTCATCCCGGGTGAACAACGCGCCGACCAGCAGCCCGGCGCCACAGCCCACTGCGGCGAAGACCATCAACAACGCGGCCGCCGCGAACGGATCCCCCCACTGCACCCCGAAAGCAACCGCACCGACCACCATGATCAGGGCACCCTGCGCGGCGGACAGCAGGAACCAGCCGGCACCCAGACCCACGACGATGGACCAGGTACCGGCCGGGGTCGCCAGCGCCCGACGGAGGACCCCCTGACGTCGGGCCATGACGATCAATCCCGCCGAGGTGAGCGAGGAGATGAAGCTGAACAGGACCAGGTTCTGGGCCGCGGTGGCCGAGAACCGACTGTCCGCCTCGTTCGTCGAGGTTCCCACCCGTTCGGTCTCGATGGTGACGGTGGCACCGCCTTCCGACAAAGCGTCGGAGACGACCAGCGCCTCCCCGAGCGGCGTCGCCGTGGCGTCGGAGGCGAACGCGGCAACGGCCAAGGGCCCACCCACCCGGTTGACGACCCCTTCGGCCACGGACCGCCCCGCGAACCCGTCGGGGGACGTCTCGTCCGCCACGAATCCCAGCTCGACCACCTCGCCGGCCACGAGACGGGCATCGGCATCGGCGGGCACGACGATGCCGCCGGAGACGTCGTAGCGCCGGATCGCTTGTCGAAGCTCCTCGATGTCGGCGTATTGCGTGACCTCCAACCCGTCGGTCCTTTCGATCTCGTCGATCAACCGGGTGAGAACGTCGCTGCGGGCGCCGACCAGACCGAGCTCGAGTCTGCTCTGGCCGCCGTATGCGCTGCCCACGATGACGATGATGAGGATGGGCAGCAGGATCGTCACGAAGAGGACCATCCGATCGCGCGTGAGCTGCAGCCACAGTGTCGTGGTGAACGCCCTCACCACCGCCACCAACGACGTTCGACCGACGCTCACCGGACCATGCTCCTCTGGACGCGCCACAGTCCCCATCCCCCGAAGAAGACGGCGAATGATGACAGAACCCCCAGCTGAGCGAGAATGTCCGACACCCCGGCGTCGTCGGCGCTTGCTGCGACGAACCCGTCGAGAGACCAGCCGTTCGGCGTCAGCAGCTTGAGACGGCTCAGGACTGCCCCGATGTCACTGGGGCCGAGGAAGTTACCTCCCAACATGGCGAACACGAAGGCGACGATCGCGGTGTAGGTGTCGGCTTGGCGGTCGGTCCGGGCCAGACTGCCGACGAACGTGGCGACTCCGGCGATTGCGGCCACCGTCGCCACGATGAGCGCCATCACCGACACCGGAGGACCCCAGCGGGCATCGAAGACGAAGGTGGTCACCAGCCACACGGTCACGAACCCGGCCAACGCCAGGATGGCCGCGGAGATCACGTACCCGCCGAGGATGGCGGCGGGTTCCACCGGACCGGCCAGCATCCGATCCAGGGTTCTGGTCTGGCGGTCGACGATGATCGCCCGGGCCGGTGCTCCGACCGTGAAGAACAGAAGGAGGATCGCCATTCCTGCCCCGTAATAGGCCATCGCGGAAACCTGCCGCCCACCGACAGCGAGGTCCTCGAGCCCGATCGACGAGCCGATCTCCTGCGCCTGCTGTTGCACGGCTGGTGACAGGGCGGCCTCGTCGAGTGCTGCCACCGTCGCCATGCCGAGCGAAGCCGCGCTCGACGCGACCCCCCACCGACGATGCGACCGCCTCGGCCACCTGGGCCGCGATCTCCCGGTCGGGATCGGCCACCACCGTGATGGCGAGGACCCCGGAATCGGCCGGTGGGGCTCCGAGCACGAGCGCCGCGTCGACGTCGTCGGCGTCGACGGCGTCCCGAGCCTGGGCGATCGACCCGTCGAGCGCGACGAACCGTACGCTCGACTCTTCCGACGACGGCGAGTCATCCGACGAGTCGACGAGTCCCGACGCGACGGCCCCGCCGATCTCCGAGTCCCCTGATGCGACAACCCCGATCTCGAAACGGACTGACGAAGCGCTGCCGACGAGAGAGCCGAAGACGACCGCGAGGGCCACCGGTGCGACGAACGCGGTGACGAGCGCCGATCGACTGCGGAGACGCCGGCGCAGATCGGAGGCCGCCACCGTCGCTGCCTGACGTACCGATGCCATGACGTCAATCCCTCAGCGCCCGGCCGGTCAGATCCAGAAAGACCGATTCGAGGTTCGGCTCCCGCACGTCGATCGACGCGATCTGGAACGAGGACTCGGCGAGACGACCGACGGCGGGGGGCAGCACCGCGGTCGCCGAATCCGTGAGCACCTCGATTCCCCGCGACGTCACCTGCACGTCCACCACCTGATCGATGCGACCGAGCGAGGACGCCAGTTCCGTCGCCTCCTCCCCCATGTCCCCCGCCGTCTCGTCGTCGGAGATCGACCCGGCGAAGATGATGAGGTCGTGCTCGCCGATGCGGGCGACGAGCTCACGCCGGGTTCCCTCGGCAATGAGCCGCCCCCGGTCGAGTATCCCGATGCGGTCGCACAACCGCTCGGCTTCCTCCATGTAATGGGTGGTGTAGAGGACCGACAAGCCCTCACCGCCCAGGGCCTCGATGCTCTCGAGGATCTGATTCCGGCTCTGCGGGTCGACCCCGACCGTGGGTTCGTCGAGGATGAGGAGTTCCGGCTCGTGCAGCAGACCTGCGGCGATGTTCGCCCGCCGCTTCATACCGCCCGAGTACTCACCGATCCGATCGTCCGCCCGGTCGGCCAGCCCGACCACATCGAGCACCTCGCCGACCCGGGTGTCGAGTCTCGATCCGCTCATTCCCTGCAGCCGCCCGAAGAACCTCAGGTTCTCCGTCGCGCTCAGATCCTCGTACAGGGCGATCTCCTGGGGGACGAGGCCGATCGCGCTCTTGCCGCCACGACTCCCCGCCGAGATCGACAGGCCTGACACCACAACGGAGCCACGATCCGGTGTCAGGATCCCCGCAATCATCGAGATGGTGGTGGTCTTGCCCGACCCGTTGGGACCCAGGAGCCCGTAGGTCTCCCCACGACGGACGGCGAACGACAGGTCGTCGACCGCCAGCCGCTCCCCGAAACTGAGGCTCAGCCCGTCGCATCTCAGAACGTCGTCATCCTCGTCTCCGACCATGGGGGGAACCTATTGCCGTTTCCCCGGACGATGCAGGGACCTTCGGCCCTTGCCGGATCACCCCGGCGCGACCACCGTCGAGCATCATGGACAGCGAAGAGACCTCGCCCGAGGATGCACCCGTCGCGGTCGATGCCCGCTTCGGCCACGAGGGGACCAGAATCGACCTCGACGAGGTCACCAAGCGCTACCGGATCGGCGACGTCGACGTCTTCGCCATCGACGACGTCAGCCTCCACGTGGACGAGACCGCTCTGGTCGTGATCCTCGGTCCCTCCGGTTGCGGCAAGACGACCCTCCTGAACCTCATCGGGGCGCTGGACACACCCACCTCGGGAGAGGTTCGAGTAGCAGGAGTCGAACTCACCTCGGCCTCACAGAAGGAGCGCGCCGCGCTCCGTCGCCGGGCCGTCAGCTTCGTCTTCCAGTCGTTCAACCTGTTTCCCGGGCTCACGTCGTTCGAGAACGTGAAGTTCGGAGCCGACGCCGCTCGCCGTTCCGACCCCGACACCCGGGCGGCCGACGCACTCGCCCAGGTGGGACTCGGCGATCGACTTCGCCACTTCCCCCATCAACTCTCGGGCGGAGAGCAACAACGGGTGGCCATCGCCAGGGCGCTGGCGACCGGCAACCCGATCCTCCTGGCGGACGAGCCCACGGGTGAGCTCGACTTCCGCACCGGCGTCCAGATCCTGAAGGTCCTCGAGGAGCAGGCCCGGGCGGGCATGACGGTACTCGTCGTGACCCACAACCGGGAGATCTCACGCATCGCCGATCGGGTGATCGAGTTGTCCAGCGGTCGGATCGTGGGCGACGGCCCACCCGCCGGTGGCAAGGTCGACATCGATGATCTGAAATGGTGACCCGACCTCATCGCTCGCGCCGCGGCATGTGGCTGCGGTGGTCGGCCCGGGACCTGCGCCACAACGCGGTTGCCGTGGCCGCCATCGCCCTCGTGATGGCCATCGGCATCGGCGTGTTCGCCGGCCTGGGAAGCACCGCGACCTGGCGTCGCGAATCGAATGACGCCAGCTTCGCGGCGCTTCGCATGCATGACCTTCGCGTCGCCCTCAGCCCCGGGACGTTCGCCGACGAAGGCGCTCTTGCCGCCACGGTGGGCCTCATCGAGGACGCTGGTTCCGTAGCCGCGGTCTCCGAACGGCTCATCGTCGACAGCCAGGTCGACACCACGACCGCAACGGCCTCCGACGCAACGAACGATGGCGAGGCGATTCTCGTGAGAGCGCGCCTGGTCGGCATGGAGTTCGAGGGCGACTCCACTGTCGACGATCTGTGGCTGCGCGACGGGGAGGTCCCCGACGTAGCCGCGCCGGGGGATCCGACGGTGGCGCTCGAGGCGAAGTTCGCGGACGACAACGAGTTGGCGACCACCGGGGTGCTGGCGATCGCCGGAGGCCGTCAGGTGACGTACGTGGGTCTCGGCGCGACGCCGGAGGACTTCTTCTACGGCGGGCCCGAGGGCACGGTCCTCAGCCAGGGTGACTTCGCCATCCTCTATGCGCCCCTGCCCACCGCTCAGGATCTCTCGGGGGAGGTCGGGCGCGTCAACGACGTCGTGTTGACCCTCGCCGACGGCGCCGACCCCGCGGCCATCGCGTCACAGTTGGCCGCCGCCATGGAGGCGGCGGGGTTCGGGGCAACCGTGTCGACCCGTGACGAGGCCGTCGCCTTCCGCGTCCTCTACGAGGACATCGAGAACGACCAGAGGGTCTGGAACGCCGTGTCGGCCCTGGTGCTGATGGCGGCGGCACTCGCGGCGTTCAACCTCGTGAGTCGCATCGTCGAAGCCCAGCGACGCGAGATCGGCATCGGCATGGCCCTGGGAGTGCCGAGATGGCAACTGGCGATCCGTCCGCTCCTGGTGGGCGTGGAGGTGGCGCTCCTCGGCTCCCTGGCCGGCCTGGCCGTCGGATCGTGGGTCGGAGGGGCGATGGCGGATCTACTCGAGTCGCTCCTCCCGCTCCCCGACTATCGCACGCCGTTCCAGTTCGGGGTCTTCGCACGGGCCGCGGTGTTGGGCATGGTGATCCCGATCGCAGCCAGCGCCCTCCCGGTGTGGCGAGCGGTTCGGGTCGAACCCATCGAGGCCATCCGGACCGGCCACCTCGCCGCGAAGTCCAGCGGGATGTCGGACTGGACCAACCGGTTCACGCTGCCGGGCTCCAGCCTCACGCAGATGGCCGTACGCAACGTGTTCCGAACACCGCGGCGGTCGATCCTCACGGCGCTCGGGGTCGGCGCGGCGATCACCGCTCTGGTCGGAGTGCTGGGATTGCTCGACAGCTTCTCCCGAACGATCGATCAGGGAAGTGCCGAGCTGACCCGAGGAGATTCCGACCGGGTCATCGTTCAGCTGGACACGTTCTACGACGCCGCGTCGCCGGCCCTGGCGACCATCGAGTCGGCGCCGGCCGTCGGGATCACCGATGAGGGTCTCCGCCTTCCCGCCACCGCCGTCACTCCCGACCCCGACGATGAGTTCGACCTCGTGATCGAACTCATCGACCTCGACGTCGCGACGTGGGTGCCCACCACCGAGGAATCCTCCTCCGGCGAGCCGGACGGGCTCATCCTCGCCCAGAAGGCCGCGGACGACCTCGGGGTCGGCGGCGGCGACCGCATCACCGTGCGGCACCCGTACCGGGCCGATGACGGTGCCTTCTCGATCACCGAATCCACGATGACCGTCGCGGCGATTCACCCGAACCCCCTCCGAGCATTCGCCTATGCCGACCTCGGGATGGCCGACGACTTCGGCCTGGAGGGAACCACCAACGTGCTCAACGCCTACCCGGTGGTGGGCTCGACGAGCGCGGACCTGCAACGCGCCGTGTTCAACCTCCCGGGCGTGACGTCGAGCCAGGCGGTGGCGGGCATCAGCGAGGGATTCGACAAGGCGCTCGAGCAGTTCATCGGGTTCCTGTTCATAGCCGCCGTCGCCGTCCTGATACTGGCGTTGCTCATCGCCTTCAACGCGAGCCGGATCACCATCGACGAACGCCGGAGGGAGCACGCCACCATGCGGGCGTTCGGACTACCGGTCCGTTCGGTCATGGGGGTCGTCGTCAAGGAGAGCATCGTGGTCGGCCTCCTCGCCACCGCCATCGGCGTCGCGGCGGGACTGGCCTTCCTCTCGTGGATGTTGCAGTCGTTGGCAACGACGACCGTGCCGGAGCTGGGCATCGACGCCTACCTGTCACCCTCGACGATCATCATCGCGATCGCCGTGGGACTCGTCGCGGTCGCCGCCGCGCCCCTGTTCCTGGTTCGCCGGGTTCGCAAGATGAACATCCCCGACACCCTCCGCGTCATGGAGTGACCAGAACGAACCCCATCGACCAGGCGGGCGAAGCCTTCTCGGGACCTATGGCCCTGCCGTTGCAGGCCGGCTGGACGCAACCTTGATGCGGGACATCGACTGTCCCGGAGAGACAACAGCACGGGAAGGAATGAGCATGTCCGACATCGACAAGACCACGTCCGAGGAGTCCGACTCGACACCGGCGGTCTGGGACCCGTTCGCGGAGCTCGAGGCCCTCACCCAGCGGCTCGCCCAGCGCCGATCTCCGTGGGCGACTCCGTGGACCGCCTTCGAGGGAATCGACTTCACCCCGCTCGCCGACATCGAGGAGAGCGACACAGCCTGGACCATCGAGGTCGAGCTGGCAGGAGTGAGGAAGAAGGACATCGAGATCGAGACCCACGGCCGGACCGTCGTCATCACCGGCGAACGCAAGGAGAAGGCGCGCGACGGCGTCGTTCGCCAGCGGCGTCGGGTCACCGGTTCGTTCCGCTACGAAGTCGCGCTCCCCGGCGCGTTCGACGCCGACAGGATCGAGGCGGTCCTCGACAACGGAGAGCTGACCGTCACGGTGCCCAAGCAGGCGAACGAGCGGCCCAGGAAGGTGAAGATCACCTGACGCCGCGTCCGCGGGCGGCGCGGCACACCCCGCCCGTAGGCTCCGGGCCGTGTCCGACGACGAAAACGATCCGGCGTGGGATCCCACGTGGGACGATACGGTCTTCGACGACACCTTTGTCGACGCGGCCCCCATCGCCGAGCCGTCCGCCGAGGAACGGCGTCGCGTCGCCGACCATGAGCGCCGAGTCCTCGCACTCGAGGCCCAGCGCTCCTCAGACCGCGCCGACGCGGCGGGGATCCACCGGACGACACGCTGGCGTCGATTTCGCACCCGCGCCATCGCCATCGGGGCCGTCATCGCCCTGATCGCGGGCGGCCTGGCCCTCGACAGGGTCGCTCCTCCCCCGGAGACATCCAGTGAGAACGCTGGTCCGGTCGGCGACATGACGGTCGACGCGATGGGGCTACGCGACGCCGGTGTGGATCGACCGACCCCGAGTCGCGCGTCGCAGAACGAGCCGTTGGGCGAACCCGCTGCGGCGCCCCGGGCCGGAGGGCCCCACCGATTCGTGGCGAAACAGCCCGGCACCGACGATCCCGTCGCCTACGACCCCTGCCGCCCCATCCCCTTCGTGGTCAACGCGGAGCACGCACCCGCGGGGGCCTCCGATCTCCTGGCCGACGCCATTGCACGGGTCGGGGCGGTCACCGGGCTCGCCTTCGAGGCCGAGGGGCCCAGCGACGAACCCCCGTCAGAGGCCAGAGCGGCCTTCCAACCCGAGGTCTACGGCGACCGGTGGGCACCGGTGGTGATCTGGTGGACGACACCCGACGATGCACCGACCCTGGCCGGATCGGTGGCGGGGTTCGCGGGGAGCACCTGGATCGAGATCGATGATCCGCGGGGCCGCAGGACAGGTGTGTACGTGACGGGGACCGTCGCTCTCGACGGCCCCCAGATCGAGGAGATCCGCAGGACCCAGGGTCGAGCGTCGGCGGAGTCCGTGATCCTCCACGAGCTCGGCCACCTCGTCGGTCTCGATCATGTCGACGACCCCGACCAGATCATGAACCCCACGGGTTCGCCAGAGGTCACCGACTTCGCTGACGGCGACCTCACGGGGCTGAACCAACTCGGTCGGGGCGCGTGTTTCCCCGAACTCTGAGCCACTGTCCTGTGCGGTCGCCGGAGCGTACGCTTCGACGATGGGGAACCGAGACGTTGCGGTCCAGGCGGGCGACGGGCGGGGCATGTCACGCCGCCAACTCATCGCGGCCATGGCCGCCCTCGGAGCCGCTCCGGCCGCGCTGAGTTCGTGCGCTCCGCCGACTCCGTCGGTCGGCCCGCCTCCGGGGATGCCCGACACCGGGCCCTTCCCCGATGGAGTGATGGCGGGGGACCCGCTCCCCGACGGCGCCGTGATCTGGACCCGCCTCGTCCGCCCCGCCGACGCAGCCGACCGGGCGGTCACCTGGATGGTCGGAGACGACGAGTCGATGTCGGTTCTCAGAGCCGGCGGGACCGCCACCGCATCCGCCGACGCGGACCACTGTGTGAAGGTCCTGGTGAGCGGCCTGCAGCCGGACCGCTGGTACTGGTACCGGTTCGAGACCGACGCCGGTGCCTCCCGGGTGGGACGCCTGCGGACGTCTCCCGCGCCGGAGGCTGATGTCGACCACCTCCGCTTCGCGTTCGGGTCGTGCCAGCAGATCAACGACCACAGCTGGTTCGCGGCACACCGGAACATCGTCGACGAGAACGTCGACTTCCTGATGCACCTCGGGGACTACGTCTACGTGTCGGACGAGGGAACCGTGTCGCTCGAGGACTATCGCTCGACGTACCGGCGCTGGCACCGACAACCGTTGCTGCGCGACCTCCAGGCGCAGGTACCGATCGTCGCCATGTGGGACGACGGCGAGTTCGTCAACGGCGTCGACTCGACGATGCCCGAGCCACGCTTCTCCCACGCCAAACAGGCCTGGTTCGACCACTTCCCGGTTCTCGACCCCGGTGGGCGCGAACCGCAACGATCGTTCTCGTGGGGCGCCCTCGCCGACATCTTCATGATCGACGTTCGTGCCCACCGCGACCCGCCCGTCCTGTCCGCTCGTTGGGAGCCGACGCGCACCACCCTCGGCGGTCCCCAGTTCCGCTGGCTCACGGATGGGCTCACCGCCTCGGCGGCGACATGGCGGCTGATCGGCAACCCCTACAACATCAACGTCTGGAAGCTCCTCGATCTCGAATGGCTTCGGGGGCTCGATCCTTCTCTACCTCCCGACGTCGGCGTCCACGCACCGAACGAGGCCTGGGACAACTTCGCCCGGGAGAGGCGCGACCTCCTGGCCCATCTCCGCGACAACGGCGTCACCGACACGGCGTTCTGTTCGGGTCACACCCACGTCGCCATGGCGGCCGACCTGAGACCGGCACCCGGATCTCCCGTGATCGCCACCGATGTGGTCGCCGGGTCGATGACGGCGGACCCCGACGTGCGCCGCGCCTACTTCGAGGACCTCCCCACCGAGGTCGCCGAGGCCATCATCGGGGTGGGCGAGGACTGGATCATCGGACAGAACCCCGATATGGGGTACATCAATCTGATCGATCAGGGGTGGGTCACGGTGGACGTCACACCCGAGGAGACGACCTTCTCCATCCGCCGGGTCGACACCGCTCGCGAGGATGCCACCGCGACGACGATCGCCACCTTCCGTGTGGTGCGGGGGCGTCCCGGTTTGGAGCGGGTCAGGTCGAGCGAGCGGGGCGCATTCGGTTGACAGGGGTGTCGACCTCAGAGCGTGAACGCCGGACCGACCGCAGCGCGGGCAGCTCTACCGCCGGGTTCCATGGGCGTAGATCCGGTCTCTCCATGTCCCGGTGAAGCGGACGTCCCAGCCGGTGGCATCCAACAGGGCGGCGACCGCAGCTCGGTTGGGCGCCCACCAGTTCGTGGGGTCTCCTCCGAGCTCGTCGGTCGGGAAGAACCACCACTTGGGGGCCCGCGACACGTCGACCCCGAGACACCGGCCCCGCAGCCACACCCGGGCATCGGTCCGGTAGTAGGTCTTGAGGACGAGAGTCGATCCGGGACGGGCGACCGAAGCCAGCTGGCGCAGGGCCCGAACCGGGTTCTCGAGGTGGTAGAGGACGTTGACGAAGAGGATCAGGTCGAAGGGGCCCTCGACTCCGGCGCCGCTCAGATCGTGGACGTCGCCGACCCGGTACTCGACGGCCGAGCCCCGCAGGCGGGAGGCGACCCCGAACCCGTTGAGCTGATCGTCCCCGGCGAGGAGCGAGCTCTCGTCGTCCATGGCCACGACGTCCGCGCCCCGCTGCTCGCACACGAACGAGTAGAAGCCATCGGAACACCCGACGTCGAGGACCCTCCGACCGGCGAGGTCGCGGGGCACGCCGAGGCGTCGGAGCTCTGATTCGGTGTCCTCGGTGCCCGGCGTCACGATTCCGTGGCCGACCGGGATCCTGTGCCGCCAGACCGGAATGAGCGACACCGCCGCTCGGGTCTCGTCCGGTCCGTCGAGCGGCGCGGTGGGTTGGGTCAGCGACACGACGGTGAAGCTATCGCGCTGTCTCCGCCACCACCCACGCCAGGTAGGCGTCATCCCCCTCGACGTCGGCACTGACGAGTATCTCGGGCAGCTCGTAGGGATGCGCCTCGCGGATACACCGGGTGGCCTCGTCGGCGAGGCGTCGCGGGGTCTTGGCGGCGAGGGCCACCTCCCCTTCGGTGACCACGTCTCCCTCCCATCGGTAGACGCTGGTGAGTGGCGAGAGCTGCACGCATGCCGCGAGTCGTCGCTCGACCAGCGTCACGGCGATGCGGTTCGCGGTGGCGTTGTCGGGGCACGTCGTCGTCACGACGACCACTTCGGGGCTGGTCCCGGCCGTGTCGGTCATGCCGGTCATGTTGATGCGACCAGCAACGCGTCGACAACTGCGACGGTGGCCGGGATCGAGACGAGGGCGACGATGCTCGTCACCACGATCGTGGCGGCGACCACCGTGGCGTCGTCACGCCCGGTCTCCGACGCCTCCACCGCATCGAAGGTCAGAGAGAACGTGGTGATGCCCGCAGGCATCGAGAACAGGGCGACGAACACCGCGGCCAGCTCCGTCGACCACTGCGAGGTGGCCGTCATGGCCAGGGCGAACGCCAACGCCAGGGCGGGCACCGCGGCCATCCGCCAGAGCGAATGCCCCGCAGCGGCCCGCCGCACCGCGCCCACATCCGCGGCGTGGACCACGCAGTAGATGCCCAGCACGAAGAGGGCGACGGGCGACGCCGCCCTTCCTATCGGCTCGGAGATGTCGGTCACCGCGTTCGAGACGCCGCCCCCGACGCCCCGCGCGGCCAACCCGATGAGAGGGGCCAACACGAGAGGCCGCCGCAACAGGAGCGGCAGGTCGCCCGCCAGAGCCCTGAGAGCGGACTGACCGTCCGGCTCGTCGGGGCGCGTCGACCACGCCAGCATCGCAGGGCCGACCGCGACCGCCAGCCCGACCTGGATCGCCACCCATGCCGACGCCGCCGGACGGACGTCGATCCC
Organism: uncultured Microthrixaceae bacterium; assembly: GCA_963700425.1. Classification (GTDB taxonomy): domain Bacteria; phylum Actinomycetota; class Acidimicrobiia; order Acidimicrobiales; family Microtrichaceae; genus CAVOXO01. The sequence goes on along the minus strand of CAVOXO010000001.1, from coordinate 657,981 downwards.
GTACACGCCCACCACCAGGGGAAGACCGAGATAGGCGGAGTTGGGGAAGATGGCAACCAGCGAGGCGGTCGCCCGACGGCCGCGGGCACGTCGGGAACCGGTCGCCAGAATCGTCGCGATCGCCACCGCATCGACCACCGGTACCGCCAGCCAGAACCAGGGGGAACGGGGCAGGTCGCCACCGACTCCCGCGATGCCCGAGATGATGAGCATCGGGAACGCGACGTCGACCGCGAACCGATTCAGCGCCTTGGTCAGCGTCGCCGGATCTCCCCACCATCCACGCCAGGCGACCAACGCCCCGATACCGGCGGGAACGGCGAGGACGAGGAGGCTGCGGATGATGTCGTACACGAAGTGGGCTCCGTGCCGTCCGCTCAACGGGCCGACGCGGCACCGGGGGATGGTACCGACGAGTCGAGGTCGCCCGCTCCCTCGCCACCGTTCCGGCGCGGTGGCGGTGGAGTCGGGTTGCTGGAACGATGTCCCGATGATCACAGCGGATCAACTCAGCGGGCTGTTCGACCTCGACGGGCGGGTGGCCGTGGTCACCGGCGGCAGCAGGGGAATCGGCCGGGCAGCGGCCGCCGGCCTGGGCGCCGCAGGCGCCCAGGTCGTCATCGCCAGCCGAAAGGCCGACGCCTGCGAGGCGACCGCAGCCGAACTCCGTCACGAGGGCCTCGACGTCCATGCCATCGCCACCCACATGGGACGACCCGACGAGATCGAGTCCTTGGTGGACGCGACGGTCGACCGGTTCGGGGCGATCGACATCATCGTCAACAACGCAGCCAACGCTCTCGCCCAACCCATGGGTTCGATCACCCCCGAGGCGTGGTCGGCGTCGCACGGCGTCAACGTCACGGGACCGGTGCTGCTGGTTCAGGCGGCGCTCGACCATCTGCGGGCGTCGGAGCATGCCTCGGTCGTCAACGTGATCTCGGCCGGCGTGTTCACCTCGGGCGCCTTCGTCTCGATCTACATCGCCGCCAAGGCCGCCCTTCTGGCCATGACCAGATCGATGGCCGCGGAGTTGGCTCCGTCGGGGATCCGCGTCAACGCCCTGGCGCCCGGCGGCGTCGACACCGACATGGTGCGCGCCAACCCCGAGGAGTTCCAGCAGGCCATCGCCGATGCCTGCGCCATGAAACGGTTGGCCGACCCCGACGAGATGGTCGGGCCGGTGATCTTTCTCGCCTCGGACGCGTCGAGTTTCATGACCGGACAGGCACTCATCGTCGACGGGGGAATGACCGTCCACTAGTTGCACAACCAGTCCCACGTCGGCGGCGTCCGCTGCCGATACGGTGGTGGCTCGGGAGGTCGTGGTGACACAATCGGACATCGAGATCATCGCGTGGCTCGTCATGGGCGTGGGTCTGATGGCCGCGGAGATCCTCGCACCCGGTTTCGTCCTCTTCCCCTTCGGGATCGGCGCGCTGGCCGCCGCTTTCGTGAGCTGGACCGACGCCAACTTCGGCATCCAGTTCCTGACCTTCGTCGTCGTCTCCGCCGTCGCCCTCATCGCCCTCCGACCGCTCGCGAAACGAATGAACAAGGTGGGCAGTGCCGCCGGAGTGGGCGCGGTTCGGCTGGTCGGCAGAGAAGCAACGGTGACCCAGGCGATCGACGGAGACATCGGGATGATCCACTTCGAGGGTGAGTCGTGGCGAGCGGAATCCATCGACGGTTCGCACCTGGCAGCGGGGTCGAAGGTTCTCATCGTCGACGTCGTGGGAACCCGGGTGCGGGTCACCCCCGCAGAGACCATCAACCACGAGGAGGCCTGACATGGCCGTCGGCATCGGCGTTCTCATCGTCGTCACGATCTTCCTGTTCATCATTGCGGCATCGGGTGTGCGCATCGTGCACCCCTACCAGCGGGGCATCATCGAACAGCTCGGCCGGTTCAAGGAGATCAAGGACCCGGGGCTGCACCTCATCATCCCGTTCATCCAATCGCTGCGGACCGTCGACATGCGTGAACAGGTCGTCGACGTGCCTCCCCAGGAGGTCATCACGTCCGACAACGTGGTCGTGGCGGTCGACGCGGTCATCTACTACGAGCCGACCGATCCCCAGCGGCTGGTCTACAACGTCGCCAACTTCATCCTGGCAGTGACGAAGCTCGCTCAGACGAACCTGCGCAACGTGATCGGCGACATGACGCTCGATCAGGCACTCACCAGCCGCGACAAGCTCAACCTCGATCTGCGACTCATCCTCGACGACGCCACCGACAAATGGGGCGTCAAGGTCGTACGGGTCGAGATCCAGCGGATCGACCCTCCACCCGACGTGATGAGCGCCATGCACGAGCAGATGAAGGCCGAGCGGACCCGCCGCGCCGTCGTTCTCACCGCTGACGGCGTCCGGGAGTCGGCGATCATGGAGGCCGAAGGCGAGAAGCAGGCGGCCATCCTCCAGGCGGAAGGCGTCAAGGAACAGCAGGTTCTCGAAGCCGACGGTCAGGCCGAAGCGATTCGCCGCCTGGCCGACGCGGAACGGTACCGCCAGGAGGCCGTCGCCCTCGGCGAGGCGAACGCCATCACCGCAGGTGTACGGAGCCATCCATCAGGGCAACCCGACCAACGACCTGATCGCCATCAAGTACCTCGAGGCGCTCGAGACGATGGCCGACGGCCGCGCCACGAAGATCTTCCTTCCCAACGACACCAGCGGATTCCTCTCCTCCCTCGCCGGCGTCGCGGAGCTCTTCGCCGACGCCGCGACAGAACCCGCCTCCTCCGCCCGGACCGCCGCCGGGCGTCACCCCGCCGCCGCCGTCCTCCACGCCGCCGCCGACGCCACCACCGACACCCCCGCCCGCCTGACCGGACCGGTCCCGGCCCGGGAGCCATCCGAGGCGACACCGGATCGATCGTGCTGGCGAGAGGGCTGAAGCGCGGACAGACTCATGGTCCACCTCGACGTCGCCTAGGAGCACCATGCCGCCCACGCCCCCCACGGTCACACCAGCAGACGGACGACTCGGAGTCCTCTGCGTCGGCCTGGGAGCGGTGACCTCCACTCTGATCGCAGGTGTCGAGCTGGCCAAGCGCGACATGGCCGCACCCGTGGGATCGCTGACCCAGATGGGCACGATCCGACTCGGCAAGCGCACCGACGAACGGGTGCCCCTGATCCAGGACTTCGTTCCACTCACGCCGCTCGACGACATCGTCTTCGGCACCTGGGACCCCTACCCCGACGATGCGTACGTCGCAGCCACCAGAGCCGGGGTCCTCGACGGGTCCCGTCACCTCGAGCCCGTGGCCGACGCGCTTCGGGCCGTGGTGCCGATGCCCGCCGCCTTCGAGAGCCGCTACGCAAAGCGGCTCGACGGGGACAACGTCATGGCCGACACGTCCAAGCGCGCCATGGTCGACCAGCTCAGGGCCGACATCGTGGCGTTCAAGGAGAAGCATCTCGTCGAGCGGATGGTGATGATCTGGTGCGCGTCCACCGAGATCTTCATCGAACCGTCAGCGGTACATGCCGACATCGAGGCGTTCGAGGCCGCCATCGACGCCGACCACGCCGACATCGCCCCCTCGATGCTGTACGCCTACGCGGCGATCCTGGAAGGGGTGCCCTTCGCCAACGGCGCCCCCAACCTCAGCGTCGACACCCCGGCTCTCCGCAAGCTCGCCGAGGAACGGAACGTTCCCATCTGCGGGAAGGACTTCAAGACGGGCCAGACGATGATCAAGACCGTGTTGGCGCCCATGCTCAAGGCCCGGATGCTGGGGCTGTCCGGCTGGTATTCCACCAACATCCTGGGCAACCGCGACGGTGAGGTCCTCGACGACCCAGAGAACTTCAAGACCAAGGAGGAGTCGAAGCTCGGCGTCCTCCAGGACGTGCTGGAACCGGAGCGCTACCCCGAGCTGTACGGAGACGTGTTCCACAAGGTCCGCATCAACTACTACCCGCCCCGCGGTGACAACAAGGAGGGCTGGGACAACATCGACCTGTTCGGCTGGATGGGCTACCCGATGCAGCTCAAGGTCGACTTCCTGTGCCGCGACTCGATCCTCGCCGCGCCGCTCGCCCTCGACCTGGTCCTCTTCCTCGACCTCGCCCAGCGCGCCGGGCTCGGCGGCATCCAGGAATGGCTGTCGTTCTACTTCAAGTCTCCTCAGGTCGCCCCGGGTCTCTACCCCGAACACGATCTGTTCATCCAGCTCGCGAAGCTGAAGAACACCCTGCGGTGGATGATGGGCGAGGACCAGATCACCCACCTCGGGATGGACTACTACCTCGACGAGGACTGACCCTCGAGCACCTCACCGAGCCGATCGAGCTCGCCGAGCTCGGAGGTCGTCGGAACGAGCTGTACTTCGTCGAATCCCGCGGCGGGCAGCCTCGACCACCGCCAGGACCCGATCGGCGCCCGACACGGTGCACGCCGCAGCCAGCGCGGACGCCAACTCGTCTCCCGAAGACGGCCAGATAGCCGTGCGCGTAGCTCCGGAGTCGTTCGGCGGCTCCGTCGCCCAGAGCGAACCAGAAACTGGTCATCAGGTAGGGACGTTCGGTCCGGCCGGCGGCGTGCCACGCAGCGGTGATGTCGGAGGCGGCGGCGGCGAGCCGCTCGGGGGCGGGGTCCATCTCGAACCCCGCGACCCCGTCCGCCCACCTCGCCGACCGGGCGATGGACTGGGGGCCCATGGCACCCGAGAGAATCGGAATCCGTTCCTGAACCGGCCGCGGTCCGATCGGATCGAGGCCCTGTCGGGGTGGTTCACCAGCCCACAGGGACCTGATGCGTGGCACCGCGGCGTCGAGCCGTGAGTACCGTCGCTCGAAAGAGCGATCGAGCGCCTCGTAGTCCTCGGATCGTCCGCCCACGCCGACACCCAACGTGTACCGTCCGCCCGAGATGACGTCGAGGGTGGCGGACTGTTTCGCGACCCACACTTCGGAGTGCATCGGCAGCACCACCACCGTCGAGGCGATCCTGACCCGCTCGGTGACGGCGGCAGCGGCACTCAGGACGCTGAAGATCTCCAGGTTCCGGTAGGCGATCCTCTCACCGAAGCCCAACGCGTCGTACCCGTCGGCCTCGATACGACGGGACCACCCGAGGAGGAGGTCGCGGTCGATGCCTCCGAGCATCGTCGGGAGCGAGAGCCCGATCCTCACGATTCGATCAGGTCGACGACGAACATGGTCGGCCAGTCCTTTCCGGTGATCCACAGTCGCGTGGGAGGGTCCCCCGGCCGATGAGCGACGCCGTTGAGGACATCGACCTCGCCGGAACCTAGTCCGGCCAGGGTCGCCAGCGGCGATGCGTCGATGACGCCGGTGACCTCACCCGAACCCGGGTCGATACGGAGGATGCGATTCTCCCTCCACACGTTCGCGTAGAGAGCTCCGTCGACGATCTCGAGTTCGTTGAGACCGGTCACCGGGCGACCACCCTCGGTCACCTCCACCCGACCGGTCTCGTCGAAGTTCACGGCATCGCGGAACCGCAGCGACGACGTACCGTCGGAGGTCACGTAGTGGTCCCTCCCCTCGTCCCAGGCGACGCCCCACCCTTCGGTCTCGATCGACCACTCCCCGATCACGGCGAGCGTGTCGGGATCCCTCCTGAAGACCCGCCCCGACGTCCACGTGAGCTGAACGATCCCCTCGGGACCGACGGTGACACCTTCGCCGAACAGATCGTCGTCGAGAGCGACGGCGGGGCCGACCCTCCCGCTGACGGCGTCGACGAAGCGGACGTCGGACTCGCCCCGCCTCCCTGTGCTCTCGACGAGCCGGTCGGCATCGATGAACTCCAGCCCTTGGGTGAAGGCCTCGGGGTCGTGGGGGTGCTCGGCGACGATGGACACGTCGATGACATCGACGGAATCCGCCCGGCTCGTCGAGGGGCCCGCGACGGTGTCGCCCCGGTCGTCGGCCACCGATGTCCTCGATGAACAGGCGGACCCGGCGATGACGAGGACGGCCATCGCGGCAGCGCCGGCGACCCGGGCGACAGGGGTCCTCGCGAAACGTTCAGGGTCGTCCGTCACACGTCGATGCATAGCACGAGGCTCCCATGACACCGCTCGATCTCATCAGGCCGACAGGCCAGTTCACCCTGTTTCGCGTCGACGACATCGACGGAGACTCAGAGGCGCGCCAACGGTGGTGGAAGTATCTCATCACGATGCGCGTGGTCATCGGACTGGCGATGTGCGTCGCTCTGGGGATGTCGGAGGCCTTCGGTCCGGCTCGGGTACCGATCGCGCTCGGCGCGGCGCTGGGCACGCTCGTGTTCAACGCCGGGTACCTCGTCATCGCCACGTCGAGCAACCGGCTGATCCGCTGGATACCCATCGGGGACTTCATCGGTGTGGGGTTGCTGGGCATCCTCGCTCCCACGGTCTTCCCGGCCGGCATGGTGATCATGATGGCCAGCATCGGGGTGTGGACCATCGCCTTCGGGCCCCGTTTCGGTCTGGGACTCCTCGCCGGCGCGGCCACGGGCTACGGGCTGATCACACTGGTCCAACAACCGGAGGGTGGTGCGGTCACCTGGCTGATCTTCACCCTCGGAGGGCTCCTCTCGGCGGTCGTCAACGGAGTGGTGTCGATCCAGGTCAACAGCGTCAAAGAGAGGTACACCGAGCTCGTGGACACCATCTCCGCGATCGTGTGGGAACGCGACAGCGCCGACACCCCCATGACGTTCGTCAACGAGGTCGTGGTCGCGGTGCTGGGCGTGTCGGTGCAGGAGTGGTTGAACGACGACCAGCGACTCGAACGGATCCATCCGGCTGACCGCCACCGGATGACGTCACCGTCCGGCCACACCACCGGCCCGCGGGAGTTCCGGTTCATCCGACCCGACGGTTCGGTGGCATGGCTCCTCGAAACCGTGATTCCGGCGCCCAACGATGCCCATCCCGAACGACAGAGGGGCATCATCGTCGACATCACTGCCGCCAAGCAGCATCAACAGACGGTGCGGCACCTCTCGAAGGTCATGCACGAGGCACCGATCCCTCTGTGGGTCGTCGAGATCGACGACGTCGACGACCCACAGGTCGCCACCCTCGTCGCATCGAACCGGGCCGCCGTGTCGGATCCCCTGTGGGGTGAGGTGCAGATCGGCGACGAGCTCGCCTCATGGGCCCGTTCGCCCGAGGCGCGAGAGCCCGAGCTCGCCATCCTGCGATCCGCGATCACCGAAGTGGCCGGCGGCAGCGAGCCGTTGCTCATCGAGTTGAACGGCTGGGACGACGTCAAGGCCGACGGACGATCGATCCGCCTGCGGGTCTTCGACGTCGGTGCCCGTCAGCTCGGCATCGCCGCCGAGGACATCAGCGTCGAGATCGAATCCGCCGCGGCCCTGCGCCACGAAGCGACCCACGATGCCCTCACCGGGCTCGGGAACCGGGCGCTTCTGCAGGAACGCCTGGCCGACGCCCTCGCCGGCGAGGACACCGAACCCACGGCCACCTTGTTGGTCATGGACCTGAACCAGTTCAAGGAGGTCAACGACGCCCTGGGCCATCATCACGGGGACCGCCTGCTGACCGAGCTGAGCCACCGGCTGGCCGATCTCGTCGACCCCGACATGACGGTGGCCCGACTCGGTGGTGACGAGTTCGCCGTGTTGATCCCCGACAACGGCACCACCCGCAGCGGGATGGTGATGGCCCAGCGAATCATCGACGCGTTCAACGAGCCGGTGATGATCGACGACATCTCGCTGAAGACCACGGTCAGCGTCGGCATGGCCAGCGCTCCGCGGGACGGTGACGTTCCCGAAGCGCTCCTCCAGCATGCCGACATCGCCATGTACCAGGCGAAGGTGCAGGGCACCGGCTTCAGCGTGTTCTCACCCGACGACTCGACATCGAGGATGCGCCGCCTCAAGCTCACCGGCGATCTCCCCCTTGCGGTCGAGCGGAACGAGTTCGTCGTGCACTACCAGCCGAAGTTCGATCTGGTCACCGGCGACCCCACCGAATGCGAAGCCCTGGTCCGCTGGCAGCACCCCGAGTTCGGACTGCTGGGACCGGTCGAGTTCATCGAGCTGGCCGAGGTGTCGGGCCACATCCAACCGCTCGCGGCCTTGGTGATACGCGCCGCCATCGCGGAGATGGCCTCGCTGGCCGACGAGTTCGGGGACATCGGCGTCGCGGTCAACCTCTCGGTCAGAAACCTCTACGACCCCGGCCTCCTCGAAGCGATCGAGGAGGCGTGCGAGTCCTACGACTTCGATCCCCATCGGCTCACCGTCGAGATCACCGAGAGCGAACTCGTCGACGACCCGGGTCTCGCGCTCCAGGTTCTGCTCCGTCTCAGGGACATGGGCCTGGGAGTCAGCATCGACGACTTCGGAACCGGGTACTCGTCCCTCGCGTATCTGCGCACGCTTCCCGCCACCGAACTGAAGGTCGACCGGTCGTTCGTGAACGTGATGACCCCCGAGGACGACATCGTCGTCCGAGCCATCATCGAGCTCGGCCACAACCTCGGCATGAAGGTCGTCGCAGAGGGCGTGGAGACCACCGAGCAGAGGGACCTTCTGGCGGGACTCGGCTGTGACAGGGCCCAGGGCTTCCTCTTCTGCCATCCCCTGGGCATCGAGGATTTCCGACGGCACCTGCGGCTGCGTGCCGAACCGGCCGACGAGACGGCGGATCAGATGGTCCTGGAGGGCGCCTCGCTTGGGAGGCCGCATTTGCCCTTCGGTAACATCGCCGGATGACCACACCCTCGGATCTCTCCGCCGCAACCGATGTCGTCGCCGTAGCGGAACAGGTCGTCGCCTCCGGGATCGCCCGCATCGCAGACCTCGGAATCGACGCCAACCAGGTACTCGCGTACGACGTGGCACACGCTCAGGCCGCGGTCCAGACCGCACAGTCGTATCTGACCTACGGAGCCAGGGGCGACGTCGAGGCGAAGCTGGCCGAGGCATTCGTCGCGGACATGGTCGCCGAGCTGGCCGGCAAGATTTTCGGGCGCGAGGACGAGTGGGGTGTGACGGCGGGGTCACTCGACGACACCCGGGCTTTCGTCGCGAGCCACCGCAGCCCCGACTTCCTGGCGTCGCTGGCCGGCATCGAAGGACCCCGCCATCTCGGCGACGACTTCGAGATGGTCGAGGACGCCTTCCGTCGTTTCGCCGAAGAGAAGCTGATGCCCATCGCGGAACACATCCACCGTCACAACGACGACATCCCCGAGGACATCATCTCGGGTCTGGCCGAGATGGGTGCGTTCGGACTGTCCATCTCCGAGGAGTTCGGCGGTTTCGCCTCCGGCACCGACGCCGACTACATCGGAATGGTCGTCGCCACCGAAGAGCTGTCGAGGGGATCTCTCGGCGCCGGCGGTTCGCTCATCACCCGGCCCGAGATCCTGGCGCGCGCCCTGGAGGCCGGGGGAACCGACGAACAGAAGGCCGAGTGGCTCCCCCGGCTGGCATCGGCAGAGATCATGAATGCGGTCGCCGTGACCGAGCCGGACTTCGGCTCCGACGTCGCCGGCGTCAAGGTGACGGCCACCCCGTCCACCGTCGACGGAACCGACGGCTACGTCATCAACGGCGTCAAGACGTGGTGCACGTTCGGGGCACGGGCCGACGTGTTGATGCTCCTGGCGCGGACCGACCCCGACCGTTCTGCGGGACACCGTGGCCTCTCGATGTTCATCGTGCCCAAACCCCGCGGTGACGCTCACGGATTCGTCTTCGACCAGAGCGATCTCGACGGACCCGGCGCGGGGAAGATGGAAGGGCGCCCGATCGACACGATCGGCTACCGCGGCATGCACAGCTACGAGGTCGCACTCGACAACTGGTTCGTCCCGGCCGCCAACCTCATCGGCGGCGACGACGGCAAAGGGCGCGGCTTCTACTACCAGATGGCCGGGTTCGAGAACGGCCGACTGCAGACCGCGGCCCGGGCGATCGGCGTGATGCAGGCGGCGTACGAAGCGTCCCGCACCTACGCCGAGGATCGGGTCGTGTTCGGTCAGCCCATCGCCGACTACCAGCTGACCCAGGCCAAGCTGGCCAGGATGGCCGTGTTGATCCAGGGGGCCCGGCAGTTCGCTCTCGACGTGGCCCGCCTGATGGCCAAGGGCGAAGGCATGCTGGAGGCGTCGCTCATCAAGGCCTACGTGTGCAAGGCCGCCGAATGGGTCACCCGCGAGGCCATGCAGATCCACGGCGGGATGGGATACGCCGAGGAGTACGACGTCAGTCGGTACTTCGTCGACGCCCGCGTGCTGTCGATCTTCGAAGGCGCCGACGAGACGTTGTGCCTCAAGGTGATCGCCCGCCAACTGGTGGCCAACCAGGGCACCTCCTGAGGGGTGCCGCCACCCTGTGACGTCGCCGAGGACACGGCGACCCGCTCGCGCCCGGGGTCGAGCGTGAGCTGATGAGCGCCGGGACCATCGCCGTGGGCGTCGTCGCCGGATTCGGATCGGGGATGTTGGCGTCGATGGTCGGCATCGGTGGCGCCGTGGTGACGACGCCGGCGATTCGATTCGCCGGTGCGCCCCCCCTCGCGGCGATCGGATCGACGGTCCCGGCCATCCTGCCCGGTGCCCTGTCCGGCGCCTATCGCTATCACCGAGAAGGACTCATCGACCGACGGGCGGCCGGCGTCTGCGGCGCGTCGGGCGTCATCAGCGCGGTGGCGGGCGGAATCATCGCCGGCGTCGTCGACGCGCGGTGGCTGATGGTCATCACCTCGCTCATCGTGCTCTGGAGCGCCTCGAGCCTCATCCGATCGGCTCGACGACCCGAGTCGCGGCACCCACCCCGTGAGACCAGATCCGACGGCTCGTCGACGGCACCGATCGCGCTGTATGTCGGATTGGGTGTCGCGGCGGGGTTCCTCGCCGGTCTGCTGGGCGTGGGCGGCGGCATCGTCCTGACTCCCGGCCTCAACCTCGTCGCACACCTGCCCGTCAAGAAGGCCATCGCGTCGTCGCTGGCCGCAGTGGCGATGATGTCGGTGGCATCGCTGGCCACCCACGTCCGCCTGGGCCACGTCGACTGGGCCTATGCGCTGCCCCTCGTGGTGGGGGTGGTCCCCGGCGCCCAGGTCGGTGCAAGGGTCACCGTGGCGTCGTCGGACCGCCAGGTCCGCCTCACCGCCGGCGTCGTCCTGGGGATCGTGGCGGTGGTGTACATGGGGCGCGAGCTGATCGGTCTGATGAGCTGAGGGCTCCGGGGCCCTGCCGCCAGGACACCACTCACCGTGATGCGGGTCGCTCAGACCGCAGGGTCCGAGGAGATCTCCGCCGGCGTGAGCTGCTGGTCGAGCAGGCGGGAGAACCGCGACGGATCGCCGCCGACGAAGGCTCGACAGAGGCGGTGACCCTCGGCGTAGCAGAAGACATAGGCGCGCCAGGTGGGGTCGGTGAGGAACTCCACGGTCTTGACGGCCCGAGCCCGATCGAGGACCAGCCACGATTCGGCGAGCGCCACCACCTCGTCGACGTCGCGACCGTTGGCGTGCAGCTCCAGAGCCAGGGTGCCGCGGGCCCGGGCCGTCACCTCCGAGAAGTGGGCGAGAGCGGCCACCGCCTCGACCTCGTAGTGGGCGCCCGCGGCGCGCACCATGTCCTCCACGGCAACGGCGGGATCCGTTCCCACCAGGACCTCGAGACCGAGGTCCGCCAGACCCTCGGCCATGAGACACGCCGGCGTTCCGATGAGAGCGATCGACTCCTCGATCTGATGGCGGTGGCGGAAGAGACCGGCCTCCTTGTGGCAATGCTCGGTGTGATGCCCGGGATAGGCCTCGTGCGCCACGAGATGGGCGATCGACGTCGACAGGACCGGCAGATCGGTGTTGATGGTGACCAGGCTGTGGAAGTCGCCCTGGTAGAAGTTGAAACCGCTGTAGGGCTTGTCCGTCACCAGATCGAAGGTGACCGACTCGTTGTCGGGGAGACCGAAGAGTTCACGGGTTCGCGCCGCCAGGTCGTCCGCGATGTTGCCGATGACGGAGCGGAGCCGGTCGACGCCGATGACGTGGCGCTCGCGTAGCCCGGCCAGACGGTCGGCCAGTGGGCCACCACCTCCCAGGGTCCCGCTGAGCTCGCTCTGCGCATCGACGATCTCGTCGGCCGAGATGGGAACCGGCCGAACCCCGTAGCAGCGCTCGACCTCGTCGCCGTAGTCGATGTCCACTCCTGCGAGCCTCTCGGCGACGGTGAGGAGACCCAGGGTCTGGGCTCGGAGCCAGACCCGGCGCTGAGCGTCGAGATCCGAGCCGGTGGCAGCGTCGAGATCGGCGACGATGCTCCGGAGGTCCGCGGCGAGGGCGGCGGGGTCGGCCATCGGTTCGGCGGAGACCTTGGTGGCCAGGACCCCGGGCCCGTAGTAGGCGTCGACGATGTCGGGGTTGTGCCGGCCGAGTCGCAGACCCGCGGTGACGTAGCGGGTCGCCAGGTCGGCGGCCGGCTCCGCGTCAGAGGCGGTCACGCCAGGGCGGAGCCGAAGAACCCGACGGTCGCGTCCCACGCGGCCGTCGACTCCGCCGCGTCGTACACCTCTGGTCGGGTGTCGTTGAAGAACGCGTGGTCGACCCCGGGGTGGACGACCAGCTCGACATCCTTGCCGAGGTCCGCGAGCGTCGTGGAGAGCTCGGCGACCGCGTCGGGACCGAAGAACTCGTCGTTGGCGGCGAAGTGTCCACGGACGGGACACTCGAGCCGTGACCAGTCGGGCTGCGCACCTTCCCAGGGGATGAGCCCGTAGAACGGGGCGCACGCCCCGATGGCGTCGGGTCGGGCGCAGGCCAGGACGAGAGCGAGGCCCCCGCCCATGCAGAAGCCGACGACACCCAGCCGGTCGGAGGAGACCGCCTCGTGACCGCGCAGGAACTCGATCGCCCCGGACATGTCGCGCACCGCCCGATCCACGTTGAGAGCCATCATCAACTTCCCGGCCTCGTCGGGTTCGGTGGTGGTCTCGCCCCGAAACAGATCCGGTGCGAGAGCCGTGAAGCCGGCCGCCGCGAAACGATCACAGACGTCGGTGATGTGGGGCACCAGCCCCCACCATTCCTGGATCACGATGACCCCGGGGCCTCCACCCGAAGCCGCGGCCAGGTAGCCGCTCGCAGTGGAACCGTTGCTCTGGAACTCGACCGTGTCACCCATGGAACCGAATCTACCGGACGGCTCCCTCAGTAGGGGACGTCGAGCTTGGTGTGATCCCACGAGACGATGCGCTCGACGTTGAGCGCCACGCAGACCCGTTTCGTCGCGGCGAACTCGGCTGCGAACTGGAGATCCTCGACCGTCCCGAACGACTCGTAGCGCGACAACACCGCCTTGCAGGACTCGATCACCACCCTGGGTTCTTCGAGGATCTCGACGTTGCCGACCAACTCGACACCTCGCAGCTCGGAGTACTGCTCGCCGTCCTCGACGATGGCCGTGAATCGCCGGTCCCGCCGGAAGTTCTGGACCTTCTGGGACTTGGCGAAGGTCTCGATCACGATGCGACCGTCCCCGAAGACGACCCCGGGGTCATAGGTGTTGTCCGAACCGAGAAATCCGTACCACATCGCCACCAGATGGATGTTCCCATCGGGGCCGAAACTGGCGAGATTCAGGGTGTGTCGCCCGTTGAGGAACGTCGCGACCTCGGCGGCTGACATCCTGATCTGATCTCGGCGTGAAGGCATCGGGGTGGCACTCCTTGGATCGATGGGTTGGATGGTCCGGCTCAGGTGACGTCGGGTCGGTGGAGTTCGACGGCGACGGGGCCGTCCTCACGTCGATCGAGGACTGACGGCGCTCCGAGGCCACCGGGACCCACCACGGTACCGACCAGTGAGAGAGCCAGGATCTCATCGAGGTCCTCCCACTGCTCGTCCGATTCGCCGCGACGGCCGAGGAGCGCCGTCCACGTGGACGGAGACAGCGACGTGCCCATCGGCGCGACCAGGAGAACCGGAATCCCGCGTTGGGCGGCGACCGCGGCCATGGCGACGGAGCCGGCCGACACGAGCGCGGAGCCGCCACCCGACGCGAACGCCTCGACGACCACCATGTCGCTCGACGCGACCGCGCCGGCGACGCCGTGCGACGGCAGGTCGACCGCATCGTGATCGCGTCGGCTCAACTCGCGGGCGAGAGCGGAGCCGTCCCCCGCGACGTCGGAGATCAGCACGGTGACGTCGGGTCTCCCCGCCAGGACGCGGGACGTGACCACCGGCCAACCCGACACGGTGACCAGGGCATCGTCGCCGATGGCGGCCGCCAGATGGGTCGGTGTCTCGTCCTCCTCCATCACGCTGACGAATCCCGTCGCAGCAGCCCGCGGATCGGCCGAGCAGAGCATGGCTGCGCAGAGGTTCCACAACGGCCCACACGAGGGTTGACGGCTGACCACCCGACGCGCCGCGGTGACCAGGGCCACGGGATCCGACGCGAACGACCGGAGCGCATCGGCGGTCTCGGCAACCGCGACGTCGGCCGGCAGGCCCGACGCGCGGGCCACGTAGCGGAGGTGCTCGATCGGATGCACGCGATGACCATAGAGGGTCTTGAGCCCGTGCGGATCCGGAATCTGTGGCGATCACCCGCGCCGCGCTAGCTTGGCCGATCGTGGAAACGCTGCCGTCCGACCTCCAGCTCGACCCCCTCGAGGGGGATCCGCGAACCCTCGCCGACCAGGTCACCCTGTTCCAGCTGGTGGCAGTGGTGCTCGACCCGTACACCTTCGAGAGCTCGTGGCTGCTCGAGACGGCGCGCCGGATCCTCCACCACTTCAACGGTGCAGATTGTCGGACCGCATTCGTGCTGACCTGTGACGACGACGGGGCGCGCAGCTATCTCGGACCCCACGTGAACGACGAGATGGTCTTCACCGACCCCGACCGTACGTTCGTCACCGCTCTGGGCATCGGTGAGCTGCCGGCGTTCGTCAACATCGACCACGATCGTGGCGTCGTGGGTCTGGCGGAGGGCTGGAACCCCGAGGAATGGCGCGCCATCGCCGAGAACCTGGCGGTGACGATGTCATGGTCGCGACCTGAGATTCCTCGCACGGGGGACCCCGTCCCCTTCGAGGGAAGCGCCGCCATTCCCGCCTAACGCCGCCATTCCCGCCTACGCCGCCATTCCCGCCTCACGCCGCACTCCCACGGTGCCGGCGTTGCAGCGGTGCGCCGCCGTTCTCGCGGGGCACCGGGCGTCGTTCGATGGGACCACCGGATGCTCCCGCAGACGCGGCGGGGTACGGTTCGACCATGGTCGTTCGGGTCGGGTTCGGGATCGGTCCCCGGTCGGGGATCGACGACGGACCTCGCTTCTCGCGACTGGTCGATTCGCTCGAGGCGAACGACGTCGACTCCCTCTGGCTGGCCGAGCGCATCTCCGGCGACGGTCCCGACCCGATCGTCGCCATGTCGATGGCCGCGGCACGCACGGAACGACTCAAGGTGGGCATGAGCGTGATGGTGCTGCCGGGGCGCAACCCCGTGGTGCTGGCCAAGACCATGGCGAGCCTCGACGTTCTGTCGGGTGGGCGCCTGATCCCCGGGTTCGGGTTGGGGGCCCGCAATGCGGCCGAACACCAGGCGTTCGGAGTCGAACGGCGCCAGAGGGGCTCCCTCTTCGACGAGGCCCTCGCCCTCATGCGTCGACTCTGGAGTGAGGACGAGGTGACCCACGTCGGCGAGCACTTCGCCGTCGAGGGGGTGTCCGTGCTGCCGAAACCGATCGACGGCCACCTCGACGTGTGGATGGGCGGGATCGCTCCGGCGGAGCTGCGCCGCGTCGGACGGCTGGCCGACGGATGGCTCCCGTCGTTCGTCACGCCCGAGGATGCCGCTCGGGGACGGGCCGAGGTGCTGTCCGCCGCCGAGGCTGCAGGGCGCGACATCGAGGCCGAGCACTTCGGGGTGCTGATCCCCTTCGGTGAGGGCCGCCTCGATCCGGCGCTGGAGGAGTCGATCCGCCGGAGGCGTGGCGATGTCGACGTCTCCGCGATGATCGCGGCGTCGATGCAGCACCTGTCGGAGATGATCGAGGCGTTCGTCGCGGTGGGGATGTCGAAGTTCGTCTGCCTGCCGATGAGTCCGCTCGACGACGTCGAAGGCGAGATCGAGGCGTTCGCCGCGGTGACCGCTCCCCTGGAGAGCGACGAACCGGTGGCCTGAGCCGCCACGGAGTCGAGCCCCGGCACGGGCGCCGACCGGCTGGCAGACTGCTCGCCATGAAGTTCGGCATCTTCTTCGAGCACCAGCTGCCTCGGCCCTTCGACGGAAACGCCGAGCTCACCCTGTTCCAGGACGCGCTGAGCCAGGTCGAGGCCGCCGACCGGCTCGGGTTCGACTACGTGTGGGAGGTGGAGCACCACTTCCTGGAGGAGTACAGCCACTCGTCGGCTCCCGAGGTCTTCCTCGCCGCGTGTTCCCAGAGAACCAGTCGCATTCGGCTCGGGCACGGGATCATCCAGACGGCACCGGCCTACAACCACCCGGCGCGCACGGCGGAACGGGTGGCGACGCTCGATCTCGTGAGCAGGGGGCGGGTCGACTTCGGATCTGGCGAGTCGTCCTCGGAGGCGGAGCTGGGCGGATTCGGCATCGACCCCGAGACCAAGCGCGAGCAATGGCTCGAAGGGCTCGACGTCGCGATCCGGTGCATGGTCGAGACGCCGTTCGGCGGTCACGAGGGCACCTATGTGTCGATGCCGCCCCGCAATGTGGTGCCCAAGCCCGTGCAGTCACCCCACCCGCCGCTGTGGGTGGCGTGCTCGCGCCGCGACACCATCCTGCTGGCTGCCGAGAAGGGCATCGGCGCCCTGAGCTTCGCGTTCATCGACCCCGACGAGGCCCAGGGATGGATGGCCGACTACGAGGCGACCCTGGCCGAGCGATGTGTTCCCGTCGGCCAGGCGGTCAACCCCCAGGTGGCGTGCGTGACGCCGATGATGCTCGCCAGGGACGAACAGGAGGCTCTTCGACGCGGCATCGAAGGAGCGAACTTCTTCGGCTACTCGTTGGCCCACTACTACGTGTTCGGCGAACATCGACCTGCTGAGACGAACGTCTGGAACGAGTTCCTCGAGCGACGCAACTCGATGGGCTACTCCCCCGAGGCCGCCCTGGCGACCCGACAGGAGACCCTGGGGGCGAAGATCGCCGGCGGGGACGTGACCGGCCTTCGGGGGGCGGTCGGAACGCCCGACCAGGTGAGGGAGTTCCTGCGGCGCTACGAGGATGCAGGGGTCGACCAGGTGATCTTCGTGCTTCAGGCGGGACGCAACCGGCACGAGGACATCATGGAGAGCCTGGAGATCTTCGGAACCGAGATCCTCCCCGAATTCGCCGAGCGCGATCCGGCCCACTGCGCAGCCCGGGAACGCCGCTTCGCTCCGCACATCGAGGCGGCGTTCGCCCGGAAGGCGGAAAATGTGGACGCCCCGCCCACCATGGACCCGAACTACACGATGACCGCGATCCCCAAGGCGATGGTCGATGCCATGGACAACCGGATCGGGCGCGAGATCATCGAGAAGATCGCCGACGAAGGGGCGATCGGCGAGAACACCACGCTCTCGACGCTCATGGGCGACAACCGCCGGACCTGAATCGACGGCGCGGGGCGTATCTCCCGTGCGCGGGTTCGGCGGTTCGGGGTTCGGCGGGTCGAGCGGGTCGAGCGGGTCGAGCGGGTCGATGCCACGATGCGCGAGTCTTGAGCGGATGGATGGCATTGACATCGGCGTCACACACGTCGCACTCCCGGTGACGGATCTCGACGCGAGCATCGATTTCTACCGACGCTACGCGAACCTCGAGGTGATCCACCGCAGAGAGGAACATGTCGGCCACGGAGTCGCCTGGCTGTCGGACCACCGACGGCCCTTTGCGCTGGTGCTGCTCCAGGTGGAGGATCCCGAATCCCAACCGCGACTCGGCGGTTGGGCCCACGTGGGCGTGGCCTGCGCCAGCTCCGACGTCGTCGCTCAGCGTCTGGCCGACGCTGCCGACGCCGGCTGTGAGGTGAGCGGACCGTCCGACGACGGCCCGCCGGTCGGCTACTGGGGGATCATCGTCGACCCCGACGGCCACAACCTGGAGTTGTCGTTCGGTCAGCGGGTCGCCGAAGCGACGACCGCGGAGGGAACCGACGACCCGACCGTCCAGGGGTGACGACCGGAACGGGGCTTCTCGCGCCGAGCCGGTCGGAGCGACACCAGGTCGGTGGGTCACATCGGGGGTGCGAGACCGAGTTGCTCCATCATCGCCGCCTGATCCATCGAACCCCAGTGGGCTGTCGCCAGACCGTCACGGAACTCCAGGATGTCGATCACCTGGATGTCGACGGACTTGGAGGTGGGCGGAATCCCCATGAACTCCCCGGTGTGTGTTCCGGTCATCGTCACCCGGGCGGCGACCTTGTCACCTTCGGCGATCAGGTCGTTCTCGGTGAAGCGCAGATCGCTGAAGGCCTCCATCAGCATGGCCATGCCTGCCCTGGCAGCGGCCGGCCCGCGGTTCGGGACGCCGGGCAGGTTCTCGTAATCGACGAAATCGGGCGACATCAACTCGTCGATCAGGTCGAGGTTCCGGTCGTTGATCACCTCGTTGTAGATGCGGCGCGCGAGCGCCTTGTTCGTGTCGACGGACATGGCGGTCCACCCCCTCGTGTTGGCTGTCCCGGACGCTAGTGCCGCCATCGCGGTGTCGCCTCGAAAGGCCGGCCGGCGCGGGCGCACACCGCGGTGGGTCGGTCAGGGCGGCGGCTCGCCCGAATGCTCCAGGAGCCATGCGTACATGGCGATACCCGACGCGACACCCGCATTGATCGAGCGGGTGGAGCCGAACTGGGGGATGGCGCACATCACCGACACGCGGGCACGCGCCTCCTCGGAGAGACCTCCGCCCTCCTGGCCGAAAAGGAACAGGGTCCGCACCGGCAGGCTCACCGATCCGAGGGGCACCGAGCCCGCCACGTTGTCGACACCGACGGCCACGAGTTCTTCCTCGGCGGCGGCCGCCAACAGATCATCGACGGTGAGGTGATGACGGACGTCGCAGTACCTGTCGGTGACCATCGCACCCCGTCGATTCCATCGCCGACGTCCGAGGATGTGAACCGCCGAGGCTCCGAATGCGTTGGCATTTCGCACGACGGTCCCGATGTTGAAGTCGTGATCCCAGTTCTCGATGGCCACATGGAAGGGATGCCGGCGACGGGACAGGTCGGCCACGATGGCCTCGTGGGTCCAGTAGCGGTACCGATCGACGACGTTGCGGGAATCGCCCGCGGCCAGCAGCGCGCGATCGAACCGATCGTCGTCGGGCCAGGGGCGCTCATGTGGACCCACTCCGGCCCGCGAGAGGTGGGCTCGTCCTGTCTCGGACGTGGGCGTCGACAGGTCCGGCGCGTCACCGGAGCTCATGACCATGGGCCCTAAGGTTGATCCGATGAACGAGGCCGACGCCAACGCGGGCTACGACACCGTCATCGTCATGGCCCACGGTTCCCGCAACGAGGCCGCGAATCTGGCCCACCGCGAACTCTGCAGCGCCCTGGCGGAGCGCCTCGTCGACGTACGGATTCTCCCGGCGTTCCTCGAGCTGACCGAACCTCTGCTTCCCGAGGTCATCGGTGTCGAGATCGACGCGGGCGCCACCCGCATCGCGGTGCTCCCCTACTTCCTCCACCCCGGCAACCACACGACCCGTGACATACCCGGCCTGGTCGAGACGGCCCGCGCCACACACCCCGGCATCGCCATCGACATCTCCGAGACCTTCGGGTCGGACCCGTCGGTCGTCGACCTCCTCGCAACCCAGATCGTCCGCGGGAACGGCATCGGGCGTCGCGGTCCCGCCGATCCGGCGTCGACCGCCTCGTGAGCCGTCGAGCGGCGCGACAGCCCCGTCGCGGCCTCGCCGACGCGGCACTGAACGGCGTCGTCGCCGTGATGTTGATCGTCGCGGTGGGTTGCTCATCGACCGACGAGGATGCCGGCAACGGGACCGAGGCGTCGTCGGGCTCCGTCGGTGACGCCGGCCAGACATGGCGGGTCCCCGAGGACGTCGCCACGATCCAGGACGCGGTCGACGGCGCATCGGAAGGGGATCTGATCCTGGTGGGCGCCGGCACATGGAACGAGAGCGTCACGGTCGAGACCCCCCGCCTGACGATCCGCGGCGTCGACCGCAACACCGTGGTCCTCGACGGCGAGGACCGCGCCGAAAACGGGATCGCCGTGTTCTCCGACGGCGTGTCGATCGAGAACCTCACCGTCCACGGGTACCGCGGCAACGGGGTCTTCTTCTCGGGAAGCTACGACGAGGGGGAGCCGCTCCGCGGGTTCGCCGCCCGCTACGTCACCGCGTACGACAACGGCCTCTACGGCATCTACGCGTTCGGCGCACGGGGCGGCGTCATCGAGAAGACCTACACCGCCGGGCATCCCGACGCGGGTCTGTACGTCGGGCAGTGCTACCCGTGCGAGACCGTGCTCCGCGACAACGTCGCCGAGCGGAACCAGAACGGCTTCCAGGGGGCGAACGCCGGCGGCGACCTCTACGTCATCAGCTCCGTGTTCCGCGCCAACCGGGTGGGCGTGCAGACTCAATCCTCGACGCGGGAGCGGCTCTACCCCCAACGCGAGGCCGTGGTCATGGCCAACCTCGTCACCGACAACAACGGCGACGCCGCACCGGCATCGGCAGATGCCTACGGAGCGGGGATCATCGTCGCGGGCGGTCGGGGCAACCGAATCGAGCGCAACGTCGTGACCGCCCACGACGTCGTGGGAATCCTCATCACCGAGATCGACGACTTCCTGGCGGAATCGAACACGGTGCGAGACAACTCGGTCACCGACAACGCCGTCGATCTCGCCTACGTCAACGGCAGCGGGGCCACGCTCGCCAACTGCTTCGGGGGCAACCTGTTCGGTGCCTCGAGCCCGCCCGACATCCAGGTGGCCCTGAACTGTGCTCCGGAGACGACCGGGGGCAGCGGCGAGATCGCGTTCTCCGACCCCCCACCCGATTCGTCGCCCGGCGACGGGTCGCCTCCACCACCTCAACCGACCATGGACGATGCCGAAACCCGCGGACCCTCCACCGCACCGAGCGATCCGCCCGAGCTCGACGAGGCCGCCCTCGTCGTGCCGACGCAATGACCGCCGGTCGAGTGGCCCCCCCGTCGGCTGCCCGACCGCGTCACCGCGTCATGGTCGTCATGGTCGTCATGGTCGTCATCACGACCCTCGCAGTGGGGTGCGCGTCCACGCAGGACTCGAGTTCGGCGAGCACCACCACCGCGGAGGAGGTGGGCCGGCCCGTCACCGAGGCCGAAGCCGCCGTCCTCGCCGACATCCTGGTCCGCAATCACGAGTCCGGGGGAGCCGCCGTCGCGGCCGAGGTGCCGTTCGGAGTGGCGACGTTCGCCATCGACGGCGAGGTCGACTGGTCCGGCGCGGTCGGATCGGTGCTGGTCGCGCCGGAGCTGGACTCAGCTGAGGCCATCGATGACGCCGCCGCGGACCCCGGGGCGTCGGCTCGACGGATCGCCTTCAGTTCGGACACGGTCCTCGAGGAGGTACCCGGCCTCGCGGAACGGCTCGCCGCCGACGGTCGTCCGCCCGCGAACTGGGTGGCGCGCCCTCTCGATCCGGTCACGTCGCCTCTCGACGTCGTTCTCTCCCTGATCCTCGCCGCCTCGTCGACGGCGCGGGAGAACCCGGTTCTGCTGATCCAGGACGGGGCGCGTTGGCTGGGAGAGGAAACGGTGCGCACCGCGGACGGAGATGTCGATGTCGACGTGTTCAGCTCGGGACGGTCCCGCTATTTCGTGAACGTCGACGGCGACCTGGTGCGCCAGGAAGCCGACGTCGACGCGACGGCCTCGACGGTCACCATCGACTTCTCGGATCGGGGACCCCGGATCGTCGCCGTTCCCGCCGAGGACGACGTGGTGGCCATCGACGAGGTCATCGACATCTACGGCGAGCTCGTCAACGGCTGACCGAGGTGAGTCGCCGGAGCGGGGCGCGACCGCCGGGACCCGACATCACCCCGGACGCGTGTGTGGAGCCGTTGGTGTCGTGAGACAACCACCGACTCCACACACTCCCCATCGCCGCGGCACCCATGACATCGGCCGCCCACCCGGCCTGCCTGAGAACAATTCCGGGTCACGACGCCGAGGCCGACGTCACCGCCACCGTCACCGGCCCTCGAGCGCGGTGCGGTGGAAGCCGTCAACCCCGCAGGACCGTCCGGGTCGGACGGGGTTCGCCGGCGATCTGATCGAATCGGACCGTCGGAGCGACGCGCTCTCCCCGGTTCCACGCCTGCGTCCCCCAGAACGTCACCGTCTGTGACCCCGGGGTCAGATCGACCACGCCGAATCCATTGCGCCGGAAATCGACGTGTCGGAACCCCGGACTCAGGTTCGTGACCAGGCGTTCGAGCTCGAGACCCAGCGCATCGGTCCGCGCCCCGTTCGGTCCGGGCGAGCTGATCGACCCTCCGACGAACTCATTCGCCACGAAGGGTGACGAGTCGTCGTCGAAATCGGAACGCATCGAGGACTGCGCGAAGAAGTGAACGTCCCCGGTGACGAACGAGACGTTCTCGATGTTGCCGCTGCGCAGGTGGTCGAGAATGAGGTCGCGCTCCCACAGGTAGGAGTGCCAGCTGTCGAGATTGATGTACACCCCGTCGTGTTCGGGGATGGCCGGATTCAGCGTCCGGAGCACCTCATTGTCCAGATCGAGGGCGCGAATCGGCGAGATCATCACCTGATTCCCCACGAGCTTCCACGTCACGTCCCGATCCGAGGCGTCGGCCAGGGAGTCGAGGAACCACTCCCGTTGGTCGACCCCCAGGATGGTCCGCCCGGGTGACACGGCCTCGACCACCGTCGCCCCGACCCCGATGAACAGCTCGTCGGCGTCGGGATCGGGATTGAAACCGTTGGCAGGGCGGTCGCGGAACTGCCGGGTGTCGAGCATCGACACCTGGGCCAGACGCCCCCACTCGACGTTGCGGTGGATTCGGGTCCCGTCGATCGGCCACACCGGCATGTACTCGAACCAGGCCTGCGCGGCAGCAGCGAACCTCGTCGGTTGGGAAGCCACCGTCGATCTGTCGAAGTTGTTGGTGAACTCGTGGTCATCCCATACGGGAACGAGTGGGTGAGCCGCATGGGCGCCCTGCAGCGAGAGGTCCGAGCGGTACATGCGGTACTTGGCGCGATAGGTGTCGAGGGTGTCAGCCAGTCCGACCGTGTCGGGCCGGACGGCGATCAGTCCGCTCGTGCCTCCGCCCTCGTAGATGTAGTCGCCCAGGAACAGCACGGCGTCGAGATCGGCCGTGGCGATGGCGTCCCAGGCCTGGTACCAGCCGGCGGTCCAGGCCTGACACGAGGTGAACGCCAACCGGAGCCGGTCGACGTCCGCGTCGCGGAGAGGAAGGGTGCGGGCCCGACCGGCGGGGCTGGCGACGCCGTCCACGACGAAGCGGTAGGCGTAGGAGGTGTCCGGTCGGAGCCCCCCGACCAGAACCTTGGCCGTGTGGTCCGCCGCCGGACCGACATCCACCGATCCCGTCTCGACGACCGACGAGAACGTCGGGTCGGTCGCGACCTGCCACTCGACGCGCCCGGTTCCCGCCGCGAGCTCGGGATCCAGCCGGGTCCACAGAACGACCTCCGTCGGGCTGTGCAGACCCGACGCCACGCCCGAGGAGAACGGTGTCCCGTTGGACCCGGGAACGAACTCCGGTGGTGGCACACACGCCGTCGTGCCGAGCCACAGCCCGCCCGCTCCGACGGCGCTGCTCCTCAAGAACGTTCGACGGTCCATTCGTGTCCCCTGCCTGCCTCGATCACGACCGATCGACCGGAGAGTACCGAAGGTGAAACTGATTCGCCGAATGGAATCGCTCAACGGGACTCGACCAGCCCCGTCTCCACCAGCAGCTCCCTGACCCGTCGCCTTTCGTCGAGCAGATCGCTCAGCGGATCGAGCACCTCGGAATCCGCGACGCGCTCGGCCTCCTGTCGCAATCGGGACCGGGTCCGCCGAGTCACCCGACGAGCGCCCACCGACGCAGCCAGGCCGGCGAGGAACCCCGTGAGGAATCCCGCGGTCAGACCACCGAGGAGCACCGCCGTCGGCAGGGGCAACCACTCCGCGCCCGGCGTGTCGGGGGTGATGGCGTCGGTGTCGATGTTGAGAAGTGCGTCCGCGACGAGCGTCCCGATGACCCACACGGCGCCCACCAGCGCGATCACCGCCAACACCCGCTGCACAAGCCGCACGACGGCCCACCAACGACGGGGCCGCGCCGCCACCGTCGCGGATCCCACCACCTCGTCGAGCCGCGACAGAACGGCGGGAGCCCTTCCTGCCAGGTCATCTCGCAGCGCTCGCCGCCAACCCTGATCTGCACCGTCCGCGGCGTCATCGGCGAGGCGCCGAAGGCCCTGTTCGATCTCGGAGCCGGCGACCGGCGATGCGGTGGGGGGCGACCATCCCGTCGCCGGCGGTCGCCGGAACCGTCGCAACGGCGCCGTCACCGGCCATCCGACCGCGGCGACGGCACGATGACGGTCGTGGGCGCCCGCCACCCGTCCCGCTTCGTCGTAGCCCGCCGCAGAGCCCACCGAATCGACGAATGCGCTGCGGGCGCGGCGCGACAACGACGACGTCGAGTCCGCCGCCGGAACGACGGGGCCGATCGCCCGGATCAGGTCCGACCTGACTCTCTCGACCGCGGCTCGCCGTCGACCGACTGCGTCGAGCACGACGTCCTCGATGGGCGCCGCCCCGTCGCGCGGTACCGACAACGACACGATCCGTGGCTCGGGGATGCCGTCGGCGACAAGCCGACGGTGGAGGTCGTCGCGGCACGCCTCGGCGTCCCCGTCGCTCACCAGGTCGGTCTTGGAGAGCACGAACACCATGACGTCGCCATGGTGGGCCAGGCGGCGGAGGTAGCCGTCGTGGAGCGAGTGATCGGCGTACTTCTGCGGATCGACCACCCACACGAACAGGTCCACCAGCTCCACGAGGCGGTCGACCTCGGCGCGGTGGGCGTCAACGGTCGAGTCGTGGTCGGGGAGGTCGACGAGCACCAGGTCGCGACGCCGGGCGTCGGGCTCGCCGTGGTGACGCCGACGGATCCCCAGCCAGTCGAGGACCGGGTCCGCGGTGTCGCTCCACACGGCGGCATGGCTCTCGCCGGTGGTGGGGCGCCGAACCCCGGTCGGCGAGACGTCGGCACCGACGAGGGCGTTGAAGAGGGTCGACTTGCCGGCGCCCGTCGGTCCACCGAGGGCGACGATCGTGTGATCGAGCCCGAGTCCGAGCCTGGACCGGCCTCGATCGAGCGCCCGGCCGGCGGCGGCCCACGCCTCGGGTTCTGCCCACGCCTCCGACGACGCCAACGCGCGGTCGACCGCATCGAGCTGATCGGCGATGGAGGAGACGGTCACGCGGGCTCGGTTCGGGGGGCCACCCCGTCGACCGCGGCTGCGACGGCGTCGTCGAGGTAGCCGCCGAGATCGGCGGCGGGGAGCGAACGAAGGCGGGCGTCGAACCGGGCCGACTCGTCGGCGAGGATCACCGAGAACCGTTCCCGGAGGTCGTGTCTCGAACGCGCCACGAGGTCCCGGATGGCCTGCTCGCCGAAGACGGCGCTCAGTACGGTCTGGCTCAGCGCCGCGGCGCCCCCGGCGACGGCGGCCTCGCCCCCCGTCAACCCGCCGGTCTGGCTGAACACCGCCACCATGAGAGCGACCCCCACGCCGTTGATGCCCAAGGAGAGCCCTCTGGCCACCGCGATCTTGGATCCCGCCTGGGTGCGCACCAGCTCGAGGACCCCGGACTGCCACGACGTGACCGTCGCATCGATGCGCGATCCGATGTCGTTCGCGGAGGCCTCGAGCGTGCGGGCGTCGTCGCCCAGCATCTGGCGCCCGTAGGGGCTCTGGGACCAGGCGTCCACGGTCGCCGTTGCAGCCGCGTCGGCTCGGGCCCCGAGCACGACCGCGAGATTCGATTCGACGGCGCCGGCCACCGCCTGCTCCGCGGCCGGACGACCCGCGAGCGCAGAGGTGACCCGATCGCGAAGCCGTCCGATGCCCCCCTGGAGACGCCCCATGAAGGCACCGGTCCCGACGATCTCCTGCCAGCGGTCGAGTACCTCCCCGGCCAACAGGTTCCCCGACACCAGCTCCTCGTCCAGCTGTTCGACCGCCCGGTCGTAGTGGCGGTGGGCCGTCCGGCTCAGCTCGAGAGCCGCATCGGTCTGTCGCTCGAGCGCCGCGGTCACCACCCCGACTCGGCGTGGCATGGAACGAACCGCGCCGTCGACGGTGCGGGCGATGAGGTCCGACCGGCGGCGATCGTCGGCCGCCAGATCGTCCATCCACGCCCGCAGCGGCGCGACCACCGCTCCGAGGCGGCCCTCGGTGAGATCGCTCTCCGGAAAGGCGAAGACCGCGTCGTCGTCGAGACCGTGCTCGATCAGCATCTCGGAGAAGTGCACGCGGATCTCATCGATGGCTCCGGGGGGAATCCGGTTGATGACCAGGGCCATCGCCATGGAGCGTTGGCGAGCTCGGGCCAGATACTCCCAGGGAACCGCGTCGGCGTAGCGCATCGCCGTCGTGAGGAAGATCCACAGATCGGCGGCACCGAGGAGTTGAGCGGCCAGGTCGTGGTTGGCGGTCTCGACGGAGTCGATGTCGGGCGAGTCCAGAAGGGCCAGTCCCCGTCCCAGCGCGTCGGTGGTCACCACCTCCAGGCCACCGTCGCCCGGCGCAGGGCGACCGGAGTGACCGGTGTGACGCGGTAGGTCGGGCAACACCCCGTCGCCCGCGAACCACTCCGCATCGTCGGGATGGCACGCCAGAACCGGACGGCGGGTGGTCGGACGGAGAACACCGGCCGCGGTGACATCGGCACCCAGAAGTGAGTTCATGAGCGTCGACTTCCCCGCCCCCGTCGACCCCCCGATGACCGCGAGCAGCGGGGCGTTCCAGCGGGCCAGGCGCGGCAGGAGGTAGTCGTCGAGCTGATCGATGAGCTCGCGTCGCTCGCGCCGGGCGGCGGAGGCGCCCTCGACGTCGAGGGAGAGCTCCGCCAGAATCAGGCCGTCGCGGATCCGCTCGAGTCCCGCCGCGTCGATCGTCACGATCGCCGATGTTACGGGTCCGGTGGCCCTGGCCCCAGGGTCACGAACGGACCAACGCGAGGATCGCACCACCGGCGATGACGGCGAGCAGCCCCACGCCTCGGCGGATGAAGATCGTGTCGGATTCCTGCCACCACCGGTACACGAGCCAGACCACCCGGGCGAGGGGTGTGGCGGCGATCACCGCCACCGACGCTCCCGCCGCGGTCCGACCGATCGAACCACCGATGAGGATGCCGACGACGGCGAGAGTCCCCGAGACCCATACCGCCGACGTCAAGGCCGGGATCTGGCGGATGCCCCGAATCGTGCTGACCCGTCCGGGCGGACGGGGATCCCTGTCGTCCCGGGCCTGCGCGTCGCTCACCGCACCACCAGGAGCACCGAGACGATGACGAGGATGACGGTGAGGAATCGGCGAATCACCAACGGTGAGAGAGCGGAACCGCTCCGAGCGCCGACCTGGCCCCCGACGAGACCACCGACGATCACGAGCGCCGAGTCGTGGGCGGTGACCCGACCCTGGCTCGCCATGACGCAGAGGGCGGCTGCGGTCGTGATGCCACCGGTGAAGACGGTGGTGGCACCGGCGACCTTCTGGGGGACCTTCATGATCTCGGTGGTGACGGGGGTCTTGATGAATCCGCCCGACGTGCCGGAGAGGCCGG
The DNA here is from genome assembly GCA_963700425.1 of uncultured Microthrixaceae bacterium. Classification (GTDB taxonomy): domain Bacteria; phylum Actinomycetota; class Acidimicrobiia; order Acidimicrobiales; family Microtrichaceae; genus CAVOXO01. Next base: position 630,143 of record CAVOXO010000001.1, on the reverse strand, counting down.
CGACGAGACCGGCCAACCCCATCGTCGCCAGGCCCGCACCCAGGTTCCGGGTCCGATAGGGAACGATGTCGTCGCCGAGCGGATACGCGCCGTCGAGGGACCCGACTCGCTCACCGATGTCGGACGGTTGGCACTCGGGGTGCGGGGGGTTGCGCAGGCCCTTTCTGAATGCTCCCCCGACCGCCGCGCCGAAGGCCGACATGGCCAGCACCGTTCGAAGCAGGCGTTCGGGGGCCGCCACAGAGGCGAGAGCGCCGATGATCGCGCCGGAGGAGGCGAGCAGCTCGGTGGTGACTCCGAGTCGATGGTTGACCAGGCGGGCCTCGAGTTGCCGGGGACCCGCGGCGACCGATCCGGCGATGACCGAGACCAGCCCGAGCGGCGCGGCCTGCGCCGCCGACATGTCCAGCCCGACCACGAGGGCGGGTACCAGGAGAACGGCGCCGCCGATTCCACCGATGGCCCCGATCGCGGCAGTGGCGAATGCCAGGGCGATGAGGTCCACCCCTCCATGGTTGCCGTTCGGAACCCGACCGTCGAACCCGATCCATGACCTACATTCGGGGGCGCACCACCACGTCGACGAGGAGCAGCACGCCATGACCCGACGCCCCCTGCCGGACCACGTGGACTTCCACTTCGACATCATGTGCCCCTACGCGTTCCAGACGTCGCTGTGGATCAGGGAGGTGCGACGCGTCGGCGGCATCGACATCGGTTGGCGCTTCTTCAGCCTCGAGGAGGTCAACCGCGTCGAGGGAAAGAAGCACCCCTGGGAACGCGAGTGGTCGTACGGGTGGTCGATGATGCGCATCGGAGCACTGCTGCGGAGAATGGACCCCGCCCTGCTGGACCGGTGGTATCTCGACGCCTCGACCGCGCTCCATGTCGACGGTCGAAAGCCGCATCGACGCGAGGTCGCCCGCGAACTCCTGGCGGCGATGGACCTCGACCCCGGACTCGTGGACGCGGCGCTGGCGGATCGGACGACTCACGACGAGGTGAAGGCCGACCACGATCGGGTCCTCAAGCTGGGTGGATGGGGGGTTCCGGTTCTGGTCTTCGGCAAGGACGCCCTCTTCGGTCCGGTGCTGATCGACCCACCCATGGGCGGCGATGCGTGGAGACTGTGGGAGCTCGTGTGCGGATGGCTCGAGTACCCGCACGTGTTCGAGCTGCAACGGCCGAAGACACCCGCCCACCTCGGGGCGATCGCCGAGACCTTCCGTCCCTATCTGGAGGCCCGGGACTGGGTCACGATCCAGAACGAGACGCCCTGACCCGACCGTCCGCACTGTGGGCGGGCCGACGTCGCACGACCGGCGGTCACCGGGGCGAGAGTCCGAACTCGCGGGCGGCACTGCCGAAATAGTCGATGTGAGCCTCGACGGAGTCGAGCCCGAGACCCATCGTCACCACGGTGACGTGGGTACCGCCCCATGTGGCCCACTCCTCGGCCTTGGCCGCGAGGTCGCGAGCCCCCTTGTTGGTGAGCAGCGCATACTCGGCTCCGAAGCCCTCGACCGGGCGGCCCTCCTCCGCCAGCAGTCCGCGCACCCGCTCCCACTGGGGCTCCACCACGCTGCGGGGGCCGCCGAAGATGAATCCGTCTCCGAGACGCGCCGCCCGCTTGAACGCCGCGTCGCTGAATCCACCGAGCCAGATCTCGGGAGCCACCTGAGGCCTCGGTCGGATGCCGGCCCGGTCGATGCGGTCGAATCGACCATCGAAGGTGACGACGTCCTCGGACCACAATCGGCGGAGGAGCGGGATCTGCTCGGCCTGCCGGGCGCCCCGCGTACCGAACTCCTGGCCCAGCGCCTCGTACTCGACGGGATTCCAGCCGACGCCGACACCCAGTCGGAGTCGACCACCCGACATCACCGCGAGATCGGCGGCCTGTTTGGCGACGAGCACCGTCTGACGCTGGGGCAGGATGAGGATCCCGGTCACGAAGTCGAGATGGTCGTGGCGCCCCGCCAGGTACGAGAACATCACGAACGGATCGTGGAACGGGTCGTTCTCGTCGTACGGACCGGTCAGCGGTTCGGTGCGCCCCTCGTGCACCGCTCCCACCACGTGGTCGTAGGCGAGCAGGTGGTCATAGCCGAACCCCTCGACAGCCGCGGCGATGGCCCTGACCGCGTCGGGGTCTCCACCGAGCTCGATCTGGGGGTATGTCGCGCCGACGCGCAGGGTGTCGATCATGGCTCCTTCCTACACCCTCACCCAGCCCGGTCCCTCCTCGGCTGGGCCCTCCGGCACCGAGCCCACGGCCCTACCCGCTGCGGGGTCGATCCGGGTCGATCGGCGCGCCGAGCATGGCCCGGCCGGTGCTGCCGTCGACATCGACCCAGTCGCCCACGGCGACGCTGTGCCTCGATGTGGTCACTCCCCTGCCCGTCACCACCATGTCGGCGATCCCGACGACCGCGGGCACACCCTCGGACCGGGCGATGACCGCGGCGTGGCTGGCCATCCCGCCGAAGCTCGTGAGGATCGCCGCCGAACGGACCATGGCGGGCACATCGCCGGGCGAGGTCTCGGGACGCGCCAGCACGACCGGTGTGCCTCCCGCCACGATCGCGGCCACCGCACCGGCATCGGTGACCAGCACACCGCGACCCCGGCCCGGAGAGGCCGGGGTTCCCACGGCGAACACCTCCGGCTCGTCCTCATCGCCGGTCGACGGTCCGGCCATCTCGGCCATCTCGGCCATCTCGGATCGTCGCGCCTGGAGCACGAACAAGCGCCCCGACTCGACGGTGAACTCCACCTCGCACGGCCCGCCCAGATGAGCCTCGATCCTCCCGACGGTGTCCCGCAGCTCCTCGTGGACGGAAGGGAGCCGCACCGCCAATTCGTCGATGCCCGACACGCGCGCGCTTCCACCGGCCACCGCGCTGCCCATGGCACCGAACGCGACGTCGCCGGTGAGTCGACGGCTCCCCCGTCGCGGGTCGTGGCTGAGAGCGACCCCGGCCGCGGACCGGTCGTCGGCATTGCCCCAGACCATCCTCTGCACCACCACGGCACAGGCGCTCCGATCGATGTCGCGGTGCGCCCGGTACGCCTCGGCCCGACCGGAACGGAACGATCGCGCCACATCGATGACTGCGCCGCGCAGGGCGGAGAGCGACTCGACGCCGAGAACGGTGTCCATCATCCCTGGCATCGACACCGGCCCGCTCGATCGGACCGAGACCGCGAACGATCCGGGTCCGGTCCCGAAATCGGCGCCCGTCGACTCGGCGAGGAGCTCGAGGGCCCCGACCACCGACTCGAAGACCTCGTCGCTCAGGCCGGACGCCGCGATCTCCCGTGCCAGCGTGACGGGGATGACGAAGCCCTCGGGAACCTCGATGCCCTCCATCGGCACCAGCTCGACGAGCGTCGCCGCCTTGAGTCCCAGTTCGGCGACCCTCGACCGGCGGTGAAGTCTCGTGGCCTCGACGAACGAGACGATGCGATCCACTACCGGCCCCGGCCCGGCCGGGGCTCACGTGGGAGACCCAGGACCCGCTCTCCGAGGATGTTGCGCATGATGTCCGACGTGCCACCCATGATCGTGTAGCCGGGCGCGTAGGTCAGGGCGCGCAGGTGGGTCCCGAGGGTCGCCTCCGGTCCCAGGACCGACGCGGCGAACTCCGCAACGGCCTGCTCGTGCTCGGTGCAGAAGCACTTGGTCGCGGCACTGAAACCCTCTGGCGCCTGCCCGAGCGCCTCGCGGTAGACGAGCAGTCGCCCCACCCGATAGCCGATGTCGAGTGCGGCGATCCGTTGGCGGACGACGGGGTCGGACCGGTCGGCAGATTCGAGGGCCAGGTCGTACAGCGCCCGGTTCGACACCAGTCGGTCGATCCCGCCCCTCTCGTGTTCGAGCTGGCGCATGGTCTGACGGAATGCCGCTCCCTCGGTCCCCACCAGATTCTCGAGGGGAACACGGGCCTCGTCGAAGAAGACCTCGCAGAAATGGGCGTTGGTCGTCATGTCGACGATGGGACGGACCTCGACCCCAGGGGTGTCCATCGGGACGATGATCTCGCTGACTCCGCGATGAGGCGGACCCTGCGCCGACGTCCGACAGATCAGGTAGCAGTAGTCGGCGACCCCTCCGAAGCTCGTCCAGATCTTCTGACCCGAGAGCACCCAGCTGTCCCCGTCCCGCCGAGCGGACGTCGACAAAGCGGCGAGATCGGAACCGGCGTCGGGTTCGCTCATACCGATACACCACGTCGCTTCCCCGGCGAGGATCGGAGGCAGGAATCGGGCCTTCTGCGCCTCGGTCCCGTATTCGATCAGGGTCGGACCCATCTGGCGGTCGGCGAACCAGCCGGCCGCGATCGGCGCGCCCACCGAGATCATCTCCTCGGCCATCACGAGTCGCTCGATGGGTGGTCTGCCTCCCCCACCCGAGTCAGCCGGCCAACTCATCCCGATGAATCCCTCCGACGCCAACACCTTGGAGAAGTCCCGCGAGAAGCCGTTGATCCAACTGTCGTTCGTGGATCCGAACCGCTCGACCCCGTCGAGCGCAACGGCCCGAGCGCGCTTCCGCAGAGCATCGAGTCCGGCTGACGACGAGAAATCCAACACGTGCACTCCCAGCGGGATTCGGAACCGGGTCGTCGCGGATCGCCGGGCGGTCCGCGACGCGAGGTCGAACGGTAGCCCCATAATGCGCCATGACCGATCTCGACTCCTTCACCACATCGTTTCCACACCTCCGGTTCGACCGACCGGCCGAACGGGTGCTGGGCATCACGCTCGACGGACCCGGTCTCAACGCGGTCGACCACGACGTCCATCGCGAGCTCGCCGACGTGTGGGCGGCGGTGGACCGCGACCCCGCCACGTTCTCGGTGCTGCTCCGCGGGGCCGGGCGGGCGTTCAGCGCCGGAGGGAGTTTCGATCTGCTCGACGACATGATGGACGACTACGCGGTGCGGACCCGGATCCTGCGGGAGGCCCGTGATCTGGTCTTCGGGGTCATCAACTGCTCCAAGCCGGTGATCTCGGCCATCCACGGCGCCGCGGTGGGCGCCGGACTGGTCGCCGCGCTGCTGGCCGATGTGTCGGTGGCAGGACGAGGTGCGCGCATCATCGACGGGCACACCCGCCTGGGCGTTGCCGCCGGCGATCACGCGGCGCTGGTCTGGCCGCTGCTGTGCGGAATGGCCAAGGCGAAGTACTACCTGTTGACGTGCGACACCCTCACCGGCGAAGAGGCCGAGCGAATCGGCCTCGTCAGTCTCTGCGTCGACGACGACGACGTCGCCGACCGTGCGCTGGAAGTGGCGACCACCCTGTCGGAGGGCTCCCCGTCCGCCATCCGATGGACCAAGCACGCGCTGAACGGCTGGTACCGCGACCACTCCTCGATCTTCGAGGCGTCACTCGGGCTCGAGTTCTTCGGATTCGGCGGGCCCGACGCCCGCGAGGGTCTCGACTCCCACCGGGACAAGCGCGCGCCACGCTTCTCCGGCCCGACATCGGAATGACGTCCGACCGATGGCGGTCCGAGGTGGTCGACCTCAGCCGATGTCGGGACCGACGGGACGGCCGTCGACGATCTGGTCGAGGTACTCGCTCATACCGATGCCCCGACGGCCTCGACACTCGTAGCGGGTCATCGCCTCGGTGATCCGGGTGGTGAGAGCCGCGCCGTCGGAGGACACCCGGCGGTTTCGGAGGGGAATCAGGGACAGGACCTCACCGCTCACCTCGTAGGCGTCGTGCGCGGTCCTGGCGGTCGCCAGCAACGACGTCTGGTACCCGTGGTCGTCCCATTCGGAGTCGATCGAGCACTCGGTGATGACGTGGTACTCGTCGCCCTCGAGGACCATTCCCCCCATGCGCGGGGGCTCACCGTCGCCGCCTCCGATGAGAGAGATCATCATGGCGAAGTCGTCGCCGAACACCATCGGCAGCCACCGGTACCAGGAGAGGGCCTGCCAGTACCGGGGGCCCCACGACTTGTCCCGCAGACCCAGCCCCTCGATGGTCAACGACTCGTCGCCCACGACGATGGTTCCTCCCACCGCGCAGTGCTGTTCGTAATGGGCCTTGTAGAACGACGTCTCGGCATCGTCGACGAGGTCGTGTCCGTCCGGAGTGACGAACCGCCCGCCGTACATCGGCGACACTCCGTGCCAAGAGAGATCCGCGCCGGCCGCCACCTGGGGGTTGTCGCGGAACGCCCGCCGGGGATCGGCCATCTGAGCGGGATCATCGAGGAGAACCACGGTGCCCTCATAGGTCACCCTCACGTGTTCGAACGGCTCGACCACCTCGATGTGAAGACCCCCTGCCCTCATCTCGTCGTTCGTGGAGATCTGCGGTCGGCCGTACATGAAGCCGACGCGTCCTCCCGACAGGTACAGACACACCGTCATCTCGGCGTATCCCTCGTTGACCCGGTTGCCGAGTCGAAACCACCCTCCGATCTCCTCGCCGAGATCGAAGCCGTTGAGATACATCGACTCGTTGTAGTTGGCGACCGCGTCGGGGACATGGGGGTATTCGTCGGCTGGTTCGAGCACGGTGGTGACATCTCGGTCGGCCATGGACGCGACCCTATTCCGGCACGATGGGGCCCGCTCCGAATGGATCGACGGCGTACACTCCCGAACGCGGTTCGCGGGGGTGGACCGGAGGGGTGTGGGCGTGGATCGGCGTGGATTCCTGACATCGATGGGACTGACCGCGGCGGCCGGCTGGGTCGGCGCCGGGTGCTCTCCCCCGTTGTCCCCGCTCGGTCCGCCACCCACCACGATCGGCGGCCCCGCTCCGGGCGGACGTGACCTGTGGGCGCGCCATCCCCGATCGTTCAACTCGCGGGTGACCGCCGAGATCGCCGATCTGCCTCTCACGGTCGTGGGGGGAGCGCTCCCCGCCGATCTGGCGGGACACGTCCTGTTCCAATCGCTCTCGATGGGACCGAACGACGTGGGTTTCGGCGGCGACTCGATGATCTGGCGCATCGACCTCGACGCCGCAGGGGCGGTGGCGACCAGCCGGTTGTTGAGAACCGCCGACTACCTGATGTACGAGGCGTTCGCGGACACCCCGTTCGCCTTCCATGGCCGGGGAATGGCCCGAGCGGGACCGCTCGGCATGCAGAACCAGACGAACACCGCGATCGTCCCGCTCGGCGGGAACCGGCTCATCGCCACGATCGATGCGGGCCGCCCCTGGGAGTTCGATCCGGCGACGCTCGAGCCCATCACCCCGCTGGGCCGTCTCGACGACTACCGCCCTGTGGTCGAGTTCCCCCGTGGCTTCAACGAACCCCTGTGTCCCCTCACGATCACCAGTGCCCATCCGCCCTACGACGCCCGTACAGGCGAGTACTACGGACTGGCGGCATCGATCGTTCCGCTCGCCAACTTCTGCGACATCGTGCTGTGGGACGGCGAGGGATCATTGCGGTCGGTGCCGGTGGTGCGACGCGACGGCCGGCCGATCCACATCTCCCAGACCGCCCACCAGATGTGTGTGACCCGCGACCATCTGGTGATCCTCGACGCCGCCATCACCCTCGAGGGTGGAAAGCTCCTGAACGACCCGCGATCATCGGCGGCCGGCGAGGTGACCGCGCCACGCGACAGCTCACACGTCTTCATCATCGGTCGCGACGACCTCCGTTCGGCACGAGGTGCTGTCGTCGCCGCCATGGCCGACATTCCCCGCGAGTCGGGCCACATGATGGTGGACTACTCCTCCAGCCGCGGACGGCTGGTGGTTCACCTCCCTCACACCCCGGCGATGGACGTGGGCGAGTGGACGATGCCCTATGACCGACATCCGCACAGCGGCGCCGCCGTGCCTGAGGCGCTGGTCGGCTGCATCAGCCCGGTCGGCTACGACGCCGGAGTGGTCGGCCGGTACGAGATCGACGCCACGACCGGTCGGATCCTCGACCAGCACACCTTCACCAGCGAATGGACGTGGGGAACCGGAGCGTTGACGGCGCGGAATCCGTTGACGCCCGACGACACGTTGGGCGACGTCTTCCACGCGAATTCGGGTTTCCCCACCGACCTCGCGGTCGGGCGGGTGGCCGGAGTCTTCCGCGACTACCGGCATCGGCTCGTGGCCGCCGACGAACTCCCGTGGGCAGGAGTCCCGTCCTCTCTGGTACGGGTCGATCACGACGCCGGCGACATCGCCGACGCGTTCGCGTTCCCCGGCGACAGGTTCTGCTGGACCGTCACCTTCGTCCCGCGCAACGGAACGGCAACCGGGTCCGCCGACGGCTACGTCGTGGCCGTCGTGTTCTCCGATCACGTCGGTCCCGACACCTCCGGGCGGGAGTTGTGGATCTTCGACGCGGCCCGGTTGTCGACGGGTCCGCTTGCCAGGTTGGGTCACCCCCGGCTCGCCATCCCGCTCACCCTGCATTCGACGTGGTTGGACTCGACGGCCTCGTCGCGTCCCGACTACCGCGTCGACATCGAGGGCGAGCTCGCCGCTCGGGCCGCCACCTGGCGATTCGACCCGCTCGTGGCCGACGTGCTCCGCACCGAGGTGCTTCCTCGGCTGTGAGGTATGCGGGGGCCGGGGCGTTCGCCCCGCTCGGGATGACGGGCTCTCGGGCACTCGACCCGCAAGCCCTCGCGGTCGGCGGAGGCCGCCCGCCGCCTCTGGGTGACCCCCAGGCGACGATTGGGGGATCCGCCGGATGTCACCGGTCGAGTCGCGTCGGCATCGTAGGAGCCGACGACGCGAGCGAGTGCTTGCGCACCGAGGAGAGACGCGACATGAACCCGACACTTCTTCCCTACAGCGAACCGAACCGATCCGGCGGGCCGGGATCGGGTCCCCGCCCCACGACCGACGCACCACCGGTCGCTCCGACGCCCGCTCCCACGCCCGCCGAAGCGATCACGGCCTACCGACAGCAGGCTCAGACATGGCTCGTCGGTCAGCGGAACCGGGGGGCCACCCCCGATCGGATCTGCACCGAACTGGTCGCGCAGGGCTGGGACGCCGACACGGCGGCGCGAACGGCACTGAGGTCGCTACGTCAGAGCGACCGCCACCGTGTCCTGTACTCGGCACTGTGCTGGGGCGCCGGGCTCGCAGCGGTCGGCGCGGCGACGGCGGCTCACCTCGCCCTCTCCGAGAGGGCCGAACCGCTGGACCTCGCGTTCGCCATCACGCTCGCGCTGGTCGCCACCCCCATCGCCGTCTTCGCCGGGGTCACCGCTCGGGAGATCGAGGCGAAGGAACCTCATGCCATCTGGTCACCGAGCCGTAGGGTCCTCTTCGGAACGCTGGCCCTGGCCTCGGCCGGTGTCGGAATCATCCGGCTCCTTCACTACACGTTCAACCTGGTCGCGTCGCTCGTGGGGGCGGAGGGCTACGAGTTCACGTCCGCGTCGGTCGTCCAGGTCATCGTCACGCTCTCGGCCGCCATCCCCCTGTTCTGGTGGTCGCACCGCGAATGGCGGCGATCCAACGTGGCGCGGCGGAGCCTGGGTTCGACAGAGGTCTAGCGTGCCGACATGACCGATCCCGGAGCAGCAAGGTGAAGATCCTGATACTGGGGGCCACCGGATACATCGGCGGTCGCCTTGCTCCTCGTCTCGTCGAGGCGGGACATGATGTGCGTTGCCTGACCAGGCGACCCGACCGGCTCGAGGGCGTGGAGTGGGCCGACGACGTCGAGGTCGTCAGGGGCGACGCGCTCGATCGGTCGAGTCTCGACGAACCCATGAAGGGAGTGGACCAGGTCTTCTACCTCGTCCACTCCATCGGCACCGGGGAGAGCTTCGAGGCTGCCGACCGGTTGGCGGCTCAGAACACCACGGCGGCGGCGGCAGCCGCGGGTGTCGCCCGGATCGTCTATCTGGGCGGACTCGTTCCCACCGGGGAGAAGGCGTCGCCCCACCTGGCGTCGCGCGCCGAGGTCGGCCAGATCTTCCTCGACGGTTCCGTACCCGCCATCGTGTTGCAGGCCGGGGTGATCATCGGGAGCGGATCAGCGTCGTTCGAGATGCTTCGCTACCTCACCGAGCGGCTACCGGTCATGGTCACCCCCCGATGGGTGAGTTCTCTGGTGCAGCCCATCGCCGTCCGTGACGTGTTGTCGTATCTGGTCGGTGTGCTCGACCTCGCGGCGAACACCAATCGCCGCTTCGACATCGCCGGACCGGACATCCTGAGCTATCGCGACATGATGCAGCGCTATGCCCGCGTGGCGGGGCTGACGCACCGGGTCATCATCCCCGTCCCGGTCCTGTCCCCGTGGCTGTCGAGTCACTGGGTGAATGTCGTCACCCCGGTGCCGAAGGCGATCGCCCAGCCGTTGATCGAGTCCCTCCGCAACAACGTGGTGGCTCGTGAACACGACATCGAAGACCTCGTCCCCTTCGAGCCGTGCCCCTTCGACGAAGCGGTCCGCCTGGCCCTCGAACGGATCCGCGATGCCGAGGTCGTGACCCGCTGGTCGGGAGCCGAATGGCCCGGGGCTCCGAGCGACCCGATGCCCACCGATCCCGAGTGGAGCGGCGGAACCGCGTACCGCGACGATCGGTCCGTCGATATCGGCGCCTCCGCCGGGGAAGTGTGGCGGGCGGTGGAGGGCATCGGTGGTGATCGGGGCTGGTACTCGTTTCCCCTGGCCTGGGCCGTGAGGGGGATGCTCGACCGGTTGGTCGGTGGAGTCGGTCTCCGGCGGGGTCGACGTGATCCGAACCGCCTGGCCGTCGGCGATGCCGTCGACTTCTGGCGGGTGGAGGCGCTCGAACGGGGCACGCTCCTCCGGCTGCGGGCGGAGATGAAGCTGCCCGGCGAGGCCTGGCTCGAATTCTCGATCCACGACGACGGACAACGAGCCGTGATGCACCAGAAAGCCCTGTTCATCCCCCACGGTCTCTTCGGACACATCTACTGGCGGTTGGTGACGCCGTTCCACAACATCGTGTTCGGTTCGATGATCACCAACCTCGCCGGCGCGGCCACCGACCCTCGCTGAGCGCCGATACGGCAGGGTCGGCGGCGCAACACCCCACTGCCTCACCGGGACGTTGGACCCTGTTGTCGTCCGACCCCAGCCGGTAGGTTGGCTCGGTCATGTCGCAGAGTGAGCAGTCCGACTCCGCCTCCTCGGGCGGCGGCCGCCGGCCGCGCGCCGCCACCAGCGCGCTCCTCGTGACATCACTGGTGATCGGTGCCGCGCTCGCCGTGGCACCTGTCTTCTTCCAGATGTTCAGCCGGGCACCCGACGGCGGCGACATGCTCGACGGATTCCGTCCCTACATGAACTCGGAGACGATCGCAGGATTCCAGGCCGACATGGACGACATCGACGCAGCCGTGGGCGAGGCCGACCAGGTTCTGACCCCGCTCGTCGAGTCGACCCTCGGACTGTCCGCCGACGGCATCACCGACGAGTACGGCTCGTATTCGACCTTCGTCGACGAGTGGCCGGACATCTATGCCGACATGTCGGACATGCTCACCACGATGGACGCCAATCTCGACAACTTCGCGGCGGTCGACGCTCTGCCACCCTTCGCCCTGTTCCCCTGGTTCTTCCTGATTCCGGGCGTGCTCATCGTCGGCATCTCGACATGGGGCCTGATCGCCTGCAGGGGTGGGGGCAACTGCCGAGGCCCGCGACTCGCCCTCGGGATCATGGGTGTGGGCCTGATTCTCGCTCCCGCGGTCTTCCAGATGTTCACCCGCGCCCCATTGGGCGGCGACATGATCGATGACTTCGAGTCGTTGATGACCGAGGCCAAGATCCAGCGCATTCAGGGCTACTTCCTCGTCATCGGCGCAGGCGAGGGGACCATCCGAGCTCAGATGCTGCCGGCGCTCGAGGCCGCGGGCGGCACCTCCGCGGCCGACCTCGTCGAGATGATGCCGGCCGTGGCGACGTTCAACTCCACGTGGCCGACGACGTCCAACGACATGGCACCGATGATCGGCGCCATGAACGACAACCTCGACAACTACCTCGCCGTCGCCGCCTTGCCGCCGTTTCCGCTGTTCCCCTGGTTCTTCGTGATCCCCGGGGCCCTGCTGATCGGCTGCGCCCTGGCCGCCGGCTCGACCGATTCGTCGGCGGATTTCGAACATTCGACAAACCCCTAGGAGACACATCATGAGAAGACGATCACGTAGTACCGCTGTGCTGGTCCTGATCGCTGCCGTGCTGCTCGTCGGCGCGGCCTGCGGCAGTGACGACGACGATTCCAGCTCCACCACCACCGCCGCGGACAGCGGTTCGGACTCGGGCTCCGGCGGCGGCGAACTGATGGGTGTGTTCACGGTGACGGCCGGTGAGTGCGCCGAGGCCGGAGTGACCACAGGGTCGGCCTTCCGGATGGTCGAAAGCGGTGGCACAGCCGCAGACGGCCCGTTCGTGGTCAATGCCGATTCGGACTGTGGCGACCCCACGTGGTCGTCGTTGAGCCCCGGAACCGATGGCGGTCTGATGACCGGCGACTACCAGCCCGCACCCGACCCGCCCTTCGACGGCACCAACGGGGCGGCCACGGCCATCATCGAGCCCGTGACCTTCTTCGCCGCAGGATTCGCGCTGTCGACCGAGGAGACCGATCCCACGAGTTCGACCGCGACGCCGGCGCCGACCATCACCGCCGACGACTCGGGTGCGCTCACGGGCGATCTCTCCTCGCTGTTGGTGTCGTGGAACGGCCAGCAGTTCAACCAGGGTTCCCCCAAGCCCGACGGCTCGACCTCGGCGGGAACCACGCCCGTCGAAGGGACCTACGACGCCGACACCGGGGCGTACACCCTCGACTGGACGAGCGAGATCTCGGGCGGACCCTTCAACGGGTTCATCGGGGTGTGGCACCTCGAAGGTGTCGTCGAGACGTCCTGAGCCCGCGCCGGTGCCCACCGTTCCCTCGGCGGCAGACGTGGTCCGGGGGAACGGTGGGGCTCGCGACGTGATGGGATGGTGGCTGTGCCCACCGACGCCAGCGATGCCCATGCGGAGATCGTCGAGGCCGTCGACGCCCTGTGCGCCGACTTCGACGACACCTACTGGTCGGCCTGCGACACCGAGCACCGCTTTCCCTGGGCCTTCTATGACGCCATGGCCGCGGGAGGGTGGGTCGGCATCGCCATACCTGCCGAGTACGGCGGCGGTGGAGCGGGAATCACCGAGGCTGCTCTCGTCCTGAACCGGGTGGCGGCATCGGGCGCCGCGATGAACGGCTCGTCAGCGGTGCACCTCACCATGTTCGGACTGAACCCCGTCGTGAAGTTCGGCAACGAACGGCTGAAGGACACGTTCCTTCCCCGGGCCGCCGCCGGCGATCTCCACGTGGCATTCGGTGTCACCGAACCCGACGCGGGCACCGACACCGGCCACATCACGACGAGAGCGATCGACGACGGCATGGGTGGATTCCTCGTCACGGGCCGCAAGGTGTGGACGACGAAGGCCCTCGAATCCGAGGTCGTGCTGCTGCTCACCCGCACCGAGGACGACCCCGATGACCATGTCGGCGGCCTCACGCTCTTCCTCGCGGATCTCGACCCCTCCCACGTCGACATCCGGCCGATACCCAAGACCGGTCGCAATGCGGTGGCGAGCTGCGAGGTGGCCTATGACGCTCTTCCCGTCGAGGGTTGGCGCATGGTCGGCGAGCGGGGCCGGGGTTTCCGACACCTGCTCCATGGTCTGAACGCAGAACGCATCCTCCTGGCGGCGATGTCGTGTGGAATCGGCGAAGCCGCTCTCCGCCGGTCGGTGGCGTATGCGACCGAACGCGTGGTGTTCGGTCGACCCATCGGTTCCAACCAGTCGATCGCCCATCCTCTGGCCATCGCGCACATGCAGCTCCGGGCCGCGAAGGAGATCATGTTCATCGCGGCCCAGCGACACGACGCCGACCTTGCGTGTGCCGAGGAGGCCAACACGGCCAAATACCTCGCGGCGGAGGCCGCCTACCTGGCGGCCGACCGCGCCGTTCAGACCCTCGGCGGCATGGGGTATGCGACCGAATACCACGTGGAGCGCTACTGGCGCGAGGCGCGCCTCCAGAGAATCGCGCCCGTCAGCCAGGAGATGACCGCGAACTTCATCGCTCACAACGTCTTGGGGCTGCCCCGCAGCTACTGATCGATGATGTTGCCTCACCGGTCGGCCGCTCGGCCGACCGCCCTACTCCCCGTCCGTGACCCCGCCGGGGAATGACGTCCCCGGCCGCCGGGTTCCCTCACGGAACGGCCGCCCGTTCGGCGAGACGCGCGACCGGCGAGACGGAGCAGATGTGCATCACGACAACGAGACCACCACGGTCACCGCTGTCGGGGACTCCGCCGTGGTCCGCTGGACACGCCGTTCGGTGAGCATTCCCTCGATGCTTCTCGGCACGGTGATCGCCGTGGTCCTGGCGCCCGTGATCGCTGTCGGTCTCGCCATCGCCGATCTCACCGTGGGACGTCGGCGCCTACCGCGACTGCGGGTCTTCGGAATGGTCCTCCAGTACCTCGTCAACGACAGCGTGGAGATCGTTCTCGCTCCCGTGTTGTGGGTCTGGGCCGGCTTCGGCACCCGGCTCGGATCGACAACCTCGCGACGGCGCCATGCCCGCCTGCAACGCTGGTCGATCGACCTTCTGGCGACACGAGCCGACCAGCTCCTGGGCCTGCGGATCGAGGTCGACGGGGAAGCCGGTCTGACCCCCGCTCCCGCGATCGTGTTGTCCCGCCACGTCAGTCTCGCCGACGCGTCGGTCCCGGGGCTCCTCTACGGGGAAGGCACCGGCATCGATGTGCGCGGTGTCATCATGGCCGAGATGCTGTCGGACCCGGGATTCGATCTCCTCTACGGACGTCTCGGATCCGTCTTCATCAGACGGGACGGCGACGCCACGGCGCGTCGCGCCGTTCATGATCTCGCGGCAGGACTCGATTCCCGGTCAGTGGCGGTGATCTTTCCCGAGGGCCGGCTGTTCGATCCCACGGCCCTCGAGCGGTCCCTCGCGCGGCTCTCGGAACGTGACCCGGTGCGTGCCGCACGTCTCGCCGGTCTCCGTCACGTGCTGCCTCCCCGCCCAGGGGGAGTCCTGTCGCTGCTGGCGGGAGCTCCGAACGCCGACGTGGTCGTCATCGGCCATGTCGGTTTCGAGGCGGTGCCCGGCATCGGTGCCCTGAGCCGTCGGGCACCGGTCGGTCAGTCGATCTCGGTGTCGGTGCGGCGGATCGCGCGGGACGGGATACCCGACGATCCCGCCGAGCAGGTGGCCTGGCTCGACGAGGAGTGGATTCGCCTCGACGACCGGATCCACGAGGTCCTCGCCGCCCAAGGCGCCATCGGTCGTGGGTTCCCGCTCGCAGCCGTCTCCTGAACCGAGCCAGGCCTTCCTCGGCGAGGGCCGACCACGGCGACCGGCGCCGACCGACCTGGTGTATGGCACGCGATGCCCGTCGATCTGCCGCTGGGTCGAACGGCCCACAACGGTCAAGAGGGCCCCCGTTCGGGCCGATCGGGAGGAGGCAGGGCCGTCGATCGTCGGGTCCTCACCCCCGCTGGGCACCTGGAGAGCAGCCATGTCACACCCCAACGCCATGCCGGACAGCCGCGAGAGCGACGTCGCACCTGACACTCCGGGCCGAACCGGTGTCGGCGCCATCATCCGAGGAGTCGCGCTGCTGGGGTCTCTCGCCGCGGTGTCAGTGATGTTGGTCACCCGGTCGTCGGCCGCGTTCACGGCCTCGACCGACAACACCGGCAGCTCGTTCTCGGGTGGATCGGTCGAGCTGGTCGACAACGACACCGGCTCCGCGCTGTTCACGGTGGCGGACATGAAGCCCGGCGACACGGCCACCAACTGCATCATCGTCACCTACCAGGGTTCGGTGGCCGATCCCGGCGGCGTGAAGGTCTACTCCGGTGGCTACACCGACAGCGGCACCTTCGGTGACCACCTCGACGTCACCATCGAGGAGGGCGGCGGCGGCACGTTCAACAACTGCACCGGATTCTCGCGCGAGAACACCATCGTCCCGGCCACGGCGCTGTCCGCCTTCGACTCGACCGTCACCGACTACGCGTCGGGTGCGGGGGTATGGGACCCCGGGGGCACCCCCCAGTCCAAGACCTACAGGATCAGCGTTCGACTCGACCCCACCACTCCCTCGGATCAGCAGAACGAGGGAGTGAGTGACCTGACCTTCACCTGGGAAGTCCAGAGTTGATGCTCCGGCCCGTCCGCGACCTGCGCCCGGGCCCGTCGACGTCCCGCGGCGGAAGGTTCCGATTCGCCGTCGGTGTGACGGGCCTGGTGATGGTCGCGTCCGTGGCCTGGCTGGGCGTGTGGGCGACCGTCGTCCCCCTGGCCGCAGGGTGGTCCCCGATCGCGGTGACGTCGGGATCGATGGAGCCTCTCATCGCAACCGGCGACATCGTGTTGGCCACGCCCTTCGGAGGGGAGGATGTCGAGCCGGGCAGGGTCGCGGTTTTCGACAACCCCGCAGGCGAGGGCCTCATCACCCACCGGGTGGTGAGGCGCGACGAGGTCGGTGACTACGTGACCCGGGGCGACGCCAACGGCCGGGCCGACTCCACACCGGTGCCGGAAGGATCGATCCGTGGCGTCGGGCGTCTGCTCGTCCCGTTCATCGCCCGACCGCTGGTGTGGGCCGGTGCGGGACAGTGGCTCCAGGTCGCGATGGCTGCGCTCGCGATGCTGCTGGCGGTGTGGGTGTCGCGATGGGCGGTGTTGGCCCGCTTCGACCCCTGGCCGACGCGACAGCCGCGATCCGGCCGCGTCACCGCCGGCGCGTCGGCGACGCTGCGACGTAGCCCCGTCGCCCTCGTCGTCGTCGGGGTGATGCTGGCGAACGTCGTGACCGGGTCGTCCGCGGCGTACGGCGCGGCAACCGACAACGACCTCAACGCGTTGGGAGGCGACCAGCTCGCTCCGCCCACCGCCCTCGCGGCCGTCGGCGGGTCGACGATCACCCTGACCTGGACGGCCACGCCCGACACCTGGGCCACGGGGCACCGCGTCTACCGATCCACCACCCCCGGGGGCCCCTATACCCAGGTGGCCGAGATCAACCCGCGCACGACGACGACCTACACCGACGTTCCCGGCACCGGCACGTGGTACTACGTCACCCGCGCCTACGCCGCCCAGTGGGAGAGCGCCGACAGCACTCAGGCGTCGGCCACGGCCATCGACGAGGACTTCGACGCCGTCCCGACCGCCTCGGACAACTGCCCGACCACGTTCAACATCGACCAGTACGACACCGACGGAGACGGCACCGGCGACACCTGCGATCCCTCACCCACCCTTCCTTCCCGCGGCGGTCTTCATCGACAGCCTTCAGTCGTTGGCGACCGACGAGAGCTTCGGGACGGCCATGGGTGACGTCGACGGCGACGGCGACCTCGACATCACCTTTGCGAACAAGGCCGCCAACACCATCTGGCTCAACGCCGGCAACGGCATGTTCCTCAACAGCGGACAGGCCCTCGGATCGAACGAGAGCAGAGCGGCGGCGTTCGGCGACGTCGACGGCGACGGCGACCTCGACATCACCTACGCCAACAAGACGGCCAACACCGTCTGGCTCAACGCCGGCAACGGCATGTTCCTCAACAGCGGACAGGCCCTCGGATCCGCCGAGAGCAACGCGGCGGCGTTCGGCGACGTCGACGGCGACGGCGACCTCGACATCACCTACGCCAACAAGACGGCCAACACCGTCTGGCTCAACAACGGTTCGGGGGTCTTCACCGACTCCGGTCAGTCGCTCGGATCCGACGAGAGCTTCGGCGTCGTCATGGGCGACTACGACGGCGACGCCGACCTCGACCTCGCCTTCGCCAACAAGGCCGCGAGCACCGTCTGGTTCAATGACGGAACCGGCACCTTCACCGACGGTGGCCAGACGCTGACCCGAGGCGACGAGGTGGCGGCGGGCGACCTCGACGGCGACGGCGACCTCGACCTCGCCTACAGCGCCCAATCGAGCGCCAACGCGGTGTGGTTCAACGACGGATCCGGCACCTTCACCGACAGCGGACAGGCACTCTCGGGCGCCGCACCCACCCTCGTCCTGGGCGACCTCGACGGCGACGGCGACCTCGACATCGCCTTCGGCACCACGGGCCAGCCGGGTCTGGTGCTCATCAACGACGGAACCGGTGCCTACACCGACAGCGGACAGGCACTCGAACCCGCGACAGCTTCGGCATCGCCGCGGGGGACGTCGACGCCGACGGCGACCTCGACCTCGTCTTCGCCGTCAACTCAGGCGGCCCCAACACGGTGTGGCTCAACGACGCGATCGACGACGACGACTTCGACGCCATCCCCAACGCTGTCGACAACTGCCCGACCACGTTCAACATCAACCAGTTCGACACCGACGGTGACGGCATCGGCGACGCCTGCGACCCGTCGCCCGACCGCTGCCTCCGACGGCACGTTCATCGACTCCGGTCAGGCCACTCGGCAAGCGCGGCCGGCTTCGACGCGATCGCTCGGGAGATCTCGACGGCGACGGCGACCTCGACATCGTCGTTCGCCAACACGAACGGCCAGCCGAACACGGTCTGGTTCAACGCCGGCAACGGATTCTACCTCGACTCCGGCCAGACGCTCGGCAACCGCAACGAGCCGAGAGCGTCGCGCTCGGCAGACCTCGACGGCGACGGCGACCTCGACATCGTGTTCGCCAACGAATCAGCCAACCCAACACCGTCTGGTTCAACGCCGGCAACGGATTCTTCCTCGACTCCGGACAGACCCTCGGAACCCCAACCGACCGAGGGCGTTGCGCTCGGCGACGTCGACGGCGACGGCGACCTCGACATCGTCTTCGCCAACGATCCGACGGCAACACCGTCTGGCTCAACAACGGCCGCCGTGCTTCACCGACTCCGGACAGACCCTCGGCATCGGCCAACAGCCGCGAACGTCGCCGTCGGCGACGTCGACGGTGACGCCGATCTCGACCTCATGTTCGCCAACAAGGCTCAGGGCGACACCGTCTGGCTCAACGACGGAACCGGGCATCTTCGCCGACTCGGGCCAGACGCCTCGGCAACGGCAACGCCCAGGACGTCGGACCTCGGAGACATCGACGGCGACGGCGACCTCGACGTCGTCTTCGCCGACACGAGCCACCGACGGGCCACCAGACGGTGTGGTTCAACGACGGGAGCGGCGCCTTCACCGACTCCGGCCAGACCCTCGGAGCGGAACTACGACAGCGACCGTCAGGCTGGGCGATCTCGACGGTGACGGCGACCTCGACATGCGTCCTCGCCACGACGACGGACTCCGAACACCGAGCTGGCTCAACGACGGGAGCGGTACGCTTCACCGACTACCGGCCAGCCTCGACCCGAACGCCGCCGGGGCTCGCCCTCGGCGACGTCGACGGCGACGGCGACCTCGACATCGATCTATCGCCAACGACGGCGGACCCCAACACGCGTGTGGTTCAACCAGCCACGGCGACGACGACTACGACGCCGTCCCGACCGTCGTCGACAACTGCCCGACCACGTTCAACATCAACCAGTTCGACACCGACGGCGACGGCACCGGCGATGCCTGCGACGCCTCCCCGACCGTGGTGTCCAACGCCCGCTTCGTGTCCACCGGCCAGCAGATGGGTACCGCCGACAGCCGTGACGTCGAGTTCGGCGACCTCGACGGCGACGGCGACCTCGACATCGTGGTGTCCAACGCCAATTCCCAGGCGAGCTCGGTGTGGTTCAACGCCGGAAACGGCATGTTCCTCGACTCCGGCCAGTCCCTCGGGACCGACAGCAGCCTCGATGCGGCTCTGGGAGACCTCGACGGCGACGGCGACCTCGACATCACCTTCGCCAACTACGCCGGCCAACCCAACACGGTCTGGCTCAACGCCGGAAACGGCTTCTTCCTCGATTCCGGCCAGCTCCTCGGCACGACCCACAGCGTCGCGGCGACGCTCGGAGACGTCGACGGCGACGCAGACCTCGACATCGTCTACGCCAACAACTTCAACAGCCAACCCAACACGGTGTGGCTCAACAACGGATCGGGAGTCTTCACCGACTCGGGGCAGACCATCGGCGCCGCCAACAGCTACGACATCGAACTGGCCGACCTCGACGGCGACGGCGACCTCGACCTGGCCGATGCGAACTACAGCTCTCAGCCCAACACCGTCTGGTTCAACAACGGAGCCGGTGTCTTCACGAGCTCCGGGCAGACCCTCGGGACCGCCAACTCCCACGCCCTGGTCGTCGCGGACGTCGACGGCGACGGCGACCGCGACCTGATCGTCGCCAACCAGGGCAGCCAGCCCAACGTCGTGTGGCTCAACAACGGAGGGGGCGTCTTCACCAACTCCGGCCAGACCCTGTCAGGTGGCGACGCCCGCGACGTCCAGGCCGGCGACCTCGACGGTGACGGTGACCTCGACCTGGCGGTCACCAACCAGGGCACTCAGGCAGACACCATCTGGCTCAACAACGGGGCCGGCGTGTTCACCAACACCGGACAGGGTCTCGGTTCGTCGAGCGGCTGGGGTGGCGCGCTCGGCGACGTCGACGGCGACGGCGACCTCGATCTTGCCGTGGCCAACTACGGCCAGGCCAACATGGTCTGGCTCAACGGCGGTACCGAGGACTTCGACGCGGTCCCCTTCGCCGTCGACAACTGCCCGACCAGGTTCAACCCCGACCAGTACGACACCGACGGCGACGGCCTCGGTGACGCCTGCGACCCGTCTCCGACGCGTCCGACGTCGGGGGCGTTCGTCACCAACGGTCAGTCACTGGACAGCGGCCCGACCGAGAGCACGGCGGTGGGCGACGTCGACGGCGACGGCGACCTCGACATCGTCTACGCCAACTACGGCGCGGGCAACACGGTGTGGCTGAACGCCGGCAACGCCATGTTCCTCAACTCCGGGCAGTCGCTGGGCGCCGACCTCAACGAGGCGATCGCTCTCGGCGACGTCGACGGCGACGGCGACCTCGACATGATCGCCGGATCGTCGGCCGGACAGCCCGACAGGATCTACCTGAACAACGGGGCCGGTGTCTTCACCGACTCTGGTCAGACCCTCAACAACCCCGACACCGAGGGGATCGTCGTGGGCGACGTGGACGGCGACGGCGACCTCGACCTGATCTTCGCCACCGGGCCCGGACCCAACCGGGTGTGGCTGAACAACGGGTCGGGCGTCTTCACCGACTCCGGGCAGATGCTCGGCAACGCCGACAGCGAGGGCGTGGCCATCGGCGACCTCGACGGCGACGGCGACCTCGACCTGGTCTTCTCGAACGACTCCACGGCCAACACGGTGTGGCGCAACAACGGGTCGGGCGTGTTCACCGATTCGGGCCAGAACCTCGGGACCATGGACAGCGAGGGCGTCGCCGTCGGAGACCTCGACGGGGACGGCGACCTCGACATCGTCTTCGTCAACAGGGGCAGCGGCAACACCGTGTGGCGCAACAACGGAACGGGGACCTTCACCGACACCGGCCAGCTGCTCGGAAGCGGGCTCAGCGAGGGCGTCGCCCTCGGCGACCTCGACGGCGACGGCGACCTCGACATCACCGTCGCCAACTACCCCGGTGCCAACACGATCTGGCTCAACAACGGGTCGGGCGCGTTCACCAACTCCGGTCAGAGCCTCGGCACCCTCGAGAGCGAGTCGACCGCCGTCGGGGACTTCGACGGCGACGGCGACCTCGACATCACCTTCACCAACTACAACTCCCCGAACACGGTGTGGCTGAACGGCTGGACCACCGGCTGGTCCTCTCCGATGGCCGTGTGGCGGCGGAGCGGCCAGGCCCGGCGCTACTGGTCGGTGTGGAACGGGGTCGTGTTCGGTTCGATCCAGAACTCCTCGGTGTCGGGCGACTTCCGGGTCATGCAGGGGGCCAGGTCCCGCACCCGCAACGAGGCCATTGTCGTGGGCGTCGACTCTGGCGGAAAGATCCTCGCCGAGCGCTGGAACGGCACCACGTGGAGCACCCAGGGCGAGTTCGGCTCCACGAACCAGACTTTCTGGTGGGGGTTCGACGTGGCCTACGAGTCGCTGAGCGGCGACGCCATGGTCGTGACCGCCAACGGCTCCAACCTGAGCTACCGGATGTTCAACGGCGTGTCGTGGACCGGCAACGCGGACATCACTCCACCGGTCGCCGGCATCGTCGGCACCCCCCGTCACATGCAGCTGGCCGCCCGACCGGGCTCCGACGAGATGGTGCTCATCGTGTCCGACGACTCCAGCCGCGACTACGCCATGGTGTGGAACGGATCGTCGTGGGGCAACGGAATCGTGTTGTCCCCCAACGGGTCCGGCAACGACCGGACGGACGTGTACGTCGCCTACGAACAGCAGAGCGGACGGGCGCTCGTCGTGTACGGGAAGGGCACCGCCGATGTGTTCTACCGCACGTGGAACGGCGCCTGGAGCGGTGAGGGGAGCCTGACGGGGCTCACCGGCGGGTACTCGCGCTGGATGACGCTCGGCGCAGACCCCACCAGCAACCGCATCGCCATGGGGGTCCTCAACAACGCCAACGAGGTCTGGCTGGCGGTGTGGTCGGGCGCCGGTTGGGCGGACCTCGCCAAGGCCTCGCCCGGCTCGACGGGAATCACCGAACCGGCGGTGGCGGTGGCCTTCGAGAGCAGGTCCGGTCAGGCGCTCGCCACGTTCGGCGAGAACGTGAACACCCCGCGGACCCGCATCTGGTCCCCGGGCTCGGGGTGGGCGGCCGGACCGGACGTGCCGAACATCGGCGCCGTGTCCAACTCGATGATGCTCTATCCCGACCCGGGCAACGACGGCATCATGTTGGCCGTGCAGGACGACAGCTCCGACCTCCACTGGATCCACTGGAACGGCGCCGCCTGGGGGCCCGACAACGAACTCGAGACCGATTCGGGCGAGACCAAGAATCAGCCGTTCCTCTTCATCGCCTGACCCGCTCAGCGGAGCGTCGCCACCGCGGTGTAGCGGTCGTGGTCGAGATCCGCGTCGAGCCCCACGATCGCGAAGCCGGCGGTGCGCACGCGGGCCCACAACTCGGCGGTCGTGAAGGGATGGGACTCAACGGAGTGGGTCCGCGCCGTCGTGACACCGCCCTCGGTGAACTCGAGATCGATGTCGAGGAGGTACGGGCCTGCCACTCCGTGGGGAAATCGCCAGCGGTACCTCCGTCGGCACCGGACCCCGTCGCGTTCGACCACGACCGGGTCCTCGATCGTCCGCTCGCCTGCTGCGAACACCACCTCCCAATGGTGACTGTCCACGATCAACAGGCCGCCCGGAACCAACAGAGCGGCGAAGGCCTCCAACGCCGCGGCCATCGGCGCCTCACCGGGTGCGTGGGCCAGCGAATTTCCCGAACACAGGATCGCGTCGACGCTCGATCCCTCGAGATGGTCGGTCAGCCCCGCCCACTCGCTGCGGATGACGGGGATGTCGACCCCGGCCCGCGTGAGCCGTTCCCGACACAGACACACCATGGCTGGGCTCGCGTCGGAGCCGTAGACGTCGAACCCACGCCGTGCGAGGGCGACCACGTCGATGCCCACACCACAGGCCGCATCGAGGATCCGGGAGCCCGCCGGGAGGGCGGCGAGGGCGGCCCGTACGCCCGGGGTCGACGTGCCGAGCCTCATCTCCGCATCGTCGTAGAGCCAGTCGTAGTCCGCCGCCAGCGCCGCGTAGGCGTCGAGCGCGGGGTCAGCCGGCGAGGATCTTCGCCTTCTCCGCGGCGAACTCGGCGTCGGTCAGAACGCCCTGTTCTTTCAGCTTGGCCAGCCGCTCGAGTTGATCCAACTGATTCGCTGCGGGTGCGGCCGGCGCGGGAGCCACCGGCGGCGGAGCCGGCGGCGCCACGGCAGCAGCCTGCCCGGCGTCGTACGCGGCCTGTTGCTGGTCGTAGGCCTGCTGATCCTGAGCGGCCCATCGCTTGTCCTGACGGTGGTGCACGCCGCCGGCGACCGCGGACGCGGTGCCCGCGACCACTGCGGTGCGGGCCACGCCGCGAAGCACCGGCCTTCCTCTACGTCCTCCCAACATGGGATTCTCCTTCTGTCGTCTGGGTTCGAGGTTTCGGGTTTCAGGATGCCGCGTCGGCGGCGTCGAGTTCGTCCAGAGCGGCGATGATCGCCTGGACCGGAATCCGGCCGCTGTCGACCAGCAGCCCGCCGGCCTGTCGCAAGGCGACGGCGAACGGCGCCGCCCACCTGTTCTCGTACATCAACATCAACGCCCGGGTGTCGTTCTCGAGGGCTTCGCCGGCCATCGAGATGTCATCGTCGCCGAACAGCCCGCTCGACGCCCCCTCGAACACCGCGACATGAGCGGCCTCGTCGCCGGGCAGGTCGGAGATCTCGATTCCCGCGACGTTGCCCTCCGCGTCCTTCTGGATGAAGAGGAGGTCGAGAACCCTGATGAGTCCCCGGTCCACGAGGTCGAGCAGCGGTGGGGCCAGCTGACCCGTCAGGGGCTGGTCGAACTCGACGAGTATCCAGTCGATCGGACCCATGTCATCGAACTCGCTCATCGTGCTCCCCTGTTGGGCGGAATGCGTGACCCGACACCATTGCGGCGGCGGGACGGCCGCCTCGGATCGACGGTCGTTCGTCGAGAAGATAGCGCAGGATCCTCTTCCGTTCCGGCGACCCGGTCGATCCGAAGCGGGCCGGGGGACAGGTTGCTGCCTTGAAGATGTGACATGCGAACAGTTGCAAACACCGCGAACGGGCGTACGGTCAGGGCAGACAGCGAACCCAGGAGGTACAGCCATGGTGACCAAGGCTCGAACCACCAGAGCGGCGCTGATCATGGTGTTGCTCTCCGCCGTCGGGCTGGTGGCAGCCTGCCTGCCGGCACCTCCGCCGGGTTCATCGTCGAGCCCGTCGGGCTATCTCGACTCGGTGACCGGCGGCGAGGGAACGGTGAGGATGGTCGGCTGGGTATCCGACTGGGACACCCTCGATCCCATCAAGGTCGTCTTCTGGATCAACGGCCAATGGGTGTCGGGGGCTTTTGACGCGAACAAGCCACGCCCCGACGTCGATGCGGTCTTCGGCCGCGGAGCCGACTTCGGTTTCGACGAGACCTTCACCGTGGCCCCCGGACCGGTGACGGCATGCACTGTCGCACTCAACGTCGGCCCCGGCGACAACACGATCATCGGTTGTCGCGAGACGACCGTCCTTCCGGTGCCACCGACTCCGGAGCCGACGTGGCGGACCGTCGTCAACAACGGCGATCTCGCCCCGGGGTCCGACAAGAACTTCAACAGCTACAACCAGCCGTCGGTGAACGCATCGGGGACAGTGGCATTCCGCGCCCGCACCCAGGGACAGGGCGCCCGCGGGATCTACTCCAGGAATCCCCGCGACGCGTCGAGCGCCATCAGGACCATCGCTGACGCCAAGGGCGGGATCAGCAGCGTGGTGCCGGCCCCGAACAATCTCTCCGCTGAGTTCACGGAGTTCCCGGCGTTTCCCCGGATGGATGCGGTGGGTCCCACCATCGCAACCCGTGGGCAGTCCACCTCGGTGTGGGAGTTCACACCCGACGGAGGTGAGGCGACCAGAGTCGGAACCGCAGGCGTCTACTCGACGGCCAACGGAGCGCTCACCTCGTCGGTGACCCTGCTCGGCGGCGTGCCTGGATTCGAGTACTACGCCGTGCCCGGAGCGGCGCCCGGGACCCGGTTCGACCAGTTCCCCGGCTCACCCGCGGTCGACGGTACCCGCGTCGCCTTCAAGGGGAACTACACCACCGACGAGGGCAAGACCGGCGTGTTCTTCAAGGACGCATCTGTGGCGGCCGGCCCGATCCAGGTGATCGCCAACTCCGACACCCTCATCCCGAACCAGCCGGACGTCGACGGTGAACCGGGAGTCGTCGAGTTCGGCTCGACCGCCCCGCCCAGCGCGGCGGGAGGCAAGGTGGTGTTCACCGGCCTGGACAACGAAGCGGCACCGACGCTCGGCGGCGTGTACCTCGCGGCGATGGCGACGAATCCGGAACTGGATCCGCTCGTCGAAATCGGCGACCGGGTCCCGGGGATGGCCGAGTCCGACGTCTTCACCTCGATCGGTGAAGGGCTCTCCTTCGACGGTCGCTACGTGACCCTCTGGGGAGCGTGGGGCGAGACGAGGGAGATCACCCTCGACTGCCCCGAGGATGGCAACAAGGACATCCTGGCCTACTGCAACGAGACCTACCCCGACGGGTTCGTGACGGAGGTTCCGGTCAACCAGGGAATCTTCATCCACGACACGGTGACCGATTCCACCAGGGCGGTGGCCGTGGCTGATGCCGCCGACCCCGATGCCAAATTCCGGTCGTTCCAGTACTGGGTGTTCTCGGGAAGGCCGCCGGGCGTCGGTGGATCCGAGGAGGAACCGGAGGAGCCGCCCCGGTGGCGAGCCTCGGCGTTCGCCGCGGTGTCCGGTACCGGAGCCGCCTACAAGGTCGCCTTCAAGGGGACCGAACCCGACGGCACGACGGGCATCTACCTCGGCCAGGGGCCGGCGGTCCAACCCATCATCTCGGTGGTCGATACGGACACCTCGGGGCCGGTCGTCGACACCGAAGCCCCCTCCGACACGTTCGTGACGACCGTGGGCGTCGAGAGGGACGGCTTCCGAGGCCGGTTCCTCGCCCTGAGCGTCGCGATGTCCAACGAAGATGCGTCGGCGAGCTGGGGCGGCGTGTACCTCGTCGCAACCGACACCCTCGCTCAGGACGGCGCCGCACGGGCCGACCTCGGCGCCGATGTCCGATCGGCCCCGGGCCCCGAAGGAGCCCACAGCCGACAGCTGCCGGAATGACGTTCCACGACGAGTCGACATCGTCGTTCCAGCACGGCCTGAACCTGGGGACCGCTCGATCAGATCGGGCGGTCCCCTCGTGTCACGCCATGTCCGCTCGGACAACCGACTCACGTACCTGTCGATGAGACCGGCCTGGTGGGAACGCCGGACCTCGGGGTCCAGCACAGTGACCACCAGGTTCGTCACGTCGTGCGCACAGCTGCCTCTCAACTTCCGTTGCCAGTCCACACGCCCGCCGCGACCCTCGTCCAGATCGGCCGGGAGTGGGACATCGTCGCGCTGATCCGGCTCAGCGATCGGTGGACCTTCTCGCTCCTCCGGATCGTCACTACTGGCTTCGGAACGCGACATCCATCCGATGGGACAGCTCGGTGAACGACGCGCCCCCGTCGGCCTCGACGACCAACCGACGGAGATCGCCACTGAACTCGACGAGCGGGTCGTAGCCGTCACATACGGGGAGGTGGCGCCCCACCCCCGCGAGCAGCGACGCCGAGGAATTCGGGGTCCACAGGCCCGGCCACTCGTGGGGAAGGTGGTCCTCCGCCACGAGTGAGCCGTCGGCCTCGGCGATGAGATCCATGCCGCCGTCGGCGGGTCGTCCGACGACGCGCAGGATGGACGCGCCCAGGGGAACCGGCCCACACATCGTCGTCACGTGTTCGCTGACGAAGGCGACCGCGAACGTGAGGCTGCCCTCATTGGCGTGCCAGACCCAGCCGCCGTTGTAGTCACCCTGTTCGGCCAGCACACCGTGGGCCCCGGGCTCGAGCGGCGCGCCCAGGTGGGCGGTGATGACGAAGCCGCCGGAGAGCACCGGCGCGTTGTCCTCGAACACCCTCTCGCCCGGCGCCAGCTCGACGCCGCGACGAGCCGCTCGGCCAGGGGAGGAACAGGTGCGACAACCGGTCCATCACCCCGTCGCTCAGCGGAAGCACTCCATTGCGCTCGGCCTCCTCGAACCACCGGGCCACCAGACGATCACGGATGTCGGGGTGTTCGTCGGAGAGATCGTGGTTCTCCGCGAGGTCGGCTCGGGTGTCGAAGAGATGCCAGTGATCGGCGGCGAAGTCGCTGCTGCCGGCGATCAGGTCACGCTCGGCGTGGGTGAGCTGGTTGACGTGGTCGGTCACGACCTTCCAGCCGTCCTCGTACATCGCCCGACTCCCCCAACACTCGTAGTACTGGCTGACCCTCGGGTCGGGGGCAGCAGGATCATGCAGCATCGCGTTCAACGACGTGCCGTCGAGGCTCATCTGTTGGCTTCCCGCCACCACCGCCGGCATGTCGACGCCGACCAGGTCGAGGATCGTCGGCAGGATGTCGATGGCGTGGCAGTACTGGTTGCGGACACCGCCGGTCGCCTCGATCCCGGCCGGCCACGAAACGATGCACGGGTCCCGCACTCCCCCTTCGAACGTGTACCGCTTGAAACGCCTGGCCGGGGTATTGCCCGCTTCGGCCCATCCCCAGGGGTAGTGGTTGTAGGTGCGGCGGCCGCCGAGCTCGTCGATGAGCGCCAGGTTCAGCTCGACGTCCTCGTCGCGCCCCTGCGCGAAACGGAATTCGCTGACCGAGCCGTGGGGTCCGGCCTCACCCGACGCGCCGTTGTCGGACACCAGCACCACGATCGTGTCGTCCCGCTCGCCGAGGTCGTCCAGTGCGTCGAGGACCCGGCCGATCTGGGCGTCGGTGTGGGTGAGGAAGCCGGCGTAGATCTCCATCATCCGCGCGTAGAGGCGGCGATGGTCGTCGTCGAGGTTGTCCCAGTCGGGTACGTGGGTCGACGCGGCCGGCAGCTCGGTGCCGGACGGGACGATCCCGAGCTCGATCTGGCGATCGAGGGCGTGGCGACGCCACGCCTCCCACCCGGAGTCGAAGCAACCCCGATAGTCGTCGGACCATTCGGGAGCCACATGGTGCGGAGCGTGGGTGGCACCGAGCGCGAACCACAGCAGGAACGGTCGGTCGGGCTGATTGCGGCGCAGCTCGCGGATCCGGGCGATCGCCTCGTCGGCAAGGTCCTCGCTCAGGTGGTAGCCGTCGTCGGGTGTGCGGGGCGGATCGACGTAGGTGTTGTCGCGCACGAGCTCGGGAGCCCAATGGTTGGCATCACCTCCGAGGAACCCGTAGAAGTGCTCGAATCCCTTGCCGAGCGGCCAGTTCTCGAAGGGGCCCGACGGCGACCGCTGATCCCGGGGGGTGAGGTGCCACTTGCCGACAGCGAAAGTGGCGTAGCCGTGGCCGGCGAGGACCTCGGCCAGCGTGGCGGCTTCGTCGGGGATACGGGCGGTGTAGCCCGGGAAGTTCATCGGAAGGTCGGGCAACATCCCCATCCCGACCCGGTGATGATTTCGCCCGGTCAGCAGGCAGGCGCGGGTCGGTGAGCACACGGCGGTGGTGTGGAAGTTGGTGAGCCGGACCCCGCGCTCGGCGAGGGCGTCGATGGCGGGAGTGGCGATGTCGGATCCGTAGCAGCCCAACTGGGCGAAGCCGGTGTCGTCGAGAACGATGACCACGACGTTGGGGGCATCGGCGGTGAAGGGCGGATCGGCCGGACCGGAGGCCGAGTCGACCGCGGTCAGCGCAATGGTGGTCTCGGTGTCGTCCATGGATCGAGGCTAGGGGTCCGATCGCCACGCCTTCATGACCGTCTGGGAGGCTCCGCAGCCAATTCATCGGTCACGAGTTGTAGGTGGCGCTCCCGACCCAGGTGAGTGGTGGGCCACTGGTTCGTTGTTCCCCCGCGACGATGAAGGTCGGGCAGGAGAGGTCCCAGGACACCCGCATCGCCTGAACCCGATTGCCCGCGAACACCAGATCGGATATCGACACCGTGCCCGTCGTTGGAGGAACACCCGGAAGGTTGTAGGCGAAGCACGACCAATGCTCCTCGTAGGCCGATTCGCCGACGGCACGGAGATCCTCCCAGGTCGACAGGTAGAGGCCGATGTACGCCTCACCCGGATCAAGGCCGACCACGTACGTTCCCGGCTCGAGGACCGAGCCGGGAAGAGAGACCTGGAGCCCCATGTAGTAGGCCCCTGATTCGGGCCAGAGTTCGGGAGCCCCCATCAGCGAGTCCGCCAAAGGATCGGTGAGCCACAGGGTGAAATCCTCGGGAATGCTGAACGAGTCCACATGCCAGAGGGGCGACGTGGCCGAGTACGCGTACGTGCCGATCGTCGTCTGGAAGGTCCCCGTCGGGAAGAGCGCCGGCGTCCCCGGTTGACAGGATGCGGCGACAGCCACCACCGCGCTGACGGCGACGACCCGCAGCCATCGTCGGACGACTCGATCGGATCTCATCAGCACACCCCTCATCGAGGACTCGGCGATCAGCGTCCTACGAGTCAGAACTCCAACCGACCTCCACACGATGGTCATCGACCTTCGTTCCGAGGAACAGGGCCCATGGTCCCGAGATGGCTGTCACGGGACTGCTCCCGGCCGGCCGGCGTCGCGGTCGTCGCGACGGCCGAAGGGCAGTCGGTCGAGACCCAGGGCGGTGGACATCCGTGCCATGACAGGGTGGGGCAACTCCTCCACGAGCTCGTCGAGGTTGGACTGCATCCGCCCCAGGATCTCCTCGTAGCAGTGCCGAACGACCTCGGGATCGTCGGCCGCATCGGGGCCCAGGTGGCTCCAGTCGATGGGATCACACACCCGCACGGAGACCTTGGCCGGAAGCGGCCAGGTGGGCAGCTGCACCGGGGCGACCCCCCACGGAAGCCCCAACATGATCGGCATCACGTTGATGCGCAGTCGGTTGAACCCCAGCCGGCGGGCCAGCGTCTCACCCCGGGTCAACACGATGATCACGTCGTGGCTCCCGTGCGCGACCAGAGGAACCACGGGAACGCCGTGGCGGAGCGCGAGCCGGACGAAGCCGGTCCGACCGTGCAGATCCACCCGGTGCCGCTCGGTCCATGGTCGGTAGTCGTCCTCGTCACCGCCCGGATACACGATGATCGGATACCCGGCGTCGAGAAGCGCGCCGCCGTTGAGCTGGCTGGCGGGAACCGACCCGATCCGGCGGGCCAGTTCGGAGACGAGCGGCATGGCGAAGGTGAAGTCGAAGCCCAGGGAGTAGATCGGAGCATCGGTGCCCCGCTGTCGCAGCCACTCGCTCAGGAACGCCCAGAAGTCGGGCATGTACACGCCACCGGAATGGTTGCCGACGACCATGAACGGCCCGTCGGTCGGCACCTTGTCGAATCCCTCGACCGCGGGGTCGAAATACGACAGGAGGCGATCGAGAACGGGCAGCATGCGGCCGAGGAAGCCGGGGTCGCGACGCAGCGAGTCGATGTCGAGACCCTCCCCGGTTCCGACACTCTCCGTCTCCGACCCCATCCGCGTCCTCCCGGCCCGCCCATCATCGCACCGCAGATGCAACGGGGTCGGACGTCACCATCCGTGCACCCACTTGAACGCCGTCCTAGATTTCTTGCACACTGTCACAGAAGCTTCGGGGGACACCCCCGGCGACAGATCGTGGGAACCGAGTGGCAACAGCGACGACGAGGGTGAAGGGGACCGGCCGACGGGCCGGCCTCGATCGCGACGACGTGGTCGAGTGCGCTCTGTCGTTGGTGGAAGCCGGGGGTGCGGACGCTCTGACCATGCGGAAGCTCGCCACCGAGCTGGGCGTCACCACCACCACCATCTACTGGCACGTCGGCGGGCGGGACGAGCTCATCACCGCGCTCATCGAACGGCTCTCCGAGCGCCAGGCCGAGCTGACCGTCGAGGGAACCACCCCCCGAGCTCGGATCATGTCGGTCGCCAGGCACGTGTGGGCCAGCGCCCTCGCCCACCGCAACGTCACCTCCCTCGCCCATCAGGTGGGGGCGACCTCGCTGTTGGAGATGCCCCTCGAGGTGGCACTCGCCCGCGAACTCGATGCGGCGGGTCTTCACGGCGGGGAAGCCCGTGATGCCCTGCGCGCCATCCTGATGTGTGTCGCGGGCTTCCTCGTGGTCGCCTTCCGCAGCGATGAACGGGTGCCGACTCCACATCGGGACGCGACCCTGTGGGCCGATATCGTCGACGACGCCATCGATCCGGCCACCGTCGTGGCCCTCAGCGAACCACCCGATCTGCCGGCGCTGTTCGATCGCACCATCGGCGCGGTGGTCGAGTCCGTGGTGCCGGCTGCAGGTCAGCCGCGCCGGGAGTCACCATGAGCGACACCGAGGGTGGTCCGACCCGCCGGGAACAGGCCGACGACATCCCGCTCCACGCCCTGTTGGGCCTCGAATGGGAACGACCGGACAAGGGTTCACGCCACGCCGAGGTTCGGATGCCGGTCCGCCCCGACGCGTTCGGGTTCACGGCCAACCTCCACGGCGGCGCCATCGCCACCATGATCGACCTGGCCTGCGCTCTGGCCGCGGCCCGGGCCACCGACTTCGACCCCGAGACGGAATCCCTGGTGACCTCCGACATGCACATCCGCTACCTCGGCCGACCCCGGACCGACGCGGTGGTCGCCAAGGCCGACGTGGTGCGCATCGGCAGCCAACTGATCGTCATCGACTGCACGGTGGTCGACACCGATGATCACCTCGTCGCGTCGGCCGACTTCTCCATGATGAGAGTGACGCTGCGCCGACCCCTGGCAGCCGCCGCCGCACCCGAGCCGGGACTACCCGAACTGTGACCACCGCCGACCGAACCGGAGCAGACCCAGTGCAGGAGACCAACGCGACATCCGACGCCGCGTCGGACCAGACGATCAGCGAGGGACTACGCCGCATGGTGGTGCCCAGTTCGGTTCGCAAGGCACGGGATGCCGGCGAACTGGCGGGTTCCCCCACCCCCCGGGCAGACGACGGCGTGGAGTCCCGGTATTCGCTCCCCGATCGTCCCGATCCGCCGCCCGTGCCCAACGGCTGGTACGCCATCGCGGCCAGCGCAGACCTCGAACCCGGCGACATCCGGACCGTGGTGGCCGTGGCGCGTGAACTCGTGGTCCGCCGCGGGGAGTCAGGACGGGCGGTGGTCACCGACGCCCATTGCCCACACCTGGGAGCCCATCTCGGAGGAGGACGCGTCATCGGGGATTCGATCAAGTGCCCCTACCACGGGTGGCGCTTCGACTCCGACGGAACGTGTGTCGAGATCCCCTACAGCGACACCCGTATCCCGGCGAAGGCATGTGTTCGCACCTATCCCGTCGCCGAGCAGGACGGCTTCGTCTTCTTCTGGTACCACGCCGGTGACCGCCCGCCGACCTTCGAGGTGCCCCGGGTGGAGGAGGCGTCGGACCCCGAATGGTCCGAGCCACACGACTGGTCTCTCGAACTGGTCGCCGCTCTGCAGGAGATGGCCGAGAACAACGTCGACTACGCCCACCTCCGCTACGTCCACCGCCGACCCTACGTCCCCGACGACACCTCGACGTTCAGCACCGACGGTCCGTTCTCGACCGTTGTCGAGAAGCTCCCCGACGGCACCGAATTCTTCCGTCATGCGTGGGGACCGGGGGTCGCCATCCTGCGGGTACCCGATCTGATGACCGTCTTCGCGACGACCACCCCCATCGATCGGCGTCACTGCCGGCTCCGCTGGCACTTCCTCTTCAAGGGCGACGTCGAGAAGGTGGCCGACGACCTCATCGACGGGGTGACCGGTGATTTCGGACTTCAGGCCGACGTCCCCATCTGGCGGGACAAGATCTTCCTGGAGCGACCGATCCTGGTGAAGGGCGACGGGAACATCGCCGAGTTCCGGCGGTGGTACTCGCAGTTCTACGAGGACTGAGGGGGCGGACGTCCGTGCGGGATCCACGTAGGCCCGTCCGGGTCGGGACCGGTCGATGACCCCCCTGAGAGTGATCCAGTGGTACACGGGCGACATCGCCTGCCACCAGATTCGCCTCATCAGCGAGTGCCCCTGGCTCGAGCTCGTCGGAGCGGTGGTGCACCACGAGGCCAAGGAAGGTCTCGACGTCGGAGGCATCGCCGGCATCGGGCCCGTGGGAGTGATCGCCACGACCGACCGCGACGCCGTCCTGGCGCTCGATGCCGACGTCGTGCTGTACAACCCTCCGATGGAACGCTACGACGAGATCGTTCCGATGCTGAGATCGGGCAAGAACGTCATCAGCATCATGTCGGGGTGGCATCCGGACAAGCGGTCGAGCTTTCCGGACCTCCTCGATGCCTGCGACCGGGGAAGGTCGTCGCTGTTCGGTACCGGTCTCAATCCGGGCTTCAGCTACGAGCTCGCTCTTCTCGGATCGTCGGTGTGCAGTGACGTCGACTCGATCGTCATCCGCACGTGTGAACCACAGGAGACGCTCAGCGCCGTCTTCCTCGAGATGTTCGGGTTCGGTCGGACCCAGGCAGAGCTGGCCGATGGACCCGCCGGCGTCTACGCGATCTTCGCGAGGACGCTGCACCAGATCACCGACCTGTTGTGCGAAGAACTCGGACTGCCCTGCGACGGCACCTCCTTCACCTACGAAGTCGAGCCGGCGATCGCCGACTACGACGGCAAGGTGAAGGTGGCCACCGGCACCATGGCCGGCCTTCTGTTGACCGCGTCAACCGACCTCGGCGGCACGCCGGTGGTGAGCATCGAAGTCCGCTTCCTGCTCGGCGCCGACCACGTCAGCGACGCCTGGCTGGTCGACGGGCCTCGGCTCGGCTGGATCGACATCGACATCAGGGGAACGCCCGGCAGCCGGCTGACCCACGAGCTCGTCGACTCCCCCGGCTTCACCGGTGCGTGGGCGACCGGCACCCGCGCCGTCAACGCCATCCCGTCGGTCTGCACCGCGGACCCCGGCATCCTGTCCCCCACCGATCTGCCGCTGGGTCACATGCTGGGCCGGGACCCCCGAGTGCTCAGAGCGACCCGCCACTGAGACACCGAAGGAGCACGGCCCTACGATCGGTTGGGTGAACCCCTCCGACGACCGGCCGGCCGACGACGACCGGAACGCGCCCCGTCCCCCCGAGGAGTTCGCGGGCGTGCCCCCGGCCGCAGAGGCACTCGAGCGGCTCGGGATGCCGATGGAGGAGGCCATGCGGACCCAGCGGGCGGTTCGCCGACTGCGACCCGAGCCGGTCTCCCATGACGTGTTGTTGCCGCTGCTGGAGCTGTCGCTGAAGGCCCCGACCAGCTCGAACACCCAGGACTGGTCCTACCTGGTCGTGGAGAACCGCGATCAGAAGGCCCGGCTCGCCCGGCTCTACCGACGCCTCTACCGGGTGTTCAACCCGATCGTCGAGCGGATGGCTGCCGGTGACGACAAGGCCCTCCGGCAGATGCGGCCCGGTCAGTGGCAGGCCGAGCACTTCGAGGACATCCCGGTCTTCGTCATCCCCTGCTACCGACGCGGTCTCAAACATCGGCCCGTGGGTCGGCCCCAGATCGCCGTGTCGTCGTTCTACGGGTCGGTGTATCCGGCGGTTCAGAACCTGCTGCTGGCCTGTCGTGCGCTGCGGCTTGGGGGCATCGATACAGACCCTGCCGATCTGGTACGTGCCGGCGGTGAGGAAGATCCTGGCGCTGCCGCGTCACGTCAACCCGGTCTGCATCATTCCGATCGGCTGGGCGAAGGGCCGGTACGGTCCGACCACCCGACGCCCGATCGGTGAGGTCGTGCACCTCGACCGCTACGGCAACCGGCCCTTCCTGAAGGGCTGACCCACCGACGCGGGATCAGCGTCGCACCTCGAACTCGTCGGCGACTCTCAGCTCATCGTTGACCGGACGCAGCACCAGCCGCTCGGGATAGACCGCGATGTCGAGGAAGTGCAGCCAGGAGAACGACATGGCCGTGAACTCCTCCTCACCGGTGCGCCGCGTTCCCGAACCGGCGCCGCTGACGACATAGGTGACGCCGTCGATGACCTCGCTGCGCTGGTAGTCGTGATCGTGCCCCGAGATCACGAGCTGAACGCCGTTGCGCTCCAGGATCGGCGACAAGGCCTCACGAACGTCGAGACTCGAACCCTGGTAGCCCGCGGAGTACGGCGGGTGATGCACCGCAACGATCTTCCATGGATTCTCGGAGGCCTCGAGGGTCTCGGTCAACCACTCGATCTGATCGGGGTCGTCGATGCGGTTCGAATCGAGGCCCACCAGCAGGACCTCGCCGAGATCGGCCGCCCAGTAGGTACCGTCCATTCCCAGGCCGCTCATCT
Source organism: uncultured Microthrixaceae bacterium (assembly GCA_963700425.1). Classification (GTDB taxonomy): domain Bacteria; phylum Actinomycetota; class Acidimicrobiia; order Acidimicrobiales; family Microtrichaceae; genus CAVOXO01. Next base: position 594,154 of record CAVOXO010000001.1, on the reverse strand, counting down.
GCTCGGTGCCGTCGAACCCGATGACGTCGTGGTTGCCCAGAATGGCGAAGAGATCCGCACCATCATCGATCACGGGCCCGAAGGGCTCGAACACCGTTGCGTCGAGACGAGCGGGATCACCGTCGGGATAGACGTTGTCACCCAACAGGACGAGCACGTCGAAGGGCTGTCGTTGATGAACCTCCGCCATCGCGGCCGCGGTGACGTCGAGGCTCGTCCCGCTGTCGCCGGCGTCACCGATCGCGGCGATGTGCAACAACGGATCGGGCTCGAAGGGCTCGTAGACCTCCGAATCCTCCGGGCCCCCCTTCCAGTGCGTGAGATAGGACACCGTCTGGCGGCGGAACCCGATGAGCAGAACCGCAGCGGCGAGAACCACGACCGTCAGGATGGCCGCGAGCATGAGGCGCAGGCCTCGTCGAAAGGTGGATGCAGAGCGCCCTGGCCGAGTCCCGCGGCCCGGCTCGGGTCCATCGGTGGGTTGATCGTCGGCCGCGACGGCGTCGCTCACCCATTTCCTCCGGTCATGTCACGACGCTACCGTCCGACGTGGTGCCCATCCCAGCAGTGATCGACCTCTCCGACCCCGACGCACGGCGGCCGGAGATCGCGGGCGCGAAGGCGGCCAACCTGGCTCGGTGCTCACACGCCGGTGCCCCGATCCAGCCCGGGTTCGTCTTGACGACCGGCGGCGCCCTGCGGGGTCTCGATGATGCCGAGGTGGTGGGTGACCTGCGTGAGGCCTGGGAGAGGATGGGAGGCGGGGAGACCACGCTGGTGGTCCGGTCCTCCTCGACCATCGAGGATGCCGGCGAGTCATCGATGGCGGGCCAGTTCACGTCGGTGCTCGACGTTGACACCTGGGCGGCGTTCGAGGACGCGGTCCAGGAGGTGATCGACTCAGCGGGGGCGATCGGAGATCAGAGCGCGGGGCCCCTGCCCATGGCCGTTCTCGTTCAGTCCCAGCTCGACGCGCGGCTGGGCGGGGTGATGTTCGGCGTCGATCCGGTCGGGGGTCAGCGACACCGCATCGTCGTCGAGACCGTTCCCTCTCGACCCGACGAGCTCGTGAGCGGTTCGATCACCGCAGCTCATTTCGAGTTGTCGCCGGCCGGACGGCGTCATCGCCAGCTCGCACACCGAGGTCGTTCCGGCGCTGCCGCGTTCGATCCGGCGGTAGCTCGTCCGGATGTCCCGCCACACCGCCCGGCATTTCGGATCACCCCAGGACATCGAGTGGGCGGTGGGTCGCGACGATCGACTGTGGTTGCTGCAGAGCCGTCCTGTGACAGCGATCGCTGCGGCAGCTCCGCGGACGTGCCTCCTGGGACCGGGACCGATCGCGGAAACGTTCCCTCACCCCCTGTCGACGTTGGAGGTCGACCTGTGGCTGACTCCGCTCCGCGAGGGCATGGTGCGGGCGCTGCGGGTCACGGGAGCTGTCAGCGCGAAACGGATCGACGAGTCGCCGGTGGTGACCGCCGTCGGCGGCTGGGCCGCGGTCGACCTGGAGCTCCTGGGCCACATCCGGGGCGATCAGGGCTTCTGGAGTCGCGTCGCCCCCAGGGCCCTCGTTCGCCACGTGGGGGTGGCCTGGCGGGTCGGACGGACCCGGGTCGCTCTTCCCGATCTCGCCGCCGGCCTCATTGACTCCATCGACACTCAGCTGGTGTCGATCCCCGATCTGGCGGAGCTGCCTGTCGGCGAGATCGCCGCCCTCATGGCCGGAGCTCGAAGGGACCTGGCGAGCGTGCACGCCCTCGAGGTGCTGGCCGGAATGCTCCTCGGCGACCAGGACTCCGCGGTCCCGACGGGAATCGTCGCGTTCGGGGCACTCGCCAGAGCCCGCGCTGACGGCGTACCCGAAGAAGAGATCGCCGAACACGATCCGATCGTGCTGGCGCTGACCGCGCCGGCCGTCTCACGTCCCCGCCCACTGCCCGCACCCCCGGCCTCCGGCTCCGCTCCCACCCCGCGGCGCGCGACGGTCGCGGATCTCGGACTCCGAGACGCTCTCCGGCTCCGGACCCGATGGCTCCAGGAGCTCCTGGCCGTGGCGTCGCGATCGGTTGGCCGACGGCTGCACTCCGAGGGAGCCCTACCGGAAGCGGAGCTCGTCGCCATGCTCACCTGGGACGAGTTCCTCGCCATCACCGAGGGAGGTGCCCCTCCTGACGATCTCGCGGCCCGAGCGACGGTCCAGCCCGGTCCGCCGCTGCCCGAGGCCTTCAGGTTGAGCTCGGACGGCGACGTGATCGCGCAGGCGCGTCCCGGGCACTCTGGCCAGGGAGTTCCCGCCGGTGGAGGTCGAGTGGTCGGCGAGGTCAGACACCGGGTGTCGCCGGGTGCCGACGCGCCGGGGATCATTCTCGTCACCGCCCACCTCGAACCGCAGCTCGCCCCCCTCCTCCCGTCGCTCGACGGATTGGTGGCCGAAACGGGCAGCGCCCTGTCGCACCTGGCCATCCTGGCCCGGGAGATGGGTGTTCCCACCGTGGTCGGGGTCACCGGTGCGCTGGCCCGCTTTCCGCCCGGGACCCCGCTGCTCGTCGACGGTACGCTCGGCGAGGTGCGGGCGATCGACCCCGACGACCACGCCGGGGGGCGGGAGCCCTCCGGTCGGTCGACCGAGGTGTCGTCGTGAACCGAGCGGTCGGCCTGATCCTTCGACTGGGGACCTGGGTCGTCCTCCTCGTATCCGGCGCGTACGTGCTCGTCTACCTCTACCGCTGGGAGTGGAACCGTGCCTTCATCTCGGGGCTCTTCTTCCTGACCGCGCTCGTCTCGTTGACGACGGGAATGGTCGTTCGGAGTCTGCAACAGCTGTCGGGGCGGATCGACCGGCTGGAGGCTCGGACCCGGGGCATCGATCAGACCACCCTCACCATCGGGAGAAGCAACGCCGCGCACGCATCACGGCATTTCAAGTGGCTCCGCGAACCGCCGCAGGGCTTCGGCGTGTTCGTTCCCCTGCTGATCGGGGCGGGAGCACTGCTGTCCGCCCTGGCCTACGTGATCGAGCGTCTGGCCGGCGCGATCGCCGGTACCACCGTGGACACCGTGACGGCACGACTGTTGACGCCCGATGCCGGTCTCGACCCGGGCCGGACCGACGACGAGCCCGGCGAGGGTCCGACCCGACGGACCGGCCGACACCCCCTCGGTCTCCTCGTGCAGGTTGCCGCCGCCGCCGTCGGGGCGGCAGTGCTGATCGGAACGATCTTCATCATCCGCGACGCCACTCAGAACCGGACGGAACCCGGCGCGGAACAGGGAACAACCTACGTCCGGTTGGACATCTCCCAACGGGGTGGCGCAGAACCCGCGGAGGAGATCGGTGAGGCGCTGTGGATCGCGTGCCAGACCCGGCTCCCCCACGATGCCTCCATCGGCGAGATCACCCAACTCGACGACGACACCGTCGAGCTGATCGTCCAACAGGGCATGGGGCCGTTGGGCCGGCGCCGGTTCTTCGGCTGCCTCGAGGACGCCACCCTCGATCACGTCTCTGCTCACGTCGATCGATTCGAGATCCGCAGACGGGCGGAGTGAACCGACGCAAGATCGGGCCGGATGGGCCTAGTTCACCAACTTCTCCCGCCCGGCCCAGTAGGGCTCGCGCAGCTTGTACTTCTGGAGCTTTCCGGTCGCGGTGCGGGCCAGCTGATCGCGGAACTCGACGCTCGTCGGGCACTTGTAGTGGGCGAGCCGGCCCCGGCAGTGCTCGATGAGATCGGCCTCGGTCGACTCCGAGCCGGGAGCCAGCACGACCAGCGCCTTGACCGTTTCACCCCACTTCTCGTCCGGAACCCCGATGACCGCGACCTCGGTCACGTCCGAGTGGTCGAACAGGGCGTCCTCGACCTCGATCGACGACACGTTCTCCCCGCCCGAGATGATGACGTCCTTCTTCCGGTCAGCGATGTTCACGTACGCCTCGTCATCGATGAAGCCGCCGTCACCGGTGTGGAACCAGCCGCCGTCGATGGCCTCGTCGGTGGCCTCGGGTTGTTCCCAGTAGCCCTTCAGCACGACGTTGGACCGGGCGATGATCTCGTCGTCGTCCGTCGTGGACATGCGGACACCGAGCGCGGGTGCTCCCGCACGGTTGAGCTTCTGGGCCCGCTCCGCGGGGCTGAGTTCATCGTATTCCCCACGGCTGCGGTTCACGGTGAGGAGCGGTGCGGTCTCGGTGAGGCCGTAGATCTGGATGAACTCCCACCCGAGGTCGGTCTCGACCCGCTCGATCGTCGCGGTCGGCGGTGGCGCTCCGGCGACGACGATCCGGGTACGGCCCGCCCCCGGGACGGGACCGCTCCCCTCGGACGCGGCGTCGAGGATCCCTGCGACGACCGCGGGGGCGCCGCACATCAGCGAGACGCCGTGTTGGTCGACCCGCCGAAGGATCTCGGCCCCGTCGACCTTTCGGAGGACGACGTTGGTGACTCCCATGCCGACCGTGGCATAGGGCAGCCCCCAGCCGTTGCAGTGGAACATCGGAAGAGTGTGGAGGTACGAGTCGCGATCGGTGATCGAGGTGTGGAGCGCGAACGTCGTGGCGTTGATCCACAGACTGCGATGGGACTGCTCCACACCCTTGGGGCGGGCGGTGGTGCCCGAGGTGTAGTTGATGGTCGCCGTTGCGTCCTCGTCGGGCTCCCAGGGCACCGGCTCGACGTCGTGATCGTGCAGTTCGGCATCGGCATCGGCGCCCATCACCCAGGTGCGCGGATGTCCGATCGAATCAAGGGAGTCGGCGAGCTCGGGATCGACGAGCAACATCGATGCCCCACAGTGCTCGACGATGTAGCGGATCTCCTCGACGTTCAGGCGGAAGTTGATGGGAACGAAGATGCGGCCCCAGCACGACACCCCGAAGAACGACGAGAAGAGCCGAGCCGAGTTGTGCGAGACCATCGCCACACGCTCGCCCGGACCGATGCCCAGCCGATCGAGCGCCGCAGCTTGAGCCCGGGCCCGTTCGGCCAGCTCGGCGAACGTGAGCGAACCGAGTGAGTCCGCCGGCTGGTCGGGCTCATCGACCACGGCGAGTCGTTCCGGATACACCGTCGCCCCGCGGTCGATGAAATCTCGGATGGTCAGCGGAACCTTCACGTGTCCCCCGGTTCGTTGTGAGCGAGCCCGACGCGATCCCTCGGGCGCGCCTCACGGTAGTGGACGCCTCGGCGACGCGGTCCGCTGCGCCGGCCGGCAGAACCGCTGCATGATCAGCCCGACGGCGCCACGGCGGCCAGGGTCGGCCACGGCCTGGTGGCTTCGATCTCGGCTGCGAGCTCCAGCAGGAGGCCGTCCTCCCCGCGGCTCGCACCGAACAGCATTCCGACCGGAAGGTTCGTCGCCTCGTCGCGCCCGAGGGGAATCGATATCGACGGTGCCCCCGCCGCGTTGGCCCACGGAGTGAAGGCGACCCACTGCTCGACCCTGGGGAAGAGCGTGTCGAAGTCGAGATCCGTCCCGAGGTACCCGATGGGCGGCGGCAGGTGGGCGACGGTGGGCGACAGCACGATGTCGAGTCCACCGAACAGGAGCTCGTAGTCGGCACCGGACCGACGAAGACGTCGGAGCGCGCCGGGTGTGGCCGCCAGCCGACTCCTGAAGCGCCGAGCCAGGCCCTTGCTCACGTCGGTCAGCCGGTCACGCTCGAAACACGGGTCGAAGAGCCGCTTCCCACCGACGGAGATGGCGAAGGCCATCATCGACCAGTAGTGGATGAAGTCGTCGGCGAACTGGTGGGACACCGGTGGCGCCAAGGGTTCGACGTCGTGGCCGAGGTCCTCCAACAGCTCGAGGGTGTCGGCGAAGACCCCGCGGGTGGGGTCGTCGATGTCGACCCCTGTGGGTGCCTCGCTGATCGCCCCGATACGGAGTCGACGGCCGGGAGCGCCTGCCGGCGTTCCGATCGGACGTAGGTCGGGGTTCCGGAAGCGCTTCTCGGCCTCGCTGAAGAAGGTGACGGTGTCGCGCACCGTGCGGCTGAGAACGCCCTCGTTGGCGATCCGGACCGGCATTCGCCGCATGTCCGGCGCCTCGACGAGTCGGCCACGGCTGGCCTTCAATCCGACGAGCCCGCAGCACGCCGCCGGAACGCGGATCGAGCCTCCACCGTCGGCGCCGTGAGCCAGAGGGACGACGCCCGCGGCGACCAGGGCGGCCGCTCCACCCGACGATCCGCCCGCCGATCGATCCGTGTTCCACGGGTTGCGCGTGGGGGCGTCGTGGGGGAACTCCGTCGACGCCGTCAGCCCGAACTCGGGAAGGGTGCTCTTGCCGAGACAGACCATGCCCATGTCGAACATCTGCTGAGCGACCTCGGCGGTCGTCGTTGCCGGCTTCGCGCCCTCGAAGGCTTCGGACCCGTATCGGGTCGGTAGTCCGGCGACGTCGAACTGATCCTTGATGAAGGTCGGAACGCCCCCGAAGGCACCCGAGACCGCGTCGGTGGACGCCTCGAGCGCGGCGTCGAACGAGTACGCGGCGATGGCGCCGATCGCCGGGTCGACCGCCTGGGCGCGCTCGACGGCCGCCGCCACCACCTCGCGGGGAGACAGATCCTTCGTCCGGATCAGCTCCGCCAGGGCGACGCCGTCGTGGTCACCGAGCGCGTCGGAGCCGAATGCATGGGCTGTTCGTGATGTCATCGGGTTCCTCCGCTGGCGTGATCGTGACGAAACCTATCGACATGGGTTCCCACAGTGCATGCTCAGGCCGTTCCCGCGAAGAAGCGCGAAGCGCGCTCCCATGCGGCCTCTCCGCACGTCGCGCCCATGACCCGTCCCGGAAGGTCATCCGCTCTGACATGGATGCCCCCGTACAGCCGTGAGACTCCGGCTTCATCGGCCGCATCGCGATAGGTCGCCCACTGCAACACGACATCGCTGGTGGGCCCGGCCTCGAACTCGAGGGAGCCGGCGGGAATCGTCCACTCGCCCAACCCTCCCGGGAAGTACTCACTGCCGGTGATCGATGTGAGCACCTCGGCGGCGGCACGGCTGAAGGTGCTGTGGCCGGACACGTATCCGGCGAACGACGGAGTGACGAAGGTCGATCGCTGATACGGCACCCACTCGACGGCGCGGATCCAGCCCGTCCCCCCCGCCTCGGTCTCGGGATCGGCGGGCGCTCCCTGCCACGTCCGGACGGCGACCTCGCCCACGTGGTCGACCAGGGCCTGGTGACGCTCCCCGGGGGCGCTCGACTCATCGGTCACCACCTCGACGAGACCCTCCTCGAGAGGGATTCCGTCAGGGTGATACGACGCACCGACGGGGTCCGACGACTGACCCAGGCCCCCCATGTAGCGGATCATCGAGATGGGCCGCGAGGAGTCGTAGTACCCCTTCGTTCCCCACGCCGCGACCGCCGCGTCGTGAACGGCGCCGTTCAGCGCCAGGTAGAGCTTCACGTCCCATTCCAGGCGATCGATGACGGGGCCGTCCCCGCCGATCCGCAGTTCGTCGAGATCGTCGGAGACAGAGTTCGCGATGGTGTTCCAGTGCCCCGGCGGAGTCTCGGATCGGGGTCCGTCGGCCCAGAACTCCGCCACGGCCCGGCCGTAGTCGCCCTGTCGCACCACCACCGGTTCATAGGTTTCGCCGGTGACCGGATTGAGGTCACGACCGTCGCCGTCATAGGTGCCGAGGGTGGAGTCGCCGCGGGAGGCGGGGCCGATGTCGACCGTCTCCGGATCGGCGGGATCGAGGAACGAGCTGAAGCGAATGACCTCGAGCGCCTCGGTCTGGAACTCGTCGTGAGTGGCCGGGTCCGCCAGGGCGGGCGGGGGTCCGGGGTCGAGCGGGGGGCGGCCGTCGGCGGAGGGACCGGAGATGGCGAACGGTGTCACTCCACCCCACTGCGGACCGACGAACTCCTGGACGTCGGTGTCGAGAGGTAGCCCGTTCTGGGCCACCATTCCCTCCAACTGAAGGGGCTGCCAGCGGTCGGGGTCGTTCATGGTGGTCCCCGGGTCGGCGACCACCAGCGGCGGGTTGACGGGTTCGTAGTCGGGGTCAGCATAGAGGTCGGCCTCGTTGGACCCGTCGTCGATCGTGGCGGCGAGGACGGCCGCGCCGATGCGATTGCCCAGCGCCGCAGGGTTGTCCCCCTCGGTGGTCACGAACGAGCGGTCGTAGCAGAGTGCGTCCATCAACTCGTCGAGGCTCGTCACCGACACCTCCGCCCCCGGCGATGGAAGGTATCTCTCCACCAGTATCCGGTAGGCGGCGAAGCTGAGAGCTTCCTCCCGCGCTGCCCCCACATCGGTGGCGGTGACCTTGTCGTCCACGAACACGCCTGTGACCTCGTCGTCGTAGGCGGCCCACGCGTCCCACATCGCCGCGGACACGTGATAGAGGTTTCGGGAATGGACGGTGGGGGCGGGGAAGTCGTTGCGAACCGCCTCGAGGAGTTGCTCGTCCCAGAGGCGTGCCACCGACATCGACGGATCGGTGGAACGTTCGCAGTCTGCCAGCATGGCGGCGGCGCCCCCCGGGCGGTCGTCGGCACTCGTGCACGCGACAACACCGACGACCAGAACCCCGAAGGCGGCAACGCCTGCGATGACACGTCGTGGGAGCACGAGCGGTTCAGGAACCGAGCGCGGCGGCACCCAGGCGGGCGAGTGCCATGTCGTCGTCCTCGGGGAGACCGCTCACTCCGACCGCGCCCACGACGAGCCCGTCGGAGAGGATGGGGACCCCGCCACCCCAGCCGGTGATCCGCGGATCGCCGAAGTTGGACAGCGGATACGCCCGCGCCCGGGCGTCGTCGCCGATCTCCCTCGACTCGATGCCCTGCCGGGCGGCGGAATACGCCTTGTTGGCGGCGATGGCGATCGGCGGCAGCGGGCATCCATCGGTTCGGAGGAAGGCGAGCAGCTCTCCGTGGCTGTCCACGATGGCGATCGCCGCCCCGCGACCGTCGCGCTCCAGTTCCACGCGCACGGCGTCGATGATGCGCGCCGCCTCCGAGTGGGTCAGTTCGGTCACCTGTCGCACGGAACCATCACCTGATCTCGTCGACGGACACGGGACGCCGTTCCCGGGCCGAGGTCACTGCGGCCTCGAGCACCCGCTGGGTGATGAAGGCGTCCGCGAAGTCGGGCATGGGTGTCTCGGGTTCCCGCCCGCCGAGCACCTTGACGATGTCGGCGGCTTGATTGACGAAGGTGTGCTCGTAGCCGAGACCGTGGCCGTCGGGCCACCACGATCCCGCCCACGGGTGGTCCTCGTGGGTCGTCTGGATCGTCGTCCATCCCTGCTCGGAACCTGTTGTGGAGCCATCCCAGACCCGGAGCTCGTTCATCCGCTGGAAGTCGAACGACAGCGCACCGTTCTCGCCGTGGATCTCGATGCGGTTGGAGTTCTTCACTCCGGTCGCCAAGCGGGTGGCCTCAAAGCTGGCGACGCCTCCCCCCGCCAGGTGACCGATGAAGAGCACCGCGTCGTCGACGGTGCTCGGAGCGGAGAGGGCAGGGTCCTCGGGGAGCGGCCGTCGGTCGATGAAACGCTTCTCGATCGCCCCGGAAACCTCGACGATCTCGTCGCCGGTGAGGTAGCGCGCCATGTCGACGATGTGGGCGGCCAGGTCGCCCAGCGCGCCCGACCCGGCCCGCTCGGCGTCGAAGCGCCACAGGCGGGGGGTGTCGGGACCGCCCCACCCCTGCAGGTAGGCGGCGCGGACGTGATAGATGCGTCCGAGCCGTCCCTCGGCGATGAGCCGGTGGGCCAGCCCCAGTGCCGGGACCCGCCGGTAGCTGTACCAGACGAAGGTCGGCGACGACGACGCCTCGGCGGCGGCCGCCATGCGACGGGCATCGGCGAGGGTTCCCGCCAGCGGCTTCTCGCACGCCACCGCCTTTCCCGCCTCCAGCGCGGCGATGGCCTGCTCGGCGTGGCAGTCGTTGGGCGTGGTGACGTCGACCAGGTCGACCTCGGGGTCGGAGACGAGCTCGTGCCATTCGGTGGTCCAACGGCGCCAGCCCCATCGCGGGGCGAAGGCGGCCAGATCGACCGGATCGCGGGCCGCCACCACCTCCATGGCCGGTGTCGTCGGGAGATCGAAGAAGCGATGAGCGGACATCCAGGCGTTGGAGTGCGCCCGCCCCATGAACCGGGAGCCGATCATGCCGATTCCGAGCTCTCCGGGGACCTTCGTCACGGGCGGATGCTAGACCGTTCGCCGAGCCGCCCACAACGGACATCGGCTCTCGAGGAGCTGCCATGAGCACCGTCACGTGGGGAGTGTTGTCGACCGCGAAGATCGCCCGCCGGAAGGTGATACCGGCCGCCGACGCGGCCCCGAGCTGCGAGATCGTCGCCATCGCCGGCAGAGACGGCGACGCCGCTCGCGCCGTGGCCGATGAGCTGGGCATCGAGCGCGCATACGGCTCCTATGCAGAGTTGTTGGAGGATCCCGACATCGACGCCGTCTACATCCCGCTCCCCAATCATCTTCACGCCGAATGGACCATCCGGGCCGCCGAGGCCGGCAAGCACGTCCTCTGCGAGAAACCGCTGGCCCTCGATGCAGCCGAGGCCCGCCGGATGGTCGACGCCTGTTCGTCCTCGGGAGTCCTGCTGATGGAGGCGTTCATGTACCGCCTCCACCCGTCATGGCTGACGGTCATGGATCTCGTGAGCACGGGCCGGATCGGAACACTGGTCGCCGTGCAGAGCTGGTTCTCCTTCTACAACGACGACCCCGACAACATCCGCAACATCGCCGCCTTCGGAGGCGGCGCACTCATGGACATCGGCTGCTACACGGTCAACGTGTCACGCATGCTCTTCGGTAGTGAACCGACGAGCGTGCGGTCGTCGGTCACCCGCGACCCCCGATCGGGAGTCGACGTGTTGACGTCGGCGATCCTCGACTTCCCCACCGGCACCGCCACGTTCGGTTGTTCCACCCGTGCCGAGCCCGATCAGCGGGTGCACATCGCAGGGACCGAAGGGCGAATCAGCGTCGACATCCCCTTCAACATCCCCTTCGACCGGCCCACCACGGTCCGGGTCACCGCCGGAGGTGAACCGCCGACCGACCCCCACACCGAGGTCCTCACCCACGAGCCGGCCAATCAGTACACCATCGAGCTGGAGTCGTTCTCCCACGCCGTGCTCGAGGGGTCGGAGCCGCCGGTCCCCACCTCGGACGGCCTCGCGAACATGGAAGTGATCGACGCGGTGATCGCTGCGGCGGGCGACTCCGGCGCGCTCAGTCCGGGCTGATCGTCAGGATCCGGTCGCCCTCGACGTCGTCGAGGGCGGCACGGGAGCCATCGGGCCACTCCACAGTCAGCTGGGCGACGCTCTCTGCCGAGCCCAGACCCACATGGAGGCGCGGATCCTCCGACGACAGGAAGCTGCTCCCCGCCATGAGCTCGCGGCGCATCGTCGAGCCATCGGCCAGGGTGACGGTGAGCACGGTTCCCGGGGTCGCCGGGTCGGGATCGACCTCGAGCCAGTGACCGCCGGCTCCGGAGTTGCGCAACAGGACGAGATCCCCACCGATGGTCCCCACCGCGATGTCGAGGTCCCCGTCGTTGTCGGCATCGGCGGCGGCCGCCCCTCGGGCCAGCACCGGGCCTGCCGCGTCGAGACCCCACAGGTCCGTCACCTCTGTGAAACGCGCGGTGTCGTCCTCGGCACCGTTGGCGTAGGCACGGAGACGCTGGCGGTTCGCGGTGAGGTCGTTCACCGGGATCTCGCCGTGGACGAAGAACAGGTCCAGGTCGCCGTCGAGATCGAGATCGGCCCATATCGTTCCCCAACCGGCCTCGCCGTGTCCGGGATCGGGGACCCCGATCACATCCCTCGCGTCGGAGAACACCGGCGCGTTCGCGCGTCCCTCGTCGCGCTGAAGAAGACTCCGTGCCGCTGGTCGCCGAGGTTGGTGACCACCAGATCGGGGCGGCCGTCCCCGCTGGCATCACCCGACGCCACCCCCATTCCGGCATTGGGGTCGTCGACGCCCGCCGAGACGCCCGTATCCACGAATCGGACATCCGACGGCCTGCCGCCGGATGTCGTCTCGTTCACGTAGAGGCGGTTCGGTTGGGTGTCGTTCGCCACATACAGGTCGAGGTCGCCATCGAGGTCCACATCGGTGACGACGGCGCCCAGCCCGTACTCGGCACCGTCCGGTTCGATGCCCGCCCCGCCGGTGATATCGCCGAAGGTCACCCGGCCTCCATCGGCGGGACCCTTGTTCAGGTAGAGCAGGTCCGGCTCTGGCTCGAATGGGTTGGGGAAACCCTTGGTGGCCCCGGCAACGGGTCGGTTCAGATCCGCGTAGCCGGCCACGAACAGGTCGGGCCACCCGTCTGCGTTGACATCTCCGACCGCGGCCCCGGCGTGCCACCCGTACGCGGACACGCCCGCCGCGCCGTCATCGGGAACGAATCCGTCCCCGGTGTTCCACAACAAGACGTTGTCCCGTTCGGTCGTCACGTAGAGGTCGGTGTGGCCGTCGAGGTCGAGATCGGCGGCCACACATCCGTTGCCCCGGGTCTCCACCGCCGAACCGGTGTCCTCGGTGACGTCGGTGAACCGCCCATGCTCGTTGCGGAACAACCGGCTGGAGGGAAGGGCACCGCGCTTGCGCCACCGGCCCCACTCGCCGTTCGACCAGGTGTCGACGACGAAGAGATCCATCCACCCGTCGTCGTCGTAGTCGATCCAGCAGACCCCGCCGCCCATCATCGCCCCGGGGTCGGGGGATGTGTCCCAGCGAAAAGCGCTGTGCCGGAAGTCCAGACCGACGTCGGCGGCCACGTTCTCGAACCTCACGAGTTCGGTGCCGGGAGTGCCCGGCCGGTCGACGTCGGCGCCCTCGGCGGAACCGGAGCCACACGACGCGCCCGTCAGCGCGTACAGGGCGAGGAGAGCGACAACCCGCGTCGCCCTCAGCCGAGCGGGCCGACCGCCCGCCACGTCAGGCGAGACCGCGGGCGGCCCGTCGTCTCTTGGAGACCGAATCGATCAGCACCGCGCCCAGCAGCACGAGCCCGGTGACCACGAACTTCGTTCCCGACGCCATGCCCAACAGATCCATGCCGTTCTGGATGGCGGTGATGACGAGGGCACCGTAGAGCGCCGACACCACCCGTCCCTGGCCGCCGAACAGGCTCGTCCCGCCGATCACGGCGGCGGCGATGATGTTCAGCAACAGGTTGCCGCCGCCGGTGTTGGTGGCCACGGATCGCAGCCGGGACGCCAGGATGATGCCGCCGACCCCGGCCATGAATCCGTTGATCATGAAGACGACCACCCGGATCCGATCCACGCTGACGCCGGCGCGCCGCGTGGCCTCAGGGCTACCGCCCACCGCGTACACGTGGCGCCCGAATCTGGTTCGTGACGCGATGAAGGTCCAGAAGACCAGGAGGAGGCCCAGGATGAGTGACACCTGTGGGACCCCACGGTCGGTATTGGCGATGTACACCGCTCCGAGGGTGATCGCCGCCAGGGCGAGGATCTGGGCCGCGATCACCGCAGGCGGCTTCGCTTCGAGGCCGCGGGCCCGGCGGTTCCGGGCATCGTTGATCTGTGACAGGGAGAAGCCGGCCACGACGGCGCCGCCGAGTATCCAACCCCAGACATCACTGAGGAAGTTGTTCGAGATCCCGACGAGCGTGTCGTTCTGGATCCGGATGGTGCCGGCGGTCGAGAACCGGGTGGTCAGGATCAGTACCACGCCCGCCCAGATCAGGTTGCCGGCCAGGGTGGTGATGAAGGACGGTATCCCCAGCTTGGTGATGACGAGTGACTGCGCCAGTCCGATCGCCGTCGTGATGACGATGCCGCCCAGCACCGCGGCCCACCACGGCCACCCGGGATCACCCGGCCGCTGGAGGAGCACCATCACCACACCGCCCACCGCGGCGACGTAGGCCACCGAGAGGTCGATGGTGACGATCTCGCCGTCCGCTATCAACAGGACGAACACGATGCCGATGGCCAACGTGGCCACCGGGGCCATCTGCAGCAGGAGGTTGGTGAAGTTGCGGGCGGTGAGGAACTGGCTGTCGAGCGCGCCGAAGACGATGACGATTCCGATCAGGCCCAGGATGATGGGCACCGATCCCAGCTCACCGGCCTGAATCGCCTGCCAGCGGTGCCGGAGATACTCCCCGACCGTCTCGGCCGGAGCGGCGAAGCCGGCAGTGCGGGTCTTGGGGTCGACGGGCTCGTCTGTGGAGACATCGCCTGTGGGCTCGTTGGTCACGCAACGACCTCCTCGTCCATTCCAGGCACATGAGTGAGGGTGCCCGCGGTGATGGCGTGGACGACGTCCTGTTGACTGCAGCTGTCGCGCTCGAAGACGGCCACCTGCTGTCCCAGGCGCAGAACGGTGATGCGGTCGGAGACCTCGAAGATGTCGTGGAGATTGTGCGAAATGATCACGACGGCGAGACCCTGCTCCGCGAGCCGGCGGACCAGGTCGAGCACCTGTCGGGTCTGGGCGACGCCGAGAGCGGCCGTCGGCTCGTCGAGAATCACCAGGCGTGAGTTCCACATGACCGCCTTGGCGACCGCGACCGCCTGGCGTTGACCACCGGACAGACCGGCGACGGTCTGGCGCACCGACTTGAGCGACGTGACCGAGAGGCTCTCGAGAACCTCCCGCGATCTCTTCTCCATCGACAACTCGTCGAGAACGACCCCGTTGTGGATCTCCTCACGACCGAGGAACATGTTGGCCACGACATCGAGGTTGTCGGCCAGCGCGAGGTCCTGATACACGACTTCTATCCCCAGTCCTGCCGCGACCCGTGGACCGGTGATGTTGACCTTCTCGCGGTCGAAGTACACCTCCCCCTCATCGAAGGGGTAGATGCCGACGACGCCCTTGATGAGCGTCGACTTGCCGGCTCCGTTGTCGCCGACCAGAGCCATGACCTCACCGGCGCGGACCTCGAAGTCGACCTTGTAGATGGCCTGTACCGCACCGAACGCCTTCGACACCCCGCGGCACTCCAACAGCGGCTCGGTGTCCGAACCGTCGGCCTCGCTCACTGCGGTCTCCTCCCCCGAAGAAGTGGCGACGGGGGCCCGGGCCCCCGTCGCCACTCAGTTCACCCGATATGACCGATGCGCCCGATCAGCGCTCGTCCGCCGGTGGGCAGAACTGCTCCACCTCTCCGGTGCAGATCTCTTCCCAGGTACGGAATTCATCGGCGATCACCGTGGACTCGACGTTGTCGGCGGTCACCGCGATCGGCGTGAGAGCGATGTAGGGGATGACCCCGTCACCGGTCATGTCGTCGCTGGGCTTGCCGTCGTTGACGCTGATGCCCTGGATCTCGAAGTCACCGGTCAGCTGGGTGACGTCCTCACAGGCCCTCAGGGCCAGTGCGGCGTCGGCGCCCACCGCGGCCTCGGTCTTGATGGGCTTGTAGACGGTCATCGTCTGCTTGCCCAGGAGGATGTTCTGGATTCCGGCCTGGGTGGCATCCTGGCCGCTGAGGGGAACGGTGGTCGGGTCGATCCCCGCGTTCTCCTCCGCTGCGATGACCGAACCGGCCAACCCGTCGTTGGCGGCGAACACCGCGTCGACGTTGTTGTCGGCTGCCACGAGGATCTGCTCGTAGAGCCCCAGCGCTTCCTGGTTGTCCCAGCCGGGGACGAACTGGTCGTCGACGAGCTCCCACGAGCCGTCGCCGACGCGCTTCTCGACGGTGCCGTTGTAGCCGTCACGGAACAGGAAGGCGTTGTTGTCCTCCTCGCCGCCGTTGAGCATCACGACCTTCGCCGGGTCCTTACCCAGGTCGTCGATCGTCGGTTCCAGGACGTCGGCCATGGTGGCGCCGACCCTCACGTTGTCGAAGCTCACATACACATCGCCACCACTGCTGCCCTCGGTGTTGAGACGGTCGTACTCCACCACCTTCACGTTGGCGTCCTTGGCCTGGTCGATGATGGTCGCTCCCGAGCCCGAGTCGTTGCTGGTCACGACGATCACGCTGGCGCCGTCGTTGACGGCCTGCTCGGCCTGGCTGATCTGAGTCTGGGCGTCACCCTCGGCGTTGACGATGTTGAAATCGGTGCCCTCGGTGAGACCGGCCGCCTCGAACGCCTCCGTGAAGAAGCGACGGTCGTCCTTCTCCCAGCGATCGGACGTGGCGGAGTCGGGGAGGAGAACCCAGATGCTCCCGTCGCTGTTGTCACAGGAGCCGGAGTCCGACGTGTCGCCGGAACTGCTCTCATCGTCGCTACCGCATGCTCCGGCTACCAGAGCGAATGCGGCCAGCAGGATGGCCAGCCATCTGAACTTCTTGATCATGTCGGAATCCCCCTTGAGAGCGGCGGACAGACGAGTCCGCCGGTCCGCTCGGAACCATAGCGCCACCATCCGCGCCGCGTTGCGGATCCTCGGGTTCTGCGGTCAGGCGCCGTAGCCGGCCAGCACCCGGTCGATGACCTCGTCGACCAGGGCGTCCTCCAGCTCGGCGGGAAGGTCGAAACCGAGTTGGAGAACCGACGCCACGCCGTGAACGGTGGCCCAGAGGGTGAGCGCCACGATCAACGCATCGTCGGAGTCGAGCGCACCGGCGTCGATCGCCTCACCCACCGCGTCCGCCGCAACGCCGAAGGCCCGGCTGGCCCCGGGCAGCACCACCCCCTCGGGAAGCTCGTCGGCACCGGTGAGATCGGGCGGGAACAGGAACATCACGCCGAACATCTCGGGGTTCTCTCGTGAATGCGCGACGTAGGCCCGATTGTGGGCGCGGATGCGGGCGATGGGGTCGGGCTCGTCCACCTCGGAGAATCTGACGAGCAGGCGTTCGTACTCGTCCTCGGCCAGGGCGCGGAGCAGGTCGTGCTTGTCCTTGACGTGGCCGTAGAGAGCGGGGGCGGTCACCCCGAAACGAGTGGCGAGGCGTCGCAGGGTGAGGCTCTCGAGACCTCCCTCGATCACCTGGTCCCGAGCGGCCGCGACGATGTCCTCGCGGCGGAGCGGTTCGTTCACCAGTCCACTTCCGGGACCGGCGGGAGGATGTCGGCCCGTTCGGCCAGGAGACGCTCACAGTCCCAGTCGTCTCCGACCCGTTGCCAGACGATCGGGCTCTTGGCGGGATCGGGGTGCTGCACCCAGTCGCCGGTGGCCAGGAACACATCGTCGGACGCCCCGATGACCAGCTGCTCGGAGTCGTCGGTGACCGTTCCCACCAATCGGTCGTCGCTCTCCGCGGTGAGGTCGTAGGCGAAGATCTCCCGGCGAGCGAGATAGATCTCGCCCTGGAGCTCGTCGCTCACCTTGACGTTGACGGTGATGCCGGGGTTCCCGTCGCCGTCGTCGTCGACGATCCGGGGGTCGGAGGGGTCGGAGGGCAGCTCGTCGGTCTCGGGGTTCTCGAGGTCGATTCCGATCGGAGTCGGCGTGGCGGGCCGCCGCACCCGCAGACGTCCGTCGTCCTCGCTCAGATCGACCGGCGTACTCTCCGGAATGATCGCTCTGGTTGCGGCATCGGAGATCGAGGTCTCGATCGGTTGGTCGCTGCGCTGTTCGGCGTGGCAGAACTGCTGGGTCGTCCACAACTCGCCGTCGCGCACCTCCAGGTCGGACAGCCCATAGGTGACGATGAGGGTCTTCATCTCGTCGTTCTCGTAGGCGACGCTGTCGAAGTGCGCGTATCGCCCGGTGTAGCCGATGGCGGCGTCCGACAGCTCGTTCGGGTCGCCGCCCCCTGTGGACGTGGACGCATCGTCGGATGTGGATGAGGCGCAGGACGCCGAGACGATCAGCGGCACCGCCCCGACGGCGAACCACCACCGCGCAGGCCGGACGACGGCGCTCACGGAGCCTCTGGCCACCATGGATCAGGCCGACTCGACGAATCCGTCGAGCGCATCGGAGACCGCGGTGCCCTCCGGAAGGCGGTCGGGTCCGATCGCCAGGTCGACGGCACGTTGGAAGTGGTGGATGAGCCGTTCGTGCCAGCCGATCTGGAACGGGCGGGCGCCCGGCGACGACACCGACGCCTGGATCGGCGCCATGTTGGCGGTGTCCTGAGCCATGACCGTGTCGAACAGCTCCATGCGGAACTGGTGATCGGTGGGCACCTCGTCCCCGTCCCAGGCCGGGGCGTACCAACGCAGCTCCAGTTCGGTGTGCCCTTCGTCGACCGGCCACATGCACAGGAACGTGAACGCCCCGGTGTCCATGGGCACGACGAGATTCGGGAAGACGCCGAACGAGGTGGAGGTCTGGCGCCACAGCAGGGGCACCGAGGGGTTGTCGTACTCGGGTGACACCATCGGCATGTCGCGCAGCTCCTCGCGCTTCTCGACGGTGAGGCGGCTGTGACCGTGGGGCAGCATCGTGACGGTCACCGACTGGTCGTCGTAGAGCAGTGCGGCGTTGTCGGGGTGAACCGTGCGCACGTGGTACACCTCGAGGAACGCGTCGACCATGAGCTTCCAGTTGCAGGCGAGCGCGTGGACCTGGGTACCCACGAGGCGCATCGACGGCCCGTCGATCTCGGCCATCTGGTCGCAGATCGGGCCGAGGAAATCGGTGAGCGGCGCTGCGTCGGGGTCCTCACTGACGAACACCCAGCCGTCCCAGATCTCGCAGCGAACCGGTGTCAGTCCCAGCTCGGCGGTGTCGAGCGCTGCGAAGCTGCGCGAGTCGGGCACCGCCTTCAGAAGACCGTCGGTGCCGTACGACCAGGAGTGGTACTGACACGTCAGCCGCTTCGCGGTGCCGCACACGTCGCGCGTGACCGGGGCGCCGCGGTGGCGACACGCGTTGTAGAAGGCCCGCACGACGCCATCGTCGCCGCGGACGATCACGATCGGCGCGCCGGATCGCGAGAACTGGCGATACGAACCGGGCTCGGCGACCTCGGACTCATGGCCGGCGAACAACCATGAGCGACCGAAGATCCGCTCCCGCTCCAGTTCGAAGAACGCCGGGTCGGTGTACCTGGTCGTGGGAATGAGCGGAACCGGCACCGCCTCCGGTGGCGGTGCCGTGCGGCCCTTCTCGACCTCGATGCGATCCCGGATCGTCTGTTCGAGCGCCGCGTCCATGTGTCGTCCCCCTGTCAGTGGCCGCATCGGGTGGTCGGCCCGGCGAACGGGCCGTCACTCCGACACGTCCGCTATGTTACTTAACACCGTAAACCTAGCGGACGACCCAGGGGGGATCCCATGCCCGTACCGTCATCGCTGTCCAGCGCTCCTCACCAGGACTTCGAACTGGAGGTCGTCGCCGGCACGTGGCCAGCCGACATCGGCGGCGACGTCGTGTTCTCGAGTCCCCAGAACAGCCACAACCTGCCCTATGCCATCTTCGACTGGGGCGCGATCTGCCGGCTCTCCCTGGAGCAGGGCGCCCGTGGAGCGGCGCCGGGCCGATTCGCGTGGCAGAGCCGTTCGATCGAGACTCCCGGCAAGCGGCTCTTCAACCGCCACCCCGAGCAGTTCACGACCGGCCCCATCGGATACCTCTCGCCGTTCGGCCCCCCCAACGCCTCCAACACCGCTCCCCTGCCGTGGGGCAACCGCCTGTTCACGACATGGGACGCGGGCCGACCCGTCGAACTCCACCCCGAGACTCTCGAGTTCGTCGCCGAGGTCGGACACGTCGACAGCTGGGGCGGCAGTTCGATGCCCATGGGCGGCGTCCTGCCGTTCCTGTTCTCGTCCGCCCACCCCGTCGCCGACCCCGAGCGGGACTGCCTGTGGACCGTGAAGCTCGAACCCGTCATGGAGCCCACGTTCGGCATGCGCCCCTCGATCGTCCGCTGGGACCGCCACGACGGAACACGGGTGCAGCACTGGCCGCTGGAGGGGGTGTCGTTCGGTGGTTCCATCCACACGGTCAGCCAGACCCGCGACTGGGTGATCGTCTGTGATTCGGGGAACTTCAAGGCCGACCCCGACGAGATGATGGGAGGCGAGCGCACCCTCACCGTCGACGAGGAAGTTCCCGTGTGGTTGGTCCGCAAGGAACAGCTCGAGGGACTGCCGTCGGGAACGCCGGTGAAGCCGGTCTGTTTCACCATGGCGCCGCCGACCGGCCACTACTACGCCCGCTGGGAGGACACCGACGGGGTGTCGGTCGTGTGGGAGGGAATGGACCTCATGGATCTGGGTCTCTACATGCGACCTGACGACCTCGACGTGAACGGCAACCCGGTCGACCCCGCCGTCGTCGGCCTCTACAACATGGCGATGGCGCCCGAGACGATCACCGAGGTGGTCTTCGACCCCGCCGCGGGCAAGGTCATCGAGAAGGGGACCTTCAAGGAGGACTGGGCCTTCAACCTCCAGCTGTCCGCCATGGACTGGAGCGTGGAGGGGATGTCGGCGCCGACGCTGCACCACGTGACCTATCAGGGCTGTCGACCCGGGAACATCAGCCGGCGTGCCGCCGAGATGTACGAGGGACGGATCGATCTCGATGCGGTCCGCGAGGAGACTCCCGGTGCGCTGTGTTCGTTCCGACGGGGCAGCATGGAGCTCACCGCCCGGTGGGAGTACCGCGACCTCTCCGATCACATCACGTCCCCGGCTTTCGCACCGCGGGGCGCCGCCCCGGGGAGCTACTCGGGCGGCGAGGCGGGAGGCCACGACGGGTACGTGGTGCAGCCGGTCTGCAACGACAACGGCTTCCGGGTCGACGTGTTCGACGCGGCCGACGTCTCGGCCGGGCCGGTGGCGACCCTGGCGGGCACCAACCGACAGCAGGTCCCGCTGATTCTCCACTCCGCATGGATGCCGGCACTCCACGAACTCGCCGACGCCGAGCGGCTGTCGTTCTCGAGCGAGCTCGGAGACGAGGCGATGGCCTCGGTTCCCGAGGAGTTCCACGCGTCCATCCGAGAGGTGGCGGCCGAGTGCGACGAGGCGGCCGGGCGGGCCTGATGTCGCCGAGCACCCTGCTGATCGAGGGTGGCACGGTCATCGCCGGCAACGGCGACTCCCCCGAGGCCGGCACCGACGTCCTCGTCCGCGACGGGGTCATCGAGGCGTGCGGCCCCGACGCCACCTCGCAGGCCATGGCGCTGGGGGCGGCGGTCCACCGGATCGATGCGTCGGGCCTCACGGTCATGCCCGGTCTCATCGACGCCCACTGTCACATCACGTTCGGCGAACCATCGAGCAACGACGAGCTGTTCTTCCACCGCGACCAGTCGACCTCGGCCCTCCTGGCCGCGTTCAACGTCCAGAAGCTCCTGTTGGCCGGAGTCACCGGCTTCCTCGACGCCGACTGCCTGTGGAACCTCGGTCCTGCCCTGCGGGATGCCATCGACGCGGGCCTGGTGGAGGGGCCCCGGATGACCGCAGGGATGAATGCCCTGCTCACTGCAGCCGGTGGAACCGCCGGGCGACTCATCCCCGACGAAGGGACGGTCGGGTACGCCCAGGTGGTGAGGGACCGAGACGAGATGGTTCGGGTGACCCGCCAGCAGATCAAGTACGGAGCGGACTGGATCAAGATCCACGTGACCGGATCGATCCCCCGTCATGCCGGTGAGCTCAGCGTGTGGACCCTCGACGAGTTGCGGGCCGTCACCGACACCGCCCACGACCTCGACACGCCGACCATCGCCCATTGCCGCAACGCGGCCTCGACACGCATGGCTGCCGAGGCCGGCATCGATCTGATCCTCCACGCCAGCCATATCGACGACGCCGCGCTGGAGGCGGTCGTCGAGGCGGGTTGTGCCATCGCCCCGACCTTCACCTTTCTGGCCAACCTGGCCGACCACGGGTCGAAGGTCGGCGCCATGACCACCCAGGTGGACATCTTCCGTGGTGAGATCGCCGCGACCGCCTCGATGCTGCGCCGGGCACACGACGCCGGGGTGCCGTTGTTGTGCGGTTCGGAGAGCGGGTTCTCCCTCACCCCCTATGGCCACTGGCACGCGAAGGAGATCGAGCTCTTCGTGACCGAGATCGGCCTCTCGCCGCTCGACGCCATCCGCTGCGCGACCCACAACGGAGCACTCGCCCTGCGAATGGAGTCGGGGACGATCGGCGTCGTCGCCGAGGGGGCGGCGGCCGACCTCATCGTGATCGACGGCGACCCCACCGCCGACATCACGATCCTCGGTGACCGCTCCCGTCTGCGTCACGTGATCTCCGCCGGCCGCCAGGTCGACCTGGACCGGGAGTGGCCGCAACGCCGTCCCCTTCCCGGCGAGAAGGTCGGCCTGTGGTCGAGGGAGCTCCTGACGCGCGACGTGGCCGGCCGATGACCGGATCGCTCGTCGTCAGCGGAGCGGGCAGCGGTCTGGGCGCAGCCATCGCGCCGGACCGCAGCCGACTCCGGGTGGACGGTCGGCGTTCTCGATCGCGACGCCGGTGCGGCCGCTCGGGTGGCGACCGACATCGGTGGGACGCGGTGGCCCTGGCGGCCGACGTCGCGGTCGAGTCCGACGTCGACTCCGCGCTCGATCGCTTCGCCGAGGCCACCGGATCGCCGGCACCGACCGGTGTGGTCTGCAACGCCGGCATCGTGCGCTTCGGCCCGCTGACGCAGTTGTCCGTCGAGGAGTGGCGCGCCGTCGTCGACGTGAACCTCACCGGAACGTTCCTCACCGCCCGGGCGGTGGCCCGCCGCCAGATCGAGGCGGGCGCCGGTGGGTCGATCGTCACCGTCACCTCGATGAACGGCGTGGAGCCGGGCCCCAACGCCGGAGCGTACGGTGCGACCAAGGCCGCCGTTGCCCTGCTGACCCGACAGATGGCGCTGGAATGGGGTCCCCACGGCATCCGCTGCAACGCGGTGGCACCCGGCCTCATCGACGCGGGGATGTCCGAACCGATCTACGCCGACGGAGAGATCCGCGAGCGGCGGGCCGGAGCGGTGCCGCTGGGCCGGCTCGGCACCGCGGCCGACGTCGCCGGTGTCGTCCTCTTCCTCCTCTCGGGAGCTGCCGCATACGTCAACGGCACCGAGTTGCTCGTCGACGGTGGGGTGACCTCCAGTGTCATCGGGACGCTCCCCCGCCCACTCTCGGTCGATTCGGTCGGCCCGACCGACCGACCCCCGCGCCGATGATCACCAATCTCGTCCTCACCGGTGGCCCTCTCCACGACTTCGGCTCGACGACGGGCGAACTCGTCGATCTGCTGGCCGGCATCGGCGTCCACTCGACGGTCACCGATGATCCCGGAGAGGCGGTCGCCGCGTTGTCCGACCCTGGTTCGGACTGGGACCTGCTCACGTTCAACACCCTCCGCTGGAAGATGGACGCCGACCGGCACGCACCCCTGCGCGACGAGTGGGCCTATGAGCTGTCGGGCGTGGACGCCCGAGCCGTCGTCGATCACGTCACGAGCGGCGGGGCCCTCCTCGCGCTCCACGCGGCCGTCATCTGTTTCGATGCCCAGCCGCTGTGGACCTCGGCGGTGGGGGCGGCGTGGCAATGGGACCGCTCGTCGCATCCCCCGATCGGCGACGTCGAGGTCGCCGTCACCGACAGCGGACACCTCCACCCGATCACGGAAGGGCTCGACGACTTCGACATCGTCGACGAGGCGTACGGGTTCCTCACGGTGGAGCCCGATGTCGAACCGCTGCTCACGACGCCGACACGGTGGAGCCACCCACCCGCTCCTGTGGGCCCGCCCGCTCGGCCGTGGTCGGGTGGTGACCGATCTGTTGGGCCACGACGTCCGATCCTTCGACCATCCCGTCCACCGTGAGATCCTCCGTCGAGGCGTCAGGTGGGCGACGAGATCCTCTCCTCGATCCGACGCGCCACCGACTCCCACAGAGGGAACGACATGAGCCCGATCCACGATGTCACCGTCTCGACCTACGAACAGGCCCGCGAGGCATACCGCCGCAAGGACCTCCGTCAGGCCCTCTACGACGAGGGTGACGTCGTCATGGCCGACGTGCTGGTCAACCTCCACGGCGACGACCATCGGGCGCGGCGGCGGCTGGAGAACCGGCTGTTCCGCAAGGACACCCATGCCCGCTACGAACGCGAGTTGTTCCCGCCGATCGTCGGGGAGACCCTGGCCCCTCACATCGAACGGGGATCGGCGGAGTTGGTCAGCCTCAGCCACGAGATGATGATGAATCTCGCCGCGTACACCGCGGGAGTCGATCGCCCGCTGCGGACGCCGGACGAGACCATGCATCTGTACTCCTACATGATGCTGTTCATCGAAGGCGCCACCCTGGCGCACTACACGGGCGACCGCGAGGCCAAACGCGCCGAGGTGGCTGACGCTCTCGCCCGCTTCGACGTCGAGTTCCTGACCCCCTCGATCCGTCGCCGTCAGGCCCTGTTGGCCGAGGTCGCCGCCGGCGAACTGGAGGAGTCCGGCCTGCCCCGCGACGTGCTGACGACACTGCTGAGGAACGACGACGACCTCCACCTACCCGACGACGTCGTGCTCCGCGAGACATGTTTCTTCCTGCTGGCCGGCGCCCACACCAGCGCCACCGCATTCGTGCGCACCCTGCACAACGTGTTCGAGATGGCCCGGGAACGCCCCGCCGACCACGAACGGGCGCTCAGCGACATGGCGTTTCTCCAGAGGTGCGTCCACGAAACGGTGCGGCTGCAGCCGTCGAGCCCGACCGCCATGCGATGGGCGGACGACGACGTCGAACTGTCGGGCGACGTTCGCGTTCCGGCGGGTGGACGCCTCGTGATCGACCTGATGGCGGTCAACCGAGACCCTTCGGTGTTCGGAGCCGACGCCGATGCCTTCGACCCGACCCGCGAGCTGCCCCGTGGGGTCGCGCCCTGGGGGCTCAGCTTCGGGCTCGGGATGCATGCCTGCATCGGCCAGGACCTCGCGGCCGGAATCGACGCGATGGGCGATGAGCCGGGACCGGATCACCTCTTCGGTCTCGTTCCGGTGGCGGTCCGGTCGGTGCTCGATGCAGGTGGCCGTCCCGACCCCGACGATCCCCCCGTCATCGACCCCGACAACACCCGCGGCTACTGGGGCCGATATCCCGTGGCGTTCCCCACGTGAGGAGCCGGCACCGCGCCGGGACGACCCGATGATCGATCTCCACGCCCACGTCGTCCTGGAGGCGACCCTCGGGGCGGCAGGTCCCCTGGGTCCCGAACTCGATGACGGCGAGCCGGGCCGACCTCCGACCTTCCGGGTCGGCAGCTACACCCTCGAAGGGGTGAGGTATCGGGGAACGCCGTTCATGGACGTGGACGTGCGGCTGGCCTCCATGGACGAGCGGGGCATCGATCTCGCCGTCCTGTCCCCCAACCCGCTGACGTTCTTCGCCCACATCGCCGCCGACGACGCCGTTGCCTTCAGCCGACTCCACAACGATGCCCTCGCCGCCGTCGTCGATGCCCATCGCCACCGTCTCGCCGGACTCGCCCAGCTCCCCACCCAGGATCCCCGGGCCGCCGTCGCCGAACTGCGCCGGTCGATTCAGGTGCTCGGCCTGTCCGGTGCCTACGTCGCCACCGATCTCGGACGACCGCTCGACGACCCGTCCCTCGACCCGCTCTACGCGGCGTGTTGCGAACTCGACGTTCCACTGTTCTTCCATCCCGCTCCGGCCGGGATCGACACCCCACGACGCGACGACAGGC
Organism: uncultured Microthrixaceae bacterium; assembly: GCA_963700425.1. Taxonomy (GTDB): domain Bacteria; phylum Actinomycetota; class Acidimicrobiia; order Acidimicrobiales; family Microtrichaceae; genus CAVOXO01. The sequence goes on along the minus strand of CAVOXO010000001.1, from coordinate 568,590 downwards.
CGGCCCGTTTCGACGGCGACCTCTGGCTGGGTTTCGCCCACGAGGAAACGATCGCGGTGGCCACGCTGGTGCTCGGCGGGGTTCTGTCCCGCCACCCCGATCTCGACGTGTGTGTCTCCCATGGTGGCGGCGCGACGGTGATGCTGGCCGAGCGCATGGCCCATGCCGCGCGCACCAGGGGGTGGGCGACCGAGGAACTCCGTCCCGAGGGAGCGGTCGAGCGACTCCTTCGGCGGATCTGGTGGGACGCACATCTCGGAGGCCCTGTCGCCCTGGGTGCTCTCATCGACATGTTCGGTGACGACCGGATCGTGTCGGGTACCAACTTCGCGGGCTGGGATGACGTCGTGGATGTCGATGCCGATCCCGCCAGGACCGCCCGGTTCGACCAGAACGCGCGTCGGCTGCTCCGTCTACGGTGAACGACAGCGGCGCCGGTCCCAGCGCTAGGGGCGGTCGGCCTCGAACTGCACCGCCGCCCGCTCGGCGACGATCGGTGCGACACGTTCGGTGATGAGCCGCTGGTGGGCGTCGTGGTCCCGGTAGGTCAGATAGCCGTCGCGGTCATCGAAGTCCGCCACGACGACGAAGTCCCAGTTGGCATCGTTGAGTCCGACGTCGGGGCCGAAGTGGTAGGCGCGCACGGTGTCGATGGCTCCGGGGAGATCGCCCAGACCCGTCTCGAGGTGGGCGATGGCCTCTCTGGTGACGGCGGTCTGCCAACGGAACATGACGACGTGGCGGAACACGCTGTCACTCTAGGGCGAGCGTCGAGCGCACCAGTTCCAGGCGCTCGGGCGCGATCCGGTACCAGGCCCATTTGCCGCGCTTCTCCCGGGAGAGGAATCCGGTGTCGACCAGCATCGACAGGTGGTGCGACACGGTCGGCTGCGATCGGCCCAGCGGCTCGACGAGATCGCACGCGCACGCCTCGCCGTCAGCAGACCCTGCCACCAGCGACAGCAACCGCAGCCGGGCGGGGTCGGCCAGCGCCTTGAAGAGCTCGGCGAGCTCGGTGGCGTCGTCCTCGTCGAGGATCGTCGACAAGGGTGTGCAGCACCCTTCGATCGATGTCATCTTCATGGGATCTCCGTTCGACTCGCCGCCCGATGTATTGACATTCATCAATACATGGCTACGATGGTTCCATCGACCTTCATCAATATGATCCTACCGCCCGGAGGTAGCCATGTCCCGAGTCCAGCTCGCTCTCAACGTGACCGACGTCGACCGTGCCGTCGAGTTCTACTCGACCCTGTTCGACACCCCGGTCGCCAAACGCAAGCCCGGCTATGCCAACTTCGAGATCGCGGAACCGCCGCTCAAGCTGGTGCTCATCGAATCCCCCGACGGCGGCGGCACCCTGAACCATCTCGGGGTCGAAACCACCGCCGCCGAGGCGGTGAGGGCCGCCGAGTCGCGGCTGAGCGGCACCGGCCTCGAGACCACCGGCGTCGAGGACACCACCTGCTGCTATGCCACCAAGACCGAGACGTGGGTGACCGACCCCGACGGCGCGAGGTGGGAGTGGTACGTCAAGACCGGTGATGCCGAGCAGATGTCGGCCTCGACCCGACGCGCCGAGAGCGGCGCGGCGTGCTGCGCACCGGGTTCCACCGGCGACACCGACACCTCCGGCGACACCGCATTCGCGAGCGTCGGGAGCGACTCCGACGACGGCGGGGGCTGCTGTTGAGCAAGGCCGGACCGCCAGCGACGACGGCCGTCGCGGCGGACACGGCCGTCGCCTCGAAGCTCTCGACGCTCGACCGGTACCTGCCGGTGTGGATCGGGGCCGCCATGGCCGGCGGACTGCTCCTCGGCCGCGTCGCTCCCGGTCTCGACACCTGGCTGGACGCCATCACGATCGACACGGTCTCGCTGCCGATCGCCATCGGTCTGTTGGCCATGATGTATCCGGTTCTGGCCAAGGTCAGATACCGCCGGATCACCGACGAGTTCGCCGACAGGCGGGCGCTCGGCATGTCACTGACGTTGAACTGGGTGGTCGGGCCCGCCCTGATGTTCACGCTGGCATGGCTCTTCCTGGGCGATCTCCCCGAACTCCGGACCGGGCTCATCATCGTGGGCCTGGCCCGGTGCATCGCCATGGTCCTGATCTGGAACGACCTGGCGTGTGGCAGTCGCGAACTCGCCGCGGTCCTGGTGGCGATCAACTCGTTGTTCCAGATCGTGATGTACTCCGTGCTCGGATGGTTCTACCTGTCGGCACTTCCCGACTGGCTGGGGCTCGAGGCGGAGCGCCTCGACGTGTCGATGTGGGCCATCGGCCGATCGGTCCTGATCTTCCTGGGACTACCGCTCGTGGCGGGGTACCTCACGCGGACGATCGGCGAGGCCCGCATGGGGACCGAGTGGTACGAGCAGCGGTTCCTTCCCCGAATCGGGCCGATCGCGCTCTACGGCCTCCTCTTCACGATCGTCGTTCTCTTCGCGCTCCAGGGAGACCGCATCACCGACGCTCCCCTCGACGTCGCCAGGGTCGCGCTTCCGCTTCTGGTCTATTTCGCCCTGATGTGGGGCGGGTCGTTCGTCCTCGGCCGGCAATTGGGCTTTCCCTACGAACGCAACACGTCGATTGCCTTCACCGCCGCCGGCAACAACTTCGAACTCGCCATCGCCGTCTCCATCGCGGTGTTCGGGGTCACCTCGGGCCAGGCCCTGGCGGGGACGATCGGCCCGCTCATCGAGGTTCCCGCCCTGGTCGGGCTCGTGTACGTATCGCTGTGGGCCAAGCGCCGGTGGTACGACGTGGTGCCTGACTCCCCGACGGCGAGCTGAGGCGTCGGGCGACCACGCCACCGCCTCGACCCGTGGGAACGTCGAACGTCAACGATGTCCGAGGGACCGTGGCGGGGCTGCAGGTGGCCCGTCGAGCGCCCGGGACGGCGACGATGCCCGCAGGACCCGGGCGCCGTTCCAGGTAGGCTCCTCGCCCGTGGAATTCGAGCACGTGATGGAGAACATCGCCAAGGGCTTCGAGGCCGTCGGTGTCGGAATCATCGTCATCGGCGGCGTCTTCGCGCTGGTGACCGCGGTGAAGGACTCCACCCACATCAATCGGTACTTCGAGATCGTGAAGCGGTCGTTCGGACGACCGCTCATCCTGGGTCTCGAGGTGCTCGTCGCCGCCGACATCATCAAGACGGTCACTGTCGAACCCACCCTGGAGAGCGTGGCCGTCCTGGGGATTCTCGTTGCCGTCAGGATCGCGCTGAGCTTCTCGTTGGACATCGAGATCAACGGTTACGCGCCGTGGCGCAGGGTGGAGATCCTGGCGGAGTCGCGCCCGCCGGACGACGACCGAGCGTGACCTCCGTGCCGGCCACCTGAGTCCACGCCCTCTGTTCCCCTCATCCACGCCCTGCCCCCAGACACCATCGATCCCTCGATCGGCGCAGCCACGTCCCTGGTCCGCGCCGCCGCGTCCTGAGCGACCCGACCGAGGGCATCGAGGGTCCCGGGACGTCAGATCGATCCGGCCAGGCCGACTTCGTCGAGGCGACCCACGGTGACGTCGTACACGAAGCCACGGATGTGCTCCTTGTGCTTGACGAACGGCGTCATGTAGAGCCGTTGGATCGACTGCCGCACGTCCTCGAACGGATCGGTGAAGGACTCGAGCGCCCACCACGGTTTGACGCCGATCTCCGAGGCGAGTTCCTCTTTGAACTCGTCCTCCGCGACGCTCTCCAGTCCGCAATCGGTGTGGTGGAGAAGGACGATCTCGCGGGTCCCCATCCGCCTCTGAGACAGACACAGGGAGCGGATGACGTCGTCGGTGATCACCCCGCCGGCGTTGCGGATGATGTGGGCCTCGCCGTTGCCGAGGCCGAGTATCTGGAAGATGTCCATCCGAGAATCCATGCAGGCCACCACCGCCATCTGTCGGAGCGGCCTGAGTTGAAGATCGGCATGATGGAAGCTTCTGGCGTAGTCCCGGTTACGACCCAGTAGTTCGTCGGCACTCGGTTCGAAGGGGCGCTCGCTCACGGATTGCTCCCTTTGGGCCGTTCGACGGGCCGCAGCTCGTCGGTTCGGAGGTGGTCGCCGGGCGTGGTGCGGTGGACCGCCCGGAACAGGAGGTGCACCGCGACCGGCAGGGTGAGAACCATGGCCGCCGCCGCGACGGCCAGCCGGGCGGCCCCGCCGGGTCCCACCTCGAATGCCGCGCCGAGCGCCACGAGGAGGAATGCGGCAGGGCTCGCCTTTCCGGCAGCGTGGAAGCGCGCGTAGGGCGTCGAGAACTTCAAGAGGCCCACTGCGGCGACGACTCCGAGGACGGCGCCCGCGAGGATGAGGACGGAGCTGACGGGGTTCACTCCTCGGTCTCCTCGTGTTCGATGAAACGACTGGCGGAGACCGTCGCGGTGAAGCCGACGATGGAGATCACCACGAGGAGGTCGAGGGCGACAGCATCTCCGGAGACCGCCGCGTCGGTCGCCAGTGCGCACATGAGGGCGATCAAGGCGACATCGAGCGCAACGACCCGGTCCGCCAGGGACGGCCCGCGCATCACCCGAAGAACCGCAAGAGCCCCGGTCACCACGAAACACCCGAGAGCGAGGTTGGCGATCACCTGGCCACCTCCTCTGCGCCCCGGCCGGCCGGAAGGGCGAGGCAGGCGAGCGCCGCGAGTTCGCCGACATGGCGGATGACCGACGGGGCACGGTCGTAGTGCAACAGATGGAGGTACAGCGTCCCGGTGTCGGGATCGATGTCGACGACCGCCGTCCCCGGCGTGACCGTGACCGCGACCACCAGCAGCAGCCGGTGGGCTCGGGCCTCGGTGGGTACCTCCACCGCGATGATCGCCTCGTCGGTGCGGTCGGTCGGGGTGAGCACCTCCCTCGCAACGCTCGCCGTGGACACGACCAGATCCGCTGCGACCATTCCACAGAAGCGAACCAGCGGAAGCACGCGAATCCGGCCTTCTGCGGTCGTCCCGGCTCCGATCGAGCTCACGACGATGGCGACCACCGTGCCCGAGGCGAGGTTCGCGACCGACACCTGCCCCCACAGCGCGCACCACACGACCACGAGGCCGACCACGACGACGACCCTACGGATCCCGGGTAGCCGACTCATCCCAGGACCGCCTCGACATAGGGGACGCGGGCCAACAGATCGGCTGCGGCTCTCTCGCTCATGTCCCACAGCGGACCCGCCAGAACCGCGATCGCCAGGGTGATGGCCACCGCGACACCGGTCGCGGCTGAACATGGCGCGGCGCGACCGGGTCGGGGTCACCGTGGCCGCGGGCTCGGTGGGAGTTCCCCAGAAGACACCGAGCCAGATCTTCGACATCGACAACAGGGTGAGCAGGCTGCCCACGAGTGACACCACGACGATCACGTAGGCGCCGCCCGCCACGCCGGCATCGACGAGCGCGAGCTTCGCCACGAAACCCGAGAAGGGCGGAAGCCCAGCCAGACTGAGAGCGGGCAACGCGAAACAGAGTGCGATCAGAGGGCGACGAGCGGCGAGGCCCCCGACACGATCGAGAGCGGAGGTGTCCTGGTCGTCCTCGATGAGGCCACCGACGAGAAACAGCACGGTCTTGACCGGGATCTGGTGGACCAGGAACAGGATCGCACCGGCGACGCCGGCCACGCTGAAGAGGCCGAGCCCCATCAGCATGTAGCCGATCTGGCTGATCACATGGAACGACAGGATCCGCTTCACGTCGTCCTGGGCGAGGGCTCCCGCCACGCCGACGATCATCGTCACCCCGGCCGCGACCAGGATGACGCCGCCGAGCTCGTCCATGGCGGTCAGGGTGTTGAAACGAATGAGGGCGTACACGCCCACCTTGGTGAGCAGACCGGCGAAGACCGCAGTGATCGTCGTCGGCGCGGTCGGGTAGCTGTCGGGAAGCCACGAGAACAGCGGGAAGATCGCCGCCTTGGTCCCGAAGACGACCAGGAACCACAGCCCTATCCCCATGCGCACGCCCGAGGGCAGCTCGGGGATCCGCTCGGCCAGACGGGCCATGTTGACCGTTCCGGTGGCGGAATAGACGAAGGCGACCCCCAACAGGAACAGGGTGGAGGCGAACAGGTTCATCACGACGTAGGTCATGCCCGACCGGACCTGCTCCCGGTGGCCCTGGTGGGTCAACAGCACATAGCTCGACACCAGGATGAGCTCGAAGGCCACGAACAGGGTGAAGAGATCGCCGGTGAGGAAGGCCAGCGCAACTCCGCCGGTCAGGACCGAGCAGGAGAGGGCCCGCCAGGCGCGGATCGGCACCCCACGGCGTGTGCCGCTGGCCGACGGCGAACACCTCCACCACCGCAATGGTCAGAACGGCGATGAACAGCACCAGTGCGGAGAACATGTCGGCCACCAGAACGATGCCCAGATCGGGCAACCATCCCCCGACCCTCACCACGACCGTCCCGTTGCGCTCCACCCCGGCAATGAGCACGGCGGCGAGAACGGTCGCGCCGCCCAGGGAGACGAAGGTGACGGCGTCACGAGCCCGCGGAAACCCGCGCAGGGCGAGTCCCGCGGCAGCGGCGAGAAGTGGGCCGACCACGACGAGGGCGACGATCGTGGTCACGCGACCACCTCCTCGTCGCCGTCGGCGGCGGCAGCGCGTCGTGCAGTCCGAGCGGTGCCCGCGTCGGACTCGGCTCGTCCGGCGAGACGACGATCTTCGAGATCGTCCTCGACGAGATCGTCATCGGTGAGAAACCGCTGGCGGCGCGCCAGGGCCAGAAGGAACAGGGTGAGGCCGAAGGAGATCACGATGGCAGTGAGAGCGAGCGCCTGGGAGAGGGGGTTCGACATCTCCGGGCCCGCCGCTCGATCGGCGAGCGGTGGGTTCGCCGGCCGGGCCACCGGCGGCCAGCAGAGCGAGAACCGCGGCGTGTCCCAGCAGCGAGAAGCCCAACACGATGCGGCTCAACGATCTGGCCGTCACGAGGTAGGTGCCCACCGCGACGAGAGCGCCGACGGTGACGATCAGCGCCGCACTCACGACGACTCCTCGACGACACGCCCGGGCGGTTCGTCGGCCAGCTCGGCCGCCCCGAGCCCGTCGAGCAGCGCCACGACGAGTCCCACGACGATGAGCACGACGCCCGCGTCGAAGACGAGCGCCGAACCGGACTTGACCGTCCCGAGAAGGGGGATGTCGATCTTGGCGTTGACCTGATCCAGGACCAGGTTGCCGGCGAGGAGCGGCGCCAGCGACACGAGGCCGACGAGGAGTCCACCGGAACTCACGTAGGTCACGGCGCCTCTCGGTCGCGACATCCCGGTGACGACCCGCAGTGAGATCACCGCGCCGAGGACGAGCCCGGCGGCGAATCCTCCCCCTGGCCGGTTGTGGCCCGCGAAGAACAGGTAGGTCGCGACCACCAGAGCGAGCGGAGTCACGATGCGGACACCGAGTTGGACCACGGGCGAGCGACGCGCGATCACGTCCGCTCCCCGGTCGTCGAGACACGAGCGAGTGCCAGGATTCCGACGGTGATGACCATGAGAACCACCACCTCACCCAGCGTGTCGAGCGCGCGGGTGTCGGTGAGGATGACGTTCACCACGTTGTTGCCCCCGCCCTCCGCGACCGCCGCATCGGACAGCGCCTCGAGCGGAGGCCGGCCCGTGGGTGACGATGCCGTCGCGGCGAGGCCCACCGCGACGGTGGTGCCGATGAGGGTTGCGACCACAAGTCGGGTGCCGCGCCAGACCCGGGCCGACGGAGGGAATCGTCGCGACAACGCGCCGAGGCCGGCGACGAAACCCACGACCACGACGGTCTCGACCAGCAGCTGGGTCAGGGCCAGATCCGGGGCACCCTGCGTTGCGAAGAGTCCCGCCACTCCGAAACCCACGGCTCCGAGTCCCAGGGCCGCGCCCAGTCGCGAACCGACACGTGCGGCGGCCGCGGCCGCCGCGACCGTGAGGGCACCGAGGACCGCCTGGAGGGGAGAGTCCCAACGGTAGATCGCGTCGACGTCGAGTGACGTCACGAACGGTGTCGCCGCCAACGCCGCCGTGGCCGCCATCGTGGCGACGTAGACGGGCAACGAACCGTGCTGGACCCTCGCGGTCACCTTGCGGGCCACCACCGCCACGCCGTCGATCGCGACGTCGACGACGCGGGCTCCCAGCGGGCGCGGTGCGGACCACGCACCCACCCGTGCCGCGAGCGAAGCACCGAGCGCGGCGCCGAGAGCCACGATCGCCACCGAGGCGACGAAGGCTCCGGTGAGGCCGGGCCAGCGGAGCAGCGAGTAGGCCTCGGCGCCGGGATCGATCTCGACGGCGGCCCGTCGGACGATCGGGGTCACGGCACCGAGCGCGAGGTAGCCCATCACGCTGGCGGCGGCGAGAATGCCCGCCACCCAGGTCATCGGCCGCCGGGGGGCGCCGACCGGTGTGGGCTCGGGCCCCGAGCTGAACATTCCGAGCACCAACCGGGTGGTGTAGGCGACGGTCAGGACCGAGCCCATGATCACGAGTCCGGCGACCGCGAGGCGCTCGGTCCCTTCGAGCTTGAGGACCGCCTCGATCGCCGCCTCCTTGGCAGGGAAGCCGAGAAGCAACGGCACGCCGGCCATCGACGCCGCAGAGATCAGGGTCGCCCAGAACGTGGCGGGCATCGAGCGCCTCAGCCCCCACAGCCGGCTGATGTCGCGGGTTCCGGTCCGGATGTCGATCTCGCCGACCACCATGAACAGCGTCGCCTTGAACACGCCGTGGGCGAGGACCAGCGCCAGCGCCGCGAACGTCGCCTTGGCCTGCCCGAGCGACAGCAGCGCGATCATCAGGCCGAGCTGGGAGATCGTGCCCCAGGCCAGAATGAGCTTGGCGTCGAGTTGGCGCAGCGCTCCGACCGCCCCCCAGATCATCGAGGCCACGCCGAAGGTCAGCCCCAGAGGCTTCCACACCGGCACCTCGGCCAGCGCAGGGGCGGCGACGGCGGTGAGCAGCACCCCCGCCTTCACCATGGTTGCCGAATGGAGATAGGCGCTCACCGGGGTCGGGGCGGCCATGGCGCCGGGCAGCCACATGTGGAAAGGGACCTGGGCGGACTTGGTGGCGGCTGCGACGAGGACCAGCACCGCAGCCGCCGTGGCCGACGCGCCGGTTGCCGGTCGGAGACCGCTGAGCCTCGTGGACACCCCGGAGTCGGTGAGCACCACGAAGCCGGCGAGGAGACACAGTCCCCCCGCGACCGTGATGACCAGGGCCCGGCGGGCCGCGAGGCGGGCCGACGGTTCGGTGTTCTTGAATCCCACCAGGAGAAAGGACGTGATGGAGGTGAGCTCCCAGAAGACGAACAGCGTCCACACCGTCTCCGCCCACACCAGACCCACCATCGCCGTCGAGAAACCGAGAAGGGTCGCGGCGAACCTCGAGAGCCCCGTTGCCCCCGGAGCGAAGTACCCCGCCGAGTACACGAAGACGAGAACACCGATTCCCGAGACCAGCAGGGTCATCAGTGCGGAGAGATGATCGACCCGGAATCCGATCACCAGATCGAGTCCCTGCACCCAGACGACCTCGGCTGTCGGGCTGGTCTCGCCGCCCAGGACGCCGACGACCCAGAGGAAGGTGAGCGCCGGTGGGACGGCAGCAACGGAGAACACCGCCCGGCCCCATCGAGCCGGCGCGATCGCCACCAACACCACCACCGCGGCATGCAGGGAGAGCAGGGCCCAGATCACCTGGGGGTCCTCACGGCTCGTAGGCGAGGTCGACCGGACGTGCTCACGACCCGCAGTATATAGACATCTTCATTCCGATACAAACTAATTGCGCTTTTCTATAATACCTTTTAATATGAAGCAATGCCCAGCTCCAGCGGTCCGTGGCGACAACGATGATCGCCGTCCTGCTGCTCGTCGTGGGTCTCGGGTTACTCGTGCTGGCCGGCAACCTGGTCGTCGAATCGTCGTCCAGATTGGGGCGACGCTTCGGGCTCTCGCCGACGGTCGTCGGCCTGACGATCGTGGCCGCCGGCACCAGCGCGCCGGAGCTCGCGGTCACCGTCGAGGCCGTTCGACGGGGCGACACCGACCTGGCGATCGGCAACGTCGTCGGATCCAACATCGCCAACGTTCTGTTGGTGCTCGGGATCTCCGCCGCGATCGGCGCGATCGTCGTCGCCTCTCGTGTCGTTCGGGCGGACATCCCGATCATGATCGGTTCGTCGCTGCTGTTGGTGATGTTGGTCCTCGACGGCGAACTCGGCCGGATCGACGGAGTCATCATGGCTGTCGCGTTGGTGGCGTTCGTGATCTTCACGCTCCGCGCCTCCACCGACTCCCCGACACCGAGTCCCGACACGGCCTCCAGCGCGGGCCCACGCCACCACCCGGCGCGAAGCGTCGCCGAACTGATCGGCGGCATCGTCCTGTTGGCCGTCGCGGCCCGACTCGTGGTCGGCGGGGCGGAGGAGATCGCCGTGTCCCTGGGAGTCCCCCAGCTGATCGTCGGCCTCACGATCGTCGCTCTGGGCACGTCGGCCCCGGAGATCGTCACATCGGTCGTCGCCGCCCGTCGGGGTCATCGTGACATCGCCGTGGGGAACGCGGTCGGTTCCAACATCGCCAACATCCTCCTGGTGCTGGGTGTGGCGGGGGTGATCGCTCGCGATCCGATCCCTGTGTCGAACCAGGTACTGACGCTCGATCTCCCGATCATGGTGGCGGTGGCCGTCGCCTGCCTGCCGATGTTCGCCTGGAACTTCCGTCTCGACCGCTGGGAGGGTGGGCTGTTCATGGCCTACTACGCCGCGTACCTCACCTTCCTGGTCCTCGACGGCACAGGCCATCCGGCGAGGAACCCGTTCGCGGTGGTCATGGTGGGATTCGTGCTCCCCCTGACGGTGGTCACCGTCGCCACGATCGCCCACCGGTCGCGAGAACCGGACCTCGGCACCTCCCGTCAGCCGTGATGTTCAGATATATTCAGACATCCCTTTTCAAATATCGTTGTTATGGATATGATGAATCCAGTTCCTCCCGCCTGCCACGCAGAGGTCCCACCATGAACATGCTGCTGTTGTCGAACGTGGTTCTGACCGGCGTCGCCGTCGCCGCAGCCATGATCGAATCCGGCCGCGACCGAGTGATCTCGCCGGCGACAGTTTCCGCTCGACGGGCTCCGGTCCGTCGCGAGCGATGCGCGGTGGAGACGTTGCGGTGACGAAGGAGACGACAGGGTGCACTCCAGTCCGAACATGGACGTTCCTCACCAACCACGGCCACGTCCTGCTCACCCTGTATCGACACCCCCACCTCCGCCAGCGGGACATCGCCGAACTGGTCGGGATCACCCAGGGCGCAGCGCAACGCATTCTCACCGAGCTGCAGGAATGTGGCTACGTCGACGTCGAAAGAGTGGGGAGGCGCAACCGCTACGTCGTGCACGCCGACCTCGGGCTCCGGCACCCCGTCGAGCACGGCCACACCATCGGGGAGCTGCTGGACACCCTGGCTCCGTCGGGGCCCGCATCCGGAGGTACCGGCCGCGACCGGCCCGCCCTGCTGCGGGTGGTCACGTGACGTGGCGACGGCCGTGCGGCAGAGTTGGCGGCCGTTCCCTCGTGCGCCCAAGAACCACACCTCATTGAGGTGATCGAAGACGTACGATGTGGTGATGCTGTCACCGGTGCCGGGAACCGAACGACCGATGTGGACGTTCCTCACGAACCATGCGCACGTGCTGTTGGCGGTGAGCCGCGATCCGGAACTCCGTCAGCGTGACATCGCCGACCTGGTGGGCATCACCCAGGGTGCGGTTCAGAGGATCATCCACGACCTCGAGGACGGCGGCTACCTGATCCGGGAGCGGGTCGGGCGCCGGAACCGGTACCAGGTCAGCGGAGACATCCCGCTCCGCCATCCCCTCGAAGACGACCACACCGTCGCCGAGCTTCTCGCCGCCCTCGGCACCTGAGGTCGAGCGCACCCGCGAACCCACCAGATCGATCACGCTGACCGCGCAGGCTCCGATCCGGCGTCGTCTCGGAATACCGGCTCGAGCCGACGTGATGGACCCGCGGCCGACCGGCGCTCACCGCCCTTGGTCGGTGCTCGGGTCCTCCTGGACGCCGGATCGGTATCGGGCGAACCCCGGACTCCACTGGGTGTGGCCATGCCACGTGATCACGTAGGCGTCGTAGCCGACGCGTCGCTCGATCCACGACAGACCGTCGACCCCCATGACGAACACCGCGGTGGCGTAGGCATCGGCCAGTGTCAGGTCGGGTCCCACGACCGTCGCGCTCGCCAGGTGAGTGGTGGGCTGTCCGTACACGGGGGTCGACGATGTGAGCACCACGCTCATAGGTGGCGGAGGTGGCGATGGCCAGGGTGTCGGGACAGTCGAGGACCGCGGCCACCGCCTGATCGTCGAGCGGGTGGCGGATGCCGATCCGCCAATGGGCGTCGGGCTCGGGCCGGCCGCGAACGGCGATGTCGCCGCCCACGTTCAGGCAGAAGTTCGAACAACCCGCCGCCTCCAACATCCCCGCGGCGTGTTCGATCGACCATCCCTTCACCAGCCCCGACGGGTCGAACCGGGTCCCGTTGGGAGCAGGAACCTCGAACACATCGAAGGCTCCGTCGGTCTCGGCGCGAACCGACTCGCAGAGAACGAGCACCTCGGTGATCTCGTCGGACAGGTCCTCCACCCCCAGTTCACCGCGACCGAGCGCACTGATCTGGCTGTCGGACTTGTGGGTGCTGAACGTGTCGTCCACGTGATGCAGCCACTCCGCGACATCAAGGACCGCGTCATAGGGTGCGGTCGGGTCCCGGATGTCGATGCTCACCGCCATTCCCATGACGAATTCCACGTGATGGAGACCCGACGCCGGCGCCGAGAGAACGGTGGTCATGCGATCTGGGTGATGCCGCTGGCACGAGCGGCGTCGATGGCGGACTGCAGCGATCGCTGATAGTCGTGGCTGGTGTAGGTGGCGCCCGACACGCTGTGCACCTGGGCGCTCTGTGCCGCCAGGGCTTCCGAGGTCAGCGCCGGAACGGCCCGGTCGTTGATCCGAACGCTCTTGCCGTCCTGATTCGGCGTCTGCAGCGTGCCTGCGTCGACGATCGAACCGTCCGGGGCGAATTCGACCTGGACCTGCACGTTGCCGAACTTGTTCTGGTAAACCGCGCCGTTGACCAACGTGGTGGACGCGGCGCTGGTCGGAACCGTGGCGGTCGGAGCGGTTGGATCCGAGCCCTTGTCGACCAGCCCGCCGGTTCTGCCCGAACCCGACAGCGGCGTCCCCGACGCTCCGACGATCCCGGCGCTCTGAGCGGCTGCCGTCGTTGTGGAGCCGTCCATGGCCGCGAACGCGTACGTCAACCCCGCGGCGGTCGACAGGCTCAACGCCAGAGCCGCCGTACGAGCACGTTTGGCTGCATGTCGACGGCGCCGCGGAGGCCGGGCGGCCGGCGACACGGACCCCGCGTTCGGCGGGCCGCTGCGGGCCGAGAGGCGCTCGAGGCGGGCCGCGAGAGCCGGATCGAGCGGGTGGTCGGGGGGGACGGGCGTGTGCATGGGTTCAGTGTGGCGTCGGCCCCATAAGGAGGCGGTAAGAACAGCGGTCAGGATCGGTAAACGCCGCGGAGTCGGCTGAGGGCCGGCTCAGCGTGTGCCGTGTTCGCCGGACCACACGTCGAGCACCGAGAACATGCGCAGTCCGACGCGTAGGTCGCCACCGACGCGCACACCACGATCCCCGCCTTGAAGACCACCCTGGTCGAGTCGGATCCGCTCTGGAACGCGTGGAGCAAGGCCAGAGCTGTGGCGGCCACCGAGCTGAGGTGGACGATCCGCCAACCCGTTCGGTTGGCCCAGCGTCTGGGCCATGTCGTGACGACGACAACCGTGAACAGGTACGTGGCGATGACGCCCCAGGTGATCGCCCAGGGATCGGTCCCCGCGGTTCCCGGAACGATGATCTGTTGGATTCCTATGCCGGACGTCGAATCCAGCCAGGCTGCGGCCACGTGCACACCGGTGAACGCCAGGGTCGCCCCACCGAGCCAGTTGTGCAGATCGAGCCACCAGGCCGGCCGAAGCCGCGTTCCGGTCGCCCTCGCCGAGAAGAAGAACCCCCATGCCAGGGCTGCGACCGCCAGCACGGTCGCCACGATCCCCGTCGACCGGGTGAGATACCACATGGCGCTATGCACGGGTGAGGTGCGGTCGAGTCACCGGCGGCCGCGCACTCCCTGGGCATTCGTCGAAGATGAAGGCAAACAGAACCACGATCCTAGGTGCCGTGCTCGCGACCCGTCGCTCCTTCAGCTCGCGCCGGTCGTCGGTGGCGCCGGCACGGTGTGGGCGTGGATCTCGCACGTCAGATCGTGAATCTCCTTGACGATGCGGTCGGCGGAACGCTCGCCGAAAGCCAGTTGATCGCCGGATCGAACCGCGGTGTGGCGGCGCCAGGTCGGGCGGACATCACCGACGTCGGGCGCGACCGTGATTCCACCCGTCGTCACCGCCATCGTCCCCCCCTGGGATCTCAGGGCATGACCGGCAACGCGGCGAGGGACGTCGGCGACCAACGCACATCCATCCGAACCTTCCGCTGACATCGACTGACGTGTCGTTGAGGATTGTGCGGGCATACTCGCACCAGATCAGGGCTGTCGAGTGATCGGCGTGCCGGCCCGTCTCAGGCCTCCTCAGTCCGTCTCATCCTGTCCGGATCGAATTCCGATCGTTCGTTCGAGCCTCGTTGGCAAGAACGAGGGCATGTGAACCTGGAACGCTGCACACTGGGGGCAATGCCTCGGAATCCCGACACCCAGGATTGGGCCGCGAGGTACCGCGAGCTGACCGAACGCCCGCAAGAGACTCTCGACCCTCGCGAGCTGGAGCAACTGGCAGTGTCGTCGTATCTGATCGGCGACGACGAGCGCTGTGCCTCCGCATGGGAGGCGGCGCACCGCCGCCACGCCGACGCCGGCAACCGAGAAGACTCGGCCCTCTGCTCGTTCTGGCTGGCCTTCTGCTTGATGATGCGGGGCCAAATGGCGCAGGCAGGAGGGTGGTTGGGTCGCACCGAAGCCACGATGGGCGACGATCTCGACTGCAGCGCACGGGGCTACCTGCTGATTCCCTCGCTCCTCGGCGCCCTCGACGCCGGCGACGCACCCCGAGCGCGGGAGCTGGCTGTCCACGCCACCACGATCGCCACCGAGTTCGATGATGCGGACCTGGGTGCCTTCGCCGGTCTCGGCGAGGGCCAGGCTCTGATCGCCATGGGCGAGTCGGAGGCCGCTACCTCACGCTTCGACGAGGTGATGCTCACCGTGTCGACCGGCGACGTCGGCCCCATCGCCTCAGGCGTCGTCTATTGCGCGGTGATCTTGGAGTGCATGCAGATCTTCGATCTTCGACGAGCTGCGGAGTGGACCGACGCCTTGCAGGCCTGGTGCGAGCAGCAGGCCGAACTCGTCCCGTATCGCGGACAGTGCCTGGTGCACAGGTCGCAGCTACTCCAGGCCGCCGGTGACTGGAGGGACGCGGCACAGACCATTGACGCTGCGTGCCGTCGACTGGCCGATCCGCCTCACCCGGCCCTCGGACTGGCGTACTACCAGGAAGCGGAACTCCACCGACTCGTCGGCGCGTTCGACGACGCGTTGGCTGCCTATGGACGGGCCAGCGCGAGCGGCCAGGAACCGATGCCCGGACTGGCCCTGCTCACGCTCGCTCGCGGTGGCGTCGACGCCGCTGCGGCGGCGATTCGTCGCGCCCTGCAGGAGACGACACACCGGATGCGCCGTCCGGCGATGCTGGCGGCCGGCGTCGAGATCTTTCGCCGTGCCAACGATCTGGCAGCGGCCCGGGCCGCCGCGGAGGAGCTGGCCGAGATCTCGACAGACGCCGGATCCGAGGTGCTGCGCGCGATGGCAAGCCAGGCCATGGGTGCGGTCGCACTCAGCAACGGAGACTCGGCGACGGCACTCTCGCTCCTTCGCGACGCCCGCTCGGCATGGACCCGCCTGCACATGCCCTACGACGGTGCCCAGGCATCGGTGCTCCTCGGACTGGGATGCGTCTCGATGGGCGATCGGACATCCGCGGGGCTGGAGTTCGAGAACGCTCGTGTCACCTTCGAAGAGCTGGGAGCGCGTCCCGATCTCGAACGATTGACGTCGTTGCAGGCAAGCTCGGGAGCCCTGACCGGCTCGGCGTCCGAACGCCATGGAATGTCCGAGCTCTCGAGGCGGGAGCTCGAGGTGCTCGCCCACGTCGCGTCGGGCGAGACCAACCGCGAGATCGCTGCTGCGCTGGTCATCAGCCAGCACACGGTCGGCCGGCACCTCGAGAACATCTTCTCCAAGCTGGGCGTCTCGGGCCGAGCTGCGGCCACGGCGTACGCGTACGAGCACGACCTGCTCTGACGCCTCCCCAACGAACCGATGGTGCATCTGCCCCATCGGCGAATGAGCGCGAAATGGCGCATCTGGGCGATGTCGGGCCTGCGCCCCGATTCGTACGGTCGCTCTATCGGTGATTCCTTCCGACGACATCGGGCTGCGGTCCGGGAAAGCAGGTTCTCATGAGTGACGTCACCTACCGCCGGTACACGGGCACCGGAGCCGCGAACTACGAGCGCGACTTCGTCCCCGCCATCGCCATCCCGGTGTCCACCGAACTACTCCGCGCCGCCACTCTCCGGCGAGACGAACGAGTGCTCGACGTGGGCTGCGGCACCGGACTGATCGCCCGTCGCGCCGCCGAAGCCGTCGGCGACCACGGCGCCGTCGCGGGCATCGACGTCGCCGCCGACATGATCGAGATCGCCGAATCGTTGCCCGTCGACGATGGTGCTCCGATCGAGTGGCACCAGGGTGACGCCGCCTCGCTACCGTTTCCCGATGGCAGCTTCGACGTCGCGCTCTGCCAGATGAGCCTGATGTTCGTGGAGGATCGGCCGGCCGCACTCCGTGAGATGCACCGGGTCCTGGTTCCGGGCGGCCGGGTGCTGATCAGCACCCCCGGTTCGATCCAGCCGCCGTTCGAGCTCATGGAGCGGGCCATCGTCGAGCACATCAGCCCCGACCTCGCAGGCTTCGTGCGGATGGTGTTCTCGATGGACGACCCGGGCGTGCACGACCGGCTCTGCCAAGGAGCCGGCTTCGACGGGGTCGAGTCGAGAACGTACACCGCCACCCTCGACCTCCCGTCCCCTGCCGAGTTCCTCTGGCAGTACATCAACCTGACCCCCATGGGTCCCTTCGTCGCTGACGCCCCCGAATCGGCCCGCGACGCACTGGAGGCTCAGGTTGCAGAGACCTGGGAACCGTACGTCCGTGACGGACGGACCCGTATTGACCAACCGATGGTTCTCGCGACAGGAACCCGGCCGTGAGCGGGGTCGCACAGACACCCATCACCTCGGGCGAGTCCGCTCGCCGGCTCCTCCTCGCAGGACTCGAGCTGAACGAACGGATGGTCGACCTCGCCGGCGTGCCGACGGCGCTCCTCGACGCCGGCGACGGTCCCCCACTCGTGCTCCTCCACGGCCCCGGCGAGTTCAAGGAACGCTGGATCCGGGTGATCCCGTCGCTCTGCGAGGACCCATCACGTCATCGCTCCCGACTTCCCCGGTCACGGCCAGTTCCGGGAGTCCAGCGGCCGGAATCGACGCAGACCGCGTGTTCGCCTGGATCGACGCGCTCATCGACGAAACCTGCGATGACCGACCCGTCTTGGTCGGACACATCCTCGGTGGTTCGGTCGCGGCCCGGTATGCCGTCCGTCGACCCGGACGGCTCGAACGGCTGGTGCTCGTCGACTCGCTCGGCCTGGCGGAGTTCCGGCCGAGTCCGAGATTCGCTCTCGGGCTGATCGGGTTCATGGTTCGGCCGAGCGAGCGATCCCACCGGCGATTCATGGGCCAGTGCCTCGCCGACGCCGACACCGTGGAACAAGCGATGGGCGACAAGTGGGCTTCGCTCCGGCAGTACTCGCTCGACCGTGCCAAGGACCCCGACGTCAAGGCGGCCATGAAGACCTTCATGAGCGAGTTGGGCGTGCCGGCGATCTCTGCCAGCGATCTCGAATCCATCTCCGCGCCGACCTCCCTGGTCTGGGGCCGCGGCGACAAGGCCAACCGGCTCCGCATCGCCGAAGCCGCCGGCCGGCGGTACGGCTGGCCGCTCCACGTCATCGAGGGGGCAGCGGACGACCCGCCGATGGAACAGCCAGACGCCTTCGTCGACGCCGTCTCAGCCCGATGATGTGCCCGGGGTGGGAGTCGAACCCACACGCCCCCTGGGGGGCAGTAGGCCGCACATCGTTCGTGACGTCGAGTGTCACCCCGTCCAGCCGAGTCCAGGCAGTTCACCACTACGCCGGGACGCGTCTATCCCTTGGATCCGCCAATTGAGGTGACTTCGTCAATCTTCGGGTGTCATCCTGCCGAGTGCCCGGTTGAGCAGTTGGTCGAGGCCGAGTGCTTCCGCCGTCGAGCGAAGGTAGGGCAGGTCGAGCGCGTGCGCCGCTGACCCGAATGATCCCGCTGATGTCCCGCCACTGCCGGTCGGAGGATTGGTCGCCGGAGCGAAACCAGTCGAGCTTGCGGAGCACCTGATCCTCAGGAGAGGTCACCCAAAGACCCGGGCTGATGCCATCTACCGGGACGAGGATCCGCCGCTCGAGCTGTCGTCGGTCGAGCAAGGTGTCGCCCAGCACGAAGAGATCGACCTTGAACGGGATGCCGGTGTCGACGAGGTTGAACGAATCGTGGTTCCCGATCGCGATCCGTGCCGAGTCTGTCGGAACATAGAACTCGGTCTCGGCTCGGCAGAGCAGGCGTTCACCTGCGACAGGGTCGACGCGGATCGCGACGTCGATGTCGGCCGTGGACCGCGGCTCTCCAAAAAGGAACCCGCCAACGAACCACCGAGCACGTAGTCGATACCGAGTTCATCGAGCATCACCGCGACGCGGATGACGACGTCGAGCGGGTTGGCTCCGGTCACGCCTCGGTGTACCTACGGTACGCCGCGTCAGCCAGCGCCGAACCGTAGCGACGTCGTGCCAGCTCGTGGGCAAGGTCCACGTTTCCGATTCCGGGGTTGCCGGCGCGGATCCCTGCGGTGGCGAGCGTCGCGACGTCATTGCTGAGCCGGCCGGCGAGGGACGCCCGTTCGCAGGGCGACATCGCTCGCCATCGATCGACCAGCACGTCGAACACCTCAGGCGGTGTGTCCCTTGCAGCACCAACTGCCATGAGCCCGATGCTACCCCTGCTGCCTGGCAGCCTCGCTTCCACCAGCCTGACCATGGCGGCTCCACAATGGACCTGACGGGTGCGGTCAGTGCCCGGGGTGGGAGTCGAACCACACGCCCCCGTAGGGGCAGAGGGGTTTAAGTCGGGAGCGGTTCGTGACATCGCGTGTGACGCGGTGCCCCTGGGTCCAGACAGCCCTTCGATTCCAGCATTCTCGTGCTCGGTTCGTGACAGCGACTGTCTGTCCGTCCGGCTGAGTCCAGGCACTTCCGCGACTATTTCGCGACTACGAGAACCCCCTCCCGGCACTCCCCGTGAGTTGAACCTTCTGCCTCTCGCCGCCGGCGTCGAGAGCGATCGATCCACACCGGGGCACGTCGATGGCTACTCGATCGTGAAATCTCCCTTGGTGACGTCGGCATCGACGCTCGTGGTGCGGAAGTCGAGTTGGACGTGGTCCGCCGCGTCGGGGCTGCGGTCGTCGATATGAATGTCCAGCTTCGAGGTCCCCTCGCGCGGATTCTGTGCAGCTGGAGAGCGTCCACCCGGATCCGCACGCCCCGGCACACGTCGGGGATCGGTTCAACGACGGGGTTGGTTGTCCACACCACCGCCGCGATCACCGTCCGTGTCGCCGGATCCCAGTAGCCGATGGTGCCCACCCAGAGCCGGGGCCGCCCGAAAGGAACCCACAGCGAGCGCAGCTTCACCGACAGCTTCGCCCCGCCTTCGAGGTAGACCCGGCCCGACACCGAACGCACCGAGCTCAGCGGCTCACAGGCCGTGCCGTTCTCGACCTCGATGGTCACCGTCGTGGGTTCCGACCGCGCATCGGACGAGTCGACCGCACGGTAGGTGAAGGTGTCCACGCCGATGTATCCGTCGTCGGGCTGGTAGGCGAAGGAGCCGTCCATGTTCACCGTGACCGTTCCGTGTGACGGCTGCGTCTCGACAGTCGCGGCCAGTTGGGTGTCGTCCACGTCGGTGTCATTGCCCAACACACCCGGGGCACCGACCATCAACAGGGTTCCCGCCGGCGTCGAGTAGTCGTCCGCCACTCCGACCGGTGCGTCGTTCACGGCGTTGACGCCGATCGACACGTTCGCCGGATCGGAGGTGAACTCACCGTCCGACACCGTGAAGGTGAACGAGTCCGGCCCGTCGTAGTTCTCTGCAGGGGTGTAGGTCAGGTTGGGCGCGGTCCCCGACAGGGTCCCGTGGGTGGGCCCCGACACGACCGCGAAGGTGAGCGGATCGGAGTCGGGATCCGACCCCGACAGCACGACGGGGAGTGGCGTGTCCTCGTCGGTCGCCACCAGTTGGCCGTCGGCGGTGGGCGGAGCGTTGGGAGCGGGGCACTCGAGGACCAGCTCGAGGTCGGTGACCGGCGGCGGGATGGTCAAGACCGGGGTCTCGACGAACGGCTGCTGTGGATCGCCCGGTGCGTGGCAACCGTCCTTCTCGACGCGGACCGTGTAATAGCCGGCTACCACGTCCCAGCCGAACAGGCCGGCGGTGTCGGTGGCGTCGGGGTTTGTTCGATTCGACGCCGACATCACCACGCTGCCGTCGGGCACCTCGGTGAAGGGGCCCTCCGGGTTGTCCGCGGAGAAGAGGGTGACCGTGGCGCCGGCGACCGGGTCGCCGTTCGTGTCGACCACGACACCGCTGGGGTCGATGTAGATGAAGAACGTCACCCCCTCGGTGCTGCCATCGGGGCAGGAGATGGTGTAGACGATCTCCGCTGCTCCGTGGTGCGGGTACAGAGGTGGAATGGTCGCCGTGTAGGTCCCCGAGCCCTCAGGGGTCTCGGTCATCTCCCCATCGGTGGTGTAGCCGTCGTCGAGAACGGTGATCTCGAAGGTCGCGGGTCGCGTTGCTGCAGCCGCTGGTCGTGAGGGTGAGGTCATCCTCCCAGTAGACGGACAGGGTGCCTCCGCCGGACTGGGACGGCTCCACCGCCCCCACCGGGGGTGGCAGCGGAGGCTCGGACACGATGATGTCCTGACCCACGAGGTTCTCGAACTCGGCCACGACGACCGGACCGAGACGGCCCGGCAGGTTGGAGCCGGGTGGGATCGCCCGGATGCTGTACGTGCCTGGCTGCAGACCGCCGAGCCAGTATCGGCCCTCCCCGTCGGTGAGGCCGGTGCGACAGAAGTCGTCCGCCGTGCAGGCCTCGACGAGGACCCCGGCGACGGTGTTCCCCGGCGCCACGTCGCCGAGGTACACGGTTCCCGCGATGGTGGTGTCGGGGGCGGGCACGTCCCAGCCACTGAGCGTCTGGTCGCCGTCGTCGTCCATCTGGGTGGCGAACCCGTAGCTGCCCGGACCGAGGTCCTGGACCTGGTCCTCGGGAAGCGACCCGCGGCGACCGAGAAGTCCGCAGTCCAGACGCCCTGGTCGTCTGCGGTGACGGTTCGGAGTCGCAGGTCGAGCCACTCGCCAGGGACCAGGACACCGGTGACGACGATGATCTCGCTGCCGGGCTCGGCGGTACCGGTGACGGTGTCGGCGTCGGTGTCGACCCCGGTGACCGCAAGCGTGGAGACCATGGTGGTCTTGGTGGTGTTCCCGTCGGTCACGGTGATCACGTCACCGACCTGGATCTGGACCTGGTTGGGGTCGACGAACAGATTGAAGTTCCCGTTCTCGTCGATCGGGGCCGTTGTCGAGTAGCCCGGCGTCCCGGCGATGGTGACGGACACCTCCGAGCCCGGCACCCACCTGTCGCCCCAGATGCCGTTCCCGCCAACGTTGAAGTTGGGAAGGCCCCACTGGACGAACGTGGCGTCGCCGTCCGCGTCGCCCTGACTGGCGAAACCGGATGACTGCGGGAACGGGAAACTTCCTGGCTGGATGTCGTAGGGCTGTTGACCCCCCGCGGCCACCGAGTAGTCCACGATCCAGTTGCCCTGTTCGTCCGTGGTGGCGGAGCGGTTCTGGTTGCCGTCGGGCAGTGGGACCAGGGCGCCGACCTCGCTTCCCGGTTCGGCGGTGCCGGTGACGGTGTCCGTCACCGCATCGACCCCGGTGACCGTCAGCGTGGTCACCGTGTGGGTCTTGACCGTTGTGCCGTCGGTAGCCGTCACCACATCGCCGGGCTTGATGACGTAGGGGTCGGTGACGAGGCCGAAGTTCCCCGGGCCGCAAGGGCTCGGGGGACAGGGCTCGCCCACGACGGTGCCGGTGCCGGCGTAGTCCGGGTTGGCGGGCGTGGCCGGGTCGTCGATCTCGACGGCCACGGTCTCGCCGTCCGACCATCCCTGACCGAAGAGCGAGGACGTGGCCGGGAACACCCAGAACGCAGGGTCGTAGGAGGGAGGCCCGACGAATCCATAGCTGCTGTTGCCCTCGGCGTCGGGGGACGTGAGGGCCACGACACCTTGTCCCGCCAGGGACACGATGTCCTGTTCATCGGGCCCGGGGCCCGGGTTGGCGAAGTCGGCCTGCCACTCCCCGGTCGGAGACGCGTCCACGTGGCGCGTCCCCAACAGGACGGTGAAGTCGCCGTTCCACGCCTGCACCGTCATCGGCTCGTCACGGGGGCCGGTACCCGAGACGGTGTCGAGAGCGGCGTCGGGCTGGCCGACGCTGACGAAGCGCGCCGTGTGGGTCCGGGTGGTGGTGTCGGGGGCGGGGACATCGTCCTCGACGACCACGACGTCGCCCGGTTGGGGGATCGGCTCGGCGAACTGGAAATCGTTCCCCGCCGCGCTGGCTCCGACCTGAACCTGTGTCGACCCGATCGACTGGCCGTTGACGGTGAGCGTGACGGTGGTGCCGTCGGTCCAGCCACTGCCGAAGACGCCGGCCGGGCCGACGGTGATGGTGGGATTCTGCACGGGTGGTCCGTCCACGACCTCCGCTACCCACTGGCCACCCTCGGGGACGTCGTTCCAGCACTGGGTCCCGTTCGGGCCCATCGAACTGACGGCGTCTTCCCCCGCGTTGGCGTCGTTCGGTTCGCCGGGGCACCAATTCGTGTAGGTCACCGGTTCACCGGATGCCCAGCCGAAGGTTCCTTCCGCATCGATGTCGTTGAGGCCGATCATCCAACCGCCGGACCCGAACTGCTCGTAGAGCCAGTTCTGCTCGACCTGGTCGTCGATGGTGACGAGATCGCCGCCCCACGCCACCGCCTGGGCCCTCGCGTCGGCGAACGAGAGACCCTCGGTGAGCGCGTACCGGTGACCGCTGGATGGATTCCTGACGAACTGACCGGGCTGAACGTCGGGGAGCGATTCGAAGAACACCCGCTCGATCCGCACGTTGGCGTCGAGCTCGTGTCCGCCTCCGGGCAGCGGTCCCTCCGCCTGGTCGTTCAGCCAGGTGAACCGCACAGTGTAGGTCCCGTCGGCCGGAACGTCGAAGGTGACGCCGCCATGGTTGATGGAGGTGTCACTGGCCGGGACGACGAGCGTCTCGCCGCTCACCGAGGTGCTGAACTCGAACTGCGGGTACCACGACGGGTCGGCGCCGAGGTTGCCGCCGCTGATGAGGACATCGTTGATCGCCTCCAAGCCGGCCACCCAGGGGCCCGCCGTCAGATCGACCTGATACTCGACCCATTCGTCGGCCACGTTGGAGACCACGGCGGTGCCGTCCACCGTCCATTGGCCTGACGCCACGCTGAAGTCGGAGCCGTTCACGGCGACGTCCGCCCCGACGAACGGGGCCGCTCCGGCGATCGCCGGCAGTGTCGCGGCACAGGCCAACGCCATGGCCAGGATGGCCACCAGCAGCCGTGACCGGTGTCCGCTCCGTCTGATTCCCACCGAGGACGTCCTCGACCTGCCGATCGGTGATCGAGTCCCGCCGCCCGTGACATCGCTGTGCGCTGTCATGTCGCCCTCCTTGATTGCCCGCGTGGCCAGCCTCGCCACCGGCGACCGACGTCCATAGGGCCCAACGTCCCGCGGAGGCGCCATGCTGCGAAGTTCAGTAGCCGAGCAGCGTTGATACAGCAGAAATACAGCACCCATCCGGTGGCCCGCAGCCCGATCGGCAGGTAGGTTGCGGATCGCGGACCTCGACTCGAACACGAGGGGAGGCAGCGTGCTCGGCAACGCAGTGGCCATCACGGCCGGCAAGGGTGGTGTCCTCAAGACATCGCTCGCCTGCCACTTGGCGGGGCTCGCCGCCGACGGGGGTTGGCGCGCATTGCTCGTCGACGCGGATCCTCAGGGCAATGCCATGTTCGACCTCGGGTATCCCAGCGATGGCGGTGCCGCGCTCGCCGCGGCGCTGCTCGGCGACGGTGGTCTCGTCATTCTCGACGACGTTCGCCCGGACCTCGACGTGATCTGCGGTGGACCCGCTCTCGACACGGTCGCCACTGGGCTCGGCGACGACGTCTCCGACGCGTTCGCCTCGAACAGGCCCTCTCCCGGCGAGCCGGCCGCTACGACCTGATCGTGGTCGACTCCCCCGCCCGAGAGCTGTGGCTACGCCGCATGATCCTCACTGCAGCACGTTGGGTCATCGTGCCCGCCGGTATCGACCGGGCCAGCCGGGTCGGGCTCCCCGACGTGGCGGCCACCATCAACGAGGTCCGCGACACCACCAACCCCGACCTCGACGTCCTGGCGGTCGTGGCAGGGCCCATTGCCGTCACCAGCACCCGCATCCGCGCCCACGCCCGCCGCCGCCTCGGCGAGCTCATCGGCAACCCGGAGCTCGTCGCCACTACCGTCATCCGACACGCCCCCCTCGTCGCCGAGCAGTGCCGCGAGCTGGGTCTCCTCACCCACGAATACGCCGCCCTCGCCGAGAGCGGACACCACGGCGATTCTGGATCCGTCTCGCTTGACCCCACCGCCATCTCCAGCGCAGCCGGCGGCCTCGCAGCGGATTGGGCGGAACTCGTCGGCGAGCTTCTCACCCGCTATTCGCGCGGCCACCGCACCGGCCCCACGCTCTCCGACGTCATGACCCCGACGAAGCAGCCGCCGTCCGGCGGCTTCGACCCCGAGTCCCCCATGGCCGGATTCCAGGCCCGTCGACCCGCTCAACGTCGCGCCACGATTCCTCCACCGCCGACGCGACCACGGAGCACTCCGCCGGCGGCCTCTCCATTGCCCACGCCGCCGCCCCACAGCCGCCCGCTTTCCGACGGTGCCGCAACGCCGGGTCCCCGAGGGCCCGGTCGACCCAGAAACACGACCCCCGACGACCTCCCACCCCCTCCGTTCGGAAACCGACGGGACAACCGCATCGCCTACACCGTCAATCTGCCAACCGCGCTCGCCCGCCGGCTCGAGGCCGCGGTTCAGACCAGCCGCACCCCCACCACCTACGGTGCCGTCGCCGTCGAGGCCATCCACACCCAGTGGCAGTCACTGCGCGACGAAGTGGAGTCCACCCCCGCCGATGACGTCTTCCCCGCCGCCCGGCATGGCCGAGGTCGCCTCACGCCGAAGACTCCCCACGTCCGAAAGGTCTTCTACATCACACCCGACGAAGCAGCAGCCGTCGACGCGGTCCGGGAAGAACTGGGCGGCATCCAGCTCGGCCAACTGCACCGCCTCGCCCTCGACCGTCACCTCCCGGCACACCACCGTTGATCGCGTGCCGACGCCTGCATCGGGTGTGATCCGGTGCCCGGGGTGGGAGTCGAACCCACACGCTCCCTGGGGAGCTGAGGGGTTTAAGCCCTCTGCGTCTGCCGTTCCGCCACCCGGGCCTGGGGCATCAAACTAGATCGGGCCAACCATCGGCGCCCTCGACGCCCGCCGTGGTCCGGATCGATCGCCCGGTGACAGCCTGGCTACGCGATCCGGCCGACCGGAGAAGGGTCACTGCGGTGACGCCGACGCCGATCGGCATCGAGAGCCACGACCACTCCACCGGGCTCGACCTGGTCCGCGACGTCGAGGGCGTTCCACAGACGACGACGCAGCCCCGAGGCCTCCGCGCCGTGTACATCGTTGACCGTGACCAACCCTTCGATCAGGTCGGCCTGCACCGCGGCGAAAGGACGACCATCGATGCGCACGGCCACCGAGAACTCACCCCGACGAAGCCGCCGGAGCACCCGATCGCTGGTCGCGAGAGTGCGGCGGAGACACGAACGCGGGTACCACCAGCCCGGCCTCGGCCGCCGATGCCGACAACACCCGAACCGACTCGGCGAAACGCACTGACCTGGATCCCATGAGGACATCTCACCACGCACCACCGACAGCGAAGCAGACCGCGGCTGCGCCTCACATGTAGTTCGAGTCGCGCCCGAGTCCCAGGTCGGGCCAGTCCCCCACGATCGCCGACTGGTAGTTACCCACCCCTTCTCCCCCGCCGACCGGATCGTGGAACACCATCACGTTGTCGCGGGCCTGGTGGATCCGCCGGAGAACGACGGGATCGCCGATGTCGGCGACATGCTCACCCTCGACGTGAAGCGGGCCGCGCCATTCGCCGTGCCAATGACCGTCGAGACCGAAGTAGTGCCCCAGCCCGAGGTGGAACCCCGCGGGACCCGCCGTCTCGATCTCGATGGGGCGTTCGGAGCCGTCCTCCATCGTGAAGTGGAGCACGCCGCCCAGCAGTCGTCGGGTCTCGGTGTCGTAGCGCAGAACCGGCCGCAGCGCCGCGAACCTCGAGACCGTTCCGTCGGGCGCCTCGACACCTCCCGACAGCTTGCGCTGTTCGAACCCGAAAGCCGACAGCTCCTGGAAGAAGTGGTGGATTCCGTAGCGGTCGCCCGACGAGGTGGTCATCAGCGCCGGCGACCAGCCGAATCGCCATGACAACCCCTCCACCGATTCCAGCTCGATCGGCGGCTCCATGTCGGGAACGGGCGCGCCCACGTGATACCTGACCCCCCAGCTGTGATCGCGGGTCGAGACCCACGTCTCGGGATCGATGACGGTGCGATCTCCGTCGACCTCCACCCACCCCGAGGCCACGCCGATCTGGTGATAACGGGTCAGGTCCGCCATCACCCTCGATCCCGAGGGGCTGCGAGACTGGTCCTTGTTCTCGAGGGCCGGCGGCACCACTCCCTCGAAGGTGACGTCGTAGGAGATCGGTTGGTGCTCGGTCGGCTCCAACACGAAACGCACCGAGCTCAGCGGATCGATCACCTCGTAGCGCACCGGACCCACCGTCGTGGCGTCCGGGTCGGGGGCCAGCACCCGCGACGCCCGCACCACCCGGTTCTCCGAGCCGTAGGCCACAGCCCCATACCCATCCATCACGTTGCGGTTGACGTACTTGCCGAGTCCGATGCCGATCTGAAGGCTGCCGTCACGGGCCGACGCCATGGCGCAGATCTTCTCGGTCCACGACGGATCCGACTGCGACACCGTGGCGAAGGTGTCGGAGATCTGGTGGCAGAACAGCTCGTCGAGAGGACCGAGCGGGCCGTTGGCGGTCATCGTCTACTCCTTCATCAGGGTGGTGACCACCTCGACGTGAGGTGTGTCGGGAAACAGATCGACCAGCGTCATGGCCGACACCCCGTAGCCGGCCGCGGCGAACAGAGCCACGTCCCTTCCCGCAGCCGCGGCACGGCACGAGACCAGGACCACCCGCTCGGCCCCGGTGGCGACCGCCCGCTCGACGCCGGCCTTGCCGAGACCGTGGCGGGCCGGATCGGCGATCACGACGTCGGCCCGGGACGGGCGCCACTTCTGGAAACGGGTCGGCACCACCCGTGCGGCATCGCCGAGCGGCGCGAGGTTGACCCTCGCATCGGCGACCGCCGACAGGTCGGACTCGATACCCACGACCCGACCGGCGTCGACGGTGGCGGCGAACAGCCCGACTCCACAGCACAGGTCCACCAGCCGCTCCGGAGCCGCGCCCACGGCGGCGCGCACGACGTCGACGAGCGCCGCCGCGCCGTCGGCTCTCCCCTGGAAGAACGACCGGGCGGAGATCCGGAACGGCACACCGCACACCTCGTCGTGGATCCACGACCGCCGACCGGCGTCGAGCTGATCGGCGCCGATGAGCCTCACGTGGTCGGGCACCACCACGTCCTCGGTCGACGGCGACACCATGGCCATGGACTCCCCCGTCGCCAACCCCACGCGCAGGGAGACCTCGGTCGCGTCACCCCACCGCCCCTCGACCAGCAGCTGTTCGATCCGGGGGTGGGCGACACGACAGCTCTCGATCGGCACGACGTCGTTGCTGCGGGAACGGCGGAACCCGGCGCGGCCGCCGTCCACTGCGGCCCGGACCGTGGTCCGGAAACGGGCCTCCGCGAGATCCGGCCCGAAGGCAATGGCGGGAGGTTCGATCCCCGCGAGGCGACGCACCGCCTCGGCCACCGCGTCGGCTTTGAACCGCCGCTGGGCTGCGGGGTCCACATGAGCCCATCCGCAACCGCCGCATCCATGCGCCACCTCGGGACACAGCGGATCGATGCGACCGGGCGCCGCCTCGATCAGCTCCGCGACCCGGCCCCGGGCGAAACGCTTCTCCTCGGAGGTGATCTCCACGGTGACCCGCTCGCCCGGCAGTGCTCCCTCGACGAACACGACCCTTCCTGTTGCGTCACGCGCCACCGCCGCTCCACCGTCGGCCATGCCGGTGGTCTCCACCTCGACCGGCCCCGTCATTGGGAACCGTCGACGAAGCCGTTGCGGGCCGCGACCGCCTCGGAGGGGCGGTTGGCGTTCACCCCGTCGAGGCCCCGGTCGAAGAACCGGCGATACTCCTCGACGTTCTCGTAGGCCGCGTCGTTCGGCCACACCCACACCATCAGGCCCGCTGCGTGGGCCCGGGCGAGGAAGTCGTCGCTCAACAACTCGATCCCCTCGTACGCGACCGGCAACTGGAGAATGCGCTGGCCGGCCGGTGGCGGCTCGTCGGACAGCACGTAGCGCGCCGAAGCGTCGAGACCCGGGGTCAGCTCGAGGTCGGGAGCCAGTTCGGCGAGGTGCGCCACGACCTCGTCGTCGAACGACGTCACGATGGCCGAGTCAAGCCGGCCCGCTTCCCTCAACTCGTTCACGGTCAGCTCCGCCGTTCGCAGGGCCTCGTCCCCCTCGCCCTTCACTTCGATGTTGAGCACCCAGCCCTCGAATCGGTCGAGAACCTGACCCAGGGTCGGGACGCCGAAGTCATCGGGTGACGCGCCGACGGGAGCGGGGCGATCGCCGTCACGCACCCCGCGCCACACATAGGCGGCATCGGGCCGATCGTCGCAGGTGCAGTCCTCGGTGAACCACCACGCCGCGTCGAGTGCGCCGAGTTCCGCCGCAGTCATCTCCGTGACCGCGCCCGAGCCGTTCGTGGTGCGGGCGACATCGCCGTCGTGGATCACGACCACCACATCGTCGGAGGTGTGCCACACGTTGAAGTCCAGGACGTCCACGCCGTCCTCGGCGCTGCGGGAGAAGCCGTAGAGGGTCTCGGGCGGATAGTCGTCCTCCCCGGCCCCGTGGGCCAGAACCACCGGCCGGTCGAGAGCCAACAGACCCTCCACCGTGGCTGCGGGGCCCGGAGGGGTCGGTGGTCCGGTCGACTGCTCCGCGCTGCTCGACACGTCGGCATCATCGGCACCCGATTCTGCGGAGTCCGCCGACGACGAGCATCCAGCCGACATCGCGACGGTCAACACCACCGCTCCCAGGACCCCGAGCGCCGTCGGTGAGGCGACTCGGCGCCGCCGGCGCCGCGGGACAAGGGTCATGTCCCGACACTACGGCCCGATAGCGTCGTGACGTGCCGCCCGAGACGATTCTCATCACGGTGTCGGGCCGTGACCGACCGGGAATCACCTCGGCTCTCATGGCCGCGCTGGCCGATGCGGGGGCCGATCTCGGCGACGTGGAACAGATCGTGGCGCGGGGCCAGTTGATCCTCGGGGTCGTGGCCACGGTGTCGCGCACCGCAGAACTCACCACCGCCCTCGAGGCCACCGCGGTCGATGGCGTCAAGGTCACGATCGAGTCGGTCGACGCCAGCCCGACCGAACGCGATCTGGGCGTCGTGGTCACCATGGTCGGCGATTCGATCTCCCCCGCCGAGTTCGGTGCCGCCGCCCGGCTGGTCGCCGACGCCGGGGGGAACATCGACCGAATCGTGCGGATCGCCCGCTATCCCGTCCTCGCCTTCGAGCTGGTGGTCTCCCAGGCCGACCAGGCCGCCCTCCGCAGTGCTCTGATCGGCTGGGCCGGTTCGACCGACGTCGACATCGCCATCCAGCCCGAGGGCCTGGGTCGTCGCTCCCAACGCTTGATCGTCCTCGACGTGGACTCCACGCTCATCCAGGACGAGGTGATCGAACTCCTCGCGGAGGAAGCCGGGTGCGTCGACCGGGTGCGTGAGGTGACCGCCCGGGCGATGGCCGGTGAACTGGACTTCGCCGAGAGTCTCCGTGAACGCGTGGCGCTGCTCGAGGGCCTCGACGAGGCGGCGATGGCCCGGGCTCGCGACCGGGTGCGCCTGACCCCTGGCGCCCGGACCTTCGTGCGTACCCTGCGCCGCCTCGGATTCAAGGTCGCTCTGGTGTCGGGCGGCTTCACCTTCTTCACCGACCACCTACGGTCGGAACTCGGGGTCAACCATGCGTTCGCGAACGAGCTCGAGGTGATCGACGGGAAGGTCACCGGCAGAGTGTCCGGCCCTGTCGTGGACCGGGCCCGCAAGGCCACCCTCCTGCGGATGATCGCCGAGGCCGAAGGAATCGCCCTCGATCAGACCGTGGCGATCGGTGACGGCGCAAACGACCTCGACATGATCAACGCGGCCGGCCTGGGCATCGCCTTCAACGCCAAGCCGGTCGTGCGCGACGCCGCCGACGCAGCCATCAACGTGCCCTACCTCGACGCCATCCTCTTCGTCCTCGGTGTCCGACGGACCGAAGTCGAAGCGGCCGATTCGGCCGATGGAGTGTCATCGTTCCCCGCGACGCGGTCCGCTCCGCCGGCCGAGTGACCCGGGACCACCGGGCGTGTCGGGGCCGGGGTGCCCGTCACCTGTGACGCAACATCGGCGCCGCCCACCCGTCACGCTCGGGCCGATCGACCTCCACCAGGTCGACGAGATGTCCGACCACCGCGTCGGCCCGCTCCGCGAGCAGCCCGCTGACCACCAGCGTTCCCGTCGGTGCAAGGACGGCGGTCAGGTGAGCCGCCATCGAGATGATCTCCGGGGCGCCGATGTTGGCGATCACCCAGTCGAAGCGTCCCCCGACGAGCCCGATCGGCGTATCCGAGGCGCTGATCCGGTCGTCGAAGCCGTTGACCGCCGCATTGGCCAGGGTGGCCGCGACGGCCTCGGGGTCGATGTCGACGGCCTCGACCGTCCCGGCTCCGCAGGCCACGGCGACCAGGGAGAGCACTCCGCTGCCGCACCCGACGTCCAGCACGGACGCGCCGTTCAGCGGTTCGGCAGCCACCAGCATCTCGGCGATCATCACCGAGGTCGGATGACCACCGTGACCCCAGGCCCGCTGAGGATCCAACGAGATCACGGTGTCGCCGGGTCCGGAGATCGGCTCGGTCCACGGCGGTTCGATGATCAGACGCGGTCCGATCCGGGTCGGAGTCGCCCACGGTCGCCACGCGTCGAGCGCGGAACCATCGTCGATGATCTCGGATCGGTGTACCTCCCATTTGTCGGCCAGCGAACCCAGAGCATCGTTGACCCGAGATGGCTCGACCGACACGCGCAGTCCGATCGATCCGTCGTCGCGGGCGACCTCCTCGATGCCTGCGACACCCGCTCCCCACAACGCACCCGATACCCAGTCGAGCTCATCGGGGGTGACGACGAGGTCGAGGCGATCCATGTCGTCGAGGCTAGGGGGTAGCGTTCGAGCTGCGTCACGCCACCGGGAGGTATCCCATGTCCGAGTCGTCTCCGGGCACCGATCGTCCGATCCACATCGCCCCGTCAGTGCTCCCCGCTGATTTCGCCCGCCTTGGTGAGGAATGCCAGGCGCTCGAGAAGGCTGGAGTCGACCGCATCCAGTGGGATGTCATGGACGGGGTGTTCGTGCCGAACCTGACGTTCGGTCCCGACGTCATCGCGTCGACCCGTGAACTGGTGAGCGTCCCCTTCGAGGCCCACCTGATGGTGGTCGATCCCGACAGGCTTCTGCCCCGGTACTCCGACGCCGGCTGCGACATCATCATCGTCCACGCCGAAGCGTGTACCCACCTCCATCGGACCCTCGGGGCGATCCGGGAGCTGGGCCGGTCACCCGCGGTCGCCCTGAACCCCGCGACACCCGCAGATTCCGTGCGGCACGTGCTCGACCTCGTCGATCTCATCCTGGTGATGACGGTCAATCCGGGTTTCGGTGGGCAGTCCTACATCTCGACCATGGAACCCAAGATCGCCACGATCCGCCGATGGATCATCGACGAGGGACACGATGTGGACCTCGAGGTCGACGGCGGCATCGGACCCACCACGGCTCCCCGAGCAGCGGCCGCCGGAGCCAACGTGCTCGTTGCCGGCTCGGCGTTGTTCCGCGACTCCGAGGGGCTCGCCCACGCCACCGACACGATCCGCTCCGCA
The DNA here is from genome assembly GCA_963700425.1 of uncultured Microthrixaceae bacterium. Taxonomy (GTDB): domain Bacteria; phylum Actinomycetota; class Acidimicrobiia; order Acidimicrobiales; family Microtrichaceae; genus CAVOXO01. The sequence continues at coordinate 535,856 of CAVOXO010000001.1, read as the reverse complement.
GGGCGCGCCGCCGCGGGACAGTGACCGCGATCCGCCGTCGCTCGACACGTCGGCGCACCGCACTGGCGACGATCGCGACTCTGGCCGCCGTCGGATCGGGCTGCACGTCGCCGAACGAGGAGTTCTGTGGCGAGCTGGAGAATCTCTACACGCTCGACGATCTGGCACTGGCGATCGAGCAGGAGGACCAGTCAGGCATCAACGAGGGCCTCGACGACCTGCGCCGGCTCGAAGCCGCCGCGCCGGAAGCTGTTCACGACGACATCCGCCAGATCAACGACACCATGATCGACGTGGTGCGAACCGTCACCGGATCCGCCGGTCCCGAGGGTCAGACGGCGCCGGTCGACCCCGATGCGCTCCGAGGCGCTCTCACCGATGTGGCAGAACCCGCTCAACGTGTTACGGATTTTGCCGACAGGGAGTGCGGGCTCACGTTGTGACGTAACAATTCCGTCATCCAATTGTAATCTGGCGCAGCACCCGCTAGGTTGTTCCTGGGGCCCACCGATTCCCGGAGGGTAGGGACAATGACAATTCTGACACACAAAGCGAACAACCGCATCACCATGAGGGCCGCGGTGGTCATCGGGGTGACGATGATGACGCTGGTCGCCAGCGGGTGCAACAACGCCCAGCAGGCAGCGCTGTCGCAATCGCTGATCAACGGGGCTCGTGACTCCGCCGGAGCCCGCCCACTCGGTTGGGACACGACCGCGGCGAACAAGGCCCAGGCCTGGGCAGACCACATGGCGGCGGTCTACTCGCTCAGCCACTCGAACCTGTCGGACGGGATGGGCGGTGGTTGGACGTACCTCGGTGAGAATGTCGCCGTCGCCTCCTCGGTGGCCGATGCCCACAATGCGTTGATGAGATCGCCGGGCCACCGGGCGAACATCCTCGCCTCCAAGTTCACCTCGGTCGGGGTCGGCGTGTCGGAACGGAACGGGCAGGTCTTCGTCGCCCAGGTCTTCCGGGGCTGACCCACCGATCGATGCCGGGGTGGCCGGGCCGGTTCGACCGGGCCGATCGATTCCGTCACGATCACCCCCATTCCGACTGAGCAGTCGGCCGACGAGAGCCGGTGACCCCAGGGTCGCCGGCTCTTCCGGTTCTGCCGGGCTCTCGACGCCGCGGTCGATCAGTACAGCTCGCCGCAGTTCACCGAGTCGGCTCGCCGCGCCGGTTGATCAGGTCAGCTCGCCGCAGTTCACCACGTCAGCTCGCCGCGCCGGTTGATCAGGTCAGCTCGCCGCGGCGGACGATCACGTCGTCGATGATCCCGTAGCCCTTGGCTTCTTCCGCGGTGAACCAACGGTCTCGATCGGAGTCGGTGTTGATCTGATCGACCGTCTGTCCGGTGTGCTCGGCGATGCGCTCTGCCAGCATGTGCTTGATGTAGCTCATCTGTTCGGCCTGGATCTTGATGTCGGCCGCCTGACCCTGAAAGCCGCCCGACGGCTGGTGCATCATGATCCGTGCGCTCGGCAGGGCGAAACGCTTTCCCGGTGCGCCGGCGCAGAGCAGGAACTGTCCCATCGATGCGGCCAGCCCCATGCACATCGTCCCGACCGCGGGCTTGATGAAGTTCATCGTGTCGTAGATCGCCAGACCTGCGGTCACCGACCCACCGGGCGAGTTGATGTAGAGCCAGATGTCCTTGTCGGCGTCCTCGCCCTCCAGGTACAGCAGCTGGGCGGCGAGGAGGTTCGCCACGTCGTCGTTGACCTCCGAGCCCAACATCACGATCCGGCTCTTCAACAGCTTGTTGTAGACATCCGACGTCGGATCCATCGGTCCTGCGGCACTGGCGACGGGGCCGATGGGAGGGACGGTGGTGTGGGGGGACATGGCGCTCCTTGGCGTGAGAACTCCGGTCAGGCTAGCCGTGACACCGACCCTGGCCTCACAGGGCCGCGGATGCCGCCCGATAGGCTGCTGGGCCTCTCGCGGACGTGGCGGAACTGGCAGACGCACCAGGTTTAGGTCCTGGCGCCTTCGGGCTTGGGGGTTCGACTCCCCCCGTCCGCACCCTGACTGCGTCGACCACCGATGTCAGTGAGCGAAGATCGAGCGCCGGCGCTGTCGTGACTTCAGCACCATGATCGTTCCGAGGCCGACCGCCGCGAGTCCGATGCGGACGAACAAGCGGGCCGGCGAACCCGTATTGGGGAGCGGCCCACCGCCGGTCGAGCCGGTCGAACCGGTCGACGGAGGAGGCTTCTCCTCGGTGACGGAACCCACATTGATGTCCAGCGAGGCCAACTCGGGACATGCGCCCGATGTCACGAGAATCGAGTACGTACCCGGCGGAAACGATGCGGGAATGACGACGGTGGCCGAGAACCGACCCGTCGAATCGCTGGTCACGTTGGCCAACACCGTGGGTTCGCCGCCGTTTCGGCTGACGATGGAGATCGTGACCGGGTCGTCGATTCCGGCAATTCCGCTCACCGTGATGGATTGACCGGGGTCCACCGAGGCGTCGCTGACCGTGACGTCACTTGGGGTGTACTCGACACAGGTGTCCGAAGGGTCGACCGGCGCCTGAGCTGACACGGACGGAGCGAGAAGGAAGGTCAATCCAACGGAGACGACCAGGGACCCGAACAGCCTCGCACCGGGGCCGACACGATCGTTCCCGCGCGACGCGGAGCGAGGAATCACCATTCCAGTGTCGGCACGTGTGTCGCGATCTTGAGGCGCGCAGGTCGCTCTACTCATGGTGAGGGGGAAGCCGATCAGTCGCGAATAACTATCGAACCGACGATCTTGTCGTGCCATGTCTGTGAGCGCCCGTCGAACATCGCCCATGCGTAGCCGACGTTAAACCAGCTGCTGATGAAGTGCGCGGATAGGGCCCGGCCGAACGCCCGCCCGAGGCCGATCGGCCGGAGAGTGCGGGCGTCGAGGGCGCGGATGCCCATCGCCTTCATTCCGATGCTCTGTCCGGAGGCGCCGATCGGGCTGATCACCATGGCGAACTGACACAGCAGGGAGAAGATGATCACCATCCCCAGCAGTGCCATGAGCGGCCCCATTTCCGGGGTCGTGCAGGGGACCTGCGTCGGCAGCCCGGTGAAGGGGTCGACGGTCTCACACATCGTGTCGTTCGTCGGGATGTTCATGACGCCGAAGATCATCAGGATCGCCGGAATGACCGAGACGGCCAGGGAGTCGATGATCAAACCCATGAATCGAGTGCCGATCCTGGCCATGTCGATGTGGGGCGTGACCAACGGAGCCCTGGGACCCACGGGCCTCGAACCGGTGGCGCTGGCCGGTGGTGCGACGTAACCGGGTTCGCCCGGCAGCGACACGCCGTAGCCCTCGTGCGACCCCGGGTCGAACGGCATCTTCGCCGCGGTGTCGGACATGTCGGTCCCCTCCCGAGGGTTGATCGACGGAATGGTCGTAACCTTCGGTCGATGCCCGAAGGTCACACCATCCATCGGCTGGCCCGGGACCTCACTTCAGAATTTCGGGGACGGCGGGTCGAAGCCTCGTCTCCGCAGGGCCGATTCGCGGCCGGCGCGGCGCTGCTCGACGACCGTCAGCTCTGCTCCGCCTCCGCCTGGGGGAAGTATCTCTTCGTGACGTTCGAGGGGGCGGCGGTGCTCCATGTGCACCTGGGGCTCATCGGGACGTTCCGGGCCCGGCCGGCCGACGCTCCCCCGACCGCGACGGTGCGGCTGCGGTTGGCGACCTCCGACTCGGCGCGGGATCTGATCGGTCCGGCCCGGTGCGAGGTGATCACCCCCGACGACCGACGTCGCATCGTCGACCGTCTCGGCGCAGATCCGCTCCGTCGACGTCCCGACGTCGGAGCGGCCCGAGCGGCCCTGGCCGACACGTCGCGTCCGATCGGCGCGACGCTGTTGGACCAGTCGATCATCTGCGGAGTCGGGAACGTCTATCGGGCGGAGCTGCTGTTCGTGTCGCGAATCCACCCGCTGAGACCGTCGTCGAGCCTCACCGACGACGAGTTCGATCTCCTGTGGCAGAGCACTGTCGATCTCATGCGCCGCGGGACGCGCCTGGGACGAATCGTCACCACGGACCCCGCCGAGATCGGCCGTCCGCGCCATCGCATGGCCGACGACGACCGCCTGTACGTCTACCACCGTGACCGCTGTCGACGGTGCGGGTCGGAGATCGCCACGGCACGCGCCGGGGGACGACCGATCTGGTTCTGTCCCACCTGCCAGCCCGAGGTCTGACATCGTGAGCCAGATGAACGTGGCCGATCTGCCCACACCTGCGCTCGTGGTCGATCTCGACGCCGTCGACCGGAACATCGACCGCATGGCGTCGGCTCGACCGGGCCGGGCGCTGCGGCCTCATGTCAAGGCTCTCAAGTCCACCGCACTGGCGCGCCACGTGGGCGAACGCGGTGGGCACGATGCGTTCTGCGCCGCCACCCTCAAGGAGGTCGAGGGGTTGGTGACCGCGGGTGTGGGCCACGATCTGCTGCTGGCGAACGAGACGCTCGACGCCGAGAGGCTGGCGCGGTTGACCGCGGCGGCAGCCGCCGCGCCTCACCGCCCGCATCTGGCGGTGGCCGTCGACTCAGCCGAGACGATCGCCGCCGCGGCCGAGGCTCTCCGCGGCGGACCACTGAGCGTTCTCATCGACGTGAACGTCGGGCTCCCTCGCTGTGGCTGCGATGCCGCCGAGACGGCTGCGCTCGCCGCTCTCGCCACGAGGAGCGGCCTCGTCGTCGACGGGGTCATGGGATACGAGGGCCACGTCATGGGCACCGTCGAGCGATCCGAACGCCAGGCTGCGATGTCGGCCTCCATGGAGATCCTGATGGGGGCCCACGAGGAGGTGGGCGGTCTCACCTCCGCCGGCGGAACCGGCACCTTCGACATGCATGGCTGGGTCGACGAGGTCCAGGCGGGCTCCTACGTGCTGATGGATTCGCACTACGCGCGACACGGCCTGGGTTTCGACCAGGCGGTCTTCGTCGATGCCACGGTCATCTCCGTCGCTTCCGGCGCCGGCTACGCGGTCGCCGATGCGGGCCTGAAGGCATTCGGCATGGACCACGGGGATCCCGACATCATCGGTTTCGATGTGTTCTTCCTCTCCGACGAGCACACCACCTTCCTGACTCCACCCACCGCGTCGGGCGTCGCGGTCGGCGACCGGATACGGATGATCCCCGCTCATGTCGACCCCACGGTCGCGTACCACGACACGATGTTCGCCGTGCGACGCGACGTCGTCGTCGAGACCTGGCCGATCGATCTCAGAGGCTGGTGATCAGCGCACTCAGAGCGCGGGCTCGATGCGACACGGCGTTCTTGTCGCTCGGGCCCATCTCGGCGAACGTCCGGCCGTCACCGTCGTCGGGCACGAAGACCGGGTCGTAGCCGAATCCCGTCGAGCCCCGGGCAGTCACTGCGATCCGGCCTTCGACCCGTCCCTCCACCACCACATCGGGTCGGCCCGGACGAGCCAGGACGATCACGGTGCGGAAACGAGCCGTGCGATCGGCCGGCTGCACGCCGGCGAGCCGCGACAACAGCAACTCGACGTTGTCGGTGTCGGTTGCCTGTTCGCCGGCGAAACGGGCCGAGCGCACACCGGGCTCGCCGTCGAGCGCATCGACGAAGAGCCCGGTGTCATCGGCCACAGCGACCAGCCCGGTCGCGTCTCTCACGGCGTGGGCCTTGAGAGCGGCGTTTCCCTCCAGGTCGGGGGCGTTCTCGGCCACGTCGGCGATGTCGGTCGGCCGGGCCACGACGTCGACCACGCCGTCGAGCAGGGCAGACATCTCGGCCGCCTTCCTCGGGTTGGCGCTGGCCAGGACCCACACGTCGCGACCCGACTCACGACCATCGGGCCGGCCGGTCATCGCGTGGAGAAGTCGAAGGCCGCGGGAGCCACCGCAACCATCTCCGCCTGGAGCGCCACGATCTCCTCGATGCCCTTGGCGGCCAGGTCGACGAGGGCGTCGAGCTCCTCGCGGCTGAAAGGAGCGCCCTCCGCGGTTCCCTGCACCTCGATGAGCGAACCGGACCCCGTCATCACGACGTTCATGTCGGTCTCGGCCCGCGCGTCCTCCACATAGGGAAGGTCGAGCCGCGCCTCACCATCGACGATTCCGACCGACACCGCCGCGCAATGGTCCCGCACGGGGTTCGTGTCGAGGATTCCGGCGATCTCCATGCGGGCACAGGCGTCGTGCAGCGCGACCCAGGCCCCGCTGATGGCCGCGGTCCGGGTCCCCCCGTCGGCCTGCAGCACGTCACAGTCGAGATGGATCTGGCGCTCGCCGAGTGCCCTCATGTCGCAGACGGCACGCAACGAACGACCGATGAGGCGTTCGATCTCGTGGGTCCGACCCTTGGGTCCGCGTCGCTCGCGATTGATCCGCTCCGGCGAGCTGCCGGGGAGCATCGAGTACTCCGAGGTCACCCAGCCCTTGCCGCTGTTGCGCATCCAGCGCGGGACGTCGAGTTCCACCGATGCCGTGCACAGCACCTTGGTGTCCCCGAACGACACCAGGGCCGATCCGGCCGATGTCGTGGTGAAATCCCGTTCGATGGTGAGGGGGCGCAGTTCGTCGAGGGCTCGTCCGTCAGGTCTCATGGCCCGAGACACTACCGGTGACATCGCCGGCGTTCGGCGGTCAACTCTCGGGGGAGAACATCGCCTCGACGATCGACCGCTGCCGGGGCCGACCGATCAGCCTGAGAACACCGTCGGTCTCGGCCTCGGCCCAGGTGAGATCGCCGCGTCGTACCCACAGGAGACCGGCCAGGTCGCCTCGGACCGTCACGTCGACCACAGGCAGCGACGACGCCGCCGCCGCACGCGATCCCGCCTCGATGATCGACATCGCCTCGCCCTCGAGGGGATCGGCCCCGAGCGCCTCGAGATAGGTGACACGGTCTCGAACGTGGAGCGCACCGCCGTGGGGTCCCTCCGGCGAAGCGACCCGCAGCACCCCGACCGTGACGTCGAGGTCCAATCCGACCGCGAATGCCGATGGCGGCAGGCATTCGGTCCTGACCATCGACATCACTCCGTTGGGCACCCTCGAGGCGACGAGCGGCTCCTCGACCGTCGGAAGGTCGAGCAGCGGGAGACCCCAGCGGGCCAACTCGGCGAGCGTGCGTGTCAGTTCGGACCCGCGTGGCGTGAGGGCGTAGGTGCGTCGGGTCGATCCCTCCATCGGCGTCGCCTCCACGAGGCCCAGCGTCTGGAGCCGCCGGAGCCGCTCGGCCAGCACGCGCCGAGACACCCCTCCGACCCGATCGGACAGCTCGCCGAATCGCAGGGGGCCGTCGGCGAGGTCACGAACGATGAGAAGCGTCCACCGTTCACCCACCAGGTCGAGGGTCCTGGCCAACGGACAGAACTGATCGTAGGAGCGAGGGATCGCTCCCTCCGATGTCCCGGCCATGGTCCACGGTAGCAAGCACCGTTGATCGGTTACATATTGTGCACTAAACAGGCCGTGGCCGCGATCGAGTGGCCCGTGACCGAGGAGAGAGCCATGACCGTTCGAACCAGCTACGAGCCCGGAACCCCATCATGGGTGGACCTCATGACCACCGATGTGGACGCCGCCAAGACCTTCTACGGCGGTCTGTTCGGTTGGGATCTCGAGGACCAGTTCGACGGCGACACCCGGATCTACACCATGGCGTCCAAGGGCGGGAAGAGCACGGCCGGGATGGGCGCCATGGGGCCCGGAATGGCCGAATCCGGCATGCCCCCCATGTGGAACACCTATGTGAGCGTGGCCGACGTGGATGCCACCCTGGCGAAGGTGACCGAGGCCGGCGGAACGGTCATGATGCCCGCCATGGACGTGATGGACAGCGGTCGAATGGCCGTCATCATGGATCCGACCGGGGCGGCCGTCTCGATCTGGCAGCCCAACCAACACATCGGGGCGGAGGTGGTGAACGAGCATGGCGCCCTCACCTGGAACGAGCTCTCGACGCCCGACATCCCCACCGCAGCGGCGTTCTACGAGAAGGTCTTCGGATGGGAACACCTCACCGAGGACATGGGCGACATGGAGTACACCTCGTTCCGACTGGCCGGCACCGCCCCCGACGCCCCCATCGCCGGAGCGATGAATCCGCCGGCGGAGGGGATTCCGCCCCACTGGCTGACCTACATCGCCGTCGACGACTGCGACGCAGCGGCGAAAAAGGTCGCGGAGCTCGGCGGAACCGTCCACCAGGAGCCCTTCGACGTCCCGCCGGGCCGGATGGCGGTCATCGGCGACCCCCAGGGCGCGGTCCTCGCCATCATGACGCTGAGCGAGCAGCCGGACTAGGAACCCGGAGCGTCCGCCGACCTCGAGGGCCCGGACCTCAGAGAACGACCCGTTCTGCCCGGGCCAGTTCCGGGCCGAGCAGCTTCGCTCCGACGGTGGCGAACCACCCCGGATCACCGGTGGTGAGGAACACCGGTGGACCGCCGCCGGGGTCGCGTCGGATGCATCCCTCCTCCAGCAGCCGCAGGACCTCGAACGCGGTCTCGTCGGCCGAGGACACGAGCACCACATCGCGACCCATCACGTCGGCTATCACCCGGGCCAGGTAGGGGTAGTGGGTGCATCCCAACAACAGCGCGTCGATCTTCGCCTCGAGGGCGGGTGCCAACATGCGGCCCGCGAGCACCTCGATCTGCGGACCGTCCACCACCCCGCGTTCGACGAATTCCACGAATCCCGGGCAGGCCAGCGCGCACACCTCCACATGAGGCGCTGACTCGGCGAGGGACGACTGATACACCCCCGACCCGATCGTGCCCACCGTGCCGATGATGCCCACGCGATCGGTGTCGGACGCACTGACCAGAGCGCGGACCCCCGGCTCGATCACGCCCACGACGGGAACGTCGAGGACCTCCTCGAGATGGTCCAGCGCCGCGGCGGTCGCGGTGTTGCAGGCGACCACCACGAGCTTGGCGTCGTAGCGGTCGACCAGGTACGAGGCGATCTGAACCGAGAAGTCCCGCACCTCGGCGAGGGCTCGCGGTCCATAGGGATAGCGCCCGGTGTCGCCCAGATAGACGAGCTGTTCATGTGGCAACAGGTCGAGAACCGCTCGGGCCACCGTGAGTCCACCGAAGCCCGAGTCGAACATGGCGATCGGTCGAAGGGGCACGTCTGCGACGCTAGCGGTGCGGTCGACCTCGACGGCCGACCTCGGGCTCCGCCGCCGTCGAGAACCGAGCGGCGCGCCCCACTCACGATCCCGCATCGCCATGCGGGACGCACTCGGCCCGTACGGTGTACGATCCCGCGTCCGCGGACCCCGCCACTCCTCCCGCCTCGACCCGGACGGCCAGCACATGACTCCGACCCGCACCGAGCTGTCCCGAGGGCGAATCGTCGACGAGGCCATCGCTCTGCTCGACGAGGAGGGGGTGAACGGACTGTCGATGCGTCGGCTCGCCCAGCGTCTCGGGGTGTCGACCATGTCGACGTACCACCATGTCGCCGACAAGGCCGACCTGGTGGAGGCCATCGCCGAGCGTGTCACCGCCGGGCTCGAGGCACCCCCGCCGGACGCATCGTGGGAGGAGGCGGCCCGCACGCTGTCGTGGTCGTTCCGGTCACTGACCCAGCGGCATCCCGCAGCGTTCCAACTGCTGATCTCGGGACCCCGACCCGACGCTCTGGTCCGCACCACGACCGAGGTGATCAACGTGTTCGAGTCATCGGGCTTCGGCCGCGACGAGGCGGAGGAGGTCGTCGCGGTGTTGCTTCGCTACCTGCTCGGCGACTTCGCCGTGGGACGAGACCTGTCCGGAGAAGGCCCACCGGCGGTGATGGCGACCGACAGCGCCGCGCAACGTGAATCCAGGTTCCGTTTCGGCCTCGAGGTGGTGATCGCCGGCGTTGCTGCGACCCGTCCTCCCGGGGACGATGCCCCCGGTCGTCACCGATAGGTCTCAGGAGGGAACGCGCAGCACCGCGGCACCGTGCGCGGCAACCCGACCGAGCCTGACCAGGCCGTCGTCGGCCCGCAGCGATCGCCGACTCCACAGCTCGACCACCTCTGCGACCTCCCCGGTGTCGATTCCGTGTCGCCGAAGGTCCACGGTCATCGATCGGGCGTCGTCGTCGAGATTCAACACCGCCACGTCGACATGATCGGCATGACGTGACACCACCAGCTCGGGGATGTCCCGATCGAAGAGGTCGACGACCTCCACGTCACCGCCACGCAGGGACTTCGTCCGGCCGATGATCTCGACTCGCTCGGGCGACAGAGCGGCCACATCGTCGGACACGACGATCATGCCGTTGGTGATGCCGATCACGGTGGCGAGCAGCCGGACCTCGTCGAGGGTGAGCCTGGTGTCGGTCGCCCGCACCATGAGACAGTCCGGGTCGTTGTCCCAGAGGCGGCCGTCCATGCCCGATCGGGTGAGGATGTTGCGGACGGCATGGCGGGTGGAGATGCCGTGCAGGCGCCGCTGGACCGGTGCGGTCGGCATCTCCCAGACCGGGCTGACGTCTGCGCCGATCCGCATCGCATCGACGACGCCCACCGCGGGACCGAGGGGGCAACCGCAGCCCAGCAGGAATGCCGAGTCCCCTGCTCCCGATCGGATGGCGTCCAGCCCCGAACGAAGGGCCTCCGCCCGGGTTCCGTCACCGGCCCGCACACCGGGCAGCGACGCCGCGAAGAGGAAGTCGAGCTTGAGGATGTCGTAGCCCCACTCTCCGACCATGGTGGCGGCCACCCGCGACAGGTGCTCGAGGACCTCGGGCCGGGTGGTGTCGAAGGCACGGATGAACCTCCGTCCCCACGCGGGATTGACCAGCGCGGTGACCGGTCGACCCCGCGAGTTCGTCAACAACCAGTCGGGATGATGCCGCGCCACCGTCGAGTCCGCGGCGCACAGGAACGGCGCCCACCACAGCCCCGCATCGAACCCGCCGCCCCGGATCCGTTCAGCCACGGCGGCCATCCCGGAGGGAAACGACGGCGCGGTGCTCAACCAGTCACCGATGGCGCTCTGGTGGCCATCGTCGATCATCACGTACGACGCCGAGAATCGAGGGCCGTCGACGCCGTCGGCCGCGAGAACGGCGAGATTGGCATCGACGTCGGACTCGGTGACGTTCTGGAAGTAGTAGTACCAGGAGCACCAGCCGTCCCGCCGGCCGCCGTCGAGGCGGGCCGACATCGCCCGTCCACATCGCTCCAGGATCGACTCGAGCGCCACGGAGCCCGCCGATGGGCCGCATGCGGCGACGAGGCCCAGCCGTTCGGCAGAAAGGGAGGCTCCGGGGTCGATGACGGCCCCATCCATGTCACACCACGCCGTCAGTCTCGGTGTCCGCCCATGTGGAGCGTCGAGCTCCACGTAGGAGAACGCCCCCGCGGTGGTGAGGAAGCCCACTCCGATCGCATCCCCCGAGTCCGGCTCCGCCACGGCCGTCCACGAGTCGGAACGGACGTGCCCGCGACCGCTCGGCGCCTTGTGGGCGGGGTCGGTCGCCGACGCCCTGAGAAACGCAGTGGGCATGTCGAGGTCGCGTTCGTCCATTCGGTAGGTGCGGGTACCCGACCAGCTCTGATGCCCGTTGCGGTACATCGACCACCGACGATGATCCACGCCGATCGACGCGGCACGGGTGTCGAGCACCGTGATCCGATCGATCCGGAGTGGACGATCCCCCCGGTTGGTGACGCAGAGCGACATCTCGACCGCCCGGTCGTCGTCGACCACCGAGACCCGCAACGCGAGTTCGAGCCCATGGGGACCGCCGGTGGCCACCCGGTCGGCATCGCCTCCTGCCCATCGGCTGGGGCTCCATTCGCCGTTGGCCCCGTCATCGGACCAGCTGACCGATGCCCCCACGGAGCCGAGATCCACCCTCCCGTCCTCGGTGGAGATGCCGATGCCCGAGGGGGACGACGTCACCCGAACGCGGCTGAGGGAAGCGGACATGGTGAGACGACCTTAGGACGTCGGACATCTATGGTGAGTGCCTTCATCGGGGGATTCAGGTGTCGTAGGAGGCTTCGTGGGAATCGATCGAAGGATCATCGCCGTCCTTGCCGTGGTGGTGATCGCCGCAGCCTGTTCGTCATCGAGCGACGCGGGGGACTCCGATGAACCGGGCGAGGGGGACACCGTCGGTTCGTCCACGGGGACCTACGAGGCGACCATCACCCGCACCACCGGCGGCGTGCCCCACATCAGAGCGAAGGACCGGCCGTCGGTGACCTTCGGTCAGGGCTGGGCCGGCGCCGAGGATCATGCGTGCTCGCTCTCGGACCAGATCCTCAAGGTGTTCAGCCGCCGGGCCGAGTTCCTCGGCGCCGGCGATGACGACGAGAACATCACCTCCGATTTCGCCTGGTTGAACATCGGCCTGGCCGATCTGGCGGCTCAGGAATGGCCGAACCAGTCCGACGACACCCGCGAACTCATCACCGCGTACGCCGACGGCTGGAACGCCCACCTCGAGCAGGTGGGATCCGATGGTCTGTCCGGTTGGTGTGCCGGTGAGGAGTGGGTGACACCGATCGAGCCGGTCGAGCTCTACACCTATGCCCGCTCGATCGCCCTCAACGCGTCATCCAACCGACTCACGTCCTTCATCGGCGCGGCCGAGCCTCCGACGACCGACTCAGGAGGCGCCGAACCGCTGCCATTGGCCCGCCGGCCTCTCGACGCGCCACCGGACCTCGGTTCGAACGGGTGGGCGATCGGGTCGGAACGGACCGAGGACGGCACGGCGATGTTGTTGGCCAACCCCCACTTCCCGTGGGAGGGCGAGCTGAGATTCTGGGAGGTTCATCTCGAGGTCGAGGACGGCACGTCGATCTACGGGGCCCAGCTGACCGGGTTGCCAGGAGTCGGAATCGGCTTCACCGACGGGGTCGCCTGGACGCACACGGTCTCGGCCGGGAATCGATTCACCGCGTACACCCTGGATCTCGTCGAGGGTGATCCGACGTCATATCTCTACGACGGCGAGACCGCGGACGATGGAGTCGACCGAGGCGACGATCACGGTGCTCGGCGAGGACGGCGAACCCACCGAGGAGGAGACCCGCACCATGTACCGCAGCCACTACGGCCCGATCCTCGACTTCCCCGGAGTCGAGTGGACCGAGGAGTCCACCGTCACCTACCGCGACGCCAACATCGACAACGACGAGATGATCGACCAGTACGCGGCGATGGACGAGGCCGACGACCTCGACGAACTCATCGACGGCTCACCGCACCTACCAGGGGATCCCGCTCTTCAACACCATCGCCGCGGGCGCGACGGGCGGGTCTGGTACGCCGACACGTCCGCCACCCCCAACCTGTCCGAAGAGACCCTCGCCGCCTACGCCGAGACGGCTCGAGAGCGACCCGATCACGGCGCCCGCCGCCGAGAGCCGGGCGGTCCTGCTCGACGGGTCGACCTCCCGCGACGAGTGGCTCGATGCAGATGGAGCCCGCGACCCCGGCGTCGTTCCCTTCGAGGACATGCCTCAACTGGCCAGGAACGACTACGTCTTCAACGCCAACGACAGCTTCTGGCTGGCCAACCCCGAGGAACTGATCGAAGGTGACTACTCGCCGCTCCACGGCCTGCAGGGCACCGAACGGTCGGTCCGCACCCGCCAGAACCTCGCGGTCCTCGAGGCCACCGACGACACGAGCCTCGCCGGCGACGGTGGACTGTTCGGACTCGCCGAACTCCGAACCGCGGCGCTCGACGACACCGCGTTCACCGCCACCGCTCTCAGGGCAGACCTCGTGGAGCGCTGCACCGGCGTGCCGGTCATCGCGGTCCCCGAGGTCACCGACGACGAGGGGGCGGTGGTCCTCCCCGCCGACGCCGTCGATCTGGTCGAGGCCTGCTCGATTCTGGATTCCTGGGACGGAAGGTTCGACGTGGACTCCCAGGGCGCGATCATCTGGCGCGAATTCCTGGGCCGCGTCGACAACGAGGAGATGTGGGCGACTCCGTTCGACGAGTCCGATCCCCTGCGCACGCCCAACGGGTTGTCGAGCGCGACCACGCCGGAGGGTTCCGACGCGGCACTCGTCGCCCTCGGACAATCGGTGCAGCTCCTCACCAAGAACGGCATCTCCCTGGACTCCAGCCTCGGTTCACTCCAGGTCGACGGGCGCCAGACCGAGGTGCCGATCCCCATTCCGGGTGGCACCGGACAGCGAGGGGGTGACCAACGTCGTCGGCTACTCGTCGTCGAACAGCTCGACCTCCGAGACCCCGCCGCAGCGACCCGACACCGTCATCGACGGATCCGCGCTGACCCCCTCCGGCTACTGGATCAACAACGGGACGAGCATTCTCATGGCGATCGAGTTCACCGAGGACGGACCGGAGGCGCACACCATCCTCACCTACGGCGAGACGGGCGACCGGTCGAGCGAGCTGTTCACGTCGCAGACCGAGATGTTCAGCCGCAAGGAGTGGAAGCCGGTGCCGCTGACTGATGAGCAGATCGCCGCCGACGCCATCTCCGAGCCCATCACGGTGACGGGGTGATCGGACCCACGCGCTCGAGGCGGACAGGCGATCGCCGCCGGAGGAGGACCCGATGCTGATCATCGACGACCACGAGCGCGTTCGGGTCATCCGCCTGGCGCGCGAGGAGGTGTTGAACGCGTTCGACACCGCGCTCTACGACGCGGTCGCGGCGGCCCTGCGTGACGCCGCGGAACGATCCCGGCGTCGCCGTGGTGGTCGTCACGGGGACGGGCCGGGCATTCTCCGCCGGCCAGGACCTGTCGGAGATGGGAGCGCTGGCCGACGCATCGGCGACCGGCGGGGAGATGGCGAGCGGATTTCCCGGCTTCGTGGACGCGCTCGTCGAGTTCCCCAAGCCGCTCGTCGTGGCCGTCAACGGAATCGGGCTGGGGATCGGAATGACGATCCTGGGCCACGCCGATCTGAGCTTCATCGATTCCGGGGCGCGGTTGCGGTGCCCCTTCACCTCCCTCGGGGTGGCGCCCGAGGCCGCATCGAGCCTGCTGTTCCCCCATCTGGTGGGGTGGCAGAACGCAGCGTGGATCCTGCTGAGTTCGGAGTGGATCGACGCGCCCACCGCGGTGGACATCGGCCTGGCCTGGCGACTGTCGGATCCCGGCGAGTCACTCGACGACGCTCTCGACGCCGCCCGGACGCTGGCGCGTTGGCCCATCAGCTCGCTGGTCGCCGTCAAGGCAACCATGACCGCGGCCCGTTCCGAGCTCGTCGGAGCGGCCCGACGCCGTGAGGACGCGGCCTTCGGCCGCCTCCTGGGGAGTCCGGCCAACACCGAGGCCATCACCGCGTTCCTGGAGCGCCGTGATCCGGACTTCTCCGACATTCCCGGCGAATAGCGAAACAGCCCACTCGGGCCCGACCGACGGTCAGCCGGTGGCGTCGCCCACAGCGCCATCGCCGTCGGTACCGCCGTGATGGCTGGGACCCTGATGCCCGCTGGGGTGATCGCCGGGGCGCCGGGGGGCTTCTCGCCGTTGACGATGGCGGTGGTCCGCTCGGCCAGATCCGCAAGGCGGGCATCGGCCTTTTCCTCGGTGAGCCACCCTTCGCTGACGGCCTGCTCACGCGTGAGGGTGCCGTCCTCGACCAACCCGTCGAGAACGTCGGCGGCCCTGGTGTGGCCGTCCTCGGACGCCGATGTCTCGACGGCCTCGTCGGCCGATGTGGTCGTGGTGTCGTCCTGGGCACCCACCGCCGCGATCGTGGCGACCCCCGCCACGGTGCTCCCTGCCATCACAGCGCCGACCAGGGCGAGACGGGCAGCAGATCGGTTCTTCACGGCATGGCTCCTGGGCGTCGGTCGTTCGTCCCCTCCTACTCTCGGTTCCGTTGGTAAGAAGGAATCGGGAATCGGTCAAGAATCCTCACGTCGCCTTCATCGACGTTTCTTACGTTCATCTCACCGGAAGTCCCTAGCGTGATCCCCATGGCGCTGCCGTCCACATCCCCCCACACCTCGTCCGGCTCGTCGATCCTCATCGCCGAAGACGATCGATCGGTCCGTGAGAACGTCACGATGGCGCTACGACTCGAGGGATACGCGGTCACCGCGGTCGGCGACGGCACAGCGGCTCTCGCTGCGGTGGCCGCCGACGACTTCGATGCTCTCGTCCTCGACGTGATGATGCCGTTCGCCGACGGCTTCCACGTGTGTCGGGAGCTCCGTCGCCGCGGCGACGCCACGCCCGTCCTGTTGCTCACCGCCCGCCACGAGATCCACGACCGGGTGGCCGGACTCGACGCCGGCGCCGACGACTACCTCGTCAAGCCGTTCGCCCTCGATGAGCTGTTGGCCCGATTGCGAGCCCTGATCCGTCGAAACGGCCCGACCCACGACGACTCCGATCGGACCCTCGCGGTCGGAGACCTCACCATGGACATCGGTCGCCGCACCGTCACCCGCGGCGGCGAGCACATCGAGCTGACCAAGACCGAGTTCGACCTGCTGGAGCTGTTGCTGACGAACGTGGATCTGGTGTTGAGCAGGGAGACGATCTACGAACGGATCTGGGGCTACGACTTCGAGACGTCATCGAAGTCGCTCGACGTGTACATCGGCTATCTGCGCCGCAAGACCGAGCGCGAGGGCGAACCACGGTTGATCCACACCGTGCGCGGGGTCGGATACGTGGCCCGCGAGCCATGAGCCTCCGCGTCCGAATCGCGCTGGCCATGGGGCTCATCGCCGCGGCGGTGAGCGCACTTTCGGTCCTGGGCGCCTATGCCGCCACCCGGTCGCAGCTGCAGACGCAGGTCGACGACTTCCTCACGACCCGAGCCGACGACATCTCGAGGGCGCTCGCGGTGGGCCGGGACGCGCGCCGCAACCCCATCGGTGCGCGCGACTTCGATGACATCCGACCCAGCCCGCGGCTCCGCGAGCTCTATGACCTCGACGCCGTCACCCAGATCATCGACGCCGACGGAAACATCGTGTCCAGGCTCGACACCGAGATCACCCTGCCGGTCACCGACGTCGATCTCACCCTGGCGGCCGGCACCGGGCCCCAGGTGCTTCGCACGGTGGAGGTGGATGACGGCGACCGGTACCGGATGATCACCACCAACGTCGCGCCCGGCGTGGCCGTGCAGATCGCCCGGGCGCTCGAACCGAACTCCGCGATCCTGCGTCGTCTCTCGGCACGCCTCGTCCTGTTGGCGGGAATCGGAGTGGCATCCGCGGCGATCGCGGGATGGCTGTTCGCGAAGCGCACCACCGAGCCGATCGAGCGGCTCGACCAGTCGGCGCGGCGAGTGGCCGAGACCCAGCAGCTGGACGTCCCCGTCGCCGTCGGCGGCGACGCCGAGGTGGCGTCGCTCGCCACCAGTTTCAACACGATGTTGGGCGCGCTGCGAAGCTCCCGCGACCAACAACACCGTCTGGTGATGGACGCCAGCCACGAGCTCCGCACACCACTGACCTCCCTGCGAACGGGCATGGAACTGCTGGAACGCGGTGACGACCTCCCCGACGCGGACCGAGAGCGGCTGCTGACCAACCTCACCGCGGAGCTCACCGAGCTCGGGGACCTGGTGTCGGAGCTCGTCGAGCTGGCGAGCGACCGGGAATCCTCCGACGAACCGGCGGTCGACATCGCGCTCGATGCCATCGCCCGGTCGGTCGCCGAGCGCACCCGCTCCCGGTCGGGTCGTGAGGTCCGGGTCCGCTCCCACGACCATACCGAGGTCCACGTCCACCCCGCGATGATCGAACGGGCGGTCGGCAACCTCGTCGACAACGCGGTGAAGTACAGCCCCGACGGACCCATCGACATCGAGATCGAGGGATCGACCCTCACGGTGGCCGACCGGGGACCCGGCGTGGCCGACGCCGACAAGCCCCACGTCTTCGAGCGCTTCTACCGTGCCACCGAGGCACGGAGTTCGGCGGGAAGCGGCCTGGGGCTCTCCATCGTCGCGGACATCGCCGCCCATCACGACGGATCGGTCGGGGTGACCGACCGCGACGGTGGCGGGGCCCGATTCACCCTGACGTTGCCCACCCCCCCGCCCCGATAGCTGCGGGATGTGGAGGGTCGGACCCCCGATACGCATCGATCCGGTCCCGCCCGCGTCCTGACCGGTCTGGTCATCGCGGCGTCGGTCGTATTCGGGGCGACGATGATCCTCTTGGCGTTCACGCTGGGGGGCTGCAGCGCATTCGGCGGCCGGTGCCCTCGTGAGGTCCCACCTGTACTCGATGACGACGTGTTCGGCATGGCGGCCATGGGAGCCGCGCTCGATGGTGGGAGTCCCCGTGTTCGTGACCCGGCCGTCGTGGCGCCGGCTGGGCGCGGCGCTGGCTGCCGCGGCCACGGCAGCGGTGCTGGTGGGCCTGGCCGCACGCAACGCGGCCTGAGCGGATCAACCGGCCGATGCGTCCAGGCACGTCGGGCCGGCCGAGGCCGCCTCCGAACCGCCGCCATCCCGAATTCGCTGTCGATACGGGGTGAGCACGGCCAGACTGTGCCGATGCCCCCTCCTGCGGCCGTCGACGCCGTCGATCTCCACAAGAGCTTCGGTGACACCCGTGCGGTTCGGGGCGTCACCCTCTCGATTGCCCCTGGGGAACGGGTCGGTGTGATCGGACCGAACGGCGCCGGCAAGACGACGACCCTACTGATGCTCATGGGAGCGATCGATCCCGATCAGGGCCGATTGACGGTCCTCGGGCACTCGTTGCCCGCGGACCGCTCCGACGCGATGACGCTGGTCGGATTCGCCGCCGGGTACCTACCGCTGCCCGATCGCCTGACGGTGGGCGAGACGCTCGAGTTCTTCGCCGACCTCCACGGAGTCACCGACGCCCGCTCGGCGACCCGGCAGGTGCTCGACGAGCTCGACATCCCCCACCTCGCCGGACAGCAGACCACTTCCCTGTCGTCGGGCCAGGGCACCCTCGTCGGAATGGCCAAGGCTCTCGTGCATCACCCGAAACTGGTGATCCTCGACGAGCCGACGGCGTCGCTCGATCCCGACGTCGCCTTCCGGGTGCGCGACCGGCTGGCGGCGATCAACCGCGATCACGCCACGACCCTGCTGCTCACGAGCCACGACATGCGCGAGGTCGACGAGCTGTGCGATCGGGTGGTGTTTCTCCGAGGCGGCGAGGTGCTGGCCGACGGACCGGCCGACGTGATCGTGTCCGAGGCCGGCCACTCGACGCTGGAGGAGATGTTCCTGGCCGAGGCCGAGCGACACCGGCGGGAGCGGATCTCGTGAGCTGGCAACGCGTCCGCGCCGTGACCCGACGCCACCTGCGGGCCCAGTCGCGCAATCCCGGCTACTGGTTCATCCTCATCGCCCTTCCGCTGTCGGACGTTCTGTTGTTCGTGTCGATCGGCGTCGCCTACGGCGAAGGGCCGAGTCCGGTTCGTTCTCTCGTGACCGGCATCCTGTTGGCCCACCTCATCTGGCAGCTCACCCTCGCCGGCTCGCTGGGGTTGCTCGAGGAGGTCTGGTCGCGCAACGTCCTGAACCTCATCGCCACTCCGTTGAAAGGGACCGAGTTCGTGTCCGCGGTGTTCATCGTGGGGCTTCTCCGCACGGCCTTCGCCGTGACCCTGATCGGGATCATGGGCGCGGCCGTCTATGCGGTGGCCCCCACCGCCGCGGGGTTGGTGTTGATTCCCGGAGTGGCAGTTCTGTTGTTGTTCGGCTGGGCGATCTCGCTCTTCGTGACCGCGCTCACCCTCCAGTACGGCGACAGCGCTGAGGTGTTCTCGTGGGGACTCCTCGTCGTCCTCATGCCCCTGACCGGGGTCTTCAACCCGATCGAGGCTCTCCCCGTGGTCCTCCAGCCGCTCGCCCGGGCGATTCCCCTGACCCAGGTCTTCGAAGCGACGAGGGCGTCCCTCGACGGCGACCCTGTGGCGTGGGGACGACCTGGGGGTCGCTGCGGTGGGCTCTGCGGTCACGCTGGGGCTGTCGACCGCGTTTCTGTTGTTCCAGGTACGCCGATTCCGGCGTGAGGGCTGGGTCACTCGTTTTTCGTGAGGGTCACTCCTAACCTGTGCGACGACGGCTCGAACCCCTGGGGGAACCATGAAGCAGGCACGCCACGATCACTACGTGGTCTCACGTCGCTCGGTACTGAAGTGGAGCGGGGCCGCCGGCATGCTGGCGGTCACCGGAGGGCTCTCCGCCTGCGTCCCGTCCGTCCCTCCGGGATCGGGTGGTTCGGACGAGAACGGTCTCATCCTTCCGCCGGGGTTCACCTCACGGGTGATCGCCCGGGGCGGCGAGAAGGTGGCGGGCACCGGTTTCGACTATCGGATCTTCCCTGACGGAGCAGCCACGATCGCCGATGCGGCCGTGGCAGGCGGCTGGTACCACGTGGTGAACCACGAGGTGCCGTTCGGCGGCGGAGGGGTGACCTCGACCGCGATTCGCGCCCAACGGCGACGTGGTCGCCAGCTATTCGGTGTTGTCGAGCACGAGTCTGAACTGCGCCGGCGGCCGCACCCCGTGGGGCACGTGGCTGTCGTGTGAGGAATCCGAGGACGGATACGTCTGGGAGTGCGACCCCGCGGTCCCCAACAGCGGCGTCGTGCGTGCGGCCATGGGGCGCTTCTACCACGAGGCCGCGGCGGTGGCCGCCGACGGCAGGGTGTACCTGACCGAGGACCGTCCCGACGGCTGCCTCTACCGCTTCACCCCGACGAGCCCCGGCGACCTCTCCGCGGGGCTCCTGGAGGTGGCGACGGGGGGAGTCGCACCGGGCCCGGTCGGCTGGGCACCGGTGCCCGACCCACTCGCCGGAACCACCACGACCCGCCGGCAGGTGCCCACGGCCCTGCACTTCGACGGAGGTGAGGGGGTGGACACCGTCGGAGCGAAGGTCTGGTTCACGACCAAGGGCGATGATCGGGTGTGGGAGTACGACACCGCAGCGTCGACGGTGTCGCTGAGGCTTCAGGCCGGAGGGGCGACGATCCTCGACGGGCTCGACAACCTCCTCGCCGACGCAGCCTCGGGAGTTCTCCTCATCGCGGAGGACGGCGGCGACATGCAGCTCGTGGCGATCCGTCCCGACGACACCCTCGAGCCCATCGTCCAGGTGGCCGGGCACGCCGGGAGCGAGATCACCGGGCCGGCGTTCAGCCCCGATGGCCAGCGCCTGTACTTCTCGTCGCAGAGGGGGCCGGTCGGTCCGTTCGGGACCGCGGCGGGCGTGACCTATGAGGTCAGCGGACCGTTCGACGCCTGGCTCGGCCGATAGTCGAGGCATGACGGCCCGCCGGGCCGGCTCAACTCTTAGCTGCTTCTTCACAAGTCCTCGGTTGCCGTTTACCCGGGGTGGCGAAGGTATCCACGTACCCCACACCAAGGAGCAACAGAGATGGATACACCCACCCCCACCAAGAACCGTCACCGACTCGCCCGACTCACGCTGGCCGCGTCGGTGCTCGGCGGAGGCGCCCTCGGAGCCGCGGTCACCGTCGCCGGAGCAGGCGCTCAGGACACCTCGACCACCGTGGTGTCCGAGGAATCCACCGCAGCCGACCACAGCGCCTGGGCAGATGACGTCTTCGCCCAGCTGGTGTCGGACGGCACCCTGACCCAGGAACAGGCCGACGCCACCAAGGCAGCGCTGCAGGCGGCCCGCCCCGAGCACCCCGGCGGTGGACGCCACGGCGAGCGCCGCGAGAACGTCGAAGAGCTCGCAGCCTCGCTCGGCGTCGACGTCGAGGAGCTGGCGACGCAGCTGCGGGACGGAACGACGATCGCGGAGATCGCCGACGCCAACGGGGTCGACGTCCAGACGGTCATCGACGACATGGTTGCCGATGCCACCGCTCGGATCAACGAGAGGGTCGCATCGGGTGACATGACCCAGGAGAGGGCTGACGAGATCCTCGCCGAACTCCCCGACAAGGTGACCGAGCGGGTCAACAACGGCCGGCCAGAGGGCCGTCCCGGGTTCGGTCACGGCCCCCACCGCGGTGGGCCGGCGGACGACTCCGCACCTGCTGACAGCGCTCCTGCCGACAGCGACGGCTGACCCCCCGTCAACCCCCGGCGACACCCGGGCCGGCTCTGCGAACGTCGCACAGCCGGCCCGCCGCCGCGTCCCCTCGTCACGAAGCGACAGACTGGGGTCATGGCGATCCCCTATGCGCTCGACATCGACCCCGACTACGGGCGGGCGACCCCGCTCAGCCCCCTTGTTCGACGGGTCATCGCCGACAATCCCGGGCGATTCACCTACACCGGGACCGGCACGTACCTCGTCGGTTCAGGCGCGGTCGCCGTGGTCGATCCCGGACCGGACGACTCGGGCCACGTCGACGCGATCATCGGGGCGCTCCAAGGTGAGAGCGTCACCCACATCCTCATCACCCACACCCATGCCGATCACTCGCCGGCGGCAGCCGAGCTGCAGGAACGCACCGGCGCCCCCGTCGTCGGTTTCGGTCCACATCCCGTTGCCGACCCCGCTCTGAAACACGCGGCAACCCCGACGACGTGGGACGCCTTGATGCCCACACCCGAGGAGCTCGAGGAGCTGGTGGCGTCGATGCCCGAGATCGCCGCCGACCCCGACCGGCTCGAGGCCCAGGACGAATCCGGCGACGGCTCGTTCGCACCCGACGTGGTGGTGACCGACGGAGACGAGATCGTCGGCCGGGGCTGGACGATTCGGGCGATCCACACCCCTGGACACATCTCGAATCACCTCTGCTACCGACTGCTCGACGAGCAGTCGCTCTTCACCGGCGATCACGTGATGGGATGGTCGACCTCGGTCATCCCGTCTCCGGAAGGGTCGATGGCGGACTACCTGGCCAGCCTTCGCCTGCTTCTGGCCGAGGACGACGAGGTGTTCTACCCGACCCACGGGCCTCCACTTGCGGAGCCTCACGTCCGGCCCCGCGACTTCGCGCGGGCGCTCCTGGACCATCGGATGGACCGCGAGCGTCAGATACTCGCCTGCCTGGCCGACGGACCCGCCGCGGTCCCCGACATGGTCGCCACGATGTACACCGAGACCCCCCACATCCTCCACATGGCCGCGGGCCAGTCGGTGTTCAGCCATCTGGTCCACATGTGCGACGTCGGCCTCATCGAACCGACCGACGGGTCGGTGAACGCCGACGCGAGCTACGAGCTGTCGGGCTGACGTCGAACGGGCTCGCGACCCCGCCGAGGCGCTCGCCGGCTCAGCTCAGAAGTAGATGATGGCCTCGGCGTTGTGCGCTGCGGCGTCGAGATCGTCGGTGAACGCGCCGGTCGAGAGGTACTTCCACCCGTAGTCGCACACCACGAACACGATCGTGCCGGAGTCGATCCTGGCGGCCTGCTTCACCGCGCCGGCCATGGCCGCTCCGGCGGAGATTCCCGCGAACACCCCGAGAGTGGTGAGCTTGCGGGTCCACTCGATGGACTCCCGCGGACGCACGATCGACTTGCCGTCGAGCAGGTCGTAGCCGCCCCACTTGTCGAACACGGGCGGGATGTAGCCGTCGTCGAGCGAACGGAGCCCCTCGACCCGCTCCCCCGACGGCGGCTCCACGGCGAAGATCTTGACGTCCGGATTGCGTTCCTTGAGGTAGGTCCCGACCCCGAGCAGGGTTCCCGACGTCCCGAGGCCCGCCACGAAATGGGTGATCTCCGGACAGTCGGCCCAGATCTCGGGCCCCGTGGTCTCGTAGTGGGCCCGGGGGTTCGCCTCGTTCCCGTACTGATAGAGGAACACCCACTCGGGATGTTCGTCGGCCAGGGCCTGGGCTCGGCGAACCGCACCGTTCGAACCCTCCGCTCCCGGACTGAGGATGATCTCGGCGCCGAACACCTCGAGCATCTGGCGCCGTTCGATCGAGACCGACTCGGGGAGAACGATCTTGATGGTGTACCCCCTGATCCGGGAGATCATGGCCAGCGCGATACCGGTGTTGCCCGACGAGGGTTCGATGATCGTGCAGCCCGGCGTGAGCGTGCCGTCTGCCTCGGCCTCCTTGACCATCTGGGCGGCGATGCGGTCCTTGACCGACCCGCCGGGGTTCTGCCCTTCCATCTTGGCGAGGATCCGCACGTCGGGGTTGGGGCTCAACGCGCTCACGTCGACCAGCGGCGTGTTGCCGATCATGTCGAGCACGGAGTCGTAGACGGTCATGGAAGGTGTCCTCGGGCCGGAATGAAATCCGACCTACATGGTAGGGAATTCAGGCCCCGTCAACCATCACGGGCTCCTCGGATATTCCGCCATCGACGATCCGATACGAGCGGAGGACGGGCGCGTCCTGCCTCAGCGAGACGATCACGTAGTGCCACGAAGGGTCCGGCGCGGCGTCGACGTCGGTCGGCGACGGGTAGGCCTCGGTGTGGGTGTGGGAGTGCATCACACCGATGATCTCGGCGCCGGCCCGCTCGGCTTCGCGATCGACTCGGAGATGATCACGGGGGTCGATCAGATAGAGCTTCGACGACGCGGCGAGGTTCCCGCAGGGTTCGAAGCGATCCACGACGGCCCGCTCGAGACTGCCCACCATCAGGCCGCACGCCTCGTCGGGGAGCCCTCGCAGAGCGTGGGCGACCATGGCGGCGTGGGCGTCGGGATGAACGGACAGCATCGGGGGAGCCTAGAAGCGACCGGTACGCTGGGGCACCCTATGGCCGATCAGAGCGGAATCAAGGTGGTGGCCACCAACCGCGCCGCGCGACACAACTACGCGCTCGACGACGCATACGAGTGCGGCATCGTGCTCCGCGGCAGCGAGGTGAAGGCCCTACGCGAATCGACGGCTCAGATCACCGAGGCGTTCGCACAGATGCGCGATGGCGAGATGTTCCTCCACAACCTCCACATCGCCCCCTACTCCCACGCCCAACGCCACTCCGGGCACGACCCGCTGCGGATCCGCAAGCTCCTGCTGAACCGGCGCGAGCTCGACCGGATCACTCGGAAACTCAAGACCGACCGCTACTCGCTCGTGCCCACGAAGCTGTACTTCAAGGACGGCAAGGCCAAGGTCGAAATCGCTCTCGGCAAGGGCAAGACGAAGGGCGACCGTCGTCAGGACCTGGCCAAGCGGGAAGCCGACCGCGAGGCCCGCCGTGAGATGGGCCGATCACTCAAGCAGGGTTGATCGTCCGGCGCCGAGAGTGACCACCGGTGCCGCGGGATGCCACACTCGTAGACGTGGGGAAGGATCGCCGAGCCGGGAGTGATCGACACCCTCCGCGACGTCGAGGGTGGGCGGTTCGGTGGGTTGCCGTCGCGGCATTGGTTCTTCTCGTGGCTGGGTGTCGCTTTCCCATGCCGGTGACGCCGTCGGGGCTGTCGAACCTCGGCCGATCGCTCGCCGAGGCGGATCGAGCTCCCCTCGCTCCACCCCTCGTCGTCGTACCCGGCTTCGCCCTCGGCTGCCTTCACGGCGGGGCCGGTGAGTGGGACGCCTGGACCAGGGAACTCGCCGAACGCTACTCACCGAGCCCCGGTGTGCACGTCTTCAACTACGACGCCTGCGCATCCAACGTGGAGACCGCGGCCCTCCTCGACACCTACATCGCGATCGGTCCGCCGCGACACCGGGGCCGACAAGGTCCGAGTGATCGCCAACTCGATGGGATCACTCTCGACCCGCTGGTGCCTTCGATTCGGTGAGTGCTCCGCGCAGGTGTCCGCCTTCGCATCTCTGGCAGGCGCCAACCACGGGACGGTGTGGACATTCGCCTGCCCCGCACAGTTCTGGTCCGACGCCTGCGCGGACATGGTCCCCGAGTCGCCATTCCTCGCGACTCTCAATGCAGGGGCAGAAGTACCCCCGGTGTGCCGGTGGGAACGTGGAACTCCGTGTGCGACGCCGTGATCGTGCCCTACACCTCGACGTTCCTCAGGGGCGCCGACAACCACGACGTCGCGGCGTGCGTGGGCCACGACGGCTGGAAGTCCGACCGGTTGCAGATCGCCGCGATCCTCGACTGGTTCGACGCGGTCGACCGGCCACGATGAGCCGGGTGTCACTCCCCCGCCGGACCGTCCGTCGGTGGCGTCCGGTACAGTGACGTCGACAACTGAATACACATCACGGGGCTGACTGGTTTCGACGTTGGGATCCGGAAGCCGCACGTGCGACCCGAGTTGCTCAGACTCGTAAAACGGGGCACACAAAGAACCGCCAACAGCGAGTTCGCTCTCGCCGCCTGATTTTCAGACGGCAATGAGAGTCATAGTGACCAGTAATGGCGCACGGGGCCTGACCACTGCAGCCCGGCAACAGAAGCAGTGGTGGACCGCAGGGAGAGACCGCTGACGGCGTGAAAGACCGCTGACATCGAGGAAAGACTCGGCGGTGGGCCTTCGGGTCCGCCCGACCCGGCGGAGAGGCGGCCGCAAGCCTCGATCCGGGAATGGTCGTATCACGTCAGGTAACCGCCTGGCGGACGAGGGTTCGATTCCCTCCAGCTCCACCAAGCCATTTCTCCGAGTGCCGGGAGCGATTGCCCAGCTCACCGATCCCGCCGCTCGTAGGGCGCCGTGGTCAGACGCCGCGGATGGGCAGTCCGGCCGCTTCGTACACGGCGTCGATCACCACCATGTTGGCGACCGAATCACTCGGGGGTGTGAGCACCGGAGCGCCCCGCAGCACCGCGTCGGCGAATGCGTCGAGCTGATATCGATAGGTGACACCCTTCGGTGCCTTCTCGGTCCGCTTGCCTGCGGCGGTCCGCACCGTGACCTTGCCGAGGATGTGGGGCAACGTGAAATTGCGCACCTCCATCGTTCCGCTGTCCCCGACGACCCTGGCCCCCAGCGACAACAAACTGGACGACCACATCGAGCACCTGATCCGGCCGGTGACACCGCCGGGAAAGAGCAGTTCGGCGTCCATCGCCCGATCGATTTTCGGGCTCTTGAGTTTCGCCGTCGCCGAGACCACCTCGGGTTCCTCTCCCGCGAGCATCCGCAGCGCGTGGATCGCGTAGCAACCCACGTCCATGGTCGCCCCTCCCGCCAGGTCGTAGTTGTAACGGATGTCGTTGAACAACGGAAGCGGAATGCACATCCACGTCTCGATGTGCTCGACGGCGCCCAGTTCGCCGCCGGCGAAGATCTCGCGAAGCCGTTGAGCGAACGGGTGATACCGGTAGTGGAAGGCCTCCATGACGACCTGGTGGGGGTGGGCATCGGCGACAGCCGCCACCTCCCGCGCCTCCGCAGCGTTGGCGGCGAAGGGTTTCTCGCACAACACGTGCTTGCCGGCCTCGAGCGCGGCGATGGTCCAGCGGCCGTGCAGTCCGTTGGGCAGCGGGTTGTAGATGGCGTCGATGTCCGGATCGGCGATCAGGTCGTCGTAGCTCTCGTGCACCCGCTCTATGCCGTGCTTGGCGGCGAACTTCGCAGCTCTCGATCGATCACGAGCGGCCACCGCCGCCACATCCACCGCAACGATGCCTGCGGCCGGCTTGATCAACGCCTTTGGAGCGATCCGCGAGGCTCCGAGCACACCGATGCGAAGCGGGTTCATGACCGTGCAAACTATCCGGCGGCCGCACCCCCGTGGTCATTCATCGCCACCACTCCGACATCGGGGCCGAGCCGACCAGCCCGGCACCCGTCCGGACCCTCGATCGCTCGCACCGTCCGCCTGAGCAGGGACGCTGCGATCCGTGGCGGCTAAAGGGGGGCGGCGCCGTTGTCGACGATGTGGGGGTGGCCAGGCTCGCCCATCGTCTCCCGCGGATCTTCGAGCGCGTGGAGGTCGGCGGCCTCCCCATCGACTGGGACGTGAGGACGAAGTCACGCAGAATCCGTCCGGACAAGTCCACCTCTCGCAGAGCCAGGATCATGAACGCGTCGATCGGCGGCGCTCTCATCATCGCGCCGACCGACACCGCCCTCACCCCGGGGCGCAAGATCCGCATCGGGCTCGACGGATCGACCGGACTCGTCACCGTTCGCTGGACGGGCGAGGCCGATGAACCCGGGATGATGAAGTTCGGGGTCAGCTACGCCGACATCGACGTCGATCTCGCCGAGCACCTCATGAGCCCCCTGACCGAGGGACAGGACGCCCTCGCCGACGAGTGGTGGACAGAAGGGCAATGGCTGAGGGCCACGACGGCGACCCGCGCCAGAACCCATCAGCTCTGAGCCCGACCGGACCGGCGACGGCGACCCCGCCGGCGAACAGGACCAAAGCCACTGGCCCGGGCCCTCGTTCGAGGCGACACTGAGGGGGACGACGCACGGCATCCGGGGGTGAACGTGGACGAGCTTCTCGAGGAGCACATCAACGCGGTGGACGCGTTCACGCTGAATCTCGAACGCGATCCGCTCCTACGGGCCACGATCATCGCAGTAGCGACCTTCGACACGGCTCCCGACTGGCAGGTGTTGTGCGACCGGGTCGAACGCGCCACCAGGTTGACGCCGAGATTTCGAGAGAAGCTGGTGGCCGTTCCCTTCGGTCTCGCCCCGCCCCGCTGGATCGTCGATGCCGACTTCGACCTGGGTCTCCACGTGCGGCGGGTCCGGGTCCATCATGGCGGCGAGATGGACGCGGTCCTCGACTACGCGCGGGTCGCCGCATTGACCGCGTTCGACCGGGACCGACCCCTGTGGGAGTTCACCCTTCTCGAGGGGCTGCCCGGACGGCAGGCGGCACTGGTGATGAAGCTGCATCATGCGTTGACCGACGGCGTCGGCGGGGTGGAGATCGCCGCCCACGTCGTGGACCTGCAGCGCGAACCCACCGAGATGGGCCCGATGCCCGACGCGCCGGTGCCGACCGACCACGGTGTGGCGGAGGTGATCGGCGACACCCTCGGATTCCACCGGCGCCGGCTGATCGAAGCAGGCGAGGGTCTGGTGCGGGCCGTGCCGCGCAACGCGTGGTGGGCGTTCACCCACCCCGGCGATGCGCTGACGAACAGTGTCGGCCTCGCACAGGCGGTCGCCCGCTTCGTGCGCCCGGTGACCCACACGGCGTCGCCGATCATGTCGGAGCGCCGTCCCCTGCGTCATTTCGCGCAGCTGGACGTCCCCCTCGATCGCCTCCAATCGGCGGCGCACCTCGTCGACTCGACGCTCAACGATGCGTTCCTCGCGGCGATCGCAGGAGGCATGCGTCGCTATCACGAGCACCACCTCGCCCTGGTGGACCACCTCTGCATCAGCATGCCCATCAACGTCCGAGCCGACGGCGACGCGGCCGGAGGCAACCGCGTGACGCTCGAGCGATTCGATCTACCGGTCGGTACGACCGATCCGAGACAACGGATGATCGAGATCGGCGCCATCTGCCGGGAGCTCCGCCACGACCCTGCGATTCCCTACGCGGGTGCGATCGCAAGCGTTCTCAACCTGCTCCCCGTCGACGTGACCGCCGGAATGCTCAAACACGTCGACCTACTGGCCAGCAACGTGCCCGGCTTCGACGCCGATGTCTTCGTCGGAGGGGCTCGACTGGAGTCGTTCCACGCCTTCGGCGCGACTCTGGGCTCCGCGGCCAACATCACCCTCATGTCGTACCGCGGTGTCTGCCACATCGGCATCAACACCGACGCCGGAGCGGTGGTCGACCCCGACGTCCTTCTCGATGCCATGCAGGCCGGATTCGACGAGATCGTCGATCTCGTTCCGGACGGTTGAACGGATCGATGGGTGAGATGGACCCCGCACCTCTCGATGTCGACGCCGTTCTCCTCGACATCGACGGCGTTCTCGCCGTCTCCTGGCAGGCCATCGAGGGAGCGCCCGAGGCCTGCGCGTCCCTGAGGGCGGCGAACATGCCGGTCCGCTTCGTCACGAACACGACGAGCCGATCTCGTGCGTCGATCGCCGAAGCGCTGTGCGACATCGGCATCGAGGTCGACGACGACGAGATCCTGACCGCCACCAGAGCCACGGCCGCCTACGTGCAGGCGAACCATCCCGGGCGGTCGTGCCTTCTCGTCAGCAGCGGCGACGCCTCCGATGACCTCGCCGGATGTCCACTCGTGACCGAACCCGACCGCGCCGATGTCGTGATCATCGGAGGGGCGGGCCCCGAATTCGACTACGAGACCCTGAACGGGGCGTTCCGCGCCGTGCAGGGAGGAGCGGCCCTCGTCGCCATGCACCGGAACCTGCACTGGAGGACCGCGGACGGAGACCAGCTCGACACCGGGGCCTTCCTCATGGGCCTGGAGGCGGCGACTCTGGTCGATGCCGTCGTCGTCGGCAAACCGTCGCCCGAGTTCTTCGAGGTCGCCCTCGCGTCCGCCGGCGTCGAGCCGACGAGAGCCGTGATGGTGGGGGACGACGTGGACAGCGACATCCTGGGTGCACAGCGTCTCGGGATACACGGGGTTCTCGTACGCACCGGCAAGTTCCGACCCGCCGATGTCGCCGCATCCGCATCGGCGGGTCGGGGAACACCCGACCGGATCATCGACTCCGTGGCCGACCTCCCGGCGCTTCTGACGCCGGTCGATTGAGACTCCTGAGGCCGCGTCGCTCGACGGGACGGCGCCGGTTCGCGACGATGGCGCCATGTCGGACCGCTCTCCGCTCCCACCGGTACTCCTCCCCCACGCCGTCGACGATCCGGACCGAATCGCCCAGCTGATCGCCGAACGCGCTCCGTACCGGCCGGTACAGCGGTACATGGCCAACCGCGCCGAGTACGCGACCCTGAGCGGTGGCTCGTCGGGCGCCGATCCCGCGGGCGCAGTCCCGGTGGCGCCCGTCTTCCGGGGGGACTGGGCCTTCGACGGTCGAGTCGAGCCGGGTGTGGAGCCGTTGCTCCGTCATGAGACCTTCATCGAGGCGGCCAGAACGTTGTTCGGCGCGGAGATCGTCCGACCCCACACCGTGTACGTCAACCTCACCTGGCAGATCCCGTTCCCCCAGGGACGTGGCCACGTGGACATCCCGACCTTCCGGGGGTTCGATCGGACGACGGTGCCCGTCACCTTCCTCACCATCATCGGCCAATCCGGCCTGTTCGAAGCGGAGCGGGTGAAGGTGGCGACCGCGGTCTCATGGTTCTACCGGGGATCCGACGGGGGGTTCGAGTACTGGCCCGACGGGCCCGAGGGGGATCGCGTGGTGCTGGAGGGCGACATCTTCAACACCGCTGTCGTGGGAGACAACGACTTCATGTGGCATCGGGTCAGGGCGGTCGGCCGGCCGGAGGACGGCATGGCGTCGCTGTCGCTGGACAGTGAGCTGGTCCGACGTGACGAGGCAACCTGGGGGATCGTCGACGGATCCGCCGATGTCGCCACGTTCGAGGCGAGCCGATTGAGAGTCAGCCTCTCGTGGAAGGCGGACGTCTTCGCGGACGAGGCCGACCGCCGGCGTCATGACAACCACGACGACGACCTCTCCCTCGACACGGTATTCGACCGGATCCGATCCGACCTGGCCTCACGAGGACTCGACTCGTCGATCCCGACAGAGGATCCTCTCCGCGATCCCAGCTTCATCAGCCGCCTGCAGGACGCGTACATGCGCTATCCCGCGTGACCGCCATCGCGCCGACCGCGCCCGGCCGCCAACAGCTCTACGCCATGGCCGCGGTGGCTGCCGGGGCGACGCTCTTCGGGACGACGGGAACGGCCAAGGCACTCGGGCCTGACGGCCTCAACGCGATCTGGGTAGGCCTGTGGCGGTCGATCATCGGCGGCGCCCTGCTCGTCCTGGCGAGCGCCGTGGTCGACCGGCCCCCGTGGGCCTCTCCGTTCCGCCCCCGACCCACGGCCCTCGGCGCAGTGGCCGTGGCCGTCTATCCACCGGCGTTCTTCACCGGAGTGGAGGGGCTCGGCGTGACGCGGGGAACGGTGGCCGCCATCGGCACCGGCCTGGCGGCGGCGGGGGTCATCGACGTGATCCGCTACCGACGCCCGCCGACGACGCTGTGGGTTCTCGGCGTGACCGCCGCGCTGTCCGGGATCGTTCTGATGTCGGGGTCGGGCGGTCAGCCCGCCACGGCGGTCGGGTGGATCGGGGCGGTGGTGTCGGGATGCAGTTACCCCCTCTACGGGCTCGCCGCGCAACGGCTCATGGACGACCGACCTCCCCTGGCGGCCATCGCCACGGTCTTCGGCGCCGGCGCAGCCATCTCCCTGCCGCTGGGCCTCCTCGCCCCTCCCGGCGGTGACGTCGATGCCGGCGCCGTGGCCCTCGTCGTCTACCTCGGCGCGGCAACGCTCGGACTCGCCTACTGGCTGTGGGGACTGGGACTCCACCGCCTTCCGCTGTCGGCGACGGTCACCCTCACGCTGTGGGAACCTGCGGCTGCGACGCTGTTGGCCGCGGCGCTGCTCGACGAGGAGCTCGCCGCGGTCCAGTGGGTGGGTGTCGGGCTCGTCGGCTGCGGTGTCGTGGTGGCCACGCTCGCCAACGTCGGGTCCAACCCCGCCGGCCCGGTGGCGGTCGGCGGAGCGCGTCGAGCAGACCGGGGTCGGTCCGAGGGGTCGTCTGCCACGATGGGGTGATGCCCGACCAACGATGGCTGATCGATGGCGAGGACGGCCGCCGCCGATGCTGGTGGCCGGGAACCGCTCCGGACTACGTCGCCTACCACGACGACGAATGGGGTCGACCCACCCTCGAGGGCCACCTCCTCTTCGAGAAGATCTGCCTCGAAGGCTTCCAGTCGGGTCTCAGTTGGCTGACGATCCTCCGTAAACGCGACAACTTCCGGGCGGCCTTCGCCGATTTCGACGTCGATGCGGTCGCCGCGTTCACCGACTCCGACGTCGAACGCCTTCTGGGGGACGCAGGGATCGTCCGTCACCGGGCGAAGATCACCTCCACGATCAACAACGCGCGCCGCGCCCTCGAACTGCGAGCCGAGGCCGGAAGCCTCGCCGACTACTTCTGGTCGTGGGAGCCGCCCCGGAGCGAACGCCCGCCCGGCGAAGCAGGCCCGATTCCCTCATCGACCCCCACGTCCACGGCCATGAGCCACGACCTGAAGGCTCGCGGGTGGAGCTTCATCGGGCCCACCACCGCCTATGCCTTCATGCAGGCCATGGGGCTGGTCAACGACCACGTCGACGGCTGCGAGTGGCAGGCGCAGTGTGAGAACGCGCGAGCTGCGACGCCCCGCCCATCACATCGGGACCCGACGACGCGACCCGGGCGCTCGACGGCGCCCGAGCGGCGGCCATCGAGGTGATCCGGGACTCAACGGGGTCCTCGCGTGCGGGACGCAGCGATGTCCTCACTGGGCTGCGGTGCGGCGTCATGTGGTGCGGGAACCCCGCTCGCGGCTGAGTAGTGTCGATCCTTGTCCATGGCCCGTCAACACCCCCCCTCGACCCGCGCGCCGTCGCTGATCCGGCCCCTGCGCGACTTCCTCCACGCCGAGTCGTCGGGAGGGGTCGTCCTCGTCATCGCGGCCGCAACCGCGCTGATCTGGGCCAATTCCCCCTGGAGTGAGTCCTACTTCGAGCTGTGGGAGACCGTCATCAGCATCGACGTGGGATCCGACGGACTCCACCTCGATCTGCGAGGGTGGATCAACGACGGCCTGATGGCGATCTTCTTCTTCGTGGTCGGGCTCGAGATCAAGCGTGAGCTGGTCGAGGGTGAGCTGTCCGACACGCGCCAGGCGGCTCTGCCGGCACTGGCGGCGTTCGGGGGCATGGTGGTTCCCGCCCTGGTGTACCTGGCGTTCACGCTCGGAACCGAGAACACCGGCGGGTGGGGGATTCCCATGGCGACCGACATCGCCCTCGCGGTCGGAGTTCTCGCCCTTCTGGGGAAGCGGGTGCCGTCGGCCGCGAAGGTGTTCATCCTGGCGCTCGCCATCGTCGACGACATCGGGGCCATCGTGGTCATCGCGGTCGCCTACACCGAGGACATGTCGTTCTCGTGGCTCCTGACGGCGGCCGTCTGCACGGCTGCCACCGTCGTCGCGAAGCGGCTCGACGTCCGGTCGATCGGCGTCTACATCGCCATCGGTTCGGTCCTGTGGTTCTCACTCCACGAGGCGGGGGTCCACGCCACTCTGGCCGGCGTGATCATGGGCCTGCTGGCGCCGGCGGTCCCCAGGGTCACCAATCGCTACATCGACGTCGACGAGCTGGGCGAACTGGGTGACGTGGAATCGGTTCAACAGGCCGTGACCAGGGCCCGGGAGTCGGTCTCGGTCGTGGAATGGTTGGAGCACCGGCTCCACCCACTCTCCAGCTTCATCATCGTCCCGCTGTTCGCTCTGGCCAACAGCGGGATCGAGATCACGTCGGAGGGGATCAGCGAGACGGCCAGCTCGAAGGTGGCGATCGGGATCGCCGCCGGCCTGGTGATCGGGAAGCCGTTGGGGATCACTCTGGCGACGTTCATCGGCACCCGCCTGGGCCTCACGCTCCCCGCCGGCATCGACATGAAGATGGTCATGGGACTCGGCGCGATCGCCGGCATCGGATTCACCGTCGCCCTCTTCATCACCGAACTCGCCTTCGACTCGCCGCTGATCATCGACGAGGCGAAGCTCTCGATCCTGTTCGCGTCGTTCGTCGCGGCGATCATCGGCACCGTGTCGCTGATCTTCTACGCCAAGAAGACCAACGGCGAAGCTGCGGCTCAGCAACGGTCGTAGATCGGGACGGTCCCAGACCCCGGGGAACGGGCGACTCAGGGCCGGTCGTAGGTCCAGAGGAACCCGCGACCACCCGTGAACTGGTAGATCCGCCCGTTGGCGAACTTGGCCTCGGCCGGTGATCCGATCCCGCTGACGGCGAGCCCCGCGTAGTCCATGCCGTCGAGGGTCCACAGATACCCCTTGCCGTTGCGCGATGCGTGGAGCACGTAGTCGTCGTTGAGGCGCATCTCATAGGGGTGGCCGGTGTTCGAGGCCACCTTTCCCTCGTAGGTCATGACGGGGGCACCCGACGTGGACCAGCGATAGGCCCGACCGTCCTGGGTGAACTGGTAGACGTAGCCACCCCGCGCCATCGTCTGCCAGGGGAATCCGAAGCCCGTCCCGATGAGCCCGCGGTAGACGAAGCCGCCGGTCGAGTCGTCCCACAGGTACCCCCGCCCGCCCGAGGCGAACTGGTACAGCCGGTACGTCCCCGAGTCGAGGCGGGCGACGCGAACCTGATCGGGTGTCCCGAACCCGGTGCCGATGCGGCCCTCGTAACTGACCGAATTGGATGAATCGACGGTCCACTTGTAGCCACGCCCATCCTCGGTGAACTGGAAGATGGCACCCGTGACCGACTGGACCTGTGACGGCCGACCGAAGCCGGTACCGATCCGACCCACGTACACCGGGTCGTCGATGCCGGCCCGCTCCTCCCAGAGATACGCCGACCCGTTGGCGGCGAACTGGAGGATGCGACCGTCGTCCCACACATGGATCTGATCGGGAGTCCCGAAGCCGCTACCGATGTTGTTCACCGGGCCGACATCGGGCGGGTTCGCGCTGATCACGTCGTACACGGCGTTGAGCGAGACGCCACCGACTCCGACGGTCACGGTCCCGTCGCCGTTGAGCGCAGACCCGGTCCACTCACGGAGCGTGGCCAGGAATCCACCGACGTTGGTGGTCTGCGGAGCGAGGACCTGTACCCGCGTTCCCGCCAGCATCGGCAGCGTGAACGGGGTGGTGAGGTTCTCACCGGCCACGTTCATCTGGATCCCCGACGGGGAACTCGTCACCGCCAGGTTGGCGACCCTGGGTTCCAACATCACCGACTCGGTGTCCGAGGCCCCCTGGGCGTCCCGGGCGGTGAGCCGGAGCTCGATTCGGGTCGGATAGTCGTGGTCGGGCACGGTGAACCCACCGGACGCCGCATTGGGGAGCCCGTTGACCGCGCCGGAGTGGGTGTGGCAGTCGGTGGTGACATAGCGCGAACAGTGATGGAGGATGACCTCCCATTCGTATGTCAGAGGCGCGAACACATCGTCGGTGACCGACGCAGAGAACAGCACCCCCTGGCCCACGACCCATCCCGTCGATGCCGAGGTGGTGATCGAGCCGATCACCGGCGCCGCGTTGCCGGCATAGACCACCTTGCGCATGTCCGCCGTCGCTCCCGACGGGTCGCTGACCCTCAGGCCGACGTTCACCTGGGCATAGGAGTTGTAGGTCCTCGACGCCGTCGCCCCGGTGGCGTCACCGAAACTGCCGTTGCCGTCGAGATCCCACGAGTAGGTGAGCGCGTCGCCGTTGGGGTCCGACGACGAGGATGCGTCGAACGACACCGTCAGCGGCAGCGATCCGCTCGGCGGGGTGGCGGTGAAGCTCGCGGTGGGCGGCAGGTTCGACGACACCGGGGCCACCCGATAGAGCCCACCGTCGAGATCCACGAAGTAGAGGTCGCCCGAGGGCCCCGTCTGCATGTCGAGTACCGAGGTGTTGGTGACGAGGGTCTCGATGTTCCCCGCGTCGGGTTCACCGCCGTTCGAGGGGGCCTTCATCGCCCAGATGCACCGCCGGCTGTAGTCACCGAAGACGAACGCTCCCTGGAGGTCCCCCGGCCACACCCCCGAGGAGAGGAACGCCCCCGCAGCCGCCGCCGACGACGTGGACGTGCACTGCGAATCGAGCGCCTCGTCGTGGCGCCACGACAGCTTGGCCGCCAGCAGCTTCGTTCTCGATCCCCCGGATCCGACGGCCGACTCACCGTTGCCCTGAGCATCGGCGTAGAGGCGGGTACACAGATCGAATCCGGTGAACCCCCAACCCATCTGTGGTCCCTCGTAACACGGCCACCCGAAGTTGCCGACCACCTTCTGGGAGGGATCGAAGGCGAAGCGGTCGATCTCCTCGTAGGTGTTCCACCCGACGTCACCGGTCCAGATCTCGTTGGTTCCGGGCTTGAGGGTGAAACGCCACGGATTTCGCAATCCCGTGGCCACGATCCGGTCGTCGGCGGCGATGCCGTTGCCCACCAGGGGATTGTTCGGCATCGCGGCACCGGTGGCGGGGTTGATGCGGAGGATCGAGCCGCCCCAGGGTTGGTAGTTGTCGACGACCGTGGAGCGCACACTCTGGGCCCTGAGCGCCCCGCCCTCCGACGAGGGCGCCGTCATGGACCCTCCCACGCCTCCCGGCGGATCGCCACAGGGATTCTTGGGCACGACGGGGTTGGACGACGTGGGCAGCGTGCCGCCCTTCTGGCCCCAGTCCGCCTCGTAGAAGTGGGCCCCTTCACCGGAGCTCACGAACAGCGCCCCGTCGGGGCCGAACGCCAGCGAGCCCACGCTGTGACTGGGGAACTGCTCGCACCAGCCGCCGTCGGAGCCGTTCTGGAGAACGACGTTCTCCCCCCCGGCGCTTCCCGCGGCGTTGATGTAGAAGCGGCTCACCCGAGCCGTCGTGAGACATCCATCCACGTCGACACCCGGTGGCGAGGGGCACTGGTCGCCCGCTCCTCCGCCACCCCACCGGGGCACCGCGCCACCTCCGGGCAGCCTGTTGTAGGAGTAGAGCACGTACAGGTAGCCCTCGGTGGTGAAGGCAGGGTCGAGCGCCATGCCGATGAGTCCGTGGTCCCACTGGTCGTAGACGGCGTTCTCGAGATTGATGATGGTGGTCGGCGTGGCATCGCCGGGGCCGTCATACCGTTGGACGAGTCCCGATTTCCGCCCCACGAAGATCTGACCGCTGGGGGCGACGCGGAACGTGACGGCCGGATTCGCCCACGTGCCGACACCCGTGAGTACCGAGACGATGCCGAGATCCGAACGCTGCGAGACCGGACCACCCTCCGCCGAGACGACGGCGCCGACGAAGGGGGTCAGCGCGGCCACCAACACGGCGACGAGGCCGGCCCTGCCCGCTCGCGCCCTTCTGTTCGGCTTCACGCCGGCATGTTCCCTCGCCATCAGTCCAGTTTTACGCTGCCGGGCCGCTCAGGTCACGTTCAAAGATCCAAATTTCCTGCGATGTGACGCTTGGCATGCCGGCGTCACCACGATCCTCCGCCCCCGCCGCCGAATCCTCCACCGGAGAAGCCGCCCGAGAAGCCGCTCCCTCCCGACGAGGCGCCACCGGCCGAGGACGGTGCGGCCGCGGCCATCGACCCGGCCGACGCCGTGGTGAACGACCCCATCGCCCAACCGAAACGGATCGGGTCGTACCCGTAGGGTGACGTGTACCAGACCCCGAGCCCCATCTCCTCGGGGGTCAGTCCCAGTGCGGCGAAGGTCTCGGCCCATTTGTCCGCCATTCCGAAGACGATGGCGTAGGGCAGGTAGCGGGCGAACAGGTGTTTCTGTTCGGCGAATCGCTGCCGCTCACCCTCACCGGCTTCGAACAGCTCGCGGAATCCCCGCACACGGCCCAGCATCGCCGTACCCCGGCCCGTTCGCGACGGGAACCGCGACGAGGTCGCGATGAGGGCGAGGCCCGCGAGCGGAAGTGGCAGGGCCACGAGACCCAGGTGGGTGTAGCGCACCGCCAGGTAGGCGATGCCGGCGCCGACGATCGTGGCCACGATCCCGATGGTGATCCAGCGCGCCCGAACCCGATCCGGTCGGGCCGGGAACCAGCCCAGGGTCACGACGTCGTCGTAGAGAGCACCCTGAACCAGACCGAGCCGCTCGGCGAACTTCGTCTTGAGTGAACTCAGCTTCTGTGGAGACCCGTCGCGGAACAGGCCGTCCATGAGAATCACCTCCGCGTTGGACAGGGAGTCCGCGCCGATCGGAGTCCGCGGGTCGACCAGCCGCACCAGCTGATAGTCCGAGCCGTGCGAACCGAACCAGGGAAACGACGATTCGGCCGCCGGGAGCTCGTCGATGCGCATCCATCCCCTCACGGCGAGGTCGACGATCATCGCCGAGACGTCGAGGTGGTTGGCCTGCTCGTCCCACAAGGTGCCCATGTGACCGGGCCGGATCCCCTCGGGCGGAACGAACTCGACCGGATCCTGCGACGCGTGTCCGAGCGGAACCTTCTCCTCCTGACCCGAGACGTTGCCGAACGCGGCGTCGGTCGCGCCGCCGCTCCAACGACGATCCCGGCCATGGCGCCACCCCATACCGGCGACCGCTCCGAGGGTGCCGAAGAGCATCAGAGCGCTGAGCGCCGCGGTGAGAGGGGTCAGCGAGAACGCGGTGGCCACCGACCACCGCTCCTCGAGGATCGATTCCGGCTCCGCCACGACCCCCTTGGGAATGCCGACGACCACGGTCAGGCCCGACCCGGCGGAGAGCTGACCCTGGGAGAACGACGCGGTACCCGGGCCGGTCTCCGCCGAATCACAGGAGAGGCTGGACTGCACGGGGCCGGCGAAGCACACCGCATCGAGCTCTGCGCCGCCGTCGACCCTGATCTCGGCACGACTCGAATCGATCGCGACGTCCCAGCCGTTGCCGGTGATGTTCAGATAGAGCTCATCATGTTCGTCGAAGCCCGAGAGCACACCGCCGAGCCGGTAGCGGATGACATAGGTGTGTCGACCCGAGATCGTCCGGTCGGGGTCGCCGATACGGAGGCTGACGATCCCGCTGTCGTCGGATCGCTCCACATCGGTCGGCGCACCGTCGGGCGATCCGACGCTGATGTCGTCGATCGGCGTCACCCGGTCGTAGGTCGCCCCGGCCGGGGCGTCGTCGGGCGGATCACCGGTCCACTCGAAGCGCACCGGGATGTCGCGGCGGATTCCGTGACGCTGCTGGGCACCGAAGTCGTAGACGATGGTCTCGGTCACGTCGATCGACCCGTCCGCGTTGACGTCGACGATCGACTCGAACGACTCGATGTGTTCGCCGGAGCTCTGGGTCGAGGTCGCTCCGGCGGTGGTCGCCGAGCCGCTCCACATCATCAGGACCAGAGCGAGACCGACGAGAGCCGCCCCGAGGGACGCTCGGGACGCGACCGCGGGGGTCGATCGCCGGATGGGGACCGGTGGGGTGGTCACGTGGACGAGCATCCCCGGTCATCGTCGATGAGCGCGTAGATCCGGCCGTCGACCTCACGGCTCGGGAAGACGTCGATGGGAGCCTTCACGTCGCGGCGGCCGTTCATCGACAGCTTGGCCCCGTTCCCTTCCGCATCGAAGCGCCAGAAGTGACTGGCACACACCAGTTCCTCGCCCACGACCGCCCCCTCGGCCCCCAGATGTGACCACTGGTGGGGGCAGCGGGCATCCATCACACACACCCGGCCGGCGGCGGTCGACCACACCACGACATCGTGTTCGTCGACCGCGACGACGTCACCGGGCGCCACCGTGTCACGGCCCGTGAGGGCGACCCACTCTCGAGGCACGGGCGCAAGGCTATCGGCCTGCGCCGACTAGCTTGCCGACATGGTCGCCACGAATTCGACAATGCTCCCCCTCGGCACAGCTGCGCCGCCGTTCACCCTGCCCGACAGCTCCGGAACCGACCATTCGCTCGACGGTCTGGTCGATGGCCGGCGGGGCCTGGTCGTAGCCTTCCTCTCGAACCACTGTCCGTACGTGCAGCTGATCGCTCCCCGCCTGGGCGATGTGGCGCGACAGGCCGACGATGCGGGGATCGCGGTGGTGGGCATCATGGCCAACGACATCGACGCCCATCCCGATGACGCCCCTCACCTGATGGCGCAGCGGGCCGCCGAATGGG
Organism: uncultured Microthrixaceae bacterium; assembly: GCA_963700425.1. GTDB lineage: Bacteria > Actinomycetota > Acidimicrobiia > Acidimicrobiales > Microtrichaceae > CAVOXO01. Next base: position 495,342 of record CAVOXO010000001.1, on the reverse strand, counting down.
GATGGACGTTCCCCTACCTCTGGGACGAGACCCAGGAGGTCGCCACCGCCTATCGCGCCGCCTGCACTCCCGACTTCTTCGTGTTCGACGCCGACCGGCACCTCGTCTACCGAGGCCGCTTCGACGATGCCACCCCGGGCAACGGTAGGACCGTGACCGGCGACGACCTGACCGCGGCGATCACCGCAGTGGCCCACGGTTCTCCGGTCGAGACCGAACAACTCGCATCGATCGGCTGCAACATCAAATGGAAGCCGGGTCACGAGCCCGACTACTTCGGGTGACATCGCGTCCCGTCCGTGACGGGGTGACCCTCGGACTGGCGGTCGGTGTCGTCGGTGTCGTCTTCGGGGTCCTGTCGGTCGCCGCCGGTATCAGCGTTCCGCGGACCTGTGCGATGTCGGCGCTCATGTTCACCGGGGCCTCCCAGTTCGCCGCGGTGGGGGTGGTGGGGAGCGGAGGCAGCCAGGTCGCCGCCGCCTCGGCGGCCATCGCGCTGTGTCTCCGCAACGCCCTCTACGGGCCGGTCGTCGATCGCTGGTTCCGCGACGAGTCGCCGCTGCGACGAGCCGCGCTGGCCCACCTGATCATCGACGAGTCGACCGGTGTGGGGGCTGCTCAGGACACCCCACGCGACCGACGGAGGGGATTCATCGCCGCCGGACTGGGGGTCTTCGTCTTCTGGAACCTCGGCACCGCTCTCGGAGCGGTGGGAGGCGGCATCATCGGTGACGTCGAGCGGTGGGGCCTCGATGCCGTGTTCCCGGCCGCCTTCGTCGTCCTCCTGCTCCCCCACCTCTCCGGTCGGGACGGTCGCAAGGCTGCTGCAGTGGCCGCCGCTCTCGCTGCCGCGGCCTCTCTCGTCGCCCCCGTCGGGGTGCCCATGATCGTCGCCGCGCTCGGAGCCGGTGTTGCGGCCCGACAACCCACGGGACCCGCCGACCCCGGAGAGCGCGAGTCGTGAGCTGGACGACGATCGTCGTGATGGCGGCGGCCGCCTACGGAGTCAAAGCGTTCGGCCTGGGTCCGTTGGCCCGCCGTTCCGAGAGCCCCCAGGGGGTGACCGAATCGACGTACGTGTCCCGCGTGGTGGGCCTGCTTCCCGCTGCGCTGTTCAGTGGTCTCGTCGTGACCCAGAGCCTGGCGGAGGCATCGGCCGACATCGTGGCAACGCCGCGTCGTGGCGGTGGCGATCGGCACCGCTGTCGCGGTCCGGACCCGATCGTTGACCGCCACGATCCTCACAGCGGCCGTCGTGGCCGCAGTGATACGCGGGCTCACCTGAGATTCAAGGGCGCGCGACCGTCAGACCCGCAGGTACCAGGTGACCGACAGGAACGATCCGATCGCACCCACGACGGCGCCGATGCCGAGGACCACCAGCACCACCCAGCCGAACTCCGCCGACGTCCAGGTCAGGCGACCGAAGAGCGATCCGGCGAATTCCTGCGGTCGTGTCGTTCCACAGGACATCCACCGTCTTGAGGAATCCGCGGCGATCACGGCACCGAGGATCCCCTGGATCAGACCCTCCAGCAGGAACGGCACACGGATGAACCAGTTGGTCGCCCCCACGAGACGCATCACCTCGATCTCGCGTCGGCGGGAGAACACGGCGGTCTGGATGGCGATGAAGATCAGGATGACCGACGACGACCAGCAGAATGCCGACGCCGGTCAGAGCCCACAATCTCAGCTTGTTCATCGCCGCCTGGAACTGACGGACCTGGTCGTCGGGGAACTCGACCTGGAAGACCCCCGGCTTCGGCTCGAAGGTGTTGGCCAGCTCCCTCACGACATTGGCGTCGGGATTCGAGGGCTTCACCCGGTACGACGTCGGCAGGTCCTCCGGGACCGATGGTCTCGATGATGGCCGGATCGTCCTTCTCGAAGATCTTCTTGAACAGCGCGTAGCTCTCGTCGGCGATCGAAGTAGTCGAACGAATCGACCTGTGGTGAATCCTCCAACTCGGTGGCGACCAGGTCGATCTGATCTTCGGACGCGTCGATGTTCATGTAGACGATGAAGGACACGTCGTCGTTCCACTTGGCGAACGCGTTCCCCATGCCGTAGATGGTCATGAGGAACGTCACCCCGAACAGGGTCAGGGTGACCGGCGACGATGAGGACCGTGGCCACGGTCAGCAGCCAGTTGCGGACCAGATTGTGTCCGGTCTCCCGTGCGAGGTAGTCGAGTCTGACGGCCATGGTGGTCTACTCGTAGACCCCTCGGGCCTGGTCACGCACGATGACGCCGTTCTCCAGCTCGATGACCCGTCGACGCATCACGTCGACGATGCCCCGGTCGTGTGTGGCCATCACCACTGTCGTTCCGGTGCGGTTGATCCGGTCGAGCAGCTTCATGATCCCCACCGTCGTGGACGGGATCGAGGTTGCCGGTCGGCTCGTCGGCCAGCATGATGAGCGGTCGGTTGACGAAGGCGCGGGCGATCGACACCCGCTGCTGTTCACCACCGGACAGCTCATCGGGACGGCTGGACGCCTTGCCCTCCAGCCCCACCAACTCGAGGATCGCCGGTACCTGCGCTTTGATCGTGGAACGGGGCCGACCGATGGCCTCGAGGGCGAAGGCCACGTTCTCGGCCACGTTCTTCTGAGTCAGGAGCTTGTAGTCCTGGAAGACGTAGCCGATGTTGCGGCGCAGGTAGGGAACCTTCCAGTCCGGGAAGCGAACCGATGTCCTTGCCGGCCACCCAGACGCTGACCCTCGGTGGGGGTCTCCTGACGGTTGAGCAGCCGGATGAAGGTCGACTTGCCCGATCCCGACGCACCGACCAGGAAGACGAACTCGCCCTTCTGCGATGTCGACGTCGGCGCGTTCGAACGGCGGCTGGCCGCCCTTGTAGGTCTTGGTGACGTTCTCGAGCCTGATCACGGGGGATTCGATCCTGTTCCGAACCTTGTACTGGCGGGCGGTCCCGCCGTGAGCGCGCCAACTCTAGTGGGCGCCACCGTGGCGGTGTCCGCACCGGTGAGCGGGGTTTCACGAACTCGCCGACGACCGGACCCAACGGAGATACGACTCCATCAAGGCGTCCAGATCGCCCTCGAGCACCCCCTCGACGTTCCCCATCTCGTAGCCGGTTCGCAGATCCTTGACCTGCTGGTAGGGGTGCTGGACGTAGTTGCGGATCTGGCTGCCGAAGTCGGCGTCGAGCTGGATCACCGGCGATCTCGGCGAGTCCTGGCCTGTCGCTGCAGGCGTTCCAGCTCCAGACAGCTTCGCCTTCAGGACCGTCATCGCCCGGTCCTTGTTCTGGTGCTGGGAACGCTCGTTCTGGCAGGACACCACCGTTCCCGTGGGCAGGTGCGTGATGCGCACCGCCGAATCGGTGACGTTCACGTGCTGACCGCCGGCACCCGACGACCGGTAGACGTCGATGCGCAGGTCCTTCTCGTCGATCTCGATCTCGTCGTCGACATCCTCGATGAGCGGCGTGACCTTCAGCGAGGCGAACGATGTCTGGCGACGGGCGTTGTTGTCGAACGGCGAGATGCGCACCAGACGGTGCACCCCGTGCTCGGACCGCATCATCCCGTAGGCGTAGCGGCCCTTGATCTCGAAGGTGGCCGAGCTGATCCCGGCCTCGGTGCCCGGCGAGGCGGCGTCGATGATCACCTCGAAGCCCCGCGTCTCGCACCAGCGCAGGTACATCCGCATCAGCATCTCGGTCCAGTCCTGGGCGTCGACGCCGCCGGCCCCGGAGTTGAACTCGACGATGGCGTCGAGCTCGTCGTACTCACCGACGAACAGGGCGCGCAGCTCGAGGTCGGCGAATCGTCGGTCGAGGTCGGCGATGGCGTCGCTGATCTCGCCCTCGAGCGACTCGTCGCCCTCCTCGCGGGCCAGCTCGGCGAGGGTCGCCACGTCCTCGAGGGCGTCGCGGAGCGAGGCGTGGACGGCGATGTCGTCGGTGATCGCCGAGAACTCCCGTTGCGTCGCCTGGGCGGCCGCCTGATCGTCCCACAGGTCGGGCCGACCGAGTTCGACCTCGAGCTGGGTGCGACGGGCCTCGCCCGCCTCGATGTTCAGGTAGCCCGCGGATTCGTCGAGGCGTCGACGAAGATCGCCCAGGGCGGAGGAGAAGTCCTGCATGGTGGTGGACTCAGCGTCCGTGACACATCTTGTACTTCTTGCCCGATCCGCAGGGGCAGGGCTCGTTGCGCCCCACCTTGTCCCACTCCGACTTCACCACCGGGGCCTGCGGCTCCGGATCCGGCGCGGCGGACTTCTCCGCGGCCGGCGGCGCGTTCACGGCGGTGGCGGCAGCCGACGCGGCCGTCAACGCAACGGCGGGAGCGGAGGGGTCGTTCGGGCTCTCCGGACCCGATTCGACGACGTTCGACACGGCCGGCTTCTGGTCCTCGACCACGACCTGCACGTGCATGATGTACTTCACGAACTCCTGGGCGACCGTTCCGAGGAGCTGTTCGAACATCTCGAATCCCTCGCGTTGCCACTCGACGAGGGGGTCCTTCTGCCCCATGGCCCGGAGACCGATGCCGTCCTGGAGGTAGTCCATCTCCCGCAGGTGGTCCCGCCAGCGTTGATCGATGATGCGCAGCATCACCTGGCGCTCCACCTCACGCATCGCCGACTCGCCGAGCTCTTCCTCCCGCCCGGCGTAGTGACGGGTCGCGTCCGCCATCAGCAGGTCGTAGAGCTCGTCGGAGCCGGCGGCCTGGGAGAGCTGATCGACGGTCACGTCGGTCGGCCAGTAGGTGAGGATCTCGGTGTGGAGACCGTGGACGTCCCAGTTCTCGGAGAACTCCTCCCCGCAGTAGGTGGAGATCGAGGCGTCGACGGCTTCGGCCAGGTAGCCGAGGGCGTCCTCGGAGAGGTCCGAGCCGTCGAGAACCTGGTCGCGACGACGGTAGATGACCTTCCTCTGCTCGTTCATCACCTCGTCGTACTTCAGAACGTTCTTGCGGATCTCCGCGTTCCGTTGCTCGACGGTGTTCTGAGCCCGCTCGATGGCCTTGGAGACCATCTTCGCCTCGATCGGCTGGTCCTCGGGCCAGTTCTTACCCATGACGGCCTGGATCGCACCCGTGGCGAACAGGCGCATGAGCTCGTCCTCGAGAGACAGATAGAAGCGGCTCTCGCCGGGATCGCCCTGACGACCGGACCGTCCCCGCAGCTGATTGTCGATCCGGCGCGAGTCGTGGCGCTCGGTACCCAACACGAACAACCCGCCGGCCTCGCGCACCTTCTGCGCCCCATCGAGGCATTCCGCCTCGAAGATCGCCAGGTGTTTCTCGTAGGCCTCGTCGAACTCGTCGGTTCCGGGCTCGAGACCTTCCGCAATGCACTCCCGGTGGGCCAGGCCATCGGCGTTGCCGCCGAGAACGATGTCGACTCCCCGACCGGCCATGTTGGTGGCCACCGTCACGGCGCCGATCCGCCCGGCCTGTGCGACGACCTCGGCCTCCCTGGTGTGCTGCTTGGCATTGAGCACCTCGTGAGCGACCCCGCGCTTGTCGAGGAGCCGGCTGAGCTTCTCGGACTTCTCGACCGAGATCGTTCCCACGAGAACCGGTTGGCCGGACTCGGCCCGTGATTCGATGTCGTCGGCGAGGGCGTTGAACTTGGCGTCCTCGGTCTTGTAGATCAGATCCGCCTTGTCGTCCCTGGCCAGAGGGCGGTTGGACGGGATCGGAACGACCTGGAGCCCGTAGGTGTTCATCAGCTCGGCCGCCTCGGTCTCCGCCGTTCCCGTCATGCCGGCGAGCTTGTCGTAGAGGCGGAAGTAGTTCTGAAGGGTGATGGTCGCCAGGGTCTGGTTCTCCTCCTTGATGCGCACCCCCTCCTTCGCCTCCACCGCCTGATGGATGCCTTCGGACCATCGCCGGCCCTCCAGCACGCGGCCGGTGAACTCGTCGACGATCTTCACCTGGCCGTCGGCGACCAGATATTCCTTGTCGCGACGGAAGAGCTCCTTGGCCTTGAGGGCGACGGTGAGTTGATGAACGAGGTTGGTCGACACGTCGTCGTAGAGGTTCTCGACGCCGAGGGCCTTCTCGATCTTCTCGATGCCGGACTCGAGGGGCGACACGGTCCGCTTCTCCTCGTCGACCTCGTAGTCGACGTCCCGACTCAGTCCCCGCACGATCGACGCGAACCGGTAGTACAGCTTGGCTGCGTCGGCCACCTGTCCGGAGATGATCAGGGGCGTACGCGCCTCGTCGATCAGAATCGAATCGACCTCGTCGACGATGGCGTAGGTGTGCGACCGCTGGGTCTGATCCTTGCGGCTCATGGCCATGTTGTCGCGCAGGTAGTCGAAGCCGAACTCGTTGTTCGTGCCGTAGGTGATGTCGGACGCGTACTGCTCGCGTTTGTGGGCGGCGTCGAACGACCCGGGAACGATGAGACCCACGCTCAGTCCCAGCCAGCGGTAGATCTCGCCCATCCACTCGGCGTCGCGGGTCGCGAGGTAGTCGTTCACCGTGATGACGTGCACACCCTCGCCGGTGAGGCCGTTCAGATAGACCGGGAGCGTCGAGACGAGGGTCTTGCCCTCACCCGTCTTCATCTCGGCGACCCAGCCGAAGTGCAGTGCCGCACCTCCCATCAACTGGACGTCGTAGTGCCGCTGGCCGATGACCCGTCGCGCCGCCTCGCGGGTGACCGCGAACGACTCGATCACCAGGTCGTCGAGGGGCTCCCCCCGATCGAGGCGCTCACGGAACTCGACGGTCTTGGCCTTCAACCGATTGTCGTCGAGTGCCTCGATCTCGGGTTCGTGCGCATTGATGTCGGGAACCAGGCCGGCCAGGGCGCGGATCTTGCGTCCCTCGCCCACGCGGAGAAATTTGTCGAAGAGACCCATAGATGGCCTCACACTACCGGTGCGACCGACGCCGGGCGTCCGCAACCTCCGACGTGGCGATCGACCCTCAGGCCCCCTGGTCGATCAGGCCGATGTCGCCGTCGTCGCGCCGATAGACCACCGCGGCCTGCTGGGTGTCGATGTTGGTGAAGAAATAGAAGTTGTGATCCACCAGGTCCATCCGCATCGCCGCGTCGATCGGCGTGAGTTCGAGTCGTTCGACCCTCTTGGTCTTCACGATCCTGAAGGGGAACTCCTCCTCCATGGCGAGGTCTTCGACGGGGGCGGCAACGACCTCCTCGATCAACTCCGGTGGAACCTCGGTGGTGGCCGTCGAGCGCAGACGGGCGCGGGTGGGGTCGCGATGGTTCCGGTGCGAGTCGAGCTTCGACTTCAGCTTCCGCAGGTTGTTCTCGAGCTTGGCGATGGCCCGATCGGTGGCGGTGAGGTGGTCGGGACCGCCTGCTCGGCAGCGGACGTGGTGGCCGTGCCCCTCCATCGTGATCTCGCATACCTCCTTGTCGCGGATTCGCGGATTCTGCTCCTCGGAGAAGTGGATGTCGGCGCGATCCATCGGCAGGAACTTGCCTCCGACCCGGGTCAGCTTCTCGACGATCAGGTCGTGATCTCGAGGGGCGATCTCGGTATGTCGAGTACTCACGCGTACCTGCACCTAGGCCTCCTTGGTCCCGGCGGACGAACCGTCGGGGGGATCGTCGGGACCCTTGCATCGTAGAGGACCGGCGCGCCGATCGTGGCGAGACGAACTGACGGGCGTGGCCGCCAGTGTGACCGCCCGGATCGATGCCGCTCCGGCCTCGGTCAGAGCCGCGGCGCCCGCAGCGAGCGACGCGCCGGTGGTCCTCACGTCATCCACCAGGAGGATCGTCCCCGACACGCTCACCACGGCCACGAACGACGCCTCGAGGCGCTCCCGCCGACCCTGCCCCGTCTGTGCCGACGCTGCGCTCCGGCCGTGGCGCCGAAGCGTGCTCCGGCATTCGACGCCGAGATGTCGCCCCATCGTGTGGGCGAGGAGTCGAGCCTGGTCGAATCCCCTCCTCCTCCGCCGCCTCGATGTCGTGGGGATCCACGTGACGAGGTCGGGGCGCACCCCGAGATGAGCGGACAGCTCGACGACGAGCGGTTCGACCGCGTCGCGGTGGTTGTCGTACTTGAGTCGCGTGATCAGGCGGCGCCCTTCACCCTCGTAGGCGAACAACGAGGTGGCGTCGTCGATTCCGGGGGGCGGTGACATGTCGGGGGCGGGGGCCAAACGGGCACGACACCTCGCGCACGGCGCGGCCCCGACGTCGAGGCACAGCGGGCAGTGGATCGGTAGCCACACGGGGGCGACGGTACCCAGTCCCCCCGACAGCGAGCCGGGGCGCCCCGACGTTCCCCGTCTCAGTCGTTCGGCGGAAGGCTCGGCCTGGGGTTGCGCCCGGCCAACATGTCGTCGGTGCGGCCGGCGACCATCCCGGCCCAGTCCGAGTGGGTGAGGACGTAGAACGTGTCGGAGGTGACGGCCTCGACGACTCGGCGGGCGACGTCCTCGGGGTCGAGTCCACCGTGGATCAGGTCGTCGACGAGCGAGCGGAGAGGGTGCGGTTCATCCTCCTCGACGGCGACACCGCCACCGGGGGCACCACCGGGACGGTTCCGCTCGGAACGGTTGATCGAGGTCCGGACCCAGCCGGGGCAGACGACGGTCACCCCCACCTCGGGGTTGGTCATCGCCAGCTCGGCGTAGAGGGTCTCCGACAGGGTGACCACGCCATGCTTGGCCACGTTGTAGGGAGCCATGAACGGGGTGGACGTCAATCCCGCCATCGACGCGGTGTTGACGATGTGTCCGCCACCCCCCTCGATGAGCAGGGGCGTGAAGACCGATACCCCGTGGATGACCCCCCACAGATCGACTCCGATCACCCACTCCCAGTCATCGAGGGGTATCTCCCACGTCGCTCCACCCGCCGCGACACCGGCGTTGTTGACCACGAGATGAACCGCGCCGAAGCGGTCGAGCGTGGCGGAGGCGAGTGCCTCGACCTGGCCCCGGTCCGACACGTCGCACGGCACGCCCGTGACGTCGGCTCCGGCGCCCGACATCTCTGCGACGACGCTCTCGAGCGCGTCGGTCTCGATGTCCGCCAGGACCACCTTCATGCCCTCGGCGACCAGCTCCGCCGCCAGAGCCCGACCGATACCGCTGGCGGCCCCGGTGACCACCGCCACTCTTCCCGACAACTTCTCCATCCGCTCCCCTGACGCCGTGGCCGAGGCTAGCGTCGACGCGTGACGCCTGCGGTGAGACAACTCGAGGACTCCGGTCGCCACCACCGCGTCATCGCCTACGTCGCCGACGAGACGCCCGGCGGATACGGCGCCGCCGCCGCCGAGGCTCTCGGGGCGGACCCTCACACGGTCTTCAAGACGCTCGTGGTCACCTCCGACGACGGCGGCGCCGCGGTCGGGTTGGTCTCGGTGGTCGACACCCTCGACCTCAGGGCGATGGCAGCCGCTCTGGGCTGGAAGAAGGCCACGATGGCCGACCCGGCGGACGCGCAGCGCCTCACCGGCTATGTCGTCGGCGGGATCAGCCCGTTCGGACAGCGCCGTCGGCTCGAAACGATCCTCGATGATCGGGCCGGACCCGGGTCGCACATCCTCGTCAGCGGCGGTCGTCGCGGTCTCGAGATCCGCGTGGCGACCGACGACCTGGTCGAGATCCTCGGAGCGACGGTCGCGACGATCCGGCGCTCCTGACAGGGTCACCGGCCACGACGACGGGTATCGGCAGTTCAGGCCCAGGTGGACGGGTGGCCAGGAGGGGCGTACTCGTCGCGGTGGGCCTCGAAGTGGGCCTCGAAGGCACCCTCGAGCGTCGGGCTGACCCGGTCGAGATAGTGGGTTCCGGCGACCTCGAGCATCTCCACCACCGACAGCTCGGCTGTTCCGGGCACACCGAGTCGGCGGAACGCCCGGGAGACGAGGCCCACCGCTCCGATGATGTCGAGGCGGTCGGGAAACGCCCCGTACCGACGCCGCCCCGCCGCCATCGCGGTCAGGGCATCGGCCACGTCGAGGACGCCGAAGTACCGGTATCCCTCCGCAGCCAGATCGAGGCGGTCGTCGAAGGCGTCGAACAGCCGGGCGAACCCCCCGGCGCGGATCTCGGCGTCGGCGGTCACCATGGCCGCGAGCATCCGGTCACCGTGATCGGGTGGAACCACCCGACCCAGCGGATAGCGCACTCCGCAGGCCCGGTCCCAGGTGTAGGCCGCACGTTGGTCCACAGACCACCATTCTGGTCGAGCAAGCCTCGCAGTGTCGGCGTTCGTCCCGGCGGAGCGGCGGGATGGAGCGGAACCCCATCCCACCGCTCACCGATCAGTATCGGTAGTGGTCCGGCTTGTAGGGCCCGCCGACCGGGACGCCGATGTAGTCGGCCTGCTCCGACGACAGCTCGGTGAGCCTCACGCCGAGCGCGTCGAGGTGCAGCCTCGCCACCTTCTCGTCGAGCAGCTTCGGCAGCGTGTGGACGCCCAGCGGGTACTCGTCGGCCTTCCCGAACAGCTCGATCTGCGCGATGACCTGGTTGGTGAAGCTGTTGGACATCACGAAACTCGGGTGTCCCGTCGCGCACCCCAGGTTCAGGAGCCTGCCCTCGGCCAACATGATCACCGAGTGCCCGTCGGGGAAGACGAACTCGTCGACCTGGGGCTTGATGTTGACGCGCTGGACGTCGCTCATCCTGGTGAGGCCCGCCATGTCGATCTCGTTGTCGAAGTGACCGATGTTCCCGACGATGGCCTGATGCTTCATCTTCGCCATGTGCTCGGCGGAGATGATGTTCTTGTTACCGGTCGTGGTGATGAAGATGTCCGCCGTGCCGATGACATCTTCGAGCCGCACAACCTGATAGCCCTCCATCGCCGCCTGGAGCGCGCAGATCGGATCGACCTCGCTGATGACGACCCGTGCGCCCTGACCCCGCAGCGACGCTGCGCAACCCTTGCCGACGTCGCCGTAGCCCGCGACCAACGCGGTCTTGCCGGCGATCATGACGTCGGTGGCGCGGTTGATGCCGTCGATGAGGCTGTGCCGACACCCGTAGAGGTTGTCGAACTTGGACTTGGTGACCGAGTCGTTGACGTTGATGGCCGGGAACAGCAGCTGGCCCGCCTCGAACATCTGGTAGAGGCGGTGCACGCCGGTCGTGGTCTCCTCGGTCACTCCCTGGATCCCCGCCCCGACCTTGGTCCACCGATCGGGCTCGGCCGCGACACTCTTGGCGAGAAGGTCGAGCACGACGGCCCATTCATCGGAATCCTCGTCGGTGACGGCGGGAACCGCCCCGGCGCGTTCGTACTCGGTGCCCTTGTGCACCAGCATCGTCGCGTCGCCGCCGTCGTCGAGGATCATGTTGGGACCCGCACCGTCGGGCCAGCGCAAGGCCTGGTCGGTGCACCACCAGTACTCCTCGAGCGTCTCGCCCTTCCAGGCGAACACCGGCACGCCCTGGAGGTCGTCGACCGACCCGTTCGGGCCGACCACGGTCGCGGCCGCCGCGTGATCCTGGGTGGAGAAGATGTTGCAGCTGACCCAGCGGACGTCCGCGCCCAGCGCGACGAGGGTCTCGATGAGCACCGCGGTCTGAACCGTCATGTGCAACGAGCCCATGATCCGGGCGCCGGCCAACGGCTGGGCGTCGGCGAATTCCGCCCGGGTGGCCATCAGGCCTGGCATCTCGTGTTCGGCCAGTCGGATCTCGTTCCGACCGAAGTCGGCCAGAGTCAGGTCCGCGACCTTGTAATCGATGTCGTGTGACGTCATGAAGGTTTCTCCCGCGTGGGTAGAGAGTCGGATCGCGGGCTGGGGTCATCAGACGCCGGGTTCAGGTCAGCCGCCGACCCATCGTAGGCGACGTCTCACCGGTGACAAGTTGTGGTCGTCGTCGAAGCGGTCACGGCACGAGTGCCACCTTGCCCACGACCCGGCGGCGCTGGAGATCGTCGAGAGCGGTCGCCGCGTCGGCCAGCGGGAGCGTGACAGGAGCGCAGGGTCGCAAGGTTCCAGCGGCCACGGCATCGAGAACCTCTGCCGTCACCGCGGCGTTCTCCAGCGGATTCTCCATCGCCCACATACCCCAGTCGACTCCGACCACGCGCCGGTTCCGCAGCAGGATCTGGTTGGCCGGAAGGGCCGGTATCTCGCCCGAGGCGAAGCCGATGATCACGAGCGCCCCGTCGAAGCCGAGTGTTCTCGAGCGCGTCGACGGCCAACGGTCCGCCCACGGGGTCGACCACCACATCGGCACCTCCGCCGCACAGGTCCCGCACCGCTGCGCTGAAGCGATCGATCCCGGGGTCCACGACCTCGTCGGCCCCTTGGCGGCGGGCCGCTTCGCGCTTCTCCGCGGTCGACGCCACCGCGACGATCCGGCCGCCGAGGTGTCGCGCCACGTCGATCGATGCGAGGCCGACGCCTCCTCCGGCTCCGAGTACGACGACGGTGCAACCCGGCTGGATCTCGACCCGTCTGGTCAACGCGAACCATGCGGTGCAGTAGCTCTGCCCGAAGGTGGCCGCAACCGGAAGACTCATCGAATCCGGCACCACCGAGACCTGGGCGGCACCCACGACAGCTTCGGACACGAACCCGCCGAGGCCGACGTTGGCACAGACCCGGTCGCCCACCCGGGGCGACGTGACCGCGGCGCCCACCTCCACCACCGTTCCGGCGATCTCCGAACCCGGCACGAACGGGAGAGACGGACGGATCTGATACAGGCCCTGGACGAACAGGGCGTCCACGAAGTTCACGCCGCACGCGGCGACGTCGATGCGGACCTGTTCGTCACCGCACGAGACGGAGGGCACATCCTCGACCACCAGGCGATCGAGCGGGGCGAAGTCATGACACATCACGGCGCGCACGGGGACGAACCGTAGCGGCCGGAGTCACCGGTCGCCGGCGCCTCAGCCCGCCCCCCGGAGCCCGTACAGGGTCAGCTCCGACCCGGCGAGATCGAAGGTTCCGAGCCGGTCCCACGCCTGGGGATAGGGCGCTCCGCAGTCTTTCGAGAGGGCGCCGACGTACTCGTCGTCGAGGGGCCCCGTCGTGACGACGACGAGTGGATCCCCATCGGTGCACGCCGCGGCGATGGCCCGGAGATTCCGGTCGACGGCCTCGGGATCCCACACGAACTCGGGTATGTCCGAACCCGTGGCGTAGGCCAGGCCGGGCAGGCGCCAGAAGGGCAGCATCCAGTGGTGCGCATCGCCGACGTACTCGGAGACCTCGCGGTCGACGGCCTCGATCGACCGGGCAAGCGCGGGCTCGACCCGCACCCCGTCGAAGACGTCCACGCCCTCGACGGTTGCCGTCGCCTCCACGAGAGGCACCTGGCGGTAGGGATCGGTCCACGTGCCGCGAACCCCGAGAATACGAATAGGCGGCCGCGGTCAGCGTCGCGAAGACCATCACCGAGACGACCGACGATCGGCCCGCTGCCGACCAGCGCCACGAAACCGGCGAGCGTCCAGAACGGCGCCATGTGCACCGCGCCGAGCAGCAACGAGTTGTTGGTCCCCACCGCGGCCAGCAGCGGGACGGAGCCCAGACACGACGAACAGGACGAACGCGGTGTCGCCTGGCGGGGAGTCACGAGATCTTGAGCGTCCCGACCGACGGACCCCTCCAGACGACCGCGCCGGCCACCAGGAGTGGTCCGAGGAATGAGGTGTCGAAGGGTCGTTGGAAGATCACGCCCGGCGAGGTGAGCGGCACGTCGAGGACCAGCGATACCACCAGGAACGCCCACACCGCGAACGCCAGCGATGACCGAACCCATCTGGCGAGCACCACGGCCCCGAGCGTGACCAGGGCCAGACAGCCAGAGCGCCTCGACGTCGAGTCGATAGGTGTCGAGCAGCGACTCCGACCCGTGGCTCGACGACGCGTCCTCGAAGCCGACCCGCATACCCGTCCACGTGTCGCCGAATGGCCTGAACGAGCACGTGCCAGATGGCGGCACCGCAGCAGCATGCCGCCGGCCTCCGCCCCGACGAGTCCGGCCCTCCCCCGTCACGTCCATCGTCGGATTCGGTGCACCGGCGACCATGTCCCACGCCCATCACCGCCACCGCGCCGGCAGCGCTGAACTTGGTCATGGCGACGGCCCAGATCACGACACCCGCCAGCCATCGCCCAGCCGACGGCACGACGGTGATCCACCGACAGCGCCGCGCGGGCCGCCGCTGCGCCGATCAACAGCAGCTCCACGAGCACGAGGTCGTTGTAGGCGAAGGTCTGGGGAAGCCAGATCGACGCCGCCGAGCGGGGCGACGACCGACGAGAGCGGCCAGTGCGATCCGGGCATCGCGTGTGACCTCCACCCCGGCGGCCGTGAGCCACCGGACCACGGCGTCGGCGAGAAACGCGGACGAGGCGACGACGACGACCAACCGCGCCAGCCGGACCAGGGTGACGCTCCACCCCAACGCGGCGAAGAGCGGTCCGATCGATCCGGGGATACTGCGTGACCGAGTTCTCGAGCCGGTCGGGGTTCGCGGCGGCCCACCAGTACGACCCCTCGTCGGTCAGATCGAAGCCTCGGGTGACGGCCGCCGCGACGGCCACCAGACCGACGGCGGCGGTCGCCGTGCAGAGCAGACGCAGGGTTCCCGGGACCGTGATCCGTGCCGATGAATCGTCGGCGGGTGTGGCGTCGGGCACCGGCAGATGATATTCACGTGCCATGACGACCGATCCGACCGTCCGGCTCCGCGCCCTCGAGGCCTCCGATCTCGCGTTCACACGACGGTGGCGCAACGACCCGGACCCTCTCGGGGCTGGCGCTCGGACGCCCCTTCCCCGTGTCCGACATCGCCGAGGAGACGTGGTTCCGCGACGTGGGGGCCCAGCGATGGCCGTCGGACCTGTGGTGGGTGATCACGTCCGATGAGGAGCGCTGTGGTCTGTCGATGTTGCGCGACATCGACTGGATCGCCCGTCGAGCGGACTTCGGCATCTGGGTCGCCGGGGATCGACAGGGCGAGGGCGTCGGTCGACGCGCCACCGAACTCACCCTCGACGAAGCCCGCGAGCGCCTCGGCCTCCGAAAGCTGTCGCTTCAGGTCCGTGTCGACCACGACGCCGGCCCGATCCCTGTATGCCGACCTCGGATTCGTCGACGAGGGCCTGTTGCGGGACCAGGTGTACGTCGACGGCAGGCCCGCGCGCGACGTCGCGATCATGGCGACGTTCTTGTCGGACTGACCGCCCGGATCGTCGAGGTCAGGTGGCGCGCCGAGTCGGGGCCCGACGTTGGCGAGCAGATCCACGATCGAGAGAGCGTCCTCGAATTCGCCGAACTGCTGCGGGATACTCACCGAGCGTGGAGTAGTCGAGGACCTCGATCTCGATGCCCCTGCCCTCGAAGTCGCTGCCCTCGAGGTAGTCGAGGCCGGACGGACCGGTCAGGTAGTGGGTGCCCCCGGCGGCCTGGACCAGTTCGGCGACCCGCTCGCTCGGCGACAGCGCCTCCATCTCGGGGCTCGAGGAAGGTGCTGTCGTCGTGAGTCGGCACAGTCAGGACCGAGCACGTCATGGACGGCCTCGAGAAGATCGACGTTGATCTCGTGGAGCGACCGGGTAGTCGCGGCCGCGCTCGTAGACCGGATCGAGCAGGTCGAGGACCCAACGTCCGTGGGGCGCCCGGCCGAGCGACTGGGCAAGGGACGACCGGTGCTTGCGGACCCAGCCGTGGTCGACGACCTCGGCCTCGCTGATCGATTGCCCGGTTCGGCCCTTGGTGAGAACCGGCACGGTGAGCCACACGATCGCCGTTGGAGGTCTTGATCCGGTTTCGATTGCGCCAGTCGTTGACCGTGTACTGACGTGAGTCGTAGACGACGAAGACGTCGCAGTGCGCCATCAGATCGAAGTAGCCCCGCCAGGGGAGGTAGTTCGACTGCATCAGCGCGACCCGTGCCGGTCATGACCGGATCTCCGGCGCGGTCGACCGTCTCCAGGCCGCCGCCGATCTCGCGAGCCACGTGGAAGTGGGGTCGCTTCAGCACCTCGCGGAAGACGCGGAACGTGTAGGCGCCGAGTACCCCCAACCCGACCAGGATCGCGCCCGACAACAGCAGCTGGATCATGACGACGAGGGTGAGCCCCGACGACACCCTGGGGCCGACGACGATGTACTGGACGCCCACGACGACGAAGTACACGAGACTCGTGGCCACGAGGAACGAACCCAACCATGTGACCAGCCGGTACGGGAGATCCGAATACGACCACAGCGAGTTGACCGCGAGCGACAGGCGACGGCGCAGGCTGTAGCTCGATGCCCGCCCGGTCGGCAGGTCGCGTGTCGACACCCACCCAGGCCGCACTGAACCCCATCTGGGCCATGAGTGGGCCGTACACCGCCCCCGCCTCGGGATAGTCGAGCGCTGCCTCACGGAAGTCTCTGGTGAAGAGCCGCAGCGTTCCGACGTTCGTCGGGACGTCGACCGACACCAGCCGCGAATACACCCGATGGAAGAGCACGCGACGTCCACCGCTCGCGTACCGCGTCGTCGGCAGACTCCCAGGTGGTGAAGACCACGTCGTCGTCGTCGCCGAGAGCGTCGATCAGCAGGGGGATGGATTCCGGTCGATCCTGGAGGTCTGCGTCCATCAGGACCGTCAGATCGCCCGCGGGCCCGTTCGAAGCCGGCCCGTATGGCGGGATGCTGGCCGAAGTTGCGCGACAGCCGGACACCCACCACCTCGTGACGACGGGCGGCTTCGGAGATAAGACGCCACGACCCGTCCGCACTGCCGTCGTCGACCAGCACGATCTCGTGATCGCGGCCGGTTCCCGCAGGGTGTCGACGAGCCGCGCCACCAGCTCCTCGAGCGACGCCTCGTTGTTGTAGACGGGAACGACGACCGAGACCGAACTCTGCCCCTCTGCGCCAGGCTCGGCGGAATCTGCCCCTTCGGCGCGACCGTCACGGCTCGAAGTCCGAGACGACGGTCACGACGTGATCGACTCGGCCTCGGTGATGTCCGAGAAGAGGGGCAGGCGGGCCAGGCGACCGAGAGCGTCACGGTGACGGGGCACTCCGAACCGGGCGCGAGGCGTCGGCCCGACCGCCGAATCGTGGAGCGGCAGGTAGTGGAACACCGACGCCGACTCCGC
Source organism: uncultured Microthrixaceae bacterium (assembly GCA_963700425.1). Lineage (GTDB taxonomy): Bacteria > Actinomycetota > Acidimicrobiia > Acidimicrobiales > Microtrichaceae > CAVOXO01. The sequence continues at coordinate 478,283 of CAVOXO010000001.1, read as the reverse complement.
CGTCGCGAGCAGTGACCGATGAAACGATCGCGAACATCGATGTGTCACCGAAGACCAGGGGAAACAGATGGTGGGACGCGAACGTCGCCGGCGTCGAGCGGGCGTGCGGCAGCATCACGCCGTTGTCCGACGCCCAGTCGGCGAGCTCCGGCCGCGATAGAGATCGCATCCGCCGCGGCCCGTCGCGCTCCTGGATGTCACGGAACTCGAGCTGGCCAGCAGCACCGCCGCCAGCGGGTCGGCCAACAGGTAGCTCGAGCCCGAGATCGACCCACGTGTACTTGTCGACGTGGCCCTGCAGGAATCGGGTGCGATCGGTGCCCTTCTCCCTCACGACCAGGGCCCGCTCCCACATCGACTCACGGTTCACGACGATGCAGCCACCTTCGCCGCAGCTGATGTTCTTGGTCTCGTGGAAGCTGAACGTCGCCAGGTCACCGAAGGTCCCGAGGGCCGTCCACCGGCCGAGGAGTACAGCGCGTGGGCACAATCCTCGACGAGCAGCACGCCGCGGTCGCGACACAGATCGGCAATGGCCCCCACATCGGCGGGACGGCCGCCGTAGTGGACGATCACCACCACCTTGGTTCGGCCGGTGAGCGCGGCCTCCACGGCGGCGACGGTGATGTTGACGGTGCCGCGGATCGACGTCGACGAAGACCGGGGTGGCGCCGAACAGGGCGAAGGCGTTGGCCGTGGAGACGAAGGTGAACGACGGAACGATCACCTCGTCCCCGGCGCCCGACCTCGCACAGGACCGCCGACATCTCGAGCGCGGCGGTGCACGACGGCGTGAGCGCGAGCCGGGTGTCCCGAAATCGATGCCAGATGATCGACGCATCGACGGGTGAAGGGCCCGTCTCCCGAGATCCGCTCGCTCGCGAACGACTCCGCGACGTAGTCGAGCTGGCGGGGAGCGACGGTCGCCCGGTTGAACGGAACGTTCACGGCGCTCAGCCCTGACCCGGCCGATAGAGCCGCTCCGGACGTCGTCGACGTAGTACTCGTCGAGCGAGGTGGGCATCCGGACGTTGAATCCGAGGATCCGTCGCTGCGTACTCGGTCAGGTGTCGGCCACCTCGGGAGGAATCATCCGGGGGAAGTCGAAATGTTGGCGCATGAACGACCGGCAGTAGTTGGCGGTGATGGCATGTCGGGGCCGGTCGGTTCCGTTGACGCCGCCGGGTGCCAGGTGCGCGCGTTGAACACGATCAGGCTGCCCGGCCGTCGGGAAGCAGCACCTCGGCGTGCGCGGTCGAACTCGCTCGTCGGTGGGCCGTTCCAGCCGTTCGAAGGACCGGGGCAGCATCGACGTCGCCCCGTTCTCGACGGTGAAGTCGTCGAGGCAGATCATCACCCCGACATTCGTGGGGTAGCCGGGCACGACCCGGGGAGAGTCGACATGGACCCGCTCCGAGTAATTGCTTCCCGTCGGGAGGCATCGACGACGTGACGCAGGCATAGAGGATCGCCGTCGGGCCCGAGCACCGCCTCGACGTGGTCGCATCGACGTCGGAACGGGTGATCAACTCGAGGAAGCGCAGGATCGCGAAGGATACGGATTGAACACCATCCAGTCGTCCGCCCGTCGCCGGGGATCGGGGTGGCGCCAGGTCTTCGGCGACCATGGCGTCCAAGATGTCGGCGAACGATGTCGCTTCGAGCCGTGACAGGACATCGGGCACCACGGCGAAACCGGTGGTGGTGACGGCGTCGAGGGTGTCGGCCGGCGTCATCGGCGCCTCGTTGTCACGTTTTGCGGGCGATGGCCCACAGGTACTTGAACAGCCCGTCGCTCATCGGGCGCAGACGCTCGAGGTGATGCGCCCATCGAATGGCCGCCTCGGGCGACTGCTCGTGATGGACCACTCCTTGTCCGAGGAACCAGTCCAGGCGAACGTCGACGTCAACGAAGCCCGCGGCGGCGAGGTCCGCGGCGAACTCGTCGGGATCGAATCCGTCCAGATCCGACTTGATGTGTTCCGCCGACCAGAACTCGTCGGAGGGAATGCCGTGGTCGCGTTCCATCTCATCGCCGAGTCGAAGAGCTCGCGACCCTCACGGGCTCGACCACCGCGTCGAGATCGACGGCCCGACGGAGAGCGGTCGCGCACCGACGTCCAGAACGTCCGATTGGGTTCGAGATCGATGTACACGCCGCCGCCCGGACGCAGGACCCGCGACGCCTCGGCCAACACGTCGCGATGGTCGAAGAGGTGATGGAGAAACGAATACGCGGTGACGACGTCGAACGACCCGTCGTCGAACGGAACGTTCTCGGCCTCCCCGCGCTGAACCGAGATGTTGCCCACCGACGTGTCGACCCGATCGAGCATGGCCTGGGTGGCATCCACGCCGTGGCACTCGTCGAAAACGCCTGCGGCATGGTTCAACATGAAACCGGTTCCGCAGCCCATGTCCAACAGGCGGGACGAACCCGCCCGCGCTGCGACCTCGCGTAGTCGATTCGCCACCTTCGCCTGGTTCTCCGGGCGGAAATGGGGCTCGTCCTCGTTGTACTGGTGAGCGAGGCGGGAATGAACCTTGACGTTGGCCTCGATGACGTCTTGTCGTTCGCGCTGGCATCGGAGCGAGCCTATCGACGGGAAGCGAATCTCCCTCGGACCGGCAGAGAAACCCGATCCGGAGGCGCCGTTCGGCTACAACGAGAGCACCGTGCCCCTCCTTGGCTCCCTCGTGGATCAGCTCCGATCACCGGAGATGCGGCGCAAGCTGCGCTACGCGTCGGTGTCGGCCGTTTTCGTCCCGATCGGTCAGGTGCTCCTTCAACTGATCGTGGCGTTCGGGTTCGACGGATCGGACAGCGGACGCGACAACGCACTGGCGAACGTGATGGTGGCGACGATCCTCAGCCCGCCGTACTACCTGGCGTCGCGCCGCTTCGTATGGGGACTGCGAAGCTCCAGCCAGGTCGACGAGGGACGCCGCGGTCTTCTGGACCTGGCCGTGGGCGGAGTGATCGCATCGTCGACGACGCTGTGGCTCGCGGCCATCCTCTTCCCGACGACGACGAGGTCTGGCGTGGTATCCGGGTCCTGATCGCGTCGCTCAGCGGAACAGGGGTCTTCTGGGTGATGCCGCTACCTGCTCGCCGACCGCTGGCTCTTCAAGGACGATGCCGTCGTCGCAGCTCGCGCCCGATCAACGACGAAGGACGTCTTGAGATCGTCGAGAATCGGCACCGGCCCCGGATCGACCTCGGTCTGCGCAGCCAGTTCCAGCGACACGAAGTCGCCCATGAGGATCAGGTCGAACAGCTGAGCCAGAAGCGTGTCGCCCGACGCGCGCGACCTCGTGAACGCCGGCCACGACTTCCTCCATGATCTCGGCAACCATGTCGAACCGACGAGCCGTCTGGGAGTGTTCGTTGGTCGTGGCGCAGCAGGATCAGGGTGAAGACCTGGCGGGTCACGTCGCCGTGCTGTCCCCAGCCGCAGATCTCGTTGTGGGTCAGCTCGGGGATTCGGTTGGCGAAGGCTCGGCACCTTGGCGTTCTCGTTGAACTGACCCTTCCACCGGTGGGCCGCCACCTCTCCGAGCGAACCGCCGCCGTAGACGATCGGCATGGTCCGGCCGATGCGACGGGCGAGGGTCGCCATCGTCGGAGTCGGGGGCGGTCAGCTCGTCGGGTCCGCTTCCGGAGCTGACGAACCGCCGAATCGATCTCGTCGCCGATCCCGGCGATCAGACCCATGCGCTCCAGGATGACCAGCGGCGGAATGGAGACCGCGCCGATACCGGCTCTGGGCATGGGGATCCCCTCGACGATGGGGACGTGAACGGCATCCCATTCCGTCGGCCAGCCGGGCCATCTCGCCCACCAGCGGCGATGACGACCATGCGGGCACCCCGCTTCGCCGCTTCGGTCGCCGCCTCGACGGTCTCCTCGGTGTTGCCGGAGAACGACACCGCGAACACCAGGGTGTCGGGACCGACGAACTCGGGCGCCGCGTAGCCCTTCGGAACGACCACGGGGACGGGAAGGGTCGAACCGGTCGCAGCCGCCAGGAGATCTCCTCCGATGCCGCTTCCGCCCATCCCCAGCACCACGACCGAGTTGACGCCCGTCGGCGGACGGCAGGCCGTCGACGCCCTCGGCGATGTCGAACGGGCCGCGTCGACCTGATCGGCCAGAGACGCGGCTGCGCCGAACATGTCGAGCGAGTCGAGGATGTCGGCTCACGCTCAGGCGTCCGTTGTCTCGAAGTTGGGCTCGATTCCGTCCTTCTTCGCCCTCGCCACCAACTTCTTGTGATCGGCGGCCGACACCGACGTCGCCTCGTCGATGAGCATCACGGGGATGCCGTCCACGATCGGGTAGCTCCGCTGGAGGCGTGGGTTGTAGAGGAGGTCGTCGTCTGCGAAGTAGAGCAGTGGACCCTTGTCCTCGGGGCACGCCAGGTACTCGAGCAGTCGTTCGTCGGCCATTGCCATGCGAGATCACCACATCCGTCGGTTCGAAGCGATCCCAGACGGTACTCGCGACGACTCGCTCAGACGGAACCGAAGTGTGACCGGACCTGCTCGACTCGACGGGCGACCTCGGCCTCGTCAGGTGCCTCGAGGTTGAGTCGAAGGAGAGGTTCGGTGTTCGACGGGCGCAGGTTGAACCACCAGTCCCCGGCATCCACGGTCAGACCGTCGAGCCGATCCTGATCGAGATCGGCGAACGCGGCCGCCACCACGTCGATGACGGCTGCGGGATCGTCGACGACGGTGTTGATCTCGCCCGACGCCGCGTAGCGCTCGTAGGGCTGTCGCAAGTTCGGACAGAGGGAGGCCGCGACTCGCACATCTGCTCGAGCACCATCACCGCGGCGATCAACCCCGAATCGGCGCGGTAGTTGTCGGCGAAGTAGTAGTGCGCGGAGTGCTCGCCACCGAAGACGGCGTCCTCGGTGGCCATGATCTCCTTGATGAACGAATGCCCCACCCTGGACCTGATCGGGATTCCTCCACCCTCGACGATGACCTCGGACACCGACTTGGAGCAGATGAGGTTGTGGACGACCTTGCGTCCCGGGTTCCTGGCCAGAATCGCGTCCGCCAGGATCGCCGTGGTGGTCGATCCCGACAGCCCCGCTCCGCGCTCGTCGACGAGAAACACCCGATCGGCGTCACCGTCGAACGCCAGGCCGACGTCTGCGCCGGTCTCGACCACCCGCGCCACCAGGTCGACCTGATTCGCCGGTTGGATCGGGTCGGCGGGATGGTTGGGGAACGTCCCGTCGAGCTCGCCATACATGATCTCGAGATCGAACGGCAGATCGGCGAACACCGCGGGAACGACCAGACCGCCCATGCCGTTGGCGGTGTCGGCGACGACCTTCAACGGCGCCAGATGGGACACGTCGACGAACCCCCGAACGTGTTCGGCGAACTCGTCGAGCAGGTCCGCAGTGCTCACCCCGCCCGTTCGTCGCGACCGGTCCCACCCCCTCGGTGGCCCGATCACGGATGCCGGCCCAGTCCGCTGTCCTCACCGACGGGCCGCGCTCCCGACAGGCAGAACTTGATGCCGTTGTACTGAGCGGGATTGTGCGAGGCGGTGAACATCGCCGCCGGTGCGTCGAGTGACCCGCGGCGAAGTACACCAGATCGGTCGAGGCCAGACCGAGGTCGACGACGTCGAGGCCCTGCGACGTACACTCCGTCGGCGAAGGCCTCGGTCATGTCCACGCCCGACGGTCGCATGTCGCGTCCGACGAGTACCCGCGACGACATCGTGATCCTCGGTCCCGGACGAACTCACCGAACGCCGCACCGATGGCCCGGGCGTCCGCGGAATCGAACTGGTCGGGGACGATGCCCCGAACGTCGTATGCCTTGAAGATGTTGTGGAGGTCGTGCATCGGTCGACAATGCTACCGGTCGGGGTCCGTCGCCCCTCGGGACGGCGCCGGGGGGTGACCGCTCCGATCGTCGCCATGAGGCTGCTCGCCCGGTCCCCACCACCTTTCCGCTTCGGCATCGGTGAGCTCGTAGTCGCCACCGTGGGCGTGGGCCCGTATCCGGAAGAGATCGGCCACGAGACGGACGGCATCGGAGACGACGTGAACGGTCGAGCGACTGGAGTTGGCGCAGCTCGACGGGAACGTCGACCAGCGTGAGGCGGAAACGCTCCACGAGGTGGAACACCTCGACGTCGAAGGCGAAGCCGTCGATCTTCGACCGGGCGAAGATCAGGCGGGCGACGTCCCCACGAAACGCCTTCAGCCCGCACTGGGTGTCGCGGTACTGACCCAGCAGCACGCAGGCTGGTGAACGCGTTGATGACCCGGCCGCCGACCTCCCGCAGGCGCCCGGCGGCGACGAGGGTGGTCGTCTCGGTGTGGCGCCGCGAGCCCACGACGACGTCCCAGCCGTCCTCGATCGCATCCATGAGCCGTTCCACCTGGTCGGGCGAGTAGGAGAGATCGGCGTCGGTGAACGCGACGGTGGCACCGCGAGCGACGAGCATTCCCGAACGGACCGCAGCGCCCTTGCCCCTGTTGACCTCGTGACGGAGCACCACATCCGCGCCGCCTCGCTCCGCCGCGGCTGCGGTGTCGTCGTCGGACCCGTCGTCGACCACGATCACTTCCAGGCCGCCGTCGGTGCGCAGGTGCCCGAGGGACTCCTCGACCTGGGCCAACGCCGATCCGATTCCGTCCCCCTCGCCGAACGCCGGGATGACGAGGCTCAATCTGACGCCGGTGTCCTCGAGGGGGCGTCGGGCCGGCTCCATCTGATCGGACCGGACCGATCGGAACATGGCGTCACGGTAGAACGCGATCCTCACGAGGAACGCGCCGAGTATCGACAGGCACTTCGGCACGAAGAGTGCGGCGGCGGTCCGCGAGGACACGCCGGCGGTGAGGATGCCGAACAGGGCAACGTCGGCTGCGCCGGCGGTCACGGCTCCCATCAGGTAGTGGGGGATGTCGCGGAACCATCGCCGCGCCGGCTCGGCGCTGTAACTGATGAGCCGGTGGAGCCAATAGGACACCGCCGTGGCGAAGGCCACGGCAACCGCGTCGACCAGCATCAACGACACGTTCCAGTTGACCGCCAGGATCAACGTCGCCCCGATGTCGAGGACCGTCACCGCCGCTCCGACAGTGGCGAACCGACGGAGGAACCTCACCGAGGGTCGACCGGAGCCGGGTCGTCGGGAGCGGGATCGTCGGAAGCCGGATCGTCGGAAGCCGGATCGTCGGAAGCCGGATCGTCGGAAGCCGGATCGTCGGCGGCCGGATCATCGGGCGGCGTGGGCGGATCGGCGCCATCGGACGGCGTCGGCGGATCGGCGCCATCGGACGGCGTGGGCGGATCGGCGCCATCGGGCGGCGTGGGCGGATCGGCGCCATCGGGCGGCTCATCACCGTCGGGTCCCAGAGCGGGGAACGCCCAGAAGTCGTCGGTTCGCAGCGGTCGGCGATCACCGAAGAACTCGTACGGTGAGTCCTCCGGATGCCGGGGCCGGTATGCCACGAGACCCAGGAGCCCGACGAACCCCAGCAGCGACGCCAGGGCCGAGGTCCACTCCAGCGTCGACCGACCGTAGGTGAGGGTGACGTGTTTCTCGGTCGGCACGACCACCATCTGGTTGGGAGCGACGCGATAGGGGCCATCCGCGCCCTCCACCTCCCAATTGGGGAAGTACGAGGTACGGATCAGAACGGGGGATCCGACGCGGCTCACGTCGAAGGACAGCTCGTCGAGATGTTCGGCCTCGATCGTCTCCGAGACGTTCGTGACCCGCAGGTTCGGGAAGGGCGCCGGCACCCGTGGCAGGTCTCCGTAGGCGAGGCCCGCCTCGGCGGCGGGGTCGGCCGAGGCACGCGGCCACGACGCGGGACCTGAGTTGGCCGGCCGGACATCCCACACCCGTTCATCGGTGAACCAGTCGACGGCCGGACGCGCCCACGAGTAGATGTCCCCGTCGACGTTGTCCCACACGACGGGCAGGTTCTCCAGCGGAACCACCGGCTCGATGCCGGAGACCTCGTAGATCTCCCAGGGTTCGGAGCCCCCCACACGGCGCAGCCGATCGTCGGATGCCGCGGCCGCCTTGGTCTCATCGGTGGCCGCCAGGAAGTACCGAACTCCCAGCATCTGGAGATGACTGATTCCGGCATCGAGGTCGAAGGCCGGGTACGGACTCGACTCGAAACCGAGGTTCTCGTCGAACCGCTGGGGCCGGGACGGCCGCTGCGAGAGCTCCGACTGGACGATGAAGTGGTAGGGCGTGGTCGACGACGCCTCGAAGTACAGGCCCTCCATCGAGCCGATGCAGCTCTCGGTGAAGTACGGCAGCATCATCGGCGCCATGGGGGTCCCGTACTTGTTGAGGATGTCGGTGTCGTACTCCCAGTACGACTGACCGCACCCTTCCTCCTGACCGACGCGCGCCATTTCGTCGACGAGTCCGAAGAACTCGTCGGAGTCGCCAGTCCGCATCTCGCCTGTCGCCACGTCGAGGCCGGGTTTCTGCTCCAGTCCCTCGAAGTTCCACTTCGCCCATCCCCGGACCACTCCGAAGTACTCCGAGGTGAATGGTCCCCACGCATAGACCGTCTGGGGACCTTGCGGTCCGTCGGCGAGATGGCCTCCCGGCATCTCCCGGAGCGTCATGCCCATCATCGCCCACATCAGGAACACCGCCGCCCCCGCCGCCGTCCAACTCGCCCACAGGGGCAGGTCGATCCAACGTCCGCTCATCACCATGGCCAGCGCCCTCAGCGCCAGATACACGCCCACGGCGGCGAGAAGGTAGATGCACAGGTAGTAGAAGGGCAGCACCCTCGCGTTCCAGAACCGACCCTGGGGCATGATGACGAACGCGACCGCCGCCATCGATGTCATGAACGTGAGCCAGATCCCGGCACGGACGAACATCACCAGGGACAACAGAACGCCGATGATGGCCAGAACGAAGAAGACCTTCCCTCCCCACATGTTCGGATCGGGGTAGTCGACGTCGTTGATCTTGTGGGGGCCGAACGGCAACAGGAAGCGCCGCATCTGATCCCAGTTCACCTCGTTGACGCCCTCCGCGTTGCGGCTGACCCCCAGCCGCTCCCATCCCATGTCATTGAGGTAGCGGCGGTTTCCGAAGAACGGCACGTACCACCACAGGGTCAACGCCAACGCGACGGGACCCGCCATGAGTGCCCAGCCGAAGGTCCGCTTCGTGGGACGCATCACGATGATCAACACGATGCCGACGGCGGCGAAGAAGGCGGGGATGATGTGGCACAGAAGAGCTCCCGCGACGCAGGGCCGCCCCCAGCGCCCGGTGCCTACCTGTCGCCACCCCGCGGGCCACGACGCCGATGGCGAACAACGACAGGCTCAGGCTGATCGAGAAGGCGAACTCTCCGGCCATCGTCGAGGCGATGTTCCCGCCGTAGATGTGGAAGATGGTCTTGTCCATCAGGAAGAAGACCGACGCGACCGCGCCGAGCTCCGGCCCCGGTGACCGCAGCGACAGACCACGGAGGGCGACCCACACGGCCGCGGGCATGGAGACGATGCCCGAGACCGCCACCAACTTGAAGGCGACGTTGTAGGGGAACGAGATCGACAGGAGCGGAATGAGAACGCACAGTGCCCAGGCTCCGACCCGGATCAGCGGGGGGCGCAGGGACCGGGCCCGGATCGCACCGAAGGCGCCGGCTGCCACCAGGACCATCGCCGCCAGCGTGCCCAGGAACGAGGTGATGTCGATCCAACCGGCGTCGAGGGCGAGGATCGCCAGACTCGGCGGCACCATGTAGAAGGTGTAGGCAGGGAACCCCGCATACCAATCGGGGCTCCAACCCGTGAGGCGGCCCTGGGGCAGCAGGTGGTCCTTGAGGAACTCGGGACCCCAGACGTGCGACCCCATGTCCCCACCCGTGGGTGTCGTGTCCCGGAAGCACCAGTTCGGGGTGCACCACCCAGAACACGTAGACACAGCAGGCCCCCACCACGAGGAGGCTGAGCAGCAGCCGCCAGAGCTCTTCGTGACGATCCGCCGCCGGTGGGTCCCCCACGCCGGTCGCCGGGGTGGGGTCGGGCGTCGACTCAGCCGGCTCGGCGTCGTCGGTACTGATGCCGCCGGAAGCGTCGAGCTGCGAATCCATGGGCGTTCATGGTGTCACGGCCGACAGTGCTCCGTGGAACACCCGACCGCTCAGACGGTGAGGTCGCGTTTGTACCGGGTCGGTCGTGAGCTGATGTCGGCCAGCACGCCACCCAGATCAACGGCTTCGTCGCCCCGGTGCCAGCTGCGCGTGTCGCAGTGGGAACAGGAGCGCATCGTCAGCGGCTTGCCGTCGATCACCATGTTGATCTCCGCCAAGGCCTCGGCGCACGTGGCGCACACGGCTGTGGGGGCAGGACGTCCGGTCGCGGACGTCGAGGGCTGGGAGGAGAGCGACATGTCGAAAGAGATCCTTGTGGTCCGCCGATGGGCTGTGCCCGCCTCAGATCGGCGCGACCGACCCGTCGATGAGCGACCCGGGTCATTTCGGGCCGTCCGGACCACCCCGGTGGGCCGTCCAGCACTCCGGGCGCGCCTCAGGTCATGAGTTCGACCACTGTCACCATGTTGAAGGCACCGTGAACGAGGATCGCCGAGACGAGACCACCCCGACGGAGGCGGAACCATCCGGCCGTCGCCCCCAGCAGGGCCAGGCCGGGCAGCTGGAGCGGCTGGAAGTGGAACGCGGCGAAGACCACCGCCGAGAGAGCGATCGCCCCCCACCTTCCAGCGGGTGCGACCAGTGGCGGCATGAAGACCCCCCGGTAGAGGACCTCCTCGAACAGGGGTGCGCCGAGACCCGCCATCACCACGAGCACGAGGCCACCCCACAGACCAGGAGCACTGTCGGCCAGCCGCTGAGCGGGTGCCTCCAGGTCACCCGAGTCGTATGACGTCAGCCGGAAGACCAGCGCGTAGAGGAGCGGGATCGCGACCAGTTGACCGAGCGCCCCGACGGCGAGCGCCCCGACGGCGTCGAGTGGCCGCGGTCGATCGCCCCAGAGGGCGCCGGAGCCATGGCGCCGCACCAGCACCCGCGCCGCGACCGCGATCGCGATCCAGAACGGGACGGTGGCGACGAGAGTGGCGCCGATCGGAACGTCGTCGATCGGCCACCCGCCCGCGGCGATCACCACGGAACCGCCGATGATCAGGGCGATCTGGGCCACGACGACCCACATGGAGCCGTCGCGGACACTCCAGAGCCCCTCCGCCTCGACGGGAGGCCGCGACGGTCGGTTCACGCCGAGAGAAGCTGCTGTGTCTCCGAGAGGGGAAGCGGTGCGGTCCGCTCGTCGCGAACGATCCAACCGCGCGGCACGGCGAGGTTGTCGGCGTGCCTCTGGCACAGATCGTGGGTCATGGGGTGCGCCTCGTCGGCCAGTGCCACCAGCCAGACGGACTGCTCGTCGTACGCGTAGGACAACGTGGCGGCGGCCGACAGGGCGCACTGGGGACGGGCGCAGCGGCGATTCACGGCCATCACGATACCGTTGACGCCCGCACGCGCCGCGGCATGGTTCGACGTCGGTGCCCGCGTCCCGTCCCACGGTGCGAGTCAATCTTGTCACCCAACCCTTCTAGGCTGTGATCCATGGCTCCGGAGCCCCCTCCCCCCTCCCCCCGACCCAGCGGGCCACAGCGCGCTTTCCCCAAGATGGAACAGGGTCTGCCTCGCTGGTCCGTCTGGCTGATCCTCGGCGTGGTCATCGTCGCCCTCTTCGCGACGCTCAGCCTCAACCCGTCCGACGACGAGAACATCGAGTTCAGCGAGATGCTCCGTCAGGTGGACCAGGGCCAGGTCGAGAAGATCAGCTGGAACACCGTCGACGGATCGATCACGGGCACCTACGCCAACGGCAAGGGCACGTTCGTCACGACCGGTCCCACCGAGCCCGGCGACGCCGTCTTCGATTCACTCAACACCAAGACGAAGGTCGAGTTCGTCAATCCGCCACCCAGCCTGCTCGGCCCGTTGCTCCAGTTCCTGTTCCCCGTGCTCATCTTCGTGGGGATCTTCGTGTACCTCCAACGCCGGGCCCAGGGCCAGATGAGCGGAGTGATGTCGATCGGGCGGTCGAAAGCGAAGACCTACACCACCGAACGCCCCGCAGCGACCTTCGCCGATGTCGCCGGATACGAAGGGGTCAAGCAGGAGATCACAGAGGTGGTCGACTTCCTCAAGGAGCCTGACCGTTTCGGTGAGGTGGGCGCCCGGATTCCGAAGGGCATCCTCCTGGTCGGTCCACCCGGAACCGGCAAAACCCTCATCGCCAGAGCCGTCGCCGGCGAGGCCGGTGTCCCGTTCCTGTCGGTGTCGGGCTCCGACTTCATGGAGATGTTCGTGGGCGTCGGCGCCTCTCGCGTGCGCGATCTGTTCGACTCCGCCCGCAAGCACGGGCGGGCGATCATCTTCATCGACGAGATCGACTCGATCGGCCGAAAGCGTGGCGCAGGACTCGGTGGGGGGCACGACGAACGCGAACAGACCCTCAACCAGATGCTCAACGAGATGGACGGATTCGAGGCGACGGAGGGCATCGTCATGATGGCGGCGACCAACCGTCCCGACGTCCTCGATCCGGCCCTGCTCCGTCCCGGACGCTTCGACCGTCAGGTGGTCGTCACCCTTCCCGAGTTGGAGGATCGCCGGAAGATCCTCGACGTCCATGTGCGGCACAAGCGGCTGGCTCCCGACATCGACCTCGAGGTCGTGGCCCGGGGAACACCGGGAATGAGCGGGGCCGAGCTGTCGAACCTGGTCAACGAGGCGGCCCTCCACGCAGTGCGTGAGGGAGCGGTCGAGATCCGCAACATCGATTTCGATGCGGCGAGAGACCGCATCATGATGGGACAACGGCGGGAGTCGTTGGTCCTCTCCGATCGGGAGAAGGAGCTGACCGCCTTCCACGAGGCCGGCCACGCCGTGTGCGCATCGGTCCTGACCCATGCCGATCCGCTCCACAAGGTGACCATCCTCCCGATGGGGATGGCCCTCGGCGTGACGATGCAGCTTCCGGTCGAGGATCGTCACAGCTACGACCAGCACTATCTGGAGGATTCGATCGTGGTCGCCATGGGCGGTCGGATTGCCGAGAAGGTGGTCTTCGGGGTCGTGTCGACGGGCGCCAACAACGACCTGGTGGTGAGCACCGAGCGGGCACGCAAGATGGTCCGCGAATGGGGCATGAGCCCCCGGATCGGCCCCATGGCATGGGGATCACAGGGCCAGGTCTTCCTCGGCGAGGACCTGATGTCGACTCGCGACTACTCCGACGAAACCGCCCGTGTCATCGACCAGGAGGTCGAACAGATCCTCCGCGACTGCGAAAAGCGGTGCGAGGAGACCCTCATTCGACACCGAGAAGGGCTCGAACTCGTGCACGGGCGCTCCTGGAGCACGAGACGATCTCGGGAGAGGAGGTCGGTCGTCTCATCGCCCTCGCCGAATCAACCGAGCCCGCGCCCGGCGTGAGTTCCGACCCCGACGCGGTCGCCGTGTCCGACACCGCCGGCGATGCTTCGCCGGAGCCCGATCACGAACCAGACGACCCCGACGCCGCCGCCGACGTCGCCATGACATCGGAATCGAGCGGCAACGGTCGATCCGACGCCTCACCGACGACGTCGGCGGGCAGCGAACCCCTTCACTGAGACGGTCGGTCGTCCTCGGTACGAGCGCAGCCACCCGGTACCGATCCGGGGTCCCGTGCCTCGGCCACCGCCGCCCAGAGGTGAGTCGAGGAGACCGGACCGAGGAACGACGCGGCCACCACCCCCCTCTGATCGGCGATCACCGTCGTCGGAACCGCGGTGATCTCGTACCGATCGTGAAGCTCCTGGTCGGTGCCGACCTCGACCTCGGCGACCTCGACAGCCGATGATCGGAGAGCCTCGGCCCGTTGCAGGACGCCGGCGCAGGCGTCGCACGTCGATGAGCTGAACACGACGACGATCCATGGGGCGTCGGGACGCGGGAAGTCGGTCCGATCGAGCTGGACCGGCGCACGGTGGTCGGCCACCTGGGTCGGTGGATCGGGTCGGCGTCTCCGGACGAGCGCGGCGAGGACGAGCCCCGCACCGACGGCGGCAAGGACGACGAGCACCGTTCCGATGCCGCTCACCCGCCACTTCTCCCCAACTGCAGCGGCTCGCGCCCCTCACTGGCCGGGGTGCCCTCCACGATCGCCTGATCCGACACCTGGTCGTCGATCGTTCGCATCTCCGCCACCACTGCGCTCTCCGACGAGACCCGCAACGTGGTCGCGGGCTGGATCCACTCGCTCACGTCGATGGCGAGACTCGACAGGGGGGCGATCTCCACGCTCTCGGCGACCGGCACCTCGTTGCCCTCACCACCGACGTACACGTCGATGAGGGCGATCGACTCCGACGAGGGGTTCGCGACGGTGACCACCGCTCCATCTCGTCCGGTGGATCCGACTCCGGCGAACCACCAGGTCGTCGCCATGGCCGCCGACCCCGATGACGTCGACATGCCGCGTGAGATGCCCGGCCGGGTCGCGACCGTGCCGTCCCCGCCGTTCTCGACGACGGTCGATACCCTGGCGGCCACCACACCGTCGCCGTCGCTTCGAACCGACATCCACCTCACACCGTCGGCGGGCACCCGGGTCTCGTCGGACACGACCACCGACGCGAAGCGCCGCGCTGCGATCTCCACGATGAACGGGTCGGGAAGCAGTTCGGCCTCGACCCCGGCCGGCATCACCGCCAGTTCCACCGTCACCGCGTCGTCTGCGGGGTTGAACACGATGACCTCGTCCCGGTAGCCGGAGCCTGCGACTCCGTCGGCGAAGAGCCACGACGTGGCCGGAACCGATTGGCCGCGGATGAGGTCGAGCCCCCGACGTTCGGGGGAGCCGTCAGGCCGAGCGGCACCGGTGACGACCTGGGTGAGCGCAGCGATGACCGGCCCGCTCCCCTCACGCGTGTCGATCTGGACGGAGAACTGCTCCCGCCGCTCGATCGACTCGCCGAGCGACACCGCCCGCGACGAGCGGGCCGGAACGACGATGCCCGACAAGATCTCCGGCCACCCGGAAACCGTCGTCGGTGGACGCCCCGACGTCGACGCTGGCGTCGGCCGGAAACGGGTTGAGCAGCCAGACGACGGCGATCGAATCGATCTCGGTGGACGCCGCGGCGAAGTACCAGTGCGGCGCGGCCGCGGTGTCACACGGCGCCTGGGCGATGCCCGTCGCCGACGACTGCTCCTGTGCGACGATCCCGGCCCCCGCGATGAACTCGACCATCACGCCGTTCACGCCGGCACCGATCTCCGCCGACTCGATGGTCGCCGTCGCGTTCGACGCCACCTCGATGGCGAGCGGCTCGAGCGCCGTCCCCTCCGCGTCGAACCCCGACACGCGCGCGATCACGGGCTCGTCCTGGACCGAGGAGAGGATCACCCGGTGCGAGACGTCGGTACCGACGGGACCGCCTGCACAGAACCACGTCGACCCGTCCCCCGGTTCCGCGGCCACGGGGTTGGTGTCGACGACGACGACATCGGGCGACGTCCCATGAGGATCGTCGAGAGCGAAGAGCACCGCGGCGAGCGCGACGACACCGGCGATGACGGCGGCTCGGGGCCTCATCGATCACTCCGCGTCGGTCGGCGGGGTCGGAGCGGGCGCGCCAGCATCGCCACGACGACGAGTCCGAGTGCCAACAGCTGCACGATGTGGCCGACCACCGCGGCGAACGACGTCGAACGGGCCAGGGTGGCGGTTCCTCCGTCACCCGAGTCGTACCGGCTGGCCCACGCTGAAGGCGGGAGCCGTCGCCGACGGCCGGTCATCCACGGTCAGCGACCACGACTCGTCCCGATTGTCGGCGACGATCACCGACGAGGCCTCCGGGACCTCCCCGCGGAACTCGAGCAGCCCCTCGCGTCCTCGAGGACGGGGAGTGCCTCGATGGCACCCGCCGCGATGACGGACTCGCCCGACAGATCGGTCACCGCCTCGCCGATCCTGGACTCGACGGCCGCCCGGCGCGGCAACACCGCGGTATTGCGGTAGACGGAGATCCCCGGAACGACCTCCACCCGCTGAAGGTCGACCTGTTGTTCCAGCGACGACGGAAGCGGACCGGACGCATCGAACAGGTCCTCCCCGTAGGGCAGAGGGGCCAGCCGCTCGACGACGAGCAGGTAGTCGATTCCGAACGGAGCGAGCAGTGCCCCCAATCGGGTCGTCTCGCCACGGGACGCGATGCCGAGGGCTTCCCCCAGAGCGGTCTCACCGTCGAGGCGGCCGTGGGGGAACAGGTTGGTGAGGCTCGAGGTCGGGCCGTCGGTGACGCTGTAGTCCAGATCGTCGTCGAACGACCACCCCCGGCCCGCGAGGGCATCGGGGTCGCCGATTCGCAGGGTGCGCTGGGCATCGAGCTCATCGCCGATCTCCTCCAGCGAACGCTCGATGTCGCTGGCCGGCGCACCCCATCGACCGTCGGCGACGAGTCCCACGATCGGCAGCGAACCGACCACCGCTCCGACGAGCGCCACCCCCGAGGCGATCTGTCTCCAGGAGAACGAACCGCCCGACACGTCGACCACGAAGGCCTCGACCCACATGGCCACACCGAGGGCGATGCCGGTCACCGCTGGTGCGAGCAGCACCTCGGTCGACGGCATCGCCACCCCGGGCGAGAGTCGGCCCGCCACCACGACGAACACGAGTGACATCGTCGCCATCGACACCGACAGCACGGCCCATCGGAATCGGGTCCCACGGGCGACGGCCAGTGCCACGAGCGGTGCGATCCAGAGTCCCAATCCCAGTGCACCGCCGGCCGGTCCGGTGTCGAAACGAAGCGCTGACATCAGATCGGGTGGGGCCGAGCCCGATGGGTTGGACCCCATCAGCGTCGCCCACCTGTTCGACGCCGACATCACGGCGAGGGTCCAGGGAAGGTGAAGTGCGAGTGCGGCCACCAGGCCCAGGGCGAGCCCCACGGCCGTGGACCGCAGCCCTCCCCCGCCGGCGTCGGGGCTGAGGCGAACCGAGGTGGCGACGAGGATCGCCAGAATGACGACCATCACCGAGACCACGGGTGCGACGGAGGCCGCGATGGCGATCACGAGGGCGAGGCGCCCGACGGCCCGGACCGTCGACTCCCTCCCCGTCGTTCGGGCGAACGGCTCCCAGCCACCGGTCTGGAACAGCGCCGACAACAGCGCGGGGGTGGCCGCGTACAGCACCAGCGCCTGCCAACGGCCCTCGGCGATGGCGTTGTAGGGCAGGGGGTTGAGGCAGTAGGCCACGAGACCGGCCACGCGGGCGAACGGCGAGATGCGGGGACCGAGCATGCGCCAGAGGGCGACCGGTCCCCACACCAGCGATCCCAGGAGGAGCGCCGTCCTGACCAGTCCGTCGAACCACACGAGACTCTGGGCGGCTCCCGCCAGCCCCAGAATGGTGGGGGCGGGCGTCGCGGCCCCCATTCCGGTGGTCCTCCAGCCCGCCCACCACTCGGACCACATGGTGGACGCGTCGGCGAACGGCAGGAAGTCACGGACAGCGGGAACGCCCCCGGTGATCAGGCTGCGCGAACCCAACAGCGATCAGGGCGGCGAGCGCCACCCAGACGCCGATGACCCACGGCGGATTCGACGAGCCGACCGATCCGGGCAGCGCTCGCAACGGGTTGCCCATGGCCGAGAGCGCCGAATCCGCCCCCGCAGTGCCGCGGGTCAGAGCCGAGATCCGGGCGCTACCGGTCAACTGGAGCTTCTTGATCTCCGAGTCGTCGAGGTGTCGGGACCGGGAGACCTGCGAGCGGATCCGCAATGTCGAGCGGACGTGTCCGACGTTCCAGGCGAGCGCTCCCAGGATCGACCGCACCTCGCGGGACCGACCGCTCACCAACGACAACAGGACGTCACCCGGAATCAGAACGAGTGACTGGAGCATCACCTTCGCGAGGCTCGAGAGCGAATAGCAGACGAGAGCGGTTCGAATCTGGTGGCGCAGGGTCAGGGATCGGTGCGGATCCGCCGGGTCGCCCAGAACCGAGTCCTCGCGGTGGCGAACCCGCGCCGCCGGCATGATCACCGTGCGGCCACCCGCCACCTTGGCCCGCCAGCACAGATCGAGCCCTTCACCGGCGCCGTCGATGTCGGTGCTGAACCCTCCGATGTCCTTGAAGAGATCGGCTCGTATCAGCAACGCGGCGGTCGAGACCGTGAACACCTCTCTGGCCGCGTCGTGTTGGGATTGGTCGAGCTCGCCCGATTCCGCGATAGGCCACGTGAACCCGAAACGATCCACCGACGTCCCGATCGAACGAAGCAGATCGGGACGGTCCCAATCCACCAGCTTCGGACCGACGATCCCGGCGTTCGCGCGGAACGCCTCCTCCACGAGAGCCTGAACGGACCCTGGCGCCAGGGCGACGTCGTCATGGAGGAACAACAGGAACGCTGCGCCCTCGACCGAATCCAGAACCGAGTTGGCCGCGGCCGCCCACGACGACCCATCGATCCGGCGAACGAACGCCGAGGGAAGGACCTCGGCGACGAACGGCGTCGGGTCCTCCGGAGAACCGGCGTCGACGACGAGGGTCGACAGGTTGGCGTACACCTGATCGCCGACGGAACGAAGGGTCTCGGCCAGTTGCGGACCTGCATCCCTCGTGACCACGACGGCCACGACGGGGGGCGTCCCCGAGCCACGGACGGCCCGGGCCTGCGGGCCGGGCGAACGGTCGGCCTCCGAGCCCGGGTCGGTGCCCGCGTCCCGTGGTTCGGTATCGGCCGAATCCGCCGAGAGGCCGGGTGGGTCGCCGACGTCGTCGGGACGTGTAGTGGAGGGTCTTTCGTCCATGGAGTCACGGCAGAGCGAGCCGGGGCGGCGCTGTATCGTAGTCCACCACGCGTACGCGCACCCGGGGCGGGCATAGACTCGGCCATCCATGTCCCGACGACCATCCGCAACCCTTCCCGCCACCTTGCGAGGTCGACGGTGAAGGCCCTCGTCACGGGCGCGACGGGCTTCGTCGGCCCCCATCTGGTGGACCACCTCGTCGCCGCCGGCGATGAGGTGGTCGGTACCGACGCGTCCCAGGGGCTCGACATCGGAGATGTCGACGCTCTCACCGATCTCTTTGCCACCGAGCAGCCCGAGGTCATCTACCACCTCGCCGGCGACAGCGATGTCGGCGGATCCTGGAACCACCCGGCGTCGACCTTCCGCACCAACGCGGAGGGGACTCTCAATGTGTTGACCGCGGCTCGTCTGTGTGGCGCCGACCGGGTCATCTCGGTCGCGAGTGCAGACGTCTACGGAACTGTGCGCCCCGACGAGCTGCCACTCACCGAAATGTCCGAGCTTCGGCCGACCAGCCCCTACGCCGCCTCGAAGGTCGCGGCCGACTACGTGGGGCTGCAGGCCACCCTGGGCTACGGCCTCGACGTCATCCGGGTGCGTCCGTTCAACCATGTCGGACCGGGCCAGTCCGAGCGGTTCGTCGCGCCCGCGCTGGCGATGCGGATCGCGCGCAACGAACTGCGGGGAGAGACGCTCATACCCGTGGGGAACCTCTCACCACGGCGCGACCTCACCGACGTGCGCGACGTGGTGGCGGCCTATCGCCTGCTGGCGCTCAGCGGGGCCGGCGGCGAGGTCTACAACATCTGTTCGGGGACGGCGTGGGCGATCGAGGAACTCGCTCGGATGCTGTTGGGGCTGACCGAGGTGCCCATGGAGCTCGTCGCAGATCCCGACCTCCAACGTCCCGTCGACATTCCCGTCCTCCTGGGCGACAACTCCAAGCTCCGAGACGCCACCGGCTGGGAACCCCGAATCGACATCTCGCAATCGATGTCCGACCTGATGACGGACTGTCGGGCTCGCGCGTCCGGCGAGCTCGACGAATCGCCGCGGATAGTCTGACCGATCTCCACGAGAGGCTGAACATCAATGACCAAACGTGCGCTCATCACCGGAATCACGGGACAGGACGGCTCCTACCTGGCGGAGCTGCTCCTCGACCGGGGATACGAGGTGTTCGGAATGGTCCGTCGGTCATCCACGGTGACCTTCGAGCGCATCGCACACATCCAGGACCGGATCGTGACCGTGTACGGCGACCTGTTGGACCAGGTGTCCCTCATCCACCTGCTCCAGGAGTACGAGCCCCACGAGGTCTACAACCTCGCGGCACAGTCGTTCGTGCCGACCTCGTTCTCCCAGCCCGTGCTCACCGGCGAGGTGACCGCGCTGGGAGTCACCCGCCTGCTCGACGCCATCCGGGTGGTCGATCCGGGAATCCGCTTCTACCAGGCATCCTCGTCGGAGATGTTCGGCAAGGTGGTCGAGGTACCGCAGACCGAGTCGACCCCTTTCTACCCGCGGAGCCCCTACGGCGTCGCCAAGCTCTACGGCCACTGGATCACCGTCAACTACCGCGAGTCCTACGACCTGCACGCCAGCAGCGGCATGCTGTTCAATCACGAATCGCCCCGCCGGGGTCTGGAGTTCGTCACCCGCAAGATCAGTCACGGCGTGGCCCGGATCAAGCTCGGTCTCGACAGCGAGCTGCGTCTCGGCAATCTCGATGCTCAGCGGGACTGGGGGTTCGCCGGCGACTACGTGAAGGCGATGTGGCTCATGCTGCAGCAGGACTCCCCCGACGACTTCGTGGTCTCCACCGGCGAGACCCACAGCGTCAGGGAGTTCTGCCAGATCGCCTTCGGCCACGTGGATCTCGATTGGGAGCAGTACGTGGTGGTCGACGAGAAGTTCTTCCGGCCGGCGGAGGTCGACCTGCTGATCGGGGACCCGAAGAAGGCGAAGTCCACGTTGGGGTGGGAGGCCGAGACGTCGTTCGCCGAACTGGTGCAGATGATGGTCACCGCGGACCTCGACCTGTTGTCGGGCAAGCTACGCGGCATCAGCTGAGGCCGATGATCACGACCATCGCCGGGGGCGTGGGTGCCGCCCGGATGCTGGCCGCCCTTCGCCAGGTGGTCGATGCGGAACAACTGACCGCGGTGGTCAACGTCGCCGATGACACGACCATGCACGGTCTGGTGGTCTGTCCGGACCTGGACACCGTCACCTACACGCTGGCCGACGCCATCGACCCGGGACGCGGCTGGGGTCTGAGGAACGAGACCTGGACCACGATGGACTCCCTCTCGAGGTACGCCGAGACGAACGGGCACGCCGAGATCGGTTGGTTCAACCTCGGGGATCGGGACCTGGGCACCCACCTCTAC
Source organism: uncultured Microthrixaceae bacterium (assembly GCA_963700425.1). GTDB lineage: Bacteria > Actinomycetota > Acidimicrobiia > Acidimicrobiales > Microtrichaceae > CAVOXO01. The sequence continues at coordinate 457,005 of CAVOXO010000001.1, read as the reverse complement.
CGAACCTCCCGGCTCCGTCAGGGAGCGACCCTGACCGCGGTGACCGGCGAGATCGCCCGCAGGTGGGGGATCGGGGTCACCCTCCTTCCCGTGTCGGACCATCCGATCTCGACCCGAGTCACCGTCGACGGAGGTGAGGAGATCGGGTTCCAGGACTACTTCGTTCGTCTCCACCACGACGTCGCCGTCGACAAGGTCCGTTTCGAGGGAATCGAGAGCGCCGTTCCCGGACCCGACGTCATCGATGCCATCGACGGGGCTGATCGCATCGTGATCGCACCGTCCAACCCGATCGTGTCGGTCGCTCCGGTCCTCGGTGTTCCCGGCGTCGGGGATGCGGTCCGCCGTGCGCGCGATCGCTGCGTCGCCGTCTCACCGATCGTCGGTGGCGCGGCCCTCAAGGGCCCCGCCGACCGTCTGATGTCGGAGCTGGGCATGGAGCCCAGCGTCGTGGGTGTGGCCCGGGCGTACGTGGACGATGCATCGGTGTTGATCATCGACGACGTCGACCGCCACCATGCACCGGCGATAGCGGAGATCGGGATGACGCCCGTGGTGACGCCGACGGTGATGAGCCGACCCGGAGTCGCCGCCAGCCTTGCTCGTGCGGTTCTGCAGGGCGCACCGTGAGTCGCCTCGAGATCTTCGGGGTCGACGGAATCGGCGAGATAGGTCGCGGGGCCGATCTGGCCGGAATCATCGCCGACGCCGCCGATCTTCGCGGGGGCGACGTGGTCGTCGTGACCCAGAAGATCGTGTCCAAGGCGGAAGGGGCGATGGCGTCGATCGATCCCAGCGACCCCCTCGCGCACAAGCCCTTGGTGGAGGCCAACTCGGTGAGAGTGCTGCGCCGGCGGGGCGACCTCGTGATCTCCGAGACCGCCCACGGCTTCGTCTGCGCCAACGCCGGGATCGACCTGTCCAACGTCGAGGCGGGCCAGGCGGCCCTGCTCCCCGCAGATTCGGACCGGTCGGCCCGGAGGATCCGCGACGGATCGCGGGACGTCGCGGGATCGAGGTAGCGGTCATCGTCTCGGACACCTTCGGTCGACCCTGGCGACGAGGGGTGACCGACGTCGCGATCGGGTCGGCCGGAATCAACGCGGTACTCGATCTCAGGGGGAGTACCGACGCGTACGGCAGGGAGTTGTTGGTCACCGAGGTCGCCGTCGTCGATGAGATCGCGGCGGCCGCGGATCTCGTGATGGGCAAGTCCGCCGGGGTACCGGTCGCCGTTGTCCGCGGCGTGCAGGACAGCTGGCTGACCGAGGGGTCGACGGTGCGGCGAGACATCGTCAGGGCACCCGCCGACGACCTGTTCAGGTGACCGTCAGGCTTCGAAGCGGGTGATCACCGTCTCTGCGAAGTGCTCGAGGCCGGCCACCTGATGATCGAGCGCGGCGACGTCGCCGGGGATGAAGTACCAGGGGCACACCATGATGTCGGTGACGCCGATGTCGGCGAGACGGCGGAAGTCGTCGTATCCGGCCGCATCCGAGGCGATGACCTTGATCTCGAAGGGACGGTCCTCGCGGCCGGCCTCGCGCCGGAGGTCCGACAGCTTCGGGACGATCTCGGAGATCTCTGGGGTGGAGTTGAGGACTGAAATCCAGCCGTCGCCGAGTCGGGCGGCGCGTCGGAGGCCGGCATCGGAGAGCCCTCCCACGTAGATCGGTGGGGGCGATGACGGGGCCGGGCGGATCATCAACCGGCCGAAGTCGTAATAGGTCCCGTGGTACTCCTCGAACTCGCCACTCGAGACCAATCGGAGGATCTCGATCGCCTCGTCGGTGCGACGGCCCCGCGTCCGCATGTCCTGGTGGAGCCACTCGAACTCCTCGGGGATCCAGCTGAGGCCGACACCGACACCCACCCGGTCGCCGGAGAGCACGGCGGCGCTCATGAGCGCCTTGGCCACCAACAACGGCTCGCGGATCGCCAGCTTCAACACGTTGGTGTAGAAGCGAAGCGTCTCGGTGACGGCCGCCATCGCCGGAATGGCGACGAACGGATCGAGGAACGGTGTCTCCGACGGCCAGAACCTCGATCCATCGGGCGTGTACGGATAGTCGGCGGAGACGTCCTCGGGGAAGAACACCGATTCGGGAACCGCGACCGAGTCGAAGCCCACCCCCTCCGCGGCCTGGGCCAGCGGGAGGAAATGCGATGGCTCGATCATCGGAAAGGCGACGCTGAACTGTGTGGTGCGGGTCATGACAGGGTTCCTCCATCGCAGCGGATCACCGATCCGCACATGTGAGCAGCATCGTCCGACGCCGCGAAGGCAATCACCGACGCGACGTGCTCGGGCCCCCGGGGCTGGTCGAACGCCATGATGCGTCGAACCAGCGACGGGTCCGCCCCGTCAGGAAAGAAGAAGCTGTTCTGGATCGGTGTCTCGATGCTCCCCGGAGCCACGACGTTCGTCCGCACACCCTGGCGCCCGAACTCGATCGCCAACCCCGAGGAGAAGGCCAGCACGCCCCCCTTGGAGGCCGAATACGCTGCCGTCCAGGGGTGTCCGGCCAGCGCCGCGGTCGACGACACGTTGACGACGTTGCCCCCGACGTCCAACAGGTGGGGCATGGCCGCCTGGCAGACCAGGAACGTCCCGGTCAGGTTGACCGCCAGGACCGTGTTCCATTCATCGAGGGTCACGTCTGCGAGGTTGTTGAATCGCAGGATTCCGGCGACGTTGCACACGACGTCGATCCGGCCCCACACGTCGAGGGCACTCGACACGAACGTCGCGACATCGCCGGGATCCGCGACACTCCCCTGCACCGTCGTCACCTGCGACGGGTCGACGAGGCCGGCGGTGACGTCGAGACCTTCGGCATCGACGTCGCAGGCGACGACGTGGGCTCCTTCGTCGCACAGACGCCTGACCGTCGCCTGTCCGATGCCCGATGCTGCTCCAGTGACGAGGGCGATCTTGTCGGCGAACCGCCGAGAGACATCAGGTGACATGGGGCCGTCCTTTTCCGACGGTCGCACAGGGTAGCGGTCTGTTCACCTGGCGTCGTCGGAGTCGCGGGTCCATTCGATGACGGCCCGTGTCCCCGAATCGAGATCGGTCCACGACTCCCACTCGAGGTGGATCTTCGCCTTCGAGGCATCGAGGGCAATCCGGTCGAGTTCACCCGCACGGGCCGGCGCGCGCACCGCATCGGCGGACACTCCCGCGGCGGCAGCCATCGAGGTGTACAGGTCGTTGACCGACACCTCGCGGCCCGTGCCGACGTTGAAGAGCAGCCCACCGCCCCGCGTCGCTGCCCTGACGAAGGCGTCGACGACGTCGTCGACATAGACGAAATCACGGGTCTGGGTGCCGTCACCGAAGATGGTGCAGGGCTCACCGTTCAACAGCTTCCCCGCGAAGATCGACACGACGCCGGCTTCTCCGTGTGGATCCTGCCGAGGCCCGTAGACGTTGCCCAGGGCGAGAGACGTGAACTCCAGCTGATGAAGGATCCGGTAGGCGTTGAGATAGTCGGTGAAGACCCTCTTCGACACGCCATAGGGCGACTCGGGGCGCTGGGGGTGCGTCTCGTCGACGGGCAGCGCCGACGCCTCGGGCTCGCCGTAGATCGTGCCACCGCTCGACGCGAACACGACCTTGGCCGTTCCGGCTCGCCGGGCGCCCTCGAGAACGTTCAGTCCGCCGATGATGTTGATGGAGGCGTCGAGGACCGGGTCCGCCACCGACACTCGCACGTCGGCCTGGGCGGCAAGGTGGAAGACCACCTCAGGTCCGCGTCGCTCGATCAGCTCCGCGACATCGGCGGACCGGATGTCGATCTGGTGGAAGCTGAGCCCATGGCCGGCCTGCGCTCTCGCCTCGGCGAGATTCGACAGCTTCCCCGACGAGAGATCGTCGACGACGTCGACGGAATGCCCCTCCGCCAGCAACCGGTCGACCAGCGTCGACCCGATGAAACCGGCTCCACCGGTGACCAACGTCTTCATTCGAGACTCCTCATAGGTTCCATGTGGACGGATCCGGTTCGGTCGCCGCGGTGAGCGACGCCCCGGGGCCGACGGTGGCCCCGAAACCGACCACGCACAGATCGGCCAACCGCGCGCTGTGATGAATGGTGGCCCCGCCCCCGATGAGCGAGTCGCTCACGTCCGCACCGGACTCGACCCGCGCTCCTGGCATCACGACCGACCGGACCACCGAGGCGCCGGGCTCGACCACCGCGCCGGCACCGATGACGCTGTCTCGCACCGTCGCGTCCTCCGAGACCTCGGCGGAGGGTTCGATCCCCCGCTCCGAGCCCCGGGTTCCGTCGATCAGATCGAGATTCGCCCGAAGGTACGACTCGGGCGTGCCGGCGTCGATCCAGTACACGTCGGACGCGACGGCGAACAGGCTCCCGTCGTCGCAGAGCAGGGGGAAGGTCTCCCGCTCGACCGAGACGCGCCTCCCCGAAGGGATCTTGTCCAGGACCGACGGCTCCATCACGTAGGTGCCCGCGTTGATGCGGTTGGTCGGTTCGGTTCCCGGCTCGGGCTTCTCGACGAATCTCTCGACGCGGGAGTTCGCGTCGGTGGGTACGACGCCGTAGCGAGACGGGTCGTCCACTCCGATGAGATGGAGTGTGGCCTCGCCACCGAGATCCCGGTGGCGTGACACCAACCACGAGTAGTCGAGGTCGGTGAGCACGTCGCCGTTGACGACGATGAAGGTGTCGTCGACCGCACCGCCGGCCGCCGCGAAGGCAATGGCGCCCGCAGTGTCCAGCGGCTCTGGTTCGACGGCGTAGTGCAGGTCGACGCCCCGGCATCGACCGTCGGGGTAGGCGTCGATGAAGGCGTCGGGGCGGTACCCGAGCGAGACGATCGCTTCGTCGACGCCGTGAGAGCCGAGGGCGGCGATCACCCGCTCGAACATGGTGACCTGGCCGATCGGGAGCATCTGCTTGGGTCGATCGAGGGTCAACGGGCGCAGCCGCGTGCCGAAACCTCCGACGAGCACGACCGCCTTCATCGTCAGCCGGGGGTGGTGCTGGCGGTGACCGCGTCGCCCTCAGCAGGAACCGACTGGGCCGGGTCGCCCTCCCAGGAATGGTGGCGGTGCTGTCGCCCTCGACAGGAATGGTGGCGGTGGTGTCGCCCTCGCCCGGAACGGAGTCGGTGGTCTCACTCGGCGCGGCGTCGGTGGGATGAGGGGCGGGGCTTCCGATCGAGTTGGCCGACGGCGGCAGGTCGACGTCGTTGATGTCCATGTCCGCAGGGACCAGGACGAGGAGGAACGTCTGGCCGTCCTCGATCAGGCGAACGTCGGCGAAATCGGAGTCGTACACCTTCGGATCGGCGTCGTTCGACGCCTGCGGCGGCCACTCGAGCAGGCGGACGACGGTGTCGGTCGTCTCGTCCTCCCCGACGCCGCACGGGTCGCCGGCGGCGTGGGTGACCTCGCCGCCCTCGGCATCGGGTTGCGTCCAGGAGTCGTCGGTCACGGTGATGCCGACGGCATCGAAGTACTTGCCCAGGGTGGCGTTCTCCGCGGCGACGCTCTCGTCGGTCGGATGGATGGCGATCAGGCCATCGTCGTGGGAGTGAATCCCCAGGTCGCCTGCATCGGATCCGTCGACGTCGCTGAAGATCGGCCCGTACTCGGAACACACATAGGTCCCGAAGGCGGAGGTCCAGGAGTCCTGACCCAGCACCGGGCGCTCACCGTCCTTGTTGATCCGGTGGTCGCGTGCCAGGAGCACCAACACGCTCCCGACGATCACGATCGCCGCGATGAGGAGTGGGTATCCGAGGTTGCGACGCTGGCCCGCGGACCGGGTGACACCCGCCTGCTGGACCGCTTTGATCTTCTTGGACGACGAGCGGGTTGCCATAGCGCCGCCAACGGTAGCCGACGACCTCCTGGTTGATATGTATCGCCTACGGGCTCACCGCCGCGCCTCGATCAACTCCTCGACGAGCGACTCGTACTGCTCGCTGACCGCCGCCGGGGACACCCAGCGATCGACCCACGCTCGGCCCGCACTGCCCATCGCGCCACGACGGGCGGCATCGTCGACGAGCGGATCCAGCGCGGCGCAGAAGCCATCGACGTCGTCGGGTGGCACCGACGCTCCGGCGCCGGAGCTCTCCAGGACCCGCGCGACCTCGGTGCCGGGGTCGACCGAGGCGACCACGGGGCGGCCGGCCGCCAGGATCGAGTACAGCTTCGAGGGAACGCTCGAACGAGCCAGACCGCGTCCCAGCAGCACCGTGTGGATGTCTCCCGCCGCCAGAACCTCGGCCAGGCGCTCACGGGGCTGAAGGCCGACGAACACCACGTTGTCGAGACCGGTCGCGAGCCGGGTCAATTCCTCCCGGCGCGAACCCGACCCGTTGACGACGAAAACGACCCGGTCGTCGTCACCGCGCCGTCGGGCCGCCTCGATCAGCAGCTCGACGGTCTGGGAGTACCCCAGATTCCCGGCGTACATCACGACGACCCGATCACCCAGACCGAACTCGTCACGGTACGAGTTGTCCCGATCGCCGGGTCGCACCCGATCGGTGTCGACGAAGTTGGGGATCATCCGGATCCGGAAGGCGTTCGGTGGACCGACCTTGGCGCGGAGGTTGTCCGCGAGGTCCTCACTCAGGACGGTGACCGCATCCGAACGCAGGTAGAGGAACCGCTCGACGGCGTGCGCCACCGCAATGACCCTGCGGTTCGTGATCGCCCCTACCTCGACGGCGACATCGGGGAACACATCCTGGATGTTGAACACGAACGGAACCCTCCACCGCCGGGCCGCGATCCAACCCGCGAATCCGAGCAGGATCGGAGGCGACATGGCGATCACCGCGTCGGGTCGCGGTCCTCGAACTCCCTGAGCCGCGGCCAGCGCAGTGAAGCCGCCGAAGGCGACGAGCCGTGCCCAGATGTTCGATTTGTCCGTGGGGAAGGGGTGCAGGCGCGTGATCGACCCCCATTCGGTGAGCTCGGTCTGGCTCGGTCGGTGCGACCATCCCGATTCGATGGCGTGTTCCCGGTACCACGGAAGGGCCGTCACGACGTCGATTCGGTGCCCCCGGGCGGCCAACTCAGTGACGATGGCGCCCATGACCTCGCCGGTGGGAGCGACGTCGGGAGCAAAGTGCGGACAGATGACCCTGATGTTCATGACCCTTCCAGCATGGCTCGTCTCCAGAGGCGCCACAGAGCCCCTCCCGTCACCGCGGGACCGAACCGGCGGGCCTGGGCCAGGCCCCGCTCGGCGAGTTCGGCGCGCCACTCGGGATCGGCCCCGGCGCGCTCGATGGCCATCGCCCACGCGTCGACATCGTCGGGGTCGATCAGCTCCCCGGCAGATCCCGCCACCTCCGGCAGCGCCCCGGTTGTCGACACCACCACCGGGACACCCATCGTCATGGCCTCGAGCACCGGAAGGCCGAACCCTTCGTAGCGGGACGGGAAGACGAGTGCGGCCGCACCCCCCAGGAGCCCGAGGAGATCACGACGGGGTATGCGGCCGAGGTGAACGATGCGATCCGTCGCGGACGCCGAGGTCAGGGCGTCGCGGACGTCAGCAGCGGCGTCGCCGTCACCCCCACAGAGCACGACGGTCGGACCGTTGTCGGTGAGCCGGGCCGCAGCGAGCAGCACTTCGTGGTTCTTGTGGGGATGGGTGATCGCCGGGAACACCACGTAGGGCCGTTGCACCCCGTATCGATCCGCGATGTCACCGATCGGCGTCCCGTGGGGTTCCGAGGACTCGAGCATGCACCAGGGAACCACCTCGATCCCGGCGGGATCGACGTCCAGCAGATCGACGAGTCGTTGCGCCACGAACGTCGACGGCACGCCGATCGCGTCGGCCCGGCGTGCCGTGTGCCGCAACATCACCGACAGATACGCCCTCTTCGTGGACGAGAAGTTCTCCGGCAGGTCGAGCGGTTGGAGGTCGTGGATGACCGCAGTCGACGGCGTGGTCGAACGGAGCGGAACCACCCCGCCGCCGTGGTGCATGAGGTCGACGCGGTCGTTGCGGGCGGCGCGGCGCAGTTCGGTCGACTCTCCCCAGATGCGGCGGACCCGGCGCGAACCTGCTGAATCCAGCTCGACCACCGACGAGATGCGGCCGAGGTCGGGATGGGCCGCGAAGAGTTCCCTGCTGCCGTAGGTCACCAGATCGGCACCCTCCGCCGCGGCGATGGGTGCCACCGCCGCCAGTGCGGCCACGGTCGACTCCTCGCTCCCTCCGACGACACCCGGAACCAGCCATGTGAGATTGACGCCGACGCGCCGGGTCACCCGGCGACCTCGTGGTACACCTCGGCCATGGCGGAAGCCGCGCGATCCCACGTGAACGCCGCGGCCCGCTCCCTCCCCGCCTCGCTCATCTGGGATCGGAGATCGTCGTCCGCGTCCACCCTCTCGATGGCATCGGACCAGGACTCGACGTCGGTCGGATCGACGGTGAGACCCGCGGAGCCCACGATCTCCTCGATCGCCCCGCCTGACGAGCCGATCACCGGCGTTCCTGCCGCCATGGCCTCCAGCGCAGGGAGCCCGAACCCCTCACGCAGACTGGGGAAGCAGAGCATTCCCGCCTCGGCATAGAGCGTCGGCAGGTCCTCGGGCGGGACGAATCCGAGATGGCGCACCCGCTGGGAGATCCCCTCCAGATGGCCGTCGAGTTGGGCCTTCCACCCGACAGGGCCGACGAGGACGAGTTCGCGCCGGGTCCCGTCGAGCGCGACGGAAGGCGTCGAGGAGCAGAGAGAGATTCTTTCGCGGCTCCATCGTCCCGACCCAGAGGATGTACCCGGGGTCGAGGCGGTATCGCTGGAGAACCCGTTCACGGTCCGCCGCCGCGACCCGATGGGGCGTGGCGCCCCAGGGCACGACACGCAACCGGTCCTCGGCAAATCCTGCGGCCACGCAGTCGGACATGGTGTCGACACTCGGGCAGCACACCACATCCGCGTGCCGACGCGCCGCGTCGATTCCGGCGGACATGACCCTGACTCCCCTGGCGGTGAACTGCTCGGGCGAGTGGAGTGGAAAGAGGTCGTGAATCGTCACGACGAGGGGCGCACGGCCCCTCGGCGGCACCGTCGGACCGGTGGCGTGGACGACGTCGGTGTCCTTCACGACACGTTCGGGCGACCCCCGACCGAACCGGTGCCACATCTCGTAGACGACGGGAGCGGGCAGCCGATACCGACGCAACGGAACGGGTGGGGTGAACGGTGGCGACGGCAGCCGGGTTCCGGACGGGCCGACTCCGACGAGATCGATGTCGTCGCGCGCCCCCAGGGCCCTCGCCAGCTCCACGGTGGAGATGGCGGTTCCCCGGCACACGGTGCCAGCACTGGAGCATCGTGAAGGCGACCCTGCGGCGCTCGATGTGGCCGATTGTTGCAGACCGCCGTGTGCTGCGACATCCTCGGCAACTCACACCGCTCCGGTAGCGTGGGCGCCGATGAGTGAGTTCTGGGAGTCGCGCCGGGTACTGGTCACGGGTGGCCACGGGTTTCTCGGGAGGGCGGTCGTGTCGAGCCTGGCCGGTCGCGGGGCCGCCGAGGTCATCACGCCGCGCTCCGCCGACCACGACCTCCGTCGGCGCGAGGCGGCCGACGAGATGGTGGGTGGCACCCGGCCGGACCTGATCATCCACCTGGCGGCTCGCGTCGGGGGGATCGGAGCGAATCGGGCGCGGCCCGCCGACCTGTACCTCGACAATCTCCTCATGGGCACCTTCGTCCTCGACGCCGCTCGACGTTTCGATGTCCCCAAGACGGTGATGATCGGGACCATCTGCTCGTACCCGAAACTCACTCCGGTCCCGTTCTCGGAGAACGATCTCTGGTCGGGGTACCCCGAAGAGACGAACGCGCCCTACGGCATCGCGAAGTTGGCCCATCTGGTACAGCTGCAGGCCAACCGGGACCAGTACGGGCAGTCGGCGATCTACCTGATGCCCACCAACCTCTACGGTCCCGGTGACAAGTTCCACCCCGACGTCAGCCACGTCATCCCCGCACTCATCAAGAAGTGCGTCGACGCCAAGGAATCGGGCACGGATCACATCGTCGTGTGGGGAACCGGCGCCGCCAGCCGGGAGTTCCTCTTCGTCGACGATGCGGCGGAGGGCGTCGTCGCGGCAGCCGAACGCTACGACGGCGGCGAGCCGGTCAATCTGGGGACCAACGAGGAACGACCCATTCGCGAGCTGATCCCGTTGATCGCGGACATCGTCGGCTTCGAGGGCGAGATCCGATGGGATCCCTCATATCCCGACGGTCAACCACGGCGAGGAGTGGACCCGTCGCGGGCGGCGAAACTCTTCGGGTTCGAAGCCGAGGTCCGGTTCGAGGAGGGACTCGCCCGAACGGTCGAGTGGTATCTGAGCCACCGCGCCGAGGCCGAAGCTCGGCCCATGTGATTCTCCGGTGTCCGGCGATCCCACTCCCCGTGGGTCGTCAGCGACCCAGCACGGAACGGAAGTACTCGATCGTCGGAACCAGGCCCTCGGCCAGCGCCACCCCCGGCTCCCATCCCAGCAGTTCGCGGGCCCGCGTGATGTCGGGTCGGCGCTGGGTCGGATCGTCGGCCGGCAGGGGCTCGTGGATGATCGGAGACGGCGAGCCGGTCAGCTCGATCACGAGGTTCGCCAACTCCAGCATCGTGAATTCGCCCGGATTCCCGATGTTGACCGGGTCGTGGACGTCGCTGTCCAACAACGCGACGACTCCCGCGACGGTGTCGTCGACGTATCCGAAGCTACGGGTCTGGGTACCGTCGCCGTAGATGGTGATGGGCCGCCCGGTCAACGCCTGGACGATGAAGTTCGACACCACCCGGCCGTCCTCGGCGCGCATCCTCGGACCGTAGGTGTTGAAGAACCTGACGATGCGGGTGTCGACCTCGAAGGTGCGTCGGTAGGCGGCGGTGGCCGCCTCTGCGAACCGCTTCGCCTCGTCGTAGACGCTGCGTGGGCCGTTCGGGTTCACGTTTCCCCAGTACGACTCCGGTTGAGGATGGACGTGTGGATCCCCGTAGACCTCCGACGTCGACGCCACCATGTATCGGGCATCGTGTTCGCGTGCCAGATCGAGGGTGTTGAAGGTCCCGTAGCTGCCCACCTTCAGCGTCGGGACGGGGTGATCGAGATAGTCCTTCGGCGACGCGGGCGAGGCGAAGTGGAGCACCGCGTCGAGCGTTCCGCTCACGTCGAAGGGCTCCGAGACGTCCGCCTCGATGAGTTCGACGTCGCCGCGACGAAGAAGGTGCTCGACGTTGCTCCGGGACCCCGTGATCATGTTGTCGACGCAGACGACCGAATCCCCACGTCCGACCAACGCGTCGCACAGGTGCGAGCCGAGGAACCCGGCGCCGCCGGTGATGAGCACTCTCATGTCGTGATGTCCCCTTGAGTCAACTGCGGCCGATGCCGGTGTACTCGAAGCCCTCGCGCTTGACGCGCGTGCGGTCGAGGATGTTCCGCGTGTCGAGGATGCGGGAGGTGGCCATCCGACGGTGAACCTCGGCGAGATCGACCCACTTGAATTCGTCCCACTCCGTCAGGACCACGAGCACGTCGGCGTCGTCGCACGCGGTCAGGGGATCATCGACCACCGAGATGCCTTCGATGTCACGGCTGATCGCCGGGTCGAACGCGGTCACCTTGCGCCCGCGTCCTGAAGACGCTTGATGATCTCGATCGCCGGAGACATACGGGTGTCGTCGGTCCGGGCCTTGAACGTGAGACCCCATGCCGCGATCCGAACGCCCGCCACCGACCCTCCCGCCAACTCGGTCACCTTGCGCATCACGCGGTCGAACTGCTCGGTGTTGACGTCGACGACGCCACGCAGGAGCTTGAAGTCGTAGCCCGCATCCTCCGCGATTCGAATCAGTGCGATCGTGTCCTTCGGGAAGCACGATCCGCCCCAACCGGGACCGGGACGAAGGAACTCCTGGCCGATGCGCTTGTCGTACCCCATGCCCAGGACGACGTCGTTGACGTCCGCTCCCACGGCTTCGCAGACCGCGGCAACCGCGTTGACGAAGCTCAACTTCGTCGCCAGGAAGGCGTTCGAGGCGTACTTGATGGTCTCGGCCGACGCGGGATCGGTGACCATGATCGGGGCGTTGAGACCGAAGTACAACCCGGCCATCCGGATGGCCGCGGCCTGGTCGTCGGCCCCGATGACCACCCGGTCCGGCTTGAGGAAGTCCCGCACGGCCGAGCCTTCGCGGAGGAACTCCGGGTTGGACACGACGAAGACGTCGCCCCGCTGCAGCGCCTGCTCGACGACCCTCGTCGACCCGACGGGAACGGTCGACTTGTTGATGACGACGCATTCGGACGGCAGCACCGGCCCGATCTCGCGAGCCGCCGACTCGATGTAGGACAGATCGGCCGAGCCGTCGTCCGCCTCGGGCGTGGGAACGCACAGATAGACGAACTCGGCATCGGACACCGCGTTCTTCGCGCCGAGGACGAACGTCAGTCGCCCCGATCGACGTCCGTCGACGACGAGGTCCTCCAGGCCATCCTCGAGAATCGGGATGTCGCCGCGGTTGAGGGCGTCGACCTTCGGCCTGATCGACGTCCGGCGCAGATGACGTCATGGCCGAGATGGGCGAGACACGCCCCGGTCGTGAGTCCGACATAGCCCGTACCGATCACGGCGATCTTGGCTGGCATACATCCCTTTCTGGCCGCGTGGTGCGCGACCTACGAGCAATCCGCCGACGCGTCGGCGTCGATCGGAACAAACCCAATAGTCTCGTCATTCGGCTCGTTGTCAAGTGATGTGAGGACATCTTCCGGCTGGGGGGCGTCGGATTCGCCTCCCTCGACACCCTCCGGGGTGCTCGAGGAGGTGGTGTCGGCAACCTCCGTCGTCGTCACCGAGGATCGGGGCACCGTCGGATCGGGGACCCCGGCCGAGCTTCGCGGCTCATCGAGGATGGTGGCGGTGTCTCCGAGCACCACTTCGACGACAGGCCCGCGCAGGTCCTCCTCGTAGTCGAAGGTGACCGTTCCGTTGACGTACGACGCCACCAGCGCGGCCGCGCTGACGCCATCGGGTCCGTAGGAGATGACCGTGTCCGACCGTGACCGCCTCGAGGACGAGTTCGTCGAGATCACGTCGGCGTCGAATCCGGACTCCTCGAGCGACGCCGCCGCCAACTCGGCGCCGCGATAGCGGGCGTCCACTCCGACGATGACGCCCGAGGGATCGTTCACGGACCCTCCGTCGGGGCGGAATCTCGACAGGATCGGCTGCGCCTCGTCCCACAGCACCTTCTCGTACGCGATCTTGTTCACCGAGCCGGCACTTCGGGTCGGCAGCGCATACCTCTCGAGGCTGTTGACGTTGAACGTGCGGAACAGGCTGATCAGATCCTGGATCTGGCCGACGTTGAGGTTCTCGTCCTTCTTGACCGCGTCGACACCGGCATTGATCAGGCCGAAGGCGGTCGTAGGGTTGCGAATCCCCTTGGCGATCGCCTGCTCGGCCGCTCGTTGGAGGAAGTCCTGCTGACGGCTGATCCGTCCGAGGTCGCTGGTGGGGTCGGAGATCCATTTCGCCTTCGCGTCATAGGTGTCTCCGGCCTGGTACTCGAGGTGGCGGGATCGGGCGTACGCCAACGCCTGGGGCGGATCGATCAGGATGCACCCGGTCTCGGGCAGCCACAGGCCGGTGCGCCGGTCCCGGATCGGGTGCGACATGTACACCGGCACGCCGCCGAGAACGTCGACCAGCTCGCGGAAACCCGCGAAGTTGACCTCGACGTAGTTGTCGATGGAGATGCCGAAGTCCCGCTTGATGGTAGAGATGAGGGCGGTCTCGCCGTCGGGTGACGCGAGAGCGCTGTTGATCTTCGTCGTCGACCACCGGGGAGCGACCGGTACCCACGTGTCCCGCGGGATCGACAACAGCGATGCCGACTCCGAGGCCGGGTCGACCCTCAGGATCATGATCACGTCGGCCAGACGGCCGCCCACGTCACGATCCCGTAGTACCGGATCGCCCTTCGCCAGCCCCTCGGTCGAATCGGTCCCGACCAACAGGATGTTCCGGGGTTCGTCGCTGTCGATGGTGGGCTTCGCCGCGCTTCCGATCACCACGGTGTCGATGTCTGCGGCCTTGCCCTGGACATAGGTGAACCCCGCAGCCGCGCCGAAGCACGCCACTGCGAGCAGCGTGTTGACGGCGATCACGAGCCGCTGGGGCCACGTGCGCCGGGCCCGTCGACGTCGTCCGAACACGGCGCCACGGTACCAGCGGGTCCCCGCCGTTCTGCGGCACCGACCCCTCCGGATCAACCGGTCGGCCCACCCCCTAAGGTGCCTCGGTGGCCCACTCTCACCGACCGCCACCGCTCGCTGTCGTCGGCGGAAGGCTGTGCACCGACCTCATCGACGTGACCTCGGATCTCACCGTGCTGGACTCCGAGGGCTTCTGGGCCGTCGTCATCCCCTACGACGGCCCGCCCGTGTGCGCCCGTTTCGGCCGCGTCCAGCCGGCGCGTCCGTGGAGCGGTCCGGTCTGGCTCGGCCCCCCCAGGACGTCATGGTCCACGAGCCTCGACGAAGGCGACTTCAAGGCGGGGGTCGAGGAGATCCGTTCCACGATCGCTGCCGGCGACGTCTACCAGGTCAACCTCACCCGTCGGATGCGGTGCCACCTCACCGCCTCACCTCGTCGGCGGATCGAGGCTCTGGGCGCCGCTCTCGCCGAGGGAAACCCCGCTCCGTTCAGCGCCGTGGTCTCCCTGCCCGATCACGGGATCGCGGTCGCGTCGGCGTCGCCCGAACGCTTCCTGTCGCGACGCGGCCCGGTCGTGTCGTCGTCGCCGATCAAGGGCACCGCGGCCACCGTCGACGGCTTCACCGACAAGGACCGCGCCGAGAACGTCATGATCGTCGACCTCGTCCGCAACGACCTCGGGCGGGTCTGCGAATGGGGGTCGATCCACGTTCCGGCGCTTCTCGACATCGAGGCCCACCCCGGTCTCTTCCATCTCGTCTCCACCGTGGAGGGAACTCTGCGACCCGACCATGGCTGGGCCGACGCAGTGGACGCCACGTTCCCTCCGGGGTCGGTCACCGGAGCGCCGAAGATCGCCGCCTGCTCGGTGATCGATCGGCTCGAACCGGAGTCGCGCGGCGTCTACTGCGGGGCCATCGGCTGGGTGGACGCCGACCGGCGGGAGGGCGACCTGAACGTGGCGATCCGGACGTTCTGGATCGAGGACGGAGAGCTGAACTTCGGGACCGGAGGTGGGATCACCTGGGACTCCACGCCCGACGGGGAGTGGGAGGAGACCCGACTCAAGGCCGGCACCCTTCTGCGCATTGCCAGCGCCACCGACGACATGACGACGACCGAGGAGCGACGACCGTGACCGAGCTGGTGTGGTGCCGAGGGCGCCTGACCGAACCATCCGAGGCGACTCTCGCCTTCGACGACCACGGAATCACGGTGGGCGACGGAGTGTTCGAGACCATCAAGGTCGATGGGGACGGCCCGTTCCTGTTGGACGCCCACCTCCGCCGGTTCGCCGTCTCCGCCGCGGCATTGTCGATACCTCTGCCACCGGAGGACGAGATCCGCGACGCCATCGCGGCCGTGGTCGCCACGGCGGAGACGCCTGCCTTCCTCAGGCTGACTCTCACCGCCGGGCCCGGCCCCCTGGGCACTCCACGTGGCGATCTCGACCCGACGCTGCTGGTGGCGATGCGGCCGGGAGCGGTCCGCGTCGACGTCACCGGGGTGATGATCTCTCCCTGGCCTCGCAATGAGCGGGGGCGCTCGCCGGGGTGAAATCGACGAGCTACGCCGAGAACGTTCGGGCACTGCTGGCCGCGGACGAGATCGGCGCGTCGGAGTCGATCTTCGCCAACACGGCGGACGACCTGTGCGAGGGAACGGGTTCCAACGTGTTCTGCGAACTCGACGGCCGGCTGGTCACTCCCCCCCTCGACTCGGGCTGCCTCGCGGGTGTCGACGTGGGCGACGCTCCTCGATGCGGGCATCGGAACCGAGCACGCGGTGACGATGGCGCAGTTCGCTGCGACCCGCGAAGCCTTCCTGGTCTCCACGGCACGCGAGGTGCAACCGATCGGCACGGTCGACGGACGCGAACTCCCCTCAGCGCCCGGGCCGCTCACCGAGGCCGCCCGTCGATGGTGGGTCGAGGCCTACGGTTCCTGATCGCCACCCACGGCGCCGTCCGACGGACGTGGTCGCAGGTGGCGATGTCCCCCGAGGCGATCTCCCGCCGGCCACCTGACGTCTCGAGAACCAGGGTCGCGTCCTCGGTGATATCGACGGCGACACCCTCGATGTGCTCGTGCGCCGTCTCGACGCTCACGAACTGGCCGAGGGTCACGAGAGCGGCGCGTGCCGCCTCCACGAGGCGATCCCCTCCACCGGGGACTCGAGGTCGTCGACGATGCCGCCGAAGGCCGCGATCAGATCGGAGACGAACTCCCGCCGATCGACCGGTCCTCCGATGAGTTCGCTCACCGACGTCGAACCTGCCGAGAGGTGAGCGGGAAAGCCGTCGGGCCAGTTGACGTTGATACCGACTCCGACGACCGTGGCCGAGGGGCGGTCACCGTCCCATACGGTCTCTGCGAGAACACCGGCCACCTTGCGTACCTCGGGATGTTCCCCACTCGGTGAGGCGATGATGTCGTTGGGCCACTTGAGCCCGACCTCGGCCCCCCGGTCGGACAGAACGTGTCGCACCGCGACGGCCATCGCGACGGTGAGCAACGGTATCTCGGCCGGGGTGAGAGCGGGTCGGACCAGGACCGACATCAGCACCGAGCTGTCCGCAGGCGCCTCCCAGGTCCGATCGAGTCGCCCTCGCCCCGCCGTCTGATGATCGGCGACGAGCGCCTGCTCGCGACCTTCGGTGCGCGCTGCGGCGACGAGATCGGCGTTGGTCGAACCGGTTTCCTCCACCCATTCGAGAGCGGAGAAGCGGCGGGGGTTCCTGGGTGATCTGGCATTGGAGTCGTCCACTCGGCCACGATAGGACGTGTTTTCCAAAGTGTTGATCGCAAACCGTGGTGAGATCGCCGTCAGGGTCATTCGGGCCTGTCGGGAGATGGGCATCCCCACCGTGGCCGTGTATTCCGATCTCGACCGGGAGGCGTTGCACGTCCGCCTCGCGGACGAGGCCTATGCCCTCGGGGGTCAGACCGCGGCAGAGAGCTACATCGACACCGACAAGCTGCTCGATGTGATCCGCCGTTCCGAGGCCCAGGCGGTGCACCCCGGCTACGGGTTCTTCAGCGAGAACAGCGATTTCGCCAGGGCCGTCACCGAGATGGGCGTGACCTTCATCGGACCGCCGCCCGCCGCGATCGACGTCATGGGGGACAAGATCTCCGCCCGGCATGCGGCCGAGCGGGTCGGGGTGAGCGGGGTGCCGGGAACCACCGAGATCATCACCGACGCCCAGCAGGTCGTCGACTTCGGCAACGAGTTCGGTTTCCCCGTGGCCATCAAGGCCGCATACGGCGGCGGTGGCCGGGGCATGAAGGTGGTGAATTCTCCCGACGAGGCGACTCAGGCCCTCGAGTCCGCCCAACGCGAGGCGGTCGCCGTACTTCGGTCGCGACGAGTGCTACATGGAGCGGTACCTGACCAAGCCGCGTCACATCGAGGTCCAGCTGATCGCCGACACGCACGGGAACTGCGTCTACCTCGGCACCCGCGACTGCTCCGCCCAGCGCCGCCACCAGAAGCTCATCGAAGAGGCCCCGGCTCCGGGGATACCCCGACGGGACGCTCCGTGCCATGGGAGAGGCCGCCGTGAAGGTGGCCCAGGGGTGCGACTACGTCAATGCCGGCACCGTCGAGTTCCTCTACGAGGACGGCGAGTTCTTCTACCTGGAGATGAACACCCGCCTGCAGGTCGAGCACTGTGTGACCGAGCTGGTCACCGGGGTCGATCTGGTGGAGATGCAGCTTCGGGTCGCCTCCGGCGAGGTGCTTCCCTTCGGCCAGGACGACGTCCGGATCGACGGCCATGCCATCGAGGTGCGGGTCAACGCCGAGGACCCCGCGGAGGGTCGATTCCTCCCCTCTCCCGGCCGGATCACGCGGCTCGACGTGGCGTCGGGCATCGGTGTGCGCTGGGATGGCGGGTACACCGCGGGCGATGAGATCAGCCAGTACTACGACAATCTGACCGGGAAGCTGTGTGTCTGGGGCAAGGACCGCCCCACCGCCATCGCCCGGATGATCCGTGCTCTCGAGGAGACCACGATCGAGGGCGTGGCCACCACGATCCCCGCCGATCTGGCGATCCTCTCACATCCCGATTTCGCCGCCATCGAACACTCCACCAAGTGGGTCGAGACGGTCCTCGACCTCCGCGGCGTGTCCTCCAGCGCGGGCCCGCCGCCCGCCGACGACGGCACCGACAAGATCCGGCGCGATGTCGACGTGGAGGTCAACGGCCGGAAGTTCGCCGTCTCGATGTTCCTCGATCGCGATCTCGCCACGGTGCCGGGCGCTGCGGGGGGCACCGCGAAGCGCGCCCCTCGCCGCACGGGCGGCGCCGCCTCGGCCGCACAGGCCGGCTCGGGGACCGTGACGGTCCCGATGCAGGGCACGATCGTCAAGGTGGTGGTCTCGGAGGGCGACGCCGTCGAGGAGGGCGATGAGATCTGTGTCCTCGAGGCCATGAAGATGGAGAACTCCATCAAGGCCGACAAGGCGGGCACCATCGCGACGCTCAACGTCGAGGCCGGTCAGTCGGTCGGATCCGGCGACGTGGTCGCGGTCATCGACTAGATCAACGGAACCTCAGCCGAGTGCATCGGCCACGTCCGAACCGAACTCATCGGACACCGCCTCGGAGACCTCCGCACCCGTCGGGTCGTGATCGAAGCTGTGGACATGAGCCGAGTGCACGGCGTCGAGGAACCGTGCGGCCGCCTCGACCACGGCGTTGGCACGCACCGATGCGAACGTCTCGAAGGCATGCTGCGCGCCCCTGAGCTCGAGGTAGTAGACGGGCTCCTCGGACACCGCCCGAAGGCGTTCAACGAAGTCACGGGCGTCCTCGACCGGTGCCAGCACGTCGAGATCCCCGTGGATGACGAAGAACGGTGGCGCCTCGGCCTTCACCCGATCGAGCGGCGACGCTGCGGCCCACGCCTCGGGATTCTCGTCAGGGTCAACCTTCATGACCACAGGTGCGAGGAACTGCGACACGGTCTCGGGAGGCCACACGCCGTTGCGATTGGTGAAGTCGTAGACGCCGTAGAACGGAACGGCTGCCTGAACCGAGGTGTCGGCAGTCTCGAATCCGGGTTGGTAGGCGGCCTCTCCGGCGGTCAACGCGGCGAGAGCGGTGAGGTGGCCTCCCGCGGAACCCCCGGTGACGGCCACGAAGTCGGGGTCGACCCCGTACTCCTCGGCGTGGTCACGGATCCAGGCGATCGCCCGTTTCACGTCGACGAGGTGATCGGGAAACGTCGCCATCGGACTCAATCGGTAGTCGACGTTGAAACAGACCCAGCCACGTGCCGCCAGGTGATTCATGAGCAACTGGCCCTGGCGGTCCTTGAATCCCAACACCCACCCCCCACCGTGCACCTGCACCAGGGCCGGGCGTCGCTGGTGGGGGCCCGCGGGATCCTCGGGCGCGTGAACGTCGAGTCGAAGCGTGCGGCCGCCGGCGCGGGCGAAGGGGACGTTCCGTTCGACCCGCACCGAGTGCTCCCGCTCCCTGGGCCGGTCGTGATCGAGATGTCGCAGCGCCTCCCTGATCTCGTGGCGGGCCGCGAAGCTCTGACGCACCGAGAGGGCCAGACCGGCCCAGGAGGCCAGGGTGACGGCGAGACCCCATCGACCGGGTCGGGTACCCAGCGCACCCTTGCGCGCGAAGAGGGCGGTGGCGATGACCTGCCAGAGAAGGTGCAGCGGGGCCAGTTCGATGGTGATCCAGGACGCGAAGAAGCTCCATCCGAACATCAGCCGGTTGTTGCGATTCGGCCGGTACACGTTGAGGGTGTACGCAGCACCGTTGATGGAGACGACGAGATAGGCCCAGCCCATGACGGCATTCTGATCGGACCACGGTGCCATCATCCAACCCGGGCACCTGCTGGGTACTCTGAAACGGTCTCTCACCCTCGGGTGCCTGCCGAAAGGACACTCTCATGAAGCGTCGCGTGACCCTCGGGTGCGTCATCAGTGCGGCCCTCCTCATCGGAGCCGGCTGCGGAAGCGACGACGCCTCGCTGAGCGAGAACACCGACAACCCGTCGGGCGGTTCTCAGGGCAGTGAGACCTCGAACGTCCCCTCCGCGCCCGATCCGAACGGCGTCGATGACGCGGCCGACGTCGTCGACGCCGCGCTCGGCGAGGACTGCGGACAATGGCTGGCCATCTGGTCGGGAATGGTGGGCTCCGCCTTCTCGGGTGAGCTCACAGCCGAGCAACAGGCGGACTTCGACAAGCTCAAGGACGACGTTCCCCCCGAGATCGCGGACGACATCGCCGTCTACGAGAAGTTCTTCGACACGATCGCCAGCGAGGGATTCCTCGCCGCAGCCGAGATGGCCGCCAGCCCCGAGCTCGAGGAGGCCGGCGACAACATCACGGCGTATCTCCAGGAGAATTGCGACACGGGCAACTGACGGCAGCGCGCCGGGCCGGCCCCGCCTCGGGCGTCAGAACGTCGGACTCCAACCCGTGAGGGGCACCTCGCCGCGGGCCTGGGCGATGGGTTGGAGGAGATAGTCGGCCAGCGCTTCGGGCAGTTGGACGTAGTCGAGCCCGAACATCGTCCGGCCCGAATCGACGGGGTGACTCCACCTCACCCTCACCGTCCCTGTGCAGCCCTGGGCGCCGATTCGCAACGTGACCCCGTTGACGAGAGCCCTGTCGGAAGGGGCGAGGACTCGCGCTCCGCCCACCGAGACGTCGACCACCAGACCTCGTTGGGCGGCCGATGGCTTCAAGCGCGACAGCGGGGACCGCCGCTCAGGGACGTTCCAGTCGATCTCGAGTCCGTGACCCGAGACCCGTTCGAGCATTCGGTCATAGGGGACGTAGCCAGAGCCCATGGATGTCTTCTCGGCCGGATCCGGGAAGAACTGAAGAATCGGATCGCGGATTCCCGTCGACCTCAGGCCAGCAGTTCACCGGCGAGATTCAGCCACTCACGGAGGTGACTGTCGGCGAGAAAGCGGTCGATGATCTTGTCCCGGCCGGCACGGCCGATTCGTTCGGCGAGATCCTCGTCGTTGAGGAGTTCGACGATCCGGGCCGCGAACCCGTCGAGATCAGCCGGCTGGACCAGGAAGCCGGTCACTCCGTCGTCGATCTGATCGACGATGCCTCCCACCGCGCTCGGCGACGACCGGAGTCGATTTGTACATCGCCTCGGCGACGGTGAGTCCGAACCCCTCGGCGAGGCTCTTCTGGGTGACCACCGAGGCGTGCCGCTGAAGAGCGTTGATGACGGCCGCGTTCTCCTCGGGGTCGTCCATCGGAACGAGCACGAGGTGCACCCGTCGGCGCATGTCGGGAGACAACGCCTCCCATTCCTCCCGGCACGCCGAGAAGACCTTGGCGGCCTCGGGGTCGTCCGCGACGCTGGTCACCGCAGGTCCGGCCAGCACCAGATGGGCATCGCACTGCGAAGCGACCGAATTGACGAAGGCGGCCATCACGCCGGCCATGTCCTTCATCGGATCCCACCTCGACACCTGGACGACGAGGGGGATGTCGGAGGCGACCGGCGGTCCGTCGCGGACGACCTCGCACGGATGCTGGATGTGTCCGACGATGCCCTTGCTCCGCTCGAAACTGGCCCCGTCTCCGTTTCCGTCGATGATCCCGCTTCGGGCGAGGATGGCACGAACCATGGGCTCGGGAAGACCCCAGTTCTTGACGGCGAAGGGATCGATCGACGGCGTGATGACCCGCAGGCGGGCGGGATCGATCCACGACGGAGCGAATTCCCGACGACTGAAGACGAATCGTTCCACGAACGGCTCGACCAGAGGGCGCAGGAAGTCCCACCCCTTCTCCGAGTACTCGTTGGGGGTGTCGACTCCGACGTGACAACGCCACACGACCCTGGCGCCGGCCCGTCGGGCCTCCTCGGCGAGCCCGGCCACCTGCGGGTCGTGCAGTACCACGAGGTCACCGGGAGACAGCCGTGCTGCGAGATCGCTCCGCTCGGGGTCGAGCACCTCGCGGTACAGCTCCAGCTCGCGTTCGCCGAGGGCGCCTCCGTCACCGGGGGTTCCGTAGAGGTGGTTGTGCAGCCGCTTCGTGATCTCGAAGAACTCCGGGTTCCCCTTGATGGTCAACCAGCAGCTGTCGAGCCCGGCTCCCTTGGTGTAGGCGAGAAGCACCTGCAGCATCTCGGCGACACCGCCACCGGCGGCGGTGGAGTTGATGTTGAACACCTTCGCCGTCCCGAACACATCGGCCACCCGGGGGAGATCCACATCGGAGAGCTGCCGGGCCCGACCCGAACCGATGATCTCCTCGAGTCGCGCCAGTTCGAGGGACGAGAGCTCGACGTCTTCCACCACGTACCTCCAGGAGTTCGAGCACGACCCGGGAACTCGGTCGTGGCTCTCGGTGGGTGAACCGAATTCCTTCCCGGTCGAGGATACCGAACGCGCTCCGACATCGGCGCGGAGCCCGATTCACTCGGTTCGGAGAACGATAGTCCCGGCTGCCTTGTCGTAGATCCCTCGACCCACCGGGGAGAACAGGAGGGTTGCGTAGATGACGAATTCCATCGTCCCCAACATGCCGCTCAACCACGCAGCGAGCGGGGCCATGGCCAGCAACGCGGGTGCAGCAGGGATCAGAACGCGAAGTCCCATCTGGTAGGGCTGGGGGTGCGAGCCGTCGGCGTAGCTGACGATTCTCATCCCGAGGGCCATCTTGCCGAGCGTGGCGCCGAAGACGACCGTCATGAGGAACTCGTACACGACCGGGATCACCGCCGCCGTGATCGTGGCCCACGGTGGTACGTCGGAGCCCGGATCGTTCGGGTCGGCCAGGACGAGGAACGGCAGGACGAGCGCGATGAACGCCGGAAGGGCGATCGCCACCTCGTCGATGAGGCGAGCGCCGAACCGCCGGGACAGCCTCGGCATCGACCCCTCGCCGGCCGCGGGTAGGTCCTGGAACGTGAGCGGCGGGTTCTCCGGGTAGGGCAGCGGCCCTGGTCGGTTCACTCGGCGGCGTCCATGAGGGCCTCGGCCAGAGCCGGGTGGACCATCAGGCTCTCCGCCAGATCCGAGACGCGCAGCCCGCCGGTCACCGCCAGCGCGATCACCGAGATCAACTCCGCCGCATGACGACCCACGATCGACCCGCCGAGGATCACGCCCGTCGCCGGGTCGGACACCAACTTCACGAAGCCACGGGGATCGTCGTTGATGAGCGCCTTGGCGGTCGTCGCGAACGGCACCTTGGTCACGCGGACCTTCTGCCCCTCTGCGAACGCGTCGGCTTCGGCCAGTCCCACGTCCGCGATCTCCGGGTCGGTGAAGATGGCCGAAGCCGCCTTGTCGTAGTCGAGATGGGAGTGGGCAATGGTGTGGAGGCCCATGACGTGCTCGGCGATCCTCCGACCCTGCATCGACGCCACCGAGCTCAACGGCAACTTTCCCGAGAGATCCCCCGCGACGTAGATGTGACTCACGTTGGTTCGCAGGTGATGGTCCACCTCCGCGACGTAGCCTCCCTCGGTGCGGACCCCGGCGGCGTCGAGGCCGAGGCCATCGGAGTTCGGGATCGATCCGATGGCGAGCAGTGCATGTGAACCCACGGCGACGCGTCCGTCGTCGCAGAGGACGCGTACCCCGTCGTCGGTGCGCTCGATGGCGGTGGCGCGAGCGCCCATCAACAGCGACACCCCCCGGGAGACGAAGTCCTCCTCGAGAACGGCGGCCACCTCGGGGTCCTTCTGCGGAAGCACCTGCTGACGAGACACGATCAGGGTGACCCGGGAACCCAGCGACTGGAACATGTGGACGAACTCCACCCCGGTGACGCCGGAACCGATGACGACGAGGTGTTCGGGGATGTCGCGGGGAGGGTAGGCATCCCTGGTCGTGAGGATGCGATCGCCGTCGGGCTGGGCCCAGTCGGGGATTCGTGGGCGACTCCCCGTCGAGCACAGGATGGCGTCCGCCTCGAGCTGTTCCTCGGCACCGTCAGGGGTGGTCGCGACGACAGAATGGGGGCCGACGAGACGCCCCGTGCCCTCGATGATCCGGACTCCCTGACTCGCGAGGAGACGGCGACCCGAGCGTTCGAGCGTCGACTCGATCTCGCCGATCCGGCCGCGCAGTCGCTCGACGTCGAGGTGAGCCGGCTCCGATACGAGACCCATCCTCGACGCCCGGTTCACGGACGCGAGGGCTCCCCCGGTGGCGATCATCGCCTTTGACGGAACGCAGTCCCAGAGGTGAGCGGCGCCGCCCACGATGTTCGCGCTCGATGACAGTCACCTCCGCCCCGAGTCGCGCCGCGACGGTGGCGGCCTGGGTTCCCGCGGGGCCTCCACCGATGATCAGGAATCGAAGCGACATGGGCGGAAGGCTACTGGCCGCCCGACGGCCCTCGAACGAACTCGCACCGGTTGCGCCGATGGCCCGCGCCGTGGCACCGACGCCATTAGCGTCGACACCTCATGATCAGGGTCATCGTCGTCAACTGGAACGCCGCAGACCTGACGTCGCGTTGTCTGCGGTCGATCGAGGCGACCGAATGGCCGCCCGACGCACTGGACATCGTCGTCGTCGACAACGGAAGCATCGACGGGTCTCTGGAGATCCTTCGACGACGGCACCCGACGTGTCGGTTCATCGCCAACGGCGCCAATCTCGGGTTCGCCGAAGGCTGCAACCGGGCCCTGGGCGATCTCGACGCGGTCGACCACGTCGCGCTCGTCAACAACGACACCGTGGTCGAGCCCGACTGGCTGGCCCCGATGGTCGAGATGATGGATGGGGATCCTCGGATCGGCGCGGTCAGCCCCCGAATGGTCTTCGACCGGTGGTTCCAGTCGGTGAGGGTCGATGTCAGCGGGACCGGCGCACGCGCCCGCCTCACTGCGCTCACCGTGAACGGTGTCGACCGGCGGGAGTCGGTGATCTGTCGACACGGAGTGTCGCGCCCTCCGCACCCGTCGATTCCCCTCAGGCTCGAGATCGAGATCGACGAGTCGGGAGAACTCGTGGTTCCGGTTCCGGACCCCACAGCCGGTGGACCGGCGCCGCGGATCGCGCTCACCTTCTCCACGGATCGATGGGTCGCGGTCCACTGTGGAGGAGACGACGGCGAGGCGACCCCGACGGACGGTTCGCTCACGGTGACGGTGTCACCCACCGCTGATCCCCAGCGGGTCATCAACAGCCTGGGAACGGGCCTGACCGAGTGGTGTGAAGGCTTCGAACGCCGACTCGGTGACCCCGACGAGCCCGACATCGAATCAGAGACCGTCGAGGGGTGGACCGGAGGTGGGGTGCTGCTCCGAGCCGCCGCTCTCACCGACGTGGGGCTCTTCGATCCCACGTACTTCATGTACTACGAGGACACCGACCTGTCCTGGAGGATGCGTCGCTCGGGGTGGCTCACCCGCACGTGCCCCCGCTCGGTCATCTACCACCGTCTCGGTGCCACCGCGGGGTCCTCATGGCCGGGTTTCTTCTATCTGAACTACCGCAACTGGCTGCTCACGGTGATCCGCAACGGCTCGCCGAGCGAGATCCGACGAGCTCTGCGGGCCGCCTGGCGCAACTCGTGGCCGTTCATCCGACGCAATGTCGTGGGAAGAGCCCGCCGTCTGCAGCGGCCCGACGGCGACATCGCCGGTCGGTGGGTCCGTATCGCGCTCGGGACGATCGTCGCCCTGCCGCGCACCCTCGGGGCGCGCTCGCGCCGAACCGGTCGGCTTCTCGGACGGACGCCGGTCGATGCGGTCGCGAGCTCGTTCCTGGCTGTGTCCGAACCGTCGGCCCCGCAAGTGGACCCCGACGGCCCCACTCTCGTCTATGTCGACGTCACCGACACCCTCGGTTCACGGTGGCGCGCCGGAATCCAGCGGGTCGTCACGGAGTTGGTGACCCGACTGATCGTCGACCACCCCGAACTGGCTGTGGTACCGATCCGTTGGAGTCCGCTCGACCAGCGATACCGGCGACTCGACCCCGCCGAGACCGATGCCCTCTTCGAACCCCCGCCCATGCCCAATCATCCTCCCCCGACGTCACCCCCGACGCCCCCTCCGTGGCGACGACTGGTTTCGAGGGTCGCAGCGATGCCCGCCCTCCGTCGCCGCATCGATGATCGCCGTCGGGCCGTGGCGCGCCGGAACCGGCCGGCGAGTGACGCGGCGCTGTTGATCCCCCGATTCGAACCGGGTTCGGTCTTCCTCGACGCAGACGCATCGTGGAACCTTCGCGACATCCCTCGGAGTCGACTGTTCCCCCAGCTCGAGTCCGGCGGGGTGCGGGTGGTGAGCGTGCTGCACGACATCCTCCCCGTCAGCCACCCCCAGTGGTTCGATCCCCACCTCGCCACCGTGTTCGCCACCCACGTGAACGCCGTCCTCGCGCACGCCGACACCATCGTCACCAGCTCGGAATTCTCCGCGGGTGAGATCGAGGCTGCGGGTCGGGCGGCGGGACGCGACGACGTGGCCGTCACCGTGGTGACCCTGGGCTCCGATCCCGGGAGCGAGTCCGGCGAACCGTCCGACGAGAGGCTGCTCGGGTCGCTCGAGGGACGCCGGATCATCCTGACCGTCGGAACTCTCGAGCCTCGCAAGAACCACGCCGCTCTGCTCGACGCCTTCGACCTGGTCGACGCCGATGCGACCCTGGTGATCGTGGGTCGACAGGGGTGGCGGATCGATCCCCTGGCGGAACGGCTCAGAGCCCATCCGCTCTTCGGCGACCGACTGGTGTGGCCGCCGGAGGTCAACGACGCCACCCTGGGCGCGCTCTACGACATCGCGGATGTGGTGGCCATCGCCTCGTTCGCCGAGGGCTACGGGCTCCCCGTGGTCGAGGCGCTGCGGCACGGTTGTCGGGTGGTGTCCTCGGAGGGAGGTTCTCTGCGCGAGGTGGGCGGCGATGCGGTCACCTACGTCGACGTGACCGACTGCGCCGCCTTCGCGGCCGCCCTCGACAACGCCCTCGATGCCGACGATCCGCCGGAGATCCCCGCCGACCTGCCGCGCTGGGATGACGCCGCCTCGGCCCTGGCGGCCCTGCTCACGCAGTGAGCCGACCGCGCCGGTGGGTCAGCCGGAGCCGTCCCCCAGGCCCAACACGACCACGTCGGTGCCGACCCAGGGGGTGCGATCGAGGCAGTTGCGCCCGTCGAGAATCCCCTTGACCCCGGGAAGGTCGGCCGGCCCGAGGGTCATGAACTCGTCGTGGTTGGTCTGGATGATCACGGCGTCGAGCGGGTCGGTGCCGTTCCACGGGACGAAACCCATCGAGTCGAGCTCGTCGTCGGAGTACATCGGGTCGTGGGTGAGAACCCGGGCGCCGCGTTTGGTCAGCTCCTCGCGCAACGGGTAGGCGCCGCTGAACGCGTCCTCCTTCACGCCGCCCCGGTAGGCGACGCCCCAGATGCCGACCGTGGCGTCGGCGAAGGATCCTCCGAGGCGGTCGCCCACGGCCGATTCGAGACGGTCGATCGCATACGTCGGCATGGCGGAGTTGGCGGCCCGGGCCGTTCGGGGGATCGTCGCGTCGGGATCCGTCGAGAGGTACAGCCGTGGGTAGACCGGGATGCAGTGGCCGCCGACCGCGATCCCCGGTGAGTGGATGTGGCTGAACGGCTGGCTGTTCGACGCCGCGATCACCTGGGCGATGTCGACGCCGAGCGAGTCGGCATACCGGGCGAACTCGTTGGCGAGCCCGATGTTGACGTCGCGGTAGGTGGTCTCCGCGAGCTTGGCGAACTCGGCAGCCTCTGCCGAACCCAGATCCCACACCCCGTTGGGGCGGGGCAGGTCGTCGCGCTGGTCGAAGGTGAGGATGGCTTCGTAGAAATCGACGGCGCGACGGCCGCTGGCCTCGTCGACCCCGCCCACGAGTTTCGGGTAGAGCCGAAGGTCGCGGAACACGGTTCCGCTCGACACCCGCTCGGGGCTGTGACACACGAAGAAGTCGACGCCACAGGTCAGGCCCGTGGCCGATTCGAGGGCCGGGACGAAACGCCGCCGAGCCGTGTGGATGGGAAGCGTCGTCTCGTAGGACACGAGGGTCCCGCGTTGCAGTCCCCGGCCGATGGCGTCAGTGGCGGCGTCCATGGCCCTGAAGTCGGGCTGATCGGCATCGTCGACCACCAGCGGCACGACGACGATGACCGCATCCGATCGGGACACGGCGTCGGCGGTGTCGGTCGTCGCGGTGATGCGACCCGCCGCAACCCCGTCGGCGAGGCCGTCGGCGAGACCCGGTTCGTCGAAGGGAGGCACACCGGAGTTGATGGCGTCGACGACCCGATCGTCGATGTCCGCACCGACGACGGAATGACCCTGGTTCGAGATCTGGACCGCCAACGGCAGCCCGATCTTGCCGAGAGCGACCACGCAGACCTGCATTCGGGCGATCCTACTCGGCAGTTCCCAAGCCCCTAGCTGATAGCGTTGCGCCGATCTATGGCGTGGTTCCGGCCCAACAAGAAGGGGACGTCGACGACCGCGGCGACGCCGATCATCATCATCGTGCGTGACCGCCTCGAGCCGTTGCGCCTCCTCCTGGAGTGGTTGGATCGGGCGGGACACGACGAGGTGTACCTGTTGGACAACGCCTCGACGTACCCACCGCTGATCGACGCGCTGGCCACCAGCCCGCACACCGTGGTCCCCGCCGGGGGCAACCTCGGCCACCGGTCGCCGTGGACGTCGGGGCTGGTCGCCAAGGTGGGCGCCGACCGCGCCTACGTGATCACCGATCCGGACGTCGTCCCCGACGAGAACTGCCCCCTCGACGCCGTCGTGAAGTTCGCCGAACTGCTCGACCGCTACCCCGAGGTCGATCGAGTGGGGTTCGGCCTCAAGATCGACGACCTCCCCGAGGAGTACCGCCATCGTGACGAGGTGGTGACCTGGGAGGCCCAGTTCTGGATCGATGAGGCCGAGCCGGGGGTCTACCGGGCCGACATCGACACGACGTTCGCCCTCTATCGACCGGGTCCGCGTCGGCCGGGCGCCCATGGGTTGCGGACCGGCACGCCGTACGTGGCCCGTCACCTGCCGTGGTACGAGGACTCGGAGAAACCCAGCGAGGAGCAGCGCTACTACCTCGACCACCTCGACCCGACGGTCAACACCTGGGATCAGGAGCTGCTGCCCACGTGGCTCGACTCCCGGTTGGGGGACGACGGCTGACGCCGCAGGACTCCGCCCTTCACCCGGGTGAACGGTGTTAAGTTCGCCGGCAGATCATGCCGTCGTCCACGGCAGGGGGAAGGGAGTGCGCTGATGGAGGAGCTCCGATCGGCCATCAGGTCACGACGAGGCGTGTGCGCGATCGTCGCCGCGACCGCGCTGTTGGCTGCGTGCGGTCAGAGCGACGATGATGCCGCCTCGGACCCGCCGACGACTTCGACATCATCGCCCTCCGGGTCACCGGGCGCGGCTGGGCTCCTTCCCGAGGCGGTGCAGCACCTCGACATCGACGCCAACGAGTTCACGTTCGACATCAGCCCTGATCCTTCGGCCGGACTGAAGCCGGGATGGACCCTGTTGACCTTTCACAACGTCGGTGACGAGCCTCATCAGGTGATGTTCGCCCGCATCAAGGACGGTGTGGACATGTCGGAGCTGGCGGCGGCGGGGGCCGGGGATTCATCCGGCGCCGGCGCCATCGAGTTCGTCGACATGATCGGCGGCGTCAGCTACATCGGTCCCGACCAGGACACCACGGCGATGGTCAACCTCGCCGAGGGAACCGTGATGGCGATGTGTTACGTCCCGGACGCCAATGGCGTGGCTCACGCACTCATGGGCATGACGGCGGCATTGACCGTGTCGCCTCCGTCCGCGGACGCGACGGAGGCGGCGTCGGAGTCAGGGCCCGCCGGTGAGGAGGTGCTCGGAACAATCGTGTTGTCCGAGAACGGATACCAGGTGCCCGACGACCTGGGTGCCGGCTGGTATCACGTCCAGAACACCGACTCCGCGCTGCACGAACTGTCCTTGTTGCGCCTCGGGGAACCGATCGACGACGACCAGGCGGACCAACTCGTTACCGATCTGGCCGCCAACACGACGCCGGCGGTGGAACTCGAGGCGGTGGGTGGGATGGGCGCCATCTCGGCGGGATTCGACGGGTACCTCTACCTGGATCTCGACGAGGGCAACTACCTGGCCGTGGACTTCATGCCGGACCCGGGAGACCCTCGCCCCCACATGCTGGACGGCTACTACTCCGCATTCACGGTGTAGCCGGAGGTTCTGCTCCGAGCCGGCCTCGCTCACGGCTGGCGACACAGCAGTTCGAGGTTCCTGGCCCGAGTGGGCCCTCCGTAACTCTCCTGGCCGGGGTTCAGCGGCGCGACGCGAGGCGGACCGCCGCTCGGCGGAAGGGTTCGAGCAGTCGGTAGCTGCGCGACCGCTTGATCGACTCGGTCTCCCATTTGGCCTTTTCGGCGATGTCGGTCAGCGAGATGACCCGATCCCGCAAGTTGCGGTTCTCACCGAGAGCGTGGTCGTAGCGGGTCGACATCTGATCCGACCACACACCCGGCGGAGCGACGATCAGCGCTCCCCCGTCGACGAGGAGCCCCTCGACCGCGGAGACCTGATCGACCGATGACACCACCACCACGTCCACGCTGCCTGGCTCGGTCGCGTCGACGGCCGCGGCAGGGTCTGCACAGACCATGGTGTCGAGCCCGAGCGCTCCGCGGTGGTCGGCCACCGGCGTTGGCCCGTCGGTGATCTCGACGACCACGCCTGCAGCGCTCACGGCCAACAGGTCGATCGACGCGCTCACCGGCCGCCGCCGAACCGTTCGAGGCGGGGCGCCACGGCGTCGAGCCAGCCCCCGACCAGCACGGGCCAGCTGAAGTGGGACTCGATGTGGGCACGACCCGCTGCTCCCATCGCCGCAGCCTCCTCGGGGTGGTCGCGCAGGTACCGGATCGCCTCGACGATGGGCTGAGGCTGCTCCACCTCGCAGACGATGCCGGCATCACCGGCCTCCACGATCCCCGCACCCTCCCCGGCGCCCGAATAGATGATGGGTTTGGCGCTCGACATGGTGGCGAACAACTTGGCCGGCCACGCGTCACGCATGACCCCGATGTCACGCACGGTCGACAGCCCCGCCAACGAGCCCGCGTACAGCTCGGCCACCACGTCGGGGGGCTCCTGGCCGAAGAACGAACAGTTGGTCACCCCTGCCGCCTCGGCCAGCCCGACGATGCGCTCCTTGTCCGACCCCTCCCCCACGAAGAGGAAGACCGTGTCGTCATCGCCCATGAGAGCGGCGGCCTCGATCGCGACATCGAGCCCGTGGGCGAACCCGTGGGTCCCCGCGTAGAGCACGTATCCGCCGGGCCGCACGCCGAATCGTTCCAGCACGGCCGGATCGGGATCGCGTGGGCCGAACAGTTCGGTGTCGGCGCCGTTCTGCATCATGAGGATGTCGTCGGCGTCGATCCCGAACTCGTCGGTGAGGGTCCTGACCTGGCCGTCGGTCACCACGGTGACGGCGGCTCCACGCCGATAGACGGCGTCCTCGAGTCGCCGCATGACACCCCCGATCAGCGCCCCGCCGGGGATCTCCAGGTCGGCCAACGAATTCGACGAGAGGTCCGACACGTAGGTGACATAGGGGCGGCGAAGCACATATCGGACGAGCAGGCCGAGCGCGCCCACAGTGATCGGTGGGGACTCCACCAGCACCACGTCGCACCGACGTAGGTGGCGCAACAGCGGCAGCACCGCCACGGCGAAGCTCAGGAAGTTGAGATACCGCCTGAGGCCCGATCCCACCGCCGGGAAGAGCCACGAGCGGTGGACCGTGGCCACGTCGGTGTGTTCGGTCCGGTACGGAAAGCCCCGATATCCCTCGAAGATCCGTCCGGTCGGATGATTGGGAAGCGAGGTGACCACCACCACGTCGTGGCCCGCGTCCGCCAGCGCCCGGGTCACGGCGCGGTAACGCAACGGCGCCGCTCCGATCTCGGGTTCGAAGTACTGGGTGAGGATGCCGATGCGCACGAGAGGGAATGTAGCGGCCGTCAGGAATCGGTCCGCCAGACCGCGGGCATGTCGACCAGCCCGGGAAGGACGTTTCGGGATCCGGGTCTCACCGGCAGGTGGACCGGACCGTCCTGATGGAAGTAGGCGTGCTGGCCGTGGTCGTCGTAGATCGACGTGAAGACCTCGTAGTTGCCCGGCATCACCGGGAACTCGTCGAACGCGTAGTCGACGAACCCGACGCCATCGAGACGCCCGAGGTCGACGCCGCTGGCCTGAGTCGTCGAGCTGGCGACGACCATGTTGTTGTGTCGCAGGGTCAGCGCGAAGACCGGCGAATCGATCGGCTCCGCAGTGTCGTAGTGGAGTCGGATGACGAGCGGGTCGCCGTGAGTTCCGACGCCGGTCGGATCGCCCACCGCGTCGAGGATCTCGATCCGCGACACCACGATCTCGCCCGATCCGTGATGAGCCATGTCGGATGCCTCGACCCCGCCCGTCCGGGCGCTCCGCTCGGCCTTGTTCACCCGTTCGAGGTATCCCTGAACGACGTCGCCCGCCGGACCCACCATCTGCAGCTCTCCGTGGTCGAGCCATGCGGCGTGGTCGCTCATGGTCTGCACGGTGGAGAGAGAGTGGGTCACCATCACGATGGTCACCCCCCGGCGGCGCAACTCGTACAGATGGTCGAAGCACCGTCGCTGGAACCGCTCGTCGCCCACGGCGATGACCTCGTCGACGATGAGGATCTCGGGGTCGACATGGACGGCCACCGAGAAACCGAGCCGCACGTACATACCCGACGAATAGAAGCGGATCGGGGTGTCGATGAACTCCTCGACCTCGGCGAACTCGACGATCTCGTCGAAGACCCGGTCGATCTCCTTGCGGGACAGCCCGATGATCGACACGTTGAGATACACGTTCTCGCGTCCCGAGAGATCGGGGTGGAAACCCGACCCCAATTCGAGGAGGGCGGAGATCCGGCCGTGCGACGTGATGCTGCCCGCCGTGGGCTGGTAGATGCCGGCGATGCATCGCAACAGCGTCGACTTGCCCGATCCGTTGTGGCCGATGAGCGAGAACATCGACCCGTCGGGGATGTCGAAGGTGACGTCCCTCAGAGCCCAGAACTCCTGCGAGCTCGCCCGGGTCCCGCGGGTGACCGCCTCCTTCAACGAACCGGCCCGCCCCGCATAGGAGCGGAAGCGCTTCGATACCCCGTCGATGCTGATCTCGCCGGCCATCTCAGAGTTCCTCGATGACCTGGACCGATGCCCTGGAGAACCACACCCACCCGCCGATGAAGACGACTGCGGCCCAGACGCCGACATAGAGCACGTCGCCGAGAGCGGGAACCCTGAGGTAGTAGGAGATGTCCCGGAAGATCTCGACGAGCCGGGCCATCGGATTCAGCTGGTAGAGCTGGCGGACCGGCAGGCCCCAACGTTCCTCGGGGACCAGATCCACCGGATAGACGATCGGAGTGAGATAGAAGCCGACCTGGATGACGATGGCCACGAGATAGCCGACGTCGCGAAAGCGGGTGTTGAGAATCGACAGGACCAGGCCGAAACCCAGCGACAACATGGTGACGAACAGCAGCGGGATCGGGAACAACAGGAACGTCCAGCCGGCGTTGCCGACGATGATCATGATGGCGAACAGGATCGCCGTCTCGGTCACGGTCTGGAGGGCGACTCCGGCGATGGCCGCCAGCGCGGGCGACTCGGGCGGGAAGTAGATCTTGGTGAGCAGCGGTGCCGCTCCTTCCAGGGCGCCCATGGAATCGGTCAGACCGGACGCGAACCCGTTCCACATCACCAGGCCGGCGAAGAGGAACAACGGGAAGCTCTGCAGTCCTCCCTCTCCCGCCTCGGGGGCGCGTCCCTGGAGGATCACCCCGAAGACGAAGGTGTAGATGGCGAGGGTGGCGGCGGGGTTGATGAGCGACCACAACCAGCCGAGGATGCTCTTCTTGTACTTGGTCTTGAGATCGCGCTGGGCCAGGTTGACGACGAGGCTCCGATGCCCCCAGATCTGGGACGGCGAGGACACGACGCGGCTCAGCTGACCCGAAGGACGTCGAGCACGCTGCCGACCAACTCGAGTGCGGCCCGACCGGCCATACCGTCGACGAGAGGCGCGTCGCCCTCGGCGATGGACCGGGCGAACTCCTCCTGCTCGAGCGCCAGCGGCTCGCCCCGGTTCTCCAGGAACGGGATCTCGACGACTCCGGTCTGGCGGTAGCGGGTCCCGCCTTCGGCGAGGAACTCGACGTGCGCGACCCGGTTGACGCTGATGTCCTGACGAACCAGATCGGCGAGCACGTAGGTCTCGGCCTGCGTGATGGCCAGCTGGCGGATCTTCTGCTGGCCCAACCGACTCGCCGTGAGGGTGGCGGTGACACCGTTGTCGAAGGCGAGGTGCACCGTCGCCAGATCGATCTCGTTGGACTTCACCCGCCGCCCCACCCCCGAGACCGAGGAGACCGGAGCCCCGGCGATCGCCGAGACGATGTCGAGGTCGTGGATCATCAGGTCCAGCACGACACTGTCCTTCACCCGTGAGGAGAACGGGCCGACCCGCTGCGCTTCGATGTGGAGCGGCTGGTCGAGCTGCCGGAACAGCTCGGAGACGACGGGGTTGAACCGCTCGACGTGTCCGACCATCAGGCGCCGGTCGGCCGAGGCCGCCGCCGCGATCATCTCGGTGGCGTCGTCGAGGCTCCCGGCGATGGGCTTCTCGACGAGAACGTGGAGCCCGCCCTCCAGGGCCGAGATGGTGAGCCCATGGTGAAGTGGGGTCGGGACGGCCAGGACGACGGCGTCGGCCACATCGGCGGCGATCAGCTCGTCGAGACCACCGAACACGCGCGCCTCGGCGGGCGCGGCCGCGGCACGGGCCCGTTCGACATCGGAGTCGACCACGGCGACGAGCTCGACGTCGCGGGCCGAACGGGCGACCCGGGCATGATTCGCGCCCATGATTCCGGCGCCGACGACCGCGAGACGGACGGTCACGACAACACCGACCGGACGACCGAGACGATGCGGTCGAGATCCGCGTCGCTCAGCCCCGGATGAACCGGGAGCGAGACGACCTGGCCGAGAACCGATGCCGCGACGGGAGTAGGTTCCACGACGATGCGGGGGTGCTCGCGGAAACAGTCGTAGTCGTGGACGAGGTGGGGGTAGTAGACGCCGCAGCCGATCTCCTCCGCCCGCAGCGCGTCCATGAAGGCATCCCGACCCATTTTGGCGTCGTCGGTGATCCTCACCGTGTACTGGTGCCAGACGTGGGTTCGACCGTCCCTCACGACGGGGGTGACGAGGCCCTCGAGTTCCGACAGCCCCTCGGTGAGAGCAGACGCGTTGGCCTGGCGGGCGGCATTCACCTCGCCGATGCGTGCGATCTGGGGAATCCCGATCGCAGCCTGCAGGTCGGTCATCCGGAAGTTGTGGCCCGCCATCTCGTACTGGTACCGATCCCGCATTCCCTGGTTGCGGAGCAGACGAACCGTGTCGGCGACGCCGGCATCGTCGGTCGTGACCATCCCACCCTCGCCGGTCGTCAGGTTCTTGGTCCCGTAGAACGAGAACGACCCGACTCCGAACGACCCGACGGCGCGACCGTCCAAGGTGGCCCCGTGGGCCTGAGCCGCGTCCTCGAGGACCGCCACCTCTCCCAGCGCATCACGGAGCGAGGGCACATCGGCCGGCTGGCCGTAGAGATGGACCGGGACGACGGCGTCGATGTCGGGGAGACCACGGCATGCCTCGGGGTCGATGAGGAAGTCATCCGCGTCGATGTCCGCGAACCGAACCGTCGCCCCGACGTGGACCGCCGCATTGAGCGTCGCCACGAACGTGAACGGAGACGTCAGAACGGTCGAGCCGGGACCGATTCCGAGGGCCTGGAGCCCCGCCATCAGCGACACCGTCCCGTTGGAGACCGCGACCGCGTGTTCGGTACCGCAGACCTCGGCGAAGCCTTGTTCCAGCTGGGCGACCTTCGGTCCCTGGGCCAGCATCCCCGACCGGAGGACCTCGAGAACCAGCGCTTCCTCGTCGGCTCCGAGCTGCACCGATGAGATGGGAATCACGGGCGAGACACTAGCGGATCACCCTCTCAGCCCCGTGTGAGGTGTTGGGGTCGGGGTGAGGCGGTCTGCAAGGATGTCGGCCATGGTCGACGACTACTACGAGCCCACCCTAAGTGACCATGTGCGCGCCCTCCGGCGGCTCTGGCCCCTCCTCGTGGTGCCCGTGTTCGTGGGAGCGATCCTCGGCTTCCTCGTCGCCTCCGGTTCGGGGGACCCCGACTACACGAGCGATTCGGTGGTGTCGGTCGTCGACGAGCGTTTCGTCGTCACCAGCCTCGACCTCCAGATCGCGGAGATTTCGACACCGTCCGCAACCGCAGCGATGAACCGGGCTCTCGCCGACGACGTCGGCGCTGTCGCCGCCGAACGTGCGGGAGAGTCGATCGACGTCGTCGGTGTCGCGGATGAATCCGCGGGGACCTTCACCCTCACCGTGACGGCGGCCGACCCCCAGACGGCGGTGGATCAGGCCGCCATCTACGGAGAAGCCGCACTGGAGGTGGCGGCCACGAGCCGGGGCGAAGTGCTCGGGCAGACCGCGGCGGCTCTCACCCGACGCATCGAGGAACTGGACGTCGAGTTGGCCGCCCTGCGTGCCCGACTCGCCGGGGCGGAACCATCCGAGGTGGACTCCCTCAACTCGGAGATCGAGATGGCCGCTCAGCGACGTCTCGAGTTCGGCGACCGGATGGCTGCGCTCGAGTCGTTCCAGTCCACGACCACGGGAGGCCTCCGGCAACTCGCTCCCGCGTCGGACGCCGAGGAATCAGGCGGCGGACCGTCAACCGCCGTGCTCGTCGTCGGCGGCGCCCTGTTCGGAGCTCTCGTTGGAATGGGTCTGGTCATCGTGGCCAACCTGGCCGATCGGAAGATCCGCAGTCGCATCGATGTGGAGCTCAACGCCCCCGGCCTCCCCGTCGTGGGTGTGCTGGGTCGCAACGACGTCATGCAGGACTCTCCCGCCGCCCAGGCGCTGGCCCGTCGGGCCGAGGGTTCGGTGGAGTCCGTGGTCCTGATCCCCGCCGGCTCCCACCCCGTCGATCCCCAGCTCGCGACCGAGACGGCCAAGGCGCTGGAGCAGTTCGGGCCGCCGATGGGCGTGTCGATCGGCGCAGCGGAGACGCTGGCCTTCGACGACCCTTCTCAGGGGGTGGTGGTCGTAGCCGAGGCGGGGGTCACCACCGATGACGACCTCGCCTGCCGCGCCACCGAGCTCGACGACATGGGGGTCAACACCCTCGGCCTGCTCCTGTGCGGAGTCGACGCCCGCGACCTGCCTCGAGCGGCTGCGGGACTCGGCTCGCGGCGTGGCGACGACAACGTCAGCTGAGCCGCAGCCCGCGGGCGCGGCCGAGATCACGCTGGCGGTCGTCGGCCTGTTCGCGCTCACCCTCGGTCCCATCTACACCCTGCGGACCGAGCTCGGAGGATTCGACGGCATCTGGGAGGACGATCCGTTCGTCAGGGCTGTCTTCGCCGGACTCTACGTCCTTGCCGCCATACCGCTCGTGGGCGAGATCAGGCGAAGGGGGCTTCCGCTGGTCGTCGTCCCCTTCGCCGCACTCTGTGCGTGGGCGGTCGCGTCCACGCTGTGGTCGGAGATCCCCGGGATCACCCTCTGGCGGGCGATGCTGTTCGCCGGCACCACCCTCTTCGGGCTCTTCCTGGGCCGACGGTTCTCCAGCGACGCCCTGGTGGCCGTGACCCTCGCGGCCATGCTCAGTGGGGTCGCGACATCGATGCTGGTGGTGTGGCGGCGCCCCGATCGCGGCATCATGACCCGCGACGGCAACTTCTGGGCAGGGATCTACTTCAACCGGAACTCGCTGGCGCCGGTCGCGGCCCTGGCGATCATCTGCGCGGTGCTGTTCATGGTGCGATCGACCGGAATCCGTCTGGTCGGCGGCGCGGCCGCGTTCACCGTCTCGGCGATCGTGCTCGCCGAGACGCAGGCCCGCACCGCACTCGCCGCCCTCGGCGGTTCCCTCGCGGTGGCGGCTGCCGCCTGGCTGCTGGCGCAGGGCCGAGGCCGCGGCATGCGGGGTCGGGACGCGGCCGCGCTGGCGGTCACCGCCGTCACCCTCTCGGTCGCGCTCGCCTATCTGGTGTTCGACCGTGCCGTCGCATCGGTCGGCGTCGATCCCACTCTCGACAACCGGACTCCGCTGTGGAACTTCGTGCGCATGGAGATCGGCCTGCGACCCCTCGAGGGATACGGCTTCTACAGCTATTGGATCGATCCGGGGAACCGCTTGCGAATACTGGGATGGATCGTGTGGGAACCACCCTCCGCACACAACGGATTCCTCGAGGTCGCCCTCGGTCTCGGCTACGTGGGGGCGGCCCTGCTGGCGGTCGGCCTCGGGTGGGCGGCGCTGAGAACGGCGAGGCGGGCGTGGTGGTGCGAGCACCCCACCGGCGTGTTCGGCATTGCCATGGTCGCCTTCTTCGTGCTCACCGATCTGACCGAGAGCTTCACCCTGCCCAACCAGTTCATCTGGGCCCTGTTCGTGGCCGTCGCGGTGGCGGGACCACTCCGGCCGGCCGAGGAGGTCATGACGGCCGAGGAGACGGCGCGATGAGCGAACGCGAGCGGCTCGACGAGGTCTACGGGAAGTACCGGGACGACGAGACCCAGGATCGCTGGAGCGACCGGAATCCGGGCAATCAGGCCATCATCGCCGACCTCGTCGCCACCGCCGACGCCCTCCTCTCCCGTCTGGCGGTCCGCGACTCCCCGCTTCGGGTCCTCGACCTCGGATGCGGCTCGGAGAGCACCGTCCCCGCCCTGGCGTTCTTCGAGCGCCATCCCGCCACCTTCGTGGGTATGGACATCCTCGTGGATCGTGTGCGCGACGGGGCCGCCGGTGGTCAACACGACCTGTACCTCGCCGCGGACGGCACCGCCCTGCCCTTCGGCGCCGCGACGTTCGACATGGTGAGCCTCTCGACCGTGCTCAGCTCGATCCTCGACGACGGAGTGCGAAGGCGTCTGGCCGCCGAAGCGCTCCGGGTGCTCCGGCCCGGCGGCACCGTCCTGTGGTTCGACATGCGCTACCCGAACCCTCAGAACCCGAACCTGCGTCCCGTCACCCGGCCCGAGCTCGAAGGGCTGTTCCCCCACACCGTCATCGAGGCCACGCCCGCCTGCCTCCTTCCGCCCGTCGCCCGCCGGCTCGGGGCAGCCACCGGCCGCGTGTACCCGATCCTGCGGGCCATCCGGCCACTGCGGTCACACCTGGTGGCCACCCTCACCAAGCGTCCTGCCACGTGAGCGACTCCAGCGCGTCGATCGGTCGCGCCGGCCTGACCGCGGTGGTGGTCAACGTCGTTCTCGGCGTGTTCGGTTTCCTCAGCGCCGCTCTCGTCAACCGCCTGTTGGGGCCTGTCGGTCGCGGCGAGCTGGCGGTCATACAGACCGTGCCGTCGTTGCTCGTGATCCTGGCAATGGCCGGGCTGCCCGACGCGGTCACGTATCTCATCACCCAAGACGGGGAGCGCAGCGGTCGCTACGTGGCGACGGCAACCGTGCTGGTCTCGATCGTGTCGGTGGCGTTCATGGCGCTCGCCTACCTCACCGCTCCGATCATCCTCAGCGGCAAGCCGGACCGCCTGATCGACGCCTACCGCTTCTACCTGCTCATCATCCCCCTGCTCGGACTGTTCATGCTGTGGACCCAACCA
Organism: uncultured Microthrixaceae bacterium; assembly: GCA_963700425.1. Lineage (GTDB taxonomy): Bacteria > Actinomycetota > Acidimicrobiia > Acidimicrobiales > Microtrichaceae > CAVOXO01. The sequence continues at coordinate 416,995 of CAVOXO010000001.1, read as the reverse complement.
CTCCGTTCCCGAGGCCTCTACGGCCGCTGGAACACGTCACGCCTCGCAGTCGGGGCCTCGTGGCTCGCGGTGGTAGCAGTGGCGTGGTCTCTCCAGCGCGATTCTCCCGAGGCGATCAGTCGTTGGCACGTGTTCTCCTTCGCCGGCCTCCTGGTCATCGGGGTGGCCGGCGCCCGCTCGGCGTATCCCGGTGGGTTCCGTATCGAACGGACACTCGCCGAGCCCCTCCTGCGCTTCGGGATCCCCACCGCCACCGCGGCGGCGCCGCAGCTGTTGAACCTCAGAGTGGACCAGATGATCATGGTGGTCCTCGTGCCCGAACGACAGCTCGGCTATTACGCGGCTGCGGTGGGATGGAGCTGGATCGTCAACCCGCCGCTCCACGCGCTGGGGCACCTGTTGTTCCCGGTCATCGCGGCCGAGCCCGACATGGACCGTCGGAAGATGTCGTTCGAACGTGGGGCGCGTCTGGGGATCACCGCTGCCTTCGTGATCTTCATCGGCTGCGCCGCGGTCACACCGTTCGCGTTCACTCTGGCCTTCGGACAGGCCTACACCCCCGCCATCGGCGTCGCCATCCTCACCGTGGCCTCCGGAACGATCGCCGCGCTCAACCTGTCCCTCGAGGAGGCGACCAAAGGGCTGGGCAAGCCGAGGGTGGTGCTCCGTGCGGAGATGACCGGTCTCGTGGTCACGGCGGTACTGATCTTCCCCATGATCCACTTCTTCGGAATCGTGGGCGCGGCCATCGCCTCGATCCTCGCCTACTCCACCACCCTGGTCATCCTGTTGTGGGCGGCGCAGACGTCACTCGGCAGCAACTGGCGAGATCTGATCGTCGCCACCCGGGACGACGTCGAGGCCCTGTGGTCGTCGATCGCGCCGCGCCGACGCGACGCGTGAGCCGGACTCGAGACGTCGCCGACGGAAGATCGGTGAGGTCACGACGAGGTACCCCAGCGCCATCGTGAGGACCCCGCCGCTGAAGGCGATGGCCATGAGTCCTCCGTAGCTCGCCGTCGCACCCACCACCACGATCCCCGCCGCCGCCACCGCTCCCACCGCTGATCGACGGCGCAGCACGACCAGCCTCCGGTCGATCCAGGCGAATCCGAGCCCCTGGAGGAACATCGGCAGCACGAAGGCCCAGGAGAAGTTCGCCCACGACTCGGCGATCGCGCCCACGGGCGCCGTGCCGATCGTCCGGCCGGGATAGATGATCGTCATGAGTTCGTTGGAGAAGCTCTCCTCCCGGCCGAGGATGGCCGAGACGTAACCGCTGTAGGTCGACCCGCCACGGAAATCCTGGGTCGTCCCGAAGGCGTCGAACGCGAAGTAGTTGACCATCGCGTTGACGACGACGATCCGGCGCACCACCTGCAGGTACAGGACCTCGCCGAGAGCTCCGATGTTGTCGAGGTGCAGTACCAGGGTCTGTCCGACGAAGAGGACGCCGGCGACCACCAGAACGGCGGTCGGATATCGGCCGGTTCGGTATTTCCATGCCACGAGCACCCACAGCGCGAGGATCACCATCGTGGTGCGCTCGAGCGAGTTGGCGAGCAGGAACAACACGATCACTCCGAGCACGACCGTGACAGCCTGTCGGGCCGCGGAGGAGTTGCGTGACAGCCACAGCGACATGATCGCGAGCGGTCCGAACGCGAAGTAGACCTGCGACACGATCGACGAGTGGAACAGGATCGGGGCGTCGCCGTAGTGGAAGGCCAGGCGGGCCTCCTCAGCATCGGTCCCGCTGAGCACGGTGAGCAGGGGAAAGCCCCCGCGCGCCAGGAACGACGCCACCACGTAGGCGACTCCGATCAACAACAGGACCGTCGCACGGTTCTGATATCGGACGGGGTCCGTCGTCGGGCGGGCCGGTGCGACCGGCTCCACCACCAGACGGCGCCGACGGGGCAGCTCGCGGTACACAACGACTCCGGCGACGAAGGCGGCCATGCCCACCAGCGGAACGAACACACCCGCGAGGCTGGCGCTGGTCGTGAACTCCAGATAGAGGCTCTCGATGAGCGAGTCGCGGGCGTGGGCGACGTAGATCAACGTGCAGCCGATCTGGATGAAGATGAGGTGCATCGCGACGAACGCCTTGACCAGCCCGATCTCCCGGGTCGGGGTGGCCCAGACCGCCCATCGGTAGAGGGCGACCGACGAGACCCCGGAGATCGCGACCACCGCGAGGTTGGCAGCGGTCACCGCGTCGAGGGCCACGACGGCCAACCACCCGACGCCGACGACGAGGGTCGAGACCGCGAAGAAGCCCAGGGGACGGCGGCGTCGCTGGTGCACTGCACCAAGCTAGCGGGGTCCACCCCTAGACTCGGGGGCGTGCGCTCTGACTACCTGCCGTTCTCTCCGCCGTTCATAGGTGAGGAGGAGATCGCAGAGGTCGTGGCCACTCTCCGGACGCCGTGGATCACCACCGGACCAAAGACGGCCGAGTTCGAGAAGCGCTTCGCCGACTACGTCGAGGCTCCCGCCGCACTCGCCGTGACGTCGTGTACCGATGCCATGCACATCGCGCTGGCCGCCCTGGGGGTGGGGCGGGGAGACGCGGTGTTCACCACGACCATGACGTTCTGCGCCACCGTCAACGTGATCGAACACCTGGCGGCCACGCCCATCCTCGTCGACGTGGAGGCCGACACCCTCAACATCGACCCCGTCGCCCTCGAGGCGGCCATCGCCCGGGTGGTGGACGAGGGCACGCTGGTTCCGAAGGCGATCATGCCGGTCCACTACGTGGGCCACCCCGCCGACATGGACGCCATCACCGACATTGCGGACCGTCACGGCCTGGCCATCGTCGAGGATGCCGCCCATGCGGTGGCGGCGTCATATCGCGGCCGACCGATCGGGGCGCCCGGAGATGGGCGCGTGCCACGGTCCACCGCCTTCTCGTTCTATGCCACGAAGAACCTCTGCACCTCCGAGGGCGGAATGCTCACCGGCGACGCCGACTTCATCGAGGAAGCCCGCCTGTGGTCGCTGCACGGCATGAGCCGCGACGCCTGGAAGCGCTACGGCAAGGGTGGTTCGTGGAACTACGAGGTGATCCGGCCCGGTTTCAAGGCCAACATGACCGACATCACGGCCTCGTTGGGACTCCACCAGCTGGACCGCCTCGAAGGTTTCCAGGAACGGCGCCACAAAGTCGCCGCCTCCTACAACGCGGCGTTCGCCGGCATCGACGAGATCGAGACCCCCACGGTGCGCGACGATGTGGTGCCGGCCTGGCACCTCTACGTGATCCGTCTCGACCTCGACATGTTGTCGGTCGACCGGGCTCGTTTCGTCGACGACCTCGCCGCAGCGAACATCGGTGCCAGCGTTCACTTCATTCCGGTGCACTCCCATCCCTGGTACCGCGAGACCTACGGCTTCGCGGACGCGGACTTCCCGGTGGCGTGGAGGGAGTTCCAGCGAATCCTGTCCCTCCCCCTGAACCCTCGTCTCACCGAGGAGGACATCGACGACGTCGTGTCCGCGGTGGCCGACCTGGTGGCCACCCACCGTCGATGATCGACGTTCGACGCGTGGTCGACGTCGTCGGCGCGGCCACCGCGGGGGTCCTCAGCTCACCGCTGTGGATCGGCGCCGCTCTCGCCGTCCGCCTCAGTTCACCCGGACCGTTACTGCATCGGGCCGAGCGCATCGGGCGGGATGGAGAGCCGTTCACCCTGCTGAAATTCCGAACGATGGCCGTCGATGCCGCCTCGGCGGGACCGGCCGTCACGGCCGGCGACGACCCGCGCATCACGCCGGTTGGTCGTTGGCTACGCCGCACCAAGGTCGACGAGCTGCCCCAGCTCCTCAACGTTCTGCGCGGAGACATGTCCCTGGTGGGTCCCCGACCGGAGGACGCCCGCTATGTCGAGACCTACAGCGACGCCGATCGCGAGGTGCTCTCGGCCCGGCCCGGGGTCACCGGACCTGCGAGCGTCGCCTTCCGACATGAGGAGCAGTTGCTCGCCGACGCCGATGATCTCGACGCCGCCTACGCCCTGATCATGGCGGACAAGCTGGCCATCGACATCGCCTATCTGCGCCGGCGCACGGTTCGCAGCGACCTGGGCATCCTGTGGCAGACCGCCCGTGCGGTGTTCGACTGATCGAGCCCCCTCGACCCGCACCCGATCCTGATCGGGAACTCGATCCCGCTCCATCGATCCCGCTCGCTCGGTGCCGGTCTCGGTGCCGCCCACGTAGAATGTCTGTCCCGGTCACGGACAGGAGGCCCCCCAATGCGCCGCGTCGGCATCATCGTTGCCGTCATCGTCATGGTCGCAGTCGCGTCGGGCTGTTCGGCAACCCAGGTCCAGGCATGGTTCGCCGTCTACCGGGGTGAGTCGGTCACGGTCGGTCAGGCCACCGCCATCGCCGAGGCCGTCAACAGACAGATCCGGCCCGGCTGCGACGAGAACTACGCGTTCGCCTGTGTGCCGAACAACGTCGTCGATGTCGATTGCGCGGGGACCGGCGACGGCCCGGCGTACGTCACCGGGCCGCTCGGAGTGTCCGGCTGGGATCACTACGGGCTCGATCCGGATGGCGATCTCCTGGCGTGCGAGATCCCGCCGCCCCCCGAACTGGGAACGATCGTGAGGCACTCCGCCACGGACCCCCAGTGGGGTCGCGGCGGCGACCCGTTCGTTCTGCGCGAGGGATCGTCGTACCACGTGTTCGGTTCGAACACGTTCATGCGACTGCCCATCACCACCGTGACCGACCTGGACGCGACCTACACCGAGCAGTCGTTCTGGGAAGCCAGCGTGGAGGGAATGCCCACGAAGGCGGCGTGGGCAACCGACGAGGTCCTGTGGGCCCCGACCGTCGTGGCGGCAGCCGGTCGCTATGTGCTCTGGTTCGCCGCGAACCGCTACAACCCGCCCGACTACGCCAACCGGCAGTGCATCGGGCGTGCCTTCGCCCAGAGCCCCACGGGACCCTTCGTACCCGAGCCGACGCCCTTCAGCTGCGGAATCGACGGAATCCGTGGAGCGCTCGACCCCGACGTCTTCGTCGATCCCGCGGGGGATCTGTGGCTCCACGCTGCGTTCAGCGGCACCAACATGCCCATCCACGTCATCCCCCTCGACCGCATCGGCGATCCCGTGAAGCGTCTCCCGAACGGCGAAGCCGCCTACCTGCCCCAACCCCTCGTGGGCATCACCCATCGGTGGGAAGGTCGCTTCATCGAGAACCCGTCGATGGTCTACGACGCCTCCACCGGCACCTACCTGATGGCGTATTCGGCGGGAGACTGGTGGACCGCGGGCTACTCGACCGGTCTCGCCCGCTGTGCCTCTCCCAGGGGCATGTGCGTCACCAACGAGGCCGGGCCATGGCTCGCCTCGGGCGCCGCCCGCACCGGGCCGGGGGGTCTCAGCTTCTTCAGGGCCGCGGACGGTGGACTCAAGGCCGCCTACGCCACCTTCGCCGCCGGCCAGGAAGGGACCTCGCGGGCACGACTCTTCACGGTGGCCGACGTCGAGCTGGGAACCCGCCCCACCATCGGCCCGTGATACCCGATCGGGTGGACTCCTCGGTGTCGGACTGTCACGATGGGCCGGTCATTCCGAGGCCCGTGGGCGGGATCGTGCCCCGTGACAGAGTGGGCACTGTCGGAGGGAAGGACATGTCGGATCATGTCTGAGGAGCCGCTCGGTGCAGCGGCAGGCAGCCATCGCATGGGCAACGGGTCGCGACCTGTCGCGGCGCGGATCACCCTGTACGGCGACACCGTCGAGATCCGCTCCGGGGTCGACGAGGCCTCGGAGCCGATCCGACGCATCGCGCTGTGCGAGGTCGCCCGCGTCGACGAGCTGGCCCCTTTCGATGAGGATCCGGCGACGGTCGAGATCCGCCTCGATACCGACGAGTCGATCCTGGCATCCGTCACGAGAGACGACATCGATCGCCTGTGCGTCGCGCTCGCGTCCACCGTGACGGGCAACCCGACGGACTCATCCGTTCGCGTGCGACCCGTCCGTGTCGACGGACTCGCATCACGACGCTGGCGAGCCGCCGCCGCGGCGACGGCCGTTGCGCTGGTGGGCGCGGTCTGGTGGCATCCGGGCCTGCTGCCGACAGGCGCATCCGAGGCCGAGATCAGCGCGGCGCCCACGACGACATTGCCGCCGGCATCAGGCGCGATGGCCGTGCCCGCCACCACCGCCACCACCGCGCCCCCTCCACCCACCACCGTGGCGGTGCCCGAGCCCGAGCCCGAGCCGACCGACATCGCCCCGCTCACCGGCCTGCCGGCGCCGGCCGCGGCACTGATGCGGCCAGCGATCGTCTCGAAGATCGACGCCTCGCTCCCCGCCATGCCCCAGGTGGGCATGGAGCTCGCCGATGTCATCTACGAGGTGAGGATCGAATTCGGCAGCCGGTACCTGGCGGTCTTCCACTCCCAGGAGCCGGCGATCGTCGGACCACATCGTTCGGCCCGGACCACCGACCCCGACCTTCTGGCGATGTTCGGTCACCCGCTGTTCGCCTTCTCCGGCGCCAACGACGGCGTGGTCAGGTCGTTGGCGCTGACGAACTGGAAGACGGGCGTGGGGCCGGGCGAGGTGGCATCGGCGTGGTTTCGCGACGAACAACGGCCGTGGCCCCACAACCTGTTCGCCCGAACCGCCTCCCTGCGAACGCGCAAGGCTCCCCTCGTCACGCCACCTCCGCTGTTCACGTTCCACACCGCCGAGACTGCACCGGTGGGGGTCCCCATCGAGGGTTTCATGACCGATCCGGGCGTGCAGGTGGAGTTCCGCTGGGATGCCGCTCTGGGTGGCTGGCGACGCCGGATCTGGAACCAGGACCACATGCACGCCAACGGCGAACCCGTCGCCCCGACCAACGTCGTGGTGGTGGAGACGGCGTACCGAACCTCTCACGCCGATGTCCGCTCACCCGAGGCGATCTCGGTCGGGACGGGCCGCGCCTGGGTGTTCACCCGCGGCCAGGTCCGTCAGGGAACCTGGACCCGTTGGCAGCGAACCGACCCCTGGAATCTGGTCGATGCCACCGGTGCCCCCCTCACCCTCGACCCCGGGACCACCTGGGTGGTCCTGGCCGAAGGCCGACCCCAGCCGCTGGGAGGGGCCTGACGTCGGCAGTGGCCGGTCGACCCAGCGCCGTCGACCGGCTCAGATGCGAGCCGTCATCCACTCCAGGAGGCGCTCGTCCTCCCAGCCGGCGACCGAGTCGAGCACCTCGGACGGCGCGAGGGCCGGCACGGAGGTGTGGCTGATCAGCGGATGGCGGGGCCGCGAATCGACCTCGTGATCACCGAACAGCTCCTCGTGGAGCTTCTCGCCGGGCCGAAGCCCGGTGAAGACGATCTTGATCGGTCGGTCCGCCTGGGCCACGAGTCGCTCCGCCACGTCGGCGATCTTCACGGGCTTGCCCATGTCCAACACCAGGACTTCTCCGTCCCGGCCGATGGCGCCCGCCTGAATGACCAGTTGAACCGCTTCCTGCACGGTCATGAAGAAGCGGGTGACCTCGGGATCGGTGACGGTCACCGGACCTCCGGCGGCGATCTGCGCGTGGAACGCGGTGAGCACCGACCCCCGGCTCCCCAGCACGTTGCCGAACCGCACGGACAGATACGTCGCGTCGGAACGCTGGGCCATGTCGGAGGTGAGCCGCTCGGCGATCCGCTTGGTGTAGCCCAACACCGATGTGGGGTTCGCTGCCTTGTCGGTCGAGACGTTGACGAACCGATCCACGCCGGCGGCATCGGCCGCCTCGAGGACATTGAGCGATCCGATCACGTTCGACTTGATTCCCTCCTCGGGAAACGACTCCAGGAGGGGCAGATGCTTGAGTGCTGCCGCATGGAACACCACCTGGGGGCGACGATCCTGGAACACCCGGTTCAGCGCATCGGCATCACGAATGTCGCACAGAACGATGTTGGGAGTGTCGAGCAGAGCACGTCCCTCTATCGACAGCTGGACGGCGTGGAGAGCGGATTCGTCGCGATCCAACATGTACAGCTGCTCGGGGCCGAAACGACTGATCTGCCGGCACAACTCCGAACCGATGGATCCCCCCGCACCGGTGACGAGCACTCGCTTCCCGGTGAGGTAGTGGGCGATCGATTCGAGGTCGGTCTCGATCTGATGGCGCCCGAGGAGATCGGCGTCGCTGATGTCGCGGATGTCGCCGACCCCCGGTGAGCTGCCGAACAGCTCCGAGACGGGAGGAACGACCTTGACCGCCAGTCCCGCCTCGTGCGCCTCTTTCGACAACTCGTTGATCTTCTCGGATCCCACCATCGGGTCGGAGATCAACAAGGTGTTGGCGTCGACCCTATTCGCGACGCGGGCGACATTGCCCGAACCTCCCATGACGCTCACGCCCATCACCGACAGGCGCCGCTTGGTCGGATTGTCGTCGAGGATGGCAACGGGGACATAGGAGCTGTCGGGCGACCGCAGCATCGAGGTGATGACGCCGATGCCGGGGTCGCCCGCCCCGTACACGAGAACCCGGTTGGCGGCGGTGTCGGCGTCGGGACGTTTGCGCCACTCGCGAACCAGGCGCACCGCGTACCGGCACCCGGCCATGAGCACCAGCCCCACGAAGCCACCGACGATCACACCGCTCAGCGGAACGAGGTACGGGGTGAAGGACGCCTGGTCCTCCGACAACCGATCGATCACGTAGAGGATGCCCGTCGAGACCGTGGCCGTCGCGACGAGAGCCGACACCTCGTCGAAACTCCCGTAGCGCCATTTCCCCCGATACAGCCCTATGGCGAGGCCGACGATCAGCTGAACGGCCGCGGCGATGGGAATGAACTTCAGCAGCCCTGCCTTCTCCGCAGGGAGTGGGGCGAAGTCCAGCCGCAGGTACACCGCGAGGGTGATGGCCACCGCCCACGCAGCGATGTCGAGAGCCGCCTGGACCCACGGCGAGAGCCGGGCCAGCAGCACCTCGTGTCGATCGACGAAGTCCTTGATCGCGCTGATCACGGCTCCGACGATATCTCAGCCACCAGTTCGAGAAGTGGGTCCCGGAAGTCCCGCAGTGGCCCGATCCCCATGGCGTCGATCACCGTGTTCGCCAGGCGGGAGTTGTGCGGGCGAGCTGCGGCGCGCGGCGGATCCAGTTCGAGCGTCGAGATCGGTTCGACCCGACCGGCGTCCTCGCCGGCCGCCTCGAGCACCGCCCTGGCGAAGTCGTACCAGCTGACGTCTCCCGCATTGGTCACGTGGTGGACGCCTCGGGCCCGTTCGACCGCCAGGCGGAGGACGACCGGCGCGAGATCGGCGGCGAACGTGGGATGTCCGAACTGATCGTCGACGAACCGCAGCGGACCCTCGCCCTGCGAGAGCCGCAGGATGGTCCTGACCATGTTCGCACCGGAGCGTCCGCACACCCATGACGTGCGGACGATCGTGGCGGAACGGTCCAGTTCGCGTTCGCCGGCCAGCTTCGACGCGCCGTACACCGACAGGGGCCCGGTCTCATCCCACTCCACGTAGGGGCCGTCCTTGGTGCCGTCGAAGACGTAGTCGGTGGAGATGTACACGACATGGGCCCCGACCCGGGCCGCAGCCTCGGCCACGAACCTGGTGCCGAGTGCGTTGACCCTGAACGCCGCGTCGGGCTCGGACTCGCAACGGTCGACGTCGGTGAACGCGGCGGCATGGATGACCACGTCGGGGCGCCACGAGGTGACCAGCGCCATCACATCGTGACGCGACGACACGTCGACTCCCGACGATCGGTCGACGCCCATCACCTCGTGGTGCGAATCGCTGAGCAGGGCCACCAGCTCCGCACCGACCTGGCCCCGCCGCTCCCGTCACGACGAGTCGCATGGTCATCGATTCCTGACGCGGGGTCGGAGGGGCCGCCACCAGGAGACATGTCCGACGTACCACGCGATCGTGTCGGCCAGAGCGGTGTCGAAATCGATCGAGCGGCGACCAGCCGAGGGCCTCGATCTGCTCGGTGGTGATCGAATACCGCCGGTCGTGACCGAGGCGGTCCTCGACGTAGTCGATGCTGGACTCATCGCGACCCAACGCCGCGAGGACCGCGTCGGTGATCTCGCCGATTGGTCCGTTCGTTGTGAGCGCCGATGTTGTAGATCTCCCCGACCATCCCCTTGCGCGACACCAGGTCGATCGCGGCGCAGTTGTCCTCCACGAAGAACCAGTCGCGCACGTTGAGACCGTCCCCGTAGAGGGGACACGTCCACCCTCCATCAGAGTGGTGATGAAGAACGGGATGAGCTTCTCGGGGAACTGGTAAGGGCCGAACTGGTTCGACGACCGGGTGACCACCACCGGCAGGCCGTGGGTGGCGTGATACGCCAGGGCGATCAGGTCGCTGCCTGCCTTGGACGCCGAGTACGGTGACCGGGGATTGAGCGCATCGGTTTCGGAGAAGGAACCGGCCTCGATCGATCCGTACACCTCGTCGGTGCTGACGTGGACGAACCGGTCGACACCCGACCGAGTGGCGAGGTCGCACAGGACGTTGGTCCCGTCGCAGTTGGTGCGCACGAAGACGTCGGGGCCGAGCAGCGAGCGGTCGACATGGGTCTCCGCAGCGAAGTGGACGACGACGTCGCATCCGTCGAGGGCCGCCCCGACGGCGTCGTGGTCACAGATGTCGCCGAGGACGAACTCGAACCGTGGGTCATCCGCGACGTCGCTCGAGATTGGCGGATTTCCCGCATAGGTGAGGGAGTCGAGAACTCGCACGGAATCGTCGGACGAGGCCAGCCGGTGATGCACGAAGTTGGAGCCGATGAAGCCGGCTCCGCCCGTGACCAGAACCCGCGACGCCATCGGCTACCGCCTCAACGACGCCGTGGGGCCGCCGGTCGGCGGGGATGTCGACCCGGCGCGGGATTCGCCCAGTCCCGCTCGGACAGGACCGGCTCGTCGATACCCCAGTCGGCACCGATCACCGCGTCGTCCCAGGCCACCCCGAGTTCGTCGGCGGGGTTGTAGTAGCCGTCGACGAGGTAGGTGATGACCAGATCGCGTGACGGCCGCGAAGCCGTGGGCCACGCCGGGCGGGATGTACACGCCCAGGTGATTGAGCCCGACACCGCCGATGTCGCCGACGTCGATGACCTCGGTGGCACCGTCGGTCGGGCTCCCCTCGCGAAGATCGTGCAACACGACCCGGGCGTGCCCGGACTGGATCATCCAGTAGTCGGCCTGATGCAGGTGATAGTGGAGCCCGACGATGCTGTTGGCCGCCCGTTCACCTCGGTTGGCCTGGATCATCTCCCGCCCCCACGGGAACCACTCGCGGCGGTACGTCTCGACGAAGGCCCCCCGCTCGTCACGATGGACCGTGGGTTCCACGATGTGGACTCCGTCGATACGGGTGGAAGGCGTGATGGAGGTCATGGTGCGGGGTGACGGTTCACACTAGATCGACCGAACAATGATCGCCGATCATGAGACGGGTTGCCGCCGGCTTCTGGGTCGATCGGCTCACCTCGGTGTCGCGGCCGATCAGCGAGTCCACCAGTCGACCGACTCCGGCGATGGAAGCCCGGGCCAGCACCACCGAGTTCTCGATCTCGGAGTTCAGGATTCGGCAATCGTCCGCGACCGCGGTGAACGGACCGATGTAGCTGTCGACGATCTCCGAACCCGCTCCGATGATCGCCGGACCTCGGACCACCGAGCGGACCAGGCTGGCACCCCTCTCGATGACGACCCGTCCGTCGACCGAACTGTCCGCGTCGACGTCACCGTCGATGCGACCCTCGATGACGTCGAGCACCCGGCGGTTCGATTCGAGGAGCGGGTCCTTCTTCCCGGTGTCGAGCCACCATCCCTCCACGAGATCGGCGCGGACGCGATGGCCGTGGTCGATGAGCCAGGCCAGCGCGTCGGTGATCTCCAACTCGCCGCGGGGCGACGGACTGATGGACGCCACCGCCTCGTGTACCGCCGACGAGAACAGATAGACGCCCACGAGCGCCAAATCCGACGGCGGGTTCTCCGGTTTCTCGACGAGCCCGACCACATGACCGTCGGCGTCGACATCGGCCACCCCGAAGCGATGAGGGTCGGGCACCCGGCACAGGAGGATCTGCGCGGCGGCGTGCGGTTGGTGGCCCGTTTGAAGAGGGGCATTGTCCGCGCTGACCCGGTCCTCCTCGAATCGAGAGATGAAGTCGACCAGACCCTGCTGCAACATGTTGTCGCCGAGGTACATCACGAAGTCGTCATCGCCCAGGAAATCACGGGCGATGAGCACGCAGTGGGCGAGCCCGAGCGGCTGGTCCTGGCGGATGTAGGTGACGTTCACGCCGAAGGCGGAGCCGTCGCCGACGGCCTCGATGATCTCCGCACCCGTCTCACCGATGATGATCCCGATGTCGGTGATGCCGGCCGCCGCCATGTCCTCGATTCCGTAGAACAGGATCGGCTTGTTGGCGACGGGGACCAGTTGCTTGGCACTGGTGTGGGTGATGGGTCGGAGACGGGTGCCCGCACCGCCCGAGAGGATCAGTCCCTTCACAGACGCACGGTTCTAGCAGTGTTTGGCGAACGGAGCCCTGATCGGGGCAGCCGTCGAGTGGTCGGTCGCGCGCCGAAGTCGGAAGAATGAGTGGACATTCAGTCACACGGAGCCTCCAACATGTGGACCGCAGCGGACATACCCGATCTGAGCGGACGAACGGCCGTGGTCACCGGCGCCAACGGAGGCCTCGGTCTCGAGACCGCTGCAGCTCTCGGCGGCGCCGGGGCACACGTCATCATGGCCGCGCGCAATCAGGACAAGGCGCGGTCCGCCCGGACCGAGATCCTGCGACGGCACCCCGACGCCTCTCTCGACATCGTGGAGATCGACCTCGGTGACCTGGGGTCGATCCGAACTGCCGCCGGGACGGTGGCGTCCGCGCACGACGCCATCGACATCCTCGTCAACAATGCGGGTCTGATGGCGATGCCACAGCGGAAGACCGTCGACGGCTTCGAGATGCAGTTCGGCGTCAACCACCTCGGGCACTTCGCGCTCACGGCGCACCTGATGCCGTCGTTGCTGAGCGCCGACGCGGCTCGGATCGTCACGGTCACGAGCACCGCCCACCACATCGGACGCGCCGTCGACCCGGCCAATCCGCATAGGGAGGGGCGGTACAAGCCTTGGCGTGCCTACGGGCAGGCCAAGCTCGCCAACTTCCACTTCGGTCTCGGCCTCCAGCAACGCTTCGACGCCGCCGGCGTCTCCGCGCAGAGCCTGATCGCCCACCCGGGGCTGTCGAACACCGACCTCCAGGCGACCACGGTCGAGGAGGGTGGCGGCGGATGGGCCGCGCCGTTCTTCCATTCGCTGGCCGCTCGCACGGGCATGTCGGCCGACGTCGGTGCCCGTCCTCAGCTCCGGGCCGCAACGGATCCCCGGGCCCGGGGCGGCGAGTTCTATGGCCCCATGTTCGTCAACAACGGTCGGGCCGTGAAGAAGCCGATTCTGCGGCGCTGGGGCATGCAGAGGGCGATCGACACGTTGTGGTCGGTGTCCGAGCGGGAGACCGGGCTGACGCTGAACGTCCCCGGCGTCAGGTCGTGACCCCGGGTGAGAAGTCGGGTTCGCGACGGCAGCGACGGAGAGGCCGTTAGAGTTCACGACCGTGTACGCACACCCCACCGCCGAGATCGAAGAGGACGTCAGCGTCGGTGACGGCGCCCGCATCTGGCACCACTGCCACGTGCGCGGAGGATCGACCATCGGCGCGGACTCGCAACTCGGCAAGAACGTCTACGTGGACGCGGGCGTCGTCATCGGTGAGCGGGTCAAGATCCAGAACAACGTCAGCGTCTATGTCGGCGTGACCATCGAGGACGAGGTGTTCGTGGGCCCGTCCGCCGTGTTCACCAACGACCTGTACCCCCGAGCCGTGAACGACGGGTGGATCGTCGTGCCGACGACCGTTCGCCACGGCGCCTCCGTCGGCGCCAACGCGACGGTCAAGTGCGGCACCGTCATCGGGACCTACGCCATGGTGGGGGCCGGGTCGGTGGTCACCCGCGACGTCGCGGATCACCAGTTGGTGGTGGGCAATCCGGCGCGACCGGTCGGCTGGGTGTGTCGTTGCGGGCAGATCATCTCCCGTGAGCCCGACACCGCTCCGTCATCGTTCGACTGTGACACCTGCGCCGAGACCTGACCACCCCGGCTGAGTCGGCCCCCGCCGCGGCGGACCCGCCGCGCTCTCTCAGCCGGCAGGCGCGACGAGGGGGGCCGGCGAGCAGTGCCCTTCGAGTTCGATCACCTGGATCGCGTCCCGGTTGGCCCACGTGATCTCGTTGGTGGGGTCGACCTGGATCTTGAACTCGCGGAACTCCATGTCGAGCGCATCGAAGGTCAGGTAGCGGCCGATGAGGCTGTCACCGATGCCCAGCAACAGCTTGAGGGCCTCGACCGCCTGAACCGTGCCGATGATGCCGGGAAGGGCGCCGAGGACACCGGCCTCCGCGCAGCTGGGTGCCATCTCGGGCGGTGGAGGCTCGGGCAGCATGTCGCGGTAGGTCGGTCCGTGCAGCGGGTGAAAGACCGTGACCTGGCCTTCGAATCGGAAGATCGAGCCGTGAACGACCGGAATCCCGAGCTTCACCGACGCGTCGTTGAGCATGTAGCGCACCGGGAAGTTGTCGGCGCCGTCGATGATGACGTCGTAGCCGGCGATGACGTCCTCGATGTTGGAGGCGTCGAGACGGACGTCGTAGGTCACGACGTTGACGTCAGGGTTGAGCGCCGTGAGGGTCTTCTTCGCAGAGTCGACCTTTCGGTCACCGATCCGGTCCATGTTGTGGAGTATCTGGCGCTGGAGGTTGGACTCGTCCACCACGTCCATGTCCACGATGCCGAGTGTCCCGACCCCGGCTGCGGCCAGATAGAGAGCGGCGGGAGAACCGAGACCGCCGGCTCCCAGGAGCAGCACCTTCGAGTCGAGAAGCTTCTGCTGGCCCTCGTCGCCGACCTCGGGGACGAGCAGGTGCCGCTGGTACCGGTTCCGCTGCTCGGGGGTGAGAACCCGGGGGGTCGACCACTCGCGACTCTCGTCCTTCCACTTGTTGAAACCGCCCACCATCGAGACGACGTCGGAATAGCCGAGCTCCGACAACGTCTTGGCTGCGAACGCGGACCGGACGCCGCCTGCGCAGTAGACGACGACGGGCGTGTCCTTGTCGGCTATGCGGTTCTCGACCTGGCCTTCGAGATGGCCGCGGGGGATGAAGACCGCACGTGGTATCGAGCCCTGTTCGAACTCGTCGGCCTCCCTCACATCGAGGAACGTGTGCCCTCCCGAGCGAAGCTCCTCGGCCTCGCCCGTGGAGACCTCACGGATCTCGCCTTTTGTTGCAGTGAGGAGTTCGCGAAAGCTGGTCATGGAAACCGTCCGAGAGAGGTGAGGGACACGACGACTGGTGCAGACTGAAAAGCCTACCAAGTTGGTCAACAATAGCGAACCCGATGTATTCCCCGGCCGGTAGCGTGGCCGCGATGTGGGAGGTTCAGGTCACCCGGGGCGAACTCGTCGAGAGCCGCCACACCCTGTGGGCGGTGATGACGGATCGCGAGGGAGCGACGATCTCCGAGACCCTCCCGGGCGACGGCGAACGCGTGATCTTCCTCCGTTCGGCCGCCAAACCCTTCCAGGCCGCCGGAGCGGTCGACGCAGGAGTACTCGAGGCATTCGGGCTCGACGACCGCCATCTGGCCATCGGCTGCTCGTCGCACGGGGGCGATGAGAGCTCGGTCGCCACCGTGAAGGAGATCCTCGACTCGGCCGGCGTCGACCGCTCGATGTTGACGCCCGGGAACGATGGCCAGGGAGGCCCTCTCCACCATCAGTGTTCAGGCAACCACGCCCTCGCGCTGGCCTGGTGCGTGGCCCGCGGTTGGGACCCGGCCACCTACCTCGATCCCGACCACCCGGTGCAACACGCCATGGCCGAATCGGTCGGCGTCGCAGCCGGGGCGCGCCCCGTCCTCGCTCCCGACAACTGCGGCATGACGGCACACGGACTGCCGATGGCCACCATCGGCCGGATGTTCGTCGCGCTCGCCGGGGGACACTCGGAGGTCTCGGGGCTCGATCGGGTGGCCGACGCCATGCGCGCCCACCCCGCCATCGTCGGCTCCTACGCCGGAATCGATGGCGAGATGATGATCCACAACCCGGCTCTGGTGGCGAAGTACGGAGCCGAAGGCCTCACCGTTGCCGCCACGCCCGACGCTGCGCTGGTCGTCCGGGTGGCCGACGGGGCGCGCCGGGCCATGACCCCAGCCGTCAGGACCCTGGCAACGGCGTGGACGGGCTGGTCCGTCGGCAGGGCCGAGGGTCGCTCTCCAGGGTCGGTCGTGAACCGTGACGCAAGCGGCAAACCGGTGGGCGAGCTGCGAGCGGTCAGGGTCGATCCGGAGGAATGATCTCCTGGAGGGCATGGGAGATCGAGCCCCGGAGGACCACGTCGGCGAGGTCGTCCATCTCCGTGTCCGCGCCGTTGACGATCACGATCGCCGATCCGACCGACGCCGCCAGGGGAACCATGTTGGCCACGGGGAAGACCGACAGGGTCGATCCGACCGCCATGAGCACGTCGCACGACCGGGCCGCGGCGAAGGCTCGTTCGAGGTCGTCGGCGACCAGTTGTTGACCGAAGCTGATCGTGGCCGACTTCAGGATTCCCCCGCAGATCAGGCACTGGGGATCGCCCTCTCCGAGCCTCACCCGATCGAGGGTTCGTTGCGAGGGGTGTCGGTCACCACAGGTCATGCACACGACGTCCCGGATCGTTCCGTGGATCTCGACCGTGCGAGCCGGATCGGACCCCGCGATCTGATGTAGTCCGTCGATGTTCTGCGTCACCAGGAGATCGAGGCGCCCGGTCCGTTCCAGTCTGACCAGGGCGTCGTGACCGGCGTTGGGTTCGGCGGCCCACGCCGGATTGTCGACCCGGGAGGCCCAGGCACGAACTCTGGCATCGGGGTCCGACATGTAGACGTCGAGCGTCGCGAGCCTCTCCGCCGAAGGGTCTCTGGTCCACACTCCCTTCGGCCCCCGGAAATCGGGGATGCCCGAATCGGTCGAGATGCCCGCCCCCGTCAGGACGACCACTCGACCTGCGTCGGCCAGCACCTCGCGGGCGCGCCGGACGGTGGTGGCGTCGCTGCTCACCGCGCCGACCGAGTCGATGCGGTGGATGCATGAAATGACATGAAATATAGTGACATTTCTTCCCCCTGCGATCTCGTCACAGGGAGCATGTCATGTCCACCCCCATCACCGGACCCATTACCGAGGATGCCTCGCCGCCCGCCACAGCCCCGTCGGAGTCGAGCATCCTGGAGATCGTCTCTTGGGACGATCCCGTCCTCGCGAGCCAGGGATACGATCCGCGGTCGGCCTACGTCGAACGGTTCTGGCTGGGTCTCATCGGCCCGTCGGCGACGTGGCTCCTCCGCCGATTCGCCCGGGGACTCGATTCGCTCCCCTCAGGATTCCGGATCGACCTCTCGGACACGGGAAAAGCCCTCGGACTCGGTGAAGCGACCGGGCCGAACTCGTCGGTCCAGAGGACCATCAACCGGATCTGCCAGTTCGGGCTCGCTCAACGGGTCGGGCCCGACCGCCTGTCGGTCCGCCGGCACCTCCCACCGCTCACCCGTCGGCAACTCGATCGCCTCCCCGACGCCGTGCAGAACGCCCACGACGAGTGGGCGGCCCGCCACCAGGATCCCGACGAGCGGCGACGAGCCCGGGCGGCGGCGCTCGGACTGGCCCGGGCGGGCGACCCCTTTGCCGTCATCGAGCGGGAGCTCAGGGGTTGGGGATTCCCGCCGCCCGTCGCTCACGACGCGGTGGCCTGGGCCGTGGAGCGAACCATGGAATGACTCCCACCCCGGGCCTCGTCACCCGCCGGCCCCGGCGCGTCGCGTCGTCGGGGCCCGCTACGTTGCGACGATGAGCCTCGTACCGCCTGTGATCGATGTCGCACCGTCGACCGGATTCTCGTGGCGCAGCCGATGGTCGGTCGGGTCCGCCCGGTCCGTCGGCTCATTCCTCTCGTGCCTGAGTATCGGGTCCGCGGGATCCCTGCTCTGCGCATTCTCGGCGGGATCCATTCTCAGCGTCGGCAGCGCGGGATCCATCCTGTCGATCGGTTCGGCGGGATCGATTCTGTCGATCAGGTCGGAGGGCGGGATCCTCATGCGCGACAACCGCCCTCTCGTGGGCATCAGAGGCTCGCGTCCTCCGGGATGAGGGCCGTGTCGCCTCCCCGGGCTTCGAGCCAGGCCAGTAGGACCCGAACGCCGAAACCGGTGCCACCCTGGGTGATCTCGCCGTCATCGGCGTCGGTGAAGGCGGGACCGGCGATGTCGATGTGCGCCCACGCGATGCCCTCGGCGACGAACTCCGAGAGGAAGAGTCCTGCGGTCAGAGCACCGGCGCTGCGCCCTCCGATGTTCTTGAGGTCGGCAATCGGCGAGTCCAGCAACTTGCGATACTCCGCGGGCAGCGGGAGGTTCCACAAGGCCTCGCCCGATGTGAACGACGCGTCCTCGAGTTCTGCGATGAGGTCGTCGTCGTTGCCCATCAGCGCGGCGATGCGATCGCCGAGAGCGACCACGGCGGCGCCGGTCAGGGTGGCGAGGTCGACGATGGCGTCGGGCTCATCCGCCGATGCCAGAGACAGAGCGTCGGCCAGGACCAGACGGCCCTCGGCGTCGGTGTTGAGCACCTCGACCGACTTCCCGTTGTGGGCCCGGAACACATCGCCGGGCCGTTGGGCGTCACCGCCCAACATGTTGTCGGTCATCGGGGTGTAGCTCGTCACCTTCACGCCCACACCGAGGGCGGGCAGAGCGCACATGGCCGCGATGACGGCGGCCGCTCCCCCCATGTCGCACTTCATGGTCATCATGCCCTCGCCCGACTTGATCGAGAGTCCTCCCGAATCGAACGTGATGCCCTTGCCGACGAGAGCCACCGATCCGGTCGCTTCCTCGGGCTCGTAGGTGAGCTTCACGAATCGGGCGGGCTGATCAGATCCCCGGCTGACGGCCATCAGCCCGCCGAGATCCGCAGCCGCGATCTGCGCCTCGTCCATGACCTCGACGGTGAGCCCGGCGGCCTCGGCTCGCTCCTCGGTACGACGAGCGAACTCGACCGGTGTGAGAACGCCACCCGGCTCGTTGACCAGATCGCGGGCGAAGCACACGGCTGCGGCGACGGATCGCCCGCGCTCGAGACCGTGCTTGCCACCGGAGGGGGCGACGAGTGTCACCGAGCGGAGTCTGTGGGTGTCCGGCAGGTCCTTGTAGGTGACGAACGTATACCCCGCCAACATCGCACCCTCGGTCGCTGCTCCGACCGCCGTGTCGATGTCGATCAGATCCTCGACCGCGGTGAGATCGAGAGCAACCGTTGCATGCGACGTGACGGCACGGACGAACGCGGCCGCGGCCGCACGGATGACGTCGGCAGAGACGTCGCCGCTCTCCCCCACTCCGACCAGAACCGTCACTGCGGGATCGTCGCCCGTCACGACCGCGGACGCGCCGACCGAACCGTCGAAAGAGAGTCGAGTCAGCAGCTTTCGCTCGACACCGGCCATCTTGAGACGGTCCGAGGGCACGAGTCGGCCCACCACCGCGGCGCGTCCGGGGCTTCGGGCCAGCTTGATGTCCAACATCGGTTCCTCCAAAAGGGTTCAGTCGTGACGAAGTGATCTGACCGGGACCGATGTGCCGTCCTGCCAGCGCGCCATCGTCCAAC
This sequence comes from uncultured Microthrixaceae bacterium, assembly GCA_963700425.1. Lineage (GTDB taxonomy): Bacteria > Actinomycetota > Acidimicrobiia > Acidimicrobiales > Microtrichaceae > CAVOXO01. The sequence continues at coordinate 397,191 of CAVOXO010000001.1, read as the reverse complement.
ACAGATCGGACAGGCGGTTCAGATAGGGGCCGACCTGCGAGGGCGACGGGGCCACCGAGAGGGCGGCACGTTCGGCCCTTCGACAGACCGTGCGGGCGACATCGAGGCGAGCCCCGACCTCCGACCCTCCGGGAACGACGAATTCGGTGGGCGCCTCGAATCGCTCCGAGACCGAGTCGATCAGCGATTCGAGATTCTCCGTCATGTCCTCGGTGACGCGCGTCTCACCGTCGGTCAGCTTGTGGGCGTTGTCATCACCTGTCGCCAGCTCCGCCATCAGCACCCAGAGGTCAGCCTGGATCCCGCTCAAGAGCTCGTCGAGCTCTGCATCTCCCTCGACCTCGGTCACCGTGCCCGCCCGACGGCGTTCGCCCACCGCGGCACGCACCAGCCCCAACGCGGCCTGCACCTCGTCGACCTCCCCGTACGCCATCGGACGGGGCGAGTCCTTGGCCACCCGACCGCCGAAGTAGAGGCCGGTCGTTCCGTCGTCGCCGGTGCGGGTGTAGATCTTCACTGGGGCGAGGCTATCGACTGTGCGATAGTTGTACGGACCGAAGTGAGCTGACCGGATGGGAAGAGCGTGATCGCTCCAGCTCGCGGCCTGACCCGCCGTTCGACTCGACCCCAGGAGTCCCCATCATGAGTCCCTACCTCGACGCGGTCCGGGAGCGCATCGTCGTCTTCGACGGCGCCACCGGAACGTACCTCCAGCGACTCGATCTGACCGCCGACGACTTCGGCGGCGACACGTTCGAGGGATGCAACGAGCTGCTGTGCGCGACACGGCCCGACGCGGTCCGACAGATGCACGCCGACTACTTCGCCGCGGGCGCCGACGTGGTGGAGACCAACAGCTTCGGATCGTTCGGGGTCCCGCTGGCCGAGTACGGAATCGCGGACAGGACCCACGAGCTCAACGTGACCGCGGCCCGATTGGCCCGTGAGGTCGCCGACGACATGTCGACTCCCGACCGGTTGCGGTTCGTGGCGGGATCGATGGGCCCGGGCACCAAGTTCGCGTCGCTCGGCCAGATCCGCTACGCCGAGTTGCGCGATCAGTACGAGGAACAGGCCACTGCGCTCCTCGAGGGCGGGGTCGACCTGTTCATCATCGAAACCCAGTTCGACCTCCTCGGCATCAAGGCGGCCATGAACGGCACCCGCCGCGCCATGGCGGCGGGTGGACGCGAGGTACCCCTCCAGGTGCAGGTGACCATCGAGCTCACCGGCCGGATGCTCCCCGGGACCGAGATCTCGGCGGCGTTGGCCGCCATCGACCCCATGCGTCCCGACGTCATCGGACTCAACTGCGCGACCGGCCCTTCCGAGATGGGAGAGCACCTGCGGCATCTCTCGCAACACGCCCGCATGCCGATCTCCGTGCTACCGAATGCCGGACTTCCGTCGGTGGTCGACGGAAAGATGCACTACGACCTCGGTCCCGAGGAGTTCCGTGACCAGCTCACCCGCTTCATCCGCGACTTCGGGGTCCGGGTCATCGGCGGCTGCTGTGGAACCACGCCCGAGTACATCGAGCTGCTCGCAGAGGCTGCGTCCGCCACCACGCCCGCGACGCTCTCCCCGACCCACATCGACGGGGCGACCTCGATCTACAGCTTCCAGCCCTTCGGGGAAGAGGGCGGGACCGCGGCGACATCGTTCATGATCATCGGAGAACGGACCAACGCCAACGGATCGAAGAAGTTCCGCGAGGCGCTGCTCGACGAGGACTGGGACACCACCGTGGCCATGGCCAAGGATCAGGTGCGTGAGGGAAGTCACGTTCTCGACGTCTGTGTCGACTACGTGGGCAGGGACGGCACCGCCGACATGGACGAGGTCGCACAGCGGTTGGCGACGCAGTCAGCTGTCCCGCTGGTGCTCGACTCCACCGAACCGCAGGTCATGGAAGCGGGGCTCCAGTGGATCGGCGGCCGCGCCATCCTCAACTCGGCCAACCTCGAGGATGGCGACCACGACGGCTCTCGCCTCGACCGGGTGTTCCGCCTGGCGCGGGAATACGGCGCGGCGGTCATCTGTCTCCTGATCGACGAGGACGGTCAGGCTCGTGACGTCGAGTGGAAGATGCGCATCGCTCACCGCATCCACGATCTGGCCACGCAGCGCTACGGCCTGGAGTCGGGCGACCTGATCTTCGATGCCCTGACGTTCCCGCTGTCGACCGGCGATGACGACCTCCGCCGCGACGCCATCGCCACGATCGAGGCGATCGAGCGCATCAAGGCGGAGCTCCCCGGCGTCTACACCACCCTGGGCGTGTCGAACGTGAGCTTCGGGTTGTCGCCGTCGTCGCGCCACGTTCTCAACAGCGTCTTCCTCGACCAGTGCGTGGAGGCGGGACTCGACTCGGCGATCGTCCATGCCGCGAAGATCATGCCCCTCGCCCGCATCCCCGACCGCCAGCGGGACGTGAGTCTCGATCTCATCTGGGACCGCCGCGGCGTCGAGGGACTCCTGGCCGAGGGCGATTCGTCCTACGACCCGCTCACCACCCTGCTCGAGGTGTTCTCCGACGTCGAGGTCAGCGACGCGGTCGTCGAGGACAGAAGCGATTGGCCGATCGAGCGACGCCTCAGCCAGCGGATCATCGACGGTGACCGGGAGGGTCTCACCGACGACCTCGACGAGGCCCTGGCGAACGGACTGAGTGCCCTCGGGATCGTCAACGACGTGCTCCTGGCGGGCATGAAGGTGGTCGGAGAGCTGTTCGGGTCGGGGCAGATGCAGCTTCCCTTCGTCCTGCAGTCGGCCGAGACCATGAAGGCGTCGGTGGCCCATCTGGAACCCCACATGGAGAAGGTCGACGGCGACTCGTCGAAGGGGCGCATCGTGCTGGCCACGGTCAAGGGCGACGTTCACGACATCGGCAAGAACCTCGTCGACATCATCCTGACGAACAACGGCTACGACGTCACCAATCTGGGCATCAAGATCTCGATCGCGGAGATGATCGAGGCCGCCAAGGACGTGGGGGCCACCGCCATCGGCATGTCGGGGCTCCTGGTGAAGTCGACGCTGATCATGCGGGACAACCTGGAGGAACTCAACGAGCGGAACCTCTCCGACATACCCGTGCTGCTCGGTGGCGCCGCTCTCACCAGGACATACGTGGAGCGCGATCTCCGCGAGGTCTATCAGGGCCGGCTCTTCTACGGGAAGGACGCGTTCGAAGGCCTTTCGGTCATGGATCGTCTCGGTCGACTCAAACGGGGTGAGGAGACGGCCGACGACTGGGGCCGGATTCCCGAGGGGCGCGAACGGCCGCCGAAGGCTCCGGTGGCGGACATCGACCTGCCCTCCCGATCACCCGAGGTGGCCGGCGACAATCCCGTTCCTCGGCCCCCGTTCCTGGGGTCGAGAATCGTCAAGGGTATCGATCTCGACGAGATCGCCGGTTTCATCAACGAGACCGCGCTGTTCCGAAACCAATGGCAGTTCCGCCCGGAGGGCGAGGAAACCGACGCCGAGTTCAAGGACCGCATCCGGCCCCAACTCCGTTCGCTGCTCGCCGAGGTCAAGGCCGACGATCTTCTGGTTCCCCAGGTCGTCTACGGGTACTTCCCGGCGAACTCCGACGGCGACGATCTCGTCATCTGGACCGACGAGAGCCGAACCGACGAGGCCGCACGGTTCAGCTACCCACGTCAGACCAAGGATCCGTTCCTGTGCATCGCCGACTTCTTCCGGCCCGTCGGCGACGACGTGGCATCGGCCGAGCTGGACGTCGCGGCGTTCCACATCGTGTCGATGGGCGGGCGCGTCTCGGAGCGTACCGCCGAGCTGTTCGCCGCCGATCGTTACCAGGACTACCTGATGCTCCATGGGATCGGGGTCGAGATGGCGGAGGCTCTGGCCGAGCTGTGGCATCAGCGCATCCGTTCGGAACTGGGTATCGATGATGAGGACGGGCCGTCGCTCCACGGCCTCTTCCGCCAGCAGTACCGAGGGGGTCGCTATTCGTGGGGGTATCCCGCGTGCCCCGAGCTCGAGGACAACGCAACGGTCGCGAGACTTCTGGGGGCCGACCGCCTCGGCATCGAGGTCAGCGAGGACACCGGGTGGCAGTACCACCCCGAACAGACCACGTCGGCCCTCATCTGTCACCACCCGCGGGCGAAGTACTTCGTCGCCAGGTGACCTGCGGCAGGCCCGATTCCCTCGACTTGCCATATCTTCCGCCTGCGTTACCCTCCGTTGGCGGCAGGAATCGGGGTGAGAACGCCCCGATAGAGGGAGACAGTGACGTGGCCAGAGGATTCGGCAAGAAGAACGATCCGCTTCCCAACATCGGACAGGGTCCGCAGGTGATGTCGTCGAACGCCACCCCAGGCACCGACCCCGAGGAATCGCTGCGCTCCATCAGATCACGACTCGACGAGTTGACCAACACCGTCGGCGAGCTCGTCCGTGTGGTCGGAGGCAGCGTCGAGGGGGCGACGTCGAGCGAGTTGTCCGCTCCGCCGGCGCCGAGCGCACTCGACCCCGACGTGCGGGAGACGGCACGCACCCTGGTCCTCGCTGAGCGAACCGCGGAGCAGATGACCGACCTGGCGGGAGCCGAGGCCGCCGAGCTCATCGAGTCCGCCCGTCTGCAGAGCGAGCAGATGGTTGCGGATGCAACCCGTCAGGCGGAGCGGCTCGTCGCCGACCGCGACGCAGCGTCGATGGCAGAACGGCGCGCCTGGGAAGAACGCCGACGCGACATCGAAGCGATGCTCATCGATCTCGAACAGCGCATCGATGCAGGCCGGGCCACGCTGGACTCGGTCAGCGCCCTCATCCATCAGACGCTTCACGAACCACTCATCTCGGAGGCGTCGCCCGCGACGGGGTCCGCTGGCGAGCAACCGCCGACCGACCCTGCCCCACGCGTCGACGAACCGGCGCCCGCTGCCGGGGCGTTTCCCGGAGCACCGCCGGCGCCGATCCCCGAAACGGCCCCCTATGTCGGTCACGCAGCCCAGCCCGACGCAGTCGAGAGCACCACTCCACCGGCCCCCTCCGTGGGCATCGCGCCCGGCGAGCCGGTGCCGGAGGACCCCGTCATCGATCTTCGGTCGGCCATCGATCTCACCACCGCGGCCGGAGAGACGAAGGAGCCTGGACAGCCCACGTTCACGGTCGGAGAGAGCTCCGGCGGCGACGCCTCCCCCGCCCCGCCGACCCCTCGCGAGTCATCGGCACCCGCTGCCGGCGCGGCGACCGGATCCCGGGCAACGGCCGGTCGACCGGCGGGCACATCTCGGCGACGACGCGCCTTTTCGGGAACGCATCATCGGGCTGACCAGCCCCTCGACGGAGTTCTCCATGTGACGCATGTCGTCGTGGGTCGCGTCCTCACGCTGCACGACATGGTCCATCATGGACGGAATGCCGCGCCGCCTCCCCCTCGTCGCCGCGGCGGCCCTGATCGCAGCCACCTCGTGCTCGTCGGGATCGCAGGGAGCGGAGGGCTCGGCGAGTGACACCAGCGTCACCTCGACAACAGTCCGGGCCTACGAACCCGTTCTCGAGGAGGCGACCTGCCCCGTCGACGTTCCGCCCGACACCGAGGTCAGTTGCGCGACGCTCACGGTTCCCGAAGACCGCGCCGTGCCGGACGGCCGCACGGTCACGCTCCCGGTCGTTCGCATCCATGCCAGAACCGACGAACCTGCGGACGACCCCGTCATCTTTCTCCACGGAGGACCCGGGGACGGAACGTTGGCATCGGGAATCGACCAGCGCAGCACGTACCCGACCCTCGATCGTCGCGATCTGATCCTGTTCGACCAACGCGGTGCAGGTCTGTCCACGCCGGCTCTGGAATGCCCCGAGCGCGAAGCCGCCCTGGTCGATCTGCTCGGCGACGACGAATCGGTGATGGAGGGATACGAGATCGTCCGGGACGCCGTCGAGGCCTGTCGCACCCGCCTCGCCGACACCGGAGTCGATCTGTCCCGGTACTCGACGCCCGACGCAGCCGCAGACGTGGCCGACCTCCGCGATTCCCTGGGCCTGGCGACCTACAACCTGTGGGGGGTCTCCTACGGAACGCGACTCGCCCTCGAGGTGATGCGCTCCCACCCCGACGGTCTCAGGACGGTCGTCCTCGACTCGGTGTATCCGCCCGGATACGGGGCATACGGAGACGTCCGGGCCGGGGCGGCGCGCTCCATCGAGATGCTCGCATCGGCGTGCGCCGCAGAACCGAACTGCCACGACCGGATCGACGACCTCCAGTCCGACATCCGCACCGTGGTCGAACGGCTCGACGCCGAGCCGTACTCCTTCGTCGACGAGGGCGGTCGGCGAATCGAGATCTCCGGTGATGACGTCGTGTCGGGCCTGTTCGTGTCCCTGTACGACACCTCGCTCATTCCGCTGTTACCCGACGTCATCCATTCCATGGCGCGTGAGAACTACGCCCTGATCCCGGCGATCGCCGGCACCGCGATCCCGTTCATGAACGACGTCAGCGAGGGCGCGTACCTGTCCTTCGAGTGTGCCGACAATGCCCGGCTGTCCGCCGCCGAGGCGGTCGAGGGAGTGGAGTCGACATCCACCGCCGGGTCGCTCCTGCTGCTCGCCGGCTGGTACCTCATGTGCGACACGTGGGACGTCGAACCCACTCCCCCCTCGTTCGACGAGCCGATCGACTCAGCGATCTCCACCCTGGTGGTCGCCGGGGAGTTCGATCCCATCACCCCGGCCTCGGGCTCCGAGCGGCTCGCCCGATCGCTCGACCGGTCGCTCTACGTGGAGGTTCCCCGAGCGGGACACACGCCCGGGACCGCCTCGTCATGTGTCCGCGAAGTCATCGCCTCGTTCGTCGACCATCCGGACCGCACCAATCGGGGGTGCGTCGACTCGATGGAGCCGGTGCCCTTCGGGATCTGACGACGTGAACGCGAACACCCCGACCGGGCCGGAAGGGGGCTAGTCGCAGTTCTCGGCGAGCCACTCCTCGAACTCGAGTTGAGCCGCAACGAGATCCTCGTCGTTCTGAAGATCCGCGACCGCCGGATCGGACAGATCCGCACCGTTGGCATCGAGCACCGCGATGATCTTCTCGGTACCGTCCAGCACCACTCCGAGCGGTCCCGACACTTCGTCGGGAACGGAATCGAGGAGCTGCGACACCGCATCGGCGATGACCCGGAGCGACTCGAGATAGCTCTCGGGGGTGGTCAGATCCGGCGTGACCCTGGTGAAGACATCGGTGACCTCACAGATGTCGCCCGACTCGACCGGCCCGACGAGTTCGTCAGCCAGCTGGTCGGCACTCAGGGTTGTGGCGTCCTCCGGGTTCGTGGGGTCGGTCGGGTCGCCTTCGGGCGTCGTCGCACCGGAGTCCTCGGCGCGTGACGTGGTGGTCGTGGCCGACTCGTCCTCCGACGCTCCGTCACTGCCGCTCGAACAGCCCAGGGACACCAGCAGCGTCGCGGCGGCGAGGACAGGAGCCAGTCGTCGATTGCGCATCGTCACACCCATCGTTGACATCGAACTGCGGAATGGTACCGGGTGAGTGCACGTGGTCACACCGCACCACCGGCATCGGACAGCACCAACCGCGCCACGAGATCGGTTCCGAAAGCGGTGATGATCGCCAGATACAGCAACCCTGTCGCGGCCATGACGGCGGAGTACTCGCGTTCGTGCAAGGCGGCACGGGTGACCGCGCACAACACGATGGTCCCGACCGCCGATGCCAACCAGAACCACCCCAGCATTCCGCCCCAGCCGTCGTCGATGGATCCGGACAGCACCTCGATCATCCCCGGCGGCCATGCCATCAGGAGGACCTCGAAAGGCCAGATGACGGCCAGCCATCGGACCATGTCGATCAGGGGGGCTCGCGGTAGACCGGGTTGGGTCAGATACCAGTGCCCCAGCAACATCGCGTCGGTCACGGCACCGAGGAACAGCGCACCGACGAGGACTCTCGACACCTGCAACCAGGCCGGGGCTCCGGCGTCCAGGCCGGCTGCCACCAGGCCCACCGAGGCGATGAGGGGCGCGGGGAGGTCGAGAACGGGCGGGAATTCGGGGGCGCTCGCCTCGAAGGTCTGTTCGGCGCGATCGATTCCGGTCATCTCGGCCACCCGGGCGCCCGCCGCCTGACGACGCTCGCGCTGGCGGAGCACGCCGGCCTTTCGTCGCCGGACGCTCACCGCCATCGCGACGCCGGCGGCGACCACCGAGAGCGCCGAGGCGACTTCTCGAACGGGGACCGTTCCGAACCGAAGACCGACGAGGATCGAGGCGACCGCCATGAGGCTCCACGTGATGCGCAGCATCCATCCGTACCCGATACCGACCTCACGACGCCGGGTCGTGACCCAGCAGAAGAAGAAGCCGCCCGCGCTCCATTGCGCGAGCACTGTCGCTGCGTCGAGTCGGTACACGGCAGCGTCAGCCCTCGACGACGGCCAGAGCCCGTGGGGTGTCCGTGAGCAGGATCGGCTCGCCGTCGGTGGCGACCAGGCAGTCCTCGAGACGGAATCCCCACCGGTCCGGAAGATAGATACCGGGCTCGACGGAGAAGGCGTGGCCCGCCCTGATCGTCTCGGCGTTGCCCGAGACGATGTAGGGGTCTTCGTGCTCCTCGACGCCGATCCCATGACCGGTGCGGTGGACGAAGTAGTCGCCCAACCCGGCAGCCACGATGACATCGTGGGCAGCCGCGTCGACCGCCTCACAGGGTGTGCCGGGCGCGCGCCGCGGCGATCGCAGCCGCGTGAGCCGCGCCGAGGACGTCCCACGCCGCGCGTGCCTCTCCGGGCGGGTCACCGATCCAGAGGCATCGGGTGATGTCGGAGCAGTAGCCCACGCCGAAGTCGTCGAGCAGAGTTCCCCCGATGTCACACAGGACGACGTCGCCGACCGATATGACGCGCTGTCCGGGCTCGTGATGGGGACTGGCGGCGTCCTCGCCCGCAGCGACGATCGAGAAGTTGCACCGGGCGTGTCCCTCCTCGACCAGTCGAGCGGCGAGGTCGGCTGACACCTGTGCCTCGGTGCGACCCACGAGGTCGACATCGCCCGACATCAACGGTCCGGTGACCCGGTCCGCCGCGGCTCCCGCCGCGATGAGCATCTCGATCTCGTGGTCGTCCTTGACGGACCGGAGCGGGCCCGTCACCTCGGATCCCCGGACCAGGCGGGTGCCCTCGAGACAGGCACTCAGTTCGATGACGAAACGGGCCCAGGTCCGATCACCGATCGCCACGACCGCTGCTCCGGCCAGCAGGCCGGCGACGATCGCCACCGGGTCCTCGGTCTCGCCCCATGGTCTGATGTCGAAGTCGGGGCGGGCCTGCACCCGGGGCGCCTCGAGCCGGGGAACGACGAGTACGGCCCGTCGGCCCCTCGGGATCACGAGCATCGTCAGCCGTTCCAGCGGCATCGCCTCGTATCCGCACAACCACGGGAGGTCGGGGCCGACCGACACCGCCAGGGCATCGACCCCGGAGGCGTCGAGTGCTCTGCGAACCGCGTCGTGGCGTGCGCCGAACGGCGAGGCTGGGGCGGTCGTCACGGCGGACACGGTACCGTGCGGACACGGCCCGACCCCATCCGCCACGACGCCCCGGAGGTTCGGGGTCAGGGCGCGGTGGGCAGCGGGCTCGGAGAGTCCCCGTGGGCGGCGGCCGCGGATCGAGCGTGATAACTCGAACGGGTGAGCGGCGACGACTCCACGTGATGGAGTCCCGCCACGTCCTCGCCGAAGCGCTTCCACTCGGCGAAGCTCTCGGGCTCCCACCACCGGTGAACCGGGAGGTGATGGGTGGTCGGTCTCAGGTACTGGCCGATCGTCACGACCCCGACGCCTACTGCGGCGAGATCGACCAGGGTGGAGCGCACCTCGTCGTCGGTCTCGCCCATCCCGACCACGAGTCCCGATTTCGTCACCGCTCCGGCGGTCGACGATCGACCCAGAACGGTGAGGCTCCTCGCATAGGAGGCCGACGGCCTGACCGCCCGCTGGAGGCGAGCGGTCGTCTCGATGTTGTGGTTGAGCACGGCCGGTCCGGCCTCGAGCACCGTGGCCGAGCGCGTCGGCGTCGCCGCCGAGGTCCGAGATCAACACCTCGACCTGTGTCGCCGGGCAGCGCCGGGCGATCGATCGGATCGTCTCGGCGACGTGGGCCGCACCGCCGTCGGGCAGATCGTCGCGGGCGACCATGGTGAGCACCGCGTACTCGAGTCCGAGTTCCGCCACCGCCCGGGCCACCCGCTCGGGTTCCTCGGGATCGAGAGGTTCGGGCCTCCGGGTATCGACCAGACAGAAGCCGCATGCCCTCGTGCACCTCTCGCCGCAGAGCATGAACGTGGCGGTACCGTCCGACCAGCACTCGGACAGGTTGGGACATCCCGCTTCCTCACACACCGTGACGAGATCGAGCGAGCGCAGTGTCCTGCGCACGTCGGCGACCTCGGGACCGTGGACGACCTTCGCCCTCATCCATTCGGGTTTCGGATCGACCAGCCCGACCCCGCCCGACACTCCGGCCTGAGCGAGCCGACCGGTCAGGCGGACGTTCGACGACACCGGTTCGGTCCGGTAGCGCACCATGTCGCCTGGGCCCTCTCCTCGGCTGAACCGGGAGAGGCCGGCGTCGCCGACCGTGCGGGGCCGAACCACGTCGGAGCGGTCGACCGGTCCGACGACCCAGGTCGTCGACACCTCGTTCACGAGCGCGTCGAGGACATCGTCGAGGGAGGCATCGACCCCCTCCTCCCGGACCGAGGTCACGCCCATGTCGGAGATGCCGCAGGGCACGATGTTGCCGAACATGGCGAGGTCGCAGTCCACGTTGAGCGCGAAGCCGTGCATCGTCCGACCCCGGACGATGCGGACGCCGATCGCCGCTATCTTCCTCGGTCGCGGCCCCGACGCCTCCACCCAGACGCCGGGTCGTGTCCCCATCGTGGAGACGTCGTGCACACCGACTCGGCGAAGAGCCGCCATCACCGTGTGTTCGAGGACCGAGATGTACTGGCGGGTGGACGGCAGCCGCCCGCTCGCCTCGTCCGCGAGGGTGACGATCGGATAGCCGACCAGTTGGCCCGGGCCGTGGTAGGTGACGTCACCGCCCCTGTCGACGTCGACGAGGTCGGCCCCCACCGACACGGGGTCGACGAGGACGTTCGAGGCGTCGGCCCTCACCCCCAGGGTGTAGGTGTGCGGATGCTCGAGGAGCAGGAGGTGATTGGAGCTTCCGGCGAACAACGCCCGCTGGAGATCCAGGGCCTCGCGGTAGGGGACGGTGCCGAGCCAGCGGACCGACAGGTCCGCCAGGCGGAGATCAGAGCTCGGTCGACCAGTCACGTGTCTCGAGGATCTCCTTGACCCGCTCCATGAACGCGGCCGCGTACGCACCGTCGAACGCACGATGATCCCAGGCGAGCGTCAGGTTCCCCACGGAGTGGATGCCGATCGATTCGGATCCGTCCGCGGCGGCGACCACGACCGGCTTACGCGAGATCCCGTCGGTCGACATGATCGCCACCTGCGGCTGGTTGATGATCGGGATCACGATCGCGGTGCCGAAGCTCCCCGAGTTGGAGAGGGTGAAGGTCCCGCCCTCGAGGTCGTCGGGGGTGAGTCGGCGGCTGCGAGCCCTCGTCGCGAGATCCGCGATGTCCCGGGCGATGGCCCGGAGACGCTTGTCGTCGGCGCCGGCGATGACCGGAGCCAACAGACCGTCGAAGTCGAGATCCACGGCGATGGCGAGATTCACCGCTCCGTGCACGATCAACTCGCCGTCGCCGACGGTCGCGTTCATGTGCGGGAAGTCCGCGATCGCGTCGACGACGGCCCGCGAGATGAACGGCAGATAGGTGAGTGAGTGGCCTTCCTCGGCTCTGTACTGTGCCCTGACCGGAAGCCGGGCCCGCTCGACGGCCTCGAAGTCGACCTCGACGACGGTGACGGCGTGGGGAGAAGTGGCACGGGACCGGATCATGTGGTCGCCGGTCAAGAGACGGATCTTGTTGAGCGGCACCGATACGTCACCGGGGGCGACGGGGCCGCCGGTCGCCGGAGCGGCGGCCGGCGACGCGGCGGGGGCGACGGTCGCCGAGGGAACCGGCGGAGTTGCCGGAGTCGGCGGAGTTGCCGGAGTCGGCGGAGCCGGCGACGAGGATGGGATCGACGGCGCGGGAGCGCCGGGACCGGCCGCTGCCCTGTCGATCACCCCCAGGACGTCGTCGCGGGTGATGCGCCCGCCGACGCCCGTGCCGGGAATCGAGGCCGGGTCCAGGCCGTGCTCTTCGATCAGGCGCCTCACCACCGGCGAGAGGAGAGGCGGGGCGGCGTCTGCGGCCGCGGTCGGAGCGTCGGCCGGCGCGTCAGCAGGAGCAGAAGCCGCAGCAGGAGGAACTGCCGCCGCAGTCGGTTCGGGGGGGCTCGGTGGCGCTTCGGCGGCAGGCGGCGATTCCGCTGCGACGGTCGGCGCCGGTGCCGATCCCGCGGCGCCATCGCCGAGGACGACGAGGACCGTTCCGACGTCGACCGTCTCGCCCTCGGGCACCCTGATCTCGGTGATCACGCCTGCGGAGGGAGAGGGAACCTCCGAATCGACCTTGTCCGTCGACACCTCGAAGAGCGGCTCGTCTTCGGCGACGGAGTCGCCCACCGACTTGAACCACTGGGTGATGGTGCCTTCCGTGACGGACTCGCCCAGTTGGGGCATCACGATCTCGGTCATCGGTTGCGCCTTTCTGGAGCGACGAGGTCAGGGTATCCGGCGACGCCGGCCCTCAGTGCAGCGACCGGCCGGTGAGCGACAGGACCGTCTCGCCGAACAGCTCGCTCATCGACGGGTGCGGCTGGATGAAGGCCGCCACCTCGTCGACCGTGGCCTCCCAGTTGACCGCGAGGTAGCCCTGGCCCAGCTGTTCGGTCACCCACGGGCCGACCATGTGAACACCGAGGATCGTTCCGGCCGTGCCGTCGGGCAGCTTCTGGGCCACGACCTTCACCATGCCGTCGGTCTCGCCGAGGATGACCGCCCGGCCGTTGCCCATGAAGCGGTGCTTGGCCACGACGACGTCGAGACCCGCCTCCTTCGCGGCCTGCTCGGACAGCCCCGCGAACGCCACCTCAGGATGGCAGTAGATGGCCCATGGAACCTTGGAGTAGTCCACCGGGGGAGGCATCTCACCCAACATGTCCTTGATGGCGTTGATCCCCTCGATGAAACCGACGTGCGCGAGCTGGGGCGTGTCGATGCAGTCGCCCACGGCCCAGACCCCGGCCTCCGCGGTCCGACACCGGGGACCGACGTCCACGAAGCCCGTGTCGCTGATCGCCACCGCGACCGCTGCGCCGTCGGTGATGAGACCCGCGGTCGACGGCCGACGTCCGACCGACACGATGACGGCATCGACGTCGAGACGACTTCCATCGGCGATGTCGAGGGTCGTGCCGCCTTCGGCCCGGTTCCGGTGACCGGTCACGCTCACGCCCGTGCGGATGTCGATGCCGCGCTTCTTGAAGGAGCGGGCGACGAGGTTGGCCACGTCGGTGTCGCAACCGGGGAGGATCTTCGGAAGCCCCTCGATGATCGTGACCTCCGAACCCATGTCGGCGAGTGTCGACGCGAACTCGCAGCCGATCGCACCCCCGCCGATGACCGCGGCGCGGGCCGGAATGGAGCGAAGGTCGAGGAACTCGTCGCTCGTCATGACGACCTCCCCGTCGGGCTCGAAGCCGGGAATGACCTTCGGCACCGATCCCGACGCCAGCACCACCGCCCGGCCCACGATGACCTCCGCCGTACCGTCGGCACGAGCCACGGTCACCTCGTGACCGACCCCGAGCGACCCGAGGCCCGAGAAGACGTCGACCTTGCGACCTTCGAGGAGCTGTCCGAGACCCGTGTGCATCTGATCGACGACGCGCTGCTTGCGATCGACCGTGACCGACCAGTCGACTCCCACTCCGTCCACGTTGATACCGAATTCGGCCGCGTGGGCGACGGTCCGACGGACCGCAGCGGATTCCAGCAGTTCCTTGGCAGGGATGCAGCCACGGTGGAGACAGGTACCACCCACCTTGTCCTTCTCCACGAGCGCGATGTTCAGACCGGCACTGGCGCCATAGAGGGCAGCGGCATACCCCGCCGGTCCGCCGCCGATGACGACGACGTCGTAGTTGGTTGCCTCGCTGTTGTCCACGATGGATCCTCTCGGGCGCTCGCTCGGAGACGCGGCGCGCCGACACGATCCTACCGAGGTGCCGTCACGCTCAATTCGAGATCTGTACCAGCTGAACCGCGGCGGCCACCAGGATCACGACGCCACAGATCATGGCCAGGATGATCAGCATCCGCGTGCTCACGATGTCAGCGTAGGGGCCGGTCCTCCGGCGGCGCTAGCGTGAAGCCTCCCGCCCCCCACCGGAGCACCCCATGCGCGATGCCGTCGGCAATTTCTCGAGCGTTCTCGTCCTCGGTGGGGGATCCGACATCGCCGCGGCAACGGTCCGGCAACTCGTCGCGGGTCGGACACGAAGGCTGATCCTCGCGGTCCGGACCCCGCCGTCGGTCGAGGTGTTCGCCAAGGAACTGAACGATCTGGGCTGCGAGGTGGAGGTGGTCGAGTTCGATGCCACCGCCACCCACGAACACGCCGCCCAGATGTCCGCCTTGTTCGCCTCGCAAGGCGACATCGACCTGGTGATATCCGCCTTCGGTGTCCTGGGCGATCAGGACACGTTCGACGAGAACCCCTCAGCGGCAGCGGACGCCGTGGTCACGAACTTCGCCGGCCAGGTCTCGGCGCTGCTGTCGGTGTCCGCGGAGATGAAGGCCCAGGGGCACGGGACGATCGTCGTCCTGTCGTCGGTCGCCGGCGAGCGGGTACGCAAGGACAACGCGGTCTACGGGGCGACCAAGGCCGGGCTGGACGGTTTCGCCCAGGGCCTCGCGGATCGCCTGGTCGGCACCGGCGTGAACGTCTGCATCGTCCGACCAGGGTTCGTCCATTCCGCCATGACCGAGGGAATGGACGCCGCTCCGTTCGCGACGACGCCGGAGGCCGTGGCCACCGACATCGTCGACGGCCTCCGCAAGGGATCGGCGATCGTGTGGTCCCCGGGCGTCCTGCGATGGGTCTTCACCGTGATGCGCCACCTGCCACGTCCCCTGTGGCGTTTCGTGTCGAACCGGGGGTCCTGACGATGCGTGTCGCCATCACGGGCGCGACGGGTCTCATCGGGCGCTCCCTCACCGCGTCCCTTCGTTCCTCGGGCCATGAGGTCATCGCCGTCACCCGATCTCCCCGACACGCCGGCGACGTCGGTTGGTCGCCCGCCGCCGGAACGATCGACTCCGCGGCCCTGGAGGGGATCGACGCCATGGTGCACCTCGCCGGCGAACCGATCGGCGACCGGCGGTGGACCGCCGAGGTCAAGGCGGAGATTCTGGCGAGCCGGGTCGACGGCACGGGCCTCATCGCCCGGACCCTGGCGTCGCTCGAGCGGCCTCCGAGGGTCTTCCTGTCCGGTTCCGCCATCGGGTACTACGGGGACTGCGGCGACGAGATCCTCGACGAGAATCAGCCCCCGGGGTCCGACTTCCTCGCGGGCGTCTGCGTGCAGTGGGAGGCCGCCGCCGCCCCTGCGGTCGAGGCCGGCATCCCCACCACTTTTCTGCGCACCGGTGTCGTGATGACCACCGAGGGCAGCCTGCTCGGACGCCGGCTTCCCTTCCTCCCCTTCCTGAGCGTCCTGTCGGTGTTCCGTCTGGGCCTGGGTGGGCGTTCGGGGTCGGGTCGCCAGTACATGAGCTGGATCTCGATCGACGACGACGTCGCCGCCATCGAATGGCTCCTCGATCGCCCCGTGGAGGGTCCGGTGAACCTCGTCGCGCCGGAACCGGTGACCAACTCCACGTTTCGCGTCGACCCTCGCCGGCGCGTTGCATCGGCCCTCGACCATCATTCCGATGGCCGGGCCGCAACTGCTGTTCGGACAGCGAGCTGGCCGACTCACTTCTGTTGACCTCGACGCGGGGCACTCCGGCCGCCCTGTCGGAGTCGGGCTTCACGTTCGCGCACCGGACGCTGGACAGCGCCCTGGCAGACCTGCTGAGGTGAACGGTATGAGCACCCCCAACGCACGTCAGGTGTCGGTCAGCCGCACGATGCCGTTTCCCGCCGCCGACATCTTCGAGGTCCTGTGCGACCCGTCTCTTCACCCCGTCATCGACGGCTCGGGTTCGGTCGTGTCAGCGAGAGGCGAGCAGGAGAAGCTGACCCTCGGGTCCCGCTTCGGCATGAAGATGAAGCTCGGGGTCCCCTACGTCATGGCCAACGAGGTCGTCGAGTTCGAACAGGACCGTCTGATCGCGTGGCAGCACTACGGAAAGCACCGCTGGCGCTACGTGCTCGAGCCCGTCGGTGACGACGAGACCAAGGTCACCGAGACATTCGACTGGTCCACCTCGATCTTTCCCCCCGCCATCGAGTGGCTGGGATTCCCGACGCGCCACCCACCCGCCATGGAGGCGACCCTCGAGAAGCTCGAGGCGTTCCTCACCAACCGTTCGCCCACCACCTGAGCGGCGGGTGGGCCCGACGTCGCAGAACCGTCGAGGTCTGGCAGCCTTCGACTTCGACGGGACCATCACCCGGCGTGACTCGCTGATGGGATTCCTCGTCGCGGTCGGCGGGTTGTCACGGGTCGGCGGCGCCCTCGTGACCCAGGGTCCACAGCTTCTCAGGGGTCGGACCGACGACACGGCCCGTGACAACGCCAAGGAGGCCGTCGTCGGCGGGGTGTTGCGAGGCACTGCTCTGCACGAACTGCGCACTGCGGGGCGACGTTACGCCGACCGCCTGCCCGAGCGGTTCCGGTCCGACGCCGTTGCCCACATCGACCGTCACCGACGATCGGGCCACCGCATGGTCATCGTGTCGGCGTCGCTCATCTACTACCTCGAGCCGGTGGCGGAACGACTGGGCTTCGACGGTGTCATCGGGGTGGAGCTTGAATTCGACGAGGAGTCGATCTGCACCGGACGCCTCGCCGGGCCCAACGTGCGTGGACCCGAGAAGCAGCGCCGACTGACCGAGTGGATCGGGGCCGATCTGCCGTCGACCGAACTCTGGGCCTACGGCAACAGCGCCGGCGATGACGAGCTGTTGGCCATGGCCGACCACCCGGTGTGGATGGGCGGCAGGGCAGACCGCAATGGGGGCGACTGAGATCCCGTCGTCCTCGTGGGTCAGGACTTGGGGGGCATCCGGATGCCGCCGTCGAGGCGGATGTCCTGGGCGTTCATGTAGCTGTTGGTGATGAGTTCCAGCGCCAACGACGCGAACTCCTCGGAGCGACCCAACCTCCTGGGGAAGAGAACCGACTCGCCGAGTGCGGTCTTGAAGGCCTCGGACGCTTCACCCTCGCCGTAGATGGGGGTGTCGATGAGCCCCGGCGCGATCGTGTTGACCCGGATACCCGCTGCTGCGAGATCGCGGGCGACCGTGAGGGTCATGCCGACCACTCCGCCCTTCGATGCCGAGTAGGCGGCCTGGCCGATCTGTCCGTCGTAGGCGGCGACCGAGGCGGTGTTGACCACGGCACCCTTCTGGCCATCGTCGTCGGCTTCGTTCGAGTTCATCGCGGATGCCGCCAGACGGATGCAGTTGAACGTACCGATGAGGTTGATGTCGACCACGCGCTTGAAGATCTCGAGGTCGTGCGGCTCGCCGTTCTTCCCGATGGTCCGGGTCGCGAACCCGATTCCTGCGCAGTTGACCAGCGCTTTCACCGGAGCCATTTCGCGAGCGACGTCGACCGCGGCCTGCACCTGCTCGGTGTCGGTCACATCCGCGGGGGCGAAGATGCCGCCGATCTCGGCGGCGAGGGCGTCGCCCTTCTCCTGCTGGCGATCGAGGTCCATGACCACGACCCGCATTCCCTTGTCGGCCAAGAGCCGCGACGTCGCCTCGCCGAGACCCGACGCGCCGCCCGTGACGATTGCTGAAGCTCCAGTGATGTCCATGGCGCAACACACTATTGGTTGACCGATCGGTCAAGGAATTCTCGGCCGACCGAGCCGCGCGAAAGGCCATGGGTCCTTCGGACCACGAAAACATGAAGTTCTGCGCGGCACCGGCCGATAGTTGCGTGATGGAACGGCGTGGGACGACATCGAGGGCGACAGGAGTGGTGACGACATGACGGCGCGCGCCGACAATCCGCGGTCGTTTCCCGGTGGACGGGTGCGACTCCCCCGTCTGGACGGCGCCGAGGCGGGCGATCCCGAACTCACCTTCGTGGGCACCGCATTCGTGCGACACCACGAGGAAACGGTCGATCAGAAGGCTTCGAGCAGCTTTGCGGAGTACTACACGACGGAGTCGTTGTTCGCAGAGCCCGACGCGTGCACCCAACTGGATCTGAACGACCCTTTTCATGTTCTCGGCGTGTCACCCCACGCAGAGTGGCGCGAGATCACCATCGCTCATCGCCGGCTGGCCATGACGTTCCACCCCGATCGGTTCGCCGGCCAGCCCCAGGAGATCCTCGACAAGGCGGACGAGAACATCCGCCGGATCAACATGGCCTATGCGGAGCTCAACCGCCGATTCCACGACGACGGGGCAGCCGACACCGATGTGACCGTCTCCGATGATGTCGAGGACCCGGTCGAGAACGACGCCGGGGGCGACGACCCCGCTCCTTCCGGCGGCGAGCGGGAAAGCGACCGCGTCGTGTTCGCGGCCGGCTCCACCGCCGGGGAGACGATCGCAGGAGGGCCCGTCACCGATCTGCGCACCGAGCCCGAAGCCTGACCCTGGAGCGGTCACCGGCTCACACGGGTGTCAGTCCCCCTCGGAGCGTCGACCCTCGCCGGACAACGCGGCCTCCACGGCGAGTTGGTCCACCAGGTCGTTCATGGAGTCCGAACTGTGGCCCTTCACCCAGACGAAACGTACGTCGCCGCGTCGGTTCACGAGGTCGATGAAGGGCTCCCAGATGTCCCGATTGGCCACCGCTCTACCGGAGGAGTTTCGCCAACCGCGTCGGTGCCACCCGGCCCACCAGCGTTGGGTGAAGCAGTTCACCACGTACGTGGAGTCGCTGCGGACCTCGAGCGGACCAGCGAGCGCTCGGACCGCCTCCATGGCCGCCATGAGTTCCATGCGTTGATTCGTGGTGTCGGGGTCGTATCCCGACGCGAAGTGCTCTCCCGAGGTCGCCCATGCCCATCCCCCCGGACCGGGGTTTCCGCGACAGGCGCCGTCGGTGTACACGATGGCTGACACCGCCGAGAGGGTAGTGGTCACCGGGGAGAGGGCGTGTCCCCCACCGCGTAGGCTTCGGCCCACCGCCCCTCCGGAGGTATCGATGACGTTCGACGGATTCTGGAACCAGATGCCTGACATCGATCCTGCGGAGACTCAGGAGTGGATCCAGTCACTGGACGCAGTTGCGGCGCGACGAGGCCGGCTCCGCGGACGCTTCCTCATGGGTCGGCTGCTCGACAGGGCCGCGGACCTCGACCTGGGAACACCGCCCACCGTCACCACCCCCTATATCAACTCGATTCCGGTCGACCGCCAACCTTGGTTCCCCGGAGACGAGCGCATCGAGAAACGCATCCGTGCGTTCATCCGCTGGAACGCGGTGGCGATGGTGGTGCGGGCCAACCAGCGAGCGGACGGCATCGGTGGTCATCTCTCCACGTTCGCCAGCTCCGCCGCGCTCTACGACGTCGGGTTCAACCACTTCTTCCGCGGCAAGGCCAACGGCACGCCCGGCGACAGCATCTACATCCAGGGCCACGCTGCCCCGGGCATCTACGCCCGGGCGTTTCTCGAAGGCCGGTTGGACGAGAACCGACTCGACGGCTTTCGCCGCGAGCTCGAGGGAAGCGGCGGCCTCGCGAGCTACCCCCACCCTCGGCTCATGGACGACTTCTGGGAGTTCCCCACCGTCTCGATGGGTCTGGGCCCCATCAATTCGATCTACCAGGCCCGCTTCAACCGCTACCTGCGCGACCGACGGATCGACGACACCGACGACTCACAGGTGTGGTGTTTCGTGGGTGACGGCGAAACCGACGAGCCCGAGACGCTCGGGGCCATCTCCCTCGCGGGGCGGGAACGCCTCGGCAACCTGATCTGGGTGGTCAACTGCAACCTCCAGCGCCTCGACGGACCGGTCCGAGGCAACGGCAAGATCATCCAGGAGCTCGAGTCGATCTTCCGCGGCGCGGGGTGGAACGTCATCAAGGTCATCTGGGGCTCCGCGTGGGACGAGCTTCTCGCCCGGGACACCAATGGACTGCTCGTCGACAAGATGAACGTGACCGTCGACGGAGAGTTCCAGCGAACCGCGGTGGAGGACGGCAGCTACGCGCGGGCGACGTTCTTCGGACCCGACCCCGAACTCCGTCAGATGGTCGAGCACCTCACCGACGACCAGATCGCCCTCCTGCCGAGGGGAGGCCACGACCCCAAGAAGATCTACGCCGCGTATCGCGCCGCGATGGAGGAGACGGACCGACCCACGGTCATCCTGGCCAAGACGATCAAGGGGTGGGCACTCGGAACCGAGATCGCGTCGCGCAATGCGACTCACCAGATCAAGAAGATGACGGGCACGCAGTTGCGGACACTGCGCGACCGTCTGGGGCTCGGGGACGCGGTGTCCGACGACGAGCTCGACGACACCGATGAGCCGCCGTTCCTCCGTCCGGCAGCGGACTCCGAGGAGGCGGCGTATCTGGCCCGAACCCGGCGGGAGCTGGGCGGGCCCCTGCCGTCACGAAGGGTGCTGACGCGCCGACCCCTCGGGATGCCGGGCGACGAACCCTTCCGCGAGTTGCTGGCGGGTTCCGGGACTCAACCGGTGTCCACCACGACCGCGTTCACGCGTCTGATGCGCAATCTCATCCGGGACCCTGCCATCGGCCGCCGGATCGTTCCGATCGTCCCCGACGAGGCCCGGACCTTCGGTATGGATTCGCTGTTCAGGGAGGCCAAGATCTATTCGTCGCAGGGGCAGCGGTACGAGCCCGTCGACCACCATCTGCTCTTGAGCTACGCCGAGGCCACCGACGGCCAGATCCTCGAGGAGGGAATCACCGAGGCGGGGGCGATGGCGAGCTGGACCGCGGCGGCCACCTCGTATTCGACCCGCGGCGTCCCCATGCTGCCGTTCTTCATCTTCTATTCGATGTTCGGATTCCAGCGCGTCGGTGACCTCATCTGGGCGGCCGCGGATGCCCGGGCCCGCGGTTTCCTGCTCGGTGCGACTGCGGGACGGACGACGCTCATGGGCGAGGGGCTCCAGCATCAGGACGGCCACAGCCTCCTCCTGGCCTCGACCGTGCCCGTGGTGCGTGCCTACGACCCCGCGTTCGCGTATGAGATGGCCATCATCGTCCATGACGGAATCGATGCCATGTACCGCCGTGGCCAGGACGTCATCTTCTACCTCACCCTCTACAACGAGACCCATCCGATGCCGGCCATGCCCGACGGCGATGATCCCGACGAGGTGGCCGCAGGAATCGTCGGAGGCATCTACCGGTGGCGCGAAGCACCCACGGCCACCCACCGCGCCGCTGTGCTCTTCTCCGGCACGGCGTGGCGGGCTGCGGCCGACGCGGCCGACCTTCTGGCCGAACACTACGACGTCGGCGTCGATCTCTGGAGTGTGACGTCCTACAAGGCGCTTCGTGAGGACGCCCTCGAGGTCGAGCGGTGGAATCGCCTCCATCCGACAGCCACGCCGCGGCGGGCGCGGGTGACCGAGGCGCTCGACACCGGCGACGGCCCCGTCGTGGCCGTGACCGACTTCATGCGTTCGGTGCCCGACCAGGTGTCCCGATTCTGCCCCCGCCCGTGGTCGTCGCTGGGCACCGACGGATTCGGGCGATCCGACACCCGGGAGGCACTGCGTCGCTTCTTCGAGACCGACGCGGCACACGTCTGCGTCGCAGTGCTCACCGCCCTCGCCGCCGAGGGCTCGGTCGGGACCGACACGGTCGTCGACGCCATCGACCGATTCGGGATCGACGCCGACACCGATGCTCCCTGGTCCGCCTGATCGCCCCACTGGCTAGCCTGCGCGTCCATGGCACGCCACCGATTGCCGATCACCGGTCTCCCCGAGGCCGACGAACTGCTGGTCACCGAGCCGTTCGCACTGCTGACCGGGATGCTTCTCGATCAGCAGGTGCCGATGGAGTGGGCATTCAAGGGCCCCTACACGCTGAAACAACGCCTGGGCGGACACCTCGACCCGAGCGAGATCGCCGCGATGGACGTCGACGACTTCGTGGCCGTGTGTTCGGAGAAGCCGGCGATTCACCGATTCCCCGGATCCATGGGGAAGCGGGTGTGGGAGGTGGCGGTGCACGTCACCGAGAACTACGGCGGCGACACGGCACGGATCTGGAAGGGGGCGCGCTCTGCGGAACGGCTCTACGAACGACTCAGGGCGATACCGGGATACGGCGACGAGAAGACCCGGATCTTCATCGCCATTCTCGCCAAGCGCATGGGGAAGACCCCCGAGGGGTGGCAGGAGGTCGCCCGGCCCTTCGGAGATGACGAGCCGCGCTCGGTGGCCGACGTCTCGGACCGGGAATCGCTCGATTCCGTGAGGGCGTGGAAGAAGATGATGAAGGCCCAGAAGCGGTCGAAGCAGGACAGCCCGGACTGACCGCCGTGCCCGAACCGCAGATGGCGGCGACCTGTCAGCCCATCGCCATCTGTTCCTGACGACTGAGCCATCCGAGCAGGATCGCGACCGCGCGGGGATCGTGCCGGAGCTCGTGACCGGCTCCACCGATGATCCGCATGTCGGCGCTGCCGTGGGCGTCGGCGAGGGCCCGGGTGTCGAGAGAGGGCACCAGGTCGTCGGCGTCGCCGTGCAACAACAACAGCGGTCGGGGGGCCAGGTCGGCGACGTGCCGATCCGCCCCCAGGGTCTTGAGTTCCGCAGCCCAACGGTCGGTGTCGTCGGGGAAGTCGGGCGACGTGATCACCCCAACCTCCCGACCGTGCTGGACCAGACGCCGGGGATTGCGACTCCAGTCATTGAAGTCGGCGGGGGCGGCGAGCGCAGCCACGCCGGCGATATCGGAGTGGGTGGCTGCGTAGGTGATGCACAACGCACCTCCGGTGCCCATGCCGACCAGCCACACCGAGCCGACTCCGATCGAGCGCAGGTGTCCGGCGGCCGACCCGATGTCGTCGTGCCATCCCTGAAGGGAGAAGTCACCTCCGGAGGTGCCACACCCCCTGTAGTTGAAGGACAGGGCCGTCCAACCGATCTGGCCCACGATCCGATCGGCAAGCTCAGGGAACGATTTCCCCGACGCGGGGGACTCGCGGCCCCGCACCGGAAATCCGTGGCACAACACGACGCCGTGGGCATCGCCGCCCCGATCGGGAACGGCCAGGTGAGCAGCGAGATCGAGATCGTCCGAGCGGATCCGATCGTCCATGACGGCAACCGGATCGGCCATGGATCGTTCAGGCCTCCGCGTTCGCCCGCTGCGGTCCGTAGAGCCGGTAGCACCGATTCCGGGCCTCGGCGAGAGTGTCGGGCCCGAATCCCAGGTACTGCTCGGACTCCATGAGTTCGTCGATGATGGCCGAGTCGCTGTCGGGTAGCTCGTCGACGTCGTAGACGACCTGGGTCCGTTTGTCTCCGACGTAGCGGTGGTGCTCGAACTTCCCTGGACGATCCATGGACCCATCGTAGGCACCGCCGAGCGATCGATTCCCACTCCGCTGGGGTGACGCTCCCCGCGAAGGTCCGCGACACTGGGACGACATGGCCGACTCCTGGAACCCTGCGAGGTACGACACGTTCGCCGCTCAGAGGGATGCTCCGTTCCGCGATCTCCTCTCCCTCCTACGGCCGACGCCCGCGCCGGTCGTCGTCGACATGGGCTGCGGCACGGGACGGCTGACCGTCGAGCTGGCGGAGGCGACCGGCGCCGCCCGAGTTCTCGGGCTCGACAACTCCCCGTCGATGCTCGCGGAGGCGCCCGAGTCGCACCACGGCCTGTGCAGCTTCGAGCTCGTCGACATCGACGATCCCGATATCGCTGGCGTGCTCGATGCTCCCGTCGACATCGTGTTCTCCAATGCGGCTCTGCACTGGATGCCGGACCACATGGACACGCTCGCCCGCTGGGCGGGACTGGTCGCCGCCGGCGGTCAGATCGCCGTGCAGGTTCCGGCCAACGCCCACCATCGCGGTCATGAGCTCACCGACGAGGTGGCGGCGGACCCCTACTTCGCCGGCCGCTTCCGTTCGGATCCGCCGGTCGACCCGACTCGTCAGATCGCACACCCCTCCGAGTATGCCGAACTCCTCTTCGAGCTCGGATTTCCGGAGCCCGACGTACGGGTGCAGGTGTACCCCCACCCCATGACGTCGGCGCGTCAGGTCGTCGAGTGGATGAGGGGAACGTCGCTGACCCGTTTTCGATCACTGCTCGATGACGACGACTACGCCGAATTCGAGCGGCGCTACGAGCGGCGCCTTCTCGACGAGCTGGGCGATCGATCCCCCTACCTGCACACGTTCTCCCGCGTCCTGATGTGGGGCGGCGATCGTCGTCCGTGAGACGATCGGGCGATGATGCGCCTGCGCAGGTTCACGCCCGACGACGCGGATCTGCTCGAGGGTCTCGTGCAGAGAAACATCGATCACCTCCTCCCGTGGCTCGGTTGGGCGGCTGACGAACCGCTCGGCTCTGCCGGTCGACGGGAACAACTCGAGGACTGGGATCGGCAGTGGGAAGCCGGAGAGGACCGCCACCTCCTGGCGACGTCGGACGGCGTGGGGGTCGGCGTGGTCGGCCTTCACCGGCGCGGCGGGCCCGGTGTCGTCGAGGTCGGCTACTGGCTCGATGCGGCCGCCCAGGGACACGGAACGATGACGGCCGCGGTCTCCGCCGCCATCGACATGGCCTTCGCCGACGACGGGATCCGATGCGTGCAGATCCGACACGATCGGGCCAATGCGCGGAGCGGCGGCGTTCCGCGGCGCCTGGGCCTCCGATTCGTGGACGAGCGCGACGACGAACCCGCTGCGCCCGGCGAGTCCGGCCGGGAGTGGACCTGGGAGACGACGCGACGATGGTGGGGGGTCCTGGCATCCACCCGAGCGCTCCGGATCCGCAGCTTCGTTGAGCCGGACCGGGCTGCGGTGATCGAGCTGTGGCGGTCGGGTGACCTCATCAGGGCCTGGAACGACCCCGACCGGGACATCGACCGCAAAGTGGCCGACTCCCCCACGGGCCTGCGCGTTGCGGTTCTCGACGGAGACGTGGTCGGCACGTCGATGGTCGGATACGACGGGCACCGGGGGTGGATCAACTACCTCACGGTGCGACCCGACCGACAGGGGCGCGGTATCGGCGGTCGGCTCGTCGCCGACGCGGAGTTGTGGCTCGTCGACCAAGGGTGCCCCAAGGTCAACCTCCAGGTACGAACCGACAATTCCGCCGCGGCGGAGCTCTACCGCCACCTCGGATACGAAGCGGTGGACGCGACGGACCTCGGTCGCCGGCTGGTCGTCGATGACGACGCAGCAGAAGCCTCTCAGGACTGCTGAGGATCGGGATCAGTCGCCGAGCGTCGGAATCTCGACCGCATCGCCGATGGCACCGATGCGTCGGTAGTAGAGATCCTCCGCGGCAAGTACCTCGACGACGTGTTCGTCGGTCACGTCCAGCCCCAGTTCCTCCGCCCGTCCGAGGATCCAGGCCACCGGCTCGTCGTCGGAGACAACGACGAGCTCCGCGTTGACCTCATCATCGGTGCGGTACGTGGCCACGCCCTTCGTGGCGAGGTAGTCGACGTGCCAGCCGAGAATCGCGCGGACGTCGTCGAAGCTGATCGCCGCGGTGACGTCGTCGGGAAGCGCATCGGCCACGAACTCGACCGCCTCGTCGAGGTCGTAGAGGGCGCGCCGGGGTTTCAGGCTCTGGGACGCCGTCACTGAGCCGACCGCCACCGCGGCCACCACGAAGGTGGCCACGGCGGCGATGACGACGAACACCCAGATCAGCACGACGCCGTCGAGCCGCTCAGATCCCGATCCGCTGGGCCAGCAGCTCCCGGTGGTACGTGGGGTCCCCGAAGAGCAGTTCGGAACTCTTGGCCCGCTTGAAGTAGAGGTGAGCGGGGTGCTCCCAGGTGAACCCGATGCCGCCGTGGATCTGAATGTTCTCGGCGGTGGTGTGGAAGTACGCCTCCGAGCAGTAGCTCTTGGCGAGCGACGCAACCGACGGCAGTTCGTCGTTCAGCTCCGAGGCACACCAACCCGCGTAGTAGGCGGCCGACTTCGCCGATTCGACCTCCAACAGCATGTCGGCGCACTTGTGCTTGATGGCCTGGAACGAGCCGATCGGCCGACCGAACTGCACGCGATCCTTGGCGTACTGGACCGCCATGTCGAGACATTCCTGTGCACCGCCGACCTGCTCGGCCGCGAGTGCTACCGCCGCGAGATCGAGGGTCATCGACAGCGTGTCCCATCCGGAACCCTCGGCGCCGATGAGCCGGGCAGGCGTGTCGGCGAATGTGAGCCGAGCCTGCTTGCGGGTCTGGTCCATGGTCGAGAGCGACTCGCGGGTCAGGCCCGTGGCATCGCCGTCGACAGCGAAGAGGCTGACCCCCGCGCCGGTGCGGGCGGCCACGATCACCAGATGGGCGGTGGCTCCGTCGAGGACGTACATCTTCTCGCCGGTGAGCGTCCATGAGTCTCCCGACCCCGACGCCTCCATGGTGATCCCCGCTTCGTCCCAGCGGCCGTTGGCCTCGGTGAAGGCCACGGTGGCGATGGTCTCGCCCGACGCGATCCCGGGGAGGTACTCGGCCTTGGCCGAATCGTCGCCGCAGTGCATCAGGGTGTTGGCCGCCAGGGCGACGGTGGAGAAGTAGGGGGCGCAGAGCAGACGGCGTCCCATCTCCTCGAGGACCACGATCAACTCGACGTAGCTGTAGCCGGAGCCGCCGAACTCCTCGGGAATGATCAGTCCCTGCAACCCCATCTGCTCGCCCATCTGGGACCAGACGGACTCGTCGTAGCCCGACTCGGTCTCCATCTGTTCGCGGACCGCGGCCTCGTCGCTCTTCGCGTTGAGGAAGTCCCGGACCACCTTGCGCAGCTCTTCTTGTTCTTCGGAGAAGGCGAAGTTCACCTGTCCACCCCTTGGTCGTCGTCGATGAGTCCCGTCATCGTGGTCGAACCGCCCCAGCGCCTCAACTGCACATGTGTACACCGGTGCTACGGTCGCCGATGTGGAACGGGTCGGGATACGGGAGCTGCGTAACAACTCGGCGGCCTTCATACGCCGGGCCGGGGCCGGACAGCGGATCATCGTCACCGTCGACGGAACCCCCACCGCCCAGCTCGGCCCCCTCGAGGCCGACGGCGAAGACCTCAGCATCGACGATCTCGTGGCACGGGGGCTGATCGTTCCCGCTCGGCGCGACGACCGACCCGATCCGGAAATCTCTCTGCCGCTGTGGGCCGGGACCCGTCTGGATCAGCTGGTGCGCGAGGTCCGCGGCCGATGACCCTCGCCCTGGACACCACCGCGCTGCTGGCTCGCTACCTCGACGGACCGGCCCGGCCGGCGGTCGTCGGCGCCATGGCGGCCGATCCGGCCTGGTGCGCGAGCGCCCTGGCCCTCAGCGAGGCGCTGATGCTGATCGACCGGATCGGGGACGACCCGACCCGGGCCGACGAGCTGCGGCGGGCGGTACGCGACGACTGGGAGAGGATCCACGTCGTTCCCGTCGATCAGCGGTGCCTCGACCGGGCGGCCGAACTCGGTCGTACCCAACCGCTGCGCACCGTCGACGCCATCCATCTGGCGGCCGCCGACAGACTCCCGCGACCGGTCACCTTCGTCACCTTCGATCCGGCGCAGATCCCCGTGGCGCTCTCACTGGGCTACGAGGTCGTCTCGACCCCGGGGTGAGGCCGCTCAGTTGCCCCACTGGAAGACCATGAAGGCGATGGTCACGATCACCAGCACCGATTCGATCGCTCCGGTGCCCCCGAGTTTGGCGATGGTCGACTTCGCCGTCGCCTCGTCACCCTCACGGAACGACGCCGCTATCTGGCGGCAACCGGGAGCGAAGACCATCCCGCCGAACGCTCCGCCGATGACGACCATGAGGGTTCCGACGGCCACCAGGGGACTGCTGAACTCGATCGCGTCGTTCTCCCTGGCGATCATGCCGAAGCCCGTGATCAACAGCACCAGGAACGCCGCATTCTTGACCGTGCGCCCGAGGAACCCCTGGGTCTCAGCCCACCATGCGTTCACCTCGGCCGACGCCGCCTCGGCCCGGGAGCTCCCGACACCCATTGCGATGTTGGCTCCGAGCCACATGGCCACGCTGATGATGTGGACGACGAGCATGGAGTTGTAGAGACCGTTCGACATGCGGACGAGACTAGGCCCAACGGCGCGAGACTTGCGTCATGAGCACCACCCTCCACTACTCCGACACCGACCTGGAGATCCACAAGCTGGTCGTGGGCCCGATGGACAACAACGTGTTCGTCCTCCGGTGCCGACACACCGGTGACGCCGTGCTCATCGACGCGGCGAACGAACACGACAAGCTCCTCGAGTTGGCCTCCTCGCTGGGTGTCCGAAAGGTGCTGGAGACCCACGGACACTGGGATCACATCCAGGCCATTCCGCAGATGCGCGACGCCGGGTACTCGATCGGAGTGACCCGGGCGGACTCCGACATGCTGCCGTCCTACGACGAGATCATCGACCACGGCACGGTCATCGCCGTGGGTGATCTCGGTCTGCGCGCCATTCTCACCCCGGGCCACACGCCCGGCTCGATGTCGTTCGAAGTGGTGGGCAAGCCCTTGTTGTTCTCCGGCGACACGCTCTTTCCGGGAGGCCCGGGTAACACCTCGACCGAAGGCGGCGACTTCGAGACGATCATCACGTCCATCGACGAGCTGCTGTTCGCACCGCTGGCCCCCGAGACGATCGTCATGCCCGGCCACGGCGACGACACCACCATCGGCGCGGAACGGCCGCATCTCGACGAGTGGGCGGCTCGGGGTTGGTGACCGGGACGCGTCCCCTATTTCCACTACGCGCGTAGGCGAAATAGACTCCCGTCATGGCTCCTCCTCTCTTCGTCGCCCGCGATCTCGAGGTCGCGCCATCAGAACACCCCGACAACGCCATCCTCACCGGAGTCGATCTCACCGTGGGAGAGGGCGAGCTTCACGCGGTGATGGGCCCCAACGGCTCGGGCAAGTCGACCCTCGCCTCGACCATCATGGGCAGCCCTGAGTACACCGTCACCCGTGGCGCGCTCGAGCTCCGCGGCCAGGACATCGCGACATGGGCCACCGACGATCGTGCCCGTGCGGGCATCTTCATGGCCTTCCAATACCCCCAGGAGGTGTCGGGGGTCCCGCTCCGCCAGTTCCTTCGCGCCGCGATGTCGGCCCGCAGCGGAATCGAGGACCTCTCGATTCTGGAGGTGCGACTGGCCATGATGGAGTGGATGGAGCGCCTCGACATCGACCCCGCCTTCGCGGATCGATACCTCAACGAAGGATTTTCCGGCGGCGAGAAGAAACGAAACGAGATCCTCCAGATGGCCATGCTGGAACCGGATCTCGCAGTGCTCGACGAAACCGACTCCGGACTCGACATCGATGCCCTCCGCATCGTCGCCGCCGGGGTCTCCGAGGTCCGCCGCAACCGCCCGCAGATGGGCACCATCGTGATCACCCACTATCGACGACTCCTCGACGAGCTCCAGCCCGACGTGGTTCACATCCTCGTGGACGGTCGGATCGTGGAGACCGGCGACATGAGCCTCGCGGAGCAGCTCGACAGCGGCGGGTTCGAGCAATGGAGAGGACGCGCCGCGTGAGTGGGACGGTCGACGTCGTCGATGTCGCCGCCGTTCGAGCCGAATTCCCCTTGCTCACGGCCCGACGCGACCGACGTCTGGTGTATCTCGACTCCGCCGCCACCTCCCAGAAGCCTGCGTGCGTCATCGACGCCATGTCCGACTTCTATCGCACCATCAACGCGAACGTCGCCCGAGGCGTCTACGCCCTCGCCGAGGATGCCACCAACGCCATGGAGGGAGCGCGACGGAAGGTCGCCCGCTTCATCGGCGCCTCGCACCGCCGCGAGGTCGTCTTCACGAAGAACGCCACGGAGAGCATCAACCTGCTGGCCGGTTCCTGGGGCCGGGCGAACCTGGGCCGCGGTGACGTGGTCGTGCTGTCCCTCCTCGAACACCACGCCAACATCGTTCCGTGGCAGATCCTGGCGGGCCAACTCGGGTTCGAGATCAGATGGATACGCGCGACCGCCGACGGAATCCTCGACCTGGAGAACCTCGACACCCTGCTCGACGGGGCCTCACTGGTCTCGGTCACCGCCATGTCGAACGTGACCGGGGCCATCACCGACGTCGACACGATCGTGGCCGCGGCACGTCGTGCCGGAGCGCTGGTGTCCATCGATGCCTGCCAGATGGTCCCTCAGAGCGCCGTCGACGTGGCCCACTGGGACGCCGATTTCGTGTCGTTCTCGGGGCACAAGATGTGCGGCCCCACCGGGATCGGCGTCCTGTGGGCACGATCCGAACTGCTGGAGGCGATGCCACCCTTTCTCGGCGGCGGAGGAATGATCGAGAACGTCACCACCGATGGTTTCACGACCGCCCCGCTCCCCCACAAGTTCGAGGCCGGTACGCCGCCGATCGCCGAGACGGTCGGCCTGGGAGCGGCGGTCGACTTCCTCGAACGCATCGGGATGGACGCCATCCGGGCCCACGAGGTCCAGCTGGCCGGCTATGCGATGCGCTCTCTGGCCGAGCGCTTCGGCGACCGGCTGGTGATTCACGGGCCGTCCGAACCAGCCCAACGTGGCGGCGTGCTGTCGATGGCCCTGGAGGGCGTGCATCCCCATGACATCTCCCAGGTCCTCGACAGCCACGGAGTGTGTGTCCGAGCCGGGCACCACTGCGCCAAACCACTCATGAAAGTTCTCGGTGTCGGCGCCACCGCGCGAGCATCGGTCTACCTGTACAACGACGAATCCGACATCGACGCGCTCACCGACGCCCTCGCTGATGCCGAGTCGATGTTCTCCCTCTGATCGACCCCTCATCGGAGCACCACATGTCCGGCCTCGAAGACCTCTATCGGGAAATCATCCTCGACCACTATCGGTCCCCCCGCAATCGGGGCGAGCTCGACTCACCACCCGCGATCCGAACCGAGGGGTTCAACCCGCTCTGTGGTGACGAGATCGTGGTGTTCCTCGATCTCTCCGAGGGCAGCGGCGACGAACGCATCATCGAGGACCTCCGGATCGGTGGGCAGGGATGCTCGATCAGCCAGGCGTCGGCGTCGATGATGTCCGCTGCTGTCAAGGGCAAGAGTGTCGCCGAGGCGAGATCCCTCATGCGTTCGTTCAAGGGGATGATGTCGATCCACGAACAGGAGTTGGAGGACGGCGACGCCATCCCCGATGACGACCCCACGTCGGTGGGAAGCAGTCTCGGAGACCTCGAAGCCCTGAGGGGAGTCGTGAAGTTCCCGGTGCGAATCAAGTGCGCGACGCTGTCGTGGAACACCCTCGACGAGGGGCTGACGACTCCCGCCGACGGCTGAGAGAACGGTCCGGCTACTCCCGGTCGGCCGCAGCCAGGACCCGTTCGGCCACCTGACGTTCCGCCTCTCGCACGATGTCGGCGGCGCTCTCCACACCGCGCACGTCCACGACCGTGACGCCGTCGCGCGCCGCCGAGGCGTCGCGGAGCGCCGAGTTCCATGCGTCGAGATCGGCGCGTCGGGCCGCGGGGTCGCGCTGGCCCGTCGGCGACATCGGCGAGACGTCGTCGACGATCACCACGACGACCTCGGGCGCGAGCCGGTCGAGCAGGTCGAGTTGAGCGGAGGCGACGGCGGCGTAGCGGCGGGTGAGCTCGGCATCGCCGGACTCGAGCGGCGTTCCGTCGACGCGCCGTTCGAGTGTGTCCCAGTACCCACTCGAGTACACGGCCACATCAGGGGCGAAGTCCTCGGCGGCATGCGTCCAGCGACGCTCCCACTCCGAGCAACGCCGATCGTTGTCGAGGTCCTCGTCGCCGTCCATGACGGTCCCGTACTCCACGAAGTAGCAGTCGAGGTCCGCGGCCTCGTAGACGCCGAGGCCGTCGTCACGGGCGAGGCCGGCGCCGACCATGGTGCCGAGGAGATCACCAGTGGCCATGACCCGGACCTGTTCGCTTGTGGTCTCGGGTGGCTCCTCCACGACGTCCCACTGGTGGTCCAATGAGGATCTGACCCCTGGCACGTACAACAACAGGCACAGGGAGACCGCACCGTAGGACAGCGCCACCTGGCGGCGCCCGAAGGGCACCCTGCCAATTCGTATGGGACCCTCGATCATGCGGTACGAGGCTTCGACGAGCGCCGCAAGGACGACCAGCCGGAGCAGGTACAGCGCGGGCCCGTCGAATCCCACGCGCGCCCCCGAGAGGAGCCGGAGGACCGGGATGTGCCAGAGATAGATCCCGAAGCTCACCCGACCGATGTGGCGCACGAGCGGCTGGGTGAGAACCGCACCCACGACCGCCGGAGGATCCACCACGCCGGCCACCAGGGCCACGAACGCGACGGTCAAGCCCAGGAAACCCCACGGGTACATCCACGCAGCCTCGGGGTCGCCCAGGGGAACGTAGAGGATCAGCGCGGCGGCACCCAGGGCCACGAGGACTCCCGACCATCGTCGCGTCGGGCGGACGCCCGACACCGCGAGGGCGGCTCCGCCGAGGAGCTCGAAGGCGCGGGCGTCGGTGCGGAAGTAGCCGATGATCGGGCCGGATGCCCACATCGACGCCACCGAGGCGGCCGACAGCAGCCCGATCGCGGCCAGGAGCGAACCGCCCCGCAGCCCGCGGCGTCGCATCCACCACAACAGCGGCGGCCACATCACGTAGAACTGCTCTTCGATGGCCAACGACCAGAGGTGGTCGAGAACCGTTCGAGGGTCGTTCACCAGCCACGGCGCGTCCCTGAACCCCAACTCCAACCAGTTGGTGGTCCACGTCAGCGCTCCGATCGAATCCATGAGACCCCGCGCCGAGCCGGTGCCGGTGACGAAGACCGCGACCGCGCAGGCCGCGACCAGTACCAGAACCGCCGGCACCAACCTCCTGATGCGACGCCCCCAGAACGCCCTCAGGTCGAGCCGGCCGCTGCGGTCGATCTCGTCGAGGATCATTCCGGTGATGAGGTATCCGGACAGCACGAAGAACACGTCGACACCCACGAAACCGCCGCCGAACTGATCCGGCAGGTAGTGGAACAGCACGACCGCCACGACGGCGACCGCTCTCAGCCCATCGAGGGCGGGCAGGTACGACCAGCCCGTCGACGCGGGGGGCTTCGGGGGGAGCACGCCACATTGTGTCAGCACGACCCCGGCCGACCGCGCGACGGGTACCGTGCGGGGATGCCTCACGTGCGGTCGGCCATTCTCTGCGACTTCGCCCAGGTACGCGAGGGGCTCCTGTTCGTGGCATCGGGGGGAATCACTCGAATGGTCATCCCCGGGGTGGAGGCGCCGCTGTCGTTCTGGGTGGCCGGCCAGGTGGAGGTCGACGCCTCCGAGACCGGGATGTCCCACGACGTGACGTTCAAGGCGCTGTCGGCCGCCACCGTCGAGACGCGCTGGGAGGCGCAGGTGACGATCACCACCTCACCGGACAACGACGCGTTGTTCCCGGGCGAGTCGACCCTCGTTCCTTTCGCCCTCCACGTGGGGCCGTTCACGGTCACCGAGCCGGGACCCCACGACATGAGGGTGGCCATCGCCGGAGCCGAATCCGAGCTCCTGACCTTCTACGTCCTGATCGGCACACCCGGCTGATGGCTGCACGCGTCGCTCTGGTGTTCGGCACGCTGCTGACGCTGGGCATGGTCCTGCCACAGGTCGTTCGCATCGCCCGCCGCCGCGGGGCCGTGGGCGTCTCACCGGTCTGGCCCGTCCTGGGCACCGTCCTCAATGCGGCGTGGACCGCGTACCTCGTGGAGGTGCACCTCTACCTCGCGGCATTGACCACGTTGTCGATGACGATCACGTACCTGGTCCTCGCAGCCCTGGTGCTCGCCTACTTCCCCGAACGCCGACGCGATTCGATGGCGCGTGGAATCGCGGTGGCGCTGGCTCTGGCGGCGCTGGGTGCCGGGTGGGGGTGGCAGACGGTCGGCACAGTGCTCGGATTCTCCTACGGCGCCCAACTCGCCCCCGCGGCTGTCGCCGTCTTCCGGACCAGCGACCTCAGCGGCGTGTCACGGATGACCTGGGGAATCGCTCTCGTCGAGGCGGCGTGCTGGGGCTTCTACGGCCTCACCACGGGCGAATCCGCGGTGGTCATCTACGGCATCACCGGCATCGCGTTCACCGCCGTCATCTGTGCGCGGCTGATGTGGGTCGATGCGACCGTTCAGGCCAGCGGATCGGCGAACGGATCGGCCGTCACAGCGGGACCGTCCGCTACGTCATCGATCGCGTCGGTCCAGGCCGAGTAGCCCTCGACCTCGAGACGCGTCGCCAGTTCCGGACCTCCCGATTCGAGGATCCGTCCCGCCGCGAAGATGTGCACGACATCCGCGTGGAGTTCCTCGAGAAGCCGGTTGTAGTGGGTCACGGCGATGACGCCGAGACCCCACTCCGTCGTCGCCGTCTCGACCCGCCGGGACACTTGCGCCAGCGCGTCGACGTCGAGCCCCGAGTCGATCTCGTCAAGAATGGCGATGGCCGGTCGGAGCGCGGCCATCTGAACCGTTTCGTTCCGCTTCTTCTCACCACCGGAGAAGTCGACGTTCAGGGATCGGGCGAGGAATGACCGGTCGAGACCGACGAGATCGGCTTCGTGGCCGACGAGCTCATCGAGCGAGGCGCTGCGTCCGTCGTCTCCTCTGGCTGCGGCAACGACGTCGACCAGCGCCACACCCGGAACCTCGACGGGATACTGCTGGGCGAGAAAGAGCCCCGCGGCGGCACGTTCATGAGGCGCGAGCGACAGCATGTCCCTGCCGTCGAGAGTGACCGAACCCGAGGTCACGACGTAGCCCGGTCGCCCCATGAGCGCGTAGCCGAGGGTGGATTTCCCCGACCCGTTGGGCCCCATGATGGCGTGCACCTCGCCGCTGCGTACGACGAGGTCGACCCCGGAAAGGATCTCCTTGCCGTCGACCTCAGCGTGCAGATCGGAGATGACCAACTCGTGTTGCGGAGTGGATTCGTTCATGGGACCGTCACCATCACATCGCCGTCGACGACTGTCGCCGTGAAGACCGGAACGTCCCGGGTCGCGGGCAGGCTCATGGCTCGACCCGACTCGAGACAGAAGCCCGCACCGTGCTTGGGGCATTCGATGGAAAGCTCGTCGGGCACGACCTCACCGTCGCTGAGGTCGACGTCCTGGTGGGTGCAGCGGGCACCGATGGCATAGACATCGTCTCCGAGCCGCACCACGACCACCGGGTCGGGACCGATCTCGAAACGAGCGGCCTCGCCGTCGACGAGATCGTCGAGCGCACAGAGACGTTGAGACGAGGTCATGAGGAGATCTCCCATCGACGGGCGATGCGATCGGTGACGATCTCGGCCAGGGCGGGGATGGCCGTGTCCTCCAGCAGATCGGCGAAGAAACCCGCCACCACGAGCTTCTCGGTGTCGGCGGGTGAGACGCCACGGCTCTCGAGGTAGAACCGCTGGTCGGCGTCGATCGGTCCGACAGCGGAGGCGTGGGCACATCGCACGTCGTTGTTGTGGATCTCGAGGTTCGGAACCGATTCCGCCCACGCGGCATCGGACAGTTTGATGATCCGATTGGACTGCTCGGCATTGGTACCGCGGGCATCCGTTCCCACGTGGACGAGGCCCGTGTAGACGGCGGTGGCAGCGTCGTCGAGAGCGCCTCGGAAGTCCAGGAGCGACGTGGTGTCGGGAGCCACGTGACTCGGGAACGTCCGGAGATCGTGGTGCTGGTCGCCATCGCCGTAGTACACGGCATTCAACGTCGTCGACCCTCCCTGTCCGTCGAGCAGCGTGTCGAAGCGCATCCGTGCCGACGAACCGCCCAGAGCGACATGGCTGACCGACAACGTGGCGTCCCGACCGACCGTCGCCACCTGGCGGGCGATCGATGTGGTGGCACTGCCCAGGTCCTGCACCCCCAACCAGTTCAGACGTGCGGCCTGGGCCAACCTCAGTACGCTCCGGGGGAACGACAGGCGGCGGCGGTCGTCGGAGATGAGCCATTCGACCACGGTGGCCTGGCTGTTCTCGCCCATGTCGACAACGACACGGGGGGCCGACATGACCCCGACCGCAGAGAGCAGCGAGATGATCTGGATCGGCTGTTCGATCACCGCTCCGGCGGCGATCGAGATCAGCAGCGGCGCGGGACACAGCGCGGCGTTCAGGTGATCGAAGGCGTCGAGCCCGTCGTCGTGCAGATCGATTCCATGACCGGCGTCGTCGAGGACGCCGATGTCGAGTCCGTCGATGTCATCGAGACCCTCGACCGACGTCAACGATCCGTCGACGAGCTGGACCCGAGCCGACGACAACTGAGGCACCTCGCCGCCGGCATCGGAGGTCGCGGCGGCAGGGAGGCGCAGGCCGTACTCCCCGAGATCCAGTTCGCCGATCCGGCTGTAGCGCCACTCCTCGTCCTCGTCAGTGGGAAGCGCGCACGCGTCGAAACGATCGAGCGCCGCTGAACGCTGGTCGACGAGCCAGTCCGATCCGCCGAGCTCGGAGGACACGGAAACGAGTTCGCCGCGGTCGATGGGTGAGGTCGTGGGGGACGACGGCACAATTTCTCCTATCGAGATCGGAGAAACCCTACCCGCCCCCGGGGCGCCGGAACCAGCGTCGCCAGCCGCCGCTCCGCTTGGGAGGTGTCATCCCCGTCGGCGGCCCGACTTCGCGCAGCACATCGGGGGCCGCTCGGTTGATGATGTCCTCGGCCTCGTCCAGCAACGACGCCACCGAATCGTCCTCCCCCACGCTCGCCGGCTCCTCCGGCGTGGCGGGAGCGACGAGCGATCCGTGAGACCATGCCACATCGGCCAGGCGGGGCTCGAAGGATGCGCACCCCTCCGGACAACGCCAGGGTGCCTCGGGTGCGAGGTCCAGAGCGCACTTCCGGACGGTTTCGTCCTCCCCGTAGGTGCGACTCTGATAGTGACGGCAATCGCTTCGCATCGGCATCGTCCGATTGTGGCGCAGCAGAGACTCAACTTCAGGGCAACCCCGGCCGATGAGAACACATGAGACGATCCCGTCGCGATGCACGCGCCACGCCCCCGATGATCGACACGTCCGTCATGGGCGACGCTGCCACGTCGGCTCATGACCAGACCGCCGACTCCGATTCTCCTGCCGCGTTCCACGCCACCGATCCGATGTGGACCACTCTCAGCGCAGCCGGCATGGCCACCGTCGTTCTCTCCGCCGATCTCCACATCGAATGGACCAACCCGCCCTTCGCCGACATGCTCGGCACGGACGTCGCGTCGATCGTGGGCATGCCTCTCCTGCGCGCTCTCGGGGCGGGACCCCAGGATCATCTGATCCGTTCGCTGCGGCACACTGCGGAAAACCCGGCCATGGTCGTGCCCCGGCTCTCGATCGCCGCGTCCGACGCGTCGGGCGCCCAGCGTGAACTGGCCCTGTCCGCGGCACGGACCGGACTGGTCCCGAACGGTTTCGTGGCGTTCGTCGAAGATCTCACGGCGGCGCGCCGAACGGCCGACGCGTCGTCGGCGATCGACGATGCCGTCGCCGCCACGCAGGACAGCCTGACGCGGATCCCGAATCGGCTCGGTTTCGAGGCTCAGGTCCACTCCTCGTTGCGGCGGGCCGCCGGTGGGGGGGAGCCGTTCGCCGTGCTCCTGTGCGACATCGACGACTTCTCCGGTATCAACGCCCGGCACGGCGAGGCGGTCGGCGACCAGGTTCTGAACTGGGTCGCCCGCCGGCTCACCCACACGCTCCGCCACCACGACACACTGGCCCGACTCGGCAACGACCAGTTCGTGGTGATCGCCGAGAAGGTCCCCGACGAGAACGTCTCCGCCCTCGTCGCGCGGCGTCTCGTCAACGCCGTCGCCGATCCGATGACGATCGACGATCACGACATCCGGGTATCGATGTGCGTCGGCTCGACCGTCGCCAAGGGCCTCGAACGGGCGACCGACCTGCTCATCGAGTCCGACCGGGCGCTGCAGTCGGCGAAGGCGACCGGACACGGCACGGCTCGAACCCTCGCGGACGCCCGGGCCTCCCAGGTGATGCCCACCGATTCGATTCTCCCGGACGCTGCGGTGCCCACTCCCCACGAGGCTGCTGCTCAACCGGCGGCGACGGGAGAACCGGCGTCGGTCGGCGGACCCGGTGACATCGGAACGACCGTCACGTCCTGAGCGCGGTGCGCCACGCCGTCCACGCCACCCCTCAAGGGGTCGGCTGATCGCTCAGCCGACACTCCCTTCCACGCCGCCCACGCCACCCCTCAAGGGGTCGGCTGATCGCTCAGCCGACACTCCCTTCCACGCCGCCCACGCCACCCCTCAAGGGGTCGGCTGATCGCTCAGCCGACACTCCCTTCCACGCCGCCCACGCCACCCCTCAAGGGGTCGGCTGATCGCTCAGCCGACACTCCCTTCCATTTGGAGTTCGATGAGACGGGACCACTCGACGGCGTATTCCATCGGAAGGGTCTTGGTGACAGGCTCGATGAAGCCGTTGACCACCATCCCCATCGCCTGCTCCTCGGAGAGGCCCCGGCTGCGCAGGTAGAAGAGCTGTTCGTCGGCCACCTTCGACACGGTCGCCTCGTGACCGATCACCGCGTCCTTCGATCCCACCTCCATGTAGGGATAGGTGTCGGACACGGAATCCTCGTCGAGGATCAGCGCATCGCACTGGACATGGCTCTTGCAGCCGTACGCGTCGTCGTCGACGTGGACGAGACCGCGGTACGAGGTTCGGCCACCATCCTTCGAGATCGACTTCGAGACCACCTTCGACGTGGTCTCGGGAGCTGCGTGAATCATCTTGGCGCCGGTGTCCTGGTGCTGACCCTCGCCCGCGTAGGCGACCGAGAGAACCTCACCCGATGCCTTCGGACCGACCATGACGACGCTCGGATACTTCATCGTGAGGCGGCTGCCGATGTTTCCGTCGATCCATTCCATGTGGCCCTCCGCCTCCACCCTCGCTCGCTTCGTCACGAGGTTGAAGACGTTGTTCGACCAGTTCTGAATCGTGGTGTACGTCACCCGCGCCGACGGCTTCACCACGATCTCGACCACGGCGGAGTGGAGCGAGTCCGACGTGTAGACCGGCGCGCGTGCATCCTTCGATGTAGTGCACGCTGGAACCCTCGTCCGCGATGATCAACGTGCGCTCGAACTGGCCCATGTTCTCCTGGTTGATCCGGAAGTAGGCCTGCAGGGGCATCGGAACCTCGACCCCGGGAGGCACGTAGATGAACGAGCCACCCGACCACACCGAGGTGTTCAACGCGGAGAACTTGTTGTCGTTCAGCGGGATGATCTTGCCGAAGTACTCCTTGACCAGTTCGGGGTAGTCCCTCAGGGCGGTGTCCATGTCGCAGAACACGACTCCCAGCTGGGCGAGATCCTCCCGATTTCGGTGGAACACGACCTCCGACTCGAACTGAGCCGTCACCCCCGCGAGGTACTTGCGTTCGGCCTCGGGGATGCCCAGCT
Source organism: uncultured Microthrixaceae bacterium (assembly GCA_963700425.1). GTDB lineage: Bacteria > Actinomycetota > Acidimicrobiia > Acidimicrobiales > Microtrichaceae > CAVOXO01. The sequence goes on along the minus strand of CAVOXO010000001.1, from coordinate 357,359 downwards.
TCTCGTAGGTGTTCTTGATGGCATCGGGGAGATCGTCCCAGCTGTCGACCTGCGATTCGGTCGGCTTGATGTAGTAGTAGATCTGATCGAAGAAGATCTCCGACATGTCGCCGCCCCACGAGGGAAGCGGTCGCTTGCCGAACGCCTTGAGAGAGCGGAGCCGCAGGTTCAGCATCCACTCCGGTTCGCCCTTCATCCTCGACATGTCACGGACGATCTCCTCGGAGAGTCCGCGTTGGGGCTTGAAGACGTAGTCGACGTCGTCGTTCCAACCGAGCTGATATTTGCTGAGGTCGATATCAACGGTGGTCATCGGGCGTCCTCCGAGAGGGGAGTCGAGGGGAATTACTCCTATGGAGATAGTAACAACTCCGAACCCGTGCCGCACCCGACGCACCGAAACGGCGTCAGAGCCACCCCGCGCGGCGAAACCGCCGGAAGAGGAGGAGACAGACGACCACCATCAATCCGATGACCGCGGGGTAGCCCCAGTTCTGCCTCAGCTCCCACATGGTGTCGAAGTTCATGCCGTAGATCCCGGCGAGCATCGTCGGGACCGCGAGAATCGCCACCCATGCTGAGATCATCCGCATGTCGTTGTTCTGGCGGACCGAGACCTGGGCGAGGTTCGCGTCCAACGCACCCGTGAGCAGGTCTCGACCCGACGTCACCCGATCGTTGGTGTCGGCCAACGCGTCCTGGAGATCCCTGACATAGGGACCCAACTCAGGCCAGCTGTCGAGATGCTCCTCGGTCAGACGACCCAGGACGTCCTTCATCGGCATCAAGGCCCGGTGGACCCCCAGCGTCTCTCGCAGCAGGTAGTAGAGGCGCTCGGTCGGCTGAGCGGACTCGGGGTCGAAGACCTGGTCCTCCACCTCGTCGATGTCGTTCTCGAGGCCGGCGATCACCGGGCCGTAGCTCAGGACGACCTCGTGCATGATCGCCACGAGCACCGCCGACGTTCCCAGCGACAGCTGATCGGGATTGCGTTCCAGCTCGGCGCGGAGGCCACCGAGACGGGTGGCCTCCCCCCTGCGCACCACCACGATGAACGTGGCGCCGAAGAACAGGGTGACCTGGCCGAAGTCGACCGACTCCTCGGCGTCGTCGTACCGCGCCGTCCGGAGCACCACCGACAGATACGTTCCGAAGTGTTCGAGCTTCGGCCGCTCGGTGCGTGAGAGGGCATCGACGACGGACAGCTCGTGGATGCCGAAGGCCTCGCTCACCTCCGCCAGCTCGGCGCCGGTCGGATCGGCCAGGCCGACCCAGGCGAAGGAGGCGCCCCGCTCGCAATGACGGGCCGCGTCCGCGACCGCACTGACCGAAGGATCCCTGCGACCACCCCGGTACAGGGCGCAATCGACGATCACCGGTGTCAGTCGATTCGACGGAGCAGCCGGGCGTACCGGGCACCACGTTCGACGTAGCTCGCCCAGCCTGAATCGAACCACCCCGGCTCGACTGCGTTCTCGGTGATCGTGACCGGCACCCCGAGGGCACGGGCCCGCGGCGGGATGATCTTGCGGTTCGGAACCATGGCGTTGGCGCCGACGACCGCTTCCTCCCCCACCACCACCTCGTGAAGAACCACGGCCCCCGAACCGATGAGAGCCTTGTCGCGAATCGTGCACCCCTCGAGGTGGGCGTTGTGACCGATCGTGCACTCATTGCCGATGGTCGTGGGGTGGAAGTGGGTGGTGTGCACGATCGTGCCGTCCTGAATCGACGACCTCTCGCCGACCACGATCTCGCCGTCGTCGGCCCGCAGAACCGTCGTGGGCCAGATCGTGGATCCGGCTCCGATCGTGACCGACCCGATGACCACGGCATCGGGGTGGACGTACGCATCGGGGTGGATCTCGGGCACCTGATCACCCAAGGCGTACACGGGCATCAGGACATCGCCTGAATGGAGTGGTAGCCACCCTTGAAGAAGACGAGCGGGCCGTCGTCGCCACGGTGGATGTCCATGGCTTGAACCGCGCCGATGACGAGGTCGTGGTCGCCGGCATCGACGACGCGATCGAGCGTGCAGTCGATGTGGGCGACACACCCGTCGAGGCGCGGACCACCCGTCGACACCGCGGGGCTCCAGTCCACTCCCTCGAACTTGTCCTCCGACTTGCCGGCGAACTGATTGGAGATCGGCACCTGGGCGTCGGACAGGACGTTGACAACGAAGTGTCCGGCGTCGCGGATGACCTTCCAGCTCGTGGACGCCTTCCCCACGCAGAATCCGACGAGGGGCGGGTCCAGCGAGATGGAGAAGAACGAGCCCACTGCGAGGCCCGTCGCCGTGTCGCCGTGGGTCGTTGCGACAACGGTCACTCCCGTGGGGAAGTGACCGAGTACCCGCCGGAACTCGGCGGAGTCGATGGGCACGGATTCGTCGGTCATGATTCCCCTTCGGTCGACCGTTGCGACAGTGAGGCCGAAGGCTACCGGTCGTCGCGGCGGGACGCGAGTTCGTCGCGCCTCGCCTCCCACTCGCCGAGCATCTCGGCGAACGACGCAGGATTGTAGATGTCCTCCTCGTAGGAGAACCGGCCGTCGCCGGCGTACTTCAACAGCGTGAAGTTGTACTGCTGGTGGATGGACCCGTCACCGGGGTCCGCCATCCGATTCCACACCTGGCACACGATCCAGCCCCGCTCCTCATCGATGATGTACCACTCGATGGGAAAGTGCGGCATCTGGTTGCCGGGGTACTCCTCGACGCACACCCGGGTGATCCATGCCAGCAGGGCGTCGCGCCCACCGATGGTTCCGTAGAGATGCTCCTTGTAGGTGCAGTCGACGGTGAAGCACTCGGCCCATTCGGTCCAGTCGCCCTCGGTGCCGCCCTTGAGTGCAGCAGCCTGATAGTGGGCGAACGCCTCTTCGAGTTCATCACGGCTCCAACGTCCCATGACCCGATCCTGCCTTTCGTCGTTGCGGGTGTTTGCTCAGAGGTGGAGCACGAGCCCCTCGTGAGCGGAGATGACCGATCCCACCCGACCGACGCCCGCCTTCGCGGCGTTCTCGGTCAACTCGTCGAGCCGGTCGTCGTCGTGACCCGGGTCGTGGTGGAACAGGACGAGTTGATCGACACCCGCCTGGGCCGCCACCTCGACCGCGTACTCGACGGTGCAGTGGCCCCAGTCGGGCCGAACCAGGAATTCGGCATCGGTGTACTGGCCGTCGTGGATCAGGACGTCCGCGGCCCGACACAACTCGATGACCGCCGGATCGACCGTCGTGGGCGCGCCCACCGGCTGTTGGTGATCGCTCACGTACGCCACCGCGAACCCCTCCGCCTCGATCCGGTAGCCAAGGGTCGGCCCACAGTGCGGGACCTGCGCGGCGGTGATCGTCGTCCCACCGATCTCGAAGGTCCCTGGACCGGCGTCGTGGAAGACGAACAACCCTTCCAGGTCGCGAATCCCCACCGGGAAGTACGGGGGCCGCATGAACTCGTGAACCGCAGCGTCGAGCGTGAGACCGTCGATCGTCGGACCGTAGACGTGCATCACCGAATCGTCGCGATGCATCGGGCGGAAGAACGGCAGCCCCTGAACGTGATCCCAGTGGAGATGGCTCACGAGCGCCGCCCCCTCGAAGGGGTGCCATCCCCACTTCGCTCCGAAGTTCCGGAGCCCGGTGCCCAGATCGAGAATGAGGGGAACGGTGTCCGCGCAGGTCAACACCACGCACGCGGTGTTTCCGCCGTAGCGGACGTTCTCGGGTGCAGCACAGGGCGTGGACCCACGAACCCCGTAGAAGCTGAGATCCAGTGGAGCCCCCCTTGCGCTCGTAGGTGTCGACGGTCAGTGAGGCGCCACCGCGCGTCGGTTGATGAACTGTAGAACGAGCGGACCGCTCATCGCCGGACGTGTGACCGTTGACCACTGCAGAGGCCTCTCGGCGACCGTCGCCGCGTGCCCCTAGGATCGCAGCGATGCCCGGACCCGCGAGAACCGACGTGACGGCGAACGGCGTGGCCTTCGCCTGTCTGGAAATGGGGCAGGGGCCGCTCGCCCTCTGCCTCCACGGATTCCCCGACACCGCCCACTCGTTCCGCCATCTGCTTCCCCGGCTGGCCGATGCGGGATTTCGCGCCGTGGCGCCGTTCATGCGGGGCTACTCGCCGACGTCGATCCCCGACGACGGCGCGTACCAGAGCGGAGTCCTCGGGCTCGATGCCAACGCGCTCCACGAGGCTCTCGGAGGCGGGGCCGACGCGGTGATCATCGGCCACGATTGGGGAGCGCTGGCGACGTACGCGGCCTCGGTGCTCGAACCCGACCGGTGGAGCGCCGCGGTGGCGATGAGCGTCCCGCCCGGCCCCGTGGCCGCGTCCGGCTTCTTCGACTACGACCAGCTCCGCGCCAGTTGGTACATGTTCTTCCAGCTCAACCCCCTCTCCGACATGGTCGTCCCGGCAGACGGCTTCGACTACATCGGGCGCCTGTGGGCCGACTGGTCTCCCGGCTACGACCCCTCGTCGGACCTCGACCAATTCCGCCGGGCCATGGCCGCCCCCGCCAATGTCGAGGCCGCCTTGTCGTACTACCGACACACCCTGCTGGCGGAGAACCAACGGCCCGCATTCGCCGATGCGCAGGGCGCGACGCTCCTCGTTCCCCCCCAACCGCTTCTCTACCTCCACGGCGCCGACGACGGCTGCATGCTGGCCTCGGGGGCCGCAGGCACCTCCGACGTCCTCACGGTTGCCGGTTCGCGGGTGGAGATCGTTCCGGGTGCCGGCCACTTCCTCCACCTCGAGCGCCCCGAACTCGTCGGCAACATGATCTGTGAGTTCATCGCATCGTGAATGAACGCTTCGTCGCCGTGGTCAAGGCCGACTGCCCCACCTGCGTTCTGGTCGACGACGTGCTCGGAGAGCTGTCCCAGCGGGTCTCCCTCGACGTCCTGACCCAGGACGATCTCGCCTTTCCGGCATCGGTCACCCCGATCGACGACACCGACCTCGAGTTCAGCTACCGCCATGGCATCGACGCAGTGCCCACGCTGTTGCGTTTCGACGACGATGCCGAGGTCGGCCGATGCGTGGGCTGGAACGCGGCGGAGTGGCGGCAACTGAGCGGCGTGGCGGACCTGGGAGCCGACATCGTCGACTACCGGCCGGGTTGCGGGTCCCTGTCGGTCGACCCCGATCGCATCGGCGAGCTGCGGGCCCGATTCGAATCCCACCGCCTCACGTCCCGACGGGTCGACGTGGAGTCCACCGATGCGATGGAGGCCCTGTTCGACCGAGGATGGACCGACGGCCTTCCGGTCACTCCCCCCACGCCGGCCCGGGTCCTGGCCATGCTGGCGGGGACCACCCGCGACCTCGACGACCTCGTGGCGGTCGTCCCGCCCGACCTCTCCGCCGGCAGCGTCGAGAAGGTCGCCGTCAACGCGGTGCTCGCAGGCTGCCGACCCGAGTACCTCCCGACGGTGATCGCCGCGGTCGAGGCCGCCTGCACCGACGAGTTCAACATGCACGGGTTGTTGGCCACGACGTGGTTCTCGGGGCCGCTCGTGGCGGTGTCGGGGCCCGTCGCCCGCCGCATCGGAATGAACTCGGGCATCAACGCCCTCGGCCAGGGGAACCGGGCGAACGCCACCATCGGTCGGGCGCTCCAGCTCGTCGTCCGGAACGTCGGAGGCGGACGCCCCGGAGAGGTGGACCGGGCCACGCTGGGCAATCCCGGCAAGTACAGCTTCTGCTTCGCCGAGGCCGAGCGACCACCCGAGTGGGGCTGGCCCACCCAGGCCGAGGAGAACGGCATCGGTTCGGACAGCTCCGCCGTGACCCTGTTCGCGGCAGAAGGCGTCCACGGGATGATCGATCAGATCTCGCGACATCCCGACTCCCTGACCCGCCACTTCGCCGCCATGCTGCGCAACGTGGCCTCGCCCAAGTTGCCTTTCGCCTTCGACGCCGCACTGGTCGTGAGCCCCGAGCACCTCCGCGTGTTCGTCGACGCGGGCTGGACCAAGCAACGATTCCGCGACGAGCTCGGTGCCCTGCTGTCCATGGACTCCGACGACTTCGTCCGCGGATCGGGCGGAATCGACGAGGGGCTGCCCGACGCATTCGCCGGTATGACACTGCCCAAGTTCCGCGACGGTGGGCTGCTCATCTTCCATGCCGGCGGCAGCGCCGGCATGTTCAGCGCGGTGATCGGCGGCTGGGCCGCCGGCGACATGGGCTCGTCACCGGTCAGCCACCCCATCGGCACGTGACCGCATGCCGGAAAGGACGCACACATGATCACGGTTCTTGATCCCACCGGCGAACGGGAGCCCCTCGGGGTCGCCGCGCGTAGCCCGCCCCGACGACCTCTCGGACGTCACCGTCGGCCTCCTGGACATCTCGAAGCAGAGGGGTGATGTCTTCCTCGGCCGAGTCGAGGAACGACTCGTCGCTCGGGGAGTTCGAGTCGTTCGCTTCACCAAGCCCACGTTCACCAAGCCCGCGCCGACAGACCTCCGTCAGGAGATCGCCGAGCAGTGTGAGGTGGTCATCGAGGCGCTCGCCGATTGAGGGAGCTGCACGTCGTGCAGTGTGCACGACATCGCCGATCTCGAACGACGGGGCGTCGCCGGCGTCTTCATCGCATCATCGGAGTTCATCGACGCGGGTGTCGCACAGATGCGTTCGTTGGGTGTTGATCTCCCAGCGATCCACGTCCCCCACCCGATCCAGGACCGAACCGACGACGAGATCCGGGAACTGGCCGACGGTGCCTTCGACGCGATCGTGGCAGCGGTGACGTCGGATGCAGGGGGCTCCGTCGTCGACGAAGGCGCCGGGTAGGTCAACCTCGGGGTCGACTGCCACGTCAACGTCTGGGACCGCTGTCGGCGCACTCTCGGCCGGTCCGCCGCCGTCACGGACCGGGGGACCGTGCCCCTCACGTCGATGTCACGGAGCAAGGGTCAGGGTGGACTCCGCCTCGACCACCAACAGATCCTCGATGAGGCCGTCGACGATCGACTGGGCGACGTGGTCGTCGCGCCCGACGAGAGCAGCCACCTCGACGCGGGACACCGGCGACACGCCGAGCGCATCGAGAAGGACGCCACGCGCCTGGCGGTCGCTCCCCTCGAAGCGGGCCTGAGGTCTCGATACGCCGGCCGATCCGACCGCGGGGTCGAGCTCCATCTCGCCGCGGCCCATGGCGCAGTCGCCACGGATCGGGCACTCGGTGCACCGGGGGTCGGGCCGGCAGACCAGTGCGCCGAGGTCCATGAGCGCCTGGTTGTGGTCCCACGACCAGCCGGGGGGTACGAAATCGTCGGCGGCATGCTGGGCTTCCCGAGGAGTCAGACGACGACCTCCCCGCCGGGCGAGAACCCGGGCGATGTTGGTGTCAACCGGACCGACGTCGATCTCGAACGCGAACGCCTGGACGGCACGGGCGGTATAGGCGCCGACACCGGGAAGAGCCACGAGGTCGTCGAGATCCTCGGGAACCCGCCCACCGTGGACATCGACGATCATCCGAGCCGACTGACGCAGCCGGCGTGCCCGGCGCGGATACCCCAGTCCCTTCCACGCCGCGAGGACATCGGGGAGATCCGCCACAGCCAACGACGCGGGGGTCGGCCATTGAGCGACGAACCGCTCCCAGAACGGTACGACCCGACCCACGGGCGTCTGTTGGGCCATCACCTCGCTGACCAACACCCACCACGCGTCGCGTGTCGACCGCCAGGGGAGGTCTCTGCGTACCGAGCGCCCCCACTCGACCAGATCTCGCTGCTCGCCGGTGAGGACCGCCCGGGCCATGGCTCAGTCGTCCGACCAGATGTCCTGGCCGTCGTAGGGACGCTTGCGCCGAGGTGCCGCGGCCGCCTTCCAGACCATGACCTTGCGGCGGAAATAGCAGACCTCGACGCCGTCCTGGTTGAAGCCCTTGGTCTCGACCCCGACGATTCCGCGATCGCCCTTCGACGATTCGCGCTTGTCCAGCACCCGGGTCTCGGCGTAGATCGTGTCACCGTGGAAGGTCGGGTTCTTGTGCTGAAGGGTCTCGATCTCGAGATTGGCTATGGCCGCACCCGACACGTCGGGAACGCTCATGCCCAGCACCAGCGAGTACACCAGGTTGCCGACGACGACGTTGCGACCGTGCACCGTCTCGTTCTCCGCGAACCACGTGTTCGTGTGCAGGGGGTGATGGTTCATCGTGATCATGCAGAAGAGATGATCGTCGGCCTCGGTGATGGTCTTCCCGGGCCAGTGCTTGTAGACGTCGCCGACCTCGAAGTCCTCGAGATGGCGTCCGAAGGGGCGTTCGTGGCTGGTCATGATGTCCTCGTCACTGATGTCGGGGGTACGGGCGGGAACGGTATCGCCGAACGGTACCGCCGCCGGTCGGCGGCCCACCAGATCGACACGCCGGTCGGCCGGCGCCGTAGCCTCGGGGCGTGAGCGACGCGGAACCGGATCTGAACCCCGCTCAACGCGAGGTGTTCGACCGACTGGCGTGCCCACCCGCCGACCGGCCCGTCTTCGACAGCGGACTCGCTGACGGGCTGAGACACGACATCGAATCGGGCCTGGCCCATGTCGTCCAGGACCTCACCGTCGACCGCTGGTCACTCAGCAAACACCGCATCGAGAGCGTTCTCGGCTGCGAGGTCCGATTCCTCGCCGAGGACGATGCCGCCTTCTCGTGGACGGCGCCGATGGCTCGGGGGTCGGTGGCTCACAAGGCCGTCGAACTGTCGATCACCCGGCCGGGCCGACGCGCCCCACTCGATCTGGTCGACCAGGCGATGGCGTCCCTCGCCGCCGGCGACTCGGGACTCGGTGACTGGCTGGCGAGCGCGCCCGAGGCCGAGGTCGACGAGGTCCGCGCCCTCGCCAACGCCTCGCTGGTGACCTTCGAGGAATGCTGGCCGCCCCTCGACCGGCGCTGGAAACCGGCGACGGAGGTTCCGATGAGCGCGGAACTGTTCGGTGGGCGGGTCGTCCTGCGCGGGCGGATCGACCTGTCCCTCGGAGCGGCATCGGGCAACAGGGCCGGCAAGGTGATCGTCGACTTCAAGACCGGAGGGCCCACCGCCGCGCACTGGGCCGACGTGCGCTTCTACGCCCTGATCGACACCCTGCGGATCGGGACTCCACCGCGGTTGATCGCCAATTACTACCTGGCCGCGGCGCGGCTCGCGACCGAGGACGTCACCGAGGACGTCCTCGGCACCGCCGTGCGACGTACCGTCGACGCCGCCACGCGGCTGGCGGAGCTGGACAGCACCCCGCAGGACGCGGTGTACCGTGCCGGGCCGTCGTGTCGGTGGTGCCCGCTCCACGACGGGTGCGATGCCGCGGCAGCCTATGAGGACGACGAGGGCTGAGCGGCGGAATCGTCGGCGTCGGTCCCGTCGCGCAGATGATCCGCCGCGACCATGGCGTCGAAACGGCCGGTGACGTTCATCACCACCGTCACCACGATCAGGAGCAGACCCGAGCCCACCGTGACGACTCGGATACCGAATCGGTCGGCCGCGAACCCCCAGACGAGGAGCCCGATGGGCAGGGCCCCGGTGAGACACATCACGTAGATGGCGATGGACTTCCCTCGCATGTCCTCGCGGGCCAGCAGCTGGATGGTGGTGTTGAGGGTCGACGCGATGGCGAGGTACGCGCCGCCGTAGATCACCAGCCCGACCACGGCGATGCCCCAGGTGGGTGCTGCGCCGACGACGATCGTTCCCGCGGCATACCCGAGCATCGCCACGATCAGCATGGCGCGCCGTGGCACCCGGGCTCCCATGGTGAGCACCAGCGGCGCCAGCAACAACGAACCGAGCCCTCCCGCCGACCAGAGCACCCCGAGGCGCCAGCCCGACAGGGCGAACAACTCCTGGCCGTAGCTCGCGGTCAGGAAGCTGAACAGTGGACTGGCGATGCCCGCGATGGCGGCGATGGCCGCGCACGAGGCGACGATGCCCGGCACGGACCACACGTAGCGGATCCCGGCGAGAAGGTCGGATGCGACCGACCGTCGTCCGTTCTGCGGAGGCCGAACCGCTCGGGTCCGAATGAAGCCCAGAGCGACGAGGACGCATCCGAACGACACCGCGTTGAGGCCGAACGCGGCGGACGGCCCGATGCCGGCAATGACGACACCGGCGAGAAACGTCCCCAGGGCGCGGGCTCCGTTGAACTGGGTCGAGTTCAGGGTCACCGCGTTCATCAGGTCGCGCTTGGGTATCAGGGACACCACGTAGCTCTGCCACACCGGGATGTTGAGTCCCCCGGCGAGCCCCGACCCGAACGCGAGGACGGTCAGGAGTGGAAGGGTGGCCGAATCCGTCACCATCATCACCCACAGCGCGACGGCGAAGGCCGCCTGGACGACCTGGGTCACGCCGAGCAGCCGTCGCCGATCGAATCGATCCGCGAACGAGCCGCCGACCGCGCCCATCAACATGATGGGGAGGTACTGCCAGAAACCGGTGATCCCGACGCCCGCGTCCCGGCCCGTGAGCTGGAAAGCGACGTAGGGGATCGTCGCGTTCTGCATCCAGCCCCCGGTGTTGGACGCCAACGCGGCGAACCAGAAGATGCGGAAATCGCGGTGACCGAACGCGGCCAGCGCGCCGGTTCGGACGGCGGCGACCGGCTCTTCGTCGGGAACGGCCACTGCGGGAGACTACCCAGCCGTCCCCAGCCCGACCCCGACGACGTGACAGGCCGATAAGCTTCCGGCGTGAGCAGCTCGTCGAAGCGGCCGACGGCAGACAAAACCGCTCAGCCCCACAAGACCCCCGCCGCCGCGTCGTCGACACCGAAGGCGGGCGCGGGAAAGGCCCCGGCCCGACGCAAGCCGTCCCGAAAGGCCCCCGCGTCCCCGGCACCCGTGCGCTCTGCGACCGGGGGCTCGAAAGAACTCGTGCACGTGCCGTCCGGCGACGATGACTCCCCTTCGGTCTCGGTGAGAAAGGGTGACGTCGACGAGTGGGGCAGGTCGGAACACATGCGCTCGATCGCCCGGTCGGTCTACGCCCCCATCTACGACAAGTGGTTCCGCGTGGAGTGGGAGGGGCTCGAGAAGATCCCCACGACCGGCGGGGCCCTGTTGGTCGCCAACCACGCCGGCGCCATCCCCCCCGACGCCACCGCGATCATGCACGGGATCGAGACCGAACTCGATCGACCGGTCTACGGGATGGCCGACTACTACTTCCGCAAGATTCCGGTAGTGGGCACCATGTGGTCACGGCTGGGTGGTCTGCCGGCTCATCCCGACAACGCCTATCGGCTCATGAGGGAGCAGAACCAACTCGTACTGGTCTTTCCCGAGGGGTCGAAGGGACCGTCCAAGACGATGAACGAGCGCTACCGCCTTCGCCGGTTCGGCCGGGGAGGGTTCGTCGAGATCGCCATGCGGGCCGGTGTCCCCATCATCCCGATCGCCGTCGTGGGGGCCGAGGAGGCGATGCCGATCGTGGGTCGGCTGCCGTCGGTCGCCAAAGCCCTCGGGGCGCCGTACATCCCCATCACCGCCAACATGTTGGCCCTGGGTCCTCTGCTCGGATCCTTCGTGTACTTCCCCGCCAAGTTCGGGATGCGGGTGCTGGACCCGGTCCGTTTCGACGTTCCTCCCGATCGGGAGCGCTACTCCCGCAGCCGGGTGATGGACGAATCCGAGAAGATCCGCGACAGCATCCAGAGCGCCCTGTTCGACATGCTCAAGGCGCGCAACTCGGTGTGGTTCGGGTGACCGGCAGGCGAGCTGCGGCGCCACCGCGTGAGAGTCGGCGCGTCCTCGTGACCGGGTTGGGGACGTTCTGGGGCGGACGCGTCGCCCAGGCCCTCGAAGCCGACCCCGGCGTCGAGATCATCGTGGGCCTCGACATCCACGAGCCGAAGGTGGAGCTGGAACGCACCGAGTACGTCAGGGTCGATGCCAACTACTCGATCCTGTCCAAGATCGTTGCCGCCACCAAGGTCGACACGATCGTCCACACCTTCCTGGTGGTGGATCCGACCCTGATGTCGGGTCGAGCGATGCACGAGATCAACGTCATCGGCACGATGAACCTGTTCGCCGCGGCATCCGCTCCGGACTCCACGGTCCGCGATGTGGTGGTGAAATCCTCGACGTCGGTCTACGGGTGCAGCCCCGAGGACCCCACGTTCTTCTCGGAATCGACAGAGCCGTCGAGGCCGCTGCGGCGCCCCGTCGAACGATCCCTGGCCCAGGTCGAGGGCTACGTGGGCGACTTCGCCGAGGACAACCCCCACGTGACGGTGTCCCTGCTCCGGTTCGCGAACGTCATCGGCGATGACATCTCCACCCCGCTCACCCGCGCGCTCGAGTTGCCCATCGTTCCATCGATGTTCGGCTTCGATCCGCGGATCCAGTTCGTCCACGAGGATGACGTGATCGAGGCCATTCTGTTCGCGCTGCGCAACGACCTGGCCGGCGTCTACAACGTCGCCGGAGACGGCCTGCTGCCGTGGACCGAGGTCGCCTCCATCTGCGGCAAGCGGACCATCCCTCTGCCGCCCTTCATCAACGGAGATCTCCTCGCACCACTCCGTCGCCTGGCGATCGACCTGCCGGAGGAGTATCTCAACCTGTTGCGATACGGACGAGGGGTCGACAATCGCAAACTCAAGGAGACCGGATTCGACTATCGCTACAGCTCGGCCGAGGCCGTGCAGCAGTTCGTGGAGACCAAGCGACTTCAACGATCGGTGGGTGGCCACGCGCCGATGTACCGCTATGAACGCGACGTCGAGCAGTTCTTCCGCCACTCACCCGCCGTCGTTCGGGACCCCTGACACCTCACGGATCCGCGCCGCGATGGTCTCGCGGATCGAGGACCACACGTAGCGGTCCAGGTACAGATCCTCGGCGGCTCCCACGAGCCGTGAACGAAGGTCCTCGTCAGAGGCGAGGGCCACCGCCGCCTCGGCGAAGTCGGCTGCGGTGTCCGCGATGAGGATGTGCTCCTCGTCGACGACATCGATGCCCTCACATCCGAGCGACGTCGAAAGCATCGGAACGCGGTGAGCCATTGCCTCGACGACCTTCAGCCTGGTTCCGGATCCGTAGCGGATGGGCACCACGACGACATCGGAGGCGGTGAGCTCGGGGCCCACCTCGGGGACCCACCCGACGATCTCCACACCCGGAACCGACTCGAGATCGGAGAACGTGTCCGCCGGGCCCCCGACGACCCTGAACCGGGCCCGTGGGATCCGCTGTCGGACGAGTGGGAACACCTTGTCGACGAACCACCTCACCGCGTCGACGTTCGGCCCGTAGGAGTACAGTCCCACGAAGACGTACACCGGCGCTTCCGGGTCGACCACCCCGGTGGCGGCGCGCGGTTTCTCCGGCAACTCACAACCGTTGGGGATCTCCACGGCGTTGGGCAGGCCCGATCGCTCGATGTCGAGTTCGCTGCAGACGAACACCAGCGCGCACCGCTCTGCGGCGCTGCTCTGGAGGCGAGCGAACCGCCCCTCGTCGACCCGGTCGGCGAGCGTCACGATGTGCCAACGGATCCACTCCGCGAGACGCCGCACCCCCGTCGCCCCCTGGGCGTCGAAACCGGCTCGCCGCCGGCTCCTCAGGGCGTCGTCGACGAGGTCGCCGAGATCGAGCACAACGGGCGAGGACGGCGGCAGGTGAGGAGCGATCGCCGGCCAGGCGTGGATGTAGGGAACCACCACCGCGTCGTAGGGACCATCGATGAGGTCGGGGATCCGAGCGGCCCCCGTCTCGAAGTCGCGGGCCACCACCTGGCGCGGCAGATGCCCCATGACCCACCGTGGCGCCCACCTGCGGAACGGAAGCGGGTCACCCTCGGGCGAGTCGAGCACCCGGATTCCGTGCGGGGCCGGATCCCGCGGACGATCGGACGCGTCGAGACAGACGAAGTCGACGGGCCCCAGCGATCGCATGGCCTCGAGGCTGTTGGAGAGGCGGCGACCCCATCCGCTCTGGCCGGGCCAGGGCCAGAAGAACGAGACATAGAGTGTCCGCATGACCGAGCGAGTGTACCCGAGCCCCCCGAGCGCTCTTCGATGAGCCTGGTCCGCGAGTCCCGTCACGACGGCGTCGTGGTGATCACCCTCGACGACCCCGACCGTCGCAACGCTCTGAGTCTCGGACTGTGTGGCGAGATGATCGACATCGTCGATCGCGCCGAGGCCGATCCGTCCGTGGGAGCCATCGTGGTCACGGGCGAGCCGCCGGCGTTCTGTGCGGGAGCCGACCTGTCCGAACTCGGTGACAGCCAGCACGACGGTCTCCGGGCCATCTATGAGGGGTTCCTGCGAATCGCCGACTGCCCGCTCCCCACCATCGCTGCGGTCAACGGCGCCGCCGTCGGGGCCGGCATGAACCTGGCTCTCGCCTGCGACGTCCGTCTCGCCGCAGCATCGGCACGATTCGACACCCGGTTCCTCGATCTGGGCATCCATCCCGGCGGCGGCCACACCTGGATGCTGTCCCGGTCGGTCGGCCCCCAGACCGCCGCGGCGATGGTTCTCTTCTCCGAGGTGCTGTCGGCCGACGAGGCCAGGGAGCACGGCCTCGTCTGGCGGTGCGTCGCCGATGACGAGTTGGTCGACACAGCCATGTCGCTCGCCTCCCACGCGGCCGCCCACCCCCGGGAGCTGTCGATCCGGACCAAACAGACGCTGGCGACCACGAGCCGACTCGATCGCCACGCCGACGCGGTCGACGCCGAGCTCGACGTCCAGGTGTGGTCGATCAACGAACCGGCCTTCGCCGAGCGACTCGCCTCGCTCCGGCGGCGGATCGCGTCGGACTAGTTCACGGCCTCACACCCAGGCGTCGACCAGCTCGTCACCACGCACGGCCCACTCCTCGGACGTGATGGCGTAGCGGACGTGGTCCTCCCAGACGCCGTTGATCTCCAGATAACGCTCCGCGATCCCCTCGCTGCGGAGGGAGAGCTTCTCCGCCACCCGACGGCTCGCGGCGTTCCGGGGGATGACCGAGATCTGGAGCCGGTGGAGACGGAGGTTCTCGAAGGCGAACCTGCACACGAGGACAACCGCCTCGGGCATGAGACCCCGGCCCGCGTGACGCTCATCGATCCAGTAGCCCACGTACGCGCTCTGAAACGCCCCGCGGTGGATCGAGTTGATGTTGATCTCACCCGCGAAGTGGCCGTCGACGAACAGGCCGAAGGAGAAGCCGCTCCCCAACTGCATCTCGCGCTGGCGTGCTCCGCATCGGGCCGCGAACGCCTGGCGATCCTCGACTGCATCGGGGGACCCCGGGATCTTCTCGGGCTCCCACACGACCAACCACGTCTCGCAACGACGTCGGACCTCGCGCCATGCCTCGAAATCCGACGTTCGCAGCGGGCGCAGGACCACGCGTCGTCCGATCAGGGTGGTGTCGCCACCGCGGTCCTCATCGGCCTTCGCCGAGCGTTTCGCCCACATACGTCGCGAGAGATTACCGGTCAGGGGCGAACGGAACGCTGGGAAAGTACGAGACCGTCGAGGATGTCGCACTCCGACACGGTCATCGCGTCGAATCCGAACCGGCGCATGAGCGATACGAGCACGAGACACCCGCCGACGATCACGTCGGCCCGTTGTTCCTCGAGCCCCGGATTGTGGATCCGATCGGCCAGCGACTCGGTGGCGAGAGTGCGGAAGACATCCTCGACCGCCGCCCTGGTGAGCACGAAGTGGTGAAGGCGGTCCCGGTCGTAGGTGGCGAGACCCATCTCCACCGCGGCGACGGTCGCAACGGTCCCGGCCAGGCCCACGACCCGGTCCGCCTCCCCGAGTCCGGGAACCGCGGCAGCCACGTCGTCCCAGTAGAGATCGAGAACCGACAGCGCCGAGGCGAGTTCCTCGGGCGCCGGCGGATCGGACTCGAGATAACGCTCGGTGATGCGGACGCATCCGACATCGATGGAGGTCGACGCGGCAGGCCGATCGAGCCCCAGCGCGACCTCCGTCGACCCGCCCCCGATGTCCACGACGAGGGTGGAGGGGCCCGCCTCGAGATCGCTCACGGCGCCCAGGAAGCTCAGCTCGGCCTCCTCGCTGCCGGTGAGGACCTGGGGATCGACGCCGATGATCTCCCCGGCGGGGCCGATGAAGTCGGTGCGGTTGGACGGCGTCGCGGACGGCGGATGTGGCGGTCATCCTCACTCCTGCCACGTCGTGGCGACCGATCACGTCGGCGTAGCGGCCGAGGACGTCGATGGTGGCGGCGATCGCCTCCGGCGCAAGGCGGCCGCCCGCATCGACACCCCGCCCCAGGCGGGTGATCGTCATCAGTCTCTCGACGGTCCGGCGGCCGTCGCCGATCATCAGTCGGGTCGAGTTCGTGCCGCAGTCGATCGCGGCGAACAGCGCGGTCGTCACGATTCCCCGCCCTCTGCCAGCCGCGCCTCGGTCCACGCTCCCACCGGGTCGTCTCCGCCCGCCAGGTGCCATGCGTAATGGGCGTGGAGGCATTTGACGCCGATGCGGGTGCCGCCGACGCCGTGAGAGGGGCGCGGCCCCGTGCGTCCGCTCCCGACGTCGACGTCGCGCTGTCGCCGCGTAGCGGCGATGGGCATCGGCGATGGCGTCGAGCCCGATGTCGGCCTCGGCCCGGTCGACGCCGCCCGCCGCTTCGAGCGTTCCGATGCGCCGGGTGAGCTCCGGATCGACCAGCCACCAGGTGGTGGGCATGGGAGTGCCGTCGTCGAGGAACGGCGGGTTGCGGATGACACTGACCCGCCCCGCGGCATCGCGCGCCGCCACGGCGAACGCGCTCCGCGGCCGCCGGCCGAGTGCCGCGGTCACCCACTCGATGTCGTCGGAATCGGGGATCTCAGTAGCGGAGCTCGGGTTCATACCCGCTCGGGAGGTTGATGGTCTTGTCCTCGAGAAACGCGCTCAGCCCCTCCGGTCCGAGTTCACGTCCGAGGCCGGAGTTCTTGAAACCACCGAAGGGCGCGCCCCACTCCATGGCGAAGCCGTTGACGGTGTAGGTACCGGTGCGTACCCCGCGGGCCACGTCGACTCCGGCTGCGACGTCGGCGGTCCACACCGATCCCGACAGGCCGTACTCGCTGTCGTTGGCGATCGCCACGGCGTCGTCGACGTCGTCGAAGGGAATCACGACGACCACGGGCCCGAAGATCTCCTCCTGGGCGATACGCATCGAGTTGTCGACATCGACGAACAGGGTCGGGTCGACGAACCATCCCTCGCGATCGGGGCGGCCGCCACCGACGGTGATTCGGGCCCCCTCGTCGCGACCCAGCGCGATGTATCCCTCGACCCGCTCCCGCTGGCGTTCGGCCACCAGGGGCCCCACGTCGGTATCCATCTCGAAGGGATCGCCGACCGTGAGCGCTGCGACTCCCTCGGTGAGTGCGTCGACGACCTCGGCGTAGCGCGACCGGGGAGCCAGGATCCTGGTCTGGGCGACACACGCCTGGCCATTGTTCATCATGGCGTTGGGGAGCAGGCCCGGAACCACCTCGTCGAGATCGGCGTCGTCGAGAATGATCGCGGCGGACTTGCCCCCGAGCTCGAGGGTGCAGCGTCTGAGGAGCTCTCCGCAGAGTGCACCTATCTTGCGGCCGGCGGCGGTCGACCCGGTGAAACTGACCTTGTCGACCCCCGGCGCGGTGACGAGGTGCTGTCCGACCTCACGACCGGCAGGCACCACGTTCACGACCCCGTCGGGAACCCCGGCCTCAGCGACCATCTCCGCCAGGACGAAAGCGTCGACGGGGGTCTCGGGCGACGGCTTGAGAACGATCGAGGATCCCGAGGCCAGCGCCGGAGCCATCTTCAGCATGGCGATGAACAGCGGGACGTTCCACGGAACGATTCCCGCGGCGACTCCCACGGGCTCACGGCGGACCAGCGCGGGGCCCATGAATCCCGGTCGGACCTCCTCGAAGGGGAAGCTGCGCGTCAGGCCGACGAAGTAGTCGAGCACCATGGCGGTGGCTCCGACCTGACCGAAGTGGGAGAAGAGGATCGGGCACCCGTTCTCGGCCGTGATGATCTCGGCGAGATCGTTGGACCGGGCGTAGAGCAGGTCGAGCAGGCGGGCCATGACGTCCGCTCTCTCTTCGGCCGGCGTCGAGGGCCATGGGCCGTTGTCGAAGGCGTCACGGGCGGCCTGCACCGCAGCATCCATGTCCGCTGTCGTGCCCTCGGGCACCGACGCGATGGGCTTGCCCGTGAGCGGGCTGATGACCTCGATCCGGCCAGAACCGGACGGCGCCACCCACTCACCGCCGATGAACAACGAGTCGTAGCTGGGAACCTCGACCATGACCACCTCTTTCTCCGTCGTGCGGCGATGTTACCGGTGGGGGCACCCGCCGCGACACGGGGCCGCGTGGCGCGCGACGACTCAGGCGCTTGCGGCGGCCTCGGCCAACACGTCGGAGAGCTGATCGAAGGGCCACACGTCAGGGAGGTCGACGAGCGGAGGCGGAGCCGGAGGAACGGTGTAGGTCTCCTCCCCCTCGAACGCCCACCCGAAGTCCTCGCGGGCCTGACGCTCCACGGCACGGGGGCTCGACAACTCCTCCACTCTCTCCTCGAGCCGCTGGTTGGAGGCTTCGAGCTCGGCGAGCTGTGCGGTGGCCCGATCGATGTCGCCCTGTTGGCTCAGCCACACGCGCACCGGCATCGCCAGCACCGCGGCGAACAGCAGCAGCGCCGCGACGAGCGCTCCGCGGATCATACGGACCCGACGATTCATCCCGAGGACTTCGAGACGGCGCAGGCGACGCGGCAACGACGCCACGACAGCGGCCCGCACGGCCCGGCCCCGAAGCTTCATGGTGATCCTGCTCCGCCGGCCAGAGCCGCACGGCCCCAGAATCCCGCAGTCTCCCCCAGCTCGGACTCGATCCGGAGCAGCTGGTTGTACTTGGCCACCCGGTCGGAGCGTGCAGGGGCACCGGTCTTGATCTGCCCACAGTTCGTCGCCACCGCGAGGTCGGAGATCGTGGTGTCCTCGGTCTCGCCGGATCGATGGGACATCACCGCGGTGTAGCCGGACCGGTGGGCGAGCTCCACCGCCTCGAGGGTCTCGGTGAGCGTGCCGATCTGGTTGACCTTGACGAGGATCGAATTGGCCACTCCCGCCTCGATGCCGCGGGCCAGGCGTTCGGTGTTGGTGACGAAGAGATCGTCTCCGACCAACTGGACCCTCGACCCGACCACGGTCGTGAGTTGCGCCCACCCGTCCCAATCCTCCTCGTCCATCCCGTCCTCGATGCTCACGATCGGATGACGATCACAGAGCTCGCCGAGGTAGCCCGCGAAGTCCGAGGAGTCGAGGCTCCGCCCTTCACCCTCGAGGTGGTAACGGCCGTCACGGTAGAACTCGCTCGACGCGGCATCGAGCGCGATGGAGATCTGCTCTCCGGGCACGTAGCCCGCCTTCTCGATGGCCTCCACCAACAGAACGACCGCCTCCTCGTTCGATCCGAGATTCGGCGCGAAGCCACCCTCGTCACCGATGGACGTCGACAGGCCGCGGTCGGAGAGGACGTTCTTCAGCACGTGATAGGTCTCGACTCCCCAGCGGAGCGCCTCCGAGAACGAGACCGCGCCGACGGGCATGATCATGAATTCCTGGATGTCGACGTTGTTGTCCGCGTGCTCACCGCCGTTGAGGACGTTCATCATGGGAACCGGCAGCACGTGGGCATTGGCGCCTCCGACATACCGGAACAGAGGCTGGCCGACCTCCTCCGCGGCGGCCCGTGCCATGGCCAACGACACCCCGAGGATGGCGTTGGCGCCGAGACGACCCTTGTTGTCGGTTCCGTCGAGATCCAGGAGGACCCGGTCGATCTGCCGTTGGTCCAACGCGTCGAGGCCCACGATGGCCTCTGCGATCTCGTCGTTGACATGCGAGACGGCGCCCGTGACGCCCTTGCCGAGGTAACGGTCGCCGCCGTCGCGGAGTTCCACGGCCTCGAACTGGCCCGTCGACGCTCCCGAAGGGACTGCGGCGCGGCCTGCGGCTCCGGTGGAGAGGACCACCTCGACCTCGACGGTCGGATTCCCTCGCGAGTCGATGATCTCTCGGCCGGACACGAATTCGATGATGCTCATGAGCAGGCTCCCACGGGTGCGGACGACGATACTGCGCCCGACATGGCACCACAGGTACCCACGGCTCGCGAAATCGTGCGAGGCGCCTGCTCCCGTCTCCGCCGCCGACCCAGCCGCGCCGACGCTCCCCGAACAGCCCGGGCAGGGCAGACTGACGCAATGGCCGACACACTCCCGAATTCCGCACCCGACGGCGACGTCGGAGACGCCCAGGCATTCGACATGACCTGGGCCGGTCAGCTGAGTTTCGGTCGACGGCCGGTGACGAGGGACACCGATCTGATCGACATCGCGGTCGTAGGAATCCCCTTCGATCTCGGAACGACGAACCGCCCCGGGGCCCGCCTCGGTCCCCGCGGCGTCAGGGAGCAGTCCACGCTCTCCGCAGAATTCCCCGACGGCCTCTGGCCCTGGGACTACTCGGTGTTCGACCGACACCGCGTAGTGGACTACTTCGACATCGGATTCGCCCCTGGGTACACCACCGAGATGATCGCCAACGTGGTCGACCACGTCGGACGGCTGATCGCCGCGGGCGTGTCCGTGGTCTCCATCGGAGGGGATCACCTGGTGGCGTATCCACTGCTACAGGCGCACGCTCGACACTTCGGACCGCTGTCGCTGATCCATTTCGACGCCCACTCCGACACGTGGGACGCGGGTGACGAGCTGAACCACGGCACGATGTTCCTCCGAGCCGCCCGAGAAGGGCTCATCGTCCCCGAGCGCTCCGTCCAGGTGGGCATGCGCACACCCAACGAGACCCACGGGTTCAACGTCATCGATGCCCGCCAGCTCATGTCGAGAGGCATCGACGCCACCGTGGAGACCATCCGGTCGACGGTCGGCGATCACCGGGCGTATCTCACCTTCGACATCGATTTCCTCGATCCGGCCTACGCTCCGGGGACGGGGACCCCCGTCATCGGTGGACCGACGACCGCCCAGGCCCGCCACCTGTTGTGGGGCCTGCGCGGCCTCGACATCGTCGGGGCCGACCTCGTCGAGGTGGCCCCGCCCTACGACGCGTTGACGCAGATCACCGCCCTCGCCGGGTCGACCCTGGTTCACGACGAGCTCTACCTGGTGGGCGAGGCCCGCCGACGTCGGGCCGAGAGCTGACCTCAGAGGCCGGCGCCTCGCACTTCGGCCACCATCCGGTCCGCGGCGCGGCGCAAGGCGGACTCCGGATCCACACCCGCGTCCGCCGCTGCGGACGCCAGAGCGAACAGCAGCGAGCCCACCGAGGCGTCGTCGGAGGGGTCGAGGGCGGCGAGCGCAGCCGAGACATCCACCGCGCCGATCGCACCCTCCGCCTCGACGACCCTCGCCTTCTTGCCGACCTTCACCGCGCGCAGCAGGGTCGGCAGGTGGCGCGGGATACCGTCCATGACCGACGCCCGCTCCTTCTCGGTCGCCTTGGTCGCCTCCCACGATCGACTCAGATCGTCGAGGCTCTCGATGACCGCGTCGCCGAAGACGTGTGGGTGACGCCGGTACAGCTTGTCGTGGACGCCCTGGGCCACATCGGTCAGCGTGAACCAGCCCTCCTCGGTGGCCAACGTGGCGTGGAACACCACCTGGAACAGGACGTCGCCGAGCTCCTCGGCGAGGTGATCGATGGGATCATCGGTCGCGTCGACGGCCGCGGTCCCGTCGAGGCCGTCGATCGCCTCGAGCAGCTCGTGGGTCTCCTCGACGAGATACCGCTGGAGGCTCCGGTGGGTCTGGCGGCGGTCCCAGGGGCACCCTGCCCGCAGATCGGTGACCAACTGCGACAGCGCCAGCATCGCCGAGCCGAGGTCCGGGCCCCCCTGGGGGACGTAGAGGGAGGTGAGGTGATCCGGGTCGACATGTCGATCGATGTCGTCCCAGCTCACCGGCTCGACGCGCTCGTCGGTCAGGCCGAGATGCCACAGGAGCACCGCGCGTTCGGACGGAGGGTCGTCATAGGCCAACTTGATGTCGGACAGCACCTGCCGCGTCTCACACTGACCCACCATGAAGGGGCCCCGCCGCCCGGCGGTCTCCTGTGGGAACCGATGACCATCGACCACGGTCACTCCCCGATCGTGGGGATCGATACCCAGCCGTACCCACGCGAGATCGAGGAAGGAGAGTGCCGGGACGATCTCGGTTCGGATCCGTCGATCGCGGGTCAGCATCGCCACGGTGCGTTCCGCGACCACCGGTGATCCCGGAACGGCGTAGAGCACCGTGCCCGACTCGGTCGCCGCGCTCACGACGCGGTGGACGATCGTGCGATACACGTCGTCGATCGTCTCCGATGTGTCGTACACCTCGTCGAAGAAGGTGGCCGATCCCAGAGCGGACGCCGCGGGGTGTCGACGGGTGCGCCCGAAGCGGCGCGGGTTGTCCTCGATGGCGCGGCGGGTGCCGTCGGTGAGGAGATCGACGTCACCGGGACCCAGGCCGACGACAACAACCGTCGGCGTCATCGCTCAGACGCCGAGGAGATCGTCGGCGGTCTGACCGAGAGAGGGACGAACCGGCGGTACGACCTCGACCTGTTGACCGACGGCCAACTCGCCGAAACGGGAGTCGACATCGACGTCGACCAGTTCGGTCATCGCCGCCAGCCAGGCGGGGATGGCGGAATTCTGATCCCCGAACACGGTGCTTGCCCACACCCGTTCGACCTCGGCCACGCGTTCGTCGCCACGGCTCACGGGACGGACGAACAAGACCTCGGTCGAACCGTCCGCGGCGGTGAGCTCGACCCGGCCGATCGTGCCGATCTCACCCCGTTCGAGCAGGGCCTCCAGGTCCTTGTCGGGGAGCTCGCTCAACTCGACACACGCCGGGCTGCTCTCGGTCCCGAAGAAGCGCAACTGGTCACCCAGCTCGGCCGCCAGCTCATCGAAGGTGATCCCGTCGGCGAGCGTCCGGCCGAATTCGTCGGCCGAGTCGGGAGGCACCCCGACGCCCTCGATGCAGACGCCGGCATCGAGGAAGTCGTTCTGAGCGACGAGGAACGCGTCGAGCGCGTCGGTGTCGGGCTGGACGGAGGCCAGGGCTCGGCCGTAGGCCGAGAACCGGTCCTGCACCGCGAGGACCTCGGCCGACAACTCACCCTGGGAACCCCCCGACGTGTCGGTGATCGGTACGTCGAGGCCCGCTCGGCGCGTCGCGCTGGCCAACAGTTCGGTCTGGATGAGGAACCCGAGTGCCACGCGGGCCGACCCGCCGCCCAGCTGATCGTCCGGCGCGTCGATGAGACCCTCGACCGACTGTGCCTGGCTCACCACTTCCGGTGCGGCGGCGAGAGCGGCGACCTCGTCGACGGAGATCTCGACCCCGTCGACGGTGGCCGCGCTGTCATCGGTGAACGGGCTGGTGCAGCCGGCAGACACCACCGCCGCCAGCGCGAGCCCCGAGAGGATGCGATTCACAGGATGCCGAATCTACAAGTCATCGGGGCGGCCCCGAAATCACCGGTCGGTTCATGCCGGTTCCGCCGGCTCGCCGGTGAGCTGTTCGAGCGCGACGAGCACCTCGCCGATGAGACCGACCCCATCGGACACTGGGATGTGGACCTCCATGGCGTCGGGCTTGTACAGCGACTTCTTGAAGAGCCGCTCCATACGCATCTGGCGGGACGTCGACAACTCGAGGGGGGACACGCGGGCGACGAGCGGCTTCCCGCCGAAGGCGGGATTCCTGATGACGGTGATGTCGGTCACCGACGCCGCAACGCAACGGGCCCGGAGACGGGCGATACCCAGGAGCGGGGCTGCCTCGTCGGGAACGGGACCGAAACGGTCGATCCATTCCGCCTCGATGTCATCGACATCGGAGAGCGTGGTGACCTCGGCGAGGCGCCGGTAGGCGTCGAGGCGCAGGTCCTCCCGCTCCACATAGCCGGTGGGCAACGAGGCGTCGACGGGTATCTCGATCTTGATCTCCGCCGGCGGGCGCACCCGTTCGCCGTTGAGCTCGGCGATCGCCTCGTTCACCATCTGGCAGTACAGCTCGTAGCCGACCGCAGCGATGTGACCGGACTGCCCGGTTCCGAGAAGGCTGCCCGCACCGCGGATCTCCAGGTCCCTCATGGCGATGCGGAATCCCGACCCCAGCTCGGTGGACTCGCCGATCGTGCGCAGGCGCTCATAGGCCTCCTCGGTCAGCTCGCGATCGGGAGGATGGAAGAGGTATGCGTACGCCCGCATCCCGGCGCGACCGACGCGCCCACGGAGCTGGTGGAGCTGCCCGAGACCCAGCAGATCGGCGCGCTCCACGACGAGCGTGTTGACCGTCGGCATGTCGATACCGGATTCGATGATCGTGGTGCACACGAGGACGTCGTGGCGGCCCTCCCAGAAATCCACCACCACCCGCTCGAGCGTCGCTTCGTCCATCTGCCCGTGTGCCACTGCGATACGGGCCTCCGGTACCAGATCGCGCAGGTCGGCGGCGCGTTCCTCGATGTCGGCGACCCGGTTGTGGACGATGAACACCTGGCCCTCGCGCAACAACTCCCGTCGCATTGCCTCGGTCACCGCTCGGTCGTCGTAGGGACCGACGTAGGTGAGGATCGGCTGGCGGTCGGCCGGAGGGGTCTGGAGCAACGACAGATCGCGGATGCCCGTCAGACTCATCTCCAGCGTCCGGGGAATCGGGGTTGCGGTCAGCGTCAGCACGTCGACGTTCTCCTTGAGGTGCTTCATCGCCTCCTTGTGCGATACGCCGAACCGTTGTTCCTCATCGACGACGAGGAGCCCGAGACGCGCGAACGACACGTCCCTGCTGAGGAGGCGGTGGGTGCCGATGACGACGTCGACCTCTCCCGAGGCCAACCCCTCGATCACCCTGCGCGCCTGTGCGGAGGTGAGGAATCTCGAGAGCACCTCGACCCGGACCGGGTAGGGGGCGAACCGGTCCGCGAAGGTCGCGTAGTGCTGCTGTGCCAGAAGGGTCGTCGGAACCAGGACCACCACCTGTGAGCCGTCCTGGACCGCCTTGAACGCAGCCCGGACCGCAACCTCGGTCTTGCCGAACCCGACGTCGCCGCAGACCAACCGGTCCATCGGTCGCTCGGCTTCCATGTCCTCCTTGACGTCCACGATCGCTGTTGCCTGGTCGGGTGTGAGCTCGAAGGGAAACGCGTCCTCCAACTCGCGCTGCCACGGCGTGTCCTCGGTGAAGGAACGGCCGATCGTCGAGAGACGCTTCTGATAGAGGACCACCAACTCCTGAGCGATGGTCTCGACCTCCGAGCGCACCTTCGCCTTGGTCTTCGCGAAGTCGGCGCCACCCATGCGCGACAGCGCCGGGGACTCCCCTCCGCTGTAGTGCCGGATGGCGTCGATCTGGTCGGAGGGGACGTAGAGCTTGTCGTCCCCCCTGTACTCCAACAGCAGGTAGTCGCGCTCCACGCCTCCGATCGCCCGCCGGACCATTCCCCCGAAACGGGCGACCCCGTGGTGGTGGTGCACCACGTAGCCGCCGACGACCAGATCGTCGAAGAACGACGCCGTCCTCCGGGCGCTGCGTCGCGCCGCCCGGTGGGTGCGACGGCGGCCGGTCAGGTCGGCCTCGGCGAGGATCGCGACCTTCGCGCCGGTGAAGATCACGCCCCGGTGGAGGGAGGCGACGCAGATGCGACCGCCCTGCCGCGCCGTGCGGTCCGACCGGGTCGAGATCGATCGGCATCTCGATTCCATGGTCCAGCAGGAGCCGGTGGACCCTCGACGCGGATGCCTCTGTCTCGGCCGCGACCACGATTCGATAGCCGGCGGCGGCGAGGTCCCTCAACTGGCCCACGAGGGCCTGGCCGTCGCCGACCACGGGATACCACGCCGCAGATGCGACGACCGAGACGTCGGGTCCTTCCGGCGCAACGGTCATCGCCCACACCGGAGCGTCGGTGTGGGTGAGGAGCCGATCGAAGTCGAGGTGCAGTCGCGGCCACCCGGCTCGAACGTCGTCCGCCGCGTCGGCTCCCCATGTCGTGCTCAGGGTGCGGGCCAGATCGACCTCCTCCGCGACGATGTCGCCGGCGCGATCCGCCATGCGACGCGGCTCGACCAGGATCACCTGGGCATCGGGGCCCACGAGGTCGAGCAGGACGTGGGCGGTTCCCGCCCCGGACTCGTCGACCAGCCACGGAAGCCAGGACTCCATGCCGTCGAACAACTCACCGTCGGCGAGGCGTCGCCACGTCTCCTCTCCCCAGGGCTCGGTGTCGATGAGGGCCTCCGCCCGCTCGCGGACCTCGGGCGTGGCCAGGAGCTCCCGGCTCGGGAACACCTCCACATGGTCGATGTCGTCGTCGCTTCTCTGGTCGTCCACCGAGAACGTGGTGAGCCGCTCGACCTCGTCGCCCCACAGGTCGATGCGGACGGGCCGGTCCGACGTCGAAGGGTGGACGTCGACGATCGAACCGCGCACGGCGAACTCGCCACGGTGTTCGACCTGGTATTCGCGCCGATAGCCCACTTCGACGAGTCGGTGGACGAGGGCGTCGAGCTCGACCGCGTCGCCCGGACCGATACGGATCGGCGTGACGTCCTCGACGTGAGGGCCGAGGCGCTGCACCAGAGCGCGGGCCGAGGCGACCACGACAGCGGGAGGGTTCTCATCGTGGCGGAGCCTCCACATCGTTCGCATGCGACGGCCCATGGTCTCCGTCGAGGGGCTGACCCTCTCGAAGGGGAGCGTCTCCCACTCCGGGAACCCCTCCACCCGGCCCTCCCCGAGGAAGGCCTCGAGGTCCGACGTCAGGCGATCCGCGTCGGCGGTCGTCGGCACTGCGACGACGATCGGTGCCCGGTCCGTCACGGTGCACAGCGCAGCGATGATGGCGGCCCGGGCGGGTTCGGGAACCGCGAGGGTCGTGGCGCGGCGCCCGAGGGCGTCGGTCAGGGCACCCTCGGTCGCGACGCTCTCGAGAAGCGGCCCCAGGGGCCCCCTCATGTGGCGTTGAATCGGGCCATGGCCGCGTCGAGCCCCTCCGACGCGATGACCTCGACGGCGTCAGCGGCATCCTCCACCCGATCGGCGATGAGGTCCCGAGTTCGGCGGGAGGGCGGGGACAGCACATGGTCGGCCCCCTTGTGGGAACCGCCAGGCGGCTTGCCCACCCCGATCCTGATCCGAGCGAAGTCCGAGTGACCGAGATGATCCTTGATCGACCTCAGGCCGTTGTGCCCGGCGAGGCCGCCCCCGACCTTGATGCGCATCCGACCGGGTTCGAGGTCGAGCTCGTCGTGGACCACGACCAGATGGGTGGGGTCGTCGATGCCGTACCGCCGGACCAGCGGCCCCACCGAGCGACCGGACTCGTTCATGAACGTCTGGGGAAACGCCAGCGCCACGCGTTTCCCACCCAGCCGCAGCTCTGCCACGAGGGCGTGCTCCTTGGCGGTCCGGAAGGACTCATCGTGACGCGACGCGACGAGTTCGATCACGGTGACCCCCACGTTGTGCAGGGTCGCCGCGTACGTCGGCCCGGGATTCCCCACGCCGACGACGAGCAGGTCCCACGGGGTGCCATGACGTTCCCGCCGGGGTCGGGGTCGAGCGGCCATGGCTGGCGTTGAAGCCGAGACGATCAGGCTTCGTCGCCCCCACCATCGCCGTCATCGCCCTCGGCACCCTCTTCACCTTCGGCACCCTCTTCGCCCTCGACACCCTCTTCGCCCTCGACACCCTCTTCGTCCTCGGCTGCGAGAGAAGCCCGGGTCAACGAGGCCGACACGACGGGATCGGTGGGATCCACCTCGGTCGTCACGCCACGCGGCAGCGGAAGGTCACCGACGGTCAACGTCGAGTCGAGCTCCATCTCGGAGATGTCCGCCTTGATGTCGGTGGGAATCGAGTCCGGGCGGACCGAGACCGCGAGCGTCATCAGCACCTGCTCGGTGATTCCGCCTGCCACGGAGACCTCCTTCGCCTCCCCCACCAGCACGATCGGCACATCGAGAACCATCTCCGTCTCGGGGTCGATGCGCAGGAAGTCGATGTGGATCACGTCGCGCCGAACCGGGTGGCGCTGGATGTCCTTGACCAGGGTGAAGTCGGAGTCTCCGTCGACCTCGAGCCGGATCAGGGCGTTGATGCCCGCCTCGGTGGACATCGCGGCCCGGAAGTCGCTGTAGCGGACCGACACGATCGTCGACTCCGAGCCCATCCCGTAGACGACCGCAGGAATCGACCCGTCGTGGCGGAGCCGGCGGGCATCGCTCGAACCCAGGGCGCGACCGGTCGTCGCGTTGAGGGTGACCTCGCTCATCTGTGACCTCTTCTAGGAAATCGGGAGTGGCGCGCCGCGGGACGGCGCAGGCCGAGTCGCAACACTACTTGGTGTCCCACCGACCGGGCCACCTGCGATCGATGACGACGCCGCGGATCAGTGCTGATTCTGGCCGCCGAAGATCTCCGAGACCGAGGTGTCCTCGAACACCGCGTCGATGGCGTCCGCGATGATGCCGGCGGCGGAGAGGACCTCGATCTTGTCGATCTGCTTCTCGGGCGGCAGGGGCAGGGTGTTGGTCACCATCACCTTGGCCAGGACACTGTTCTTGATGCGGTCGATGGCCGGACCGGAGAACACTCCGTGGGTCGCCGCCGCGTACACCACGGACGCGCCGTGCTCCACCAGCTGCTCCGCGGCCGCCACCAGCGTTCCGCCCGTGTCGATCATGTCGTCGATGAGCACGCAGGTGCGCCCGCGGACATCGCCCACGACGTCCTTGGCCTCGACCGTGTTCTTCTCGCCCCTGACCCGCCTCTTGTGGACGATGGCGATGTCGGCGTGCAGCTGATTGGCGTACCGCTCCGCCACCTTCACCCGCCCGGCGTCGGGTGAGACGACCACCAGGTCGTCGCCCAGGTCACGCATCCAGGCGACGAGCACCGGCATGGCGGTGAGATGGTCGACCGGCCCTTCGAAGAAGCCCTGGATCTGCCCGGAGTGGAGGTCCACCGACACCAGCCGCTTGGCACCCGCAGCGGCGAACATGTTCGCCATCAGCTTCGCCGTGATGGGTTCGCGACCTTCCGACTTGCGGTCCTGGCGCCCGTATCCGAAGAACGGCGCAACGACCGTGATCCGCTTGGCGGACGCCCGCCGGGCGGCGTCGACCATGATCAACTGCTCCATGATGGCGTCGTTGATCGAGCCGGACTCTGCGGAGCAGTGGCCCTGGAAGATGAAGACGTCGGCTCCTCGTATCGATTCGGAGAACCGGCAGTGCAGCTCTCCGTTGGCGAACGTCGCGATGTTGACCGAGCCGAGCTCCTCGCCCAGACGCTCGGCGACCTCTTCGGCGAGCGAACGGTTGTGGCGACCGGCCACCAGGTGCAGTCGCTTCTTGGTGATCAGCTCCATGTGTACTCCGTTCACATCTCGACGCCCGAAGTGTAGAACGGTCCGACTCGACCGTTCTCCGGGATGACCGTGCCGGGCTCCAGCACCACGAACGGACCCACGACGGAACGAGGACCGATCCGACTCGAGGTCGCCGTCACCGACTCGATCCGGGCGTCGGCCCCGAGGTCGCAGTCGGACAGGCGGCAGTTCGGCCCGATCTCACAACGGTCTCCGATGACCGTCGCACCGTGGAGCATCGTGCCGGGGAAGATGGTCACGTCACGACCGACCGCGACGGTCGTGTCGACGTAGGTGTTGGCCGGGTCGATGAAGGTGACTCCCGCAGCCATCAACCGTTCGTTGGTACGTCGACGGAGTTCGGTCTCGGCGAACGCGAGTTGCCGACGATCGTTGACACCGGCGGCCTCCTCGGCCGACGGGGCCACAACGGAGCCGACGGAGTGGCCCGCCGCGGCGAGCACCTCGACCACGTCGGTCAGGTAGAACTCGCCCTGGGCGTTGTCGGGGTTCACCCGGCGGATGGCGGGCGCCAGGAGCGACGTGCGGAAGCAGTAGATCGAGGTGTTGATCTCGTCGATCTCGAGCTGTTCGTCGGTCGCGTCCCGGTGCTCGACGATCCGCGCCACGGTCCCATCGCCATTGCGCACGACCCGGCCGTATCCGGTCGCATCGTCGACCACGGCGGTCAGCACGGTCGCCGCCCGATCGGCCGACCGATGAGCTTCGACCAAGGCGGCGATCGTCTCGGGACGCAGCAGCGGGGTGTCTCCCGGCAACACCACCACGTCGCCGTCGTCGTCGTCGTCGGGGATCCCCGACAAACCCACCAACGCCGCGTCACCTGTGCCCAGCTGTCGCCGCTGCTCGACGAAGCCGACCCCGAACGGCCAGGAGTCCTCGCTGATCTTCTTCGTCACCAGATCACCCTGATGACCCACCACGACGACGGCGCGGGTCGGGTTCGACACCCACGAGCGAGTCGAGCACGTAGCTCAGCATCGACCGCCCGCAGAGACGGTGCAGCGGCTTGGGCCGGTCGGAGCGCATCCGCGAACCCTCGCCGGCCGCCAGCAGGATTGCGGATAGAGATCTGTCGCCGTACATCGTCGTCGGGTCCTCAGCGTTGAGCGTGGAGTTCGCGGGGCAGGGATCGAACCTGCAACCTCCGGATTCAAAGTCCGGCGTTCTGCCAATTGAACTACCCGCGATCGACCGGGCCAACCGTACCGGTCCGGCGCCCGGCCCCCAAGCAGTTCAACGAGCCGATCGATCTGCGGATTCGCGCCGCCACAGCGACGACACCATGCCCTGCCACCACCCCACGCCGTAGGACAGGTGCATCGTGGCGAACGCCGCCGGCAGCCAGCGCAGTGATCGTCGGGGGACGTTCATCCCGGCCACGGCGGTTCCACCGGCGACGACCCCGAGGTAGGGCAGCACCATGGCGGCGGCGACAGCGTGGCCGTCGGGGCGCGGTGACCGCGGCGATGGCCAGCACCGCGACCAGGCCGGCCGGCACGAGATGCCTGAGTGCCATCGATTCGGGGTGACGGCGGATGACCGCGGCTTTCCCCGACCCGTAGCGCCGGTACTGGCGGGAGAAGTCCGCCAGCGTCTCGCGGGTCCTCCACCAGATCACCAGCGAGGGGTCGAACAGGAGCTGATGGCCCGCCTGGCGCAGCCTGTAGTCGAACTCGAAGTCCTCGTTGCAGGTGATCGACTCGTCCCATCCGCCCAGCGATCGTGCGAGCTCCACGGGATAGGCACCGAACGGGATGTGGTCGACGACCTCGGTGGTGGTCCCGTGGTGATATGTCGAGTTGCCGACACCGACGGGAGATCCGAGCGCCGCCGCGATGGCGCGCCCCGGCTCGGAGAGGGCCACCCCGTCCTTGCGACCGCCCACACCGCCCCAGCGCCCGGTGAGGAGGTGGGCCATGACCCCCTCGACATAGGTGGGGGGCACCGTCGAGTGGGCGTCGACCCGGACGAGCCACTCCGAGCGGGCCGAGGCGAGGGCCTCGTTCATGGCCGCTGACTGGATCCTCCGGGGATTCTCGACGAGCCGGACGCGGGGGTCGAACGACATGTAGTCCTCGACGATCGCCCTCGTGGCGTCGGTCGAACCGCCGTCGACCACGAGGACCTCGAGCGTTCGCCACGTCTGGGACAGCACCGAGTCCAGCGCCGCACTGAGTGATTCCTCCTCATCGAGAGCAGGAATGCAGACCGAGACGAGCGGTTCGCCGTCGTCCGCTGTCACCGACGCTTGCCGAGGAGGGTCGGGATGGTGCGAAGTCCGATGACGAGATCCCGCCACGGCGACCAGTTCTCTATGTAACGGTTGTCGAGCCGGACGCGGGTCTCGATCGAGGAGTCGCCCCAGAAGCCATGGACCTGGGCCCATCCCGTGATCCCGACAGGCACCCGGTGCCGGTCGTCATACCTGTCGATCTCCTCGGTGAACTGATCGACGAAGTGGGGCCGTTCCGGGCGGGGCCCGACGATCGACATGTCGCCTCGCAGCACGTTGAGCAACTGGGGAAGCTCGTCGATGTGGCTCCTGCGGATGAAGGCTCCGACGGTCGTCACCCGTTCGTCGTCGTCGACGGTCCACTGGGTGGACTCGTCGTCGTTCACCGTCATGGACCGGAACTTGATCATCTCGAACGGCACGCCGTTGAGTCCCACTCGCAGCTGACGGAAGAACACCGGCCCCGGACTCGTCATCTTCACCGCGATGGCGGTGGCGAGGAACAACGGGAAGGTCACGATCATCAGCAGACCCGACACGACGATGTCGAAGACCCGCTTCGACCACCACGCCCCATGGCCGTGCCCCGGGCGACGAAGGCGAACCAGGGCGATGCCGTCGATCTCGAAGCCGTCGCGTTCGACCGAGACGCCGAGCTCGAAGAATCGGGGCACGACGTAGAACAGCGCCGGGAGGGCCGCGCAGCGGCGCACCGAGTCGACCAGGTCCTCGTCGGGAGTGCTGCTGAACGCCAGGACGACGTGGCGGGCCCCGGTCTCCTCGATGATGGCTGCGAGGTCGGCCGGGACGCCGAACACGGGGTAGGCGACGTCATCGAGGGTCTCGTCGTCGACGAAGCCCATCGGGGTCAGACCCATCTCGGGGTTGTGTTCCATCGCCAGAGCGAGTCCCCGCCCCATCGGGCCCGATCCCACGATCAGCGTGTCCTCGAGGTCGTACCCCCTCGACCGAACGACGTGAGTCAGCTTGAAGACGACGAGTCGGCCGACGAGAACGGCCGGGACGGTGATGCACACCAGGCCGAGCCACACGGTCTCGTCGAGCACGTAGGCCCATCTCGACACCACCACGGTGATGACGGGCGCGAGCCCGAGGCGGGTGACGAGGAATCCCAGCGTCTCACTCGGCCGGTGGACCTGGCGGCCGCGCCTCATGCCCGGCGCGACGAGAGCGAGGGCCACGACGGTGTAGATGAACCAGAGTCGCCCTGCCCCGCGCGTGTTGTCGCGTAGCTCGTCGGCGAAGAGGATCGCCGGAACGGCGGTGATGATCGCAGCGTCGACGAGTCCACCGAGGATGACGAGCCACATTCCTACGCCGCGTCGCTGCGACCGGCTGGCGAGGGGCCCCGAGAAAGAACGGCCGGGGACGATTCGCAACGACGGGCGCGGCGCGACCTCGACCGCTGTCGAGGTCGATTCCATCGAAGATTCGCTGGTCTCAGCTGCCGTCACTCATGCTCCCGAACATCCGCTCCGACACAACTACCCCAGGACGATCGCGTCGGCGGGCGCGCTCACGGAGTGCAACCGATCGATGTCCAGCCGTACCTTTACGAAGTTAAGCCAGTAGACCACGGTTCTCCCTACGGTTCAAGAGGCCCGACTCTTGAGCAATAGCTGACAGGTCGGGAATCGGACAGCTCGGGCCGTCAGCCATGACGCGGAGCGCCCACTACTTCTTCAGGACGACCGCACCCACAGGATTGGTGGTGTACGAGCGCAGGGTGTCGCCGGTGAAACGGGCGTCCCGGATGGACGTGGAACCCTCCGTCACGACCACCAGGGTGGCGTCGGACATCGACAGCAACTGCGTGGAGGGAACCGGCCCGGGAACCTGCGGCCCGTCGATCACCACCACGTATCGACCCGAGAGCGATCCGAGCACCTGATGGAGGTTCGACCTCATGCGCAGGAGGCTCCCGCCCCGGTTGATGCCTGCGGGCATCACCCGCACCATGCCGCTCGGAGGCACCATGCCCGACAGGATCTGGGGGGTGTGGCCGTTCTCGAGGCGGAGGAGGGTCTGATCGACGCGCAGTTCGCCGGTGAGGCACTCCGAGAGACCCGGTTCGTCGGAGGCTCCCACCAGCTTCGTGAGCGAAGCGTTCTCCAGGTCGGCGTCGACGAGCGCCACCGGTTGATCGAAGTTGCGGGCGATGGCACACCCGAGGGCGAGGATCAGCTTGGAGCGCTCGAGATCGGCATCGGGTCCGACGACGACCAGCCGGTGGATCGGACCCCTCGCGCCCAGGCGCTCCACGGCCGCGAGCATGGCGAGCACCGCTTCCTGCGGATTGGTCGTGCGACCGTCGCCCACGGCGGAGATCCGCGCCAGGACCGGGAGGTCGAGCGCACTGCCGACATCGCGGGCCGAACTGATGACCGGCTGGCGGTACTGGCGGAATGCCGCGACCACGAAGGAGATCAGGAACGCCAGCCCGGCACCGGTCAGGAACCCGACCCACCACGGGACGAACACCTGCTCGCGGATGGGATTCGCGAAGATCTCCTGGACGATGGGCCCGGCGATACGACTCTGGATCGGAAGATTTCGCTGGTTGCGCTGAACCATGGCGTTGAGCGTCGGCACCACCTGATCGGAGATGGTCGTGGCCGTCTCCAGATCGCCCGACTGGACCTTGACGTCGATCGTCGCCGACAGCACGGGATGGTTCGTGGAGATCATGTCGCGGATCTCCGCGGCCGAGAGATCGAGATCGGTGCGGGACTTCAACTCGGTGGCGAATCCCGGATTGTTGATGAAGTCCTCGAAGGCGATGATCAGCGCCGCGTTGTCGTTGGGATTGTTGCCGGACATCACGAGGAGCGTGCGGGTGACCACGAACTGATCGGGAACCAACAAGGACAGGATCATCCCGAGGATTCCGGCGAGGAACGACACCGCACCGATCGTGAGCCACGTCCGACGACCGAAACGCAGGTCGATCGAGCTCTTCTCCTCGATGAGGGTGGGGTCAGCCAGTGTCGCCAGGGCTCCGGCATCGCTCATTGCACCACGTCCAGTGTCGTTGTGTGCGCCGGATCTCTCGACCGGCGCATCGCCCGGTACCCACAGCGGGCACGAACGACCACGATACCGGTCGGCGCATGAAAACAGAAGGCATCGGTTCGCACGGGGTCCAGCGGATGGGTAGTGTCAGCGCCGCCATGGGTTCACTGATCAAGAAACGACGCAAGCGGATGCGCAAGAAGAAGCACCGCAAGCTCCTCCGCCGCACGCGCCACCAACGCCGAGCCCGCGGCAAGTGAACCCGGTCGTCACCCGACGGTGGTGACGACCCGACGATCCCCTCCCGGGTGGGATCCCTCGACGAACCAGGTCGATCCGCTGCCGGCCAGCCGTGGGGTCGAGCCCGAGATGTCTCCCAGACGGTCCCTGTGGATCGCCAGGTCCGGGTACAACGACAGCGCCGCGGCCTCCAGATCGTTGCCCTCGGTGTCGGGCGCAGAGGGCCCTCCCATCTCGTCCCACCGGGCGTAGACCGACGGCGTCGAGCAGTGGACCTCAGGGGTCAGCAGCGTGAAGGTCCGTGGCCGGAAAGGCAGCGGGTCCACGATCTCGCCGATCCCGCGCACCCGGGCCCTGCCACCGACCAGGCAGAACGACACATCGGCCCCGAGGCGTGACGCGCCGACGACGTCTCGGTATCCGGCCCAGCGCAGCACGGCCGCCGCGTCCGCGCTCCCACCGCCCAGTCCCGCTCCGGGCGGGATGGACTTGTCGATCTCGACCCGTGCCCGACGGCCGACCAACTCCAGCGCGTGCGACACCAGATCGGTGCCGTCGGTCTCACCTGCCATCGGACCCGCTGCAGAGCCGGTGATCCGGACTCCTTCTCCAGAGCGGACCACCAGGCGGTCGACGAGCGAGAGGCTCACCATCTCGGCATCGATGAGGTGGTAGCCGTCGTCGCGACGCCCGACGATCCGGAGCGACAGGGTGAGCTTGGCGGGTGCCTCCAGTCGGCCGAACACGTCGGTCACCGTCAGAGGCTACCGAGCGACCGATGCCAAGCGGCACCACTCGTCGACGTCGAGGGTCTCGGGACGCGCCGAGCCCTCCACCCCCGCCTCCTCGAATCCCTCCGCATCGACGACCCCCCGAAGTGATGTCGAGAGCATCTTTCGACGTTGCCCGAAGGCCCGGTTGACCAACGAGAACACCGCCTCGTGGTCGGGGCGCGATGGGCCCGAACCGCGTCGGATCTCCACGACGGCCGAATCCACCCTCGGCCGGGGGACGAACACGTCTCGGCCGACGGCGGCCACGATGCGGGCCGACCCCCAGAACCGGACCTTCACCGAGGGAATCCCATAGGTGCGTTTCCCCGGGCCTGCGCACAGCCGTTCGGCGACCTCGCGTTGAACCATCACCACGAGTCGGGTGATCGTCGGTGCGGTCTCGAGAATCCTCAATACCACCGTGGCGGCGACGTTGTAAGGGAGGTTGGCCACCACGGTCCAGGTCCCAGGCGTCGCGATGCCGGTCCAGTCGAGCGTTCTCGCATCTCCGACGATGAGGTCGACGCCTTCTCCGAGGACGTCGCGCAGTGGCGCGACCAGCCGGGTGTCGAGTTCCACCAGCCGCAGATCGACTCCCGCCGCGACGAGCCCGACCGACAGCGACCCGAGGCCGGGACCGATCTCGATGACCTGATCGCCCGGACCCACACCCGCCAGATCGACGATGCGCCGCACCGTGTTGGGATCGACGAGGAAGTTCTGCCCGAGCGTCTTGTGAGCTTCCAGCCCGTGCGCGGCCAGGAGTTCCCGCACCCGGCGCGACGTCAGGTAGTCCGGGGCCTCAGCCACTTGTGCCGACCGCGGCCGGCGCCGGCGGCGCCGTGGTGGGCGCCGCGGCGGTCGTGGGGGGAGCGGTGGTGGGCGCCGGGGTCGGTTTGGGGGGCGATGTCGGCGGAGTGGTGGGCGCCGGCGCCCGGGTGGTGGGCGCCCGGGTCGGCGCCGGGGTCGTTGCGGGCCGGTCGCCCGAATCGGAATCGCCCACCGGCCGCGTCGTGGTCGCGGCGACGGTCGCCGGCGATTCGGGGGTGGCGGTCGTCGCCTCCCGTCCGTCGATCCTGGCCTTGGTCTGCGCCTCCGATTCTCCGAACACGCTCGTGCCCTTGGCGAGCCAGGCCGGATCGATCACCACGGAGCGCACCTCCACCGCGACCGATGGATCGACGACATCCGTGGACTCGGGGACGGGTTGAGTCGTGGTGGTCACCGGCACCGAGGCCACCGGTTCCGGTTCCTCGTCGCCACCGAGGTCCTTGATGATGAACGGAACGAGCACGACAGTGGCCACGGCCGCCGCGACGAGCGGAACCTTCGATCGTCGCGGTCCGGAAGGAGCCATGTGCGGCGACAGCATCACGTGTCCCCCGCCGACGCCAGTCGCGGAGCATCGGCGGACCAGCCGAAGACGGTGCAGGCGTTGGCCCACACCGCGGTGGCGACGGTCCGGGCGTCCTCGCCTCTCGCCGCGGCCACGGCCTCACCCACGACCGGTACGAGCGCCGGCCGATTGGGCCGGCCCCGGTGCGGGTCGGGAGCCAGGAAAGGACTGTCGGTCTCCACCAGAAGCCGGCCAAGCGGGCAGATCCGCGCCGCCTCTCGCACGGCCTCCGCGTTTCGGAAGGTCACGATGCCGCTGAACGACAGCCACGCCCCGAGATCGAGGAGCCGCCGAGCCTCGTCGGGCCCACCGCTGAAGCAGTGGATGACCACCGCGGAATCGTCGGGGCGTGCATCGAGGATCTCCACCGTGTCGTCCCAGGCATCTCGGGTGTGAACGACGAGCGGAAGGCCGGTCGCGCCCGCCAGGGCGACCTGCCGCGCGAACACCTCCCGCTGCTCATCGGCTGGGCTGTGCATGTAGTGGTAATCGAGTCCGCATTCGCCCACGGCCACGACGTCAGGGGAGGCCAGCAACGTGTCCAGCCCCTCGATTCCACCAGATGCGTCGTGCGGATGGACACCTGCGGTCGCGAAGACCCCAGGGTGGCTCCCGGCGAGGTCGATGGCTCGCCGGCTGTCCTCGACGGTGGTTCCCACGACGACGAGACGTTCCACCCCCGCGACGACCGCCTCAGCGATGCGGTCGGACGCACGGTCGTCCCCGCTCAGGTGGCAGTGGGTGTCGATCCACACTCGATCAGCCTTGCTCAGTTCTCGATCAGGACAAAACCGACCCGCCGAGGGATCACGGCGTCCAGGGTGTCCACGGCGAGGGCCGCGTTCTCGATGGGTGTCCAACCGTCGAGCACACCGATCGTGGCCGTGTCGCACGCCGAGTACACGGATTGGAGGGCGATGGGGCCAGGTACGGGACCGAAGTGCACGACCACGTTGTTGGTCTCGGCGAGGGTCCGGATGTGTCCGGCGAGTGCGGCGTCGTCGAGCGGCTCACCGCGGTGTGTTCCGAACGGCATCACCTTGACGCTCTTCTTCACCGATCGGTGCGTCCGGCGGAGCGACCGCGGCACCCGGCGTGGTGGCACCGGGTAGCACGCGTCCTCCGGGGCGACCGATCCGGCCGCGACCTCCCATGCTCCCGGCTTGCGCGACAACCCCGAGAACGAGCTCAGGGATCGACGACGGGTGAGCCGACCACGCCAGCCGGCACGGCCGGCGTCGAGATCGACGATCACGACATCTGGCGAGGTTCCGTCGACGATCTGTGCGAGGGCCATTCCGAAGGCCAGGCGCGGCGACTCCCCACCGGTGTCGATCCCGCTGACGCCCAGGCTGCCGGTCTCTCCGTCGCGACTCGCGGCGATCACGTCCGTTGCCGCCGCGAGCTGGTCGGCGGCATCGACGTTCGAACGACGCGACAGGCGCTTGACGCTCGCGACCTGCGGGATCTTCAGGAGGAGCGAGATGTCCTCGACGCTGGTGAGGCGGTTGCGGCCATGGACGACGAGCGCGCCGACGAAGGCCAGCAGCCCTCCGGTCAGCATCCCGAGAAGCGTGTGCCACGCGATGCGGGGGGCTGAGACCACCACGTAGGGCTGGTCGTAGGTCCGGACGAAGAGCGGCCCCTCGTACTCCGCCGACAACTCGGGGGCGAGGTTCCTGCCATCGAGATCCACCGCGGTGACCGCTCCCGCTCGGAACAGCTCGATCACCCGTTCCAGGGCCGGCACCATGATGCGTCCGACCCGCTCGGCCTCGGCCTCGGTGTCGAACGTGCCCTCGAGTTCGATGATCGCCCCGAAGCGGGTCCGGGTGGCGTCGAGGCGGGCCTGGACCTCCTCGACGGGCTCGTCGAGGAACGCCATCTCCTTGACCTGAGCCGCGAACGCCCCCGATCGGGCCAGGTTGACCAGCGCGAACAGATCACCGTCGGTGATGCGGATCTCGGGACGTCCCGCATGCTCCTCCATGTTCGGTGGAAAGATCTCGGTCGTCACCGTGGCCGTCCGCTGACCGAATCCGAAGGTCAATCCGAAGCCCAGCACCGCTCCGACGGCCATGGAACCCATCAGGACGCGGCGAAAGGGGACACGGGTTCTCATGTCGATCGGGGCGGCCAGCGGATCGGCGTCGGGCCCCAGCCAGGACTGCTGACCCCTCGGCAACGGGTCGACGACGCCGACGTTGGCGCTCTCACGCGTCCTTCGCTCGGTCCGCAGCCGCTGGAAGTAGAGGCTCCCGGCGAAGCCGTAGACCACCCAGTGCATCTTCTGGTTGTACTGGGTGTCGAAGAGGCCGTTCACCAGCCGTCCCAGGTGGATGCCCAGGAAGGCCCAGGCCCACTCCGCCCATCTGGTGCCCCGCATCTTCCAGAGGTTGAAGGCGACGGCCACGTACGCGACCCCCCACAGGGCGAGGCCGACGATTCCGGTGTCCAACAGGAGCTCGAGGTACATGTTGTGGACGCCGAGCTTGCCGGCGTCGGCGATCTCGCCCTGACGGATGAGGCCGATGACGTCGGACGATCCACCGCTGACCTTGGTGAGCAGATCCAGAACCTGGGTGCGGAACGTCGAGATGCCGGACCCGAAGACGGGACGTTCGTTCACCGTCTGCACCGCGGCGTTCCAGATCTCGGCGCGACCAGCTCCGGCATCTCCGACGAAACCCGCCAGCGAGAATCGGTCGGGGTTGATGATGGCGGCCAGGAGGATCCCGCCGACGATCGCGATCCCGCCCAGTACGATCGACGCCATTCGCCGGCGGCGCGACAGTCCGGGAAGCGTCACGAAGATGTACACGGCCATGGCGCCACACGAGACCAACCCACCGCGCGAGCCGGTGGCCACCAGAGCTGCGAGGTAGATCAACAGGACGCCCGCGAAGAGCATGCGTCCCCGTGTGGTGACCTCGCGGCGGATGAGGACGACCGAGATGGGCATCGCCTCCATCAGGTACACGGCGTAGACGTTGGGACCGCCGGTGAACCCGATGATGCGTCCGCCGAACCCGGCGAAACCGATGACGCCGAGCAGCGCGATCGGTGCGCCGACCAGCACCCACAGCCGCATCAGCCGGTGGAGGCGCGGTTCATCGGTCGTGAACGTGAGGAACAAGAGGAAATACGTGAGGGCCAGGTACAGCTGCGAGATCCCGAAGAACCAACCGGCGGTCAACTCCGTGGACCAGAAGGCGGACACGAAGGCGTACAGGAAGAAGACCGTCACGGGCAGCCAGGCCCGAAGATCGAAAGCGGCGGGGCGCCAGCGACTGAACGCGATGCGGGCGGCCATCACGAGGGTGATCATCACGGCGATCACCCGGCCCATCCGGATGGGTCCGAATCCGAGAAGCTCGAACCACATCGTGACGATCGCGATCTCCATCATGTAGGAGGGCCGACTGATCACCAGCGAGACGGCGATCACCGCGAACGGGATCATGGCCGCGAGAACGATGACGGTGACCGAGGTGGACGCCACCAGTGCGATGAGCCCCGCACCCACGAGCAGACCGAGTCCACCCAACACCCGACGGACGCGGTCCGATGACGACGACCACAGGGCGTCGGCGTCGGGGTCGCGGTGCAGGTGGAGCGGCAGGGTCACGGCGCGTCCGCCGATCGCCCGACCGCTCTCGGGCGCGGGGACATCCCCATGACGCTATCGGTCGACGGGCCGTCGGCGATGACCGGGTGCGCGAGACTGGCCCGATGGTGCTGGATCGCCGTTCGGACGGCCCTGTGGAGATCATCGCCTGGAACGACGGCGACAACCGGGTCAACCTCGACAGCCTCGCCGAGTGGCATTCGGTGCTCGACGACCTCGAACAGCGAGACGGGCCCCTGGCTGCCGTGCTGTGCGGGACCGGCAAGTTCTTCTCGAACGGCCTGGACCTCGACCGGCTCGGCCGCGAGACCGGCGAGTGGCCCGACACACTCGATGACCTCTACCGGTTTTTCGGTCGGCTGCTCGTGCTCCCGCTCTACACCGTGGCGGCCATCAACGGCCACACGTTCGCGGCGGGAGCGATGATCAGCCTCTGCACCGACGAACGGGTCATGCGCACCGGGCGGGGCTTCTGGTGCCTCCCCGAGGCCGACCTGGGACTGGCGCTCTCGGACGAGATGTTCGACCTGGTGAGTTCGCGCCTGCCGGCGTCGACGGCCCGCCGTGCCGTCCTGACCGCGGCCCGATACCCCGCGGAGACCGCGCTCGACGCCGGGATCGTCGACGCCGTGGCATCCGACGATGAGCTCATCGCCGTCGCAGTCGAGCACGCCGGCGCGATGGCTGAGAAGTCACGATCGACGTTGCGGACGCACAAGGAGCAGTTCTCGGGGGCGCTCGCCCGACGGCTCGGATGGTGCACTGCGCATCTCAACGACCGATGAGATCGGCGAGGGTGACCTCGGGTCGCGGTCCGATGTGGGAGATCACCTCGGCTGCGGCGATCGAGCCGTAGCGGCCGCAGGTGGCCAGATCGTCGCCGCGGGACAGCCCGAACAGGAAGCCGGCTGCGAACAGGTCGCCGGCACCGGTGGTGTCCACGACCTGCGCCACGGGCTCCGCGTCGACGTCGATCCGCTGCCCTCCCTCGACGATGGTCGAACCCCGCTCGCTGCGGGTCACCACCGACAGAGGCACCGCCGAGGCGAGCCGTCCGAGGGCATCGTCGAGGTCGTCGGTCTCATAGAGCGAACCGAGTTCGGCCTCGTTGGCGAAGACCACGTCGATGTGACGGTCGAGGAGTTCGAGGAACGCGGCGCGGTGGCGGTCGACGCAGAACGAGTCACTGAGCGTCAGCCCCACCGTCCTCCCGGCCTCGTGGGCGATCCGAGAAGCCAGGACGAACGCCTCCTGGGCCGGCGGGCGATCGAAGAGGTAGCCCTCGAGATAGATGATGCCGGCCGCCGAGATGACCGACTCGTCGAGATCGTCGGGACCGAACAACGACGATGCTCCGAGGTAGGTGTTCATGGTCCGCTGCGCGTCCGGCGTCACCAGGACGAGACACGATCCCGTCGCCGGTCCGTCCGCCGCGGCGACGTTGGTGAAGCCGACACCGATCGAGGTGATGTCGTGGGCGAAGACCGCACCCAGCTGATCGTCGCGGATGCGACCGAGGTAGTGCGCCGAACCGCCGAACGACGCGATGCCCGCCATGGTGTTCGCTGCGGAGCCTCCGCTCGTCTCGACCCCGGGACCCGTGGACGAGTAGAGCTCCTTGAACCGGTCCTCTTCGATGAGGTTCATGGATCCGGGGACGACGCCCGCGGAGGCGACGAAGTCGTGGGACTCGTGACTGATGACGTCGACGAGGGCGTTGCCGATACCCACCACGCCGATCGTGGGCGGCGTGGCGTGAGACGATTCAGGTGACATGGCGCATCACGGTACCGCCCCGGCGACACCGCCTCATTCGCCGTCGCAGATTCCGTTCCCGTCGGTGACCGATACGCCACGGCCGGCGTTCCCCTCCGCCGTGAAGGTCGACGACACGATGACCCAGTTCCCGTCGAGGTCCACGCACTTCAACGCGACGTTGCCGTAGCCGTCGGGCATGTTGACGAGCACCGCGCCGGTGTCGTCGCGACGATCGACGGGAGCGTCGCGGAAGCGCTCCAGGTCGCGACCGGTGCACCCCGACATCCATCCGGCGGCGACGAGGGTCACGCCCGCCACGAGCGCGAAACGGGCGGGGCGGTTGGGCTTCTTCATGGTTCACTCCATCTGTAGCGAGAGGTCGTAGGCACGGCTGCGACGAACACCCAACCGCTCGGCGACCGCGCCGGCGGCGTCGCGACGCGACACTCCCCCGGCCAGTTCGGCACCCATGGCGTCGATGATGTCGTCGTCGGAGACCTCCGTCGGCGGCGCGCCGGCCAGGACGAGAACGAACTCCCCGCGCGGCGTGCGATCCGCCACCCACGCGACGGCGTCGGCGAGCGATCCTCGCCACACCTCCTCGTGCATCTTGGTGAGCTCGCGGGCCACGGTGACCTGCCGATCGGAACCGCAGTGGGATTCGAGGTCGGCCAGGGTGCGCGCCACCCGGTGAGGCGCCTCGTAGAGAACGGTCGTCACCGTGGCGGCGGCGATGTCACGGAGCCGTCGAGTCCGGGACGCGCCACTTCGCGGCAGGAATCCCTCGAAGGCGAACCTCGATGTCGGGAGGCCCGAGACGACGAGAGCGCCGACGAAGGCTGCGGGACCCGGAAGAGCCTCAACGGTCCCGCCGGCATCGATCACCGCCCGGACGACCAGCCAACCGGGGTCCGAGATCGATGGCGTTCCGGCATCGGACACGAGCCCGACCCGCTCACCCGCCTCCATGGCCGCCAGCACGCCGGGCACCGCCGACCGCTCGCGGTGTTCGTCGACGACCACGAGGCGCGGTCGATCGATCCCGAGGTGGGTGAGCAGGGCGGACGTCCGCCTGGTGTCCTCGCAACACAGCATCGTGACCGACGAGAGTTCCTCGACGACCCTCCGGCTGACGTCACCCAGGTTGCCGATGGGGGTGGGGATGAGGCGAAGCGGGTGAGTGAACGCGGGGTCGGTCATCGGACCTCGAGCAGGTCGCCGACGGCCAGGGCCCATTCCCTGAAGGACCCGGCCTCCGCCTCGACGACCGACCGCGCCCGCACCACCAACCCCGTCGAACGGTTGCGCCGCAGGTGGACGGTCTTCAGCACGACGCCTGCGCCGTCGAGAAACGCGACGTCGAGATCGAAGCGCATCCCGAAGGAGTGAACCGACCTGCAGTTCTCGATGAGCAGCGCCCCATCGACGCCGTCACGCCCCAGCAGACCTCGGGCCTTCGACGCAGCGCCCGAGGCGACCTCGAGACTGGCGAGCACCTCGTCGTCACGGACCAGCCAACTCATGGGTGACCCGTGCCGGGACGTTCAGACGTTGAACCGGAAGTCGAGCACATCGCCGTCCTGCACCTCATAGTCCTTGCCCTCGACCCGCACCTTTCCGGCCTCGCGCGCCTTGGTCCACGACCCGAAGTCGACCAGCTCCTCCCAGG
The DNA here is from genome assembly GCA_963700425.1 of uncultured Microthrixaceae bacterium. Lineage (GTDB taxonomy): Bacteria > Actinomycetota > Acidimicrobiia > Acidimicrobiales > Microtrichaceae > CAVOXO01. The sequence continues at coordinate 313,146 of CAVOXO010000001.1, read as the reverse complement.
CGATGCATTCGGCCCGGATGAAACCGCGTTCGAAGTCGGTGTGGATCACGCCCGCGGCCTGGGGCGCCCGGGCGCCGGCACGGAACGTCCACGCCCGGCTCTCCTTCTCGCCGGTCGTGAAGTACGTGCGGAGACCGAGCTGATGATACGCCGCGTGGATGAATCTGGGCAGCGCCCCTTCACCGAGACCCAACTCGCCGAGCATTTCGGCCCGGTCGGCCTCGTCGAGCTGGACGGCCTCCGCTTCGAGTTGAACGCAGATGCCGATCACGTCCGTGTCGCCGCCCATGGCGTCGACGACGGGGGCGATCACGGAATCGACGTCGGGAATCTGCGATTCGTCGATGTTGACGACCGCAAGTGCCGGTTTGTTGGTCAGGAGGAAGAACTCACGGAGGTGACCCCTGGTCTCGGCGTCGAGGCCGGACCGGTACAGGGCGCGCCCGCCCTGCAACTCCTCGATGGCCGCATCCATGGCGGCGACCTCGTCGACCAGCGAGGCGTCCGCCCGGGCCGCCTTGCGTCGCTTGTCGACCTGGCGTTCGAGCGACTCGAGGTCGGCCATCATCAGCTCCACCTCGAGGGTCTCGAGCTGGTCGACCGGGTCCGACGAACCCGCAACGTCGTCGTCCTCGAATGCCCGGAGCACGAAGACGATGGCGTCCACTTCGCGAATGTGACTGAGGAAGCGGTTGCCGAGCCCCTCTCCCTGTGCGGCCCCCTTGACGAGGCCGGCGATGTCGACGAACTGCACCGTTGCGGGTATCGCCTGGAGGCTCGACGACATCGAGGCGAGGGCATCGAGACGGGCGTCGGGAACCCGCGCCACACCGACGTTCGGATCGACGGTGGCGAACGCGTACGGTGCGGCGAGCGCGCCGCCTCCTGCCAGGGCGTTGTACAGCGACGACTTGCCGGCGTTGGGGAGTCCGACGAACCCGAATCGTTCCATGAGCCCCACAACGTAGTTCTCTCGGGCACAATGACTCTGGCCCGAACCCCTTCAGCACCCCGACCCCCCACGAGGAAGCATGACCGAGACCGTCATCTGGTTCCTGATCTTCTCCTCGCTGGCCGCGGGCGTCGCGGGCATCGCGATGATCATCGCCACGTTCGTCCCGGGCGTGCGGGACACGTTGGTGACCCAGCTCGGCGGCCATGAGCTTCCGCTCGCCGCGTTCGCCGCGGTGGCGACCATGCTGGGGAGCCTGTGGTTCTCCGACACGATCCCCCTGCTCTCGGGGCCCGGGTACGTGCCGTGCACGTTCTGTTGGTACCAGCGCATCGCCGCCTACCCGCTCGCCATCCTGTTCGTCATGGCCGCGGTGCGGAAGGACCGGGGGATCTTCCCCTACGCACTGGGCCTCGCCATCCCCGGCGCCCTGCTCAGCATGTACCACATCGCCGAACAGAACGTCTCCGCCCTCCAGGGAACGGGGAGCTGCGATCCCACGAATCCGTGCTCGGCGAAATACGTCGATGAACTGGGCTTCGTCTCCATCCCGGTGATGGCGCTCGGTTCGTTCCTCTTCATCATCGGGTTGTCGGCAATGAGCATCGCCGCGGCCCGCACGTCCACCATCAGTCCCACCGAGGAGACCTGACATGTCCAAGTCGGCAACGGCACCCAAGCAGTACGACGCCCTCAAGGACGGCGTGCCCAGGAGACCGATCGGTCTGTTCGTGATCGGCGGGATCCTCGCGGTGGCCCTCGTCGCGGGAATCATCGTGGCGGCGACCGCCGGTGGGGACGACGACTCCGAGACGAACGCGGTGGCGTTCGCGGCGGTGGACATCAGCGGTCAATCGCTCGAGCCGTTCCCCGCCGACGCGCAGGGCATCGCGGATCCCACGTCGGATCCGGGCATCGGCCAGACGGTGCCGACGGTCGAGGGTGAGACGTTCACCGGCGAGTCGATCACCGCCGGGCCGAACGGATCGCCCCAGATCATCGTGTTCCTCGCTCACTGGTGCCCCCATTGTCAGGCGGAGGTTCCCAAGCTGGTGGAGTGGATGGAGTCCGGTGCCATCCCCGAATCGATCGGGGTGCAGGCGATCTCGACCGGCGTCGATCAGTCCAGGGGCAACTACCCGCCCGCGTCATGGCTCGAGCGGGAGAACTGGCCCGATCCGGTCCTCGCCGACGATTCGAGCGGGTCGGCGTCGGCCGCCTACGGCCTGTCGGGCTTCCCCTACTTCGTCGCCGTCGATGGCGACGGAACGGTGGTCATGCGGGGGTCGGGTGAGCTGACCGATGGCGACATGTCGCAGATCGTCACGGCGCTCGACACCCCGGCCTGACCGCCACCCACATCGACGTGGACCGTCGGTTGATCGAGCCGGCTCGATCAACCGACGGCCTGGATCAACTGGTCGGCGGCCGCCGACACCGCGGCGGCATGGCACTTCTGTCCGTTGGCGGACAGGTGCCAGCCGTCGTCGACGTAGGGAGATGTACACGAGCCGAGCCATGCGTCGAGCGGGATCGTCTCCACGCCGCGCCCTGCGGCCGCGTCGGCCTGGAGCATCTCGGCGATCACCAGCTCCGAGCCCTCCGGTTCGCGAGGCGGGCGGGCGTGTCGCACCAGGTAGGTGTGAGCTCCCCGTGACTGCGCGATGTCGATCAGTTCGGAGACCCTGGCCCGGTAGGTGTCGTGGGTCGAGGGATCCTGACCGCCCGGGTAGAGGATCGACTGGATGACGATCATGTCGGGGTCCCACGCCTTGACGCTGTAGAGCATCTTGTCCGACCACGGCACCCCGTCCCAGGTGCCGAGGGGCGTCGACGCCGGAAAGCCGATGACCCGCACCTCGAGACGGCGGTCCCTCATCATGGCCTCGAGATCCGGCTTCACCGAAGGGGTCGATCCGAACGCCCCGAAGGTGATGGAGTCACCGAGAACCAGGACCCTGCGCACCGGACCCGGCCGGCCGGCGGCGGGGGCGGCGGGGAGACACGCCGTGACGAGCAGTACGACTGCCGCGAACGACAGGGGAACAAGGCGGTGGCGGGACATCATCATCGCCGAGACACTAGGGGATTCGTGCGGATCGGTGGCTCACTCGACGAGGGTCCGGACCCACAGCGCACGGTGCTCCCGACGTTGCTCGCCGAGACCCGTGATCACCTCCCCCGGGCAGGGATCCCGGTCACTTCAGCTTGAAGCGCCTGGCCTTCGCTTCAGCGACCCGCTCGTCGGCCTCGGTCGGCCGGTCGCGGTCGATCGCCCGCGGCCAGAGCCCGCGCTCGCTCACGGTGGACACCTCTGCCCCGTACATGAAGACCTGGGATTGCAGATAGATCCAGGACAACAGCCCGATGACGACCGCGAACGTTCCGTACGTCTTGTTGGCGTTGTCGACGAGGCGAGCGGTGTACCAGGTGGCGATCGACTGCAGGACCGTCCAGCCGACGCCCACGACCGCCGCGCCCGGCAGGACCGCCCTCGCGCTCAGCTTCTCGGTGGTGAGAACCTGGAACAGCCCCCCGACCACGGCGACGTTGACGATCAGAGCAGCCACGAGGCCGACCAACCGTGAACCCGAATCGACGAGCGAGGCCACCGAACCGGCGGCGGTCGCCGCGACGATCCCGGCGGCGACGACGACCAGGGTGGCCAACCCCCGCAACTTCTTGATGAGGAAGGAGGGATGATCGACGCCGCGGAGTGTCCCAGACCAGATTCATGGCGTCCTGAGCAACCTGTGTGGCACCGAGACCCGCCCACAGGGCGAGGAGCGTTCCGACGACCAGCGCCACACCCGAACCGCTGATCTGGTTCACGTCGAGACCGGGGATGGGGAGCCGCTCGGTCACGGTGTCGGCGATGCTCTCCTGCAGATCGGGGTTACCGTCGAGCACGTACGCCAAGATCGTGAAGGCCACCATCAACAGCGGGAACAGGCTGAAGAACCCGTAGTAGGTCAACAACGCCGCCTGTTGCCCGCCCCGGTCGTCTCCGTATTTCTTGATGACCCCGTGGACGAATCCGAGCACGGGGTTCCTGCGCTGGAGGTCATCGGCCCACCGCGTCACGTCACCGACGAGGTTCCGGTCCTCGTTCTCCGGTGCCTCGGACGCGTCCGCCGCGTCAGACACGTCCGATACCGAGGCGGTGTCGTCGCCGTCGATGCTCGCGGGACTGTCGGGCAAGGGTCCTCCTCCTGGGTCGCAGACCTGACACACGCTAGGGGTTCGGGTTAGCCTCCCGTCCCTATGTCGAAGCGGACCTCCAAGAAGAAGACCAACGCACGCCGCAAGAAGGCGAACCACGGTCGCAAGCCCAACGCGGGCCGCAACTCCTGAACCGCGGCGCTCTCAACCGCGCCCCGACGCCACCGACTCGGTCGACGACGATCCCGACCGATCCTTCCACGGAGAATCCGGAACCGAGTAGATCAGCGGCCACGTCGCCAGCGAGGTGAGTCCCTTGATCACGATGTTCGCCCAGATGATCGCGGGGATCGACGGAGCGATGTCGGTCCCCGCGAAGGCGAGACAGGTGAAGATCACGCTGTCGAGAGGTACCGACACGGCGTTCGACGCCAGCACCCGGCCGAACTGGTATCGATGCCCGAAACGAGCGACGTAGCGGCGGTACACCTCGGTGTCGACGAGCTCGGCCACCACCTGGGCGACGATCGAGGCGACGACGATCTGACCCGTGAACGAGAGCACGCTGACGAACTCCTGCTGCGGACCGACCGCAGGGTCGGGGGTCAGCGCGCCGGCCAGACGTAGTCCCAGCGCCATCAGCAGGTTGAGTCCCGCGGAGACGAAGATCGTCGTACGGGCCAGGCGTGCGCCCCCCACCTTGTGCACGACGTCGCGCAGGGTGAAGGTCAACGGATAGGCCAGGGTGCCGGCATCCACCACGAGCCCCATCACCACGACCGAACGCAGCGACATGATGTTCGCCATCATCGATGCGCCGACGTAGCACGCGACCACGACGGCGGAGACCTGGAGGGCGCGTTGATCTCTCGGATCATCGAGTTCGAGCCAGGGCACGGCGGGACGATATCGACTCGTCGACGTTTCTGCTCAACCCCATCGTGGATTGTGGTCGATAGCCCGCAGTAGGGTTCTGGTTCTAGGTCCGCGGGGGCCGCTTCTCACCGGAGGGTGTGTCATGTCCAAACTTCACGTGCGCCGAACTGCTGTCGCCGTCGCCGCCATCGCTTCGCTGCTCGCGGCGGTGGCATGCGTGCCACCCCCGGCCGCCAGCCGCACCTGGAAGAGCGTCGCCACGTCACTCCAGACGATCAACCAGAGCAATGACGCCGAATTCCCCGACTGGGACGGATTCGACGAGCCCTACATGATGCGGGTCGCCTTCCGGGTGACGATCGGTGAGGCCAACTCCGCTCAGGCGTGGTTGGTGTCGACCTACCCGAGCATCATCTGCAAGGCCAACGAGACCGACAAGAACGTGTGCCCGATCAAGGCCAACATGGGCACGGTCGCGTTTCCCGACGTCGTCCTACCCGACATCACCGACCTCGCCGGTGGAGGCACCCCGGTCGAGATCCTGGGAACGCTCGATGTGATGTACGAACAGGATCAGTTGTTCCCCGGTGGACCTCCCACTCTGTGGAACGGCGTGGCCGGCATCATGAAGACCGCCCTCAACAGCACCCTCGCCTCGGGGGCCGTTCCCTCCACCCCTGAAGCCCTGCTCGATCTGATCGCGGGTGCGCTCGGGCCCGCCCTCTCCACCGTCGGCGGTGCCATCGAAGGCTTCATCGCCGGCCTCGGCAACCCCGACGACATCGTGGCGATCGTGCCCCAGATCTTCATCCCCGCCGGCGGAGCCTTCGCATCGATACTCGGCGGGCTGCTCCCGGGGGCGATCGGCCTCATCAACACGATTCTCATCAACCAGCCGGACTCGCCGTTCCCCGACGGCCTGCCCATCCATCTCGGTATCACCGACGCGGCGGGCTACAGGCTGACCTTCACCGACGGTTTCACCGACTACCGGGTGTCGTACAAGCCTCAGCTTGCCTGACCACCCGGTCCTGACCTCGATCCGACTCGACGAACCGGTCGACGCCTGGGCGTCGGCCGGTTTCGTCGTGGGCGACGGGTCGATCCGACTCGGCGGTCTGCGGCTCGAGTTCGATGCCGACCGACCACCGTCGCTGGGATTCGCCGCCGATGCCGGCGGGTCGTTCGCGGGCATCGCGACCCACGTGGACCCGCCCCCGAACGGCGATCCCGTCTGTCACCCGAACGGAGTCGACGGGTTCGACCATGTGGTGGTGATGACCCCCGACCTCGACGCGACACTCGCCTCGGTGGTGGCGGCCGACGTCGCCGTGGCCCGCACCCGTGAGGCCCGGATCGGAGACGCCGAGGTGACCCAGGCGTTCGTCGTGGTGACCACCGCCGTCATCGAGATCGTCGGGCCTCGACCCGGCACCGGTGAGGCGGGCGTATCCGACGGCGCACGGTTGTGGGGACTCGCCGCGGTGGCATCGGACCTCGCGGCCTGCGGCGAGTTCTGGGGTGAAGGCTGTTCATCGCCGCGACCGGCGGTCCAGCCGGGTCGCGAGATCATCTCGGTTCGGCGCGATGCCCTCCCCTCCCGGTACTCACTGGCCGTGATGTCGCCGAGACCCGGTTCGACTCGCCGGTCGGGCGTGAGCTGAATCACCCGACACCGGCACCGATGCTGGAGTCCCGGACAATTTGGGGTTACTGTGACGACAGCCACGTCAACAAGCTGAGGGGCGCCACAGGCGGGACTGCTGGGTGACCCGGAAGGAAGAGAACCCATGAGAGCACTCAGGATGCGTCGATCCGCGGTAGCAATCGCCGCCGTATCGACACTCGCCATCTTCTCGGCGGCGTGTACGCCGCCGCCGCCCTATGCAGGTCCGCCACAGGCGAGCCGAACCTTCAAGGCAACCACGGTCACCATCAACACGAGCAACGACGGTTGTTTCCTCGTGTGTCCCTACAAGGACGAGCCGAAGGTGATCAACATCGGCTTCCAGGTGGAGATGGGTGTTCCCAACTCCGCCTCAGCGCAGGTCTCGATCGGCGCCAACCACTGGAACGGCATCTTCGAGCAGGGCCCCGGCGAGGGCCAGAGCCATACCTACCTGCCGAACGAGCAGGGGTCGGTGCCCTTCACCGGAATCAACATGCCCGACATCCTCGATCTCGCTCAAGGAGCGAAGCTCGAAATCGCGGGCGTGTGGGCCTGGAAGGTCGAGGATGACGGCATCCTCGCCGCCAACGTCAACAACATCGCCGATGCCATGGCGCCGGCGATCGTCTCGGCACTCAATGCCACGCTCGCGCAGACCTCGGTGCCCAGCGACCCCAATGCCATCGTCTCGGCGATCGTGGCAGCAATCGGAAACCTCGGGTTCTTCAACCTGTTCGCCACGGTCTTCACCGGCATTCTGAACAACCTGAACATCTCGAGCGACGATGTGGTCGGAAGCGCGATGTATGTCGGGGTCGGATCAAGCGGCGCTCTCGCCGACATCATCGACGGAGTCGTCGGGTCGACCCCGTTCCCCGCGGTGGCCATCCCGACATTGTCGGTCCCACCGGACATCGGCGGCGGAGCGATCTTCTCGCTCGGCACCGGTACCAAGACGTTCAGCAACAACTTCACCAACGGAGGTGTGGACGGTCAACACACGACCGCCTACACCTTCGGCTGACAACGCAGTGAGCTAGACGACAGAACCCGGGGCGCCAACCCCGGGTTCTGTCGCGTTCGCACCGCTGCCCGGCCGCGGGTGGTGTCGGTTGTTACCGGTCGGTAACCTCTGGCCATGTCTGACTACCGGGCCCCCATCAAGGACGCACTCTTCACCCTCCGCCACATCGGCGAGCTCGACCAGCTCGCCGCCACGGAGCACTACGCACACGCCGACTACGACACCGTCGTGTCGGTGCTCGAGGAGCAGGGTCGGTTCGTCAACGAGGTCTTCGGACCTCTGAATCGATCGGGCGACGTCGAGGGCCTCAACCTCACCGACGGGGTCGTCACCACGCCCACGGGGTTCAAGGAGGCCTACGCCAAGTTCGTGGCCGCGGGTTGGCAGGGCCTCAACGCCGAACCCGAGTACGGGGGTGCGGGCTTCCCCGAGGCGGTGTTCTCGGCGGCCCTCGAGTTCGAGACGGCCGCGAACGGCGCCTTGACCATGTGTCCCGGACTCACCACCGGCGCCATCGAGGCACTCCAGGCGTGGGGCACCGAGGAACAGAAGGAGACCTATCTCCGCAAGCTCGTGACCGGCGAGTGGACCGGAACCATGAACCTCACCGAGCCGCAGGCCGGCTCCGACGTCGGTCTGTGCACCACGAAGGCCGAACCGCAGGGCGACGGCACCTACCTGATCTCCGGCACCAAGATCTACATCAGCTTCGGCGAACACGACATGGCCGAGAACATCATCCACCTGGTGCTGGCCCGCATCCCCGGAGCGCCCCCCGGCACCAAGGGGATCTCGTTGTTCATCGTTCCGAAGTTCCTCGTGAACGACGACGGATCGATCGGCGATCGCAACGACGTGACCTGCGTGTCGATCGAACACAAGATGGGCATCCACGCCTCGCCGACCTGCGTGCTCGCCTACGGCGACGCCGACGGCGCCGTGGGATATCTGGTCGGCGAGGAAGGCCAAGGCATGCGGGCGATGTTCACCATGATGAACAGCGCCCGCCTCGCCGTGGGGATCCAGGGGGCCGCCATCGGTGACGCCGCCTACCAGAAGGCTCTCCACTACGCTCAGGAGCGTCGACAGGGGCGGGAGATCGGCAGCGACAGCCACGAGCCGGCGCTCATCATCGCCCATGCGGACGTCCGGCGGATGCTCCTCACCATGCGCTCCCAGGTCGAAGCCATGCGCGGCTCTCATCGCCTACAACGCGGCTGCCATCGACTTCGCCCGGGCCCACGACGATCCCGAGGAGAAGGAACGCTGGTCCGAGATCGCCGACCTGCTGACCCCGGTCACCAAGGCCTGGTGCACCGACGTGGGGATGGAGGTCACCTCCCTCGCCGTACAGGTCTTCGGAGGGATGGGATACATCGAGGAGTCGGGGGTCGCCCAGCACTTCCGCGACATGCGGATCGCCCCGATCTACGAGGGCACCAACGGCATCCAGGCCATGGACCTGGTGGGCCGCAAACTCCCCATGAGAATGGGCGGCGTGGTCAACGACCACCTCGACAACATGCGGGCCACGCTCAAGGAGCTCGAAGCCGCCGGGGACGACTTCGCCCCGATCCGGGCTCAGCTCGAGGCGGGCATCGAGGTGCTCGACACCGCCACCAAGTGGATCTTCGAGAACGGACTCGCCGACCCGGTCGAAGCCCTGTCCGGTGCGACGCCGTATCTGCGCATGTTCGGGATCGTCACCGGCGGTTGGCTGTCGGCCCGACTCGCCCTCGGAGCCCGCGAGGAGCTCGACGGCGGCTCCGACGACACCGAGTACCTCGGCGCCAAGATCACGACGGCCCGCTTCTACGCCACACAGATCCTCCCCCAGGCCGCCGGTCTGCTGTCCTCGGTGACCACCGGGGTCGGGGATCTCTACAACATCACCCCCGAAGGCCTCGCCAGCGTCTGATCCAGCCCGGAGTCGTCCGGGCGACAGCTAGCCTGACCGCGATGTTGGACCACGTGTTCACCGATGCGATCGGTGCACTCCGCGATGCGCTCGAGAAGGCGCTCCTCGAACGTCAGGCGTTCGAGGAGCGTTTCCGATCGGATGTGTTGTTGGGCGACCTCTCGTGGGAGACGTCCTACAGCCTCCCCGGTGAAGGAGAACCGCCGCGGATCCGATGTGACCTGACCCTCGAATGGCCGACCTGGTCCCAGACGTCCTATCGCTCCTGGTACATCGATGAGGAGCTGGAGGAGCCTCCGCGGATCGAGATCGAGGCCGTGCTCCGGATCCAACATCTGGCGCAGGCACCCGATCCCGCCACGATCCTCCAACGGCTTCCGCTGGAGAGCCCGCCGATCGGGGCCGAGACGCTGCGACGGTCGGGACCCACTGTGGAGACCAGCTTCGGCGACGACCTCGACGAGGCCACTCACGCCATCGAGGTGTCCTACGAGGGCTTCTACGAACTCGACGAAGCGAGCCTGGCCGACGGGTCGATCCTCGACGACCACTTCTCGTCGATGGGCGGCTGGATCTCCGCGACGCTCGTGCGGCTGGGAGACCTGTCGATGACGTTCCATCCCCCGGTGGACAAGGGCGACCAGTGAGCGGGGACGACGTTCTGCTCACTGACCGGGACGGTGCCGTTGCGACGGTCACACTGAACCGGCCCAGGGTGCGAAACGCCCTCGATCACCGGCTGCGCACGGAACTGCGGTCGACGATGATGGCCCTCGACGAGGATCCCGACGTTGCCGCCGTCGTCCTCACCGGCGCCGATCCCGCCTTCTGCGCCGGGCTGGATCTGGTCGAGCTGGCCGAGGGAGCCCCCGCGGACCGATCCGGTCGCACCGAGGGTGACGCCGCGCTCGACCGGGTGGTCTCGGAGAACCGCGGACCGTTCCCGACCATGTCGATCCCGGTGATCGGGGCCGTCAACGGTGCCGCCATCACCGGCGGCTTCGAGATCGCCCTCGCGTGCGACTTCCTCATCGCGTCCGAACACGCCCGCTTCGCGGACACCCACGCCCGCATCGGGATCATGCCGGGTTGGGGACTGACGGTCGCTCTGCCCGAGGCCATCGGCTACCGACGAGCACTCGAGATGTCGACGACCGGCAACTTCATCGATGCCGACACCGCGCTGACGTGGGGTTTGGTGAATCACGTCGTGGCCCACGAGAGCCTCATGTCCACCTCGCTCCGGCTGGCGCACGAGATCGCAGAGAACGACCCGTTGGGGGTCGCGGAGATCCGATCCATCTACCACGACGGTGCCCGGATGACGCGAGCCGATGCCTGGAACCTCGAACTCGAACGCTCGTCGGCCTGGTTGGCCGGACGCGACGGATCCGACCTCGCCGAACGACGGGCCCGGGTGATCGAGCGGGGCCGTTCGCAGGTGACGCACCGACCAGCCGACTGACTGGTCGGTGGGCCCCAGCGGCACCATGTCGGCACATGCAAGGGCGCGGACCCAGGCTGTCGTCGAGTGGATGCCACCGATGCCGTGTCCTGACTTCGGTGGGGGGTTGTCGATGGAGTCGTACATGTGTTCGAGTCCATGACCGATTTGATGGCCGGCACCCCCTCGATCCTCCTCCTACTCCCGCCCTTCGACGGAACAACCCAACTCCACGCCGACTCCCCGCTGGGACGACACCGGCACCACCGACCTCCGCAACCTCGTCAATGCTTAGTACGCCCTCTTGCGACCCAGAGGCGGCGGGCGTGCTGCTTGTTGGGGCGAGGGCTAGCCGAGGGCTCCCCAGCTGGGCACGCACGGACGGGGAGGCGCAGCACTCGGGCCGCCCGCCGCCGGCATGAACGAACCGGGGGGGTTCGAGTCGGTGGGCCGACGACCCCGGTTCCTCCAACGACCCGCATGCGCCCGTGGTCCGGAGGCAACCCGTAGCGCAGCGGAGGGGCGGCAGCCCGAGGGGTTCAGTCTCATACCCGGCGATCGGGGGCAGTCGCCAGCTCACCCAGCCGTACACATCGGGCGCCGTGGCACCTCGAACCGCCTCGGCCGAGGCCACCACGACGGGTTACTACGACGCTGCTCGATCTCATCGGTGCTTCAGTCGCGCGCCGACCGATTCGGAGTTCCGGGACTAGGGGTGGCCGGAGGCTCCTTCTGGCGACCGACTTCGCCCGACGGGCCGTACATCAGCCGTTACTTCTGCGAGACCTCCTCCGGTGGGGTGAACATTGCTTTGTCTTCCCCGATCTCCTCCGCGATCAGCGCATTGAGCTTCTGGTTCATGGCCGACAACAGGTCTTCGTCGTATCTGGGATGGGCCGGGTTGGCCAAGTTGTCCATCTCTTCGGGATCCGAGTGCAGGTCGTAGAGGGCGACGTCGTTGTCGTCCAGGAGCTGTTGGACCGAGGTCGGCAGGTGGTAGTGGCCCATCCCGAAGTAGCGGACCAGCTTGTAGCGGCCGTCGACGACACCGCGGAACAACTCGCGTGCGTCGGGGTCGGGCACACCGATGTCGTGCACGAGGCCCTTGAACTGCTCCATGCCGCGGTGGAACTCCTCTCCGGCGGCGGCTGCGGCGGCGTCGAAGACCTTGGTCACGTTGCGCACGAACCACTCGGCGTCGATCGTGGCGATCATGTCGTAGGTGAGCAAGGTCCCCGTCCCGGGTGCGGCACGTTGCCGCGGGGCCCGGCTGATGTGGGATCGCTGACCACACCCGAGAGGTCGTGGCCCTTCAGCTGCGGGTAGCGCTTCCGCTGTTCGTTCTCGGACATGCCGGCGAAGGACAGGATCGTCGGCACCAGATCGAGATGTGATCCGACCGCATCGGACCGGTTCGGTTCGGGGTGGCGTGGATCGGCGATCACCAACGGCACGTTGACGGACTCCTTGAACGCCACGCTGCCCTTCTGGCGCAGGTGGTGTGCGCCGCCCTGCTCGCCGTGGTCCACGGTGAAGATGACGATCGTGTCGTCGACCTGACCGCTGGCGTCGAGCGCGTCGAGCACCGCGCCGATGTGCCGGTCCACGTCGAGGATGCAGTTGAGGTAGTAGTTGACGTGGTTGTGCCACATGTCCCGGCGATCCATCGGGATCCGGCCGTAGTACATGTCGCACAGGCGCTTGTAGTCACGGACCGCCGGAGGCTGCGCCTCCAGGTCGTCGAAGAACGACGCCGGCAAGGTCGTCTGCCATTCCTGACGGTAGAGCGGCGTGTCGGGCGCATCGAAGATCGGGAACATGGCCTTGGCCTGGACCATCTCCTCCGCGTCCGTGTCGAAGAACATCACGTCGTGCGGGTTGACGAAGTTCACGGCCATGAACCACGGCATGGCGGCAGCGACGTCGGAGCAGCGTCGCGAGCCAGTCGACGGCCTCCTCCGCGATCTTCGGATCCTTCAACGCCCCGTCCAACGGGCCGCCGATCACATCACCGAAATCCTGGAACTCCGAGAACCCGTAGGGCTCCATCACATCCCGGGTCCCCTCCGTCGGGAACTCCGACAGGTGCCACTTGCCCTTGTAGACCGTGTGGTAGCCGAGATCGCGCAGCATGTGACCGATCGTCGGCAGGCCGTCCGGGTCGGCCTTCATGTCGTCGATCCACGCGAAGTTGGTGTTGTCGAACATGCGAGTGTGCGGCGTGTGCTGCCCGGTGTACATCACCGAGCGCGACGGCGTGCACACGGTGGTGGTGCAGTGGTGGTTGTTGAACGTGACACCACGGGCGCGATGCGGTCCCTGCTCGGCAAGGCGACGTCGGACGGCATGGGCTGGTGTGCATATTCCTGATCGGTCACGATCAACAGGATGTTGGGTTGCCTGGTCATGATTCGTTCTCTTCTTCGGGTGAGGTCACGGTTCGTTCCGGGGAGCCCCCGTGTGTGCTGACCCTACGCGCGGGGGTGGGTCGTTGTTCGTCCCGCCCGGTGGCGCACTCGAGGTGCGTCGCCGTCGACCCGAACGCCACCACCATCGGCGGTGATCCCACGGTCGCCGACCTGGCGAGCGTGCCTTGCGAGACTCAACCAACAGTGGCCCGCTCGGAAGGGCGTGGGACCGCGGGCAGTGGGCACAGGTGCGTCATGCTGTGCGACGCACTCGTCCTTCGAAGCTGCAGGAGAGGTGGGACATGACCGAGGTGACCCTGGCAGTGCTCGGGCTGCTCGTCTTTGCGTGGGCGGTCTTGTCGGGGGCGGCGGAGCGCCGCAATGTCACTGGGCCGATGGTCTTCGCGGTGGCGGGCTACGTCCTGTGCAACCCCAGCTGGGGTGTCCTGGACCTCGATGTGGAGACCGGTTCGGTGGAGTCGCTGGTCGAGGTGACGCTCGCCTTGCTGTTGTTCTCCGACGCGGCGCGGGTCAACGTGCGCGAGCTGCGACGCGACGTCGGGCTGCCGGTGCGACTCCTCGGCATCGGCCTGCCCCTGTCGGTCGCTGCGGGTGCGGGCCTGGCCGCCGGACTGATGCCGGAGCTGCCGTGGGCGCTCGCCGGGTTCCTCGGCGCCACGCTCGCGCCGACCGACGCCGCGCTCAGCGGGGCAGTGATCAACGACGAGCGTCTGCCGATGCGGTTGCGCCGGTCGCTCAACGTCGAGAGCGGGCTGAACGACGGCATCGCGACTCCGATCGTGAAGGTGATGCTGGCGATCGCCGCGAGCCAGCTGGGAGAGGCGGGGGGCAGCGAGGCCTTCCAGGCCGGGACGGCGCTGCGTGAGCTGGGTGTGGGGGTCCTGGTGGGCGCCGGAGCGGGGATCGGCGGGGCATCGGCGGTCAACTGGGCGGCACGACGAGCATGGATCGCACCGGGCGGCCGCCGGCTCGCGGCACTTGCGATCGCTCTGAGCGCCTTCATGCTCGCGAGAGCAATCGAGGGCAACGGGTTCGTCGCTGCGTTCGTGGCCGGCATCGCGTTCGGTGCGGTGCTCGCAGCTGAGGTCGCACACGTCGCTCGTTCGGTGGAGCTGCCGGAGCTCGGTGGCGAGGTGCTCGCGCTGGTGGTGTGGTTCCTCTTCGGCGGCGCGCTCGTGCCCATCGCCCTCGGCGACCTCGACGCACGGCTGGTCCTGTACGCACTGCTCAGCCTCACTATCGTCCGCATGGCCTCAGTCGGACTGGCCATGCTCCGTTCCGGGCTGGACCGATCCAGCGTCGTGTTCCTGGCATGGTTCGGCCCCCGCGGGCTCGCCTCGATCGTGTTCGCGCTGCTCGCAATCGAAGCGCTCGGTGAGGGCACCGAGACCCGGCGAGCGGTCGCCGCCGTCACGCTCACCGTGTTGATGAGCGTCGTCCTCCACGGCATCACCGCCACCCCGGGAGCCCGCAAGTATCTCGAGAGCGAGAAACACTCCGCACACGACGCGCCCCAATCACGCTCCAAGTGATTCCTCAAGCACCACGCGACCGGCTGAACCGCACGCGAACGCCCGGGGCCATGGCGCTCGCACACCCTTCTGCGAGGGTGATCGACCACGTCGATCAAGTCTTCAGCGTCAACTCGACGGAAGCCCGATCGAGCACGGATCGCCACATCGGCCGGCCACCCCCAATGTGCCGTTCAGGGACAGGGCGGTGGGTGCGTTCTCTGTATCACTGCACCCGCAAACTGCATGATGAAACCCTCTCGGGTTTCGGTGGTGACGTCCGAAGGTGTCAGCGATGTCCACTCGACGAGGCCCAAGCCGGCGACAGGCGGGCGGGCCGATAGCGGCGCTACCGCCGACGCATCGGCCGCACGCCGACGCGGCTCGACTTACGTGGATGGGACGAGCTGCCGAATCGGCGGCCCCATCTGAAGGGGTGACATCAATGATGTCCGAGCAACCTCGTCCTGCTGCGTCGATGACCTCGCACCGGTCATGTGCCGAACACGTTGTGGCAGACTTCGGCCATGCCAGGGGGATCGGACTACCCGGGCCCGGTCGAGGCGCTCGAGCGCTATCGGGCCGCGGTCGAGGCGTCGGGCAACGGCGAGGTGAAAGGGTCGAAGAACCCCTACACCTCGCGCAACGGTCACATGTTCAGCTTCCTCGACCCGGACGGCGTGATGGCGCTCCAACTCTCGTCGGACCTGGAGTCGGAGTTCCGCTCGCACTACCACAGCGGACCGGTCGTCCAGTACGGCCGCACGATGCGGAACTATTCGTCGGTGCCGGCCGAGCTCCTGGACGACACCGAGGCCCTCCGACAGTGGTACGACCGCGCGTGGGAGTGGATCGGGACCTTGGAGCCCAAGCCCACGAAGCGGTCGGCGAAGAATCCGGCGGGAAAGCGGTCGGGCGTGCAGCAGAAGAGGAGCTCCTGGTAGCGGGGAGGCTCGACGTCGACCCAACGCGCTCAGACGTGTTGGTCGAAGAGAATCACGTTGCCGTCGGGGTCGGTGACGGTGAAGCTTGCAGGGCCGCTCGGGGAGTCGGAGGTGGTGTCCGCGTCGGGCTCGATTCCCGCCGCCGCCAGCTGCGAGCCGAGTTCCCTGATGTCGGTGAAGTCCTCGGCGGGTTGGCCGAGTCCCTGCCACCCGGGATTGAAGGTCAGGATGTTGGAGTCGAACATGCCCTGGAAGAGCCCGATGGCGGTGGTCTCGTTGGCGAGAATGGTCAAGGTTTCACCATCGCCGGCGATCATCTCGAACCCGAGCTTCGAGTAGAACTCTCGCGAAACGGCCATGTCCTCGACGGCGAGGCTGACCGAGAATGCACCGAGCTTCATGGCGCTCCTTCGTGGAGTGGGGCGGCGCACGAGATGTTATGGCCACCCGAATAGTTGCGCCGGTGAAACCAGCCGACCTGGGGAGCCGTCGGGTCTCGGTGTCGGCGGTCATCGGTAGAGTCGTACACATGTTCGAGGCACTCACCGAGCTGATGGCTACCACGGCCGAACACACCGACACCGAATCGTTGTGCCTGGATGACACCGAGGTCCTCGCCGCGGTCGAGGAACTGGTCCGCCTTGGCCGCCGGGTCGACGCGATGGCAGCTCGGATGCTGGCCGTCGCCGATACGCGCGGATCATCCGACGTCGTTTTCGGCCACCGGACCGCCGCCTGGGTGGCCCACGCCACCCGTGACGCACGGCGCGCCGCCCATCAACGGCTCCGAGCCGGACGGGGCTGCCGAACGCTCCCGATCGTCGCCGACGCCTGGACCGACGGCCGCGCTGTCGATCGACCACGTCACCGTGATGTCCCGCGCCGTGGCCAACCCCAGGGTCACCAACCACATCATCGGACTCCAGGAACTGCTGATCGAGAGAGCCCAGGAGATCCCCTTCGAAATGTGGCGCAACGAAGTCCTGGGCATCGTCGAGACCCTCGATGCCGACGGGTCGTTCCGCCCCGACCAGCCCGACACCCCCTCGATCCTCCACCTGCTCCCACTCTTCGACGGCACCACCCAACTCCACGCCCACCTCTCCCCCGCCGATAGCGCCATCGTCGACAAGGCCCTCAACGACGAAGCCGACCTTCTGTTCCGCCGCTACACCCGCGACCACGACGAATCCGGCGGCGCCACCAGGATTCCGCCCCGCGCCCAGCTGATGGCCGAGGCACTCGTGTCGCTGTGCCGCAAAGGCGCCGCGATCGATCTCGACTCCACCGCACCGGCCCGAACCGAAGCCGTCATCGTCATCAACGCCGACTCACCCGACACCGCCACCATCAACAACAACAACAACGTCCCGATACCGAACCGGCACTTCCTCGGACTGCTGTCCGACGCCAACTGGCGACGAATCGTCCTCGACGCGAACGGCGACGTCCTGGACCTCGGTCGCACCCGCCGCCTCGCCAACCCGGCCCAACGACGAGCCCTCGACATCCGCGACGGCGGATGCGTGTTCCCCGGATGCGACTCGCCACCCTCGTGGTGCGACGCCCACCACCTCACCCGCTGGGACGACAACGGCAACACCGACCTCCGAAATCTCGTTCTCCTCTGCCGGCACCACCACGGCGTCATCCACCGGCTCAACTGGACCTGGGCCCTCGACCCCACCAACGGCCGGGTCCGCTGGACCACCCCGGGCGGAGTCGAACTCATCAGCCAACGCCACCGACAACCACCCGGCAGACGACCACCCGACACGCGGCCGGTTGCGTCGCGTCAAGGACGGGGCGGAATCTCCTCGAAGGACGGGTCGCGCCCCTCGGACTTCGCCACGAACTCCTCCATCATGTCCCCGGGCTGGAACATGCCGCTCTGCCAGGTGGCCATGTAGCGGAGGCTGTCGGCCACGGTGTGATCCCGAGAGAAGTTGATCATCTCCTTGGTGCCCCAGATGGCCAGAGGTGACCGGCGGGCGATACGCCCCGCGACGTCGAGAACGCCGTCGACCAGTTCGGCGTGGGTGTCGAACACCTGATTCACCAGACCCACCTGGAGGGCGCGCTCGGCGGGCATCCGGTCGCCCGTGAACGCCAACTCCCGAGCGATTCCCTCGGGGATGATCTTCGGCAGGCGCTGCAGGGTACCGACGTCCGCCGTCATTCCGATGTTGATCTCCTGGATGCAGAAGAAGGCGTCCGACGACGCATACCGCAGGTCGGCGGCCGACACCATGTCGACCGCTCCGCCGATGCATCCACCCTGGATCGCGGCCAGCACCGGAATCCGACAGTTCTCGAGAACGCTGAACGTGCCCTGCAGCTTCAGCACCGATTCGAACAGGTGGGCGCGCTGTCGCCCCTGTTCGGAGCGATCGGGACTCGACAGCAGGGTCGAGTCGCCCTGGAAGACGCCCAGATCCATCCCGGCACTGAAGTGCTTGCCGGTCGACGAGATGACGATCGCCCTGGCCCGGGCTCCCGCGTCGATGTCGGAGACGATGTCGGGCAGCTCCGTCCAGAACTCGGCGGTCATGGTGTTGTAGGCGTCGGGCCGGCACAGCTGGAGATGTGCCACTCCCCCGGTGATGTTCACGTCGAAACACGTGGTCATGAATCCTCCTCGTCGAGCGTGGCGAGCCTACCGGCACCGGTACGCTGGGCGACCCGTCGACTCCCCCCGGAGGGCCCGTGGCCGAATCCGAACATCGTCTCCCTCGAACCGTGCTGCCGAGGCGATACGGACTCGCCATCGACACCGATCTCGACGCCGAGACCTTCACGGGACAGGTCGAGATCGACGCGGACGTGGCCGCCGCCACCTCGTCGATCGTGATGTCGGCCGATTCGCTCGTCATCACATCGGTGTCCGTCGGCCGTGGCGGTGCCGAGCTCGACACCGAGTGGCATCTGGTCCCCGAACAGGAACGGCTCGTCATCGACGTGGGCGACGGAGTGGATCCGGGGCCGATCACCATTCGCATCGACTTCGCCGGTCGCCTCGATCCGCAACTCGAGGGCTTCTACCCCTCCACCTACGTCGACGACGGTGACAACCACACCCTCGGCGTCACCCAGTTCGAGGCGCCTTTCGCACGCAAGGCCTTTCCGTGCTTCGACGAACCGGACTTCAAGGCCGTCTTCGAGATCTCTTTGGTGTGCGACGCCGATCATCTCGCCATCTCCAACAGCGCCCAGAGCGCGGTGTCGGAGCTGGGCGGGGGCCGGAAACGCGTCGATTTCGCTCCGACGATTCCGATGTCGACCTATCTGGTGGCATGGGTGATCGGACGGCTCGACGTCTCCGACGCCGTCAGCGTCGGCGACACCGACATCCGGGTCGTGGCCCGCCCCGGTCAGGCGCACCTCAGGGATTTCGCCCTCGACTGCGCGGCTCATGCCCTCGGATGGTTCGAGCAGTACTACGGGCTCGCCTATCCCGGCGACAAGATCGATCTGGTCGCGATCCCCGATTTCGCGTTCGGTGCGATGGAGAACCTCGGGTGCGTCACCTTCCGCGAAACCCTTCTCCTCATCGATCCCGCGACCGCGTCGCGAGCGGAGCTGGAACGGGCCGCGACCGTGATCGAGCACGAGTTGGCCCACATGTGGTTCGGGGATCTCGTCACCATGTCGTGGTGGAACGGGATCTGGCTGAACGAGGCCTTCGCCACCTTCATGGAGATGGCAGCCGCCGACGACTTCCGTCCGGAGTGGGACATCTGGACGTCGTTCGGCTCCTCCAAGACCCAGGCGTACGACACCGACGCCCTCTTCGCCACCCGACCCATCGAGTACCCCGTGCTGACGCCCCGCGACGCCGAGGGGATGTTCGACATCCTCACCTACGAGAAGGGGGCGTCCATCCTGCGCATGTTCGAGCAGTGGATGGGGCCGGACGCGTTCCGGTCCGGAGTCAGGGACTATCTCGCCGCCCATGCCTACGCCAACACCGAGACGGGCGATCTGTGGGCGGCCCTCAGCGGCGCCACGGACAGCGACCTGACCGACGCCATGGAGTCGTGGATCTTCACCGGTGGTCACCCGCTCGTCAGTGTCGAGGCGACCGACGACGGGGTGACGATCGCCCAGGAACCGTTCACCTACCTCGATGCGGCGCCCGGTTCCTCCGGTGGGACCGACAACCGTCGGTGGTCGGTCCCGGTTCGAATGCGCGCTCCGTCGACGGCGAGATCGTCGACGCCGGCGGGCTCCTCGAGGACACCGGCCTCGACATCGCGTTCTGGGGAACCGGCCGGAGTGGGTGATCGCCAATGTCGACGCCTCGGGCTTCTACCGCACCCGTGTTCCGGCGTCGTTGCGAGCCGACCCGATCGACATGAACGCCGCGGAGCGTCTCGACGCCATCGACTCGCTCGCGGCTCTGGTGATCGCGCGCCGGGCCGAGCCCTCGGAACTGATCGCCCTGGCGACCTCGTTCGCCCCGCTGGTCACCGAGCCGGCCGTGTGGCGCAGGATCTCCGACGTGGTGGCGTGGCTGTCGCGCGTCGGAGGTCCGGACGCACGCGCAGACATCGAGCGCTTCGTCGGACGGCTCGTGGGCGATCGCCTCGCCGGACTCGACCCTGCGGTCGTGGTCGGCGGCGATGCCGGCGAAACTCGCGCCGTCATCACCCGACTCGCGGGACTCCACGGAGCCGATGCCACGGTGATCGACATGTCGCGCCGAATCGTGTCGCACCCCGATCCCGGCGGTCTGGACCCCGAACTCACAGCGGCTGCGCCCGACATCGTCGCTGCTCACGGCGACGCATCCGACGTCGAGCGACTCACCGAGATGTACCGGGACGCCCCCACTCCGCAGCACGAACTGCGCGCCCTCGGAGCACTGGCCCGCTTCCCCTCGGAGCAACTCGTCGAGGACTTCTGCCGATTCTGCCTGGACGAGGTCCGCACCCAGAACGCTCCCTACGCTCTGGCCGCCGCCATGGCCAACCCCGTGGGTGGCGCGTCCGCCTGGCGATTCGTGGCCGACAACTGGGAGGCCGTCAACGAACGCTTCCCCTCGGGGAGCATCATCCGGATGGTCGGCGGAACCCGTGCGCTCGGCGATGTGACCGCCATCGGAGAGGCGTTGTCGTTCTTCGACGATCACGACGTTCCTCAGGCCCGGACCACGCTGACCCAGCATCTCGAGAACCTCCACGTGAACCTGGTCACCATCGAGGTCTACCGGCCGGTCATCGTCGACGCCCTCCGATCATGATTCCCCCGCCCGATCTCGGGGTGTTCGCCGTGGACTCCACCTGGGCGCAGATCTCGTGCCGCGAGCTTCCCGCCGGGACGACCCGGGTCGACGTCGAAGGTGGCGAGTCCGAGTCGTTCACCCACCGCGGTGGACCGGCGGTGGTCGAGGCATGCGGCCTCAGGCCGGGATCGAGCACGGTGGTCACCCTTCGCGACGCCTTGGGCGCCTCGCGTCGCTTCGAGGTGCACACGCCACACCCGCTCCCCGGCGACGAGCTGTACCGATTCGCGACCATCAGTGACGTGCACCTCGGGGGCGACGATTTCGGGGTTCACCGGACGATGTCCGAACCCGGCGCGAACCATGCCACCACCGTCGCCGCCATCGATGAACTCGTGGCGTGGGGGGCGCAGATGCTCATCGTGAAGGGAGACCTCGTCAACGTGCCGAGGCCCGGCACCTGGCATCTCGCAGCTCAGATCCTGGCCGACCTTCCCCTGCCGGTCGTGATCATCCCCGGCAACCACGACGTGTCGGGCGACGCCACCGTGGACTCGTTCCGCCGGGCCCGGCGGCTCGGACTCGACATGCGAGATGGAACGTCGGTGATCGATGTTCCCGGGCTCCGAATGGTTCTCTTCGACTCCACCCACCACGGCCGGATCCGAGGGACCTGGGCGCGGTCGACGAGCGAGGTCTGCGATGCGCTCGCCTCGACCGACGGACCCGCCATGGTCTTCACCCATCACCACCCCCAGCCCGCGAGGTTTCCCACATTCCTGCCGGTCGGTGTGCCTGCCCCCGAAGCTCATCGCTTCGCCTCGGCGGCCCGGCGTTCCAACCCCGACACGTGGGGCACCTCCGGTCACACCCACCGCTACCGCCGCCACTGCCTCGCCGGTCTGACATGGACCGAGACCGGCTCACCCAAGGACTACCCCGGCGGCTGGGCCGGCTACTCGGTCCACGAGACCGGAGTGCGCCAGGTCGTCCGCCGGGTGGCGAACCCGACCCGTCTCCCCTGGCTGGAGCGGACGTCGCGGGCGGCCGGCGGCACCTGGGGTCGATGGTCGCCCGGGACGATCGACGACCGGTGCCTCACCGTCACCTGGGGATGAGCCCGAGCCCACCGACGTCGGCTCGGCGGGCGACCGTCAGCGCGCCACCGCCAGCGACATCACCAGCGCGATCTGTGCGAGATGGTACGTGGTGATGACGGCGATGCGGTGATGGGGGAACTCGGACACGAACCGCGACCAGCCGATGCAGAAATCGGAGACGTAGAACAACAGCGCGCCCACGATGGCGAGGGCCACCCCCGAGCCGATGGCGAAGGTCACCATCACCGAGATCACCGCGATGTACGCGAACACCGGCACGGTGAGTCGGGAATCGGTGTCCCGGGCGCCCGAGATCAGGGTCGGGCCGATCGCGCCGAGGGCGGTGAGCGTGAGAACCGCGCCGATGACCAGACCCGTGGTGGTGACGCCGCCGTCCGCCAGACCCACGACGTACGCGATGTGACCCAGCAGGAACGAGCCCAGCCCGGCGACGAAGAGGTCCTCGTTGGGCAACATCAGGAAGACGTCGCCGGCCAGCGACAGGACCAGAGCGACCACGAACCAGGTGCGCATCGACGAATCGACCGCGTCGATCGTGAACGCCGCGGCGATGAGCGGCACCATCGTGGCCGGCTTCGCGACGTACTCGAGGCGGAGGTTCCCGGTCTGGACGGCGTACCAGTCGATCGCCGCGACACACAGGGTGACGGCGAGCAGGATCACCGTGGGCGTGTTCATGCCGGGTCTCCCGTCATC
This sequence comes from uncultured Microthrixaceae bacterium, assembly GCA_963700425.1. Taxonomy (GTDB): domain Bacteria; phylum Actinomycetota; class Acidimicrobiia; order Acidimicrobiales; family Microtrichaceae; genus CAVOXO01. The sequence goes on along the minus strand of CAVOXO010000001.1, from coordinate 290,176 downwards.
GACCGATCACGTGGTCCCACGCGAGCGACTCGGCCATCTTCATCTGGGCCATCACGACGGCACGCGGGCGACCGAACGCCAGCACCCCACGACAGTCACCGCCCCTGCGGAACGCCACGGCGAACCGACCGTCCTCGTAGCTCCCGTCGATGAGGACCACCTCGTCGGTCGCCGCGGGTCGTCCCGCCATCTGGATCTTCACGTCGTACTGGTCGGACCAGAACCACGGCACGGGTGCGAACGGGACGCCGTCCGTCCCGCGGGCCCCGGCGAGCAATCGGTCCGCTGCAGCAGCACCGGCCGCGATGGCGGTGTCCCAGTGTTCCACCCGCATCCGCTCACCGAACAGGACGTTGTGGAAGTCGGCCACATCGCCCGCAGCGACGACGCCGGGGGCGGCGAGCAGGGTCGAATCGCACGTCACCCCGTTGTCGCACGGCACGCCGGATCCGTCGAGCCAACCGGTGTCGGGAACGACACCGATGCCCACGACGACCACCTCGGCATCGACGGTGGTTCCGTCCGTGAGCCTCACTCCGCCGACCCGACCGTTCCCGGTGACCCCCTCGACGCCCACGCCCAGCCGGACGTCGACGCCGTTGTCGCGGTGGAGATCGGCGAGCCGATGGCCGATCTCGGAGGGAAACGCCCGATCCAGCGGGGCCTCGGCCGCTTCGATGAGCGTGACGTCGATCCCCAGACCCCGACACGTTGCGGCAACCTCCGATCCGATGAAGCCCGCGCCGACCACGGCGACGCGGCCACCGTCGATGCGCTCGAGGTCACGGCGCAGTGCGAGCGAATCGGCGACGTCACGGAGCACGTGGATCCCCTCGACGCCATCAGTGTCGGCCAGGCGGCGAGGCGAACCTCCCGTCGCGATGACGACGCCGTCCGCGACGATCTCGTCGTCGTTGGTGAGCTTCAGCCGCAGGTCATCGGCCGCGAAGCCGTCGACCCACTGCCCGAGCCGCAGGTCCACGTCGAGATCGTCCAGCCGCGACGCCAGGGGCTGGCCGATGTCGTCGACGCCTCGATCGCCACTGAGCACTCCCTTGGAGAGCGGTGGGCGGTCGGTCGGCAGCTGCTCCGAGCCGTCGACGACCACGAGGTGGCCGTCCCAGCCGGCGTCTCGGAATGTCGCCGCTGCGGAGAGTCCGGCCAGCGACGCGCCGACGATGGCGACGCGTTCGAGGTCCAAGGGTCAGTCTTCGATGGAGATGGCCTGCTTGGGGCAGCGCCGAACCGATTCCTCGATCTTGTCGCGCAGGGACTCCGGGGGGTTCTCGTCGAGGATGTAGAGGAAGTCATCGTCACGAACCTCGAACACCTCGGGGGCGATGCCCATGCACACCGCGTTCGACTCGCACACATCGAAATCGACGACGACCTTCATCGAACTCTCCTTCGCTGGTTCTCCCGAGATGGTACCGCCGTGGTGACCACCCGCGAATCCCCGCTGCGAGTTGGCCAGTCGCCACCAAGTAGAACGTGTTCTAGATTGTGCCCATGGGCATGCCAACCGACATCGGCGTCATCGACCTCATGCTCGGGAATCCCCGAACCGGGCAACAAGGAGACGCTGGTACGACTTCCTGAAGCCCAACCTCCGCGACGCGGAGAGCGCCTCGTTCAAGTTCCCGGCCCAGTACATGTTCAAGGAGGTCCCCGAGGACCCCACCGACGGGCGACATGATCGCCTACACCCTCGACCAGATGGACGCCTTCGGCATCGAGCAGGCCCTGATCGGGATCGGCGAACCCGACGGCATCCAGCACCAGGCCACGGTGCACCACCCCGACCGCTTCCTGTCGTCGGTGTCGGTCGACCCCAACGAGGGCATGAAGGCGCATCGAGAAGATCAGCCGGCGCGGCGGACACCACCGACCTCCGGGGCATCACCCTGTTCCCCTCCGGGCTGCAATCCCGGCGTGCCGATCAACGACAAGCGCATGTATCCCGTCTACGCGAAGGCGTGCGAGCTCGACATCCCGGTGTTCTGCTGTGTCGGCGTACCCGGGCCACGGGTCCCGATGGCCCCTCAGCACGTCGAGCTCATCGACGAGGTCTGCTGGTTCTTCCCCGAGCTCACCTTCGTGATGCGCCACGGGGCCGACCCGTGGACCGCCCTGGCCGTGAAGCTGATGTTGAAGTGGCCGAACCTCTACTACTCGACCTCGGCGTTCGCCCCCCGCTACTACCCCAAGGAGATCATCGACTTCGCCAACACCCGGGGGGCCGACAAGATCATGTACGCCGGCTACTTCCCCATGGGTCTGTCGCTCAGCCGCATCTTCGGAGAGATGCCCGACGTACCGTTTCAAGGACGAGGTGTGGCCCAAGTTCCTGCGCACCAACGCGCTGAAGGTCCTCGGATTCGACCGCTGAGCGGTCCCGGATCGACGGCTGAACGGGACGCCCGGACTTTCGCGGGAACACGGCGGCGGACTTCGCTAGAGTCCTGAGCCTCAACATCCCGGGTTGCTCGCCGACTGGTGGGGGCGACAGCCCTTCAAGGAGGACCACCATGTACGGACAGATAGCAGGAGCAGGTACAGCCGCAGGCGTGCCGGCGGCACTGGCAGTCACCGGTGTCACCGGACCCGGGTTCGCCGTCATGTTGGGAGTGGCCGCATTCTCCATCATCCTCGGCATCACCATGCTTCGCAGGGCTCACCGCCAGAGCTGACCTCGGAGATGTCGACGGCGACCGGAGCGTGTTGGGGCTCACCGGTCGCCGACCTGTCCGACCTTCCGAGCCTCGAGGTCACACACCATGCAACGCCGCGTCTCTGCAGATCGCGTCCTGGCCGCCGCCGCACTCGCGGTACCGCTGGTGATCGTGATCTGGATCTACAGCTGGGTCGGCTTCACCTACATCGGCGCCGCCATGATGGCGATGCTCGTGGGGAAGCTGCTGCTGGCGAAGACCTTCCGCAACTCTGACACCGCGAACGGGCCCGTTCCCGACCTGCGGGTGTGTCTCGTGGTTCCGCTGCACAACGAGGACCCCGCGCTGGCCGTGGCCGCGATCCGATCACTGCTCGCACAGACCCGCCAGCCGGACCGAATCCACGTCATCGACGACGGATCATCCGACGGCGGGGCGGCCATCACCGCGGTCGAAGCGGTGCTCTGGGTCGAGTCCCGCAACGTCGAGTGGATGACGACCCGTCTCGAGGTCAACCGGGGCAAGCGCCATGCACTGTCGGTCGGGTTCCGGACCGACCCGTTCGCCGACGTCTATGCGTGTATCGACAGTGACACCATTCTCGACCCCGAGGCGGTGGCCGAAGGTATCCGTCCCATGTCCGACCCGACGGTCGCGGCGACGACGGGGATCGTGAGCGCCATCAACTGGCGGCACAACCTCCTCACCCGGCTCATCGATCTGCGGTACGTCAGCGCCTTCCTGGCCGAGCGTGCGGCGTACTCCTTCTTCGGCGCGGTTCTCTGCTGCTCCGGTGCGCTCAGCTTCTACCGAGCCTCGGTCGTGCGGGCGAACCTCGACGACTTCGTCGCCCAGGAGTTCCTGGGTGAGACCGCGACCTTCGGGGACGACCGCCGCCTGACCAACTACGCGCTGCGAGCCGGCCGGGTCGTGCTGGCCGAGAGGGCACAGGCCGCAACTGCGGTGCCCGAACGGCTGAGCCACTTCATCCGCCAGCAGGTGCGCTGGAACAAGAGCTTCATCCGTGAATCGACCTGGGTGCTCGGAACGTTCCCCATCACCCACAACGCCTTCTGGTTGACCCTCGCCGAGGTCATCGCGTGGGCGTTCGTGGGATTCCTCATGATGTTCACCATGATCGTGTTGCCGATGGCCGGCGAATTCGCACGCCTGGTGCCCGCGCTGTTGTTGATACCGATCATCGCCTACGCCCGCAACGCCTTCTACCTCGAGAACTCGGACCGCAACCTCACGGTTCGGGAACGGCTCTCGACGCTCGCACTGGCGCCCATCTACGGGCTCATCCACATCGTCCTGTTGATGCCGCTCCGGATCTATGCCCTCGCCACCCTCAAGACCACCGGCTGGGGCACCCGCAAGGGGGGCGTCGAGGTGAGGCTGGGGTCGGTCGCCGGAGCCTGACGGCCGACGGCCCGACGGTCGAGCTCGGGTAGGCCGTTCGGTCCAGGCGACGGTTCCCGACATGGGCCGAACGGCTCATTCCTGCACGGTTGGTGCCGATGGAGATCCATGATCCGTCGAGCAGTGACCGCCTTCGCCGTCTCCGTTGCGGTGATCCTCGCTTCACCGGTCGGCGCATCCGACCCGGTGCGTGTCGTTCCGTCGGGCCAGTTCGAAGGGCTGCGGTACACCGTCGTTCGGGGCGGCGACACGCTTGCCGCCATCTCGACCCGCACCGGGGTGTCCATGGACGCCATCTCTGCGGCCAACGGCATGACCGACGACCGCGTCTATGACGGCGCCCGGCTCCTGCTCGAACACCCGAACCCCCTGACGCCGTCGTCCACCCCGGCACCCGTGGCCGAGATCGCCGCCCGACACGAGGTCACCGCCGGCGAGACGCTCTCGGCCATCGCTGCGGTCCACGGCACGTCGGTGTCCGCCCTCAGCGCCGTGAACGGACTGTCGGACCCGAACCTCATCAGGGTGGGCATGATGCTCGACATTCCCTCTGGAGCGGCAGCGCCCGGTGGCGCCCCGACGACGTTCCGTTGTCCTGTCCCCGGTGCGCGATTCTCCTACGACTGGGGTTTCCCCCGGTCGGAGGGACGCTTTCACGAAGGGGCCGATCTGATGGCACCCCGCGGCACCGAGATCGTGGCACCGAGGGGCGGTCGGGTGACCTTCGGGGAGTCGCTCCGGGGCGGGCGGTTCTTCGAACTGACCGGCGCCGACGGAACCGTGTATTACGGCGCACATCTGGACTCGGTCATCGGCGGCGACCGTGTGGTCGAGGCGGGCGCGACGATCGGAACCGTGGGCGACAGCGGCAACGCCTCCGGCGGGCCCAGCCATGTCCACTTCGAGATCGAGCCGGCGAACGGCCGTCCGGTCAATCCCTACCCCTTCCTCCGCGACGCCTGCTGACCACGTCGTCGGCGAACGTCTGGTGATGCGACGGCGACCGACCATATACTAGAACGCGTTCTAGTTATTGGAGACGGCGCATGTCACGATCACCCTTTCCCATTCCCTTCGGCTGGTTCCAGGTCGCCTGGTCGACCGATCTCGAGCCCGGTGCGGCCAAGCCGCTCATGTACTTCGGCCGACACGAGGTGTTGTGGCGCGACGACGAGGGGACAGCCCACCTCCAGAGCGCGTTCTGCCCCCACCTCGGAGGACACCTGGGCCACGGAGGCAAGGTCACCGGATGTGAGATCGCCTGTCCGTTCCACGGGTGGAAGTTCGACGCCGAGGGCACGAACACCCTCATCCCCTACAGCGAGCGCACCAACGCCAAGGGCCGGCTCGACGTCTATCCCGTCGTGGAGCGCAACGGCCTCATCATGGCCTGGTACCACCCCGAGGGCGTCGACCCGATGTGGGATGTGCCGGTCGTTCCGGAATTCAACGACCCCGAGAACTACACCGAGGTCCAGACCGCCATCCACCGGGTCGAGGCACCGTGGCAGGACCTCGCCGAGAACGGGGTCGACTCCGCCCACTTCCGCTACGTGCACAACACCGAGCAGGTACCCGAGCTCGAGAGCTACGAGGTCGACGGCCCGACCACGTCGATGCGTTCGCTGCAGAAGTTCCCCACGCCCGCGGGGCGTCGTCGACGGCCGCATCGATGCCGATTCCGCCGGACCTGGCTTCTCGGTGATCCACTTCTCGGGCATCGTCGACACCATCCTCATGGGATGCAACACTCCCCTCAACGAGAACAGCTGCGAGATGCGCTTCACGTTCACGGTCAAGAAGATGGGCGACGCCAGCCTGGAGTCGACGGTGGGCGACGCCTTCGTCGCCGAGATCAACCGGCAGGTCACCGAGGACAAGCCCATCTGGGAGAACAAGGCGTATCTGCCCCGCCCGGCACTCGCCGACACCGACGGCCCCTTCACCAAGTTCCGGAAGTGGGCAGCCCAGTTCTACGCCGAGGGCTTCGACGACAGCCAGGGTCCCTTCGAGCCGGTCGATTCGTTCCCGGCGGCCGATCTCGAGAAGTCGGCCAGCCAGAAGTACGGGTCCGACGCGTTCGCGTGAGGGCATCGGGGAGCTCGTGACGGACCGACCCACCGACGAGACCGCCATCCGTTCCCTGGTCGCCGCCATCACCGCGGGCGACGCCGAACTCACCGCGGCGCTCCTCGTCGACGACCCCCATCTGGCGACGGCTCGCCTGAGCGGGAACGATCGGTCGATGCTGCACCATGCGACCGACTGGCCCGGCCACCGACCGAACGTCGCGACCATGATCGCCCTGCTCATCGACGCGGGAGCCGACCCCGATGCGACATTCCCGAACCCCTCCCCGGAGGTGGCCGAGACGCCGCTGCACTGGGCGGCCAGTTCCGACGACGTCGCCGCGGTCGACGCGCTGGTGGACAGGGGCGCCAGGGTCGATCCCCTGGGTGGCGTGTTCGGCGGCTGCACCCCCTTCGAGGAGGCGATCATCTTCGAGAACTACGGGGCGGCCGCCCGTCTTCTCGAACTCGGTGCCGCCAACTACCTGCCGGGCGCTGCGGCGCTCGGCCGCCTCGACCTGGTCGCTGAGTTCTTCGACGACGACGGGCAACTCCGCACCGACATCGGCATGTTGCCGCACTGGACGACGATGCCCGATGCCCAGGTACTGCTCGACCGGGCGTTCCAGTTCGCCTGCCGTGCCGGTCAACTCGACACGGCCCGGTTCCTCCTCGAGCGGGGTGCCGACATCTCATCGGTCACCCCGGTGGACACGACAGCGCTGGACGAGGCGTCGGGCAACGGCCACGATCACGTGGTGGCGTGGCTGGTCACCCTGCCCGGGTCGGAGCCCCCGAACCCTCCGGGCTGAGCGAACGAGTTCGGGCGAGGTTCGAACTATACCCCCGGGGGTACTTGCGCCATGGAGTCGGGCACCGTAGCGTCGGGTGCACCGCGACCGTGGAGGTGCCCGTGATCTTCCATCAGTACTACCTGGAATGCCTGTCTCACGCGTCGTACCTCATCGGCGACGAGACATCGGGCACCGCGGTCGTCGTCGATCCACAGCGCGACATCGCCGAGTACGTCGACGACGCACGCGCTGCCGGGCTCGAGATCGTCTATGTACTCGAGACCCACTTCCATGCCGACTTCCTCTCGGGACACCTGGAGCTGGCGGCGGCCACCGGCGCCACCATCGGGTATTCGTCGGTGGCGGAGACCGAATTCGAGTCGCGGGGATTCACCGACGGCGAGGTCATCGATCTGGGCGAGGTGACCCTGGAGATACGCCACACCCCCGGCCACACTCCGGAGTCGATGAGCATCGTCGTGCGGGAACATCGTGACGACGAGATCCCTCACTCGGTTCTGACCGGCGACACCCTGTTCATCGGTGACGTCGGGCGCCCCGACCTGCTGGCGTCGATCGGGTTCACACGCGACGAACTCGCCGACAAGCTGTTCGACAGCCTCCACACCCAACTGATGACACTTCCCGACGGGACGAAGGTGTACCCCGCCCACGGGGCCGGCTCCGCGTGCGGGAAGAACCTGTCGACCGAGCTGTGGTCGACGATCGGCGAACAGCGACGAACCAACTACGCCATCGCCGCGCCCGACAAGGCCACCTTCATGGAGCTGGTCACCGAGGGCCAACCTCCTGCCCCCGGGTACTTCGTCTACGACGCGGTGCTCAACCGCAAGGACCGCGCCCTCATGGACGAGGCGGAGCTCCCCACCGCGCTGGAGTGGGACCAGATGCGCCAGGCGCTCGATTCGGGCGCCGTCCTGGTCGACGGGAGGGACCCGAGCAGTTCGCGTTCGGGCACCTCCGGGGGTCGATCAACGTGGGGCTCGAGGGCCGTTACGCGGAGTTCGCCGGGTCCATCCTGCGGCACGACGACGACATCGTGCTGTTCGTGGAACCGGGGCTCGAACTCAGCGGCAAGAACCGTCTGGGGCGAATCGGGTACGACCGGGTGATCGGCTACGTCGTCGACCCCGAACGCCAGCTCTTCGAGCACCCCGAGGAGGTGGAGATCGCTTCCCGGCTGTCGGCTGTCGCCGCGGCAGATCGACTGGGTGAGCTCCGCGACATCCAGGTGATCGACGTGCGCAATCCCGGCGAGCTGGAGGCGGGAACAATTCCCGGATCGATCAACATCCCCGTCGGCCAATTGCCCGCCCGGATGGACGAACTCGACCCTCAGCGACCGACTGTCGTCTTCTGCGCCGGTGGATACCGTTCCTCCACCGCGGCGAGCACCCTTCGGAACAACGGCTTCGCCGACGTCTCGGACATCCTCGGCGGATTCGGCGCCTGGGCGGAGTTGACGCCCTCGATCGCCGGACCGACGGCCTGACTCACCCTCGGCGGAGCGCCCAGGTCACGCAACCCAACGCGCTGAGGGAGAACGCCAGGTATCCCGCGATCATCGGCGTCACCGAGTCGGTGATGAGCCGGTCGAAGACGGACGCGGCGATCGCTCCGCCCGCCAGGGTGACGAAACCCAACAGAGCGGACGCAGTGCCCGCCAGGGCCCCCATCGGCTCGAGCGCCAGGGCGTTGCACATCGGTGTCACCACGATGAGGGTGGCGTTGGTGGTGGCGATCCACACGAACCACACCCAGAACGACGGGACACCGCCGGCGGCGACAGCGACGGCGAGTCCCACACAGGAGAGGGTCGCGGTTCCGACGAGCATCGGGGCGATCACCTGCCGCGCTCCGAAGCGACCGATGGCGCGCTGCGACGCGATGAGGCTGAGCGCCATGATGATCCCCGCCAACCCGAAGTAGCGGGCGAATTCGTCACCGCGGTCGTAGAGATGTTCCATCACCGGTTGGGAACTCCCCAGGAAGATGAAGAACGCTCCCGTCGTGAAGGTCTGGGCGCAGATGAACGCCACGGTCGGCCGATTGGCGAAGACCTCTCGCGCTCCGGCCAACAACGATGCGGGGTCGAACGCCCTCCGGTGCTCCACGGGGAGGGTCTCACCGAAGGCGACCGTCCAGCCGAATGCCACGGCTCCGACCACGACGGCGGTGACGAACACGCCCCGCCACGATGAGTTGTCGAGCACCAGCTGGCCGATCGAGGGAACGAAGATCGGCCCCAACAGGAACACCGCCATGATCTTCGAGACGACCCGGGCCATCTGGTCGCCGGCGAACAGGTCGCGAGCGATGGCGGTTCGGAGCACCGCCGGGCCGGCCGAACCCATCCCCCAGACGAACCGCGCCGCCAGGAGGACGACGAAGCTGGGAGCGAACGAGGCGCCAATGGCGCCGAGCACCGACACGGCGATGGTCACCCGCAGACACGCGTTCCGGCCGAACCGATCGGCAGCGGGGCCGATGATCAACTGCCCCAGGGCCATTCCCAGGAAGTAGGTGGTGCCGACCAGGGACACCGTCGACGAGTTCGCCGACATCCCGAAGCTCTCGCGGATGGCGTCGAACGCCGGCAGCGCGATGTCCACCCCGACCGCCATGACGATCCCCAGGAACGCCAGGTAGGCAACGGTGGGGCCTTCCCGTCGAATCGGGGCGCCGGGTGCGGCCACGGCGGGCGGCGCGGTGGGAACGGACATCGCCGCACGCTAGGCGTTCGGCTCCGGCGCGGCCCACCGATAGCGTCACCGTGCGGGGCTCGCAGGAGAGCTCCGCACCGTGACCATGTCCCTTCCCGTCGACGCAGGCTCGCCACTCGTTCCACTCACCGTCATCGGGGGCTACCTCGGCGCCGGCAAGACCACTCTGCTGTCACACCTGCTCGCCGACGACCACGGCCTACGGGTCGCGGTCATCGTCAACGATGTGGGTGAGGTGGGGATCGACTCGGCCCAGCTGGGCGACATGGGCCACGACGGCATCGTCGACCTGCCCAACGGGTGCGTGTGCTGTTCGCTCAGCGGCGACCTGCTCGACGCGCTGCGTACCCTCCTGACGCGCTCGCCCCGCCCCCACCACATCGTGATCGAGGCGAGCGGGGTGGCCGATCCGGCGGTGCCCGCCGCCTGGGGGACCGTGGAACCGCTACGCCCCGGCGGGGTGATCGTCTGCGCCGCGGCCGACCAGATCGGAGAGCTGCTGAAGAGTCGCTACGTGGCCGTCGAGGTGCGGCGGCAGCTCGCCGCGGCCGATCTGGTGGCGCTCACGAAGTCCGACCTCGTCGAGCCCGACGCGGTGGCGGCGGTTCGGACGCACCTCGCCGAGGCGAGCGCGGGGGCGCCGATCGTCGAGGTCACCGACGGCGCCCTCCCCGCCTCGATGATCCTCGACTCGCGGTCCACGCCCGGCCGACCACCCGACCCGGCCGCAACCGCGACCGCACCGACCGCACACCACCACGATGCGCCGACCGGCTACCTGACGTGGACGTGGACTTCGGAGGAGCCCCTTCAGCCGGGCCGTCTCGAAGCGTTCCTCGAGGCACTTCCGCCGGGAGTCGTGAGGGTGAAGGGCTCGGTGGCCACTGCGGGCCGGACCGACCGCCGACGTGTGCAGGTCGTCGGTCGTCGTCGGACCGTCACGCGGCTGCCCGGCGACAGCGGGTCCGGGTCGACACTCGTCTTCGTGGCGCTCGCCGACCTGGTGGACGACGAGAGCATCGGCGACCTCGTGCCCTAGCCCGGACCGCGTCCGCGCCGTTCGTACCACCCCGTCATGAGCCCGTGCCCCCCGCCGGCGGAGATCGGACGGATCGGTCACACGAAGCGGGCCACGACCTCGAGGGTCAGGCGTCGGTGATCCCGGCGCGGATGGCCGACGCCAACTCGTCGGTCACCTCGTTGATGCCGTGCGCCTCGGCCGCATGCGACGCAGCAGCGGAGAGAACCTCGTCCTCGGTCTCCCCCTGCACCACGCCGTCGCAACCATCCATCAACGTCCCGCATGCGAACTGCTTCATAGGAAATGCTCCCCGGGTCGGCTTCGTCACAACGGTAGTCCTGTGTCGGTTCGCGAGTCACGGGATCTGCGGCCGACGCGCTCCGAAGTCGGCGACACCCGTCATGCAGCTGCCGCATCGCCGATCGACCTCGTCTGCCCTGGTGGATGCGGAGACCGCCGCTACGCTCGTCCACAGGCCGGGGACCGACCGACTGTGCAGGGAGAACGACGTGGCGTACGACGAAACCGACACCGGCGGTGGACGACGGTTGGGGGGCGGCGTCATTGCATCGCTGGCCGGTGCCACAACCCTGGTGGTCTTCATGTTCCAGAACCGCGAGGACGTCAGCGTCGACTTCCTCTTCCTTCGCTTCATCTGGCCCCTGTGGCTGGTGACGCTCGTCTCGGCCGTCGCCGGCGCTCTGGTGTGGGTCGGACTGGGAGTACTGCGACGTCGCCAGCGGAGGAAGACCCGCCGCGACGAGCGCTAGCGGCGACGAGCGCGCCTCCTCAGGTTGCCAGGAGTTCTCGATAGACCTTCATGTAACTCGCCACCGTGGCATCGATGGTGAAGCGCTCTTCGGCACGTTGACGCGCGGCGCAGCCCATCTGCCGTCTCAGCTGGGGATCGTCGAGGAGTTCCCTCACAGCTCGGGCCATCGCTGCCGGGTCCTCAGGCGGAACCACGATCCCCGTCGTCCCGTGGGAGACCGACTCTCGGACGCTTCCCACGTCGGTGACGACCACGGGCAGTCCGGCCATCGCCGCCTCCATCACCGTCACGGGGAACCCTTCGAGCCGGGAGGGGAGAACGAAGACGTCGAACGACGCCAGATGATCCGTGGCCTTCTCGTTCCAGGCGACGTCTCGGAAATGGACGCGATCGGCCAGACCCAACCGATCGCGTTGAGCCACCAGCCTGTCGGTTTCCGAGCCCGACCCGACCACGATCAGATGGACATCGGGCAGATCCGCCATGGCGTCGATGAGCACGTCGATACCCTTGACGGGATCGTGCCGCGCAATCGTGCCGATGACGGGACCGGTGCTCGGACGCATCGGCACCCCTGGCTCCACCTCGGCGATCCCGTGGTAGATGGTGCGGACGGAACCGTTCGGCAACTCACCATTCGTCTCGATGGTTCGCGCCGTTCGTTCGCCGACCGCGATGTGGGCGGCGAGTCGTGCCGACGTCAGCTTCTTGAGCCTCTTCGAGGTCGCCGACCATGTCCCCATCGGCGAGTTCTCCACCGCCATGCATTTCGGCTCGCGGAGCGTTTCGGCGGCAGCCATCGCCCACTGGCATGACGACATCGAATGCAGGTTGAAATGGATGATGTCGGGCCGGGAGGCGGCGAATGCCTTGCGGTGCCTCCACATTCCGGCGAGGTCCTTCCGGTCTCGGATCGGTGCCACGACGCTGCTCGTTGCCGTCGTGCGGTGGCCCGACAACCACTCGACGACGTTCTCGTCGACGCCGATGAGCGACACCGTCGCACACTCGGGAAGCCCACTCAGCAGGTGCGCGAGAACCATCTCTGCGCCACCCCTGGCTTCCGAGTCCGTGTACATGGTCACCCGGAAGTCGGGTCCCCCGAGGTCGACGTCTCGCTCCGTCTCGACTGGCGATGCGGCCACGGACACAGCGTTCCACATTCACCCTCGTCCTGCAGGAGACCTCCGAGGGGTGGCCTCTGCCCGCGGATCTCCGGCGGTTCCCTCGTCGACGGGACGACGCGGTACTACACCTGGCCGTCGGCCTCTGCTGCGGTGCCGAGCCGTTCGAGCGTCAACTCGATGCCTGACCGGGTGTGACTCCGGCGCTCGGACACACCGGTGGCCATTCGGGAAAGTGGCTTGAACCAACTGGGCCGAAGATCGGTCCACGTCTCGGTGACCCGGCACCCGGTCGGCGTGGACTCGAGGTCGTATCCCCAGTCGGCGACCTTGATACCGAAGGCCGTCACGCGAAACGAGAACCTCCGGCCGGGGTCGGAATCGACGACGGTCACCATCGACGCCCACTCCTTCCTGCCGTTCTTGTTCGCACCGCGGAACCTCGCACCCGGCTCGGGTCCGGTCGAACCACCCGTCCATTCGCCACCGACGTTCTCGGGTGACCACTCACCCATCCGCGTCAGATCCGACACCATCGCCCACACGCGATCGGTCGATGCACCGATGTCCCGGCTCACGCTCACGTCACTGGTCATCACCGAAAGCTAGCCCTCGAAGAGACGAGCCGGCGGGGGTCAGCCGGCCATCACCCGAGCCGAGGGTCGTGGCGTCCCGGCCAGCACCGTTCCCCACACCGGGACGTCCCGGATCTCCACCGGGTCGACCTCGAGCGGATCGGCGTCGAGGACGGCGAAGTCGGCCCACTTCCCGCACTCGATCGAGCCGAGTTCTGCGTCCAGGTGGGTCTGATGAGCCGACCCGACCGTCACCGCCGCCAGTGCCTGGGCCGGGCTGATCCGTTCTTCGGGGCCGAGCACCCGACCCGACGGGGTGCGCCGGTTGACGGCGCACCACATCGACTGCAGCGACCCCAATGGGGTGACGCTGGCGTCGGTGTGGAGCGCGAAGCTGACACCCTCGCGAGCCGCCGTCGCCGCCGGCTCCATCTGTGATGCCCGCTCGGGGCCGAGGGTGATGTCGTGGTGCTGGTCGCCCCAGTACCACAGGTGGTTGGCGAACAGGTTGGCGCACATACCCAGTCGGGCCATGCGACGGAACTGCGCCGGCGTGGCGATCTGGCAGTGCTGGACGGTGTGGCGGTGATCGAGCCAGGCGAACGAACACAGCGCGTCCTCCACCGCGTCGAGGGTGAGGTCGATGGTCCGGCTCCCGTTGCAGTGCACATGGACGTTGACCCGATTCCGGTGAAACGCCCCGATCATGTCCCGGACCTGCTCGGGAGCGAACAGCAGCTGGCCGTGGTCCTCGCCCCGGTGGTAGCCGGGCCAGTCCATCGCCGCGGTGAATCCCTGGATCGACCCGTCCAACACGATCTTCACCCCGGGCGAGCGGACCTTGTCGGTGTCGCGCAACCGCAGCGCGACCGCCGCCTCGGCCACGGCGTCCCAGTCCCCACCACCGCCGGGCATCGCCGCCATGTTGTAGAGCAGGACCCGGGCCGGGAAACTCATCGACATCGGCCACGTCGTGCCACACCTGGTCGCTGCCGGGGTTGACCAGGGCGAAACCACCGAGATCCGACACGGTCGTCACCCCCACGTTCGTCGGCGAGGCGGCCGAAGGACTCGAGGGCCTCACGACGTCCCAGACGGTCGATGAGCACCGCGAAGGCGTCGCCGCACAGCGACATGGCCGGCAACTCCTCGAGCACACCCGTCGGTTCGCCATCTGGGCCCTTCACGACGCCTGCGGTCATCGTCTCCCGGGTGATCGAGGCCGAATCCAGCGCCGCCGAGTTGGTGCTGGCCAGGTGGATGCTGGCGTGGATCACGTAGACCGGCCGGTTCGTGGACACCTCGTCGAGGTGACGGCGGTCGAGCGCCTCGTCGTCGGTGAAGTAGATGGGGTCGAAGCCCACGGCCACCAACGTCTCGTGCGGGTCGGCGAGGGCGTCATCGGCGGCCCGCAACCGCTCGATGAGGTCCCGATAGGTGTTGACACCCGGCGCCGTCGTTCCGTCCGGACGGGGTCGATCGAACCAGCCGACATAGGGGAACAGGCTGAACGCCCCCTCGGTCACGTGGGAGTGGGCCTCGATGAATCCGGGGGTGAGGATCCTGCCCTCGAAGGTGCGATCGACGACATGATCTCCCCATGCCGCGCACTCCTCGAGGTTGCCGACGGCCAGGACCCGACCGTCGCGCACCCTCACCGCAGTAGCACCCGGTCGACCGGGGTTCATGGTGTGGATACGACGGGCGACAAAGGTCGTGTCGGTCATCGGGTCAGCCTCGCAGACTCCGACGCGGTCAGCTCGACGTGGGCCGGCTCAGGGTCGTTCGGACCCCACCACCCACATGGCGAAGAACTGGGCTGCACCACCGTAGGCATGACCCAACGCCCGACGGGCGCCGTCGATCTGGTGGGCACCGGCGGTACCGCGCACCTGCATGGCCGCCTCTCCGAAGCGGAGCATCCCCGACGCCCCGATGGGGTTGGTCGACAACACGCCGCCCGAGCAGTTGACCGGCAGATCGCCGTCCATCTGGGTCACGCCGGACTCGGTGAGCATCCAGCCCTCGCCCTCGGGCGCGAAGCCGAGGCTTTCGAGCCACATCGGCTCGTACCAGCTGAACGGCACGTACATCTCGACGACGTCGATCTGGCCTCGCGGATCGGTGATGCCGGCCTGGGCGTACACGTCGGCCGCACAGTCCTTGCTGGCCTGCGGTGACACCTGATCACGACCGTTGGCCGTCGCCGGCTCGGACCGCATGGCGGATCCGTGGACCCACGCGGGCCGAACCCCACTCGATGCCGCCGATTCCTCGGCGGCCGACTCCGACGCCAGCACCAGCGCCATGGCACCATCGGACGACGGGCAGGTCTCGGAGTAGCGAATGGGCTCCCACAACATGAACGACTCCTTGACCGAGTCGTAGGTGATGTCGGGTTCGTGCAGGTGAGCGTAGGGGTTCTTCAGGGCGTTCAGCCGGTCCTTGACCGCAACGAGGATGCCGATGTCGTCGGGGGCCTTCGACCGGCGTATGTACTCGCGGATGAACGGGGCGAAGAAGCCACCGGCGCCGGCCACCAGTTGCTGTTGGAACGGGATGGGGAACGACAGCGCCCACATCGCCTCGGAAATCGACTGCATCTCCCAGCCGATGGTCAGCACCCGGTCGAAGACGCCGGACTCCACGTGGGACGCCGCCACGATGGCGGTCGATCCACCGACCGAACCCGCGGTGTGCACCCGCAACAGAGGCTTGCCGACCGCGCCGATGGCCTCGGCCAGGTACCCCTCGGGCATCATGATGCCCTCGAAGAAGTCCGGTGCCTTCCCGACGACGATGGCGTCGATGTCGTCCATGGTCATGTGGGCGTCGGCGAGCGCCCGATACACGGCCTCGCGCAGCAGACCCGGAAGCGACACGTCTCCGCGAACCGCGGCATGTTCGGTCTGGCCGATGCCGACGACCGCAACCCGGTTGGCTCCACTCATGTCAGCCCTCCCCTTCGATCACGGCGACGAGATTCTGTTGAAGACAGTGCCCCGAGGTTGCGTGGGCGACGCCGCGGTCGGCCGTGCCGGCCATCACCCGGTTGGCCACTTCGCCGAGCCGGATGAGCCCGGCCCCCATCATCGGGTTGGCGGCGAGCGCGCCGCCAGAGGGATTGATGACCGTCGAGTCGGCCAGTCCCAACGCGTTCACCAGCAGCGTCTCCTGATGGGAGAACGGTGCATGCAGTTCGGCAACGTCGACCGACCCGTCTCCCACGCCGGCCTTCGCCGCGGCGATGGCCACCGACGGCGCAGAGCACAGGTCGCGGGCACCGAGGTTGTGGGAGTCGATGCGATGATCGATACCGCGGATCCACGCCGGTCGGTCGACGAGTTCGCGGGCCCGGTCCCCGGCCGCCAGCACCACCGACACGCCCCCATCGGTGATCGGAGCGCAGTCGTGACGGCGAAGCGGATCGGAGATGTACTCGCCCTCGAGCAGCTCCGCCACCGGTGCCGATCCCCTGAGCTGGGCGTGGGGATTGTCGAGGGCGGACTGGCGGGAGCGGAAGGCGATCTCGGCCATGGCGGTCTCGCTGGTGACGCCGGCATCGATCATGGCGCGGGCCTGGAGGCCGGCGATGGCCAGCGAGTCGGGCCACAGCGGGGCGTAGTAGTAGGGATCGAGCTGCCGACTGAGAACCCGGGGCAGATCGCCGGGCGACGACTTGCCGTATCCATAGATGAGGGCCGTATCGAACTCGCCGGTCTGGATCTTGAGCCAGGCCTCGTACAGCGCCCAGGCCCCGTCCATCTCCACGTGGGATTCGACGATCGGCGGCCAGGCGGCCACCGCATCGAGGGTCATCACGAAGCTGAAGGCCTGCCCGGCGATGTAATCCGAACTGCCCGAGCAGGTGAAGTCGATGCCGGACTGGTCGAGGCCCACCTGGTCGAGCGCAGCCCGAATGACCGGCTGGATCATCTCGACCTCGTTGAGTTCGTGGATGGCCCGGCGGTGGTCGCTCTGAGCCACCGAGACAATCGCGACGTCGCGCATCACATGTGTCCCTTCATGTCCTCGGCGGGCGCATCGGGCTCGTCGATCGGTCGCCACCACTTGATGTTCTCGAAGCTGGTGGTCAACTGGTCGTCGTCGACCCACACCGCCTCGACGCGCATGCCGATGCGCACATCGGAGGGATCGATCTCCTGGATGGGGCCGTAGACCGAGACCGATGCGCCGTCCAGAAGGATGAGCGCCGAGCAGAAGGGAGTGGGCGGGGCGTTCACCCCGAACCCGATGTGCACCACGCAGAACGACGACACCGATCCCTTGTGGGACAACTCGACCTGTTCGGTGGTGGGCAGCCCGACGACGGGTGATATGCCACGGGGCGGCACGTAGACGTCGCCGCTCACCGGGCAGCGCTCACCGAGGATCTTCTTCTGAGCCAGGCCACGGAGGAAGCGGGTGGGTGCGACACCGGGGATGTAGGCGTACTCCAGCGACGCAGGGACCTGGATGCGCTGGATCCTCTCGACGCCGTCGAGCCCGTCGAGCCTCGAGACATCGACCGGCGGCTGGGACCACAGTCCCTCGGGAAGCGTGGAGATCTCCGTACTCATGATGCGTCTCCGAGGAGGTCGAAACAGGCGATGTCGGTGATGAGACCCTGGGGCTCGTCGGCCCAGCGAACGGCGACCCGGGCTCCGATCGAGAGTGCCGAGGACTCGGCAGCGGCGACGCAGCCCAGCATGGCGGTGTCGGCGCCATCGAGGCGGATCAATGCCAGGCCGTGCGGCTCGGAGAGCGGCTGGCCTTCCCGCGGCCGCGAGACCCACGACCACGTGACGATCTCGCCCTCGGTCCCGACGGGCACCATCTCGGTGAGTGGCTCGCCGGAGTTCGGGTCGTACTCGACGGGCGGGCAGACCACCGACCCGTCGATGGCCTTGATGCCGACGATCCGCTTGTCGCGCAACGCGGTCAGAAAGGTTCCGATGACCGGACCGGTCGTCCGGTTGAACCCGTACTCGATGACCAACGGCGCCTCGAGCAGTTCATCGGGGTGCTCCCCCATGGCGACTTCCTCCCTTGCCAGAAGCAGCGATACTAGAACAGGTTCCAGTTGTGGGAGAAGACGGGCCGCCGAACTCAGCCGACCCGATCGAGCAACTCGCGGTGCTCCTCGACGAACACCGATTCATAGCGCTCGGTGACCACCGCGATCTCGATCTCGAACCGCACCCGGCACTCCAGCTCGGCGACGGCCATGTCGCGCTCGAATTCCTGGACGGCCGCGAGCGCGCCCGGCTCGATCTGCCCCACGGTCACCGGAACCGTCTCGATGGGCGCCTCGGTGCCCCCGGCCGCCGCGTCGTCGATCCCCGGAATGGGAGATTGGCCGTCGGGCAGCGTGTCGACGCCGAGCGCGGGGTCCAACGCACCGGCGCCGAACACATCCTCGGTGCGACGACCGACCTCGCCCAGAGCATCGGCGGGCGTCTCGATGTCGGGGTATCCGGCGTCGTCCATGCAGGTCGCGTAACGATCTCCGGCCTCGGCCACGTCGGGGTCCGCGTCGATGTCGGCGCTGAGCTCACGAAGAAGTGAGTCCAGCTCGCGCTGATCCTCGGGAGATCCACCAGCGGTCGACAGCGCCTCCGCCACGCAGCCCGGCGACCCGCCGTCGCCGTACAGGGCGAGGTCGAAGTCGGTCTGGCGGTCCGGATCGAGCGCAGCCCGGTAGTCGGCCCACCCCTCCGCGCCGTCGACGGGCGAGGCGAAGGCCGGCGCATCGGACCGGCGCGTGCCATCGGCGGCCAGAACCGTCGAGATCCCGTAGCCCCATTCCCGGGCGTACTGCTCGACGGTCACTTCATCGGTGACACCTCCGGTGGCCTGATCCACCTCCGTCGGTTCGGCGAAGCCGACGAATCCCGCCGCCTCCATGCACAGCGCCATTGCCGCGACGGACTCGCCGGTGAGCAACGTGGTGTCGAGCTCGTCGTCCAACGGGGTCGCGTCGGGCTGCGAGTAGGGCTGGTCGAGAGCGGCCTCCACGTCGTCGTCTGCGACGACCGGGTCGCTGGAACAGCCTGCGGCGAGGAGCACCACCACGAGTGCTGCGGCGACCGATCTCATGGGCGGCGGGCGGTGCGGTCGTGGAACCGGATCATGAGCGCACCGTAGTGTCCTGCCCTCAGCGATCCCGACCACACGCCGACCGAGTACGCCACGTCATCCGCGACCGAGGCGACCGTGAACCGGATCGGATCCAGCTCCGGCCGCCGGTGCCACCACTCCCACGCGGCGGAGGCGGCGGTACCCGCCAGCACCGCCCGCCTGACGCGCTGCGAGCCCAACGCCAACGGCAGCGTGACCGGCCACCACGGGCGGACCAGGGCCCGTCCGGTGCTCCTCACCGCATGGGCATGGCCCTCCGCCACCAACCTCAGCGCGGTGCGCGTCGGCTCCGGCACGCTCCCGAGGCGCCGGGAGAGCCTGATCGCACTCCACAGCGCTGTCGCCGACGCCGCCACCGGGTGCCCGGCGAGCGCCATCCCGGCGACCGCCAGACTCCAGGGCGTCACCCGCAGGGCCGGAACTGCTCCGCGGTGTCGGGCATCCAGCATCGCGGCAGATCGACCGTAGTCGGCGCGGCGGGCGAGCGTGGTGCGCCAAGAGGGTCGCACCTCGTGGTACGCCGTGGCGTCGGGTTCGTACCTCACCGACCACCCGGCGTCGTTCAGCCGCCAGACCAGGTCGACGTCCTCGCCCACCCCGAGCGCAACGTCGAACCCACCGACGTCGCCGAGGGCATCGCGCCGTACCAGCAGCGCGGCGGCCGGAACGTAGGGAACGACCGCATCCCGGCGAACGGGGGATCGCCGTGCGCCGAGATCGAGCGGCGACGACGACGCCTCGTAGCGGACCAGGACCGACTCGCCCGAGGCGCGGCCTCGCGCCACCCGCTGGCGGGGTGCGACCAGACCGATCCGCCCACCGAGCGGATCGACATCCGCCATCAGCGACACCAGCGGCCGCCACCACCCTTCGGAGACCTCGACGTCGGAATCGACGAAGGCGATCAGAGGCGAGTCGAGGTCCTCGACCCCCGCCATCCGCGCCGCGGCCGGACCTCCGGAGGTGTCCCTGCGGACCACCGCGGCACCGAACTCCGCGGCCACCGCGGCGTGCAGCGGGCCGTCACGCGACCCATCGTCGACGACCACGATGCGGGTCAGTCCCGACCGGACCAGAGCTCCCAGGCATCGCCGCAGCGCACCCGGCCGGTCCCGCACCGGAACGACCACTCCGACGTCGTGGGGCGATGCGCTGTCGAGATCGATGTCCGTCGGCCTCGGGTGGGCCGCGCCGGCGTCGACGAGGCGGCCCAGCAAGGCTCGCTCGGGCGCCGTCAGTCCCTCGGCGTCGACGCCGGCCGGTAGCCGATCGATCAGCGACGCGGCCCGATCGGACACGACGAAGACGCGTCGCGGCGATCCGCCGATCAGCACCCTGGGGTCCGAGCCGACGCGCAGGGCCGGATCGGCCTCGTAGTTCATGGCGTCTCCGCTCAGATCGACATTCCACCGTCGACCGACACGACGGTCCCGGTGATGCTCGCGGCGTCGGGCCCACACAGGAACGCGACGGCATTGGAGATCTCGGCGGGCGCGATGATCCGCCGGGTGACGTGGTGAACTGCGAACTCCTCGGTGGAGTCGAGGTGGTAGACCGCGGCGGAGGCGCGGAGGATGTCGGTCTCGGTCGACCCGGGGGCGACCGCGTTCGCGGTGATTCCTCTGGCCCCGAGTTCCGCGGCCAGGGACTTCACCATCCCGACCACGCCGTGCTTCGCGGCGCTGTAGGGGCCGATCGACGGCTGGGCCCGGAGGCCGGCCGCGGAGGCGATCGCCACGAACCGACCCCGGCGGGGCTTGGGTCGCTTCAACATCTCGGGCACCGCGGCCGCCGCCGTGCGCCAGACACCACCCAGACACACATCGAGGTTGAGCGCCCAGTCGGCCTCGGACGTCTCCCACAACGTCGAGCCGCCGGTGATGACGCCCGCGGCGGCGACCGCGGCGTCGAGACCCCCGAAGGCCGCGACGGTCTCGGCGACCGCGGTGGCGAGCTGGTCGCCCGAGCGGACGTCCGCCACGATCCCCACGGCATGGGGACCGCAGGCCGCGACCGACGCGTCGAGGTCGTCCCGGGTGGCCAATCCGTAGCTCAACCCGTCGATATCGGCGCAGATGTCGACGAGGCCGACGGCCCACCCGTCCGCGGCCAGGCGGGCGGCACATGCGGCCCCGATACCCCGCGCCGCGCCGGTCACCAGCGCGACCGGTCGTGTCAGCTCAGTGGCGTTCATCGGCCCAGGCTGTCACGGCCGCATCGAGGGAGTCGACCATGGCCGTGAGCATCGCCTCCCCCGCCTGCGGGTCGGCGTCGCGGGGGTCACCGAGAACCCCGTTGGCCGCCACCGCCGCGACTCCGCGTTCCATGACCGCGTCACGGATGTCCGACCAGGGAGTGACACAGCCCTCTTCGAGGCGGTCGGCGCGCACCGCAGAGTGATCGAGCGCTGCGATCATCGAGGTCTCCGAACGTCCGGCGTGGGCGTCGCCCCCCGGCACCGAGCACATGAAGACCAGGGGGTTCCTGCCTTCCTCCGCCAGCCGGCCGACCGCGATGTCGAGGGCCTCGGCGTTGCCGCCGTGGCCACAGACCCATACCAACCCCGCGAAATCGTCGGCGGATCGTGCAAGCTCCACCAGCACCATGCTGAGCGCGTCGGTACCGATCGAGACCGTGCCGGGGAACGAGGCGTGCTCGCCCGACGCCCCATAGGCCATCGACGGGCCGACCATCACGTCGCTGCGGCCGGCGGCCCAACGCCGGGCCACCTCTGCCGCTATACGGGTGTCGGTGTCGAGCGGCAGGTGCGGCCCGTGCTGTTCACAGCTGCCGAGGGGAACGACGAGGATGTTCGGCTGCCGCTCGGCGACGTCGGTCCACGTCGAAGATCCCGAGAGCGCTGCTGGTGTCGACGGAGGCAGAGTGTCGCTCAATCGAGATACCCCCACGCCTCGAGCTGTCGGGCGATCTCCGCGGCGGCCTCGGCAGGGTCGGCCTCGAGGCGGCGGGGAGGCGTGCGCTCGACCAGGGCGCCGGTCAGCTCGATGATCCGAGTCCGGGCATCGTCACCCTCCGGCGCGGCGATGAGACGCGTCGGGGGGCGCCAGGCCTCCAGCTCGTCGAGCCGTGGCGGCGGGCCCGCGTCTCCGGTGATGACCCGCACCGAGGCGGGTGCGCTGCGTATCGACGTCAACGACGCCCGCCGAAGAGTGGCGACGGCACCCTCGACCGAGACGACCGCAGGGGTGGGGATCTCGAGCAGCTCGCGACGGCCGCCGTCGAGGCGGCGAAGGCCGACCAGCGGCTCGGCCACGGACCCCGGAGGAGTCACCGACAGCAGTCCGAGTGCCTGAGCGGCGCCGAGGTGGTGCGCCAGGAACGCCGGGACCGATGCCGAGCCGCGGTCGAGGCTCATGTCGCCGCACACGACGACCGCGGCGCCGCGACACTGCGGGGTCAGCGCCTCCGCCACCGCCGTGCTGGAGACGGCGGGGTCGAGGTCGACCCGGATGATCTCGGAAGCACCCGCTGCCCCGAGCTGGGCCAACGCAGGCTCGGCTGCCGCGGGACCGGCCGAGACCAGCCGCACCGTGCCACCCATGCTGTCGGCGGTGACCAGGGCGATCTCGAGCGCCGCCCGGTCGGCCGCGGAGAATCCGCCCCGGCGCGGGTCGAGCCGGACCGATGCGTCGAGACGGTCGACGTCGGGGTGGAGATCGAGCCACTTGGCCGTCGCCACGACCAACGGTGCGGTGCTGCTCATGTCGACCGGAAGACCACTCCGTGGCCCCCGTCGGGATAGGTCCACGTGATGGCTCCCTCGACATTGCACACCATGTAGCAGGTGCCGCACTCGAAGCACTGCTCGTAGTTGAACAGGATTCCTCCGTCGGCGGTGGGGACGAAGAGGTTGGCGGGACAGGCCACCACGCAGGCCTTGGTCGAACAACCGTTGCACGAATCCCCGTCGACGGCGATGTGGGCCCGCTGGTGCACGCGGAACTCGACGGTGTCCATGCGGTCTTCGAAACTGATGCCCGCCCAGGGCGACGACGCGGTGCTCATCCGAAACCCTTGTAGCCGCGGATGCCATCGGCGATGACATCACGCATCTTCACTCCCGATCGGGCGATCTCACCCGAGATGATCGAGTAGAAGCCCGGCTTCGGCTTGGGGTTCTCGACGGTGAAGATGTCCTCGAAGACGTTGCACGCGATCTCGGGGTACTGCTGTTGGGCACGGTTCGACATGATGAGGTCCTGCACGCCGGCCAACTTGGCATGGTCGGCCAGAACGAAGTTCGTCTCGATCCGGCGCCGGTACCCCTCGAGTCCGTGTGCGGAGGTGTCTCCGCGACGCAGGGCCTCCGCGGCAGCCTGTCCCGCGGCGATCCCCGACCCGATGGCGAAGTTCACGCCCTCCAACCAGATTCCCGCCGCCAGGCACATCGCCGCCGCGTCACCCGTCACCACCATCCCGTCACAGATCAGCTCAGGCATCATGTGATAGCCACCCTCGGGGATGACGTGGGCGGAGTATTCCGAGACGTCACCACCCTCGACGAGTGGGGCGATGGCCGGATGAGCCTTGAGGGCCGCGATGAACTCCTCGGGGCGCGTCGTGCCGTCCGCCAACTGGTGGAGCTGGAGGACGACTCCCACGGACAGGGAGTCGAGGTTCGTGTAGAGGAACCCACCGCCCGAGACCTCGCCGGTGCAGCCGATGATCTCGATGTCGCACCCCTCGCGACCTCTCAACGCGAACCGCTCATCGATGACGTCACGCGGCAGCGAAATGGTCTCCTTGACCCCCACCGTGAAGTGCTCGGGCTCGGTGTGGGTGTAGAGGCCGGCCTCCTTGGCGAGGAACGAGTTCACGCCGTCGGCGGCAACGACCACCTGGGCCCTGATGTCACCATCGGGACGATCGGTGGTGACACCCACCACCCGCCCCCGCTCGCGGATCAGACCGGTGACGGTGGTCGAGCAGACCAGCTCTGCCCCGGCATCGGTCGCCTTGGACGCCAACCACGAATCGAAGTCGGGTCGGTAGGCGGTGGCACCGTTGTAGGGAGGCCTGGCCCAGTTGTCCGCCCGGAAGTCCACGGTGAGGGCCTGGGTCGGCGTCATGACCATGGTCGAGCGGCGCGTGATCCAGCGTTGCACGGGGGCTTCTTCCCACCAGTGCGGAATCAGACCGTCGAGCACCCGGCCGTAGATCACTCCCCCGTACATGTTCTTCGAGCCGGGAAACGGACCACGCTCGACGAGCAGCACCCGGCGACCGTGTCGGGC
Source organism: uncultured Microthrixaceae bacterium (assembly GCA_963700425.1). GTDB lineage: Bacteria > Actinomycetota > Acidimicrobiia > Acidimicrobiales > Microtrichaceae > CAVOXO01. The sequence continues at coordinate 265,587 of CAVOXO010000001.1, read as the reverse complement.
GAGCGCCATCGCGGCGGCAGATCCGGCGGGCCCCGCCCCCACGACCACGACGTCGACGTCGCTCATTCCGCTCCACCCCCCGATGGCGATCCGCTCAGGAGCCGTTCGAGGATCGCGAGCGTCTCGTTGGCATCGGAGACGACCGCAAGGTCGGCCATGGCCATCATCGGACAGTGGGGATCGGTGTTGACCGAGACGACATGGCGCGGTCGGCCGAGTCCGGCGGTGTGCTGGACCGCGCCCGATATCCCGAATGCCATGTACAGGTCGGGGTCGACCACCACCCCGGTCGTTCCGATCTGGCGGGCATGAGGTACCCAACCGGCGTCGGTGACGACCCTGGTCGCGCCCATCGACGCCCCCACCGCCGCTCCGGCCCGAACCAGGGTGGAGAAGGCCGCAGCGATGTCGTCGCCGTGCATCATTCCCGCACCGCCGCCGATGATGCGGGGTGCCTCGGCCAGATCCATCGTCTCCGCGTCGGGCCCCTCGATCGAGAGCGGGATCGCATCGACAAGATCCCCTCCCCCGTCGACTTCGAGATCGATCGACGACGTGGTGACGGTCTCGGAGCTCCCCGTGACGACCGCCACGATGCCCCGTTGCAGGGTGGCCACGAAGGGTCCGTCGAGGTGGCGGCGAGCCATGAGTTCCCCCCCGTGACGGGGGACCAGCGCAACCCGGTGGCCGACCTCGAGGGCGGTGCCGACATAGGCCCATCCGAGCTGTGCGGCCAGGCGCGCCCCGAGATCCCGACCGTCGGGGGTCCCCGGTAGGACGATGTGATCGAACCCGCCCACATGGGGAGACAGCGAACGGGCCAACCGCCCGGGCTGAAGGGTCGGGCTCTCTGCCAGCGTCACCCCTTCGACGATGCCCGCCAACGCCGCCGCCGCCGGTCCGAGGGTCTGGCCGACGAGCAGTGGCGTCCCGCCGATGGCCGAGGCCGTCTCGAGTCCCGCCGCGCTCATCTCGCCGGCGCGCACGGGGATGAGGGCGAGAGGGCCGGCAGACATTCCGGCCAGGTTAGAGGGTCACCTGCGGGAGATTGTCAGGCACCGTGCCCGGCGCGGCCGTACACTCGTCGTTCACTGGCCGACCCGATGGTCGCCAGTGCCCCTTGGTGCGCCCTGTCCTCTGCTGGAGACCCGAATGGACCCGAACATCTGCGGCCGTCCGACAGCAAAGGGTGAGCCGTGCCGGCGACCCGCGGGTTGGGGAGTGGAAGGGGCCGACTCGGGCCCGTGTCGCCCTCACCTCGGGACAGACACCGATGACTCGACGGTGATCCACCGCCTGTCGCCCGAACCGGCGCCGGAGACGGGCGCCCGGGTCATCCCGTTCGAACCGCCGCGTGGATCGGACACTCCCGGTTCCGGCGAGGGACCCGCTGCGACGCCCGCGGCGGGAGCGGCCTGGACCACGGCCGACTCATCGCCCGCCGGGGCCGGGCGCTCCACCATGAACCCGGCTGCCGTCGCGGCCGCCATCGTCGCTCTGCTCGCAGTTCTGCGGTGCCTCCGTTCCCGCCGACGTCGACGGCGGGCCTGACCCCGATCCGGGTTTCACCCTCGTCTTTTGGGCTCGAATCGTTCACCATGTCTCCCGTGCCCGACACGGTCCCCTCCACCGGCGGTGTGCCGCAGACGACGAGAACGTCACTCTCGATGGTCTACGGCGGCGGCGGCGCGGTGGGTATCGCGTGGCATCTCGCAGTCATCGAGGCGCTCCGTCAGGCCGGGCTCGATCCGTCCCGGGCACCGTCCATCGGCACGAGCGCAGGATCGTGGGCCTGCGGTGCGGCCCACCTGGGATTCGGAATCGAGACCTTCGAGTCGTTCAGCGACCTCGATCTCCCGAACCGGTCCCCCGGCTTCCTCGCGGATCTCGCGCGGGGGATCATCGGAGATGCCCGCGTTGCGCACGCCAGGGTGGCTGTCGTAGAGCTGCCCTCCATGCGTCACCGGTTGCTGTCGGGGGGTGATCACGACCTCGCGGACCTCATCGCGGCATCGTCGGCCGTCCCCGCCCTGTTCGCTCCCCACTCGATCGGGTCCCGCCGATACGTCGACGGAGGCGTCCGATCCATGGCGGCCGCCCACGCAGCCCACCCCGCCGACCTCCTCGTCGCATCCCTGCCGATCGCAGGGCACCTGTTCGGGGCGGTCGGGCGCTCGTTCGAACATGCGGCCCGCCGGGCGTTGTCGGCCTGGAGGTCACGCCATGGCGGGACGACGATCGTTCTCCGCCCCGGCCGGAGGGTCGCCCGGGCGGTCGGATCCCGGCCAGGGAACCTCATGAACGCGGCCCTGGCGCTCGAGATCTATCCGTTGGCCCTCGAGACCGTCTCCTCACGGCTCCGGCGACGGCTCGCCGAACTCGACGAGCGCCAGGAGCTGAGGGACTCACGTCACTCGATCGGCGCCCAGGCGAACCTCCGCTGATCGACGACCGAGCGACGGCAACATCGTCTCGAGGGGAAGGAACGACAGCAGGAAGATCGAGTGCGGCAGGAAGTGGATCCCGATGGCGAGATAGGTGAAGAAGTGGAGGCCGACGATCCCCCACAGCACCACGGCCCGACCACGTCCCTGAAGCCACAGCGCCGAGATCGCCACGAATTCGAAGGTGATGAACGCCCACTGACCCACGACCAGCAGCGTCCGGTGATTCACCAGCATGTCCCCGAACGCGCTCCCGCGACGGATGATGGCCCGGGAGAAGGTCGCCTGTGAGGCCCAACCCCACCCCGACTTGCGGATCTTCGACCACGCCGACAACGGATAGGCAAGGAGGAACACCGCCTGAATCGTCCGGATCGCCCACCCGCTGAGATCGTCGCCGTCGGACTCGCGACCGGGCACGACGGTGAAGACCCACAGAGCGACGACGATCGTGAGTCGATCGTGGTCGACCTTCGAGAAGCTGAACGCCCATGCCAACCACAGCGTGTACGAGGCGGCGACCACGGCATTGGCCCATCGCGACGCCGATCCGAAGGCTGCCGCGAGCACGGCCACGACGATCGTCAACTGGAGCACCAACAGGGTCGCCCCCGTCGGAGCGGGGAGGTGGAGTGCCCGCAGCATCTGGATCGGTTGGTAGAACGACCGTGGGGCGTCGGCATGCCCCGCTGCCCATCGATCGGTCCAGAACACCGTGAACAGCACGACGCCGAACGAGATCCTCGACAGGATCCGCACGCGACGCCAGGGCATCGGGGCGAACCACCAGTCCACGAGCCGGGAGGTCACGAGCCGTACCCGTCCCACGGCTCGGCATCGGGCAGATCGATCGGCGTGGGCGTCAGGGACTCGTCGGGGGCGATCCACTCTCCGATCACCTCGACCGTCTCGGCGCCGACGGGTTTGCCGTCGCGCATCTGCTGGGTCCGGAGAATCACCTGCATACGGCGCAGCCGGGTGTCGTGGCGCGCGTTGTAGGCCTCGACCAGGTCGTCCATGCGCTCGTCGGGGACCCGGCGGTCCCAGGGGGTCTGTTCCTCGAGTTCGGCACGCCGGAGGCCCACGTGGTCGGCTCCGATGACGCCACTGACGCCGTCGGTTCTCTCCACCCCCACCGCCATGGCACGCACCACACCATCGGGATCATTCGCATACGAGAACATGCGGAACGGTGCGATCGGCCACTGGTCATCGGTGAGCCGGAGACTTCCGACCACTGTGACCGCCAGCACGGTCATCGTCGCGGCGACGAGCCACCGTCGCCGCGATGCGTTCTGAACGTGAGGCATCGCGAGGCGAGTCTAGGAGTGCGCTCTCAGAGCGCCGCTCCCACCCGTTCACCCTCGATAACCGCAGCGTGGGCTCGCCGGGGGGCCACACAGTCCCCCACCCTCTCGACCTCGACTCCCCCAGCACCGAGTTGCAGGTAGAGCTCCTCGGCCGGTTCGGCGGGAACGGCGAGCACCATCCACTCCGCGGTGCGCTCGGTCATCGACCCCGTCGGATGGTGCTGGAAGGACACCGTGTGACCGTCGACCCCCATCGGGACGAGTTCGGTGGTCTGGACGATGCCCTTCGCTCCGGCGCGTATCCACCACCCCTCCATGTCGAGGGTGACGCCCAGGTCCTGCCCGACGACCATTCCCGGAGTCACCACCTCGACCGCGCACCCGCGGTCGGCGAGAAGCTCAGCGACCGACGTCGCGTGGTGGAAGCCGATCTCGTCGAGGACGAGCACGCTGCCGGTGGGCTCGACGCGCCCCTCCAGCACGTCGCGGACATCGACGATCCAGTCGGCATCGGGAGGGGCCCACCACGGGCGGGACGGCCGTGCCCCCGTGGCGACGATGACCCGATCGGGCCGGGCCGCGGTGATCGAGTCGACCTCTGCGGTCACGCCGTAGTCGATCCTGACTCCCAGCCGGGCACATTCGGTCAGCTGATTTCGGACCAGATCACCGAACTCCGCCCGGTTGGGAACCGACGCAGCGAGCCGGACCTGACCACCCGCCTCCGACGACCGCTCCCACACCGTCACCAGGTGCCCGTTGCGGGCCGCGGCGATGGCGGCCTGGAGACCTGCGGGGCCGGCGCCCACCACCATGATCCTCAGGGGACGGTCGCTGAGACGGACCTGGCCGACACCCGACGATTCCCGCCCGGTCGCCGGGTTCTCGATGCAACCCAACCAGCGGTTGAGCCCCATCCGTCCCACGCACTCCTGATTGCACGACAGGCACAGGCGGGTGTCGTCGGCGTGGCCGGAGCGGGCCTTGGCGGCGAAGTCGGGATCCGCGATCTGCCCTCTCACGACTCCGACCAGATCGCACTGGCCCTCCTCGAGAGCACGCTCGGCCTGGACCGGATCCTTGAAGCGCCCCACACCGACGACGGGGACGTCGACCGCGGCCCTGATGGCGGACGGGATGAACATCGCGTATCCCGGCGGAATGTGCATCGACGCCTCGATCATGAACAGCGACGCCGTGGCCACGCCGATGGAGGTGTTGATGTAGTCGACCCGGCCGGTCGCCTCCACCAGCCGAGACACCGCGACGGCCTCGTCGATGGTCGTACCACCCTCGATCAGCTCGTCGCCACAGATCCGCACCCCGAGTGCCATGCCCGGCCCGATGGCGTCGCGCACCGCGTCGACCACGTCGATCAGGAGACGGGCCCGGTTCTCGAGTGTTCCCCCGTAGCGGTCGGTGCGGACGTTGGTCGCCGGCGAGAGGAACCCCCGCACGATCGACGAGTGGGAGCACTGCAGCTCGATGCCGTCGAAACCACCCTCGACGCAGCGCTCGGCAACCTCGGCGTATCCGGCGACGATGGATCGGATCTCCTCGATCGACACCGCCTTGGGAACCTCTCGGAAGAGCGGATCGGGAACCGCGGAGGGCGCCCAGACCGGCAGCCGGCTGTACATCGACGAGGCCTGCCCGCCGTTGTGGTTGATCTGGGCGAAGATCGGCGTCCCGTGACGATGGACGGCCTCGGTGATGGCCCGGTACCCCGGGAGCACCTCGGGCTTGTATCCGTGGATCAGCTTCTCGTAGGGCCAGTCGGTGGAATGGGTCGAGTGCTCCTCGGTGATGATCAGGCCGGCACCACCGGCCGCTCGGGCCTCGTAGTAAGCCACGTGCTGTTCCGACGGCAAGCCGTCCTGGGTGGCGTAGTTGGTGAGATGGGCGGAGAAGACGAGTCGATTCCGAACGGTCACCGGCCCGATGCGAAGCGGCGACCACAGCAGGCGTTCACCCATACGGACACGGTAGAGGTGAGCGGTGGTGGGGGCGAACCTGGCGGGAACGGTCAGCCATGTCCGCCCATGGGCACTCCGTCGCTCACCGGAACCCGACCGTCGAGAGCGAGGGCGGCGGAGCGACCCTCCCGTATCGCCTCGGCGATCGTGCGGGGAGCCACGCAGTCGCCCGCTCGGACCGCTCCCTCGGGGGCGCTCCGGAACACCGCGTCGTCGGGGAGGCGGTGGCCGGCATCGACGAGCACCGCGGCCGGAATGCGCTGCACGGCGCCCGAGAAGCGGTCCTCCACCTCCACGGCAGCCTTGACGACCTTGCGGAGAACGGCGCGCTTCACCAGATCGACCCCGGCGACGGCGAGGCGGGAGTTGGCCGGGGCGAGATCCCCCGACCGGCTGAGCTCATTGCCGACGATGTTGTCCGGCGTGATGAGAACGACTGCCACCTTGTCCGCCAGGGTCTCGGCGATCGAGACACCGATCGGCCCACCGATCGGATCCCAGACGGCGACGGGGCCGTCGATGTCGTCGGTCTCGAGGATCTCGGCGGCGGTCATCACGGTGGCCGCCGCGGTGACCCGGTAGCTCGGTGGAGCAGGGATCGATCCGGTGGCGACGATGACCGGACCCGACTCGGGCACGACGCTGCTCTGAACGATCCGGACTCCGAGGCGGCGGCACTCGGACTCCAGCCAGTCGACCACGGCGCCGAGCGAGGCCCGTCCGGGCGCACGCGACGCGACGCGAACCATTCCTCCGACCTCCGCCCGTTCGCGGACCTCCACGTCCCAACCCGCGAGGGCGGCCACCCTGGCGGCTTCGAGGCCCGCCACCCCGGCACCCATCACGACCACCGCCCGCCGGGCCGAACCCGTCGTCGAGTCGCCGGGCGGCGGGCCGTCGGAGGCCATGGACCCCTCGGGGTCGGGGTCGTGACGTTCGTGGCCCGAGAGAGGATCGACGACACAGGTGATGATCGGGTTCCGTGCGTCACGCACCTGGCAGGTCTGGTTGCACAGCAGGCACGGTCTCGGCTTGCCGCCTCGGGCGGAGGTCGCGACGAGAGCCGCATCCGCGATGAGTGCCCGGGTCATCTCGACGCCGTCGCATCGCCCCTCCTCCATCCACCGGCGCGCCATGGCCACATCGACGACCGAACCCTGGCCGAGGACGGCCACCCGGTCACCGTGGGCGTCGCGCACGGCCGAACGGACCGTCGTCACCAGCTCGGCGTTGAAGCCGGCGGTCGTGTGGCTGTCGGGGCGCGTCGCACCGACGGAGAAGATCGAACCTCGCACCACCGTGACGTAGTCGACGTGGGTGGCGAGCTCGGCCGCCAGCTCGGCACCGTGCTCGGGGACGATCCCGGCCCACGGTGCCATCTCGTCGGCGCTGAACCTCATCCCGACGACGGCGGTGCCGACGGCCTCGCGTACGCCGGTGAGCACCGCGTGGGCGAACGCCGGCCGATCGGCCCAGCGGTCGCCGCGCTGGTTCGTCAGACCCGACAGGAACTGACGGATGAGGGAGTGCTGACCGATGTTGATCTCCACACCGTCGCACCCCGAGGCGACAGCCGCCGCCGAGGCCTCGGCGAACGCATCGATCACCGCCGTCACATCGCTGTCCTCCATGGACTTGGGGACCTCGCGGGTGTCGACCTCGGGAACGCGCGACGGTGCCCACAGCGCGGACTGCGAATAGGCGCTCGATCCCTGACCACCGGAGTGGCCGAGAGCAGCGATGACCAACGATCCATGCGGGTGGACCGCCTCCGCGATCCGCTCCCAACCTGGCGGGGCGTCCCACGCGGCGGGACATCGTTCGTACGGCCAGTCGCTCGGATGGACCGAGGCCTCTTCGGTCACGATGACGCCGACCCCACCTGCGGCTCGGCGCTCGTAGTAGGCGACGTGGTCGGCGGAGAACGCCCGACCCCGACCCAGGTTCGTCTCGTGGGGACCGAAGACGATCGGAGAGGGCGCGGCGCGCCGGCCCAGATGCAGCTGCGGATCAGTCACGGGTCCGCTTCACACCCAGAGCGACGGACACACCTCTGGAATGGTCCCCCGAGGGGCGGGGGGGAGTGCCGGCCAGTGCCGCGAGAAGGGGCTCGGCATGGCCTTCCACACACTCCGGATCAGGGTCGCTCAGGTCGAGTCCGACGAAGAACTTCGCAGCCATACAACCTCCCTGACAGGCGTCGTAGCTCCCACAGCTCGCGCACGCGCCAGCCGACGTAGGCTCCCGCAGCGACGTGAACAGATCGCTGCGCCGCCACACGTTCTCGAAGCCCTCGCTGACGTTGCCCGCCAGGAAGTCATCGTGGATGACGAAGGGACACGCGTAGACGTCGCCGACGGGATCGATGAGGCAGACCACCCGACCGGCCCCGCAGAGGTTCAGACCGGGCAGAGGGTCCCCCAAGGCCGACAGGTGGAAGAACGAGTCGCCGGTCAACACGTCGGGGCGATCGATGAGCCACCGGTACAGGCGCCGCTGCTGTTGGTCGGTCGGATGCAGATCGGCCCAGCTGTCGGCGCCCCGGCCCGAGGGGCGCAGGCGGGTGACCCGCAGCTGGGCGCCGTAGGAGTCCGCGATGGACTTGAACTCGTCGAGCTGGTCGACGTTGTGGCGGGTCACCACCAAGGACAGCTTGAATCCCTCGAAACCGGCCTCGGCCAGGTTGTCCATGGCCCGACGAGCCGCATCGAAGCTGCCCACACCACGGACCGCGTCGTTGACCTCGGCGTCCGCGCCGTCGATGGAGATCTGGATGTCGAGATAGTCCATCGCCGCGAACCGGGCCGCCGCATCGGCGTCGATGTAGGTGCCGTTCGTCGAGAACTTCACCCCCACCTGATGGGAGGTCGCGTAGTCGACGATCTCGAAGAAGTCCCGGCGCAGCATCGGTTCGCCACCGCCGATGTTCACGTAGAAGACCTGCATGCGGCGAAGCTCGTCGATCACCTCGAGACACTGTGCCGTGGTCAGCTCCCCGGGGTCACGCCGACCGGAGCTGGACAGGCAATGGATGCAGGCCAGGTTGCAGGCGTAGGTGAGCTCCCAGGTCAGACAGATCGGGGCGTCGAGACCTGCCTTGAGGTCATCGGTCAGCTGGGTGGCGGACACGGATCATCTCCGATCGTTCGAGCTGGGCCAGTGCGGTCGTGAAGCTCCCCCAGCGGCGTTCCTCGACTCCTGCCTCGGCGAGGGCAACCCGCACCGATGGTGCGCCGTCGAGCGCCTCGACCACCTCGACCATGTCGAGAGACCGGAGGAACGACAATCGGCGGGTGCCGAAGTGGTAGGCGAGCGCGCCGAACGGTTCGGGGCGAAGCGACACCTGGGGGTGCACCTCGTAGGGGCTGTCAAGATCGACGCCCACCGGTCAGTACACGCCGCACATCCCGTCGATCGAGATCTCCTCGACCAACAGCTCTTCCTCGACGATCTCGTCGTCGCCGGTCTCGTCGACCTCGTCCTGGATCTCGGTGTCCATGATTCACTCCCCGCTGGGCTGGCAGACACTGTACCGCCGCGTCACAACGACTCATCCACGCGGTCCAGAGCGGCGTCGATGACGTCCAGGCCACGCTGGGCCTCCTCGTCGGTCATGACACAGGGCGGGGTGACGTGGACGCGGTTGAAATGGGCGAACGGCCAGATGCCGTTCGCCTTGATGTCGGCCATCAGGGCGTTCATCGGCTCGGCGGCGGCCCCCGTCGCGTTGTACGGAACCAGCATCTCGCGGGTCTCGCGATCCCTGACCAGCTCGATCGCCCAGAAGACGCCCAGCCCGCGCACCTCCCCGACCGACCGATGCCGATCGGCGATCTCGGCCAGCCCGGGGCCGAGGACCTCACGACCGAGACGAGCAGCGTTCTCGACGACGCCCTCCTCCCTGAAGATGTTGATCGACGCCACCACCGACGCGCAGGCCAGCGGATGGCCCGAGTAGGTGAGTCCGCCGGGGTAGACGCGCTCCGCGAACGTCTCGACGACCGCCTCGGAGATCATCACGCCACCGATCGGCACATAGCCCGAATTGACGCCTTTGGCGAACGTGATGAGGTCGGGGGTGACCTCCCAGTTGTCCACGGCCAGCCAGGTGCCGGTGCGGCCGAAACCCGCCATGACCTCGTCGCAGATCATCATGATCCCGTATCGATCACAGAGCGCTCGTACACCGGGGAGATATCCGTCAGGCGGCACGAGGATGCCGTTGGTGCCCACCACCGGTTCGAGAATGATGGCCGCCACTTGTTCGTAGCCCTCGTACATGATGAGTTCCTCGAGGTGTTCGAGGGCGCGGGCGCACTCCTCCTCCGGCGTCGTCGCATGGAACGACGACCGGTACAGGTAGGGGCCACCGAAGCGCGAGACGCCCGAGATGGCAGGTTCGCTCGCCCAGCGGCGCGGGTCGCCGGTGAGGGTGATCGCACCGTGGGTCGCCCCGTGGTAGCTGCGGTGCGCGGCGAGCACCTTGTGGCGCCCGGTGTGGATGCGGGCCATTCGGATGGCGTTCTCGTTCGCCTCCGCCCCCCCGTTGGTGAAGAAGACGTGGTCGAGATCGCCCGGGGCGATCTCGGAGATGAGGCGGGCGGCTTCGGACCGGTCGGCGTTGGCGAACGACGGGGCGATCGTGCACAGGCGACCCGCGGCCTCCTGGATGGCGGCGACGAGGCGGGGATGCTGGTGGCCGATGTTGACGTTCATCAGCTGAGATGCGAAGTCCAACCATTCGTTGCCGTCGTAGTCCCAGATCCGCGACCCCAGCGCCCCGGCGATGGCGGTCGGCCGGATGAGGCCCTGAGCCGACCAGGAGTGGAAGACATGGGCCCGGTCGTTGTCGTACGCGGCCTCGAAACTGTGGTGATCCATCCGTCAATGTTGGTTCCCAGCGGGCGTCGCCGCCACCGCATCGATAGCGTCTCGGCATGAACACACCATGGGGCGGCGATGCCGTCGGACTCGTCGAAGCATTCAGATCGGGCGAGCGCTCTCCCGTCGAGGAGTTGGATGCGACGTTGGGCGCCATCGAGAACTCGGACCTGAACGCGATCAGCTTCCTGGACCCCGACCGAGCCCGGGCCACGGCGGCAGAGGCCGACGTCTCGGCTCCGTTCGGCGGAGTGCCGCTGGGCATCAAGGAGCTCGACCAGGTCGAGGGCTGGCCCGACACCGAGGCCTGCGTGCCGCTGGCCGATCACACCGCGTCGTTCACCACCACCCACGTCGAACGGCTGTTGGCGGCTGGCTGCGTCCCGGTGGGCCTCACGACCGCATCGGAGTTCGGCGGCGTGAACCTGACCCGAACCGTGCTCAACGGCGCGACGCACAACCCCTGGCGACACGGCCGGACCCCCGGTGGCTCGTCGGGCGGATCAGCCGCGGCGGTGGCCGGTGGACTGATGACCCTGGCCACGGGCGGCGACGGTGGCGGGTCGATCCGCATCCCCGCGGGCTTCTGCGGGCTGGTGGGACTCAAGACGACGTTCGGGAGGATTCCGCGGGGACCTCACACCGCCATCGGCGCCCTGACCGTGACGGTCGGCGGACTGACCCGATCGGTGCGCGACACGGCTCGATGGCTCGACGTGGCCAACGGCTCGGACCTCCACGACCCGTTGTCACTCCCCCGCATCGAGGGATGGGAGGAAGGGCTCGGTACCCACGACCTGTCCGGTCTCCGCGTGGCCGTCGTCCACGACTTCGGCGGAGCGGTCGTCAACCCCGCGACCGAGGCCCTCGTCGACGCGGCCGCCGAAGCCCTCATCGAGGACCTGGGGCTGCGTCGCGTCGACATCGACGCGACCGTTCCCAACGCCGGAACGGCGTGGTCTCTCGCCAACATGGCCAGCTCGTTCGCGCTGCTCGGCGACGCGTGGCCCGACTGCGCTGACGATCTGACCCCCGAGATGCAGTTCGCCCACCGGTGGGCCGAGGGCCGTTACGACATGGCCGCACGAATCCGCCTCGAAGAACGTCGCACGGCGATCTTCGAAGCCATGGCATCGATCTTCGGCCAGACCGACCTGGTCATCACGTCGTCGAACCCCGACGTCGCCTTCGACGCCGAAGGACCTCTCCCGTCACGTTTCGGAGAGCGCGAGGACACGATGGCCAACAACGGCCGCCTCACGATTCCCTCGAACCTGTATGGGAACCCGGCCATCTCGATCCCGGTGGCCCATCACGACGGACTACCGGTCGGTATGCAGGTTCTCGCGCCCCATCACCGTGATGGCTGGCTTCTCGATGTCGCTCTGACCGTCGAGGCGAATCGACCATGGCCGCTCGTGGCCACCTGACACGGGTCCGGGCCTACTCCGTCGACGCGCCCACCGTCGTGGTCGAGGCCAACGTGGTGGTCGGCGCGCTCGTCGTCGTCGCGACCGCCTCGGTCGTGGTCGTGGTCGTCGCCTCGGTGGTCGTGGTGGGCTGGCTCAGGTCCACCCCGGGTGGGACGAGGACCTGATCGATGCCGTGCACCACTCCGTTGCTGGCCAGCCGATCGGCGGCGACCACGTTCGCTCCGTCCACGGTCACCGCGGCTCCGTTCACCACGATGTCGAGCGGGCTTCCCTCGACCGAGTCGAGCTGACCGGTCTCGAGACTCGAGGACGGGTAGTCGCCGGCCACCACGTGGTAGTTCAGCACGCTGCGCAGGAGCGTCTCGTCGGTCTGGAGGGTCGCCAACTGCTCGTCGGGAACGGCGTCGAAGGCGTCGTTGTCAGGAGCGAACAGGGTGAACGGCCCCGCGGTCGTGAGAGTCGACGACAACCCCGTCGAGGTGAGCAACGAGGTCAACGTCGAGTAGTCCGGGTCGGCGGCCAGGAGCTCCATGATGTCGTCGGAGGGAGGCGCGGTGAGATCCAGGCCCGGCGGGATCAGGACCTTGTCGATCCCGTGGATCACACCGTTGGACGCCTCGATGTCGGGCTTGGTGACGAGCGCCTCGTTGATCTTGAGTGAACCTCCCGAGCCGGTGGCCACGACCGATTGGCCTTCGAGCGTGGGGATCTCGCCCGACAGGTCGTCGGCGGCGAGTTCCTGACCGACCACCACGTGGTAGCGGAGCACTGCTTCGAGCTTCGCTCCGTCCTCGAGGAGCACGGTCCGCTCGGCATCGGCCATCGCCTCGAAGGCCTCGTTCGTGGGAGCGAACATCGTGTACGGACCCGTCTCCGACAACAGAGGGCTGAGCCCGGCGGTGTCGATCAATTCCGACACGGTGGAGAAGTCGGCGTCGTCCGAGAGGGTCTCGGGGATGGTCTTCAGATCGTCGCCACCCGACAGGACGAGCGCGGCGATGAGCCCACCGGCGACGACGACCGCGGCGATCACCGCAGGGATCAGCCACGCCGGTCGGGGCGCGGGAGACAGGACTCCGACCCCGGGGACGTCGACTCCGGCCACGGCGGCGCGGGCCGCATCGATGTCGCCGTTGTTGACCGCAGTCTCGAACGCTGCGAACTGTGGTGCCGTCAGTGCGCCGCGCAGCTGATCGAGGTTGCCCGCGTCCATGTCCCGTTTGACGGCGACGAGGTTGTCGTCGGCGAGGTTCTTGGGGAGCAGCTTGAGGGCGTCGGTCGGAGGCGGAGGGGCGGCCCCGGTCGGGTCGGCTGTCGTCATGGTGACTCTGGTCTCCGGTATCTGGGCGGTTCGGACGTGATTTCGACCCTACAGGCCTGACCCGGCGCTCACGGTGACCCGCCCTCGCCGCCGACACCGTCGTGGGGTGCGTCGTCGGTTGCCGACGCGGCGTCGCGCCGGATCGCCGCGATGCGGGTCCGGCCGATGCCCTTGAAGTCGTAGGAGCGCCGCACCCGGCGGATGTCGAGTCCGTCGCGGTCACCGATGAGTTCGGCCGAGTCCCGGGTGATCGCCACCGATCTCGGTCGGGCGATGTCGGTGAGCCTGCTCGCCAGATTCACCGTCGGGCCGAACACATCGCCGCCGACCGTCACCGTCGGTCCGAACGCGACGCCGGCCCGCAAGGGGGGAACGTCGTCCCCCGACACATCCGACACCAGTTCCAGGGCGATGTCGACCGCGGTGCCCATGTCGGCGCAGGTGAACATGATCTCGTCACCGATCAACTTGACCACCCGCCCCCCGAAACCGGTGACGACGTCGGTGGAGGTCGCCTCGAATCGATCGATCACCCGGGCCAACTCGTGGGGGTCGAGGCCCCTCACCAGCTTGGTGAATCCCGAGATGTCGGCGAAGCCGACCGCGGCATCGGCCATGTCGTCCTCCACGGACAACCAGCGGGCGAAGGCGGCGAGCATGTGGCGGCGCCACACGTGGAGCATGGTGGTCTCCAACAACTCGAGCAGATCCTCGTCCGCTCCGGCGACGAAGGCGTTGAGCCGCTCGCGGCGACCCAGCGAACTGTCGAGCCCCTCCATGATCGACAACATGTCGTCGATGGCCGCGATCTGGGCATCGGCGATACGCGGAGAACGACGCGCCCATGACCCTGGCGAGCCGGAGTACCGCCTCGTCGTCGAGCAATCCGGCGACTTCGAGAGCGTGGAGTCGGGTGGCGATCTCGGCATCGTCACGACCGAACACCACGTCGTCGTCCCCGGCCTCGGGGAACCCCATGGCACGCCACCACCGCACCGTGACGGCGGGATCCATCTGTGAGCGGCTGACGATGTCGGCCCGCGTCAACTCGGGGGGGTCGAGCCCAACGATCCGGTGGAGGCGAGCCATGCGCCCCGCGGGATGGGCAGGCGACGGCGTGGTCGCCGGATCGTCATCGGTCATGGCTGACATCGTGTCGTGTCGGTCGAACCGACGCACGCGGTGGTGTAGAACTTGTTCCACCCGAGCGCCGAAGGGGGCCAGATGAAGACTCGTGCTGCCGTGTTGTGGGATGTCGGTCAGGACTGGAAGATCGAAGAGGTCGACCTCGACGATCCCGGCCCCAACGAGATCCTCGTGAAGACCAAGGTCGCAGGCATGTGCCACAGCGACGAGCACATGGTTCAAGGCGATCTCGCCATCGACAATGCGACCGCGGCATCGTTGGGTATGGACCCGATGTTCCCGCTCGTCGGTGGTCACGAGGGGTCCGGTGAGGTCATCGAGATCGGCCCGGGGGTGACGAGCGTCTCGGTGGGTGATCACGTGGCGGTGTCGTTCATCCCCGCCTGCGGGCGATGCCACTACTGCGCGACCGGACAGCAGCAACTGTGCGATCTCGGTGCAAAGGCATTCGAGAAGGGCATGATCGCCGACGGCCGGGTTGCCCATCACATCGGCGACGACATGGTGAACACGTTCGCCAACCTCGGGACGTTCAGCGAGTACATGTTGTTGTCGGAGGACTCGATCATCAAGATCGAGCCCGACATCCCCTTCACCCCCGCAGCTCTCGTCAGCTGCGGCGCATCGACGGGCTTCGGTTCGGCGGTCAACCGCGCCGAGGTGAAGCCCGGCGACACGGTGGTGATCATCGGGGTCGGCGGGGTCGGGATGAATGCAGTGCAGGGTGCCGCGCTCGCCGGCGCGGCGCGGGTCATCGCGGTCGACCCCGTGGAGTTCAAGCGGGAGAAGTCACAGGAGTTCGGCGCCACCCACACCTATTCCTCGATCGACGAGGCTGCCGAGGCGCTCCCGGGGCTGACCTGGGGTCGCATGGCCGACTCGGCCATCATCACCGTCGGACTGACCGACGGTCACATGCTGGCCCCCGCCCTCGGGCTGGTCGGCAAGAACGGCACCGTCGTGGTGACGTCGATCGCCAACATGATGGAGAGCGAGGCCACCATCTCGCTGTTCGACCTGGCCATGATGAACAAGCAGGTGCGGGGCACGATCTTCGGGTCCGAGAGCCCCCGCGACTCGATTCCCGAGATGTTGGCGATGTACCGCGAGGGCCGGTTGAAGCTCGACGAGTTGGTCACCAACACCTACACCCTCGACGAGGTCAATCAGGGCTACCAGGACATGCGCGACGGGAAGAACATCCGCGGCGTCATCGTCTTCGACTGATCGGTGTACGACGCGTCACTCGTCGACCGGCTGACGAGGTCGGTCGTCGGACGGCGTTCCGAGATCGACCAGGTGGTCGCCGCGCTCGCGGCGGGCCGGCACCTCATCCTCGACGGCCCCCCGGGGACCGGGAAGTCGACGCTGCTCCGAGCGGTGGCCGAGGCGGCCCATCGAGGGTTCTCCTTCGTGGAGGGCAACGCCGAGCTCACCCCCGCCCGGTTGGTCGGCACCTTCGATCCCGCCGCGGTTCTGGAGGCGGGCTACTCCGCCGACATCTTCCTCGACGGACCGCTGACCGACGCGCTCCGCAACGGCCACCTCTTCTACGTGGAGGAGATCAACCGGATCCCCGAGGAGACCCTCAACGTCCTCATCTCGGTGATGAGCGAGGGCATGATCACGGTCCCACGCCTGGGCACCGTGGAGGCCGATCCGGAGTTCCGGTTCGTGGCGGCCATGAACCCCTTCGACGCGGTCGGCACCGCACGGATCTCGAGCGCCATCTACGACCGGGTGTGTCGACTGGAGATGGGATACCAGGACTACGACGATGAGGTCGCCATCGTGGAACGGGCGTGCCGCGGCGCCGAGCGGGCCGAGGTGGACTTCGCCGTCGATCTGGTACGTGCGACCCGTTCACACGCCGATCTCGCGTCGGGCTCGTCGATCCGCGGAGCCATCGACATGGTCTCTCTCGGAGCCGAGCTGACCGGTTTGCGGCCCGGGGGCGACATCGTCCCCGATGCCGCGCAGTTGGCGTTGTCGGGCCGGGTACGGGTGCGGGAGGGCTGCGCCCGCCGGTCCTCCGAGATCATCGATGAGTTGATTCGGCGGCTGCGGACACCCGAGGAGACGGCGGATCCGGGAAAAGGGTGACGCCGCCGCCGCCGGGCGGTGGCGGGGCCGGCGAGGTGCTGGAGGGCGACGAGGCCCGGGACGCCCTCGCGGAATCCGCCCGACGGACCATCGCACGGAGAACCCTCGCCGCCAACCCCCGTTTCGACCAGCTCTCTCCGGAGGTGGGCGTGCTCGACGAGGATGCCCTCGCCTCGATGATGGACGAGGACCCCGACGCCGCCCTGGCGTTGTTGGCCGACCTCACCGGCGCCACCGACGAGATGCTGCGCCGGAGGGCGCTGGACGCCGCCCGGAGGGTGATCGTCGAACGGCTCCGGTCGGAGATCGGACACGGGATCGGCGGCCTGGTCACCCGATCGGCGCGGGTGGCCGACGGTGACGTCGACGTGGACGCTTCGCTCGACGCCATCGTGGAGGCCCGGTCGCGTCGACGCCCGGTGGCGCTCGACGACCTGGCGGTCAGCGCATGGGAGCGACGCGACGTGTCGGTCTGCCTGGTGGTGGATCGGTCGGGCTCGATGACCGGAGAGCGGCTCGCCGCCGCGGCGGTGTCGGCCGCCGCGGTCGCCCTGCGCCATCCGGCCTCGAGCGCCGTGGTGGCATTCTCGGAACGGGCGATCGTGGTGAGATCGATGGGCTCGGTCGAGCCGCCCGGTGACGCCGCGACCGATCTGTTGCGCCTACGCGGCCACGGCCCCACCGATGTCGGGCTGGCGCTCCGTGCGGCATCCGCCCAGGTAGCGGTGTCGGGGGCGGCACGGCGGATCGTCGTGTTGCTGTCCGATTGCCGCTGGACCGCGGGTGACGACCCGACGCCGACGGCTGCAGCGCTCGCGGCCGAGTTGGTCGTCATGGCACCCGCCGACGATTCCGCCGATGCTGCCCGTCTCGCCGCATCGACCGGCGCCCGCCTTGTCGCCCTCGCGGGCCCCGCGGACGCGGCCCGCGCCCTCAACGAGGCGCTGGCCCTTCGCTGAGACCGACGTCGATGATGCGCTCGGATCAGAACGTGGTGGTGCTGGCCTCGGTTCCGCTACGTTCCCATGTGGTCCAGATGCCGACCTTTTCGCCGTGTGCGAACCGACCGGTGCGTTTCGGAGCCCGTCGCGACGGGCACCAGATCACGCGCCTGTACCACGTGTGCCGAGGGTGGCGGGTGCGGTTCAGCGGTGATTCTCGGTGAGTTGTTCGATCTGCTGTTCGAGTTCGTGAATGGCGGCCATGGCGTCGGGAGAGTACCCCTGATTCGCGAGATGCGCTGCGGCTGCGAGGCGCTCGATGTCGTCGCGTGAATAGCGGCGTTGATTGCCCGAAGGGCGGGCGGATCGGTGCGATATGGCGTCGCCGAGCCGCCGCAGAGTCTGGCTGTCGAGATCCAGGAGGTCACATACGACGGCCACGGTGTAGAGGGGCTCGGCCGGATCGTCGATCCGGCGTTGCCACGTGGGGGTTCCGTTGGCGGCCGTCGAGCGACGACCGCCAACGGAACGGCGGCTGGTCACGTCGACTCGACGCTGATCGCCTTGTGGTCACTCCCCGACGACGTGTGACGGATCTCGACCTGGCGAGGCTTGGCACTCTCGTGCAAGGGGATTCGGAGCGTGAGCACCCCATCGTGATATTCGGCGTCGACGTGTTCGACATCGAGCACGTCGCCCAACATCAGCCGACGGGAGATGCTGGCTGCCGTTCGCTCGCGGACCAGGAACTGGGCGCCCTCGGGGTGGATGCTGCGGCGCTGGGCGGTCAGCCGGAGCTCGCCTCGTTCGATCTGAAGGTCGATCGTGTCGGGATCGACTCCAGGGAGATCGAACTGGACCGTGATCACGTCGCCGAGTCGGTAGGCGTCCATCGACGCCTGGAACCCAGCGGACTGCTCAACGAGACGGTCCCATTGGCGGAAAGGATCGGTGCGCATCAACATCACAGTACCTCCTTGACAGGTAAGCTATCCGATTGAAGTATTATACCTATCTGATGACGATAGACAACAGAATCTCAGAGGAGAACTATCCAATGAACCTGACCCACGCTCGACTCGACTCCACGCCGCCTCGACCTCGGCGGCAACTCGACGCACCCCGGCACGTCCTGAGAATGGGCGTGACCGTCGACACCGCTCACCTCGGAAACCCGCTTCTCGCGGTACAACGCCTCCTGGCGAGCGAAGCCGGAGCGTTCGCTCACGTCACGGGCGACGAATCCTCGATCGAGGTTGCCGTGGCACTGCCGGACGACGATCCGACAGCCGCGGCACTCACCGAGGAATGGGTCCGATGGGTGATCCACAACGCCGGGATCCGCGGCACCGTGGCCGTTGCGCACACCAGGGCCTGACGAGACGAATCGTCGGACGTCACCGCGCCGCCAGTCATCGGTGTCCGCCGGGCGCCGTGCGAGCTGACGCGGGATCGGGTGACGAGCCGACGGTGCAGGTCCGGTCGAATCAGGCCAAGCTGTCCCACCGTGGCCGATCCACCCGAGACGAGGTACGTGGTGTCGCGCGATGGAGCCCACATTGCGTACCGGGTGATGGGCTCGGGTCCGCCCGAGATCGTCTTCATCCCACCGTGGATGAGCAGCGTCGAGCTCGACGTCGACGACCCCTACGTCGGGCCCACCGTTCAACGACTTGCATCGATCGGCCGTCTCGTCAGTTATGACAAGCGAGGCAGCGGGATGTCCGACCCGCTCGCGCCGGGAGTCTCACCGACACTGGAGGAACGCGTCGATGAACTGTCGGCGGTTCTCGACGCGGTCCGGTTCGAACGGCCGACCATATTCGCCGGCGCCGACGGTGCCGCCGTCGCGATGATGTTCGCCGCGACGCACCCCGACAGGCTCCACGCCCTGTGCCTGTATGCCCCGTTCGCCCGAGTGGTCGTCGCGCCGGACTATCCCCTCGGCTACCCGGCCGACGTCGTCGAGGCGATGGTGGAAGCGACAGGAGCGACGTGGGGCGGCGGACACATCGCCCCGACGGCGCCGAGCATGGCCGAAGACCAACGCTTCCTCGCCTGGTTCGGTGGCTATCAGAGAAGGTCGGCGAGCCCCGCGGCGGGCATGGAGTTCCTGCGCGTGGCGATCGAGACCGACGTGCGGGACGTCCTGGCGTCGATTCATGTGCCCACCGTGGTTCTGCACCGAGCCGACGACCTGCTGGTCCCCGCGGCGATGGGACGCTACGTGGCGGACCACATCCGCGGTGCCCGGTTCGTCGAGCTGCACGGGAGCGACCACTTCTGGGCGGTAGGGGACACCGAGAGCGTGCTCGACGCCGTCGAAGAAGTGGCAACCGGAACACCACCCGAACCCGACGTGAACCGGGTCCTCGCCACCATCGTGTTCACCGACATCGTCGGCTCCACCGAACAGGCCAGCGATCTCGGAGACCGACGCTGGCGAGCGTTGCTCGACGCCCATGACTCCTCGGTTCGCCGCCAACTCCAGCGCTTCGGAGGCCGTGAGATCCATACGACCGGAGACGGGTTCCTCGCGGTGTTCGACGGCCCCGGACGAGCCATCAAGTGCGCGTGCGCGATCCGCGACGCCCTGGGGCCGCTGGACATCGAGGTCCGAGCTGGACTGCACACCGGCGAGATCGAGCTGCGCGGCGACGACGTGGCCGGAGTCGCAGTCCACATCGCCGCACGCGTGTCCGCTCTCGCAGCGGCAGGAGAAGTGCTGGTGTCGGGCGTGGTACCACCACTCGTCGTCGGCTCCGGAATCGACTTCCACGACCGAGGCGAACAACCACTCAGAGGCGTTCCCGGAACGTGGACGATCTTCGCCGTCGACGGCTGACCCCCGGTGTTCCAGTGCTCACCCGCGCAGCCACTCGGGGATTCCGGTCTCCACCACCAGCGTCGGATGTCCGGCTCCACCCGGTCCGCTCTTGGCGTGTCATCCCTTCGCCTCGCGGCCGCTCGCCACGCGCCCCGACGGCGGAGGAGCCGGGTGTCCACTGTCGTCCAACATCGTCGCGCCTCGTCGCCTCACCGCGCGCTCCCGTCGGGGGCTCATCGCGGCATGGTCACCGGGCCATGGTGTCAGTGGAGAACGGACCGGGTTGAGTCCATTCAGCTTCGACGATCTCGGGAACCCGATGGTCGAGCAGAACCGTGAGATACGACGCGAGTGCGGGCGAGAGGTTGACGAACTCGAGGCCGTAGTAGCTCATGTCGTGCCCATCGGCCCACTCCTTCCATCGAACCCTGACGATGCCGGCAGGGCCACCGACGCCGATGACCAGTCGGCAACCCGCGACGATGCCGTCGTCGGTGGGAGCAAGAACGCGCGCACCGCCGACAGAGACATCGAGAACCCGAGCCCGTTGCCCTTCCTGATGGCGGGGTTCGTACCATCGCCGTTTCCGTCCGATGTTCCAGTCGACGATGACTCCCTCCACGTCTCGGCGGACGAGCAGTCGTCGTCCCGGGAAGTTGTCGGGGGCCACGACATGAGCAATCGGTCGCCGTCGGATCTGCCTTGAGCACAATGAGCCGAACGCCCCCTCGCGGCACGCGCTGCAGTGCGAGGTCGCCCGCACCCATGGGGGCGACCTCTTCCGTTCGAACTCTGCAGAGCCGCCACCGGGATATCCCGGCTAGTCGTCGATCACGTCGAGGCCTTGGGCCCGCAGCGACGCAATGTTGTCCAACATCGCCTGCAGCACCTCGGGAGCGTGGCCCTCCCAGGCGTCCACCTCGCCGACCACTCGCATCGGTTGGCGGGTTCGATACGACTGAGTGATGTTGCCGGGGAACTTCTTGTTCGTCACGTTGGGGTCATCCTCGAACGGGCCGGTGGGCTCCACGATGTAGACGTGCCCCCGGTCACCCATCCCGGCCAGCGCCGTGGACAACTCCGCTCCCCAGACGGCTGTCTCCACCAGCGCAGCGAAGTAGATGTTGTTGGAGACGCGGCCCTCGTGGAAGTTGGAGCCGTGGCCCGGCACAAGTTCATCGCCGACCTCGAAGGCGGACTTGGTCCCGTGGTAGAACGGCCCCTCGATGTGGTCGCATCGATCGAACGTGACCGGCACATGCGTGCTCTCGTTCCCACCGATGATCATCTCGCCGTCGTCGTTCACTGCCGCCCTTCCCTCCATGGCCTGCCTCCGATCCTCGGCTTCGGCGCCGACAACGCGATCATCCCGCTCCGCGCCCCTGGGAGTCGAGGTGGATCAGTCCTCCCAACCGGACCGTTGCCGCCGCCCGGCATGCGCCCGACTCCGGGACCGGAGTGTGCGCTGGCACACGCACAGCACCTAGACGGACTCGTCATCCCCGCCCGACGTGGTGCGCCGCAGCAGTCGTCCGCCCCCGACCAACAGGGCGATCCCGGAAACGAGAAGGATCCAGGACCATCCCGGGCTGCCTCCGGTGGCCATCATCACGCCGGAGTAGAGGACGATCAACGCGATGCCGGCGACAACCGCGAGCACCTGGGCGGTGTTGTCCTTCATGGCCCCGACTCTTCCGAATGCAGAGGTCGGCCACCAGAGTCGACAGTCCCGTGCGAGCCCAGCAGCCCCCTGTCGGCACCTGTCGCTCGGCCGAGGCATGCCGTTCGGGGGCCCGACGGACGGGGCTCAGTGGCCGATGTCATGGTGGCCCGGGGTGACGAGACCACTTTCGTAGGCGAACACGACCGCCTGAGCCCGGTCGCGCAGTCCGAGTTTGGTGAGGATGTGGGAGACGTGGCTCTTGACCGTCGCGGCGCCGATGAACAGAGTGTCAGAGATCTCGCCGTTGGTGGATCCCTTGGCGAGCTCGGTGAGGACGTCTCGTTCGCGATCGGTGAGGGTGGTGAGGCGCCGGGCGGTCTGGCTGTCGGTCGCAAGGGACTGGGCGAAGCGGCCGATGAGCCGGCGGGTGATCGTGGGGTCGAGCAAGGCTCCCCCCTCCGCGACGGTTCGGACGGCAGGGGCGAGGTTCTCCGGCGGAATGTCCTTGAGAACGAAGCCGCTCGCGCCGGCCTGGAGAGCTCGGTAAACGTATTCGTCGGGGTCGAACGTGGTGAGGATGATGACCCTGAGGGGCCAGTCAGCCTCTTCGAGGATCGCCGCGGTGGCGGTGAGCCCGTCCATTTCGGGCATGCGGATGTCCATGAGGACCACATCGGGTCGGTGTTGGCGGGTGGCGGCGATGGCCTCGACGCCGGTGCCGGCCTCAGCCACGACGTCGATGTCGGGTTGGTGGTCGAGGACCATGGTGAAGCCACGGCGAACCAGGGCCTGGTCATCGACGACGGCAACGCGGATGGTCATGATGGCTCCACTTCGAACGGGAGGTGCGCGCAGACGCGGTAGCGGTCGGGGGGCAGCGGCGCCGCGTCCAGGGTGCCGCCCAGGACGGTGGCTCGTTCGCGCATGCCGGCGATGCCGAACCCGGCCCCGGGCAGACCGGCTGGAGCGGTTGTCGTGGTGTTGGTGACCTCGATGACGAGCCCGTCGCCGTCGAGGCCGACGGTGATGTCGACGGTGGGGCGCGGCCCGGCGTGTTTGATGACGTTGGTGCAGGATTCCTGGACGATGCGGTAGGCGGAGAGGTCGACGCTGGCGGGCAGGGCATCGGGCAGATCGGCGACGGTGAGGGTGACGTCGGCGCCGGTGTGGCCGAACTGCTCGGTGAGCCCTGCGATGTCTGCCAGCCCGGGTTGAGGGCCGAGGTCGTCGGCGTCGTCGGTGTCGGGACGGAGGACCCCGAGGAGGTGGCGGAGCTCACCGAGCGCCTGGCGGCCGGCGGTTTCGACGTCGCCCATCGCGGTGATGGCGGTCTCGAGGTCGTCGCGGGCGATGGTCTTGGCGGCGCCGGCCTGGATGGTCATCATCGAGACCTGATGGGCGACGACGTCGTGGAGTTCGCGGGCGATCCGGGAGCGTTCGTCCGCGACGGCCTGCCGTGCCCTGGCCTCCTGCTCGGCGTCGACCCGCGTGGCGCGTTCCTGGAGCAGGGCGAGGTAGTCACCGCGGTTGCGGATGCGGCGTCCGACGTACCACGGCAGTGCGGTGAGGATGATGGCGGGGGCGATGTCGACGCGTTGGTGGGCGTCGATGATCGTGGCCATGATGGCGACCGCGACGACCGCGGCGGCGATGGCGACACTGTGCAGGTGGTTGGTCGCGTAGCGACCCACGCTGTAGCTGGCAACGACCAGGGCGAGGTCCTGGCCGTCGCCGTAGCCGGCGATGGCCCACCCGATCATGAGCGCCAGGATGAACCCGGTCGTCGCGATGGGCTGGGGTCGCCGCCACAGCAGAGCGGCCGCAGCGAGGGCCAGGAGGGCGAACGCCCCGACGGGTCGGTCGGCGATCGTCGCGAGCGTGAGGTCGTCGCCGTCGTCGAGGGCGCTCACCGCGATGGCAACCAGCGACACGCCGAACACCACCAGGGCGAGGACACCGTCGGTGATGTGGGGCCAGCGAGCGAGCGGCCCGCGGGAGGGGTGGGGCTCGCCGGGCTCGAACCAGCGGTGCCACGTCCGGGCGTGAGCGGACACGGGTGGCGAGACGTTGTGGGGTTCGTGGTTCACGGCATTCATGACCCTCGACCACGGTAGGCGTCGATCAGGTGGCGGGTCGCCCTGCGGTAAGGGAACGACGTCTCCATCGCGACGGACGCAGCCGGTTCGCGGTGTCGGTGCCGGTCGGCAAGGCGGCTCCTCCTCACACGATGTCGTGGCGTTGCACGGTCCACAGAGCGATCAGCGCCGGGATCAGCGCCCAGAGGGCGATGGCCCCGATGGCGCCCGACACGCTGGTGCCGTCGGAGACACCGGAGGCCGCATTCGCGAGCGCGCTGGGAAGCCATGGTGCAGTTCCGTTGGCGAGTTGGACGATGACCGGCGGCGCGATGACCAGAACCACCACGGTGCCGGTGACCGCGCCGCCGGTGTTGCGGATGACGGTTCCGATCCCGGCGCCGAGCACCGCGCCGGCCGCCCCCGCCAGGGTGGACGCGGCGAGGACCTGGGCGACACCACCCGCGGGCACCATGAACCCGTAGTCGGTGAACGGAAGGGCGATGGCCACCGCGACCGCGGTGAGCGCCGCCCCGATCATGCCGAGTGTCCCGCCGGCGCCACCGATGGCGATCAGCTGTGCCGACAGCGCTCGCGTCCGACGCGGTGCGATGAGGTAGGTGACGATGACGGTGTTGTGGCCGAATTCTCGGGCCGCAGCGATGGATCCGAACAGGCCGGCGATCATCAGGGAATTGGCGGCGAAGGCCATCAGTGACTGTTGGTCGGCGGCGGTGGCAATGAAGGCCTTGGAGCCGTCCATGTCCGTACCCAGCGCCACCGCGATGCCGTTGGTGATGGCGATGACGCCGAGCACCGCCAGGAACGCGAGAGGCATACGGGTCGTGGTGAGTTTGCGGAACTCGCTCCGCACGAGGTTGATCGAGGTCATGGTTGTGCACCTTCCTGTGTGGCTGGGGTGGTGAGTTCGAGGAACACGTCCTCGAGAGATCCGGCGTGCGGGGACAGCTCGTGGACGGCGATGCCGGCGGCGTGGGCGGCGTCGCCGATCTGATCGAGACCGAGCCCCGTGACCACGAGCGTGTCGGACTCCGCTCGGTGGATCGTGGCGCCCGCCGAGGTCAGGACGTCGGAGAGCCGGGCAGGGTTGGGCGTGCGGACCTGAGCCGAACTGCCCGTGAGGTCATCGATGGTCCCGGTGGTGACGAGCCGGCCTTCGTTGATGACGACCACGTCATCGACGAGGTGCTGCACCTCGGTGAGCAGGTGGCTGGAGACCAGCACCGTGTGGCCCCGAGCGGCTCTGGCTCGCAGCAGGCCACGCAGGTCGCGGATGCCCTGGGGATCGAGACCGTTGGCGGGTTCGTCGAGCACCAGCACCGGGGGGTCGCCGAGCAACGCGGCAGCCAGGGAGAGTCGTTGCTTCATTCCCAGGGAGTAGGTGCCGACCCGTCGCCGGGCTGCCACCGAGTCGAGACCGGCCAGGGCGAGGGTCTCGTCGATGCGGGCCGGGGGCTGACCGCTGGCCCGGGCGATGATGCGAAGGTGGTTGCGGCCCGATCGCCCGGGATGGAACGCGTTCGGTTCCAGGACGACGCCGACGGTTCCCGCCGGGTCAGGCAGGTCGCGGTAGCGGCGTTCACCGATCCTGGCAGTTCCGTGGTCGGCCGCCGCGAGGTCCAGCAGGACCTTCATGGTCGTGGACTTACCCGATCCGTTGGGTCCCAGGAACCCCGTGATCCGGCCCGGCTCGACCGTGAACGTGAGGTTGTCGATGACCGTACGGTCGCCGTAGCGCTTGGTGAGTCCGTCGACCGAGAGAGGGCATTCGGGCGATGAGGGCGTCATGTGGTGGGCTCCTTGTCGTGGGCGACGTCGGGTTCGGTCAGGCTGTCGGTGAAAGTCCGCAGAGCGGGACGGGTGGCCACCACGGCGGTGGTGCCCAGGACCAACACGCCCGACAGCACGAAGAGCACGTCCAGATCCCACGTGCCGACCGCTCCTGCGACGGCCTGGGACATCGACACCAGCCCGAGGCTGGAGAAGGTCAGCAGGCTCATGGTGCGCCCGAGCATCTGCTGGGGGGTGCGGGCCTGGATCCAGGTGAACAACGTCAGGGCGAGGTAGCCGTTTCCGGCGCCGAGGCCGACGAGGAGGGCGGCATCGACCCCGGTGCGGGACACCATGCTGAGTGAACCGATGACCGCGCCGTAGCCGGCCAGGACCCCGACCACGACGCGGCGCATCACCGCGCTCGACGGGAGTCGGGTCGATGCGGCCGCGAGGTAGCCGGCGAGGTTGCCGGCGGCGAACGCCCCCATCAGCACGCCGAATGCCCTCGCCCCCGAGGCGAGCCGCTGATGAGCCAGCAGTGGGATCCCCACCAGGAGGGGGCCCACCACGAACAGATTCACTGCGGCGAGCACGCAGAACACGAAACGGACGGCATCGTCATCCCACAGGTGGCGTAACCCATCGCGAACCGATGCCCACAGGCCCGACCGCAGCGCGGGCTCGGCCGCCGCGGCGAGCGGGCGCATCAGCGCGAACGTGAGGGCCGACACCGCGAAGGTCGCGGCATCGATGGCGAAGGCCAGCCCGATGCCGAGCGTGGAGGTCGCGTAGCCGGCGATCACCACGCCGGCCAACGTCGGGCCGACGAAGCTGGTGAGCTGGGTTGCACCCATGATCACGGCGTTCCCGGTCTGCAGGTCGTCGCGCCGGACCAGCCTCGGGACGATGCTGTTCTCGGCCGGGACGGCGAATCCCGCGACGAGCCCGAAGCCCATTGCGAACCCGTAGACCATCCACATCTGCGTCGTGCCGGTCAGCACGGCGGCCGCCATCGCGGCGGTGAGCACGCCACGGGTGATGTCGGAGGCGAGCATGACCGTGCGGGGTGAGACCCGGTCGGTGACCGCGCCTCCGATGAGCATGAACACGGCGCGGGGGATACCCCCGAGCGCCAGGACCATCCCAACGTGAAGGGGTCGTCGGTCAGCTGGAGAACGAGCCACGGCGTGGCGATCGAGGCGAACTGATCGCCGAGCAACGAGGTCGAGGTTCCGACGAGCAACAACCGGACATCACGCAGGGAGAGCGTTCGCCGCAGCGAGGCCGCCGATGACGTGTCCCCCGGGGACGTGGTCTGGACGTTCGTGATGTCGGTGGTGGTCATCGAGTGCTCGCTCGTGTCGGCTCTTGCCATGACTCAACCGCAGATGCGCAGAGGAGTCGTCCCCCCTGCAGATGATCCGCTCTCCCCCGTGCGACGGATTCCTGCGCCGTGCAGTGAGCAACTGCGAACCGCCGTGACACGATCGCGCCGGCGGAAGCACCACCACGCGAACAGCCGGACCATCGAAAACCAGCCGGTGGTGCCCGCTCCCGTGCGTGCGAACGGAGGGACACCCGATGGCCGAGAAGTTGCCTGAGCCAGGCCAACCGACACTGCTCTCGGGCGGCAACCCCCAGATCGCCAAAGCCGACGGCGATGCTCCCGTTCAGGCCTGCATCGCGGCCATGCCGGGGGGGAAGCGCGACGTGGGGCGCAACCTCGACGCGTTGATCGTGCAGGTCGTTCCCGACGTGACCAGGGCGGTCAGGTGGAACTCGCCCTCCTACGACGTCGAGGGCCAAGGCTGGGTCCCCTAGCGCCGGAACGCCGGAACGCCGGGCAGCGTCGTCAACCCCAGATCGCGACGTGCCCACCGGCAACGACGTTGGCCGGCGGCTCCTCCAGCCGGCACGCCTCGCCCGCCGTCCAGCGATGAGCTGTCCAGGCCACCGCCGCGGCGTCGAGCACGTCCTCGATGCCGGCGGCTCCCGCCTCGCCGAGGTCGTCGGGAACCTCGATCCCGACGCCGGCCAGCCGCCCGGTGCGTTCACGGTGACCCACCCAGCTCTTCTTCGACGGCTCGGCCGGTGCCCCTCCGGTCATCAACGCGAAGGACCATTCGGGGTGGGCCTCGATCACCGGCAGGCCCGAGTCGAGCGAGAACGACGTCGCTTCTTTGATCTTCGGTACGAGCATCCAGGACTGAGCGGAAATGCCCTTGCCCGTCTCGGCCTTCGACCCTTCGTTGGCGTCCCTGTACGTCGTCGCCGTCAGAACGACGGCGGGCGGCGCGTTGAAGACGGTCGAGGCCTTGCCGGGGAGCCGTGCGCGGAGCCGTTGGTCGCAGGCCCGCATCTGGCCGCACCACCCGATCGGCATGTCGATGGCCACGGCATCGGGGCGTTGAAGCTTGTCAGGCAGGGAGGCGACGACGTCCTCGAGCGAGACGGCCAGTGCAGCCGCCTCGAATACGCCGTCGACCAGGACGACGCCGATCCACCCCTGCTTGTCGCCATCGACACCGAGGACCACCGTCATGGGCCGGAGTCTGGCACGGTCGGCGGACCGGCTCCGGTAGTCTGCCGCCGTCGACACGGGGTCGAGCGACGGACGGTCGAGCAACAGGGGGACACATGACCGAGTTGGGTTTCTGGAGGAACGCCGCGGCCGACCGCGACCGGGTCGCCCTGGTCCACGCTGACGGAACCACCCTCACCGCCGGCGAGCTGCTCGACCGCGCCAACCAGCTCGTCGCCGGCCTACGCGACCTCGGCATGGAACCGGGCGACGCCCTGGCGGTCACACTCCCCAACTCCTACGAACTGCTCGGGCTCTACCTCGCCGCGCTGCAAGTGGGTTTTCGGATCACCCCCATCAACCATCACCTGGCGGGCCCCGAGGTCGCCTACATCGTCAACGACAGCGGTGCGAAGGCGTTCGTCGGCCACGACCGCTTCACCGACATGGTCGTGTCGGCGCGGACCGGGTTCGAACATCTCGACGACGAGCACTGCTTCGCATCCCGATCTATCCCCGGATTCCGTTCCTACGACGATCTGTGGCAGGGACACAGCACCGAGACTCCGCAGGGGCGGACGGCGGGCGCGGCGATGCACTACACGTCGGGAACGACGGGTAAGCCGAAGGGGGTCAAGCGAGCGCTGTTCGACATCGACCCCGACGACATGGCCGCACTGATGACCGGTCTGCAGACGATGTTCGGCATCGATGCCGGCGGAGACGGTTGCTACATCTCGGGCTCTCCGCTTTACCACACGGCTCCGCTGATGTGGCTGGGTTCGGCCCTCCACATGGGTCACAAAGTGGTGCTCATGGACAAGTGGGACCCGGTCCGGATGATGGAGCTCATCGACACCGAGAAGGTCACCTGGTCGCACATGGTGCCCACCCAGTTCCGTCGAATCCTCGACGCCGTCCCTCCCGAGCGACGCGCCGACTACGACGTGTCATCGCTCCATGCCATGGTCCACGCGGCCGCACCGTGTCCCCCCGACATCAAGCGGGAGATGATCGAGTGGTGGGGCGACGCCATCTGGGAGTACTACGCGGCCACCGAGGGCGGCGGCACCATCATCTCCGCGGCCGAATGGCTCGAACGGCCCGGCTCGGTGGGCACGCCGTGGCCCGGCTCGGAGGTCAAGATCCTCGACGACGACCACAACGAGATGCCGACCGGCACCGAGGGCACCGTCTACATGTCGCTCGCACTGGCCGACTTCGAATACCAGGGAGATGAGAAGAAGACCAGGGACAATCGCTGGAACGGGTTCTTCACCGTCGGTGACTGGGGCCTCCTCGATGAGGAGGGCTACCTGTTCCTCAAGGACCGCAAGTCCGACATGATCATCTCGGGCGGGGTGAACATCTACCCCGCAGAGATCGAAGGGGTCATGGTGACCTGTCCCGCCGTCGATGATGTTGCGGTCTTCGGCATTCCCCACGACGACTGGGGCGAGGAGATCAAGGCCGTCGTCCAGAAGGCGGATCCGACGTCCGACGACGAGGCGGTTCGGGCGGAGATCATGGACTTCCTCGCCGACCGCCTCGGCCGGTTCAAACAGCCGAAGTCCATCGACTTCATCGAGGCCATGCCACGTGACCCGTCGGGAAAGCTGTTCAAGCGCTCCCTCCGCGACCCGTTCTGGGAAGGCCGCGACCTCGCGATCTGACCGGAACTCGGCAGAGCCGACGTCGGGACCGCATCTAGTATCCCCCCAGATCGAGAGGGATCACGGATCCATGTTGACGATGCAGGGCGCCCCCGCCGCCTACCACGTGTTGGCCAAGCCCACTGGGCCGATCTGCAATCTCGACTGTGAGTACTGCTTCTTCCTCTCCAAGGAGCAGCTCTACCCGGGCGACCGGTTCCGGATGGCCGACGAGATGCTGGAGACCTACATCTCCCAGCTCCTCGACTCCCACCGCACGCCCGAGGTGACCATCGCATGGCAGGGTGGCGAACCGACCATGATGGGGCTCGACTTCTTCCGCCGGGCCATGGAGCTCGTCGACACCCACCGCCGTCCGGGCCAGATCATCTCGCACACGATCCAGACCAACGGCACGCTCATCGACGATCACTGGGCGCGGTTCTTCAAGGAGCACGACGTGCTGGTGGGACTGTCGGTGGACGGCCCCGAGCCGCTGCACGACGCCTACCGGGTCGACCCACGAGGAGAGGGCTCCTTCCGCAGGGTGATGAAGGGATTCGACGCGCTCGATGCCCGCGACGTCGACGTCAACGTGTTGTGCACCGTGAACGCCGCCAACGTCGACTCGCCTCTCGAGGTCTACCGGTTCTTCCGCGACGACATGGGAGTGCGCTTCGTCCAGTTCATCCCCATCGTCGAGCGGGCCACCGAGGAGCTGTTGCCCCTGGCCAACCAGGGGTGGAGCACCGGCTCGAAGGGCGACAGGCCGCTCTACCTGCAACAAGGCGACCTCGTCACCGACCGCTCGGTTCCGCCTCGTGCGTTCGGCGCCTTCCTGAACACCGTCTTCGACGAGTGGATCGCGACCGATGTCGGCGTGGTGTTCGTCCAACACTTCGACACCGCGCTCGCCAACTGGCACGGGGAACCCGGCGCCGTGTGTGTGTTCTCCGAGACGTGCGGGTTGGCTGTCGCCCTCGAGCACAACGGTGACCTCTACTCCTGTGACCACTACGTCGAACCCGAGCACCTGCTCGGAAACATCGCCGAGACGCCGATGATCGACCTGGTCGCGTCGCCTCAGCAGGTCGAGTTCGGTCGGGCCAAACGGGACACCCTCCCCGAGTTCTGTCGCACCTGCGACGTCCGCTTCGCCTGTCACGGCGGATGTCCGAAGAACCGGTTCACCCGAACACCCGACGGTGAGGAGGGACTCAACTACCTCTGCCCGTCGTACAAGGCGTTCTTCCATCACATCGACCGTCCGATGAAGGCGATGTCGCAGTTGTTGCGTGAGGGCCGGCCGCCCTCGGAGGCCGCCAGGGTCCTCGCGGAGGAGGACGCCGCCCGATACGCCTCCACCGGGCGCAACGAGCCGTGTCCGTGTGGCAGCGGCACCAAGTTCAAACACTGCCACGGGGGCTCCCCACGGGGCCCCGCCGCCGACACGGTGCGTTCCTGATCGCCGTTCAGCGGCCCTTCAGAGCGGGGTGCTGGCGGACCATCACCGGCAGCAATGCCGTCTTCGGCAGGAGCGGGCTCACCGTCGCGGTGACCCGGTTGGCGATGCCGGGGATCACGACCATTCGCCCCTTCTCGAGGCCGCCGATGCCTTCGGCCGCCACGGTGGCGGCATCGACCCACATGAACGACGGCATCGCGGATTCCGCCTCGCCGCCGTCGAAGCCGGCCGCCTCCGCGAAACCGGTCTTGACCGGTCCGGGGCACAGGACCGTGACCGACACGCCCTTCGCATCGAGTTCGGCGCGGATCGCCTCGGTGTACGAGAGCACGAAGGCCTTCGACGCCCCGTAGCCCGCCTGACCGGGAACGGGCTGGAAGGCCGCCGTCGACGCGACATTGAGCACCGCCCCCGTCCCGACCTCGACCATCGCCGGGGTGAAGGCCGAACACAGGTGGACCACCGCCTCGACGTCGGTTCTGACCATCGACATCTCGCGGTCGGGGTCCGACTCCCAGATCGGGCCCACCGTCGAGAAACCCGCGTTGTTGACGAGAATCGACACCGCGCGATCGCCGGCACCGAGGTGGGCGATGAGGTCGCGGCGCGACGTCTCGTCGGACAGATCCGTCGTCAGCACCTCGGCGCCCCCGGACCCCTCGAGCGACGCCGCCACCTCCTCGAGTGCGTCACGGCGCCGGGCGACCAGGGTGACGTGATGACCCTTTCGGGCCAGCACCTTGGCGATCTCGGTGCCGATGCCTGAGGAGGCCCCGGTGACGAGGGCGGTGGTCGATGCGGAGGGAGTGGGAAGTGCCATGGCCGCACCGTAGTGCGGGCCTGCGGATCGAGCGGCGGCTGCACCGCCCCGCCGCCGTCCCTAGGATCACGCCATGGCTCTCAACGTCGTCGGCACCGAACTCGCAGAGTGTTCGACCTCGCCGCTCACCGGGTTCTATCGGGACGGCTGCTGCAACACCGGAGGACAGGACGACGGGGTCCACACCGTGTGCGCCGTGATGTCCGTGGAGTTCCTCGCCTTCTCGGCATCGGTCGGCAACGACCTCTCCACGCCGATGCCACAGTTCGGCTTCGAGGGGCTCAGCCCCGGCGATCGGTGGTGCCTGTGCGCCTCGCGGTGGACCGAGGCGCTCGACGCGGGCGCGGCACCGGCGGTGGTTCTGGCGGCCACCCACGCCCGCACACTCGAATGGGCGTCACTCGACGACCTTCGGGCCCATGCCGTGGACCTCTGAGCGGCTCCGAGGTCACGAGTCCGCGAAGGGCGTCGAGCGCCGCGATCACGCCGAGGGTCTCGGGATTCGCGAGTGCGGAGGTGTTGCGCACCGGGCGACCGGCCACCGCGTCGGTGACGGCCAGCTCCGCCAACTTTCCCGATCTGGTCCGCGGAAGATCATCGACCTCCGCGACCACGGCAGGGACGTGGCGGGGCGTGCAGCCCACCCGGATCGAGTGACGTATCCGTTCGACGAGCTCGTCGGTCAGCCGCACCGGACTCGGCCAGGCGGACCAGCAACACGATGCGGACGTCGTCGCCCACCGGCTGGCCGAACACGAGCGACTCGACCACTTCGGGGATCTGTTCCACCCGGCGATAGATCTCCGCGGTACCGATGCGGACCCCGCCGGGGTTGAGGGTGGTGTCGGATCGGCCGTGCACGACCACCCCGCGGTGGTCGGTCCACGATGCGAAGTCACCGTGGGCCCACATCCCCTCGAACTTCTCGAAGTAGGCGGCGTGATACCGGGACCCGTCGTCGTCACCCCAGAATCGCAAGGGCATCGAGGGGAACGGCTGTCGACACACCAGCTCGCCGCGCTCGCCCGAGGGAGCCGACGCGCCCGACCCGTCGACGATGTCGACGTCCATGCCCAGAGCCGGACACTGGATCTCCCCGGCCCACACCGGCGACGTCGGGTCACCGGCCACGAAGCACCCACAGATGTCGGTCCCCCCCGAGATCGACGCGAGGTGAACGCCACCACCGAAGGCGTCAACGGCCCAGGCGTTGGTCTCGGGTGAGAGGGGCGAGCCCGTCGACCCCATGGTCCGAAGGCGTGACAGGTCGTGGTGCTCGACGGGCCGATACCCGGCCTTGCGAAGCGAGTCGAGGTACTTCGCCGACACCCCGAGGAACGTCAGCTCCTCGGCTTCGGCCAGGGCGGAGAGCGTTCCAGGGTCCGGATGGAACGGCGACCCGTCGAAGAGAACCGCGGTGGCGCCCGACGCCGGCACCGATGCCAGCCAGTTCCACATCATCCACCCACAGGTGGTGAAGTACGCGACCCGATCGCCGGGACCGATGTCGCAGTGGAATTGATGCTCCTTGAGATGCTGGAGGATGACGCCACCGGCCCGATGCACGATGCACTTGGGCACCCCGGTGGTTCCCGAGCTGAAGAGGATGTAGAGGGGGTGATCGAATCCGAGTGGTTCGAACCGCTCAGCCGCACCGGAATGCGCGTCGATGACGTCGGACCAGGCCGTGGCCAGAGGGACCTCCAGCGCTGTCCGCCGCGGCATCGGGTTCGTCGAGATGTGACACCACGATGACCCTGCGGACGGTGGGAAGGGCGGCACAGATCTGGGCGAGTCGCTCGGCACACTCGAAACGGCGGCCGCCGTAGAGGTATCCGTCCGCGGCCACCAGCACCACCGGTTCGATCTGGCCGAAGCGGTCGAGAACCCCGTCCACGCCGAAGTCGGGCGACGTCGAGCAGAAGACGGCTCCGACCGACGCGGCGGCCAGCATCGTCACCACGGTCTCGGCCACGTTGGGCATCCATGCCGCGACCCGGTCCCCGACGCCGACGCCGTCGGACCGCAACGCTGCGGCCAACGAGGCCACCGCGGCCCGGACCTCGTCGCGGGTCAACGTCGTGGAGTGTCCCCGCTCGTCGCGGGCCACCAGCATCGGTGCGGCACCGGCGACGCCCTGCCCGTCGAGGATGATCCGAGCCGCGTTCAGACGGGCGTCGGGAAAGAACCGCGTCCCTGAGTACCCGTCAGCCGCCACGACGGTTCGTTCACCCCGCTCGCCTCCCATACCGACCCGATCCCAGAGATCCGACCAGAACTCCGTCGGCGAGTCGACCGACCACGCCCACAGGTCGCCGTACCCCCCGTCACCCCGCGCCGCGATCCATCGACCCATTGCAGATTCCGCTGCTCGCAAGGGATCCGGGGTCCACAGCGGGGCGTCTCTCGCTTCGGCGCTCATGGTCGCCATTGCTAGCACTGCCGTCGTCGACGGGCCGGGTACACCGGCCTCGACCGTCGGTCAGACGATGGAACCGTCGCGCACCCCGTTGAGGAACCGCTCGACGTACTCGACGGTGTGCATCGTCCGGGCGGATGGAATCATGTCGAACGCATGGTTCGCGCCCGGCAGCTCCGCGTAGACGACCTCCTGTTCGGACACCTCGTGGAGACGTCGGGCGAAGTGGCGACCCTGCTCCACCGGCACCAGGGTGTCGACACGCCCGTGCACGATCATCATCGGAGGCGACCCCGGGTGGGCCCTGTGGAGAGGTGAATACCGCCGCCACACGTCGGCATGGTCATCCATCGACGGCTGCCTGATCACGACCCTCTCGAGGAAGTCGGCGAATCCGGGGACCAGGAAACCGTGCTCGTCGAGCAGGTCGTAGACGCCGTAGAACGGAACGGCCGCCGCCAGTGACGTGTCGCGATCCTCGAACCCGGGCTGGAACTCGGGGTCGTTCGCGGTCAGCGCCATGAGCGACGAGAGATGACCGCCGGCGGAGCCTCCGGTGACGGCGATGAAGTCGGGGTCACCGCCGAACTCCTCGGCATGTTCCCTGACCCAGGAGATCGCCCGCTTGAGGTCCACGACCTGTTCCGCGAGGGTGACCCGGGGAGCGAGGCGGTAGTTGACCGAGAAGCCCACCCACCCCGTCGCGGCCAGGTGGTTGAGAAGGGGGATGGCCTGATCGTTCTTGGTCCCCGTCACCCACCCGCCGCCGTGGATCTGCACGATCACCGGGCGTCGTGAGCCGTCCTCGAGCGGCTGATAGACGTCGAGGGTATTGCGCCAACCTCGACCCTCGAGATAGGGGACGTTGCGGGTCACCCTGCGTCGGGATGCGCCCGACATGAGAGGGAGCACGGTCCCGGGGCGGGGGGACTTCGGTCGCGCCGCGAGGACCGACGAGTCGAGCACCGGCGACAGCGCCGCCTCCAGGGTCGTCTCCGAACGACGACCGTCCATGATCAGGCCCACCAACCCCGCCGCGGTCACCGCCTCGAGGGCCAGGCCCACCTTGGCCTGTCGGGTCGACAACCCCCTACGCCGGATCAGGCGAGCGGTGTTGAGAGCCCGTGCCACCAGGACCAAGCCCGCGGGTTCGATGGTGATCCACGCCAACAGGAACGACGGCATCGTGAGCGCCCGGTTGCGGATGAAGGGGCGGCGGGCATTGGCGACGGCGGCGATGCCCGACAGTCCGGAACGGAGGAGTGGATCCATCCGCCCATCTTGTCGGCGGACTCAGCCGCTCTCCATATCGCGGCGTGCGCCGCCGGCCCGTTCGACGTGCTGCGAGCCCACGAGGATCACGCCGAGAATCAGGAGCCCGATGGCGAGAACGAACATGGCGAAGATCCGCCCGCCGCTGGAGGCGAGGAACGTGGACGTGCGGCCGGAACTGAGATCGTCGCCCGGCCGCGCCCGGTTGCCGCCATCCAGGTCGGTGCCCGGCGTCGTCGGCGGCGGGGCGACAGCGGTCGTCGTCGACCCTCCGGTCGGGGGAGGCATCGTGGTGGTGGGCGGTGGCGGATCTTCCAGGCGGACCAGCCCGATGTCGAAGGTCAGGCGGGCGCCCCCCGATTCCGGACCCTGAGCGACGAGACGGGCTCGGTCTCCCGCCATCACCGCGTCGCTGTCGGCTCCTCCGCGGTCGGGGGCGTCAGCCACCGTGAGACCCATTCCCTGGAGCTCTCCCGAGATGAACTCCCACGGGGCGATCTCGACGTCGTAGGTGCGGCCGCGCTCGACGACGAATCGGTACCGCCCGTTCGCATCGGTCTCCGTGACGGCGATGACGGTCCCCGATGCATCCGAGAGTTGGAGGGCGACGCCCGCCAACCCTCTCTCCCCGCCACCGTCGCCGGGGGGATCCTGAATGCCGTTGCGGTTCGTGTCGAACCAGACCAGGTCACCGATGACCCGCGGAGCGGTACCGCACAGCAACTCGATGTCACCCAGACCGTTGGTCTTCCCGAACGGGGACTCCGAGTTCTGGCTCACCGGGTCTCGCTGAGCGATTGCGGCGCGGTTGTTGCGCTCGACCGTCCAGGCGCGGCCATCGGGATTGTCCCCACCGTCGCGACTCAGCCAACGGACCCCCAGGGTGTCGAACGCACCGAACACGTCATAGGACGACACCAACACCTCACCGCTCCCGGGCTTCAGCGCCAGCGATCCGACGGCCGTCTCGTCGTGTCCCTGAATGGCCCGGCCCAGTCCGTCATACAGGTCGGCGTGAATGAGAGCGTGATCGGCGTCGTAGAACTCCCCGCCGCCGGGTCCGGCTCCGCTGCCCGCCGAACCGACCGCGCCGGACGCGGCACCGTTGTTCTCCATGACCCATCGGTCACCCTCGCGGTCGAAGCGGACGACGTCGCCGAACGCGTAGCCGTCGAGGTATCGCTCGAAGGTGGGGCCGAGCGCTCCGAACCACGGGTTGGGGACCGTTCCGACCGGCACGTTGCGGGCCAAGAGGTCGCCCCACCGATCCCGCAGGCCCACGATGAGGGCACCGTCGTCGTCGAACTCGAGGTCGGCGACCATCGGCTGGGGGTTGACCTCGAAGTCGTACTGACGGCGGTAGGCCGGATCGAAGTCGGTTCGAACGTCCGGTGCCGAGCCCCAGCGCCGCCAGCGGACCCGGAGGTCCAGGAGGCCGCACCCCACGTAGACGCGGTAGACACATCCCCGCGTGTAGCCGAGCGGGAACGTGACCGCCGCACGACCGGCGCCGTCGGGAAACGTCATGGTCTCGGGATCGAATCGTTGCACCCACCCCGACGGGACCACCGGTGTGCCCGCCCGGTCGCCGGTGTCGACGCCGCCGACGTAGACCATGCCGCGCCACGACCCGAGCCCGAAGGGACGATCGGAGAGAGCGTCGGGGCCCTGGAGCGGAATCGAGATACGGCTCGGTGGTCCGTCGGCGGAACCGTCGGGCAGGAGCGACCACACATAGAGATGACGGTCACCCAGGTTCACTCCGTAGAGGCGGCCGTCGATGACGTCGATGTCGCCCCAACCGATCCATCCGATCTGCCAGGCTCCCCACGGGTCGGCCCAGATGTTCGAGGGGTCGATCGTTCTCGCTGGTTGCGCGGGGGTGAGGCTGGAGAAGAACGGGACGACCGCCCCGCCGGCGTCGATCCGGTAGATGCCGTTGATTCCCAGCGGACCGATCGGGGTGAACCGTTTGGCGTAGGCCGAGACGTACGACGGACCCGCTGTCGGAGTCGGTCGCCGCGCCGTAGACCGAACCGACCTCCTGATGCTCCGCCGCGGAGGTGGCGTCGATCCATCGCTCGTCGCGACCCGTCACCCGTTGATCGCCGACCTCCGGCACCCCGTCCGACTCGTCGAAGGTCCGCACCGCCGGCGCGTCGGTCGACGCCGCCGAGGCGAAGAAGCACGACATCACCACCTTCGGATCATCGCCGCAGACGCGGGCCGGATCCATCAGGGCCACGTCGTGGTCGAGGTCGCCGGGAACGGCGACACCCACTGCGGGCATCCCCCAGGCGACGGATTCGACGGCCCAGCGTTCCCCCTCCCCGCTCCGGGGGTCGACCTCGATCCGAACCGCACGATCCACGGCCAGGGCCCACGATCCCTGGACATCGGTGACCGTGGACGCGACGAACTCGTTGTCATCGGCGAACGCGGCGACGGTCACTCCGGCCAACCCGGGTTCGTCGGGGCCCCGCTCGCCGTTCGTGTCGACATCGACGTAGACCCGGCCGCCGACACCCGGTGTGGTCGTTCCGGCGGGCACCGAGCCCGCGAGCAGACCCCCACCCGTCGCCAGAGCGGCGACGGCGACGCCGACCGCACAGAGGCGCGCCGAAAGACGACGCCCTCCCGGACCACTCCCATCGAGTGCCACGTGACTCCATCGGCAGATTCAACAGGTGTCTGAGCCCGCGACGCCTTTCCCGGGGACGTCATCGTCCACCGGGCAGGGCTCGCCGGCAGCCGATCGGCGTCGGACGAGCCGACGGCGCCTCCAGCGGCCACAATGTCCGGAGTCGAACGAGACCAGGGGGTCACATGGAACGACTGAGCGGGATCGATGCCACATTCCTCTATCTGGAAACGCCGGCGAGCCACATGCACGTGGCGATGACGGGGATCTACGACACCTCCACCATGGAGGGCGGATACAGCTTCGATGCCTTCCGCGACCACATCGCCGGTCGCTTCCACCGGATTCCGGCGTTCACCCGCCGACTCGTGAGCGTTCCCTTCCAGCTGAACCATCCGGTGTGGATCGAGGACCCCGATTTCGACATCGGCTATCACGTTCGTCGAATCGGGTGCCCCGCCCCCGGCGGGCGACGCGAACTGGCGGAGGTCGCGTCGCAGATCGCGTCGATCCCGCTGAGCCGCACCAGGCCGCTGTGGGAGATGTGGGTCATCGAGGGCCTGAAGCACGACCGGGTCGGTTTCGTGGCCAAGGTCCACCACTCCGCCATCGACGGCGCATCGGGCGCCGAGATCATGACCGAGCTCTACGATCTCGAGCCCTCGCCACCCCCGCGCCCCGCCGTGGATCTCCCCACCCCCGAACGGGTGCCCTCCGAGGTCGAGTTGGTGAGCTACGCCCTCGCCTCGAAGGCGCGCAGAACGGCCAACATGTTGCCGCTCATCGGCCGGACGATCCAGAGTGTGACCAACGTCGTCAACAATCGGCGGGATCCCGAGGGTGCGGTGGGCGCGGCTCCCCTCACGGCGCCGAGGACCCCGTGGAACAGGTCCATCTCCCCACGCCGATCGGTCGCGTTCGCACGGATCCCACTGACCGAGGCCAAAGAGGTCAAGGACCGCGCCGGCGTGAAGCTGAACGACGTGGTCCTCGCGGTGTGCTCGGGCGCCCTGCGCGGCTATCTGGCCGAACACGGCGGCGTGCCGGGCGAACCACTCGTCTCGGTGTGTCCCGTTTCGGTCCGGACCGAGGAGGAGGCGGGCACCGGAGGCAACAAGGTCTCGGCGATGTTCACGTCGTTGGCCTCCGACATCGACGACCCCGCCGAACGATTGCAGGCGATCTCGAGCTCCACCCACGGCGCGAAGGCCGAGCACAACGCGGTGGGCGCCCGGATGCTGACCGACTGGGGGGAGTACGCCGCGCCCCGGACGTTCGCCTACGCGTCCCGCCTCTACTCGTCGCTCAAGGTCGCGGACCGCCATCGCCCGGTCCACAACGTGGTCATCTCGAACGTCCCCGGTCCTCCGTTCCCCCTCTATCTGGCCGGATCCAAACTGGTGGCGGCCTATCCGATGGGCCCGCTCATGGAAGGGGCGGGTCTCAACATCACGGTGTTGAGCTACGAGGACTCGATCGATTTCGGGTTCATGGTCGACCCCGAACTCGTCGGCGACGTGTGGTCGCTCGCCGATCACACGGCGTCCGCCTTCGAGGAACTGGTCGCCGCGACCGCGTCGCCGGCGCGCACCCGGTCGACCAAGCCGAAGGCCCGGAAGCGACCGGCTCGGGCCACACCGACGCAGGCTGCCTCGGACCCGGCGTCGGCCTGAGGCGCGGCGGCGCGCCGCCGCCTTCTGCCGTGCACCGGGAGGGAACCAGAACAAGAACATGTTCTAGATTCACCCCATGGCCTTCAACATCGCCGACCTGTTCGAACACATCGCCGACGCGGTGCCCGATCGCATCGCCCTCGTGGACCGCGACACCCGGCTCACCTTCGCGGAGCTCGACGAGCGCTCCAACCGCATCGCCCACCATCTGTCGTCGCAGGGCATCGGCGTCGGCGACCACGTCGGCATCTACGCCTACAACAGCCACGAGTGGGTCGAATCGATGCTGGGGTGCTTCAAGATCCGGGCGATTCCCATCAACGTGAACTTCCGCTACGTGGCCGACGAGTTGGCCTACATCTTCACCAACGCCCGGCTCAAGGGCGTCGTGTTCGAGGCGCAGTTCGCCCCGCTCCTCGAGGCGATACGGGACCAGACCCCCGACCTGTCGGTCCTCGTCCACATCGACGACGACACCGAGACCGACGTCAGCGCGCTCGGGTCCACCTCCTTCGACGACGCGTGCCGCGAGGCCTCGGGTTCGCGCGAGGGACTGCCGGGCGACCGCTCCCCCGACGACCTCTACGTCCTCTACACCGGCGGTACCACGGGCATGCCCAAGGGGGTGATGTGGCGCCAGGAGGACGTGTTCTTCGCTCTCGGCCAGGGCATCGACGCCCTCACCGGCGAACGGGTCGAGACCGAGTTCACCATGGCGGAGAAGGCGATCGACAACGCACCGCTCATCTTCATGGTCATCCCGCCACTCATGCACGGTGCGGCCCAGTGGGGAACGATGGGTCAGATGTTCCAGGGGAACACCATCGTGTTGCTGCGGTCGTTCTCTCCCGAGGCCTGCTGGAAGGTGATCGAATCCGAGGGGGTGAACTCCGCGGTCATCACCGGCGACGCCATGGGCCGTCCGATGATCGAGCACCTCGAGGAGGACCCGGACCGCTACGACACGTCTTCGCTGGTCTCGCTGAGCAGCT
Organism: uncultured Microthrixaceae bacterium; assembly: GCA_963700425.1. Lineage (GTDB taxonomy): Bacteria > Actinomycetota > Acidimicrobiia > Acidimicrobiales > Microtrichaceae > CAVOXO01. Next base: position 224,218 of record CAVOXO010000001.1, on the reverse strand, counting down.
CGGCCGCCATCTTCAGCCCGACGGTGAAGGATCGCTTCCTCGAGTACTTCCCCGACCTCATCATCACCGACTCGATCGGCTCGTCGGAATCGGGGTTCAACGGGCTGCGCATGGTGGCCAAGGGTCAGGCACAGAACCCCAACGGCGGCCCGACGGTGACCCCTGGTCCCGACATGGTCATCCTCGACGAGGAGCTCAGGATCCTTCCCCGCGACAGTCGTGAATCGGGGAAGATGGGTCGTGGCGGCAACATCCCGCTGGGGTACTTCGGCGACCCGGAGAAGACGGCCGCCACGTTCATCACCGCGTCCGACGGGCGGCGGTACGCGGTGTCGGGCGACTGGGCCCGGTGGGAGGACGGTGGACTCGTCACCCTCCTCGGCCGGGGCTCCACCACCATCAATTCCGGTGGCGAGAAGATCCATCCCGAAGAGGTCGAGCAGGCCCTCAAGGATCATCCGGCCGTGTTCGACTGTGTCGTCGTCGGTGTCCCCGACGAACGGTGGGGTCAGCGCGTGGCGGCGGTGGTGCAGTTCCGCGACGGACAGTCCACCGAGTTGAAGGACCTCTCCGATCACGCCCGCACTCACGTGGCGGGGTACAAGGTGCCCCGGGAGCTCCACGTGGTCGACGAGATCGTCCGCTCCCCCAGCGGCAAACCCGACTACCCGTGGGCGACGGCCCTGGCCCGAGGGGAGAGCTCATGACCACCGCTCCCGATCCCCATGTCACCGAGGGATACCTCATCGAGGGACGACGTATCACCATGCCGGTCGAGGTGCGCAGCGCCCGGCAGGCGGCGGCGACGTTCCTGGTCGACCACACGGCGGCCCAGCAGGTGATCGCCGCTTCGGGACTGACCCCCAAACGCCAGCCCTTCGGAAAGGCGATCGTCTCGCTCGCACTCATCGACTACCTGGACAACGACCTCGACACGTACAAGGAGCTGGCGCTCGGCGTCATCGTCGACGAGGTGCCCGGAGTCGGGCCGTCACCGAAAGGGACGGTCTCGTCGCTCATCTGGCGCCTGCCGGTCAGCGAGGAGTTCACCTGTGTCGCCGGACGGCAGATCTGGGGCTTCCCCAAGTGGGTGGCCGATCTCGACGTCTCCTTCGACGAGCGGGGAGCGACCGGTGTGCTGCGTGACGACATGGGCGAGATCGTCCGGATCGAGATGAGACGCGGACCGGTCCCGCTGCCCCGGCGGGAGATGCCGATGGTCGCCTACTCGTGCGACGACGAGTTGGTGGTCCGCCGCACGCCGTGGGTGGCGAAGGGCACGGGGCGAATGACGGCCCGGCCCGGCGGGACCACGGTCACGCTCGGCTACGGGCATCCGATCGCGGATGAGCTCCGGGCTCTCGGCATGCCGAAGCGCGCACTGATGACCCTGTTCGACGACAACATGGCGGCGACGTTCCGGGACCCGACCGTCGTCGACACCACAACCACCTCGACCACCACCACAGGAACGTGACGATGCAACACAAACCGACGACCGTGCGCGACCGACTCGGCGCACTCGGTGGGCTGCTCACCATCAGCGACGAGGACTACGACGCGTACATGGGCTCCTACGACGAGCTGTTCGTCGACTCACCCGAGAACACCAAGGCCGACCACGACAACGGGGTGCCGATCCGAGGGCTATCCCCAGGGCAGCAGCAACGAACTACAGGCGCTCTACAAGGTCATCCATCTGCTGTGCACACTCGGTTCGGTCGAGAAGATGTACATGCCGCCCGAGATCGACTCCGAGCAGTCGGTGCTCCAGAACCAGATCCTCTTCGAGCGAATCGTCGCGGACGACCTGCAGCTGAAACCGGGCGAGAAGGTGCTCGACCTGGGTTGCGGTTGCGGAGCGATCGCCGAGCACATCGCGGAGCTCACCGGCGCGACGCCCTACGGCATCAACCTCGACGCGTCGCAGATCGAGAAGGCCTGGAAGAACCCGAACCTGCCGCGGTCCAACTTCACGGTCGGCGACTTCAACAAGCCGCTCCCGTTCGACGACGGTGCCTTCGACGCGGTCTACGCGGTCCAGCCGATGACCTACGTGAGCGATCACGCCTTCACCTTCGACGAGGTGTTCCGCGTCCTGAAGCCGGGCGGCGTGTTCGTCATCAACGACGTCGCGGCCCTCGACGCCTACGACCGTGACAACGAGCACCAGCGGACCCTGATCCAGCACACCCGCGAGCTGACCGTGTTCGGCGGGTTCTGGTACTACGAGTACTGGGAGGACGCCTACCGCAACGCCGGGTTCGAGCTCGTCTCGTCGGTGGGGCGGCCGGCGGTGGAGATGATCAAGAAGGAGGTCGCCCTCTTCGACAAGTACGAGGCGCTCTTCAAGTTCCTGGCGAAGATCCGGGTGATCCCCACGCAAGACCGACGCGCTGATGCAGCGGCTGAACGAGAACAGCCAGTCCTACATCCAGGCCGAGGAAGAGGAACTGCTCACGCTCAACTGGCACTGCGTGGGGCGGAAACCCGAGTGACCCTCATGACGTCGGAGGCCGTGACCCTGTTGCGACGGTTCCTCCGGCGTTCCGTCGCTCGACCGCCTACCGTGTCGGCGTGGAGATGCGGCTCGAACTCGTCCCCATACCTGTGGTGGACATCGACACTTCGTTGACCTTCTATGCCGACAAGGTCGGATTCGGTCTCGATCACGACGTCACGCCCACCGAGGGTGTCCGCGTCGTCCAACTGACGCCGAGCGGCTCATCCTGCTCGATCGTCCTCGCTCACGGATTGCCGGGCCTCGCCGCCGAACCCGGCTCGATCCGCGGCCTGCACCTCGTCGTCGACGACATCGACGCCGCCCGAGGAGCACTGGTCGATCGCGGCGTCGACGTCGACGAGGTGGCCGAGCTCGGTGGGCGGGTCCGGATGGCCGGCTTCGCCGATCCCGACGGGAACACCTGGACCTTGCAGGAGCTGCCGTAGGCCCGGCCGTCTCGGAACACGGCGAGGTCGCCGGGGCGCCACGGTGGATGACATGGTCGCCATGCGGAGTGGCAGGTCAATTCGCCGCCACGGTTCACCAATGACACGTGAGCCGGGCACGTGGGGGTTCGTGTCGGAGGAAGAAGTCGAGTCAAGCCAGAGTGACTGGGCCTGGGGTGACAGTTCAGGGCCATGGCTCCGATCCGGCGCTGGGGCATGCCGGCTGAGCATGTCCGCCGGTCCGTGTCGAGGTCGATGCGGACTGCCGGCTCCGCCCTCCGTGATTCGGTGTGCCCGATGGGTTACCGCCTGATCATGGGTTCGAGGCGTCGGCTCCACGGCCCATTGCTGCCCAACCTTGGCTGGCGCTCGTGTACTCGGGCGCCCAGCCGGTTGCCTCGCGAACCTTGATGTTGATGGCCCGGACGGAGCGGCCGAGGGCGTCGGTCCGGTGGCCGAGGAGGCGGGCGGTTCGGCCTGGGCCCCGGGCCCACGCGCGTCGTCCTGCAGCCTGGGCGAGCGCGTCGGCAAAGGCGCGCTTGGTGAGCGGTTCGTCGTCGACGACGTTGTAGGTGCCCGCTGGGGCGTCGAGGAGGGCGGCGACGGCTCGGCCGCCGTCAGCGACGTGGATGGAGGAGAGATAGCTGTCGGGGTGGCCGATCACGGGGGCGACGCCCCGGCGGGCCAGGTTCAGGAAGTCGTGCGCGTGTTGTGCCCCGGTGCCGTAGAAGAACCCGAATCGGGCGACGATGCCGGTGCCGCTGCGGGCGGTGAAACGATTGGCGCTGGCTTCCGCGGCGTGGTTGCCGACGGCCATGGGTAATGGTCGACGAGGGCGGTCTCATCGACCCATTTGTCACCGTGGTCTCGATACACCATGACAACCGACTCCTGGATCACGACAGGAACGTCGGCATCGAGCGCCGCGGCCGCCACGGCTGTGGATCCCTCGGTGCGGATCCGCTCGGTGTCGCGCCAGGCGCGGAGGATGATGAAGCCGAAGGTCGACGGCTGGGCAGTCGCGAGGTTGACGACGGCGTCCTGACCGGCGAACGCTCCCGCCAGATCGGACCGGTCGAAGATGGAGACCTCTACCGGTTCGGCACCGACTGATCGCAGATGACGTGCCTTCTCGTCGGTGCGGGCAAGGGCGCGCACCTCGTGTCCGGACGCTACGAGCGCGTCGACCACGGGTCGCCCGACGGCGCCGGTTCCACCGAGTACGAATACCTTCATGACGTGACAGCATGCCCGGTCAGGGTGTGTCCGACCCACACGTGCCGGTGATGGCGAGGCGCAGGCAGCGCCACCGAATCGAGCCGCCGATCACCCCGCTACGGCCGCCGAGATCACTCGAGCTGCCGGTGTTGATGTGTTCGTCAGGACACGCCAGGCAGCTGCTCGCGAACGGGGAAATCCGCGATCACGATCTCGGCCGGACCGAGAACCCGGACCGAGTGGAGCGTGTTCGGTGGCACGATGGCCGCACCACCGCTCTCCACGATGCCCTCGACGCCCTCCACGACGAGAGCGACTCTTCCAGCGACGACGTTCCAGACCTCCTCCTGCTCGTGGTGGTGCTCGTGCAGGTCGGCGGCTCCCTCGGCAACCGTCCAGCGAGCGAACGTCATGTTGTCCGAGTGGAAGAACCTCCCCGTCCAACCAGGCAGCGGCGATCCGGCAAGCATGTCCTGCCCGGGGACGAAGGTCACCCCGTCGACGGTAGCGATGCGATCCGAAGACTGCCCTCAAAGTGGCGTTCTGGGACAGGTCGAAGGGAGCCTGCCCGATAGCACAGCACCCGGAAACTGCATCTGGGAAGTTGGGGCCGCATCACGCCACGGTGCTGTTACTCGACGAGCAACGGACGCCGACGCGTCGACGGTCAGGCGATGGCGCCGATGTCGTGCAGGCGGGCGAGCTCGCTGTCGGCGATTCCCCACTCGGCCAGGACCTCGTCGGTGTCGGCACCCGCGGCGCGCGGTGGGGAAGGGTGGGGTGCCGGGGTGCGATCGAACCTCGGGGCGGGCGACGGCTGCGCGACACCGTCGAGTTCGATGAACGTCCCCCAGGCGGCGAGGTGAGGGTGGGTCGGCGCCTCGGCCATGGTGAGCACCGGTGCGACACACGCATCCCGGTCAGCAAAGACCTCCGCCCAGTCGTCACGGCTGCGTGAGGCGAACGCGGTCGCCGCATCTGTGCGCTGACCTCGGGCCAGTGCGACACGTCGTGGGCGTGCCGACCTCGGGGGATCCAGCCCCAGGCCATCGAGAAGTTCGGCGAAGAACTTCGCCTCGATCGCCCCGACCGACACGAACAGTCCGTCGGCGCACCGTAGCAGTCGTAGAACGGTGCGCCCGAGTCGAGCAGGTTCGTTCCCGCGCTCGTCGGACCAGAAGCCGCTACCCGCCGCACCGAACAGCGGAGCCATCAGCAGGGCCGCGCCGTCGACCATGGCCGCGTCGACCACCTGGCCGTCGACCCGACGTGGCGCGCTCCACCAGCGCCGCGCAGATGCCGAACGCCAGCAGCATCCCGCCGCCACCGAAGTCACCCACCAGGTTGAGAGGTGGCGTGGGCGGCTCGTCCGACACGACCGATGTGGGCCTGGACCCCGGCCAGCGAGACGTAGTTGATGTCGTGTCCGGCACGGTCGGCCAGCGGTCCGCGTCGACCCCATCCGGTCATGCGGCCGTAGATCAATCGCCGGTTGAGCCGCGCAGAGGTCGTCGGGTCCGATTCCCAGTCGCTCGGCGACGCCCGGGCGGAACCCCTCGATGAACACGTCCGCCGACCCGGCGAGCTCGAGACGAGGCGCGGCCCCGTCGGCGACCGGAGGTCGACCCCGCCGACCGGCGCGACGCGGCTCAGCATGTCGAAGCGTTCGAACCCGTCCTGCACGCCGGCGCCGGGTGGTAGCGACCTTGTCGGGGCGTTCGATGCGCAAGCACGTCGGCACCGTGATCGGCGAGCACCATGGCACAGAACGGCGCGGGTCCCAGCCCGCCGATCTCGATGACCCGGATGCCCGCCAGCGCTCCGCTCACGTGTCGTCCGGTCGTGGGCCCGCCGACGGCCTCGACGGCGACGTCGGCCGCCCAGCGGTAGTCGGCCTTGCCCACCGGTGACCGCACGACCATGTCGACGACCACCAGATCGCGCGGCACCTTGTAGCCGGCGACGCGCGCCCGGCAGTGGTCGGCCAGGTCCTCGAGCGTCAGGCGCGGTCGCCGTCGACGGGGTTGGCACACCGCGCACACCCGTCTGGCCGAACCGGTCGTCGTCGACGCCGACCACGACGGCGTCGTAGACGTCGGGGTGCGACTTGAGCGCCGCCTCGACCTCTTCGGGGAAGACCTTCTCGCCACCGGTGTTGATGCACCTGATTGCCCCGGCCCAGCAGCGGCGATGGTGCCGTCGGCCTCCACCGTCGCCATGTCGCCGGTGACGCACCCAGCGCGTCCCGTCGACCTCGACGAAGTTCTCGGCCGTCTTCTCCGGGGCGTTGTGGTAGCCGAGCGGGAATGCGACCGGTGAGCGCCACCCGGCCGACCGCGCCGACCCGGGCTCGACGGGCCTGCTGTCGTCGTCGAGCACGGCGGTGTTCGGCATCGATGGGCACGAAACGGGTCGACCCACCGGTCGTCTCGCCGGGCGACAGTCGCTGGGCGCCCTGGGCGCCGGTCTCCGACGACCCGAATCCGTCGGTGACCATGGCCGCTGGGTAGCAGCTCCATGAGGCGATCCTTCAGCGACGGTGTCAGCGGTGCACCACCCGATCCGATGGCGAACAGGCTCGACACGTCGAAGGGGCCGTGCGACGTCCCAGGCGTCGACGAGCGGTCGAACCATGGCGTCGCCGACGACGATGAGGGTGCGACACCTCGTTCTCCGATGGTCCTGCCACATCGCACCGGGATCGAACGATCCGGGAGCCATGACCACGCTGGCACCGCAGAACAGCCACGACAGCGACGTCCACTGGGCGGCGGCGTGCATCATCGGGGCGAGCGGGAAGGCCACGAACTCGCCGTCGATGATCCGGTCGAGCATCTGCGCCGGGCGATTCCACCGGCGCCGCTCATGCGCATCGGGTCGCCGCCGCCGATGCAGGCGAAGAACGCATCCTCCTGGCGCCACACCACGCCCTTGGGCATCCCGGTGGTGCCGCCCGTGTAGATGATGTAGAGGTCGTCGCCGGTCCGCTCGACCGTCCGGTCGGGCTCGGCGGATGCCTCGGCGAGCGCCGTGTCGTAGTCGACGGAGCCCTCCGGCACCTCGGCCTCCGGTGTCGTCGACGGAGAACGACCACCGCGACCGTCGGTGTCCGGCACGACCTCGGCGAGCCGGTCGGCGAACTGGCGGTTGGCGATCACCGCCACCAGCCCCGGAGTCGACGAAGAGATACTCGAGCTCCGGACGAGACGTAGCGGTAGTTGACGTTGATCGGAACGGCTCGGATCTTGAAGCACGCCAGCAGAGCGTCGAACCACTCGATTCCGTTGAGCAGGTAGATGCCCACGTGATCGCCCGGGCCACACCCGGCGTCGAGGAGTGCGTGGGCGAGACGGTTTGACCGCTCCTCGAGTTCCCGTAGGTGACGACCTGGCGGTCGAGACAGGTCACCGCCGTCCGCTCCGGAACCCGTTCGCCGACCGCCTCCCAGACGTCGGCCAGGTTGTAGTGCAGTGTCAGTCTCCGATGAACTCTCGACGGCGCCGTTCCGTCAGTCACGTCGAGTCGACCGTTCGTTGACCGAGAGCGTCGGCATCGGTGATGGCGGTCCGAACGACTCGAGCACCGGCGAGGTGTGGCCCTCGTCGTAGCGGTGAATCTCGGCGTGCGGGATCAGCGATTGCCAGCTTCAGCTGTTCGGCGGCGGGCATCGCCCGGTCCTTGGTCGTGACCATGACCGTGTCGGTTCGGTCACGTCACCGAGCCATCGGCGCGACGAGAACGTCGAGATGGCCCCCCCGGCCTCCATCAACATCCGCATGTCGTGACGGCGCATCTCCTGTGCGGCCCAGCATCTCCATCGACGACGGACGGCCGCCGGTGCCGCTGGAGACCCCGAGGGAGGGCGTGTCGAACGGGTCGCCGGCAGCCACGTGGCGGATCTGGGCCATCCGGGTCGTGCCTGCCGCCATTCCCATCATCCCGGCGAAGATCATCCGCTGCTGGAGACCGGGGATGAACGACGACGCGGTCGCGGCGAACACGAGCCCCGCTCACCCGGTCGCGGTGGCGTCGCCACATCAGTTGGGCGACGGGTCCACCCATGGAGAATCCGCACGAAGATCGCGTTCTCGATCTCCGAGCTCGTCGAGCGTGGCCGCGACGTCGTCGGCGCAGTCGGAGAGACGGAATCGTCGCCGATTCCGCAGGCCTCGGCCGTGACCGCGCATGTCGGGGGCGACGACCCGGAAGTGCTGCGACATCGGCTCGAACGCCTGATACCAGTTGAATCCGCCGGACGCGAACCAGCCGTGGAGAAGCACCACCGTCGGTGCGGTCGGCGTCGGTCCGGCACCTCCCGCACGAAGGTCGTGACCCCGGCCCACGAGTTCGATCCGGCGGCCGAGGGGCAGATCGAGCCCGAGTGATCCCCTCGGGAATCGAGAAGTCGGACGAGTGGGCAAGGCGGTCACGGTCCGACCCGAGCAGCAGACCGGCCGCGGCGGCGAGCTTGTCGGTCACGGAGCCGGCCTCCTCGACACCCGAGATCCAGGCCACGAGCGCCGACAGCCAGATCTCCTGCAGCAACTGCGCCTGAAGGCGCTCCCGCTCGGTGGGCTCGGAATCGGTCATGGCGGTGAGGATGATCGCGCCCATCGTGCTCGCGGACCTCCCGAACCACCGGCGCCACCGTCTCGTCGCCCGACGCCAGCGACCGCACGACCGCGGCCGTGAAGTTCTGCTGCGTTCCGAAGGGCCTGGTTGGCGCGGCTCAACACGTCGACGACCCTCTCGACCGAGTTGTCCCCCCGGGCGGGGCGGACCGACAGCCGGTCGCTCAATGCCACGATCTGGCGTCCCATCGCGGAGACCAGGAGATGCTCCTTGGAGGGGAAGTAGCGGTACAGGGTGCCGAGCGCCACGTCGGAGGACGTAGCGACCTCGCGCATCTGCACCGCGTCGAATCCGCCTTCGGACGCGAGGCGAGCCGCCTCTCCCAACATTCGGTCGTGCCGCGCCTGCTGCGACTCGGTGAGCGTCAACGAACACCTCCGACCCCAATGGTGACAGAAAACGAGAACGCGTTCTAGGAAAGGGCGATCTCAGCGATCCGCGGCGACGAAGGGTGACCTCACGTCACCCGCTGCGGCGACCAACGACGCGGGCACGTCGGTCGGGGATCGCGAGGCGGGCGATGGTCGTCGACGTCGACCACCGAACTGATCGACGCAGAGAGCAGCGTGACGCTCACCGTCGACGACCTCTCCGTCCTGACACCAGACCTGGACGCCGACGGCGACCCCGCTCCGTTCGGCCATGGCGAACAGGGCCTCGCTCATCGGGCCCATCGAGTGGGTGACGGCAACGGAGGGTCGGCCGTCCCATCCCGCACGATCGCGCCGGCCACCGCGGAGCCCTCGATCGGCACCGCGCACACGACCACCGAGTCCACCGTCCCGGTCGGGAAGGTCCGCCCGATCCAGAACCCGGCGGGACCGGAGTCGGCCACGACCACCCCCGTCGCCGATGCGGCCCCCGAGAGGTGCAGGGCCGCCCGAGCGGGGTTGAGCGGAGCGGACCCGTTCTCGTAGAGCGGCGTGACCGACCGCCGCGATGCCGCGTGTAGAGGGCGGATCGCTCGTTGTCGATCCCGGTCGCGTCGGGCCAATGGGCGCCCAGGGCCCCGAAATGGCGGGGATCGACGTCGACGACCAGCGCCGCCTCGAGATCGGCGGAATCGACCTCGGGAGGATCGAGTCCCGACACGATCACCAGATCGGCGTCGAGGAGGCCGGCGAGGGCGAGGTCATCTCCTGGAGGCCGACGGTTCCCGCATGGAAGGGGCTGTCCCAGCGGAACACTCCCTTCGCCCCGAAGGTGTTGGCCACGGCCCGCCCGCTGTGACGGGCGAAGGCATCGAGGCCGGCGAGCGCCTCGGACCCCGCCCTCGCCACCCCCGGCCCGACCAGCACGACGACGGAGAGATCGGCGAGTTCGGGCGCCAGGGTCGGGACCACCGCCGGTGGTTCGACGAAGGCGTCGGCCCCCACCGACGCCGGCCCTCGAGGTCGAGATCCAGGAACATGGCGTGGGTCGCAGGAACGGATCCTGCGGCGCCGAGAAGCGACTCCCGCGAACTCCGCCGCGGAGGAGATGGTCAGCGGATGGGCCGACCCCGCCCGGCTGGGAGGAGAGTGGAGGATCTGTTCGTCGAGAAAGGCCGCTCCCCATCCACCGTTGACGCGTCCGTCGGCGTCGGCCAGCAGAACGGCGATGTCGTCGTCATCGACCGGCACGGTGATCGAGTGATCCCAAGGGCGCGCCGAGTACCCGACGGACCCCGGCAGCGCGACAGCATCGCCGAGAGGACCTCGGCATTGGTCGGCACGTGGTCGATCAGTAGCGGAGGCCCGGAGCGCGGGTTCCGAAGACGTCGGTCGCCAACTTGGTACCCAGGGCTGGTGGCGTCCCACCGCTTGCCACCGTTGTTGATCGTGGGACCGTTGCTCCAGGGCGTCATCCAGATGATGTCCTCCGCCACCGCCCGGATCGTCTGCCCCGTGACGTGTGCGGCCTCGTCGGAGGCCAACCACGCCACCAGTGGCGAGCTGACCGAGGGATCCATGCGATTCCACTCCCCTTCGGGGACCTCGTCGGCCTCGATGACATCGGGCGCTCCCGGCATGGTGGCCGTGATGCGGGTCGCGGCGGCGGGTCCGACGCAATTGACGGTCACGCCCATCTTGTAGAGCTCGAGGCTGAGGGTCTGGGTCATCGACGAGATACCGGCCTTGGCCGTTGCGTAATTGGTCTGACCGAAGTTACCGGTGAGGCCCGCTCCCGAGGTGGTGTTGATGATCCGCCCACCGACCGGACCGCCGGTGGCCTTGTTGCGCTCCCGCCAGTGCACGGCTGCGTGCTTCGAGGGCGCCCACGCGCCCTTGAGGTGGACGGCGATGACCGCATCGAAGTCTGCCTCGCTCATGTTCCAGATGGCCGAGTCGCGCACGATGCCGGCGTTGTTCACGAGGATGTCGAGTTGGCCGTAGGTGTCGACGGCCTGGGCCACCATTCGGCCGGCGCCCTCGAAGTCCGCCACGTTCTCGTAGTTCCCCACTGCCTCGCCGCCACGCTCGGTGATGATGTCGACGGTGAGATCGGCATCACGCGACGTGCCCTCGCCACTCACCGAGGACCCGAGATCGTTGACGACGACCTTCGCTCCGTGACGGGCCAACTCGAGTGCGTGACCTCGGCCGATGCCGTGGCCCGCCCCCGTGACGATCGCGACCTTTCCGTCGAGCATTCCCATCGTGCCTCCCGTATCTGACGAACCGTCAGATACTACGCGGCCGTGCGTCGTCGAATAAATCCTGAAGAAGTCCTCAAGTAACGCGGTGAGTCCGTCCGATAGATGACGTCACGAGCACGGTTCTGCCCGCAGGACACGGCTCCCACGACATTGAACCGAATGGCCTATGGCTCATTCGGGGAGATGGGTTACACACAAATTGTCACTCAAAGCGAGCCCTCAACCACTGATGGTGATGCCACGGGGACACTCAGGAAGCACCAACCAAGGAAGAAGACACAACCATGATCACCTCCTATCAGTTCCTCACCGCATGGATGAAGGCTCAGGCCAAGACCGAGCGTGGCGCCTCGCTCGTGGAGTACGCGCTCCTCGTTGCGCTCATCGCCGTGGTCTGCATCACCGCAGTCACGACCCTCGGTGGCAAGGCCGAAGACAACTTCACCTCGATCTCCGACAGCATCTGATCGAGGCGCTTCCCTCGGGAAGCTCTCATGTGATCGAAGGCGGGCCCTCGGGCCCGCCTTCGGCGTGCCTCTCGGGGTGACCGGGTGGACCGGGCCCGGTCCTCAGTCGGCGTATCTGTCCCGCAGGACGTGCTTGAGCACCTTGCCCGACGGATTTCTGGGAATCGCATCGATGATCTCGAGCTGCTCGGGCAACTTCTGAACCATCAGGCCGCCGTCCTTCAGAAACGGCGACCATCTCGTCGAAACCGATCGTCGTCGGCACCCTCGGCCACCTGCACCACCGCACACGCCCGCTCCCCCGAGGCCTCATCGGGCAGCCCGATGACCGCGACGTCCCCGATCGCGGGGTGGGTGAACAGCATGTCCTCGAGTTCCTTGGCCGAGATGTTCTCGCCCTTGCGGATGATGATGTCCTTGAGACGCCCGGTGATGATGACGTTGCCCTCGTCATCGAACCGGCCGAGGTCACCGGTTCGGAAGAATCCGTCGTCGTCGAAGGCCTCGACATCGAGGCTCTCGTCCAGGTACCCCTTCATCATCTGGGGAGCCTTGGCCCGGATCTCGCCGTCCTCGCCGGGCAGGGCCGGGGTCCCGTCGGGTCCGTACCAGGCGGATGTCGACGCCCGGCATGGGCTTGCCCTCCGACCGGGCCAGCTCTTCGTCGGTGTCGGTGATGGCGGCCATCGTGAGGATGGGGGCCTCGGTCAGCCCATAGCCCGACAGTACCGGCGCATCGAAGGTCTCACGGATATCGGTGACCAGCTGAGGCGGCTTGGGGGCGCCGCCTCCGGGGAAGCCCCGGACCTCGGGGAACACCGGTGTCGGCTGGCTCTTCTGGTACGCGAGATAGGCCATGTGGAACGGCGTGCCGGAACCCGCCAACGTGACCCCCTCCCGGGACAGGACCTCGGCGAGTCTCCGTGGGATGGAAGGCCTCCATCAGGATGAGCGAGCAGCCGGTCTGCAGGGCGGTGAAGAGCCAGGTGATTCCCGCCGATGTGGGTGAAGGGGAACACGAGTGCCGATCGATCCCGCTCCGTCACGGCCAGGCGTTGGCCCATGTTGTAGGCGACACTCGCGATCGACGCGTCGGTGTGCCGAGCGCCCTTCGGATCCGCGGTCGTGCCACTCGTGTAGAACAACCAGCGAACGGGTTGGTCCTCGGGGTCCGCGTTCTCGGGCCTCGCAGGGAGAACGGCGGTATCGCCCTGCGGCAGCGCCTTGTCGGCGACGAGGACTCCCATGTCCCCGTTCTCCTGAGCGATGGCCGTGGCCATCGCCTCGAAGTCGAAGCCCTTGAACGTCGAGGGGACGATCATCAGCGAGCTTCCCGCCTGGGCGGTGCAGAAGCCGACCTCGCGCTCCCGGTAGATCGGCAGGATCGGGTTCTGGACCGCGCCCAACCTCGACAGCGCGGCGACCAGGACGAGTGACTCGATCCATGTCGGGACCTGCCACGAGACCACGGTTCCCTCACCCACTCCGTATCCCGCGAGTCCGGCGGCGGCCCGCTCGGCCTCCACGGCGAAGTCGCCGAAGGTCACCGTCCTCATGTCCTCGTCGGTCGCCAGCAACGCGTCGGGGGTGAGGTCCACCCGATCGTCGATGAGCTCCCACAGCGTCTGTCCCTTGAGCATGCCCGCTCCTCTCGCCCGTCCCCTGACGGGCCGTCAGCTTATGTCGTCATCGGATGGCCACCGGAGCGACGGGCGCGGAGGTCGCGCCGACGATCGGCTCCGGCGCGGCCACCAGGAGGAAGTCGTGCCGACCGTCCTCGGCGGCGGCATCGGCCAGCTCCTCGAAGTCCCAGTTCTGACCCTGGATCATGCCCATGTCGCGGATCTGGAGCAGGTGAACGGCCAACAGATCGTCCCAGTTGCCGGTCTCGGGCGGCATGACCTCGTAGGTGTAGTTGTCGCAGAAGACCGCGGCGACGTCGCGGCTCCAGAACCACTCGACGGCGGAGACCCCCAGACCGGTGGTCTGCCAGTCGACGCCCGAGGGCGTAGCGGTTCCGCTCGCCCTCCTTGTACCACTGGATCTCGCCGGTTCGGACACAGATCGCATCGCCCGGTTCGATCGTCCAGGCTGGCGGCGTCGAGCGCGGCGTCGAGGTCGTCGGCGCTGACCGAACGGCCCGACATCGAGCCGCTCGACGCCCAGGGCGCGGGGAATGTCCAACAGCACCCCGCGAGTGGCGATGTCGGGCAGTTTCTCGGCACCGCACCATGTGGCGCCGGTCGCTGCGCTGATGGAGGACACGGGACGGTCGCCGTAGAGGCGACCGTCGTAGCTGACGTGGCTCAGCGCATCGACGTGGGTTCCCGCGCAGGTGGACATCATCACCAGGTCATCGGTGCCCGCCCAGATGCCCGGCGCCATCTTGTCGCGCTCGTTCATGCTGGTGAAGGTGAGGATCGGGTTGAGTCGACCCGCCGGTTGGCCGACCTGGATGCCGTCGAGCCGGAGATCCACGGCGAGCGAGATCCTTCGACCGTCGTGGATCGCCGCCGCACCGCGTCGGGTCGCCTCGGCCGTGAGCAGGTTCCCGCATCCCAGCTCATCGTCGTCGCCCCAGCGTCCCCAGTTCGACACCCGGGCAGCCAGCTCGCGGAGCTCCTCGGAGAAGGCCACGTCAGTGGAGCGTCAGCACGCCGCGGGCGAGCTTGCCCTCGTGGAGTTCGTCCAGAGCGCTGCCGAAATCGGCGAGGTCGTAGGTCTCCGACACGAGCTCGTCGAGCTTCAACCGACCGGCCTGGTAGAGGCGGATCATCAACGGGATGTCGTACTGGGGCCGCGACGCCCCGTAGCGACAGCCCATGATCGTCTTGTCGTTGTACATGGTGCTGACGACGAAGGACGCCTCCGAGCCCATCTTCGGCACGCCCAACATGACCACGGTCCCGCCCCAGTCCAACATGAGGGTCGCCGCGGAGATGAGACTCGTCGAACCGACGCACTCGAAGACGTAGTCGACACCGAGGGGGCGGATCTCCTTGACCAACTCCACCACGTCGTCGCCCTCCGACGGGCAGATGAAGTGGGTGGCGCCGAAGGTCCGGGCGTAGGACTCCTTGGCCGGGTTGGTGTCGATGGCGATGATCGGCTCAGCATCGGAGAGCGCTGCTCCCTGGATGGCGTTGAGCCCGATCCCCCCGACGCCGATCACCACGACCGACTCGCCGTGGGTCACCTTTGCCCGGTTGAAGACCGCCCCCACCCCCGTGAGGACACCGCACCCGACCAGAGAGGCCGAGGTGAGTGGCACGTCGTCGGGGATCTTGACCGCCTGGGTCGCCTTGACGATGGTCTCCTCGCAGAACACCCCGAGGTTGGCGAACTGGAAGACCTTGTCATCGCCCATGGTGAACGGCCGGCTCAGCTTCCCGAGCGATTCGCGGCAGAACGTGGGCTTGCCCCGATCACATGCGGCGCAGTGTCCGCAGTTGCCCAACGTGGACAGCACGACATGGTCACCGACCGCGACGTTGGTGACGCCCTCGGCCACCTGGGTGACCACACCCGCGCCCTCGTGCCCCAGGACCACCGGGGGAGGGAACGGGATGTCCCCGTTGAGCACCGAGACGTCGCTGTGACAGAGGCCGGCTGCCTCGATGGCCACCCGCACCTCTCCCGATCGGAGGTCACGGAGTTCGATTCCGTTCTCGACCTGCGCGGATGATCCGTCCCACACGATGCCTCTCATGGCGTCGCAGCGTAGGCGAAACTAGAACCGGTTGCAGTTGTGCTCGGGTCCTCAGCCGGCCCAGACGATCGACTGCAGTTCGCTGTACGCGGCGAGGCCGTAGGAGCCACCGTCGCGCCCCACGCCCGACTGTTTGAAACCACCGAACGGTGCCTCGGCGTTTCGTCTGCAGGGAGTTGATGCCCACGTTGCCCGAGCGCAGTCTGGTGGCGACCGACCAGGCCCGAGCGGTGTCACCACTGAACACGTAGGAGTAGAGACCGAAGTCGGAGTCGTTGGCGATGGCCACCGCCTCGTCCTCATCGTCGAAGGGCACGACCACCACGACCGGGCCGAAGATCTCCTCCCGCACGGCGGTCATCGTGTTGTCCGCGTTCGCCACCAACGTCGGAGCGACGAAGAACCCCCGTTCGATGTCGGGACGTTCGCCTCCGACGACGATGTCGGCTCCCTCGTCTCGGGCGGACGCCACGTAGCCCTCGACCCGCTCGCGGTGGACTCCCGTGATCACCGGGCCGACGACGGTGTCGCGCTCGAGGGGGTCACCCACCTTCATGAATCCGGCTGCCTGGCTGAGCCCGCTGACGAGCTGTTCGTAGATGCCTCGCTGGGCGATGACCCGGGTCGGTGCGGTGCAGATCTGGCCCGAGTGGAATCCCCAGACCGAGGCGATTCCCCCGATGGCGGCCTTGAGATCGGCGTCGTCGAACACGATGCAGGCTCCCTTGCCGCCCAATTCGAGCAGCAGGCGTTTCATGTCCCCGCCCGCCACCTCACCGATGCGGCGCCCGACCGCGGTCGAACCAGTGAAACTGACCATGTCGACGTGGGGAGACGAGACGAGTGCTTCGGATGCCTCGACGTCGGTGCCGCACACCACGTTGATGACGCCCGGCGGAAACCCGGCCTCCTCCATGAGCTCGACCAACATGATCACCCCGAAGGGATCCTGGGGCGCCGGCTTGACCACCACGGTGTTGCCCATGGCCAGGGCGGGGCCGATCTTGCCGGCCATGTTGGTCATCGGGAAGTTGTAGGAGGTGATGCAGCTCACCACCCCGACGGGGGCTCGACGGGCGACGGCGGAGATGATGCCGCCCGGAGCGAGGGGCGTGTCGGGCACGATCGCGGGGGAAGGGGGTCGATGACCGGCTCCACCGCTCCCTTGGCGTAGCGGCGGAACCGCGCCGCGGCCTGAGGGACCTGGAGCGACCTGGCCACCCGCAGGGTGGCGCCGGTCTCGGCCTGGACGATCGGGACGAAGTGGTCGAGCCGCGACTCCAGAAGCTCCGCTGCTCGATTCAACAACCCGGCGCGTTCCTCGGGCGTCGTGGCCGCCCAGGCCGGCAACGCCTCGGCCGCGGCACGGGTGGCCTCGGTCACCTGGGCCACGCTCGCCTGCGGGGCGCGTCCCACCACCTCCTCGGTCGCGGGGTTGACGACGTCATAGGTTCCGGCGTCGCCCTCGACCCACTCACCGCCGATTCCCAGCCGCGCCGGGTCCGTCATCTCTGCCATCTCCGAGTCCTCCTCGTTCGATTCCGCTAACGCCGGCGTCCGGGAACGCTCAGGGCTCGAGATCGAGCTCGAGCAGATCGATGGCGTTTCCCCTCACCAGCTTGCGGACGACATCGGCGGGAAGGTTGCCCATCAGCTTCTCCGCGACCGACACGGTGTGTGGCCAGGTCGAGTCGGAGTGGGGATAGTCGGTCTCGAAACAGGCGTTGTCGATACCGACCTTCTCGATGTTCTCGAGACCGTACTCGTCGTCGAAGAAGCAGCCGTAGATCTGGCGGTAGTAGTAGGTACTCGGTGGTTCGGGCACCTTGTCCCCGAAGCCGCCCCACGCCCGGTTCTCCTCCCAGACCTTGTCGGCCCGTTCGATGATGTAGGGGACCCAGCCGATCTGTCCTTCGCTGTAGGACAGCTTGAGGGTCGGGTACTTGGCCAACCATCCCGAGAACAACCAGTCGGTCATCGAGCTCATGGCGTTGCCGAAGGTGAGGGTCGACCCCACCGCGGCCGGGGCGTCGGCGGACGTCGAGGGCATCTTGGACGACGAACCGATGTGCATGTGGATCGACGTGCCGGTCTCGGCACATGCCCGGATGAACGGCTCCCAGTAGTCGGTGTGGATCGACGGCAGTCCCAGGTAGGCCGGGATCTCCGAGAACGTCACCGCGCGCACGCCCGCGCTCCGCGTTGCGGATGACCTCGGCCGCAGCCAGGTCCGCGTCCCAGAGATGGGAGATGATGAGGGGGATGAGGCGGCCGCCCGACGGTGCGCACCACTCGTCGACCATCCAGTCGTTGTAGGCCTTGACGCAGAGGTCGGCGAGTTCCTTGTCCTGGGCCTCGGCGAAACGCTGCCCGCAGAATCGGACGAACGACGAAGGGAAACACAGCGACGCCTCGGTGTTGTTGACGTCCATGTCCTCGAGACGGGCGTCGCGGTCCCAACAGCCCTTGCGCATCTCCTCATAGGTGATGGGGAGAACCTGCACCTCGCTGCGCGGGAATCCGGCCGCCGCCTCGACGCGGGTCAGGGGGATCTGAAGATCCTCGAACTGCCACCAGTCGCCCTCGAGACCGTTCTCATCGGGTTCGAAGGAGAACACTCCACCGACGAAGTCCATCGAGCCCTTCTGCCGCAGGGATGTCGGCCCTCTGTCTCGGAACGCCTCTGGGAGTCGATCCACCCACACGTCGGGCGGTTCGATCACGTGATCGTCAACGGAGATGAACTTCGGGAAGGCGTCCATGGGCGCATGGTACTCCCATTTCTGACGCCCCGTCAGAAACGCGATCGCGGCTCCGACCCGACCCCGGCGGACGGTGCTCAGGCCTGCGGAATCTGCGAGATCAGGATCCCGATGTTCCAGCCGGCGACCACGACGTAGAAGAACAGCACCACGGCCACCGCTCGCTCCGCGAATCTCGACGACGGTGGCGAGTACATGAGCAGCGCCCCCACTCCGAGACAGACGATCACCTTCAGCATCAGCGTCAGGCCCACGTCGTCGACGATGGGCTCCATGAGCGGGTTCGCCTCGCGCCCGCCGAAGGACAGAACGGCCCGCGTCAGCGCCACATCGATCAGGTTGAACGACAACAGCATCAGCACGAGGAGCCAGCGCCGCAGCGACACCGTCGGCGGAGCCGCGACCTCGACATCGATATCGGACCCGTCGCCCATGTCGGAAGTGGATCAGCCGACCGAGAGGTACAGCAGGGTGTTGTGGGCAACGACCAGGCCGTAGACGATGATGGCGGCCTGCACGACGCGGTCGACGGACTGTTCGCGGAGCGGCAGCCGCGTCAGGGTCAGCCAGACGACAGCCAGTATCGAGAGCTTGATCGCCGTCGGGCGCCAGACGCTGTCGATGTGAGGAGCCATCAGCGGGTTGGCCTCGGCACCCCCCAGGCGGAGAACGACCGACGTGGTCAGGAGATCGAGGGCGTTGAGCGTGGCGAGCAGGAGGAAGCGGAAATGCCGCCGCTGCTCGACCACGTCGACGTCGTCCACGCTCTGGTGCAACGAGCGCACCGACGTGTGGACGCGACCGAGGAGAGGACCGGCCAGGCTGGGGACGATGTGGTCATGAGTGCCCATCGGTCGCAGAGTACGTAGAACGACGCCTGAGGGAAAGTCCTATACCGAAATAGGTCGAAAGACCTTGAGACGTCAGCAGCCGTCGATGCCCCCGACGCCGATGCCTCGTCAGTCGCGCTCACCCAGGAAACCCCGCAGAATCGGCTCCATCTGCGCCGATGGGAGCATCGATCCCCCGTCGACAACGAGATCCGCTCCCGTGAGGTAGCTCGCCTCGTCGGACAACAGAAAGCACACCACCGCAGCAACCTCGCCGGCGGTACCGACCCGTCCCGCAGGCGTCGCCGCGTCGATGCGAGACGACCACCGGGGGTCCTCGGCCAATGGTCGCGTCAACGGAGTCGAGATGAAGCCCGGGGACACACAGTTGACCCGCACCGACGGCGCCCACTCGAGGGCCGCGGCCCTGCTCAGCGCAGAGACCCCCGCCTTCGCCGCGCTGTAGGCCGCCTCCCCGAAGGTCGGGCGGTGGCCCGACACCGAGGACAGGGTCACGATCGACGACCCCGGCGACGCCAGGAGGTGGGGCGCGGCCGCACGCAGGGTCTTGAACGCACCACCGAGGTTGACGCCCACGATCCGATCGAACAGAGCGTCGGACACGGTCTCCAACCGATCGAGCGAACCGACGCCCGCGGAGACGACGAGGCCGTCGAGGCCACCCAGCGCTCCGACCGCCTCCGCCATGGCGCCACCGACCTGCTCGGCGACCGCGACGTCGGCCACGGTTCCGCCCGCCGCGCCCGCCGGCCACCCGGCCTCACCGGGGGCACGCCGGTCGACGATCCAGACCTCCGCACCGCGCTCCGCCGCCAGATCCACCGTCGCCGCCCCGATGCCCGAGAGGCCACCGGTGACGACGATGCGACGACCCTCGAGAGCCCGCAACGGGGGTTCCGGTCGGCCGCCCACCGCAGCGGTCATGCGGCTGACACTCCCCCGTCGGCGTCCACCACCGCTCCGGTCACGAAGGAGGCCTCATCCCCCGACAGCCAACCGACGACCGCCGCCACCTCCTCGGGCAATCCGATCCTGCCGATGGGAGCGATACGACCCATCTTCTCCGCCGCCTCCGTCGAACCTCCGGCGAAGTCCACCAGCATGGGCGTCAGCACGGTACCGGGGCACACCACGTTGACGCGGACACCTCTCCGCCCGTACTCGAGGGCGACCGACCGCATGAATCCGATGACCCCGTGCTTCGAGGCCACATAGTCGCTGAGGGTCGCGAATCCCCGCCGACCCGCGCCCGAACTGATGAGGACCATCGATCCGCCGCCATCGGCCTCGAGGTGGCCGAGGGTCGCCCGGGCGACGAGGAACGATCCGCGCAGGTTGACGGCGATCGTCCGGTCCCAGGCGTCCACCGCCAGGTCGGCCACCGGCGACGAACGACCGGAGGTTCCTGCGGCGTTGACGACGACGTCGAGCCGCCCGAAGCGGTCCATCACCGACCCGACCGCCTCGTCGACCGACGATTCCGAGGACACGTCCGCGGCACACCCCACCGACTCGCCGCCGAGTTGGCCGGCCACTCGCTGGGCGGATTCCGCATCGACATCGACGACCGCCACGGCGCATCCGTGGTCCGCCAGGGTACGGGCGCACGCCGCCCCGATTCCCGATCCCCCGCCCGTGACCAACGCGATCCGCTCAGCCATGTCCGGCCACAAGTTCGATGATCACCCGCATCGTGTACTCCTCTGGGTCGTGCCGATGGCCATGTTCTCAGACCGATGGCGGCCACGAGGGATAGTGTGACCGGGTGCGCTCGAAAAGGATCTCCTGGACACCTTCAGGGAACTTCCCCTGTTCTCCCACTGCACCGACGAGCAGCTCCGCCAGATCGACTCGATGGCCGACGAAGTCATCGTGTCGGCCGGTCGCGAACTCATTCGCCAGGGGGACCTGGGGCGCGAGTTCGTGGTCATCGAAGAGGGCGAGGCGCTCGTCGAGCGCAACGGCAAGGAGATCGCCCGGCTGGGTCCGGGCGAGTGGTTCGGGGAACTCGCGCTTCTCGACGACCACATCCGCAATGCGACGGTCCGCGCCGTGACCGATGTGGCGGTTCAAGTGATCGACCGACGAGCCTTCCAGACCCTGCTCGAGGACATGCCCGCCTTGGCGCTCAGCCTGCTGCGGGGAACGGCCCGCCGTCTCAGCGACCTCGATCGTGAGGTCACGACACTCCGCGAACAGCTCGAGAGCTGAGGTGAGACCGTCGACCCGACGGATCCACCGAGATCATTTCGAGGAGTTCGCCCGGTCCGACTGCTCGTCGATGCCACTGTACGGGGCACTCTCACGAGCCCTGGCCGACAGCAGCCGAGCCGAGGACATCCTCGACAACGCGGCTCCCGGCCAGCGACGTCCGGTCCTCCTGCTCGCAGCCATCCACGATCGCCTCCTCGAGATCCACCCGGGCGAACTCGGCTCTCCCGACGATCTCGGGGCGTGGTACCCCACCGTGGCCTCCGAACCGCGTCCCCCCGACGCCGGGCTCGACAAGGCCGCCGCCGCCTTCCTCGACTCCCACCGCGGTCCTCTCTCGTCGACGGTGGCGACGCGGACGACACAGACCAACGAACCCAACCGCTCGGTGGCCTGGCACATCGGGCTCGCCGCTGCGACGGCGGACCTGCCGGACACGCCCGTCGTGTGGATCGAGTTGGGTGCGTCCGCGGGACTCAACCTGGCGTTCGACCGATATGCCGTCGAGCTCGGCGGCGTCCGGCGGGGTCCCCGCGACGCGACGGTCGTGCTCCACTGCGAGCCGAGAGGCGGCCGAGCGCTACCCGAGGGCTCCCCCCCACCGCCCATCGTCGACCGTTGGGGCGTCGACGTCCGCCCCGTCGACCTCGCCGACCCCGTCGAGCGGCGGTGGCTCAGGGCGTGCCTCTGGCCGGAGCAACCCGACCGCATCGAGCGCTTCGACGCCGCGGTGGAACAATGGAGTTCAAGGCCCTACCGAGTCGACGTCGGCGACGCCATCGATTCGGCCGGAGACCTCTCGGCGCGCATCGCGGCCGACCGCCATGTGATCGTCGCCCACTCGTGGATGCTCACCTACGTGGCCAGGGATCGCCGGGAGCTGCTCGACGCCGAACTCCGTGGTCTTGCCAGCGGTCGGCCGGTGACCTGGCTCTCACTCGAGGCGCCAGGAGTGGTCGCCGCTCTGCCCCACCTCCGCTCCGACGACCAGTTCTTCGACGACGCGGGCTCGCACTCCCTGCTCGGGATGACCCGATTTCGGGGGGCCGAACGGGACGACCGAATCGTCGCGCTGGCCCACCCACATCTGCGCTGGGTCGAACCGGTGGCCTCCGTCGCCAACCCATAGGGTGACGTGATGCAACTCGGAGACGTCGCCAACGCCTCGGCCGCGCCGTTCGGTCGCCCCCTCGACGGTGTTCGGATCCTCGCCGCGGAGCAGATGCAGGCGCTTCCCTTTGCCACCCAGCTTCTGGCTCGGCTCGGCGCCTCCGTCATCAAGGTCGAACACCCGATCCACGGGGAATCGGGGCGAGGCGCCCTTCCGGCGATGACCGATCCGCAGGGCCGCCGGGTCGGCGCGACGTTCCTGCGCAACAACCTCGACAAGGTGTCGGTCGGCATCGACCTGAAGACCGACGAGGGACGGGACCTCTTCATCGCCCTGGCCGGCACCGTCGACGTGGTCGGGGAGAACTTCAAGGCCGGCACGATGGACCGGCTGGGGCTCGGATTCGACGCCCTGCACGAGCTGTACCCGCGCCTCGTCTACCTGTCGGTCTCGGGGTTCGGCAACACGGGAGGGTCGCCGTACCGATCGTGGCCGGCCTATGCCATGGTCCCCGAAGCGATGTCGGGTCTCTACGACTACTCGCGCCGCGGCGATGAACCGCCGAGGACCATCCCCGCCGGAGCGCTGGGTGACATCAGCTCCGCTCTCTTCGCCTGCATCGGTCTGCTGGCCGCGCTGCGACACCGGGAGGAGACCGGCCGGGGCCAGTACGTCGACATCGCCATGTTGGACTCCATGATGGCCATGGGCGACGTGGTCACCAACCTCTGGTCGCTGGGCGAACGACGCGACGCGGGACCCCAGCTCATCATGGAGAGCTTCCGCGCATCCGACGGCTGGTTCGTGATGCAGGTCGCCCGCGAGCACCAGTTCGAGGCGCTCGCCCGCACGCTCGGGCGGCCCGAATGGCTGGAGGATCCGCGTCTCTCGAGCCGCTCCGGCTGGGGAACCCACGTCGAGGACGTGATCCGACCCGCCGTCGAGGACTGGGCCGCGGGCCTCACCCGGGTGGAGGTGTGCGACACCCTCGGTCGCGCCGGTATCCCCACCGGACCCTGTTTCACGGCGCCCGAGGTGATCTCCGACCCCCATGTCGCCCGACGGTCGATGATCGTCGAGATGCCGCGCAGCGACGACGTGGCGAACCCGGTTCTCATCCCCGGAAACCCGGTGAAGATGTCCAACGTCGCCGAGGGACCCGAGACCCGGGTTCCGTGGGTGGGCGAGCACACCCACGACGTGCTCGCCGACACCCTGGGGCTCTCGCCCGGCGAATTGGGGAGGCTGGCCGCCGCCGGCGTCATCTCACCGCCTCCCGACTGAGAACCGCCGGCACCGGAACGACAATCTTCACCCGCGCCGGCGGTGCGCCGATACACCAGCGATGGCGCACGCGAAGGAACCCGAGAGCGACCGGTTCATCGGACTCATCGCGCGCGTCGTGGTCATCCTGGCCGTCGGGGTGTCGATGACGGCATTCGCCCACGCCACCGTCGCCCACCAGCAGCGCGACCTGGAACGCCAGCGATTCGCCACGACGGCCGCCACGGCCACGACCATCGCCAAGAACGAGGTGCAATCGATCCTGACGCTGGGACGGAACACCGCCTCGATCGTCGGCGCCGACTGGCCGACCGACACGAGCCGCGTCGACGACCTCCTCGACCGCGACACCGCGTTCATGGAGAACCCCGGGCTCGGCTCCATATGGGTGGTCGAGTCGGTGGCCCCCGACGGCGTTCTCAGCCTCATCGAGCGAGAGTGGGCTGCGGGCCGGACCGACTTCACCGTCGACGAGGCCCCATCCGACAGCGGGACGCTCGCCGTGGTCACCCACACCCTGTCCCGCTCCGATCTCGCGATCGATCCCATCGGACTCGATCTGTCCGCCTCGATACCGACCGGCGCCGGCGCGATCGGTCCCGACGCGAACGAGGTCGCCCTCATCCCCCTCGACGCCGACGCGTTCGGCCTGCTGAGCTCGAGCGGGCTCGACGGCGACGACGTCGCACGCGAGGCCGAGGTCGACGGCGTCGACCTCCTCATGGTCCACACCGTGACCGACCTGAACTCCGAACCGGTCGGATGGGTGCTCACGACGTATCGGGTCTCCGCGACCCTGGCCCGAGCCTGGCAGAGTTCGGGCCAGGACGATCTGGGGATCTCGCTGCGGCGTCTCACCGGTGATGACGACGGTCCCGTCGAGATCGCAACCGTCTCGGGTCACGGCGCGTCTCCCATGGACCGATCGGCCCTCCACCATGCCTCGACGTTCGAAGCGGGCGGGTTCGACTGGCGCGCCGATGTCTGGGGGACGTACCCGCCCGGCACATCCCAGGCCGAGGGAGTCGCCATCGTCGGACTGGCTCTCACCGCCATGCTGGCCGCACTGGCCGTGGCGCGCCACCGCTTCCGTCGGCGTGTGGGCGAGTACGCCGACCGGCTCTCCGAGAGCGAGCGGCGGAACGAGACCGATCATCTGACCGGGATCTCCAATCGCGAGGGGCTGACTCGACGCCTCGAGGCCATGCGCGGAGGCCCCGGCTCCATCGCGCTGGCGTTCGTCGACATCGATCGTTTCAAGATGCTCAATGACGCCGCCGGACACGAGGTCGGCGACCGCCTGCTCGCCGACATCGCCGAACGGTTGGTCGCGGGCGCAGCGCCGGCGTCGGTGTCTCGGTTCGGCGGAGACGAATTCGTCGTCGTGTGCGACACCGCCACCGACGAGGCCGGCGCACTCGCCCTGGGCGAACGGATCCGCGACGCGGTGTCCGGTGCGGTCGCGGCGGAGCCCTTCGACTTCGTAGCCACCGCCAGCGTGGGGGTCACCGTCACCCGTCGGGCCACCCTTGAGCCCGCCGACGTGCTCCGCGATGCCGACCGCGCCATGTATCAGGCCAAGGACAAGGGCGGCGACAATGTCGTGTTCCTGCACGGCACCAGGGGCACCGACGTGGCTCCCCAGAGCGACATCGAGCGCGAGCTGCGCTTGGCGCTGCAGCGTGACGAGTTCCGGCCCCGCTTCCAGCCGTTGGTCGACCGCGACGGCGTCATGCGATCGGCGGAAGCACTCATCCGCTGGGAACACCCCGTTCGGGGAACCCTCGAACCGTCCGACTTCCTTCCCGAGGCAACGGCTCTGGGAATGCTGAGCGTGCTGACCGAGCGGGTGCTCGCCCATGCGGTACGCGCGGTCGCCGAATGGCCCGACATGTCGGTGAGCGTGAACGTCACCGAACAACTCATCTGCGATCCCTCCTTTCCGCGACGGCTCTCCGACCTGCTCGATCAGAACGGAGTGGAGGGACGTCGGTTGATCCTGGAGCTCGGGGAGTCGCTCCTCCTGGACCGCTTCGACTCCAAGCGCGACACCCTTCGGGCCCTTCGGGCTCTCGGCGTGGCGTTGGCGATCGACGAGGTCACCTACGGCCGTTCATCGTTGAGGATGATCCATCAGCTCGACCTGGCCCAGGCGGTGAAGCTGGATCGATCGCTGGTCGTCGGCGTGGCCGACGATCCCGTCGACCAGGCCATCACCACCACGGTGTGCCACCTGGCGGGGTCGCTCGGCCTGTCGATCGTCGGCGAGGGCGTCGAGACCCACGCTCAACTCGAGGCACTCGAAGCCTTGGGAGTCACGCTCTTCCAGGGCTACCTGTTCGCTCCGGCCATCCCACCACAGATGATCACCGCGCTGGTCGGTCGACCCCTGCTCAGCTCGCCCCGCGAGGGCGAGGCGTCGAATGCTCCCAGTCGGCCAGGAGGGTCCTCAACGCCGTGATGAGCAGAAGCGGCTGATCCAGCATCATGTGGTGACCGGCCTCGGGTATCTCGACCACCGGGGCGATGCGCCCCAATTGCTCGTACATGAACTGACCGATGTCGGGGGTGACCAGACCGAATTCGGCGCGGAACAGGGCGACCCGACAGTCGATCAATGGGAGCAGATCGGTGATCACGTTCCGCCACGGATTGAACACCCGCGGGTCGAACTTCCACGTGTAGCCGCCCTCCACCTCGGTGATCGAGTGTCGGGCGACCCGGTCGACCACGTAGGGCTCGTAGCGATCCTGGGGAGGGATGGTCCGGTACCGGGCGACCATCTCCTCCCGATCGGCGTACACCTTGGGTGCCCGGAAGACGTTCGACTGCCGTGCCGCCTCGACTTCGGGATCCTCTCTGATCACCGGCGAGTCGAGCACCACGATCCCCGCCGAGCGCGGACGGGTGGAGCGCGGCCGTGGCGATCGTGACGAAACCGCCCATCGAATGGCCGATGACGACGGGCCTCACACCCCGATGGGCGTGGTCGATGACCGCAACGATGTCGCGGGCCCAGGCCTCGATCGGGTAGGACTCACGTCGCCCGCTGTCACCGTGACCCGCGAGGTCGATGGCGACGACGTGATGCGCGTCGGCGAACAACGGGGCGATGTGCCCCCACCACTGGGCATGCGCGGCGCCGCCGTGCACGAAGACCAGCCCCGGCGCTTCCCGGTCTCCCCACTCGAGGAAGTGGATCTCGGTTCCGTCGACGGTCACCCGTCCATCGGAGCAGGGCACCGCCAGGGCCCGTTCGAACCAGCGGGGCGGCGCGTCGGTCACGGCGCGAGACCCTAGCGAGATGTCAGGCGACGTCGTCGAGTACCGCGGCGGCGACGATCTCCTCGCACCGGCGGGTGTCGTTCCAGGAGATCTGCAGCTGCTTGGCCCGGCGAAAGTAGAGCTGGATCTCGTACTCGAGGGTGAAGCCCACTCCTCCGAAGATCTGCTGGGCCATGGCGGTGGTGTCGCGATAGGTGTTGCCGGCGAAGAGCTTCGTCATCGCCGCATAGCGTGTCGTCTCCGCCCTGCCGACCGAGTGGGCCCATGCCGCTTCGTAGTTGAGGGCCTTCGATCCGTCGAGAGCGGTCATGGCATCGGCCATGTAGTGCGACAGCGACTGGAACGCCGCGAGCGGCTTGTCGAACTGCTCGCGCTGAGTCGAGTACTCCGCGGTGATCGCCAGTGAGTGCTCACAGCCCCCGTTGGCCTGGGCCGCGGCCAGGATCATTCCGTCGACCATGACCGAGCTCCACGTCTCCCAGCCGGAACCGGCGGAGCCGATGCGGTCGGCCTCGGTCACCGTCACGCCCTCGAAGTCGACCCGGTACTGGGTGTCGGAGCTGATGGACATCCTCTGGTCGAGAGTGACGCCCGGCGCGGTGGGATCCACGAGGAAGAGATCGACGGAGTCCTCGCCGTCGCCGGTGCGGGCGAGGACGACGAGGCGATCGGCCGACGACCCGAAGACGACGTGGAGCTTCGTTCCCGTCAAGGAGTAGCCACCGTCGACGGGAGAGGCCACCATCGCTATCCCCCGGGGCCCGAAGCTGTTGTCGGGCTCGAGCCATGCCGGGGTGAGGATCGACTCGCCGGAGACGATCCGGGGAAGCCACTCGTTCTTCTGCTCGTCGGAACCCGCCCGAACGAGCGCGCCTGCGGAGAGCACACAGCTGACGAAATGAGGGGTGGCCGCCAGGGACCGCCCGAACTCCTCGTAGACGACCACGCCTTCGAGCATGGACATGCCCGAACCGCCGTTCTCCTCGGGGATCAGCAGACCCAACAGATCGAGTTCGGCGAGCTGACCCCACAGCAGCGGTGAGTATCCGACGGGGTCATCCTCGAGCCGTCGTACGTCCTCGAGCGACGAGTACTGCCCGCAGAGCCCGCGGACCATGTCACGCAGCATCTCCTGTTCGTCGGTGAAATCGAGGTCAAGCATGGTCGTCTCCGAGTTTCTGACGGTCCGTCAGAAACTACCCCGGGCCGGCACCCCTGAGCCACCCGGGCGCGGCGGTCAGGGTCGCCAGCTGTCGCCCCGGCGACTCCAGGGGTTGTCACCCACCTCGACCGGAAGGGCGAGTCGAGCTGCACAGGTGGTCGCCACCCGCTCATCCACCGACAGCACCACGTCCACGTCGACCCACCCGCAGCCCTCCGGATCCACGGCGGTACCGGTGACCGTCCCCGAGAACACCATTCGGTCACCAGGGAACACCGAGGTACGCATCCTGAACGAGATCCGGCCGAGACGGCCGTGCGGTCCGCTCCAGTCGGTCAGGTACCGCTCGAACCACGCAGCCTGGTTGGGTGTGTTCAGGAAGATGTCCTGGAGCCCGTTGCGCTCGGTGGCGAACTTGTAGTCATGGTGCATGGGACGCCAGTCGCGACTCGCGATCGCCCCCAGGACGACGGTGGTCGCGGTGACATCGACCCCGAGGTCGTCCAGCCGGTCGCCGACCGAGACGGCGCCGTGGAGCAGGCGGGTGTCGATGCCGCTCATGATTCGGATCTCCGGTAGCCGAAGCCGGTGTAGGTCTCCACCCCGACGATCTCGGCGTGCTGGTTGAGGAACTCGACGTCGATCACCCAGAAGCGCCCCGTGCCCAACTTCGTCGTCTTCGGTCCGCTCACCGAACGAAGCACCTGTCGGTGGGAGATGCGGTCGCCCGGCCGGACCGGCTCGTGGAACGTGATGGTGTTGTCGGTCATCACCGCTTCGGGCAGGTCGAAGATCTCCTTGAGGTCGAAGTGGACCTTGAGGGCCACCTGTTCGCCCTCCGCGCCGGGTTCCCAGTAGTGGGGGCGCATCCACAGCGACAGCGTGGTGGGCGCCGCGATCGGCCCACCGCACAGTTCGTCGGCGACCGACTCGTCCCACAGGAGCGGGTTGGCGTTCATGGTCGCAGCGCACGTGTTGAACGTGTACCCCCGCTCGACATCGAACGACGCGGTCTCCTCGTGGAGCGGGACACCGATCATGGCGGCCACCGCGTCGGGCAGGTCGTCGTTCTCGTCGGTCACGACGGCGAGTGTAGGGCGAGCCTGACGGGGCGTCAGATGCCGCTCACGCCACCGCCCCCTCCGCCACCAGCCGGTCGATCTCCGCTCCGGTCATCCCGATGGCGGCGAGCAGCTCGGCCGTGTCGGTGCGGGCGCCGTCGGCCACCCGGTAGGGAGGATCGGGCGGTGTCGTTCCCGCCCACACCGGAGCACTCTGACGGAACGGCCCGTCGGTCTCGCTCAGCGCATCGACGACGAGCGACCGGGCCACATAGTGGTCGTCCTCGACCGCTTCGGCGACGGTGTTGACGGGCGCCACGCACGTGTTCTCGGGTCCGAGGAGATCCACCCACTCGTCACGGGTCCGGGTGGCGAATCGGGCGGCCAGGGCGGCGCGGACCTCGTCCTGACGATCGTCGTCGAGTTGGTGCGCAGTGTGCTCCTCGAGGTCGAGCAGGCGGCAGAGGTTCGACCAGAACGCCGGCTCGATCGCTCCGACCGAGATGTGACGGCCGTCCGAGCACGCGTAGACGTCGTAGCAGGCGAATCTCCCGGTGAGGATGTAGTGGCCGGGGCCCGGTTCGGTACCGGTGGCCAGGTACTCGTCGACGTACAACGACATCATGGCGAACGCTCCGTCCGCGATCGAGACGTCGAGGTGTTCACCCCGACCCGTCCGCTCGCGACCCAACAGCGCGGCCATGACGGCCATCGCCGCCTGCATTCCGCCTGCGGCGATGTCCGCCACCGTGGCGCCCGGAAGTGCGGGTCGGCCATCGGCGCGGCGGCCGGAGCAGTCGAGATATCCCGAGGTGGCCAGATAGTTCACGTCGTGGCCCGCCCACTGACTGCGGGGGCCCGTCTGGCCGAAACCGCTCGTGGAGCAGTACACGAGGCGGGGATTCCGGTCGGCGACGACCGACGGACCGATACCGAGCCGGTCGACGACGCCCGGTCGGAAGCTCTCGATGATCACGTCGGCCCGATCGGCCATACGCAGGAAGGCATCTCGGCCCGAGTCGGACTTCAGGTCGAAGAGCGCCTTCGTCATCCCGCGGTTTCCCGAATAGGCGTAGTACGGGGGAATGATCTGAACGGCCCCGGCCCGTGGGACCGCGCCCACCTTCGTGACCGAAGCGCCGTAGTCGGCCAGGATGCGGCTGGCTCGGGCCCCCGGTCCCACCGAAGCGAGATCCAACACCACCACACCCTCGAGAGCAGCTGTGGTCACGTCGGCACCTCCGGATCGGCGAACCGTCAGAGGGTAGCGGTCGCACCGGACGGCCCCGGGTCCTGATCGAGGACACACGCGTGGCCCGCGGCGCCGCTGTCCGGCGACACTCGACGCACGCATCGGATACCGTCATCACGGACTTCCCCTCAGGCTTCGATCCTGGAGGGTCAGCGATGGAGGAAGCTCCACCGGAGTCAGCGTGACGCGTTGACGACCGAGTCTCTCGAATCGCGTCCGCGCACCTGGGGCTCGTCACCCTCGCTCTGGCCGACGGTGCCGGGATGAGCCGATCTGCGATGCGACGCCGGGTCCGATCGGGTCGGTGGGTTCAGCTCGACCGAGGCATCGTCGCCCTGGCCGGGTCCCCGCCGAGTTGGGAGAGAGGGATCCTCGCCCTGTGCCTGTCGAAGAACGGGGTCGCGTCGCACCTGAGTGCGGCGTGCCTGCACGGACTCTCGCCCCTGCCCGGTTGCTCCACGTTCGAGGTCACCGTGGCACGCGGCCGATCGACCCGATCCGATCTCGGTCGCGTCCACGCCATGGGCGACGCGCAGCTCGTGGATCGGGTGTGGATCGGGCCGGTCCCCGCGACGGGCCTGGCCCGGACCCTGCTCGACGTCGGTTCCGCGGTCGGCTACAGCCGTCACGCCCGAATCGTCGACGACGCCCTCGATCGACGGCTCATCGACCATCGCGACCTTGCGGAGTGCCCCGATCGGCACCGAGGTCTGCGTCGTCGCGGGATCGTCCGCCTCACGCGGTTGTTGGCAGAGCGAGGTTCGGGACAGCGTCGTCACCGAGTCGACGTTCGAACGACGATTCGTGCAGTTCTGCGCAGTGCGGGGCCTCGAGATACCCCACACCCGGTTCCTGGTCAGCGACGCCGGGCAGGTCGTGGCGAGATGCGACGGGGCCTTCCCGGCGGCGGGACTCGTCGTCGAACTCGATGGGCGTCGCGGTCACAGCCAGTTGACCGATCGAGCATCGGATTCGCTACGCGATCAGAAGCTGCTGGTGCCCGGTTGGTCCACCATGCGGGTCACCTGGCGGCAGCTGACCTCGGATCCCGATGTGCTGGAGCGAAGGCTCCGGAAGCTTCTCGGTTCCCGCCCATGACGGCGGCGGGTGTCCCCGGCCAGTTGCGTCATGTGTCGCGAAACGTGCCGGTATCCGGGCCATTCCGCGACGGATGGGAACCCGTGGCACGCGGTCGTGCCGGCGAGCCGCTCCAGCGGCCGGCGCGGGTCGAGCTCAGAAGTTCTTCGGGAGCCCGAGGCCGCGGCGGGCGATGATGTTCTTCTGGATCTCCGAGGCGCCACCACCGATGGTGTCGATGACGGTGTAGCGGTAGGTCGATTCCGAACGTCCCTCCATCGGGGCGTCGGGCGTCTTCACCCGCATCTGCGAACCCGGGCCACCGATGTCCATGGCAGCACTGGCCAGGCGCTTGGACAGCTCGGTCGCGAACAGCTTGTACTCCGACGCGGGCACCGTCGGCGGTTGGAAGTCCTTGCCGGCCTTGGCGGCGTGTTCGACCTTGACCGCTTCGGCCACGAACTTGAGGCCCATCACGCGGGCGACCTCGGCCTCGGTGTGGAGGTTCGCCATTCGGCTCCGCACGATCGCGTCGTCGCGGAGCGGCTCGCCGTCGCGGGTGGTCTCCCGGACGTAATCGGTCAGCACCTCGAGCCGCTGGCGGATGGGGCTGTAGGTGAACATCGTGAACCGCTCGAGGTCGAGCGCCTGGGAGATGTACCGGAACCCGTGATTGACCTCACCGACGACGTACTCGTCGGGCACGAAGACGTTGTCGAGCCACACCTCGTTGGTGCGCTCGTCACCCATGGTCCAGATGCCGTTGATGGAGACTCCGGGGTCGTCCATCGGGATCAGCATCAGCGAGATGCCGAGGTGCTTGTTGTCGGGATCGGTCCGCACCCCGCACCAGTACCACTCCGCGAAGTGGGCAGAGGTGGTCCAGGTCTTCTGCCCGTTCACCAACCAGCCGGTTCGACCGTCGTCGGCGGTGTGGCGGACGCCCTTGGTTCTCATCGAGGCGGCGTCGGAACCGGCGTTGGGTTCGGAATAGCCGACGGCGAACTCGACCTCGTTCTCGAGGATCATCGGGAGGAACTTCTCCTTCAGGAAGTCCGACCCGTGGGCGATGATCGTCTTGCCGATGATCCCCACCCCCTTGCCGATCTGAGGGCCGCCGCGGCCGGCCAGCTCCTCGTTGAGGATGTACTCGTAGACCCCTTCGCCCTCGGAGCCTCCGTATTCCTTCGGCCAGGTCATTCCGAGCCAACCTTTGCGGCCCAGCTTCTTCATGAAGGCGCGTCGCTCGGGCGTGTCGACGATCTGGGCCATGTTCTCCCGCGTGACATCGAAGATGTCGATGTCGTCGTTCTCGTCACAGAACTTCTTCACCTCGACGGCGTAGTCCTGCTGTTCGGGCGAGAAATCGAAATCCACGAGGCGCTCCACGAAATCTGACGGGTCGTCAGATACTACCGAGCGGACCTGGGTCGACCAAGGGCGCCACGCAGGATCCCGCTACCTTGGCGGGATGGCATCGATCGAGCCGACGGCGGCGGCGGCGGCCGGGACGGGTCCGCGACGGTCCACCGGGCCGACCGCACAACGATGGTGGGCGTTCGTCTGTGCCCTTGCGCTGACCGTGATGGCCTGCGCCCCGGCTCCGGCGGGTGGGGGTGGTGGCTCGACGACGACGACCACCGCACCGACGACCACGACTCCCACGGGAGACGATGCGGTCACGCTGATCTTCATCGGCGACTCCGAGCCCCGGATGCGGGGCAACACCAACGCCGAGCTCGCTGCATACGTCCAGAATCTGGTCGCTCTGCGCAACAGCGGGAACCTGTTCTTCGACTACGGAGACGGCGCCACCCATCCGATCTCCCCCGATCTCGTCATGTTGGGCGGCGACATCAGCGCCGATCGCTCCACCTCGATCGCCAACGACCTGGGAATCTGGCAGCCCCTCTACGACGCCGGCATCGGGTTCATCGCCGGGTTCGGCAACCATGACTGGGAACCCCCCACGTTCGGTGACGGCAGTCCGGGATACTCCGTCGCCGGCCACCTCTCGAACGAGAACGCAACCGCCTTCACCCGGGAGACCTACCGCCGAACCGCCCTCCAGGGGGGCTTCAGCTACCGCGAGGTGTCGCCGACGTCCACCTTCGGACCCGTGACGTTCCATGCGGACTACCGGGGCATCGAGTTGGTGAACTTCAACACGTTCCTCTACCAACCCTCCTACTACTACCCCGAGGGCTGGCCGCTGTCGTGCAACGTCCTCGCAGGAGGAGCGGGCTGCCAGATCTTCGTGTCCGCCGAGAACCAGATCGAACGCATGGAGAATCTCATCACGTCGGACCCCGACACGCCGATCCTGTTCATGGAGCACTACCCGCTCTCCACCGGCGATTCATGGTGGAGCGACTTCGGAGCATCGAGCACCTCGATCGGCCAGAAGAAGGACCGACTCCTGCAGCTGATCGCCGAACACGACGATGCTCTCCTGTTGGCCGGGCACAACCACGTCGCCTCGTCGGCGACCTACGCCGTCGGCGGACGATCCGTTCGGGAATACGTCGCGCCCTATTTCGGTGGGGTCAACGGCGAGGACCTCACCCAGGGCGGGGGGTTCGTCGCCATCCTCGTGTCGCCGTCGCGGGGAATCCTCGAGGTGAAGACGGTTCCCCGCGCCAACTGATCGGGGTGTCGCCCCTCGGCCAGTAGGGTCCAGCGCATGAGATCGTGGGGTCGCCTGCGCATCGCCGTCGCAGCGCTCGTGACCATCGTGGCCGTCGGCACGGTCGGCTACGTGGTGCTCGGCTTCACGGTTCTCGACGGGGTGTACCAGTCGGTCATGACCGTGACCACCGTCGGTTTCGAGGAGGTCGAACCGTTCGGGGCACCCGAGAAGGTCTTCACCACGCTGCTGATGCTCGGCGGGGTGGGCACCGCCCTCTACACCCTCGGTGTGCTGGTCGAGCACCTCGTCGAGGGCCAACTGCTCGAAGTCGTCGGAAGGAGACGCATGGAACGCGACATTCGGAACCTGTCGGGGCACACGATCATCACGGGGTGGGGCCGGGTGGGTCGGACCATCGGCCGGTACGCGACCGGTGACGGTGCGACGGTCGTCGTCATCGACAACGATGCCGATCGGCTCAAGGAGTGCCCCCACCTGTTCGTCAAGGGTGACGCCACCGATGACACCTCGCTCCGAGCCGCGGGGATCGAGCGGGCGCGTGCCCTGGTGGCGGCGGTCGACCAGGACTCGGCGAACCTGTTCATCACCATCTCCGCCCGGGCACTGCAACCCGACCTCTTCATCGTCGCCCGGGCCCGGGCCGAGGTGAACGAACAGAAGTTCCTCAGGGGAGGTGCCGACCGTGTGGTCAACCCTCAACAGATCGGTGGGGCCCGGATGGCCGCATTCGTCCAACAGCCGAACGTCGCGGAGTTCCTCGACGTCGTGATGCACGACGGCAGCCTGGAGTTCCGTCTGGCCGAGGCCATGATCTCCGAGGGTTCGATGCTGGCGGGGACCAGCCTCGCCGACGCCCACATCCGAGACGAGACCGGGGCGCTCGTTCTGGCCATCCGCGACGACGGCGGGGAATTCCGGGCGAACCCGCGGCCCGACACCGCGCCTGCGGGCCGGTGAGGTGATCATCGCGGTGGGGACCGAGGAACAGCTCGATGCGTTGAGGACGCTCGTCGAGTCATAGCGCCGGGCCGCCCGTGGCCGTCCCGGCGGCGACGGTCAGTCGCCGAGCCGGTTTCCGAAGATACCGACGAAGCTCACCATCTCTCCGGGATAGCCACCCAGATTGTGGGTGAGGGCGAGGCCGCGATCCGCCGTCGAGATACGGCGATCCTCGGGGGCTTCGCCACGGAGCTGCAGCCACGCCTCGAAGATCATCCGGAGTCCCGAGGCCCCCACCGGGTGGCCGAAGCTCTTGAGCCCGCCGTCGGGGTTGACCGGCAGATCGCCGCCCAGGTCGAACACGCCGGCGTTGACGTCGTCGTGGGCCTCGCCCCGCTCGGAGAAACCCAGGTCCTCCATGAGCACCAGCTCGGTCGGGGTGAAGCAGTCGTGGACCTCGGCCATGGCCAGCTGCGACCGGGGATCGGTGATGCCCGCCTGCGCGTACGCGTCGTCGGCGGCCGCCGCGCACTCGCGAAAGGTCGTGTAGTCGTAGTCGGGGTCGAGGAGACCCGAACCGTTGCCGGCGACGAACGACAGTGCCTTCACGTAGAGGGGGCGGTCGGTGTAGCGGTGGGCGTCCTCGGCACGACAGACGATGGCGGCGGCCGACCCGTCGGCGACGCCCGCGCAGTCCATGATCGAGAGCTTCCCGGCCACGGCCGCCATGTTGCAGATGGCATCGACGTCCATCTCCCTGCGGAACTGGGCTCGGGGGTTGCGGGCCCCGTTGTAGTGGTTCTTGGAGGCGATCCGGGCGACGGTTCGGCGGAGCTCGTCGGGGTCGACTCCGTAGCGCTCCGAGTAGGCGGGAAGGACCAGGGAGAACATCGCTGCGGCGGTGAGAGTCCGGTTGGTGCCGTCGTTGGGGATCGGAAAGGCGTTGAGGCCCTGATATCCGGAGTCCTTGACCTTCTCGGCGCCGACGGCCATCGCCGTGTCATAGGCACCGGACGCGACCGCGTAACAGGCCTGGCGGAGCGCCTCCGAGCCGGTGGCACAGAAGTTCTCCACGCGGCTCGACCGGCTTGCCCTCCAGCTTGAGGGCCGCAGCCAGCGGGATGCCCGACATCGCCGACTGCGCGGTACCGAACCAGTACGCGTCGATGTCGTCCTTGCCGAGTCCCGCCGAGTCGAAGGTGTCGGTGGAGGCGTCGATCATCATCGAGTCGAGTCCGGCCTCCCAGTGTTCGCGGAACGGCGTGCACCCCATGCCGACGATGGCGACCCGATCGGCGATTCCGTGCGATCCCATCACTGACCTCCTCGAAGGGGACGGGCTTTCCAGAAGTAGTTGGCGATCCCGTCGGCACTGTTGAGTCGACGGAACGTCATCGACACCCGCGAGCCCACCTCGATGTCGTCGGGCGTCACGTCGCACACTTCGACGGGCAGGCGTCCGCCCTCGTCGAAGTCGACGACCGCGAAGATGACCGGGGGGCTCGGCGAATAGGCGAGGCGGTCGATCGTGAACGTCACCACGGTCCCCTTGGCGTCGGACATCGGGAGAGGATCCATCTCGTCGACGGCGCCGCCGACGAAGCTCACCCGCGCGGGCGGCATGTGAACCGCGCCGGACGGAGCGGTCGCGGCTGGCGACGAAGCCGTATTTCCAGTCCGCCGAGCGGCCGGCGGCGGAACCCGACATCCGGGCCGGTTCGGGCCGGTTCGGAGGATTGAGCTCGAGGATGCCCCGCCACGACAGGAACTTGGCGTACGGAAGCGTCGGGTTTCCCCCGTCGATCTGTTCGGACACCGGGACCGGGGACGTCCAGGCTCCGATGGCCTCGGTCGTCCTGAGAACGACCGCATCCGCTCCGTCAGCCATGGACAGACCCACGATCACCTGTCCGGGGGCCGCATCCTCGAGTGCGGCGACCAGGCCGATGCCCAGTTCCGCGCACCCACACGATCCCACCGACGACGCCCGGTCGGAGACGAGGGCGGCGGGGTCGACGCCGATCTTCTTGATCGCGGCGGCGACGGCTCGGGCGCTCTGGGATGCGACGACCAGCCGATCGACGTCGCCGACGTCGAGTCCGCAGTCCGCCAGCGCTGCCCCCACCGCCTCGACCGCCGCGTCGGCGTAGCGCATCTGGCTGAAGCGTTCCTCCCAGATGCGCGTACGTACCTCACCGGGCGCCCGCCAGCGGTCGAGGAATTCTGCGGTGTTCGATCCGTGGCCGAGATACTCCGCGATCACTCCGTCGCCCTCTCCGACGACGAACGCAGCCGCTCCGTCACCTCCGGCGCTCTCGTCGGGCGAGTTGGGGAGGCCGACCCGGATATCGGCGGTCACGGCGAGGGCGGCGGTTCCACCCGACCTCATCGCGGCGGTCAGAACACCCACTCCCGATCGCACGGCGCCGCCCATGTCGAAGGCGGAGGTGGCGGAGGGCATACGGAGGGCGGCGTGCAGGATCGTGGCGTTCGTCTTCTCCAGGTAGGTGGGCGACGACGTGGAGAACCAGATCGTGTCGACCGATGCCTGGCCCCCGACGCTGCGGAGCGCCACCCGCGAGGCCTCGACGCCCAGCGTCGTGGTGTCCTGGTCGTAGGAGGCGACACTGCGGGTTCCGGACCCCCGACCGCCGTGAAAGGCGCCGATCGCCGATCGCTCCAATCGCCAGTAGGGCAGATACGCTCCCGCGCCGATGATGCCTCGCATGGACGACGAGCATACGCGTGAATCTGACGAGGCGTCAGATACGCGTCGATGGCGGCGCACGATCCGTGTGGCACTCGGTGCGTGCGCCGCGATCAGTGTGGCGGGTCTGGTCGTGGGGGCGAACGCGACCGACGCCCTCGACGTGGGGGGTTCCGATTCGGCCGAGGCGACGACCGTCGTGGCAGAGCGTTCGCCCGACCGGCAGGGGATCTCAGCGCGAATCGTGTTCTGGACCCAGGACCTCGACATCACCACCGACGTCCCCCGCACGTCGGTGTCGGAGGCGCTCGAGGAGATCCGCGATCTCCCCGACGTCGACGCGGTCGACGACCCCTTCGACCTCGGGTTGATCTCCCCGGAGGGTCATGCCGCCATCGCCGATGTACGACTTCGGGCCGGGGTCGAACCGAGTGCGGACACGGTGGAGGCCATCATCGGCCCCACCCGGTCCCTGACCGCGGTCGGCGCGGCGGTCGGCGGACCGCTGATCGAGGCGGCCGACGACCCTGACGCGGGCTCGGAGTCATGGGGGCTCGTCGTCGCCCTGGTGGTCCTCACGATCGTTCTCGGCTCGCTCGCCGCTGCCACTTTTCCCCTGGCCGCGGCACTTGTGGCGCTCTCAGCCGGCTTCGGGCTGGTGGCCCTGATGAGCCGGCTCGTCGACATTCCGTCGCTGGCCGCCCCCCTCGCGTTGACGATCGGCGCGGGCGTGGGCATCGACGACGGTCTCCTCCTGGTGGCCCGATACCGCGAGGAGCGCCGTGACGGTTCGACCCATCGCAGCGCGGTCGAGATCAGTCGCGCCCAATCGGGCCGTTCGGTCCTCACCGCTGGCCTGACGACGATCGTGTCGATCATGGGCCTGACGGTCTGCGGCATCGGTGTTCTGACCGCGATGGGCCTCGCCACGGCGGTCGTCGTCGCGGTGACCGTCGCGGTCAACGTCACCCTGTTGCCCGCGGCGATCGGTCTGTGGGGTCGGCGGATCCGGCCGGGCGGCCGATCACCGTCGCGCGCTCTCGCCGCCTGGAGCGGCTGGGCGATGCGCCACCGCACCGCGGCGGTCATCATCGGCGTGGCCGTTCTGGGAGCCCTCGCCGCGCCGGCCCTCGACCTCACCCTGGCCTACAACGACGCCGCGAACGCTCCGCCCGGTTCGGGTCAACGCCTCGCGTACGACCGGATCACCGAACACTTCGGCGAGGGTCACAACGCGGACCTCGTCGCGGTGATCGATCTCCGTCGGGTGCAGGCCGAACGGCGCGGCGACACCGCATCGGCGCTGGCCACCGCGATCGGGTCCGTGCCCGGCGTGGCACGGGTCCTACCGGCGGACTTCGGCTCCGGGGCCGAGATCGCCGCCATCCGGTGGTTCCCCGACGGGGCTCCCGCGTCCGCTGCCACCGAGGTGGTGATCGACGAGGTCCGCGAAGGGTCGACGGCACCGGAGGTGGAGAGCGTCGATCTCCACGTCGGGGGGACCACGGCGATGAGGGTGGATTTCACCAGACGGGTCGCCGACCGACTCTGGTTGTTCGTCACCACCGTGATCGCGTTGTCACTGGTGGTCCTGACGGTCGCGTTCCGGGCGCCGGTGGTGGCCCTCAAGGCCGCCGCGCTCAACCTCGCATCGGTGGCCGCCGCGTACGGGGTGGTGGTGATGGTGTTCGAGTGGGGTTGGGGCGCCTCGCTGATCGGGGCGCCGGAGACGCAGTCCATCGATCCGTTCGTCCCGGTGTTCCTGTTCGCCATCCTGTTCGGACTGTCGATCGACTACGAGGTGTTCCTCATCGATCGGATCCGCGAGAACTACCGCGCCACGGGGGACAACGACGCGGCGATCAGCGGGGCCGTCGCCGCGACCGGCGGAGTCATCGGCTCAGCCGCGCTCATCATGGTGGCGGTGTTCGCCGGATTCATCGTCGGCGACGACCTGATCAAGATCTTCGGGGTGGGACTCACCGCCGGGATCCTCATCGATGTCACGATCGTCCGAACATTCCTACTGCCGGCCACCATGAGTCTCCTGGGAGATGCCAACTGGTGGAGGCCGCGTCGACGGTCCGCCGCCGAACCCTCGCGGTCCGACGACCACCAGCGTCGTCATCGGGTCGAGAGGTAGGCGACGAGGTCGCG
This sequence comes from uncultured Microthrixaceae bacterium, assembly GCA_963700425.1. Classification (GTDB taxonomy): domain Bacteria; phylum Actinomycetota; class Acidimicrobiia; order Acidimicrobiales; family Microtrichaceae; genus CAVOXO01. Next base: position 184,096 of record CAVOXO010000001.1, on the reverse strand, counting down.
GCGGTCCTCCTCGCTCAGCGAGGGGAGACCACCGTGGGCGTCGTCGGAGAGTGCGGCGTCGAGGCTGTCGGCGGAACCGTCGTGGAAGTAGGGGGCGCGGGCGCGTGTTCCGAAGAGGGTCGGCGTCACCACCTCGGTCATCGAGGCATCGGGATCCGACGACGGACGGCCGAGATCGTGGGCCGAACCGTCGGAACCGGACTCGTCAGCGTGGCAGTGCACACAGGCCAGATCGAAGACGTCCCGGCCCGATTCCACGCCGACGGGATCGGCGTCGGGTGCGGGCGGAGGTGGGTCGATCTCCGCCATGTACGCAGCCACGTTGGCGGTGTCGACGAGAAGACCGTCTCCGCCGAGCAGGTTGCGGATCGTGTCGGAGCTGAGCCGGGAGGCGGAGTCGAAGCCACCGTCCCAGTGGAGTGGCTTCGTCCCGGCCCCGAGACTCCAGAGCGGCGGAGTTCGGCGAACCTTCGTGGGAATGTCGTCGGTCGAGATCCGCCAGGTCACACCGTCGTCGCCGCCGTCGAGGTGACACGATGCGCACGTCGCGACCCCCGACGGTGTGAGGTGGCGGTCGCGGCCGTCGTTGAAGATGCGCCGACCCGCCAGCGCATCCGACGTGAGTGACAGGTCGCCCGTCGGTCGCCGGACGACCCGTTGCGGTTCGACCCCGAATCCGGGCGCGTCCGGATCCACCACGAGTTCCGCCACCGAGTGGTCGAAGCCGACGTCCACATAGGCGGTCCCTCCGTCGGGGGCGAGGGCGATGCCACGCGCACCCTCCCCCACCCGGAACGAGGCAACCATCTCGACCTCGGACCCGGGATCCCCCGAGTCGGAACAATCGAGCACGGCGACAGTTCCGGTGAAGCGTCCCACCACCCACAGGCGTTCGGCGTCGGCGTCCCAGGCCAGCGCCACGGGACCCGCCAGTTCCCTGTCCGAACGGTCGAAGTGGGCGAACCGCGACCCGCACGGACCCGATACCAACGGCTCGATCCGTGGGTCTCCGTCGACGATCGAACCATAACTCCCGTCGGATCCCTCCGGTCGTTCGGAGTCGTTGTCGACCATCTGGTAGGTGGCGGCCACGTCACCGGGGCCGATCGCCACGACCGAACGCAACATCGTCGCGGCGCGGTCGGGTCGACTCCAGACGCGCTCGGTGGACACCTCGACGTCGATGCGGCCCCCCCCGGCATCGTCGGGCAGCAGGCTCGGGTCGAGGGACCACAGATGTCCGTCGGAGTCACCGGCGATCGTGATCCGATCGGCCGTCGCGGTCACGCCGGCGGGACGGCCACCGAGCCCGACCCACCCGACGACCAGCGGCGCGGCGACGTCGACCACGACCAGTCGCGCATCGAACGGACAGGTGACGACGGCACTCGACGCAGTGCCCGGCAGCGCGGCCACGCCGTGGCTGCCCCCGCAGGGAATCGCCAGCGTGTCGACTGCCCCGGTGTCGGTGATCAGGGACAGGTCCGATGTGGCTCGATTTGTCACCACCGTCGTCGATCCCACCCGCGACAGCTCCACCGGTGCTCCCCCGACGGCCACCGCATCACGGCGATCGAGGGTGTCGCGGTCGATGACGGCCACGGATCCGTCATCGGGCGAGGTCACCCACAGGTCGTCGCCCACGACCACGATCGACGCCGATGTCGACGACGACGAAGGGTCGAAGCGGTCGTCGCTCCCCCATACGACCGATGCCACCGCGATCGACGTCGCGACGGCGATGACCCCCAGGACAGCGCCGAGCCCCAGGCGCGCTCCGCTCACCCTTCTTGTCCCTCCGGAAGGGTGAGGGCGAATTCCGCGGTCACGTTCTGACCCGCGCACTCGAGGGTGAACCCGCCGATGGGGATGAACACCGGGTCGCCGGCGTCGGGGCCGATGTCAGCGGGGTCGGCGTTTCCGTCGATATCGAGAAATCCGAGAATCTGATAGTCGCCCGCCGGGAGCTTCTCGTCGATCCGTTCGCGCCGCGACGCACCGTTGGTGACGTCGATGTCGACGAAGGTGAAGTCCGCGACCGCTTCCGCCCCGTCGATGGGCCCGGTGATCTTCACGTCCTCGCTGCGGTACACCGACCCGTGGACGGTCCCCCGGAGGGGCGCCTTGAGCTGAGAACCGGCGACCGTGGACGACGCCACGAACTCGACGTCGAAGTACCCCTGAGGGGCGGCCTCCGATCCCGACTCCTCACAGCTCGGCGGCGGGGCGTCCCAGTCCTCGGGCACTTCGACCACGCCCTGATAGGGCACGAAGTCCACCTCGGTCAGCTCGCGCTTGGGCGATTCGATCGAGTAGGCGATCCTGGCGTCGGGGCCCTCACCCTGGGCGATGACCTCCACGACGCCACCGCCCTCGGGGTCGTCGTAGTAGAAGGGCGCCCGCCACGGGAGCGCGGAGCCGGGGGCGATCGCCTCCTGCGCGGCGGCGTCGTCCATCATCGTGAAGACCGTCTGCATGAACTGCTCGCCCGCTATGAGCGATGCGGGCGCCGAGGCGATCGGGACCCGATCACCGTCGACGGTCACCACGTCGAACCCGACGTTCACCCGATCGTCGTCGAGCTCGGGAGTCACGGTGAGGCGCAACCAGTTGTGGGGGATGAGCTCGAAATCGCTGAAGTTCTGCGCCTTCCCCGCAGAGAGCCCATAGGCACGATTGACGAAGAAGTCGAAGTTGTCCCGGGACACCTCGAACCACACCAGACCGTAGATCGACTCGTAGGGAGGACCCGCGTAGGCGGCGGAGTTGATGCTCTCGGGCGACAGCGATGTCGTGGGCGTGTCGGCGACCAGTTGGAGGAGCACCGGCTGGGGCCTGGAGTCGTCCACGTCGACGGCGAGAACCACCGATCCACCGTTGGCCGAGCGGGTCCGGTACTCGAGCCGGAACGGCTCGGCATCGGTGGGGTCCTCGGCCACGACCTCGGCATGACGGGTCAGCGCCGCGTCGACGGCAGCGATGACCGTGGCGCCGGCATCGAGACCGGCCGGCACCCGGGCGACGAGGCGGGGAGACGGCTCGGCGTCACCCGACGTCTGCATGGTCACCGTCCAGATCACCTGATCCGATGCGCCGGGGTGAGCCTCCGAGGAGATGTGGACCCCGTTCGAGATCTCGATGTCGTCGAGGTAGTCCCCCTCCGCCGCAGCATCTCCGAAGAGACCGGACGCGACCGAGTTGAATCCATCGAGGTCGATGGGCATCGACGCGGTCAGCCCCGTGTACTCGGTGGGGGCGGATTCGGGACGCAGGGGAAGGACGGTTGCACCCAGGACCTCATCTCCTCCGCCGTCGTCAGCGGTGGCGTCGGAACCGTTGGAGGAACAGGCCGCGCTCATCAGCGCGACGGCGACCAGTAGTCGAGCGGTCCTCATCCGAGTCCTCCTGCCGGAGCCTCACACCCATCGGCGTCGGTCGAGTCTGTGGTGCCGTCGGCACAGACGATGTCATCGTTGTAGGGGGCGAAAACGCCACCCGGTGCCTCCCAGCCCGGCACCACCCATACGTGTTGGATCCACGCCGTGACGTCGATGTAGCGCCCACCGGCCTCGCTGCACTTCTCCTCGCTGACATCGGCCGCCGTGGGGAACAGGGGATCCAATTCGTCGGGGTCGAGACACTGACCGACGAAGGCCTCCCACGTGTCCAGCGGACCGGAGAACCCGTCGGGGGCGGCGTCACCCCCGAGTTGAACGTACATCAGACCCACGACCGGAGACGCGGGTTCGGTACCGGCGTAGAGGAACGACTGGGGCCGGGAGATGTCGAGCTCGGCGCCGGGCGGTTGGGTGTCGGCGTCCTTGCCCATGTGCGATCCGGTGCCGGGGGCGTAGGGGGTGGTCGGTTCGTACCCCGCGGCGAGTGCGTCGGCGTAGGTCGGCAGGGACAGGGCGACCTCACGCGCCCGAACGAGCTGTTCGGCCAACACCACACGCTCAGGCCCGTTGAACTCCGCGTTGGTGGGACGCTCCGCGGCGGCCTCGGCCGCCTCCTCCTCGGTCATCCGGGGATGCTGGTGGCCTGCCGCCGTGGTGGTCGACGACGTCTCGCCACCGGACGTCGACTCGGCCGAACCGCAGGCCGCGACCACGACGAGCGCCGCCACGCAGGCCCACCTCATCGTGATCCGATCCATGTCGTCTCCCCTCAGAAAGTCATGGAGCCCAGAATCTAGGGGTTCGGGCCCTCGGGGTCACTTCGCGCGCGGCGTGCGCTGACCCGTGACCGACGTGAAGACGATGCGGGCCATCGCCTCACGCAGCGACTCCGCCGAGATCCCGTAATTCTCGAAGCCGTACCGGTGCGATGCCACGTGGGCCAGCATCGACACCAGCACACCCGCCGTCGCCATGGCCTCGATCTCGGGCGGCTGACGCCCCGCCTCGATCTCGGAGGTGATCACCTCGGCGAGGGCGACGGTGAACTCGTTGAGGAGATGGACCCGGATGTCACGGAATCGCTGGTCGCCCTCTTCGGACGTGAGGTCGATCACCCGCATCAGGGCCGAGTTGTCGTCCCAGAACGCGATGTAGGACTCAGCGATCGCCGCGGCGGTCGCGTATCCCTGACGCCCTTTCCAGGAACCGGTCCTGACGATCTCGACGAGCCGCCGATTGCCTTCCTCGGCCATCTCCTCGGCGAGGGCGAGGATGGCCGCCTCCACGTCGGGGAAGTACTGGTAGAAGGTCGCCGGGGACGTGTCCGCTTCGCGGGCGATGTCCACCACCTTCAGGTCGCGATATGACGCCCCGCCCAGAGCCGCGGCGGTGCAGTCCAAGAGCAGGCGCCGGGTCCGCAGGCCGCGGCGCCCCGGAACCCGTCCGTCCGCGGCGCGCAGACCGTCATCGGTCTCTGTCACGCCGTTCCCCGCAGCGGGGTGATGAAACGCTCCGCATACGACCCCATCAGATCCGAGGCGTGCTCGATCGAGTCGGGCACCAACGTTCCCGCGGCCATCCACGCCGACGTGAGGATGGTGGTCACGCCGAGGTCGTCGAGCCGCTCGATCACCTCGGGAGCGGGAACGGCCAGCGGCGACGCCACGATCTGGAACGGGCGATCGGCCGTGCCGACCTCCTCGCGGAGTTCGGCAAGACGTCGACAGTGACTCTCGAGCGTGTCGAGGTCGTAGTTGACGCCGATCCATCCATCGAGACCCGCAGCGCGCCGGAGCGCCCTGTCGGAGTGGCCGCCGACGAGGATGGGAACGGGCACCGGCGGGGCGGGACGCATGTCGAGGGACGGGAAGTCGTAAGCCTCACCGTGATGCTCCACGAACTCGCCGGTCCACACGGCGCGCATCACCTCGATGGCTTCATCCATGCGCCGCCCACGTCGCTCGAAGACCTGGTCCAGTACCTCGAACTCCTCTCGCATCCATCCGGCACCGATTCCGAGCGCCACCCTCCCGCCCGAGACGGCGGACGCGGTCCCGACGGCCTTGGCCACGAGGAGCGGGTGCCGGGCGGGGAGGACGAACACGTTGGTGAGGAAGTCGAGCGTCGTGGTGACCGACGAGATCGCGGCGATGGCGACCCAGGGGTCGGGGAAGTCCCACGTGGGGTCGTACTGGGGCTTTCCGTCGGGCGTGTAGGGATACGGCGACGCCAGATCGGCGGGGTACACCACGTGATCGCTGAGAGCGACAGAGTCGAATCCGGCCTGCTCCGCGGCGCGACCCACCGCGACGTAGTCGCCGGCCGGTAGTCCGATGAGTGCCTGGGCGAACTTCACCCCTGACCTCCCCTTCCGGCGGCAGCCCGCTCTCTCAGTTGATAGCGCAGTACCTTGCCCGACGCGTTGAGGGGCAGTTCATCGACGATCTCCACGTGACGGGGCACCTTGAAGTTCGCCATGTTCTCCCGCGACCAGGCGATGATCTCCGCCGGATCGACCACGGACCCGGCCCGGCCGACCACGAAGGCGTACCCCACCTCGCCCAGACGCTCGTCGTCGACGCCCACCACGGCGGCCTGTGCGACATCGGGGTGGCCACACAGAAGGGATTCGATCTCCGCCGGATAGGCGTTGAACCCTCCGACGATGAACATGTCCTTGAGTCGGTCGGTGATCCGAACGTTGCCGGCGCCATCCATGATGCCCACGTCTCCGGTGTGCAGGCGACCCTCCGGATCGATCGCCTCCGCGGTCTGTTCGGGGTCCTCGAAGTAGCCCACCATCACGTTGTACCCCGCGACCAGGACCTCTCCCTCGGTGCCTCGGGGAACCTCGCGTCCCTCGTTGTCGACGACGGTGACGGTCACGCCGGGGATGGCCCTGCCCGACGTGGCGGAGATGACCTCGGGCGCGTCGTCGTGTCGACACATGGTGGCGATGCCGCACGCCTCGGTGAGCCCGTAGCCGGTGATGACCGTCTCGAAGCCCAGCACGTCGTGCATCCGGCGGATCAGCTCGACCGGAACGACGGCGGCACCGGTGACGGCCAGCCGGAGCGAACCGAGCGCGCGGAGGTCGAGGTCGGGGTGGTTGAGGATGGTCTGGTACAGCGTGGGCGGGCCCGGAATCATGGTGATGGCCTCTCGGCTGATCGACCCCATGACGGCAACCACGTCGAAGACCGCCTCGGTGACCATGGTGGCCCCCTTGGTCAGCGACGCCACCAGGCCCGCCTTGTAGCCGAAGGCATGGAAGAACGGGTTGACGATCAGGTAGCGGTCGTCGGACCGGAGCCCCACCACCGAGGCCCAGTCGCAGAAGGCCCGCACCGTCTGACCGTGGGTGCACATGACGCCCTTCGGTGCTCCGGTCGTGCCGGAGGTGAACAGCAGGTCGGAGAGGTCGTCGGGCCCGAGCGCGTCGACCCGCTCGTCGATCGCTGCAGGATCGATCCGCTCTGCAGCGGCCAGGAAGGCCTCACACGACATCGCGGAGGGGGGAGTGTCCCCACGCATGACCACGACGTCGGCAAGGTCGGGCAGATCCGAGCCGTCCAACATCGACACGTAGTGGTTGTCGAGGAAGCCCTCGACACAGAACAGGGCCACCGCCCCGCTGCGCTGAAGGATGTACGCGGCCTCGGTGCCCTTGTAGCGCGTGTTGATCGGCACGAGGACCGCTCCGGCCAGGTGGATCCCCAGCGCGGTGACCGGCCACTCCCAGATGTTGGGCGCCCAGATCGCCACCCGGTCACCGGGGTTCACGCCGTGGGCGACGAGGGCGCGCGCCGTCTCCTCGGCCCGGCGGCCGAGTTCGACGTAGGAGATGCGCTCGGTGCCACCCGCCGCGGAGGCGTCGACGAGAGCCTCGTGATCCCCGTGTGTCGCGACGGCGGCGCGCAACAGACGGGGGATGGTCCCCCATTCCAGGTCTCCCCTCACCATGGCCTCCCGATCGTTCACGTGGTCGCCCCCGTCGCGTCGACGTTCACCCGATCGCTCCGGCTTCGCGCAGCGCGGCTATCCGATCGGCACCGAGCCCCAACACCTCGGACAGGACCTCCTCGGTGTGCTGACCGACCGTCGGGGCCTTGGTGGGTCGGGGCACGGGCGAATCGAGGAACTTGAGTGGCGAGGCGAGTTGATCGGCGCCGAGCTCCTCCGCGGGAAGCCAGGGGAAGCGGTCCTGGAACTGGGGATCCTCCGCGATCGTCTTGGGCGTGTTCACCGGGGCGATGGGAGTGTTGTGCTCGTCTCCGAAGGCGATCCAGTCCTCGGCGGTTCGCGAGGCGAAGATCTCCTTGAGGATGGCCTGCAGCTCCCGGTTGCCCTTGGCATGGTCGCCGTACTGCGACCCAGGCCACCGCTCGAAGAGCTCGGGGCGGCCGACCGCCTCACAGAAGTTCTTCCAGAACTCCTGTTCCGAGGCCATGAAGAGGACGTGTCGATCGTCCGACGTCGCGTAGAACTGGTAGCGAACCCCGTCGCGCATGCCGGCAGTGCCCGGCGCCCGACGCTCGAAGTCGTCTGAGGGGTTGCCGGTCACCTCGTCCTCGGGCCGCTCATAGGCCTTCCAGGTCTCGGACCGCAACCAGTCCATGGCCGCGGCCGCGTCCGACTGGGCAATCTCCAACTGACAACCCTCACCGCTGGCGCGGGCCCCGGTGATCCCTGCCAGGACGCCGAGTGCGCCGAACAGCGGTCCCGCATGAATCCCGACCGACGGGTGTTCGGGAATGCAGCAGAATCCCTCCTCGTCGGTCTCGGGCTGGACCAGGCCCGCCCAGGTGTCGTAGGCGATCCCGTGGCTCGGCATGGTGGCGTAGGGGCCGGTCATCCCGTAACCCGAGATGGTGCAGAAGACGATCCGGGGGTTGACGGCGCGGAGCTCTTCGTATCCGAGTCCCCTGCGGGCCAGCCCGCCCGGCCTCATGGCCTCGATCACTGCGTCGGCTCCGGCGACGAGCTCCTTGAAGACCTCCACGCCCTCGTCGGTGCGGAGATCCAGGACGATCGACCGCTTGCCCCGGCTGATGTGGAGGTGCATCAGCGAGACGCCCTCGACGATGGGCCAGGTCATCCGACGGATGTAGTCGCCCGCGGGGGACTCGATCTTGATCACATCCGCGCCGAGATCGGCGAGATGGGTGGTGAGCGCACCCGGTCCGAACATCGAGACCTCGATGATGCGGACCCCGTGAAGCGGTGCGTTGGTGGCCATGGCTGTTCCTCCGGATCTCGACGAAGATCTGACGCGGTGTCAGAAACTAGCCGTGCGCTCGATCGTGGAACAGACTGCACCGATGGAGTTCACCAAGACCCACACCTTCGATGCACCGGCGGCGGACTGCTGGGCGATGTTCTCTGACCCCCGGAGCCACGTCGCCAAGTTCGAGAAGATGGGCCACATCGGCGTCGAGGTCCTCGAGGAGGACCGATCGGATGACCGGCTCCGCATCGTCATCACCCGCGAGGTGGAGGTCGAGGGCATACCCGGCTTCGCCAAGAAGTTCATCAAGCCCGTCAACACGATGGTCAGCACCGACGAGTGGAACGACAAGGGAGACGGCACCTACGGCGGCCAGTTCACGCTCGACAGCGAGGGGGTTCCGGTCAAGATCAGCGGACGAACGCTCCTGGAGCCCGACGGCGACGAGACGACGTACACCGTGACCCTCGACATCGCGGTCAAGGTGCCGCTCGTCGGCGGAAAGCTGGCCGACTTCGCCAAGGGGATCGCCTCACGCCAGCTCGATGAGGAGTTCTCCATCGGCGACGCCTGGCTCGACGAACACAGCGGGTGAGCACGCGGCCTCTGGCCCGACAGCGGGGTCACACCCCTCTCACAACGACCAGTGGTCGTCGCTGATCCGCCGCCGCCACCCTGACGCGGCGAACGTCCCCCCGTCGACGTGGAGCGTGGTCCCGGTCACGAAGCTCGACATGTCTCCGGCCAGGAAGACCATGGCGGCCGCCACATCGTCGGGGTCACCCATTCCACCCGACGGCGAAGGGGCATGGCCGGAGTCGACCAGCGCCTCGGAGCTCTCGGTGAGAGCCGCGTCACCAGGGGTCCGGATCATGTCCGGGGCGATCGCGTTCACGCGGATCCCGAGGGGAGCGAACTCGAGCGACAGGGTGGCGGTGAGGTTCGCGACCGCCGCCTTCATCGCCGAGTAGACCGCGAAGCCGGGCCCCGCACGGTGGGCCTCGATGGACGTGATGTTGATGATCGAGCCGCCCTCCACCACATGGGGGACGGCGGTTCGGATCACGTCGACCACCTGGGTGAAGTTCTCGTCGACGAGCGCCGTTCGGCCCTTGTCCGACACCTCCATCAGGGGGGCCACGAACCCGCCACCGGCGTTGTTGACGACGATGTCGAGATGACCGAAGCGCTTCACCGCCCCCGAGATCATCTCGTCGACGACCGCGTGGTCACGTACATCGCCGTAGGTGGTGAGTGCGACCCGCCCGAGCGCCTCGACCTCCCCCGCTGTCCCGTCGAGCAGATCGGCATGGCGATCGACCAGCGCGACGTCGGCTCCGAACGCGCCAGGGCCAACGCGCAGGCCGCCCCGATGCCCTGCGCGGCCCCCGTGACCACGGCCACCTTTCGGGTGAGGAGAACGGATTCGGGTTCGAGGGCCATCCCGAGATGCTGCCACGACACCGACAGCGCGAGCGGCCCGGTCGCGCCGATCCACGGCTCGGGTCCGTGACCCCGTCGGCCGTCACCGCGCCGCCCGAGGGTCAGCCGAGGCGGGAGAGGGTCACCGTCGTGCCGTAGTCGGGCATCTGGCTGAGGGGTTCGCGGTGATCGGCGCCCCCCGGCAGGAGAACGTTCCCCTCAGGCCAGTGCACCTGCAGCGAGCCCGGCGCCAGGGTCACCAGGCGAGCCGAGCCGGTCATCTCCCCCCACTCGGAACGCAACAGGACAGACTGTCCCGACATGATGTCGAGCCGCCGTGCATCATCGGTGTCGATGTAGACATCGCGTCGGGACGCCCCGGTCAGCGGATCGGTCTCTCCCCACACGATCGTATTGAACTGCTTGCCGCGTCGGGTGGTGACGATGAACCGGTCCCCCCCTCGATGCGTCGGAGGCGGCGGACGCAGCACCGTGAACCGACCACGGCCGCTGTCGGTGGGGAAGACCCCACCGGAGCACAGGTGACGGCCGCCCCATTGGATGGCGTCCCCCGTGTCGCTGAGGTGCTCGATGCCCGCATAGGCCGGGACGACGCGAGCGATCTCGGCCCGCAGCGCGGCGTTGTCGGACCATGCGAACGCGTCGGCCAGTTCGGGGTCGGCGGCGATCGCGACGTCCGCGTAGAGCCGCCACTCGCTGCGGGCCTCGCCGACCTGCCTCGGGATCTCGGGGCTGAACGCCACGCGCCGCTCCGTCGTGGTCGACGTCCCCCCGCCCTCCTGTTCGTAGCGGGTGCGGACCGGGAGGATGATCACATCCTCGGACTCGATGAACATCTGGGGAGTCAGCACCACGTCTGCGTGGATGCGCAACGGGACCCGGCTGAGCGCGTCGACCGTGCCGGAGGGATCGGGCATCACCTCGGACATGTTGCCCCCCGAACACCACAGGACGTCGAGCCCGCCGTCGGCGGCGCGTTCGATCATCTCGGGCGCGGTCAGGCCGACGTCGCCGGACACGTCGAAGCCCCACAACGCGGCCATCTCCTCCGCGTTGTCGGCATCGACCGCCCGCCCGCCCGGAAACGAGGTCGCGTAGGCCCCCATCTCGGCCCCTCCCTGGACTCCCGAGTGGCCCCTGATCGGCATCAGTCCACAGCCGTTCCGGCCCACCGCCCCCCGGGCCAGGTTCAGGTTGACCAGGGCCTGGACGCCCTCCACACCACTGCGGTGCTGGGTGATGCCCATGGACCAGATCGTCACCATGGTCTCGGACCCGGCGATGAGGTCCACGAAGGCCTCGAGCTGCCCATGGTCCACACCCGACGCCTCCAGCAGCTCCGACAGCGGCTGATCGTCCAGCGAGGACGTGAGGTCGGAGAAGCCCTCGGTGTGCTGCTCGATGAAGTCCGTGTCGACCGCCGACCGCTCCAACAACGACTTCATCACGGCGTTGGCGAGCGCGACGTCGCCCCCGGGACGCACCGGGACGTGCAGCGCGGCGATCCTCGTGCCGAACAGGTAGGACTCGACCGCCGACGGCACCCAGTACCGCTCGAGTCCCGGCTCCAGGTACGGGTTGATGACGACGACCCTGGTCCCCGACTTCACCGCCCGGTCCAGGTACTTCATCATCACGGGCTGGTTGTTGGCAGGATTGGTCCCCCACAAGAGCACGAGGTCGGACTCGATCACGTCACGCAGCGAACATGTGGACGCGGCCACCCCGATCGACTGCTTCAGCCCGATCGTGGAGGGAGCGTGGCACACCCGTGCCGCGTCTGTCGATCGACGAGATCCCGAGAGCACGCGCCGCCTTGCCTGCGACGTAGTAGGTCTCGTTCGTGAGGCCACGGCTGGTGAGATACCAGGCGACGCGTTCCGGATCGACGGCCCTGATGGCGGATCCGACGGCATCCAACGCCTCGGCCCATCCGATGCGTGAGAACCCGCGTTCTCCACGGCGGCGACGCATCGGATGGCCGATCCGGCCGAGGGCGCGGAGCTCCGCCGTCGTGGCGTCGGCCAGGACCGAGGCGTCGGCGCAGATCGCCGGATCGAACGCCTCCGCGGTGTTGAACTCCAACATCTTGAGTCGGGTGGTGCAGAGGTGGAGACCGTCGATCGTCCAGTCGTGTAGGCCGGCGACGCCGAGAGCGCACCCGTCGCACACACCCTTGGAGAGGACGTCCCAGGCGTAGCGAAGGTTCCTCCTGTTGTCTCGGGCCACCGACAGCATCTCGCGCAGGTGATGGGGCTTCTGCTGACCGATGCCGTTCGGCGACACGCCGACCCATGTCGAGGGATGGAGAGGAATCCGTGTCCTCACGTCCGATGCCACCCCTCGGGCCAGGTGAAGATCGTCGCCCCGTCCTCCCGAGCGAATCCGACGAGTCCCATGCCCGCGCGCGAGGCGACGGAGACGGCCAGAGACGACGGCGAGCTGACCGACACGACGAGAGGGAACCCTGCCGCCCACGCCTTCTGCACGATCTCGAAGCTCGCCCGACCCGAGACCCAGAGTCCGGAACCCGACGCGGGCAACCGACCCGCCAGGAGCAGACGACCGGCCACCTTGTCCACGGCATTGTGCCGACCGATGTCTTCGCGGACGACGCAGACCTTGCCGTCGGTGAGCGAGAACTCGGCCGCGGCATGCGATCCCCCCGTGGCCCCGAAGAGCGACTGGTCCTCCCGGACCCGAACCCCGAGCCCGTCGAGCACCGAGGTGTCGAACGGTACGGTCGGGAGCGCTTGCCATGCCCATCCGGGCCACGAGTTCGTCGAGTTGCTGCGATCCGCAGACTCCGCATGAACTCGAGGTGGTTCCCAACCGGGCGGGACGCGGTGGGAGGCGATGACGTCGGCTCGACCGTCACGACGTTGAAGTGCGTGTCGACCGCCGACGCCGTGGCGCAGTACCGAACCTCACGGACCGATGTTCCGTCGAGGTGACCCTCGTTGTGGCAGAAGCCCGCGGCCAGCTCGAAATCGTGGCCCGGCGTTCTCATCGTGGTGGCCACGAGTCGATCGCCCAATCGGATCTCGAGGGGTTCCTCGACCACCACGTCGGAGGGGGCGACGGCCTCGCCGGCCGGACCGCCGACCCGGGTGACCATGACTCGTTGGGAACGGCCCCGTGACATGGCGCCACGATAGGTCAGTGCCCCACGAGGCGGATTCGGCCGCAGGAGGGAGCCGACCCGCCGGACACCGATCCTGGCGCGAGCCGTTAGCGTCTCGACACATGTTGGATCGAACGGTCGAGGAGGCGGCCGACCGCTTCGGGGACGCGATCGCTGTCCGACAGTCCGACGGGCGCTCACTGACGTTCTCGGAGCTGTCGACGCGGAGCGCCGCGGTCGCAGGGCGGCTGACGGAGAACCACGGCGTCGGGGAGGGGACCGTGGTCGCGGTCTGCACGGTCTCGGCGGTCGACTACATCATCACGTTCGCGGCCCTGGCGAGACTCGGCGCGGTGACCGTGGGGATCTCCCCCGTTCTGAGCCGGACGGAGAGGGCGACGTGCATCGCCTCGCTGGGGGCCGACCTCGTTCTCGGTGATCCCGACCTCGACCCGGGAACCACGCCGGGCATCACACCGCTCGACACCCGTGTCGGGACGCCCGGCCCGCCCCTCTTGGCACCCGATGAGGAGCGCGTCGTCTGTGTCGTGTTCACGTCGGGGACCACGGGCCCGCCGAAAGCAGCAGTGTTTCGCAACCGCCAACTGCGGGCGGTCTGCGACATCGATCTCGGAGTCGGCTGGCAGGACCGTTGGGGAGGTGGCGGTCCGATGATCGTGTCGACCCAACTTCCGCACGTCGGGTTCATGACCAAGCTGCCGTGGTATCTGAGGATGGGGGGAACGCTCCACACGCTGGAGAAGTGGCGGGTGGAGGACGTGCTGGCACTGATCGAGGCCGAGAGGATCGGGGTGCTCGGCGTCGTCGCCCCGCAGCTGGCGCTGCTGCTGCGCTCGCCCCTGCTCGACGCGGTCGACGTCTCGTCGGTGACATCGGTGATCGCGGGCGGTGCGGCATCCCCGCCCGAGTTGGTTCGCGAGGCGCGGAGACGCCTCGGGGCCGTCTACTCGATTCGCTACTCGTCCACGGAATCGGGCGGGGTGGGTCTCGCCACGGATCCCGAGGGCCCCGACTCCGAGGCGCTCCACACGGTGGGGCGACCACGGCCGGGGGTGGCTGCGCGCATCGTCACCACCGACGGAGCGGACGCCGAGGTCGGCGAGATCGGCGAGTTGTGGCTGAGATCGGGTGCCGTGGCGGACGGATACCTCGGTGACCCTGCGGCAACCGCCGCCACCTTCGCGGGCGGATGGCTCCACACCGGGGACCTGGCGGAATGGACCACCGGCGGTTGCGTTCGCCTCGTCGGTCGATCCGACGATCGATACATCCGTGGTGGCTACAACGTGGCTCCGGCCGAGGTCGAGGCCGTGCTCGCCGATCATCCGGGGATCGACGATGTCGTGGTGGTCCCCCGGGCACACCCGGTGATGGGCAGCATCGGGGTCGCGGTCGTGGTGCCGGCCCCCGGTCGGACGGCACCTGGTCTCGAGGAGCTCCGCTCCCATTGCCAGGGGCGCCTGGCGGCGTGGAAGCAGCCCGAGGACGTGGTCGCCGTCGACGCCATTCCGCTGACGGCGATGCACAAGGTGGACAGGCGGCGACTCATCGATCTCGTCGACGTGGGAGGATCGGGTGATGGCTGATGACGTCTTCGCCGATCGCGACATGGACCATCGCGACAAGATCAGGTGGGTCGTGGAGACGAACGGCTGGTGTGCTGAGCCGGTCGCCCCCATCGAGGACCCACCCCAACCGGGCTTCACCTACACCATCGGCTTCGAGGACCGATTCGGCCATCCCGAGACGGTCATCTTCGGACTGACGCCGGTGGCGGCACGGGGTCTGTTGGAGATGGTCGACATGCATCTCTCCGCAGGCGGAGAGTTTCCGCAGGGCACGTTCGTCGGTCTCCTCGACAACGATCTGCCCTCGGCGATGGTGCCCGTCGACCTGGATCTGTACGGCGACCTGTTCGTCGGAATCGCTGAGTACTACGGCGAGCGGGAGTTCCGGGTGTCCCAGTTCGTGTGGCCGGACCGCAACGCCCGGCTCCCCTGGGACGAAGGATTCGACGACCGCCTTCGGATCGCGCAACCGGTCCTCGGCACCTGAGGACCGGCGGACAACTGAAGTTCTGCCCCCCGGCGCCGATATAGGTGGAATGCCACACCCGATCGCGCTCATCGCCACGCTCGCCTGGGGAATCGCCTCGGGCTGGGTCGCCGCGTGGATCGTTCACCGATTCGTGGAGTCCGATGACTCGGACTTCGCCGACTTCGTGAACGCCCGCTGCGATCACTGCTCCCACGAACTCAGCCTGACCGACACATCCCCACTCAACGCGTGGCGGTGCCCGCACTGCGACACCTCGCTGCCGCGGAGCTGGCCGGTGACGTTCGTCGCCGTCGTGGCGGGATGCCTCTCGATGCTGTTCGCGCCGTTCGGCGACTCGCTCGTGCTGCTGCCGTTCCTGTGGTTGGTCCCTGTGCTCGTCATCGCTGCGGCCATCGATCTGCGGACCTTCCTCATTCCCCGCAAGGTCGCGTGGGTGGGATTCTTCGTGGGACTGGCCTCGATCGTCGCCATTGCGGCGGCGCTGGGCGAGATCGGTTCGGTCCAGTCCGCTCTGATCGGCGCCGGAATGCTCTTCGGCTTCCTCTTCCTCACCCACATGATCTATCCCAGGGGAATGGGATTCGGGGACGTTCGGTTCTCGCTCCTCCTCGGCCTCTACCTCGGATGGATCGACATTCGTCTCCCGATCTGGGGACTGCTGATCGCATGTGTCCTGGGCGTGGGCATGGGCCTCATCCGGAGGATGACCGCGCCGAAGGACGATGAGAACGCAGCCTTCTTTCCGTTCGGGCCCGGGCTCGTCGCGGGGACGCTCGTGGCGGTCTGGTTCTTCCCTGCTCTGCTCCCCGCCTGAGCGTCGGCACGGACGCGCATTCGCCCCGACCGAGGTCGGGGCGAATGGACTCCTTGGTGGAGGTGATGGGAGTCGAACCCACGACCTCCTCGATGCGACCGAGGCGCTCTAGCCAGCTGAGCTACACCCCCAAGGGGACCGACACCCTATCGGACCACCGACGCGGTGGAGACAACGACGGGGACGGGGTGACGGGACGTCGATCGCCCGGTCAGCGGGCGATGCGCTGGCGACGATCGGCCATGGGAACCACCATCTGTTCGTGCCGCGGGTACAGAACAGTGACGTTGGCACGTTGTTGTGCCCGTCGGGTCACGAACAGCAACAGACCCAGGTATCCGACGAGGAGAACGTCGACGAGAACGTTCGCGACGACGAGGAACCCGCCGACCGAGACGGCGCCGAGGAAGGTCAGCAGCGCGGCGGCGACCAACCCCGCCACCACGTCCTGTCGACGTTTGGCGGTGGCGGGCGAGATACGAGCAGATCGCGTCGCCCGCACCGCGGGTCGCGGACGACCCGGGACCGTCGGCTCGAGAGGCCGCGAGTGGCCCACGGGAACGGACTGCGACAGGGTGGATCGCTGGCGTGCGAACGACCCGATCGAATCGCTGCGGGACCGCTCGTGGGTCCGCTGGATGAGGTCGGGTACCAGGACCGCTGCCCACAGCAGCGCGAGGATCACCAGGGCGATTGCCGACATGTCAGAGAACCTAGCCCACAGCAAGCGCGTATTACAAACGGGTTACGACATGACGTCATTCGTCACGACCCGAAGGCCACACCGTCCAGAGGATCACCCTCACGCCGGTAGGAACCCGAGCGGCCGCCGGTCTTCTCCCACAAGGTGACGTCGCCGATCACCATCGAACGATCGACCGCCTTGCACATGTCGTAGATGGTCAGACAGGTGACCGTCGTGGCCGTCAGCGCCTCCATCTCGACGCCGGTTCGATCGACGGTGTCGACCGACACCTCCACCTCGATGAACTCGTCCTCGATGCGGAAATTGACGAGGACCGCCCCGACCAGCAGGGGATGACAGAGCGGAATCAGGTCGCTGGCCCGCTTCGCCGCCTGGATGCCCGCCACCCGGGCGACGCTGAGTACATCGCCCTTGTTGATGGCTCCCCGCGCGACCAGCGAGGTCGTCTCGGTCGACATGTAGACCCGGCCCCGGGCGATCGCCCGGCGGTGGGTGGGCTCCTTCGGAGTCACGTCGACCATGCGGGCGCGACCGAGGGGATCGAGATGGGTCAGCGCCCGTTCAGACATGGCGGACACTGTAGTGGCGACGCCGCCTCAGCCGCCGATCTGGCTCATCGACCGGGCCGGCCGGATGAAGTTGACGTTCCCGATGCCGTGAGCCTCGGCCTTGCCGGCCACACAGCGGGTGATGAGTTCTGCCAACTCGTCATCGTCGGCCCCGTCTCGCAGCGGGGCGCGCAGGTCGATCTCCCCCGCGGCGAACAGGCAGTTGCGAACCTGCCCCTCCGCGGTCAGGCGGACCCGGTCGCAACCGGAGCAGAACGGCCGGGTCACACTCGAGATGACGCCGAACGTGCCGCGACCGTCGAGGTAGCGGAACCGAGTGGCCGGCGCAGCGGTGCGTTCGACCGGCTCCGCCGGCCAGCGTTCCGTGACCCGGGCGGCGATCTCGTCTCCGCTCACGACGCCGGCACCGCTCCATGCCTGGTCGGCGTCGAGCGGCATGAACTCGATGAAGCGCATCTCGACGCCACGCTCGCGCCCGAAGGCGGCCAGCTCGACGACCTCGTCGTCATTGACACCCGCCATGACGACGGCGTTGACCTTCACCGACATCGACGTGTCGGCGATCGCGGCGTCGATACCCTCGATCACCGACGAGAGCTCGTCGCGCCGGGTCAACTCCACGAAACGGTCGGGCCGCAGCGTGTCGAGCGACACGTTGATCCGGCCGAGTCCGGCCTCGGCGTACCGTCCGGCCTGGCGCGCGAGGGTCGACCCGTTGGTGGTCATCGCCAGGTCGACGGCCCCGGCCCGACCGCCGACGTCGGACAGCATCGAGATCAGCCGATCGAGTCGGGAACGGAGTGTCGGTTCGCCGCCGGTCAGCCGGATCGAGGTGATGGCGAACCGGTCCACGAGGAGTTCGGCCACCCGGGTCACCTCCTCGAAGGTCAACAGGGCGTCACGAGGCAGCCACACGAGACCGTCCTCGGGCATGCAGTAGGTGCAGCGGAAGTTGCACCTGTCGGTGACCGAGATGCGGAGGTCGCGGTGGACACGTCCGAATCGGTCGGTGAGCGCCTCGGCCATGGTGGGATGGTACGCCTCGCTCAGCGACCCAGCAGGATCAGCTTCACGGCGTCTCCGGCCGCGACTCCCTCACCGTCCTCGAGGACCGCCAGCGCGTCGGCGGTGGCCAGCGCGGACAGCTGGTGGGATCCCTGACCACCTGCGGGCACGACGGAGTCGCCGTCGAACCGCACCCGGACGAAGTGGACCTTTCCGTCTGAGCGACGACCGATGTCGACGCCTGCGGTCGCCCACACCGGGGGCGGATCGAGTCGGCGGTGACCACCGAGGGCGGCCAGGGCGGGGCGCGCCAACAGCTCGTAGCTGACCATCGAACTCACCGGGTTGCCCGGGAGGCCGAAGACCGGTACCGACCGGTCGTCGACGGAGATGGTCCCGAACGCGAACGGCTTCGCGGGCTTGATGGCGATCTGCATCCAGTCCATCTCCCCGAGCCGGTCCAGCACCACACGAACCAGGTCCACGTCACCCATCGACACCCCGCCGCTCGTGACCAGGGCGTCACACCGCGCCACCGCGGCGACGATGGCGTCCGAGATCTGCGCCTCGTCATCGGGCACGAGGCCGAGGTCGACCGCCTCGAATCCCGAGCCGTCGACGAGCCCACACAGCGCGGCGCGATTCGAGTCGCGGATCTGGCCCGGCCCGAGTCCCTGTTCCGCGTCGGCGGGCACCAACTCGTCGCCGGTCGACAACACCCCGACGATCGGCCGGCGCACGACCGTCGGGCGCGTCACGCCCAGGGTGGCGAGGAGCCCCACCACCGCAGGCGTGATCGTCGTCCCCTCCACCAGAACCGTGTCGCCGATCTCGACGTCGTCGCCCGTCGGCCGGACGTGATCGCCGGAGGTCACCGCAGCGGAGATCGTGACCATCCCGTCCTCGACCACGCACCGTTCGACCATCGCGACGGCGTCGGCTCCGGGTGGGACCGGTGCGCCGGTCATGATCTGAGCCGCCTCGCCGACTCCGACGCTGACCTCGGGTGCCGTTCCCGCCAGGATCCGGTCGACGATCCGAAGAGTCGCCGGCACGGACGTGACGTCATCGGCCCGAACGGCGAACCCGTCGACGGCCGAGTTGTCGAACGGGGGCACCCGCTCCCCCGCCACCAAGGGACCAGCCAGCGCGGTGCCGACGGCATCCTCGAGCTGACTGCTGACGTGCGGCAGCGGAACGATGCGAGCCAGAACGGTGGAACGCGCGATCGCGAGGGGCGTCATGGCCCCGACGCTACCGGCCGGATTCAGCCGATCCCGTGCCGTCCGACGATGTCGGCCAGAACCGCGGAGAACTCGGGGCCGAGATCCTCGCGATCGAGGGCGAGCTCCACGGTCGCCCGAAGGAAGTCGATCTTCTTGCCGATGTCGAACCGGCCGTCCTTGAAGATGTAGCCCATGACCGGCTCTTCCTTCAGCAGAAGAGCGATGGCATCGGTGAGCTGGATCTCACCGCCCACACCGGGGTCGACATGGGTCAGCGACTCGAAGATGGCCGGGGTGAAGAGGTATCGTCCCGACGATGGCCAGATTCGAGGGCGCGTCCTCCATCTTCGGCTTCTCGACCACATCGACGATGTGACAACGGTTGCCGTCCTGTTGGTCCGGTGCCGCGCAGCCGTAGGCGGAGATGTCCTCGGGGTCCACCTCCATCAGCGCAACGGTCGACGCGCCGGTCTCCTCGTAGTTGGTGATCATGTCGGAGAGCAGCGGGGACCCGGGACGCATGATGTCGTCACCCAGGAGGACGACGAAGGGTTGGTCGCCGACGTGGCGCTGCGCCACAGAGACTGCGTGTCCCAGCCCGAGCGGGTTGCCCTGGCGGACGAAATGGATCTGGGCCAGATCGGCCAGCTCGATGACCTCTTCGAGATCGTGCGATCTTGCCCTTCTCGTTCAGCTGGTATTCGAGTTCGAAGTTGCGGTCGAAGTGGTCCTCGATGCTGCGCTTGTTGCGTCCCGTGATGATGAGGATGTCGTCGATCCCGGCTTCTACCGCCTCCTCGACGACGTACTGGATCGACGGTCGATCGACGACGGGCAGCATCTCCTTCGGCTGGGCCTTGGTCGCAGGAAGGAATCGGGTTCCCAGTCCTGCCGCGGGGATGACGGCCTTCCTGACGGTTCTGTTGCTCACAAACGCTCCTCGTGACGACTCGACTCTGAGGGTCAAGGTACGGATCGATCGTGACGTGTCAATCGACTCGACGTGAATAATCGGTGAACCCGGGCTTGCCACCACCCGGTAGGTCCATACTACCGCGCAGTTTCGCTGCCCGACCCCTCGAGCCCCGGGCCCGCACCTTCTCGACGGCTTCCCCCTCCGCGCTCTTCGGGGCACGTCTGGACTCGCGCCGCTGGCACTCGATACCGTCGAGTGCCAGAACACGCACGGCGCCTCATCGGGAGCAGCAATGCCCACATACGACTACAAGTGTCGAGACTGCGGACATGACTTCGAGATCCAGCAGTCGTTCTCCGACGACGCGTTGACCGAATGCCCCGAGTGCGCCGGTCGACTCCGGAAGGTCTTCAGCCCCGTCGGGATCAGCTTCAAGGGTTCGGGGTTCTACAAGAACGACGCCAAGGCCGCATCGTCGACGTCCACATCATCGACGCCGTCGACATCGTCGACGGACTCGAAGGAGTCGCGTTCGGGATCGTCAGGCGACTCCTCGTCCGACACATCGAAGGGGTCGTCGTCGGACTCGGGGTCATCGTCGTCAAGTTCGGAATCGTCGTCGACGGGCGCGTCGAAGTCCTCCTCGACGACATCTTCGGACTGATCAGGCCCTATCCTCACGGACATGGCCAGGCGAAAACGTCGCACCGCGTTGCTCGATCCACCGCCGTCACCTCCCGTGACGCCGGGAATGATCAGCCCCATGCGGACGGTTCCGGCCGGCATCCCGCGGCCCGACTATGCCGCCACCGGGCAGCCCGGCAGCACGCGGAGGAACGCGCCGTCCGCACGCCCGACGAGATCGAGGCGATGCGCGTGGCGGGTCGTGTCGCCGCCGAGGTGCTCCTGGTCGTCGGCGAGGCCGTCGAACCCGGCATCACGACCGACGAGCTTGACCGCATCGCACACGAGGCCAGCATCGAACGCGGTGCCTATCCCGAGCCCCCTCAACTACAAGGGCTTTCCGAAGTCGATCTGTACGTCGGCCAACGAGATCATCTGCCACGGAATACCCGACAGCCGCCGGCTCCTCGACGGCGACATCCTCAACATCGACGTCACCTGTTTCATCGGCGGGGTTCACGGCGACACCAACGCCACCTTCCATGTGGGGGAGGTGGACGACGCGTCCCGGGAGCTGGTGGCAGCGACACGGGCGGCCATGCACGCGGGCATCTCCGTCGTCGAACCGGGCGCTCCGCTGAACGAGATCGGCCGAGCCATCGAAGCCTCCGTTCGCCCCCATCGTTTCGGGGTGGTCCGGGAGTTCATCGGGCACGGAATCGGAACCCAGTTCCACACGAGCCTGCAGATACCGCACTACTACGAACCTCGGCTTCGTACCGTGCTCGAAGAGGGCATGACCTTCACGATCGAGCCGATGATCACCATCGGCTCTCCCGCTCTCGACGTGTGGGAGGACGACTGGACCGCGGCGACGATCTCGGGACAGCGCACCGCCCAGTTCGAACACACGATCCTGGTCACGAGCGACGGCCACGAGATCCTGACGCTCCCCGTGGGGAGACCTCCGGCCGAATCGATGATCGACGCGGACTGACCCGCTCGACACCTTCCCCCACAACAACCGGACCGAGGAGGGCCCATGCGCCCACCTTTCCTCTCAGGGGGCGTCGCCGCGACGCTCCGCTCCGCCCGATGGCGAGTTCGCCGCCGCCTCCGATCACCGGCCCTCTACTGGACGATCGCGGTCTCCGTCGGACTCGCCACGACGTTCGCCGTCTCCTCGCTGATGGCGGAGGCCGAGGAGGGAGCCGCACGTTTCGGCGAGTCGACCACGGTGGTTCGGGCGAGACGGGACCTACCCGCCGGCCATCTCCTCGGCCCCGCCGATGTCGTCACCGTCGATCTGCCGAGGTCGGCCGCACCGCGTGACGTGGACTCGTTCGTGGGCGTCGGTGACCGCCTGGCCCACCCCGTCGTCGAGGGCGAGGTCCTCGGGCACCACGATGTCGTCGACGGGGAGCTGTCGTCGCTCGCCGCACAGATCACACCCGACCGGGCCGCCGTCGCCGTTCCCGCCTCGCAGTCGGCCGTCGACGTGGAGCAGGGCGACCTCGTCGACATCTGGGGTCTCGATCAGCGCACCCTGGTTCACCGCCGCCTCGCCGCTGGTGCCGAGGTGCTCGACCGAGGTGAGTCCTCGGCGGTGGTGTCGGTCGAGCAGGTCGACCTCGGGCCGCTGATCGCCGCGGTCGGAGACGGGTCGGCGACCATCGTGCTGCGCCGACCGGGCGGACGTTGACCGGCGGATCAGCCCGCGCTCATCGACACGTCGTCGATGACGATCGAGGAACAGCGGTCACCCGACGGCAACCACTCGGCGTCGGCTCCGACCGCGGCCACGTTCGCGAGCATCCGTTGGAGGGTCGAGGCCAGGGTCAACTCGTTGATCGGTTCCGCCAGCGACCCATTGCGGATCATCAGGCCGTCGGCACCGACGGAGAAATCGCCCGACACCGGATTCACGCCCGAATGGAGCCCGGTGAGGCTGTTGACGAAGATGCCGTGCGACACCGAGCCGACGAGATCGTCGAGCGTCCCCGAGCCGGGCCTGACCACCAGGGCCTGGGCACCCACCGAAGGTAGTGACCGCGGTCCTCGGAGCGCCGAACCCGTCGACGTGGTTCCCATCCGCCGACCGGTGATCGAGTTGTGCAGGAACCCCTTCAGGACGCCATCGACGAACAGCTCGTTCGGACGGGTCGCCAGTCCCTCGCCGTCGTGGGATGCCGCCGCGAGGGATTCCGGTCTCGTGGGATCGTCGACGATCGAGACGGCGCCCGACGCGATGCGTTGTCCGAGACGGTCACCGAAGGGGGAACGGCCCTTGCTCACCGAGTCGCCGTCCAGAAGCGACGCAATGATCCCCCAGAACGTCACGGCCATGCGTGGCTCGAAGACCACCGCGACCCGGGCGGAGTCCGGCTTGACCGAGCCGCGCATGCGAACGCCGCGTTCCACGGCCCTTCGGGCGACCTCCGACGCATCGAGCTCCTCGAGGTGCCGGACCACGTCGCCGGCGTAGCCGCTCTGGACCCGATCACCATCGGCGACCAACGCGCTGACGCTCAGCGAGGCCGCGCAGCCCCGCTCGAAGGCCGACAGACCGCTGCTCGCGGCGTACGCGAATTCGGAGGCCGAATCGTGCCACGCCGCGCTCCGCACCCCGGTGACCGACGGGTGCCCGGCGAGTACCAACTGCTCGAGTTCCAGGGCGCGTTCGATCCGGGTCGGCGCGTCGAGCGTGGCGATGTCGTCGCTCCACAGGTCCTGAGGAGTGGCCTCCACCCCATCGGGCTCGGCGAGCGCGACACACGGATCCTCCTGGGAGAAGTCCGCGTTGTCACGAGCGTCATCCAGGGTCGATTGCACGACGTCGGGATCGAGAGAGCCTGCCGTGGCGAACCCGACCCGACCACCTGCGATGACGCGGACGCCGAGTGCATGGGTCTCCGCCGAGGTGTACGACTCCACGCCGCCGCCGAACACCTTGACGGTGGCCGACCGGGAACGGGCGATGGTCACGTCGAGCTGCTCGGTCGACCGGGCCTGCTCGAGCCCAGGGCGCGGGCCAACCCGAGCAGCTCGACCTCCGAGGTCACGAGATCCCCGAGACGACGACATCCGCGATGGCCAGCGTCAGCCCGCAGGCGTCGAGCGGCATGACCGTCTGGTCATCGCCGACCGCGATCACCGACTGCAACATGCGGGGCACGGTCGACGCGATCGTCACCTCCGAGACGGGCACCGTGAGTTCGCCGTCTCTGATGAGGATGCCCTCGATTCCGACCGAGAAGTCACCGGACACCGGATTCACACCGGAATGCAGCCCCGACACCTCGGAGACGAGCAGTCCCCTGTCGACCCCGCCGATGATGTCCTCGGGTGATCGGCCTCCGGGCGACAGGGCGACGGCACGGGCTCCGGCGCCGGGGTCCCCCGGAAACCGGCCCGGACGGCAGAGCCCGTCGAGCGAGCGCCCGCGACCGCAGCGGAGTACGTGTCGTGGAGGAACCCCGACGCCATGCCATCGGCGATGAGGGTCGTCGGACGAGTCGCCACGCCTTCGGCATCGAAGGGGGACGCCCCGAACCGGTCGTCGAGGGTCGGATCGTCGACGAGGGTCACTCCGTCCGCTGCGATGGACTCGCCGATTCGGTCGGCCCACATCGATCGGCCCCTCGCCACCTCTGTTCCCGAGAACGACTCCGCGACCACCCCCAGGAACTGAGCGCTCACCCAGGGATCGAAGACGACGGTCAGACGGCCGGTGGCGCACGGCGCGGCGCCCAGCATCCGAACAGCCCGCCCGACCGCGTCGGCCACCATGGCCTCGGTGTCGAGCTCGTCGGGGTCACGACCGAGTGAGAACCCGAAGCCGGTGGTCACCTCGTCGCCCTCGCCGGCCAACGTGTAGGCGGACAACGAACACAGCGACTCCGACCAGCCGGCCCGGATGCCGGTGGTGCTGGCCACTGCGGTGGAGCCGAACCCGTCGGAGAAGTCGACCGACTCGGTTCCGATGATCGAGGGATGCGCCGACATCACGGCCGCCTCGGCCGTCAGGACCAGGTCGATCTTCTGTCGGGGAGTCATCGACGCGAGGCCCGAAGCCGTCAGGTCGAGGTCGGGTGGTTGCACACCGTCGGGTCGGGCGAGGCCGACGGCTTCGTCGGGACTCGCGAACCGCGCGTTGTCGCGGGCCTCGGCGAGCGCCGCCTCGATCACGTCGGCCTCCAGGGAACCCGCCCACGCGAAACCCTGGCGGGGACCGAGCACGCATCGGACGCCGACTCCCTGGTTGCCCGAGGACACGAACGACTCGATGTCGCCGTTCCAGGCGCGGACCTCGGTCTCGGTGGAGGCCTCGACGATGACCTCGATCTCCTCGCCCGACGCCGCCTGGGCGACGACCCGGTCGGCGACGATCAACAGATCGTCGGGGGTCATGCCGCGGTTCCACCGATGGTGAGACCGTGCACCCGCAGGGTGGGTACGCCGTCTCCGACGGGGACTCCCTGGCCGTCCTTGCCACACGTACCCGGAGGCCCCATCGAGAAGTCGTTGCCGACCGCGTCGATGTTCTCGAGTGCCGCGGGGCCGTTCCCGATCAGATTCCCCTCGCGGAGGGGCTCCCCGATCCGACCGTCCTCGATGAGATAGGCCTCGGTCATACCGAAGACGAAGTCACCGGTCGCGGTGTTGACCTGTCCGCCACCCAGGTGGGCGATGTACACACCCGTGGGGGTGTCGGACACGATCGAGTCCGGATCGGTGTCGCCGCCCAGGAGGTACGTGTTGGTCATGCGGACCATGGGGAGATGCTGGTAGCTCTGCCGTCTGCCGTTGCCGGAAGATCCTCGGCCCTCGGCCCGCGCTCGCAGACCGTCCCACATGTAGTCGACGAGCACCCCGTCTCGGATCAGGACGTTCCGTTGGGCCGGGCGGCCTTCATCGTCGATGGCGAAGCACCCCCACTCGGGTCCCATGGTTCCGTCGTCGACCAGCGTCACCAACGGCGAGGCGACCATCTCTCCGAGCCGACCCGCAAAGACCGATGCCCCCTTCTTGACGAGATCGGCCTCGAGACCGTGGCCGCACGCCTCGTGGAACATGACTCCTCCGCCACCCGGTCCGATGACGACGGTGTGCTGTCCGCTCGGGGCCGGGCGTGCGGTCAGCTTCGTGAGCGCCTGTTGCGCGGCAGTGGCCGCCAGATCCGACACGTCGACGCCGTCGAACATCTCGTAACCCATCGTGTGCCCGATGGTCTGTCGACCGGTCTGCATCCCCGAGTCCCCCGACGCCACCGCCGAGACGGAGAACACGGTCCGCACCTGGTCATCGCCGGTCATGACGCCGTCGGAGTTGGCCACCTGGATGATCCGCCGGGAATCCGAGATCCGCGCCGAGACCTGGGTGATCGCTGCGCCCTGCGCTCTGGCGGCGTCGTTGGCGCTGAGCAGGAGGTCGACCTTGGCTGACTTGGCCACTCCCTCCGGCGCCGTCACCACCTCATAGGGCCTCTCCGCCACGGTCGGGTTCAACTCGATCCGCCTCGGCGAGCCGCCCGAGCTCCGGGCGGCTGCCGCGGCGATGCGCGCCGCGTCGAGCAGTGACGACTCGCTGAGATCGGCGGTGTGAGCGAAGCCGGTCGTCTCCCCCACCACCACCCTGATGCCCGCGCCACGGTCGCGACCGGACGTGAGCTCCTCGATCCGGTTGTCGTCGAGAACCGCCGAGGCGTGGCGCTTGTCCTCCACGAAAACCTCGGCGAAGTCCGCTCCATGCCGCGTTGCTTCGCCGAGGACCGCGGTCAGTGTGGAGTGATCCAGCATGAGGCCTGCACGTCCGTTCGGGTGGGGGCCCATCTGGCCCGGAGGTCGGCGAGTCCATATCGTATCGACCGTGACTCCCGAGACCGGCCTGGCCGCCACCGCCACGATGCTGGTGGCCGAGTCCGATACAGCCGTTGCCCATCGCAGCGGAGAGGTCGACGTGCTGGCCACGCCACGCCTCATCGCGTTGTGTGAGCAGGCGGCGGTGGCCGCTCTCGAGGGACGCATCGACGAGGGATGCACCACGGTCGGTCTGTCCGTGCAGCTCGACCACCTTCAGCCCGTCGCCGTCGGCAACGAGGTGAGCGCCAAGGCGAACCTCGACCGGATCGAAGGTCGACGCCTCGTCTTCACGGTGGCCGCCCGTGACGAACGAGGTCTCGTCGCGGCCGGCAAGCTGACCCGGGTGATCGTCAACGTCGAACGCTTCCTGGAGAAGACCCGCTGAGTTCGTGGGGGCGGCGATCACCTCCGGGACCCGGTGGCGGGGACGGAACCACATGACGATCCACCGCACCGACCATCGGTCGGTACGGGTGTTGATCGGCACCGCGATCTGCACCGCGGTCGTGGGTTCGGCACTGACATCCGACAGTGCGATCGAGCGGATCGGGCGTCAGGAGGTGGTCGAGGCCCTCGGGCCCATCGACGTGCGCCTCACACTGCTCGGCGGCTCCGAACCGACACGCGATCTGGGCCACCTCGAGGACCTCGTTCGCCACACGACCCTGGAGGGCACCGACGGGCTGTTGACCCTGACCACGTCCGACGCCACCCTCGTGGCCACGCGCTCCCCTTCCACACCTCGGGCCGAGGTGTCGGGCTGCGCGGCCGACGTCGACTTCGCCGCCGTCCGTCACTTCGGACCCGATCCGATGATCGGCGGCATGTCCACCGCCGGCTCCCGTCCGGGGCCCGGGGAGATCGCTCTCGGCAGGTCCGCCGCCTCCCGTCTGGGAGTCGGGGCAGGGGACACGGTCGAGCTCAGGATCGAGGAGTCCGCCTCCGACGTGGTCGTGACCAGGATTCTCGAACAGGTCGGCGTCGCCGGCTACTGCGAGGCGTTCGTCGCTCCCGGGGAGATCCATGCAGCGCATGCGACGGCGCCGGACAGCTCCACTCCGCTGCGCAGTGAACTCCTGCTGTCCGTCCGTGACGGCATCGCCGACGAAGGAGTCCGGGCAGAGCAGGTGGCGGACACCGTCCGGAACGTGCTCGATGGCGCCGGCTTCGGGAGTGTGGTGATCGACACCCCGAAGGCCCAGATCCTGTCCACCGTCGCCGACGTTCACCGGCTGGTGCGCACCCTCTTCGCCGCGATCGGTTCGCTGGCACTGGCGGCTGCCGTTCTCGGCCTGACGTCACGCCGACGATCCGGGCCCGACGACCCCGACGACCCCGACGCACCACGACCTCGCCGTCCGACCTCCGAGGTCGGCGCCGCCATCGCTCTGGGCGCTCTCATCGGGATCGGTCTGTCGCAACTGATCGCGGGCCGCGTCATCGCGGCCTGCATGCCGCTGTTCGACGGACCCGGCCCGGAGGAGGCACCGGCGGGCTCCCTCGTCGCCTCTCTGGCCGGCGCGGGGATCGGGTGTGCGATCGCGGCCGCGGTGACGATCGGATCCGGGCGGCAAGGCCGCAGGGCCCGCGTGGACGCGCCCCCTCTCTGACGACGGCGGAGCGGCGTCAGGGCGTCGCGCTGGACCGGCTCACGTCGGCAAGGAACCCGTGCACGATCGATCGCCATGCATCGGTCGCCTCGAACTGGGGGCTGTGGCCTCCCTCGCCGACCACGGCGATCCGAGCGTCGGGAATGGCGGCGGCGATGGCGTGCGTCGCCTCGACGAAGGCGGTATCGAGTTCCCCGACCAACGCCAGCGTCGGGACGGCAATCGAACGAAGCGCCTCGAGACGATCCTCGATGGTGGCCAACTGACCCAGCATCGACGCGTACATCGCCGGTGAACACGCCAGCATCTTCGCCTCGGACCACTCCCTGTACCCGGCCCGCTCCTCGCACAGTCGCTCGTAGGCCGGATTCGCCAGGGGATCGCGACCCATCTTCAGGATCTCCTGAATGGGTTCGAGGCCGACGCTCCGGGCCAGCTCCTGTCCGAGGGCGATGAGATTCAGGTCCAGCTCCGACAGCACACCGTGGTGGGTGTCCATGAGGACGAGTGACCGGATGCGTTCGGGGCGTTCGAGGGTCATCACCTGCGCGACCATGCCACCCATGGAGTGCCCGAGCAGGTGGAAATCGTCCCAGCCCAGCCGGTCGGCGAGGCCGAAGACGTCGGCGGCGAAGCGCTCGAGGGAGTAGTCGCTCTCCTCCGCAGGGTGATCGGACGCGCCGTGACCGCGGAGGTCCGGCGACACCGCCCAGAATCCGCGCTCGGCGAGAATCGAGACCTCGTCGGCGAAGTCCTCCTTCGAGCCGGTGAATCCGTGAACCAGCATGAGCGGCTCGCCGCCCTCCCCGTCGGAGATGACCGCCAATCGGGCCCCGTCCACGTCCACGAATTCGTCCGGCACAAGACACACGGTACCGGCACGGCGGTGAGAGACTGGAGAAACTTCCGTGACTCCAACGCGCCGTCGCCACTCCGTCCCCCCGATCGTGGGATTCGCGCTTCGCATCGGATTCAGCGCGCTCCTGATGTGGCTCCTCATCATCTCGCTGCCCGATGCGAGTCTCGAGGATCTCAAACCCAGCTGGACCACGGCGTCATGGTTCTGGCTGGTAGGGGCGGCCGTCACCAAGTTCATCGCGTTCGGCCTGTCCGCACGACGCTGGCAGAAGGCCCTCGAACCGCTCCACGAACCGCCTCCGTGGCGGCGGCTGTTCTCGCACTTCCTTGCCGGCCAGTTCGTCTCGAACCTCCTCCCCTCGGCCATCGGCGGCGATGTCGTCAGGGTCACCCGGCTCTCCGGCGACGTCGGATCGACCCCGATAGCGTTCGCCTCGGTCGCCATCGAACGGCTCACCGGTTGGCTGGTGCTGCCCACGATCACGCTCGTTGCCATGGCCTTCCAACCGGAGCTTCGCCGACCTCGGGCCGGCCCAGCAAGGTCGCAGTGGCGATCTCCCTCGCAACCCTCACGGCTCTGGTCATCGTGATGCTGATCGCGGCCAACCGCCGATTCGCCGGGGACCTCCGAACCGTGACCGGATGGCGGCGATTCCTCATCGCCGTGCACCTGGGCGTCGACGCGCTCCGCGTCACCCCGAGGGCGGCGGGCGACGTCATCTACTCGGGGCTCGCGTTCCAGATCACCCAGTCGGCCGCGGTGTGGATGGCCGCCCAGGCGCTGGGCATCGACGAGATCACCTTCGGTGTCGCCCTCGCCTTCTTCCCGGTGTCGGCGATCCTCCAGAACCTCCCGATCGGCATCGGCGGCCTCGGTGTCCGGGAGGCGTCATTCGTCTTCTTCTTCGGAGCTGTCGGCGCTCCCGAGGGCCTGTGCATCACACTCGGTCTGCTGGTCCATCTGCCTGACGATCGCCTCGTCGATCTTCGGAGCGCCGTCATTCCTCATGGGCAACCGGCCCGGACGCGAGGCACTGAAACGAGTGCGGGCCAAGGAGGACGTACATTATGAGAACCATGCTGCTGGACCAGATCGACAGCCCCGCTGACCTCCGCCGCCTCGACGAGGCCGAGCTCGCCCAACTCGCGATGGAGCTGCGGCAGGTCATCGTCGACACGATCGAGACCAACGGGGGCCACCTCGGGTCCAACCTCGGAGACGTCGAGCTGACTCTGGCGCTCCACCGCGTCTTCGATTCACCCAACGACATCATCCTGTGGGACACGGGTCACCAGTCCTACGTGCACAAGCTGGTGACGGGTCGGGCCAAGGAGTTCTCGACCATCCGCAAGCCCGGAGGCCTGTCGGGCTACCCGGATCGAGCCGAGTCCCCCCACGACTGGATAGAGAACTCCCACGCGTCGACGGTTCTGTCCTACGCCCACGGTCTGGCAACGGCTCAACACCTTCGGGGCGACCCCAAGAAGCGGATCATCGCGGTGATCGGCGACGGGTCGATGACCGGAGGGATGGCCTATGAGGGTCTCAACAACCTGGGACACTCCGGCCGCAACGTCATCATCGTCCTCAACGACAACGGGCGCAGCTACGCCCCGACCGTCTCGCGTCTGGGCGAGAGCCTCTCGCGCCTCCGCTCCAACCCGATCTATCGACGCCAGCAGGAGCGCATGGAACGACTCCTCTCCGACCTCCCGATGGTCGGGGGTTACATCGAGCGCGGCGTCGAAGGGGCAAAGGCCGCCGTACGCGAGATCCTCGAACCTCCCGCCTTCTTCGAGAACCTCGGCGTCAACTACATCGGCCCCTACGACGGCCACGACATCCCCTCGGTGGAACGGGCGCTCACCAACGCCGTCGGAGATGACCGGACCGGTCGTCGTCCATGTGCTGACCAACAAGGGGCGGGGCTACGCCCCGGCGGAGAACGATCCCGTCAAGAACATGCACGACCTCTCCGAGCTGAAGCACGGGCTCCTACACCGCCGCCTTCAGCGACGCGATCGTGCCGAAGCGGCCGCAAGCGACCCGAGCTCGTGGCGATCACGGCGGCCATGCCGGACTCGACCGGCCTGTCTGCCGTTCGGTGACGAGTTCCCCGACCGGCTGATCGACGTCGGCATCGCCGAGCAACACGCCGTCACCGCCGCCGCCGGCATGGCGATGGGCGGGCTGCGTCCGGTCTTCGCGGTCTACTCGACCTTCCTCACGCGGGCCATCGACCAGGTCAACCTCGACGTCGGACTGCACGGCCAACCGGTCGTCTTCGTGCTCGATCGGGCCGGCATCACCGGAGATGACGGGCCGTCCCACCACGGCGTCCTCGACATGGTCCTCCTGACCAAGGTGCCCGACATGACGGTGTTCGCGCCGTCCAGCTACGACGAGATCGGCCAGATGCTCGGCGACGCGCTCGATCTCTGCGACGGGCCGGCTGCGATCCGATTCCCCAAGACGGCTCCGCCGCCCGACGGAGGCTGCGGTTCGGGACTGTCGGCCCGCCAGGTGCGTTCGGGTTCGGGGGTGTGCATCATCGGTGTCGGCAAGATGTTGCAGGCGGCGAGGGACGCGGCGGAACTGCTCGTCGATTCGGGTCTCGATGCCACCGTCTGGGACCCACGGGTCGTCAAGCCCCTCGACTCCGAGATGCTGGCCGACGCGGCGGCTCACGATCTGGTCGTCACCATCGAGGACGGCCTGCGCGACGGTGGAGTCGGATCGGCCATCGCCGATGCGCTGCGGGACCTGGTTCCGCACGGTGGTCCCGCGGTGCGGGTGCTCGGAGTCCCGTCCGCCTACCTTCCCCACGACAACGCCGACGCCCTCCTGTCGAAGCTCGGGCTCGACAGCGAGGGGATCGTGAGCGAGGTCACCGCCTGGCATCGATCACTGGTGTGACCGCGCCCCGGCCAGTGGACTAGAAGAACGGATTCTCGCCGGCGGAGTGGTCGGTGGCGTCGACCACCTCGGTGATCTCCGGGATGAGGTCGAGGATCTGGCGTTGAATCCCCTCGGTGAGCGTCTGGCGGCTCATCGCACACCCCTGGCAACCGCCGCCCATCGTGATGTAGGCGACCGACTCCTCTTCCACGCCGATCAGCGTGGCGAAACCGCCGTGTGAGGCGAGCGAGGGATTGATCGACACCTCGAGAAGCTTGGTGATCTTCTCCGCGGCCGACCCCTCGAGGTCGAGATCGACTCCGGCCAGCGGATCGGGGCGGTGGGGATTGCGGATCACCAGACCACCACCTGCCTTGGCGCACGTCGAGTACCGAGCCTCGCAGGCGATCGACGGTGGCGGCCGGCACGATCAGGCCGATCCCCTCGGTCTCCTCGACGACGTCGTCGGGTTCCGCGGCGGCTCGAGCTCATCGAAGCTGAGGTCGTAGACGAACTCGGTACCCCGTTCCCCGACGATCTCGATGCGAAGCCCGAGCGCGTCGGGGTCGGGCTCCTCCGCGCGGATTCCGACAACCACTTCGAGGGCCTCGGGTGTCAACTTGCAGAGAGGCAACCGAACGTCGTCGGATGCCTCGTTTTCGGCTGTCGTTGCCGACATGATGGTCACCTCGCTGTCGAGCGGCCGCTGGGAAGGGCCGAGGTCAGAGTACCAACGACTCGTCGGCCGGCGAACTCGCCGTCATCCCGTCTGCAGAGCGAGCCAGTCGTCGAGGGCCTTCTCGGGGGCGGGATCGAGGAACGCGATGTGGGACACGAACGGCTTCAGGAAGGTCTGGTCGAGATAGGCCGTCGGCACCTGTTGGGCACCGGAGCCGTCGATGGGCATGGCGTTCACCGACCGGGCGGTCACCGCGGTGGACAGGGGCCGGGACGGCGTCCCCACGAACGGAAGACCCAACATCGCCATCAGCCGCTCGCTCGCCGGATTGAACACCACGCCGTCGTCGACGGAATACACCAGGTACACCGGCGTTCCCCTCTGCCGGATGCGGTCCAGAAAGAGGGAGCTGTCGGTGCGGTCCATGAGAGCCTGGGCACCCGCCAGCAGGACGTGTGCCTGACCGGTGGACGCACCGACCGGAAGCGTCCCCCTGAAGATCGGCCAGATCAGCGAGTGACTGATGGTGTCGATGATCCCCGTGCCGGTGACCTGGAGGAACACGGCATCCACCTGATCGGTCAGACCGAGGAACGTTGCGCCGACATAGCCACCCATCGACGTGCCCTCGTAGAGGATGGTGTCGGAATCGAGGGCACCGGCGACCTCGAGGGCGCTCGGATCTGCGGCGATGGCCCGGAGCAGGGACAGATGATCCAGCGCGCCCTGGAGGAGCATCGACGTCACGCGACCGAGGGTCCTCGGAGAGGCGAGGTCGAGCAGATACCCGCCCTCGGCGATCCTCGAACCGTGATGGGGATCGTCGATCCCGATCGTCGCCACGCCGGCCGCGGCATTGGATGCCGCGACGGTGATCATCGTCTCCTTGGCCACGGTGATGCCGTGGCCGTAGATGGCGACAGGCGCTCCCGACGGCGGGGGTCCCGCGTTCGGGACGATCATCAGGAAATCGATCCACCGCTCCGATGACGGGGGCACTCCCGCGGTGGGGATGACCCAGTCGGCATTGCGGAAGTCCGTGACCCTGACCTGCCCCGTCACCGCCGTCGTCCCGGGAATGAGCGAGAACCCCGCGGTCACTCCTCTCACCGGATGGTCGGCGGCGCGCACCACTTCCGCCATGGCGTCGGCCTGAGCGGTGGCGCGGTCCTGGCTGCGGACGGCGAACGCGGTGGCCGCGACGTAGGAGTCGACCGGGGTCGCAGGATCGACCTGCCGGGCGAACGCGGCGATGCGCGCGTCGACCAGAACCGCGACGTCTGTCGGAATCCCCCCGGAACCCGACGGATCCTCGGCAGGGCCACCCCGCCGGTGGTCATGAGGCCGGGACTCACGATCGCGACCATCCGGTGACCGGGCTCCCACCTGGTCACCGGCCAGATTCCCAGGACACCTCTCTGGTTCCGATCATCGACCTGGAGCTGTGACACCTCCACCCGGGCTGCGACCCGACGGCCGGTCGTGACGTCGAACACCCTGACGATCTCGCCCCCGCCGGGCGGAATCGACAACGGATCGATTCCCGCAGGGAACTGGAAGAAGATCGGCGACATCGGCGAGAAACCGTCGCTGGACCTGAATGCGTCGTCCATCGTTGCGGCCGGTCCCAGCTGGGAGAGGAGCCGTGGGTCGAGAAGGTTGGCCGGAGGAACGACGGCCAGGCCGGTGGGGGTGGATGGGTCGGCAACCTGCCACGCCTCGGAGGGAAACGGCAGGCTGCAGGCGTTGTGCGAGGCGCCGCAGGGCGCATCGGCCTCCGCCTGAAGGTCGACGGGGTTGGTCGGTGGGGGCGGAACGCACGCCGCGGCGACGAGGAGCGCCACGACCGCGGCCGCCGTGCGTCGCGACGTCGTGATGGTCATGTGATCCCCTCGCCCGCCCGTGCCCCTCACCGGCAGAGCCACCGTACTCAGAGGCCGGCGAGCCGTTCAACAACCGTCGTCTGGTGTCCGGCGAGGTCCGGCGGGGCTACCGATATGGTGTTCGCCATGACCGACAGCTCGCTGCTCACCATCCGCCACGAACGCGACTGCGCCGTGATCGTGCTGGACGACGGCAAGGCCAACGCTCTCTCGTTCGCCATGCTCGACGCCATCAACGCCGCGCTGGACCAGGCGCAGGAGTCCGCCAAGGCGATCGCCGTGATCGGGCGTGACGGCAAGTTCTGCGCCGGCTTCGACCTGTCGGTCATGACGGCGGACCCCGCCGGCGCCGTTCGCCTCCTGAACACGGGTGGGGAACTCGCACTCCGACTCCTCATGATGCCGATCCCCGTCGTGTTCGGCGTCACCGGCCATGCGCTCGCAATGGGCGGCATCCTCACGACGATTCCCGACTACCGGGTCGGAGCCGCCGGGGCCTTCAAGCTCGGGCTCAACGAGGTCGCGATCGGAATGCCCGTGCCGTCGTTCGCCGTCGAGCTGTGTCGCGGACGCCTGGCACCCGCCTGGTTCACCAGATGCGTGGGGTCGGCCCACATCTGCTCGCCCTCCGAGGCCGTGGACGCCGGATTCCTCGACGAGGTGGTCTCGCCCGACAGCGTGGCCTCGCGCGCCGTCGACGTCGCCGCCCACCTCGCACTGACGGTTCACGCCGGGCCCTTTGCCACCACCCGAAAGAACATGCGAGGCGAACTCCACCGACGCCTCGTCGACCTGATCGGATCGGACGAGGACTTCGCGGTCGAGTCGTGAGCGAAGCGTCCGTCGGTCGGACAGGTGGTCGAGCTGCTCACCCGGTACCGGCCGGAACCGCTCAGCGCAGATGAATCCCGCAGGTCGGCCAGGGCCGGGCGCCACGAAGTGAATAGAGGATCTTCGCCCTGAGGTCCTGCTCGGCAGGGGACGCCGCGGCAGGATCACCGGTACCGCCCAAGCGACTCCACGTCCCGTAGTCGAACTGGTACGCACCGCGATACTTCCCGTTCGCGGAGACGATCTGGTAGTTGCCACCCGATTCGCAGCGTCGCAGCGCGGCCCACTGCGCCTCGGTCGGACCCCCCGCCGGTGGTTCGGGGAGGGTGGTGGGAGCGGCGATCGACGACGGTGGGGCAGGCGAGGTGGACGAGGTCGACGAGGAGGAGCTCGACGTGGACGACGCCGCGACGGCACCCGACGACGGCCCCGCCGTCGCCTCAGGTGCTGCGGTGGTGACCGTGGTGGTCGCCGCAGCTGCCAGGGCGGCCCGACGGGCCCGCTCTTCGGCTCGCTCCGCGTCGGCCTCCACCGCCCGCGCCTGGATGACGGTGTCGGCGGCGTCGGCCATCCGAGCGTCCAGGTCCTCGATCGCGGTCGCCAACTCGACGAGCCGAGGATCGGTGTCGGCCTTGAGGCGCCGGTACCGCTCCACGTCGTCGGCCGCCGTCCCGAACTGACTCACCAGAAGGACCCGACGGTCGGCGGCAGCGACGACATCGTCGGTGTCGAAGAGAATGCTGAGCGCCTGGTCTCCCGACGCTCCGACATAGGCCTCCACCGCTCTCTGCTTCATCGACGACCGCGTCGAGGCCAGCTCCTCGGTGATGGCCTCGGCGTCTGCGCTGGCCGCCGAGCGAAGGGCATCGAGGTCCACCTTCTCCGCATCCAGCTGCGCTAACTTCCGCTCAGCGCCCTCGCGCACCTCTCGAGCCTCGGCCACCGATGTGCTGCTCGGCGATGCCGACGCATGCGACACCGCCCAGGGACCCAGGGTGGCCACGCAGAGCGCGGCCACGGCAAGCGCGCGTCGGTGTCCGAATGAGAGCGTCATCGTGAGGTGGTCGTCGGGGGTGTGGGAACCCGACCGATCGCGCAGTTTCGTCAAGAAACCGCAACATTGCAAGGAGGACGCGGCCGTCACGACGTGCCACTCTCTGGGTATGCCCACCGAGGACGAGGTCGACGCAGCCACGATGGCCCTGCGGGTCTGGACGTTCCGTCAGGGCCTGATGGTGTCGGTCATGTTGCACCTGGGCCATCGCCTCGGGCTCTTCGAATCGATGGCCGGACGCGGCC
This sequence comes from uncultured Microthrixaceae bacterium, assembly GCA_963700425.1. Lineage (GTDB taxonomy): Bacteria > Actinomycetota > Acidimicrobiia > Acidimicrobiales > Microtrichaceae > CAVOXO01. The sequence continues at coordinate 147,045 of CAVOXO010000001.1, read as the reverse complement.
CGCTGAGCGCCGCCGACGTCGCCTCGATCGCCGGCCTCGACGAACGATGGTGTCTCGAATGGCTCCGATCCATGGCCGCCGCAGACATCATCGACAGCGAGACGGGCGACCGGTTCACCTTGAGCGGCGCTGCCGCAGACGTGCTCGTGGACCGCTCGGGAAGCCTCCTCAACGTGGGCGGAGCACTGGGGCCTCCTCCCGACCGCGAGCTCATCGACGCCATCGCCACCTCGTTCGTCACCGGGGTCGGCGTGCCCTACGACGCTCACGGTCCCGCCGGTGCCCATCAGGTCGACGCCGTCCTGGCGCCCTGGTCGCGTCACGGGATCGTCACCCTTCTGCTTCCGCGGATCGACGGGCTCGTCGACGCGCTACACGGGGGATGTCGGGTGGCAGATGTCGGGTGCGGCGCGGCGACCCTCCTGAGCGTTCTGGCCACGGAGTTCCCCCGGTCGTCGTTCGTCGGACTGGACCCGTCGGCGCATGCTCTGGAGTTGGGGCGGGATCGACTCCGCACCGGGGGTGTCGACAACGTGGAACTGTCCGATCACGGGGCGGAACGTCTCGCCGAACACGGGACCTTCGACGTCGTCCTGACCTTCGACTGCCTCCACGACATGCCGTTTCCCGATGCGGCGGCCGCCAACGTGGCCGAGTCCCTCGCGCCCGATGGGGTGTGGCTCATCAAGGAGATCCGGACGTCGGGTGATTTCGCCATCGATCGCAAGAACCCGCTACTCGCCATGATGTATGCGACCTCGGTGATGACATGCATGTCCTCGGCACTCAGCGAACCGGGCGGGGCGGGGCTGGGAACCCTCGGCCTGCCGATGACGGCCGTCGAGGACCTCGTCGGATCCGTCGGTTTCGCCGAGGTGACCGCCCATGACATCGGCGATCCGGCCAACATCTACTACGAGGTCAGGCGCTGAGATCCCTTCCCCGGTCGATGTCGGGCTCGATGTAGATGAGGCAGTCGGCGGTGACGCTGTCGCGAACCGCGGCCTCCGCCGCATCGATCGCTCCGGCAAGTTGAGTGGTGGTCATCCCTCTCCGGAAGGCGAGCTTCGCGGCGACCAGGACGTCGTCGGGGCCGATGTGCTCCGTGCGCATGTGGATGATCCGCTCCACGTCGGGTTGGCTCTCCATGGCGACACGGATCGCCGCTGCCGCCTCGGGGTCCATGGCTTCTCCGATGAGCAGGCTCTTCATCTCGAGGGCGAGCACGACCGCGATCACCCCCAACAGCAGTCCGATGATGACGGTACCGACGCCGTCGAAGATCGGATCGACCTTCCATGCGGCCAGCAACGCCACGAAAGCGATCACCAGGCCGGCGATCGCTCCGGTGTCCTCCAACAACACGACGGGGAGCTCGGGAGCCTTGGAATGCCTGATGAACTCCGGCCACGTCGCCGACCCCTTGGCCGCCGAGGATTCGACGATCGCGGTCCGCAGGGAGAATCCCTCCAACACCATGCCGAACGCCAGGATCGACAGGGCCACCATCGGCGACGAGACCTCCTCGGGGTGCTGGAGTTTGTGGACACCCTCGAAGAGGGCGAACAACGAGCCCAGCGAGAAGAGGACCAGGGCGACGACGAAGGAGTAGAAGTACCGTTCCCGTCCGTACCCGAACGGATGGATGGGATCGGCGTCACGTTCGGATCGCCTCCTGCCCACCACCAGCAGGGCTTGATTCCCGGTGTCGGCGAGCGAGTGGATCGACTCGGCCAACATCGAGGATGCCCCTGTGACCACGAACCCGACGAACTTGGCGATCGCGATTCCGAGATTGGCGAAGAATGCGGCGACGATGGCCTTGTTGCTGCCTCCCGCGGACACGATCGGCCTCCCCTGGGTCGTGCAAGGATCGAGCCACCCTATGCCGGAACTGCCCGAAGTCGAGACGATCCGTCGGCAACTCGAACCACGTCTCGTGGGGCGACGAGTCATCGACGCGTGGGCATTCGACTCCCCCAAGTTCACGCCCGCCGCGACGGCACGGGGCGCAGCCTTCCAGTCGCTCGACCGACGAGGGAAGTACCTGCTCGCCGGCCTCGACGACGGGCGGATACTCGCCATCCATCTGGGAATGACCGGTTCCCTCCGCCTCGACCCCTCCGCGAACGTCACCCACGTCCGGGCCCGCTGGGCGTTGGACGACGATCGGGTGCTCGTCTTCGATGATGTCCGACGGTTCGGCAGGATCGCGATCGTGACGCCTGACGACATGAGCCCCATGCCGACGTTGGCGAACATCGGCCCGGAGCCGTTCGATCCGCGGCTCGGTGCCGATGTCTTCCATCGGGGTCTGAACGCCGGCCGGCGGCACCTCAAGACCAAGGTGCTCGATCAGCGGGTCGTCGCGGGGGTCGGCAACATCTACTCCGATGAGGCCTTCTTCGCCGCCGGGGTGAACCCGGCCGATCGGCGCATCGGCGTCGCCCGTGCGGCGCGCCTGCTCGAGGCGTTGAGGGGTGTCCTGGCGGAGGGGCTCGAACACGGCGGCACGACGCTGCGCGACTATGTCGACGCGGACGGTGGCCGCGGCACGCACCAACTCGCCCTTCGATGCTACGGGCGAGCGGGACAACCGTGTCATGGCTGCGGATCGGCACTGCGACGTGCGATCATCGACGGACGATCGACGACCTGGTGCCCGGCGTGCCAGCCGCGGCGCCGGTGAGCGCCCGAACCGGCCTGCTGGTATCGCGGACGCCTGGTGACCTATTGTTACGGTTCGATGACGACCTCCGCCCGCCGCCCCCGTCAGATCATCCGCGGTCTCACCGTCGTGGCGGTCGCGGTGGTCATCGCCGGAACGACCGGGGCGGAGGCCTCGACGGCCGGTACACCCTCCCTCGGTGAGCTCCAGGCCGAGCGGACCAGGGTGCGTTCGCAGAAGGCCGATTCGGCATCACAGATCGACGCGCTCACTGCCGACGAGGCCCAGATCACCGCTGCCCTGGCCGATCTCCGGGCCAACGTCGCCGGTCAGGCGTCCCGGGTCGAGGAGGCACGACGGGCGGTCGTCCAGGCCGAGGCCGAGGAGGCCGCCGCTCTCGACGCGGAAGCGAACGCCCAGGCAGAGATCGACGGAATCCGAGTGGACCTGAAGGCGCAGGCCGTCGAGGCCTACGTGAGTTCGCCGGTCGACGAGACGATGGAGATGCTGTCGGCCACGGACATCTCCGATGCCCTCAACAAGCGGACGGTTCTCCAGATGCAGGCGAGCCGCAACCTCGACTCCGTCGAGCGTTACCGCACGATTCAGGAAGACCTCTCGCTCGCCCGCGCCGCAGCCGCGGCGGCGGCCGAACGCGCCGATGCGAAGCGCGCCGACGTCGAGGCTCGCCTCGGCGAACTCGAGGCCGCCGAGGCCCAACAGGAGGACTTCGCCGCCCAGATCGAGTCGCGCATCGACTCCGCGCTGGCCGAGGCCGCCTCACTCGAGTCCCTCGATTCGACGCTCTCCTCGCAGATCAGCAGCGAACAGACCCGCATCGCCAAGGAACTGGTCGCCCAGCAGGCGGCAGCCCGTGCCCGCGCCGCCGCGGCGGGATCGACCCGGCCCGCTTCGGGCGGATCCTCGGGACGCTCCTCCTCGTCGGGAGGGTCGGCGCCATCGCTCCCCAGCTCGGGGGGCAACGGCATCGTTTCGGTGCGGGGTATCCGAGTCGACTCGTCGATCGCATCGGCACTCGAATCGATGCTCGCGGCCGCTGCAGCCGACGGGATCGTGCTCTCGGGCGGCGGATACCGGGATCCTGCAGGACAGATCGCCGTTCGCAGGTCGAACTGCGGAACCTCGAACTACGCCATCTACGACATGCCGTCGTCGTCGTGCAGACCGCCGACCGCACGCCCCGGATCCTCGATGCACGAGCGGGGCCTGGCCATCGACTTCACCCAGAACGGGCGAACGCTGACCCGGTCGAGCTCGGCCTATGCCTGGCTGAAGAGCAATGCCGGACGGTACGGATTCCAGAACCTTCCGTCCGAGGCCTGGCACTGGTCGACCAACGGCAACTGAGCCGAATCGGACCCGCAGCTCGCGAATTCGCGCACCTGCCCCACATGAGGGGTACCACCTCAGTGGCCCGATGCCTCCCGCCCGAACAGCTCGGCAACCCTGAGCTTCTGCACCTTGTTGGTGCCGGTCCGGGGCAACTCCTCGGTGAAGACGAGCTTCTGGGGTGCCTTGTAGTGGGCCACTCGCCGGGCGATCCAGTCGAGCATCTGTTCCTCGGTGACCGTTGAACCGGGGCGAACCCGAACCGCCGCGACGGGGATCTCGCCCAGAGTCGGATCGATGAGCCCGACCACGACCGCCTCCGTCACGTCGGGATGGGTCTCGATCACTCCCTCGACCTCGATCGGATAGACCGAGAATCCGCCCGACTTGATGACGTGCTTGGTACGTCCGCAGAACGCGACGGTGCCGAAGAGGCCTCGTCGCACCAGGTCGCCGGTGCGCAGCCAACCGTCCTCGGTGACCACCTCCGACGTTGCCACCGGGTCGTTCCAGTAGCCACGCAGTACTCCCGGCCCCTTGACCCACAGCTCCCCGGTCGAGGCGACCGGAACCTCGCGACCGGCCGGATCGACGACCTTGAACCGGTATCCGGGCAGGCGGAAACCGACCGAGTCGCCCATTCCCAACCCCGAGTACGGAGGCGAGAACTTGGCGGCGACGCCACCACCCACTTCGACCATCCCGTAGCCCTCGACGAAGGCCGCCTCACCGACCGCGCCCAGCAGGGGAAGTTCAACAGCTGCCCCCATCGTCTTGAAGCGGTGGGCCAGCTCCGACGGCATGACGTCCGCCCCCGACATCCACACCCGGATGCTCTTGAGATCTCGCGACTCGGCACCCGCCTCCATGAGCATGCGGTACATGGCGGGAACACCGATGAACGCCGAGGCGCGTCGCTCCTCGATGGCGTCGAGAACCTCGGTCGGGTGAAAACGTCGGTGCACGTGAGCGTCGAGGCCGGCCGCGGCGAGGCCGACCAGGGCGACGAAACCCATGATGTGGGCGACCGGAAGAGCCGTCACGACCTCGCCTGCGGCCAGTTCCGCGGGAAAGAGTGCGGCAGCGGTGGACTGGCCGATGAGGGCCGTGTGACTGAGCGCAGCTCCCTTGGGGTGGCCGGTGGTACCCGATGTGTAGAACAGCGCGGCCACGTCCCCTGGCGCACCGTCGAGGCGGGGAAGCTCCTCGGCCCGACGCCGACGCCCCTTGGTCAGGATCGCGGGGAGAGGAGATCTCGAGTCGGGCACCGGAGTCGGCGATGACGTAGTCGATCTCGGCCGGCTGCATCTGCGGGTTCAGCGGAGCCGGCAGCCCGCCGGCGCGGGCGACCGCGATGCACATGAGGAACTGCTCGATGCCTCCCGGAACCGAGACGACGACGGGCTCACCGTCGGAGATCCTGGGCCGGATGAGGGCGGCCCAGTCGTCGACCGTCGCCGCCGCGTCGCGGAACGTGAGGGCGGAATTCGACTCCGCATCGGTCGCCATGACCCGCCCGCCCCACATCCCCGCAAGCCTGTCGGCGAAGAGTCCGAGGTGCGTCTGGCGACCCAGCGCGAAGCGGGCCCGTCGAAGTGTGCCGAGAGTCATGTTCGCTCCACCTTCTCCAGCGGTGCCCACGCCAGGAGAAGCTGTTTCTCCCCGACGTCGGCGAAACGCACGGTTGCCTCGGCCCGGTCACCCGTGCCTCGGACGTCGATCACTATTCCCTCGCCCCATTTCGCATGCAGAACATCGTCGCCGACGCCGAGACTCACCGGATCGCTCGGCTCACGGGTCGAACGCGGCGGCTCGGAGCGGCGGCCGCCCGATCCGATGATCGCACCCTCGGGTTCGGGGCCGGTGTCGTCCCACCATCGAGAACCGCGAGCGGTCGAACGGCGGGTACGGCTTCGCCCCCCGCCGATCTCGGTCACGAGTTCGGCCGGGATCTCGTCGAGGAAACGGGAAGGCGGGTTGTACTGGGTCGCTCCGTGCAGCATCCGCTGCATCGCGCAGGAGACGTACAGCCGCTCGCGGGCACGAGTGATGCCCACGTACGCCAGCCGCCGTTCCTCCTCCATCTGGTCGGGCTCGGTGAGGGTCCGCATGTGTGGAAACACACCGTCCTCCAGTCCCACCATGAAGACGATGGGATACTCCAGGCCCTTGGCCGCGTGGAGGGTCATGAGGGTGACGGTGGACTCGTCGTCGTCGAGCTGGTCGGTGTCGGCGACGAGGCTGATCTGCTCGAGGAACTCGTCGACGGTGTCGATGTCCTCCGCGCTCCCGACGAGTTCGGCCAGGTTCTCGATGCGACCCTCGGCCTCGATGGACTTCTCGGCCTCGAGTTCGGCGAGATAGCCGCTGGCGTCGATCGCCTGGCGGAGCGCCGCGGCCGGCCCCTCCGCGAGGGTCGAGGTCACGTTGTCGATGATGCGACAGAACTCGTCCAACCCACCTCGGGCCCGTCCGCTGACCCCGGCATCGTCGCTGCGCCGAGCGGCCTCGAGGAAGGAGATGCCGTGCCGGCGGGCGTACGCGTCGAGACGTCCGATGCTCGACTCCCCGACTCCGCGCTTGGGGACGTTGACGACTCTCTTGAGCGACACCTCGTCGTCGGGATTGACCGCGGCGCGCAGGTAGGCGAGCACATCTTTGACCTCACGGCGGTCGTAGAAGCGCGTTCCGCCGATGACCCGGTAGGGAACACCGCTCCGGTTGAACTGCTCCTCCAGCACCCTCGACTGGGCGTTGGTGCGGTAGAAGACCGCCACATCGCCCCAGCGAAGGTCGCCGCCATCGTGACCGCGGGTGATCTCGGAGGTCACCCACTGCGATTCGACGGTCTCGTCCTCGGCGTCGAATCGCACGATCTTCTCGCCTCGGGCGCCCTCGGTGAAGAGGTCCTTCGGCTTGCGTTCGACGTTGTGCGAGATCACCGCGTTGGCGGCATCGAGAACCGTCTGGGTGGATCGGTAGTTCTGCGCCAGAACCACGACCCGGGCGTCGGGGAACGCGTTCTCGAAATCCAGGATGTTCGACATGTCCGCCCCGCGGAACGCGTAGATCGACTGATCGCCGTCACCGACCACCGCCACGTTGCGATGCTCCCGTCCCAGCATCATCACCAGGGCGTTCTGAACAGGGTTGGTGTCCTGGTACTCGTCGACCAGGACGTGACGGAACCGTTGCTGATACCGCTCGAGGACGTCGGGACGACGCCGGAACAACTCGACCGCGTTGCCGAGCAGATCGTCGAAGTCCATGGCCCCCGAACGGTGGAGCCGGGTCTGGTACTCGGCGAACACGTCGGCGATGCGTCGTTCGATGATGACCTGCGCCGCCTCCCGGTAGTCCTCGACGCTGAGGCCGCGGTTCTTCGCGGCGGAGATCGACGCGTGGACCGACCGGGGTGGGAGCTTCTTGGGATCGATCTGGAGATCACGCTGCACGTAGGTCACGAGGCGCACCGCGTCGGCCTGGTCGTAGATGCTGAACTGCGACGGGAACCCCAGCGCGTCGGCTTCGCGTCGGAGGATCCGCACGCACGCCGAATGGAAGGTCGACACCCACATCTTCTCCGCGACCGGACCGACCAGATCCGAGACCCTCTGGCGCATCTCGCCGGCGGCCTTGTTCGTGAAGGTGATCGCCAGGATCTCGTACGGCGACGCCTGGCGGGACTCGATGAGGTGGCCGATCCGATGCGTGAGCACCCTGGTCTTGCCCGATCCGGCGCCCGCCACGACCAGCAGCGGGCCGGCCGTATGGGTGACCGCCTCGTACTGAGCAGCGTTCAGACCGTCGAGTGGATCCCCAGTGGACACCCATCCAACCTACCGGTTCGTACCTCCCATCCCCGACAGGAGGTCAGGCGATCAGCCGGGTCGAGAAGAAGTCGAGAACCTGATCGAGTGCATCGCGCGGTGGGGTGGCCGTCCTCGTCGATGAGGTGCTCGGTGAGCACCGAATGTGCCGCCGTAGGGTTGCGATGGGGATTGCCGTGGGACGAGTCGATCTCCACGCCGATGAATCGATCGCCCAGCAGATCGCGCAGAGCGTCGAATCGCTCCGACGGCACGAATCGGTCGCCGGTGAACCGCAGACCCAGGACGCACACGCCCGCGGCGGCGCGGGCCGCGACCCCGGCGCGGTCGTCGGGCGAGAGCCCGAGATCCGATCGCGACGACCCGGCCAGTGCGATCGGGAGTGAGGGCTGGCTGAGCACCGGGGCCACGACCACGTCGTCGACCATCATCCCCAGCGCGAACCCGCCGGTCCAACACATCCCCACGGCACCCACGCCCGGACCTCCGCACTCCGCGTGAACATGGGACGCGAGGTGTCGGAGCCAGACGATGACCGGCGATGTCCGTCCGGTGGCAAACGCCACGAAGTCGCGCGATACGCAGTTCTTGACCATGGTGGACGCGATGTACGCCGCTGACGGCTCTCGCCCGTCGTGTCCGAACAGGTGAGGGAGCCACACCGAACAACCCAGTGAGACGAGCCGCTCTGCGAACGACACGACCGCGGGGGTGATGCCGGGGACCTCGGTCATCACGATGACACCCGGCCCGGTCCCCGACACCCATACGTCTCGTGTGCGGTCGTCTCCATCGGAGTCGGGAAAGGTCAGAGTGCGTCGGTCGAACCCGGCGGGCATGGCGGTGGTCACTCCGGCGACCCTAGACCCCCTGCGTCTGTCTCAGCTCCGCGTACGCGGCACGAACCGCACGGCCGTTGGCGGACGGGGCCGGATCGATCATCACACCGTCCCGCAACCGCCAGACCTCTGCGAGATCGGCGGGGTTCTCGCCCGTGACCAGCGCCGCGGCCTGGAGCGCCGCCCCCGTGGCGACGGTCTCGTCGGAGTCGGGCACGACGATCGGGTGTCCCGCGAGGTCGGCGCACCGTTGGCGATAGGCGCCGGAGCGCGCCCCGCCCCCGATGAGGTGCAGCGTGCCGCCGGTCTCCACACCTGCGGCGCGGAGAGCGTCGAGGCCTTCGAACAGCCCGCAGAGAACCCCGTCGTGCGCCGCTCGGGCCAGCTGCTCGCGGGACGTCGATGTGGTCAGTCCGGCCAGAAGACCGCGCGGCATCAGGGAGGTTCGGGGTCCGTTCACCGTCGAAGTACGGCAGGAGGACCACTCCGTCGGAGTCGTCCTGCTCCGCCGAGGCCAGATCGGCGAGACCTGCGGCATCGGTGCCCAGCCAACGCGCCACGGCATCGGTGACGCCGCGTGGCGTTCAGCGTGCACACCAGCGGGAGGAACCGACCGGTCGCGTCGGCGAAGCCGGCGACCGAGCCCGTCGCATCGGCCGTCGGTGTCTCCGAGACCGAGTAGACGGTTCCCGATGTCCCGAGCGACATGGCCAGGTCCCCGGGCCGGAGGCCGAGACCGAGTGCCGCCGCCATGTTGTCCCCGGTACCGATCCCCACCGGGATGCCCGGCGGCAAATCGAGTTCCCGTGCCGCGACGTCGGTGAGGTGACCGGCTCCCTCTTCGGGTCCGGCGACGCGAGGGAGCCTCTCCAACCAGGCTGCGGGGGAATCGACGACGGTCCCCAGCAACTCGGGGTCGTAGACCCCCCTGTGGGGATCGAACCAGCCGGTGCCCGAGGCGTCGCCCCGGTCGGTGACGTGCGACCCGCTGAGCCTCCATGTGAGGTAGTCGTGGGGGAGCATCACCGCGGCGGTACGCTCCAACGTCTGGGGCTCGCGGTCGGCGAGCCACGCCAACGTCGTGATGGTGAAGCTCGGCACCAGCACGCTGCCGCAGCGCCGCGCCCACCACGAGGCCCCGTGCCGCTCGACGAGTGCGTCGGAATGGGCCGCCGACCTGGTGTCATTCCACAACGGAGCGGGCCGAACGACCTCACCGCGGTGGTCGAGGAGCACCAGGCCGTGCTGTTGAGCGGCGACCGAGACCGCGACGACATCGCCGCGCGGCTCCCGAGGTCGCCGATCGCTCGGACGGCGGCGGTCCACCACGCATGCGGATGCTGTTCGGACGAGGGTGGCCCGGCCGCCGGATGGGGCGAGGCACTCCGGGCGGCGACCTGTCCCGTCGCCACATCCCTGGCCTCGACCTTGGTCGACTGGGTCGAGGAATCGATGCCCAGCACGAGCGACATCAGCGGGCGCGTTCGACGTACCGTGACACGAGGTTCTCCACGGCCTCCTGGCCTCCCGATGCCCGCTGCGGTTCGGGAGCCTCCAAGGCACGGTCTCTGAGCGAGGCCAGGGTCTCGGTCCCGGCGAGAATGCTGCGCCCGAGGGGTTGATCCCACCCGTGGTAGCGAGTGGTGCGCACGGCCTCGAGTGCACCGTCGTCCCACATCGCGGCCGCCGCCAGGAGGCTCCTGGCGAGCGTGTCCATCGCCCCGATGTGGGCGTGGAACAGATCGACCCGATCGGTGGACTGCCGACGGAGCTTCGCGTCGAAGTTGAAGCCGCCGGTCCCGAAGCCGCCCGCTCTCAAGAGCTCGTAGAGCACCGGGGTCATCTGCTCGACTGACGTCGGGAAGCGGTCGACGTCCCATCCGAGCCTGTCGTCGCCCGCGTTGGCGTCCATGCTGCCGAAGATGCCCGCCGCGACCGCGACGGCGACCTCGTGAGCGGTGTCGTGCCCCGAGAGCGTCGCGTGGTTGACCTCGATGTTGACGTGCACCTCTCCCATGAGGTCGTAGCGTTGGAGGAACGCGTGGACCGCGGCCACGTCGAAGTCGTACTGATGCTTGGTCGGCTCGAAGGGCTTGGGCTCGATGAGGATCATCCCGTCGAAGCCGATGTCGTGTTTGTGCTCGACCACCATGGTGAGGAAGCGGCCCAGCTGGTCGAGCTCCCGCCCGACATCGGTGTTCAGGAGGGTCTCGTATCCCTCCCGCCCACCCCACAACACGTAGTTGGCGCCGCCGAGGCGTTGGGTCGCCCCGAGGCACTGGCACACCTGCGCCGCGGCCTGCGCGAAGACCTCGGGGTCGGGATTCGTCGCTGCTCCGGCTTGATACCGGGGACTCGAGAACAGGTTCGCCGTACCCCAGAGGAGCCGCAGACCCGTCTGTTCCATGTGACGTTCCGCCTCTTCGACCATCTCGTCGAGAATGGCGGCCGACTCGCGGAACGACGCTCCCTCGGGCGCGATGTCGCGGTCGTGGAAGCACCAGAACGGCGCTCCGAGCTTCGCCATGAACTCGAAGGCCGCCTCCATCTTCGACTTGGCCGCCACGACAGGATCGTCGGACACCCCGAGCCACGGCCGATCCAGGGTTCCCGAGCCGAACGTGTCGGAACCGTCCCAGTTGAAGCTGTGCCAGTAGCTGACCGCGAAACGAAGGTGATCCTCCATTCGGCGTCCGGCCACGACACGGTCCGCGTCATACCAACGGAACGCCAAAGGATCGTCGGAATCGGGACCGAGGAACGGAACGCGATCGTGGACGTCGCTGAAGAACTCGGTCATGGGGTCCCCTCGCCGTCGGTCGGACACCGCGATCGTAGCGAGGAGTTCCGAGCGCGACCGCGGGTCGACGTCGGAACCGGGACGCTCCCACTGGCGGCGATCAGAGTCGACCGAAGGACACCTTGCGGGTCACCGTGTAGATCGACGACACCTTCACCACGTCGCCCGAACTGGGAGCGTGGACCATCTGGCCGTTTCCGATGTAGATGCCCACGTGGTGCACCGGGGAACCGCCGAACACGAGGTCTCCGGGTTGGAGGTCACCGGCACCGATGTTGGCGGTCATCGAGCGCAGCGACCGCGACGAGTGGGGCAGGGAACGGCCCGCCGCGGCGTAGGCGTACATGACGAGACCGGAGCAGTCGAACGAGCCGGGCCCCGACGCGGCCCACCGGTAGGGCTTGCCCTGTTGAGCCAGTGCCACCTCGACGGCGCGGGCGCCACCGGTGGACGCGGACGGTGCCGGTGCGGCCACGGGTGTGGCGGCCGGGGCGGCCGTGGTGGCCGCCGAACTACCGCCGGAGGCCGATCGCCGAGCCGGCACGGCGGTGGCGGCGGTGACTCGGGGCGCCGAGGCGCGGGCTGCGGCCTCGGCATCGGCGGGGCAGCCACCGCAGCTGCCTCCTCTCGGGCCCGGCGCGTCCGCGTCGACCGCTTCTCGAAGCTCGTCGGTGGCGGCGTCGAGAAGCGATCGCCGCTCGGCGATGCGGGCGGTGACCTGCGTCGGGCGACGCCCGGATCTCGGCCGCCTTGGCGTCGGCATCCTTCTTCAGGTCATCGAGCGCCGCTTCGTGCTCGCCCAGGGTCTTCTGCGAGGAACGAAGCCCGTCGAGGACGTCGGAGCGGTCGCGATGAGCGGCGGAGAGGTACGTGCGGCGACGGGATTCCATCTCGATGTCGCCACCCATGAGGCCTTCGTCCCCCGCCTGCGCCCCGCCGACGAAGGCGTCGACCACGATGTTCTTCGCTTCAGCGGTGGTGATGTCGAGCGACTCACGGGCCGCCTCGACGTTCCGCTGGTTCTCCTCGAGGGCCGAGTTGATCTCGGCCAACTCCAGGCTGGCCTCGTTGAAGTCCTCGTCGAGTTCGCTGGTCTCGCGGTCGAGCCGCCTCGAGATCGGCCGTCAGCTGCTCGACCCGACCCTGGAGGTCGTCGACCGACGGCGTGCGGGTGACCGGCTCGGCTGCGACGACGGACGGGGCGACGGTGGTGGCGACAACTGCGAGGCCCGCGATGGCTGCGATTCGGACCCGCGAGCGTCGAGGCGCGCGTGTTGGACGGGTGAACATGATCATCAATACTGCCATGAGATGACGAATATGACAACTACGTTACGAAATCGACCCAAATTTCATGATTGTGATACGTATTCGTCACAATTGACGCCTTGCCGACCCGTCACTCCCACTCGATGGTTCCCGGAGGTTTCGACGTCACGTCATAGGCGACCCGATTCACCCCGGGAACCTCGGAGATGATTCGTCGCGACATCGCCTCCAGAACCTCGTAGGGCAGCCGCGCCCAGTCGGCGGTCATCGCATCCTCGCTGGTGACGGCCCTGATGATGATCGGGTAGCCATAGGTGCGCTCGTCGCCCATGACCCCCACGGATCTGATGTCGGGAAGGACGGCGAAGGCCTGCCAGATCGCCCGCTCGAGGCCGGCGATCCGTATCTCCTCGCGCACGATGGCATCGGCCTCCTGGAGTACCGCCACCTTGTCCGGGGTCACCTCGCCGATGATGCGGACTCCCAGGCCGGGGCCGGGGAACGGTTGGCGCCACACGATCTCATCGGGCAGTCCGAGTTGCGCGCCCACCTGACGGACCTCGTCCTTGAAGAGCGACCGCAGCGGTTCGACCAGCTCGAAGTCCATGTCCTCGGGAAGGCCACCCACGTTGTGGTGTGACTTGATCTTCGCCGCATGAGTCGTGCCGGACTCGATCACGTCGGGGTACAGCGTCCCCTGCACGAGGAATCCGGCATCGCTGACGCCACCCGAGGAATCCTCGAAGATACGGATGAACAGCTCGCCGATGACCTTGCGCTTGGCCTCCGGTTCGACGATGCCCGCCAGGCCGTCGAAGAAGCGGTCACCCGACCGCGAGTGGATCAACTCGATCCCCTGGTGCCGACGGAAGGTGTCGACCACCTGATCTCCCTCTCCCTTGCGCATCAGCCCGGTGTCGACGAACACACAGGTGAGCTGGGACCCGATCGCGCGATGCACCAACGCCGCCGCGACGGCGGAGTCGACCCCGCCGGACAGTCCGCACAGGGCCCGCCCCTCGCCGACCTGCGCCCGGATCCGCGAGACCGTGTCCTCGATGAAACCCTCCATCGTCCAGGTGCCGGAACATTCCGCCACATCGAAGAGGAAGCGTTCGAGCAGCGCCTGACCCGCAGGGGTGTGGTGAACCTCGGGGTGGTACTGGACGCCGCAGATCCGCTGCTCGACGGAGCCGAATGCGGCGGCGGGCGCCTCGGCCGACGACGCCCACACCTCGTGACCACCGGGTGCCTCGACGATCGAGTCGAAATGGCTCATCCACACCACCTGATCGTGGTCTCCCTCGGCGAACAGCATCCCCTGCTTCTCGACGTGCAGGTCGGTCCGGCCGTACTCCCCGCGACCGGTCTTGGCAACGGTTCCCCCCAGGTCCCGCGCCACGAGTTGCGCCCCGTAACAGATGCCGAGAATGGGGATTCCGAGTTCGTAGACACCGGGGTCGATGCTCGGAGCGCCCTCTGCGTGCACCGACTTGGGGCCACCCGAGAAGATCAGGGCCGCGGGAGCCCGTTCGCGCAGCTCCTCGGCGCTGACGGTGTGGGGGACGATCTCGGAATAGACGTGGGCTTCGCGCACGCGCCGGGCGATCAACTGGGCGTACTGGGCACCGAAGTCGACGACCAGGACGGCGTCACCGTCGTCGGCACCATGGGGAGCGATCACGATCGCACCGTCACGAGATCGGCGTTCTGCAGCTCTTTGACGTTGTCGTACCCACACGTCGACATGGTGCGGCGCAGTTCGGCGACGATTCGGCCGAGGGTCTCGGGCACGCACGACCCCGAATCCAGCAGCACCGCATCAGCCCCACACACCACCGCCTTGGCGGCGTCACCTCCCGAGTGCACCCCGCCGGCGGCGATCAGATGGCAGTACACGCCCGTTTCGTCGAGGTGGGCCATCCGCGCCGCACGGGCGTCGGCGATGGCGGTCGCAAGAGGGACTCCCACGCCGCGGGCAGCGATGTCCGATCCGACGATCACGCCGGCGGCGCCCGTCCTCATGAGATGCAGGGCCGCGGGATAGCTCGCGCATCCACCGACGATGACGGGCAGTTCGAGCGTGCGGATGACCCGCTTGAGGTTCAGGGGCTCCCGGGTCGACGAGACATGTTCCGCCGACACCACCCGCCCCAGGATCATGACCATGTCGGGTCCGGCCCCCACGACGTCGTCGAGAAGCCGTTCGGCCCGTTGGGGGCGGATCGCCACCGCGGAGGTGCCTCCGCTCTCGTCGATCAGGGCCAGGCGGTCTTTCAGGGCCGCGGAATCGAACGACTCGGCGCCCGGCTCGAGACGAACGACGGTGAGACCCCGGGCATCCACCACAGGGGGGTCCAGGAACACCGCCGGTAGGTCGAGTGAGAACGCATCGATCCGCCACGACAGGTCGACGTCATCGGTGTCGCGGGTCCGCCGTGACGGGACGATCGAGACGTCGTCGAGGCCATAGCCGGCACGGGCCTTCTTGCCTCGTCCGATGTCGATCGTCGCCATGTCGCACCCCGCATGAGCCGGAGCGTCCGACTTCAGGAAAGGGGGAAGCCTAGCCGCCGCCGGGTCATCCCCTGAGCGACTTGAGCACCTGGCGGGCGATCGTCGAGTTCATCTCGTAGGCGACGCGCCGTCCGGTTCGGGTGACCTGCTTGACGACACTTCCACCCGTCACCTCCTCGATGGAATCGAGACCGGCGATCACGGTGTCCTTGGCGGAGTCGGTGACCTTGTAGCCCATGGATGTCAGTCCCTTGACGACGTCGCTCTCTGCGACCGGTCCGGGTGCCGACTGGGCGATGATGCGCAGCGCGTCCTTGGTGAGCTCTGCTCCAGCCGCGACCGCCTCGGCGACCGAGATCGGATCATCGGCCTCGCCCTCGAGCGACGCGAGCCATCGCCTGACCTTGACGACGATCTCGCCGTGGGTTTCGCCTTCGAACGACAGAACCGGCATGGGACGAGCCTACCGCCCGAGGCGAAGGATCTCGGTGAGCATGGCCGTGATGACCGAGGCGGTGGCCCCCCATACCGTGTCCCCCGTCAGCTCGTAGAAGTACATGGGGTAGCCGGCGTCGGGGTCGTCCGACAGATCACGTGCGCCCCAGCGCTCCTCGCGGAAGACCTCCGACCGGATCAGCTCGGTCAGCGGCACGAAGAGGACGTCGTCGACTTCGGAGGGGTCAGGGTTCACCACGGGCGGGCGGTCGAGCATTCCCACGACCGGCACGATGTATCGGTCCGACGTGTGGGTGGTGAGGTGATCCAGCTCGCCGACCACCTCCACGAGGTGTGGGGCGATGCCCACCTCCTCCTCGGTCTCCCGAAGTGCGGTGTCGACGTGGTTGGCGTCGTGCTCTTCGCGGCCTCCCCCGGAAACGACACCTCGCCCCGGTGGGTGCGCAGATGCCAGGCGCGCCTCGTCAGGAGCAACCCGGGGCCGTCGTCGCCCGGATACCACAGCACCGCGACCGCCGAGGGGCGGGCGCCGCGGTCCTCGACGGGGCTGGGTCGGGGCTCCCCTCGCGTCGCGATGCGTTCCGCGATGCTCGTCGAGACCAGGAATCGCGAGCGCGGGCATCACGGTGTCGCCAGCGTGGACCGGGGGCGACAGCCCAATCCTGGGGCGCGGTACGAACTGGGGACCGCCCCGGCGCTCGCTCATCGCCCGACCCTACGCGACGGAGCCGGCCCTGAGGCCGGCTCCGCTCGCAGTTCAGGTCGGGGCAGGAGCCCCGGGCATCACATCATGCCGCCCATGCCACCCATGCCACCCATGTCCGGCATTCCACCGCCACCGGCAGGACCCTCTTCGGGCTTGTCGGCGATGAGGCACTCGGTGGTGAGCAGCAGTCCGGCGATCGACGCCGCGTTCTGGAGCGCCGCTCGGGTCACCTTGGCGGGGTCGATCACCCCGACCTTGAGAAGGTCCTCGTAGACCCCGGTCGCCGCGTTGAGCCCGACGTTCCCGGACTCGGCCTCGACGTGCTCGACCACGACCGCGCCCTCGAGCCCGGCGTTGTCGGCGATGTGACGGGCCGGAGCCTCGAGCGCCCGGAACACCGAGCGTGCGCCGGTGGCCTCGTCACCGCTGAGTTCGTCGATGAGGCCCTTGATCGAGCTGCGAGCCCGCAGCAGGGCGGTGCCACCGCCGGCGACGATGCCCTCCTCGATGGCGGCGCGGGTCGCCGAGAGCGCGTCTTCGATGCGGTGCTTCTTCTCCTTGAGCTCCACCTCGGTGGCCGCGCCGACCTTGACGACCGCGACGCCGCCCGACAGCTTGGCGAGTCGCTCCTGGAGCTTCTCGCGGTCCCAGTCGGAGTCGGTGTTGTCGATCTCGGCCTTGATCTGGGCGATACGGCCCTTGACGTCGTCCTCGCCTCCGGCACCTTCCACGATGGTGGTGTCGTCCTTGGTGATGACGATCTTGCGGGCCCGGCCCAGAAGGTCGAGCGTGGCGTTGTCCAGCTTGAGGCCGACCTCTTCGGAGATGACCTGGCCGCCGGTGAGGATCGCCATGTCGGCGAGCATCGCCTTGCGGCGTTCCCCGAAGCCCGGAGCCTTGACGGCGACGGAGCTGAAGGTGCCGCGGATCTTGTTGACGACCAGGGTGGCGAGGGCCTCGCCCTCGACGTCCTCGGCGACGATCAACAGCGCCTTGCCGGACTGCATCACCTTCTCCAGCACGGGAACGAGGTCCTGAACCGCAGTGATCTTGCCGTTGACGAAGAGGATGTACGGCTCCTCGAGCACGGCTTCCTGACGCTCCGCATCGGTGACGAAGTAGGGCGAGAGATAGCCCTTGTCGAACTGCATGCCCTCGACGAAGTCGAGCTCCATGCCGAACGTGTTGGACTCCTCGACGGTGACGACTCCGTCCTTGCCGACCTTGTCGATCGCATCCGCGATGACCTCGCCGATGGCGGGATCGGCTGCGGAGATGGCCGCGACCTGGGAGATCTCGGACTTGTCGTCGACGTCCTTCGCCTGCGCACCGATCGCCTCGACGACCGCGGCGACCGCGGCCTCGATGCCCCGCTTGAGACCCATCGGGTTGGCGCCGGCGGCCACGTTGCGAAGGCCTTCCTTGATGATCGCCTGGGCGAGCACCGTGGCGGTGGTGGTGCCGTCTCCGGCGATGTCGTTGGTCTTGGTCGCCACTTCCTTGACCAGCTGGGCGCCCATGTTCTCGAACGGGTCCTCCAGCTCGATCTCGCGGGCGATGGACACGCCGTCATTGGTGATCGTCGGAGCGCCGAACTTCTTGTCCAGAACCACGTTGCGACCCTTGGGGCCGATGGTCACCTTCACTGCGTCGGCGAGCTTGTTCACGCCGGCCTCGAGGGCACGCCGTGCCTCTTCGTCGAATTTCAGGAGCTTTGCCATGTATCTGTCCTCGTATACGGGTTGTGTCGTCGTATGGGTAGTGGGTTACTTGACGACCGCGAGCACATCGCGGGCCTGGAGGATCAGGAGATCCTCACCGTCGTTGGTGATCTCGGTGCCGCCGTACTTCGAGTAGACGACGGTGTCGCCGACGGAGATGTCCATCGGGACGCGATCGTTGTCGTCGCCGAAACGACCGGGTCCGACTGCGAGGACCTCGCCCTGCTGGGGCTTTTCCTTCGCGGTGTCGGGAATGACGAGTCCGCTGGCGGTCTTCTCCTCCGCTTCCGCGGGACGCACAACGATCCGATCTTCCAGTGGCTGCAGGTTCATGCAGATGCCTCCATTGAGTAGGGCAGGTGTGGGTAGAAGGCACCGATGGGTCTGGCACTCACCGGTGACGAGTGCCAAACCTAGCACTCACGCGGGGCGAGTGCTAACACGCCCGCGCCACCCTGCGACCACCACTGCGAGACCGAAGGCGACCACTGTGCACAGCGCCATCGTTGCGCCGGCCGCCGTTCCCGCGTGATAGCTGATGGCCAGCCCCACCACCACACAGACCGACCCCACCAACAGGGCACAGGCCATGATGCGCGGCACCCGCCTGACCAGGAGCGCTGCGGTGGCCGGCGGCGCGACCAGGAAGGCGAAGACCAGGAGGTTGCCGACCGCCTCGAACGACGACACGATGGCGACCGCGGTGAGCACCATCAGGGCCGCGTTGGTGAACCCGGGGCGCAACCCGGCGAGGCTGGCCTGGGCGGCGTCGAAGGTGCCCATCAACAGGGCTCGATAGCCGATGACGACGAACACCGCGCACGCCAGGGCCGCTGCGGTCTGACGCCACAGGTCGGCCGTTTCCACACCGGTGATCGAACCGAAGAGGAAACGATTCAACTCGCCCGCGTATGCGCCCGACTGGCTCGACATGATGACCACGGCCAACGCCAGGAAGCCCACGAAAAGGACGCCGATCGACGTGTCGTCGGGCAGGGGTGAATGGCGGCGAAGCAGGTTGACGCCGACGACCATCGCCACGGCCGCGACCATCGCGCCCAGGGTCGTGCTCGCTCCGACGACGAAAGCGATGGCGATGCCCGGCAGCACTCCGTGGGCCAGGGCGTCGCCCAGGAAGGTCATGCCGCGGAGGACGATCCACGTGCCCACCAACGACGTGGCGACAACGGTCAGGAGGCCGGCCAGGAGCGCGTACTGCATGAACTCGTTGTCGACGAAGGGTTGGATCCACCACTCAAAGGGGTTGGCCACGGGGTCGATCATCGGTCATCCATCAGCCAGCGCCGAGGTGATCTCTTCGGCGGTGGAGCGCACCAGATCGATGTAGGTGGATGTGGTGGAACCGGAAGGCCCGAGCGTCCCCACGGTGAGGGGCACGACGTCGACTCCCGTCGCGGCTGCGAGTGCCCTCGCATCGTCGTCCGCGCTGGTCGACTCCGAGAAGATCGCCGGAACGCCCGAGGCGGTGACGGCGGCTCGGAGGGCCTCGAGTTCGGAGGGGTTGGTCGCAGCCAGCGACGACGTCGACGGAATGATCGTTCCGATGACCGTGAAGCCGTAGCGGTCGGCGAAATAGCCGAGCGAGTCGTGGTTGGTCACGAGCTGGCGGCGGGGCTCCGCCACCGCCTCGGTCAGTCCCGCGACCTCGGAGTCGAGGGATTCCAGACGAGCCGCGTAGTCGGCCACACACGGGTCCAGGGATCCCTCCTCCAGCCCCAACTCCGAGGCGATCCGGTCGGCGAGCGGCTCGAGGGCTGCCGCGACACGGGTCGGGTCGAGCCACACGTGGGGGTCGAGCTCCCCGTCGTCGTGCTCGGCGTCGACGTTCGACGGCGCGATCGTCTCCACCAGATCGACCATCCCGACGACCGGCACCCCGTCGCTCGCCACCGCGTCGAGGGTGTCGATCAGACCACCCTCGAGTCCTCCCCCGTTCGAGACGACGATCTTCGCGCCGCTCATCACCTCGCGGTCCGACAGCGACGGTTCGAACGCGTGCGGGTCGACGCCCGGAGGGACGACCGTGCTGACGGTGGCCACACCGTCGCACGCGACGTTGGTCACGATGTCGGACCAGATGCTGGTGGTGACGACGATGTCCGCGGAAGGGGAGCCGGCACCGTCGTCGCCCGTCGACGAACACGCGCCCACGATCACCGAGACCGACACCACCGCGATGATGAGACGACGGATCACGACTGATTCCCTGCGATTGCACGGACGGCGGACAGAGGTCACAATGATAATCATTCTCACTTTCGAAACCGCAAGTCGATGATCACACTCCACGACGTCTGCGTCTCGTTCGGTCCCGTCACCGCCCTCGAACCCACCGACGCCTCCTTCGACGGCGCCACGACCGTGGCCCTCATAGGGCCGAACGGTTCGGGCAAGACGACGCTGCTGAAGGTCCTGGCCGGGTTGTTGCGGCCCACGTCGGGACACCTGCACCGAGACGGCCCGCCCTCGGTCGCCTACGTCGCTCAGCACCACGACCATCACCCCTGGATGCCGCTGGTCGTCTCCGAGGTGCTGGCCATGTCGCGATACCGCCGAACCGGGCTTCTGCGGAGGCTCGATCGGACGGACCGGGCGGTGATCGCGGCGTCGGCGGATCGCATGGGCGTGGCCGACCTGCTGGACTCGACGTTCGGTTCGCTGTCGGGCGGGCAGTGCCAGCGGGTGCTGATGGCATCGGCGTTGGCCTGCGACGCCGAGACCCTGCTGTTGGACGAACCGATCACCGGTCTGGACCTCACGTCCCAGCAACGGATTCTCGAGGCCATGTCCGAGGAGCGCGATCGAGGTCGACTCGTCGTCATCTCGACCCACCACCTGGAGGAGGCCCGAGCCTGCGACCGTGTGCTGCTCATGGCGGGGCGGGTCGTCGTCGACGGTCCTCCCGACGTCGCCCTCCGCGCCGAGCGCCTCGCCGAGGTGTTCGGCGACCGGCTCGTGATCGACTCGACCGCCCGGGTCCATCTGGTGGACGATCACGGACACGGGCACGGCCATGCCGACCATCTTCGGAGCACGCCATCGGGTGCGCCCCGCCGCGCCGACCCAGAGACATGATCTCCCGCTCCGCACCCTTCGGCGATGGACGACGGGGCGAGCTCGGTGCCATCCACCAGAGAACCGCGGTTCGGATGGCCGAGGAGAACCAGCGCTACACGAGCGGACGGCGCTCCCTGGTCACGGCGCTCGCCACTGCTGCGGGCCCGGTCACGATCCCGCAGCTGACCGAACTCGCCCCCGGTCTGGCCGCGTCCTCGGCGTATCGGAATCTGGAGGTCCTGGAACGTTGCGGACTGGTTCGTCGGATCGTCGCGCCGGGTGACCATTCACGCTGGGAGCTGTGCGAACCGCTCGTGGCTCACCACCACCATCTGATCTGTGCCGGGTGCGGAACGATCGAGGACGTCACCCTCGACGACTCGACCGAGGCCATCATCGAGACCGCGCTCGGAGCGATCGCAGGGAAGGCCGGATTCGCACCCGCCGAGCACACCCTGGACCTTCACGGCATCTGCCGTGACTGCCGCTGATCCGGTCCCGCGACGACATCGCCCGGACTCAGAGCGTGTACTCCTCCAGCCTCAGCCCGGGAACCGCTCCGGTGTCGAGGGGCGAGGGGCCGTCGGACGCCAACCTGTACCACCCGGCCGCCGCGACCATGGCGGCGTTGTCGGTACACATCGATCGGTCGGGCAGGTATCCCTCGAACCCGTCGGCCACGCAGACGTCCAGCAGGGCCTCGCGGGAGAGCCGAATTGGCGGCCACTCCCCCGCCGAGAGCGAGGCCGGTCGCGCCACACTCCCGTGCCGCCCTCCGGGCCTTGTGCACGAGGACGTCGACGACGGCGGCCTGGAACGACGCGGCGATGTCGGCCGCCTCGGCTGCGGGATTCTTGCGCACCCAGTTGATCACCGATGTCTTGAGGCCCGAGAAGCTGAAGTCGTAGCCGTCGTCATACATCGCCCGCGGGAAGTCGACCGCGGTGGGGTCTCCCTCCATCGCCAGGGCATCGATGGCCGGGCCGCCGGGGTAGCCGAGCCCGAGGAAACGGGCGACCTTGTCGAAGGCCTCGCCGGCCGCGTCGTCGAGGGTCTGGCCCAGGACCCGATAGCGGCCGGGCGCGTCCATGCGCACGAGCATCGTGTGACCGCCCGAGACCAACAGCACGACCAGCGGCATGGACAGGTCGGGGTCCTCGAGAAGCGCCGCGTAGAGGTGCGCTTCGAGATGGTTGACGGCGACGAAGGGAACGTCCCACGCCAGCGCCATCGCCTTGGCGGCGCTGACCCCGATCAGAAGTGACCCCACCAACCCTGGTCCGTACGTCGCAGCGACGGCGGCGACCTCTCGCTCGCGGATGCCTGCGCTGAACGCCGCCTCGGCGATGAGCGGGAACAGCAGATCGAGGTGGGCGCGACTCGCGACCTCGGGGACGACGCCGCCGAAACGGGCGTGGAGATCGATCTGGCTGGACACCACCGAGCTCATGACATCGCGACCCCCGGCGACGATCGCTGCCGCGGTGTCGTCGCACGAGGTCTCGATCCCGAGGATCGGCTGGTCGAGTGCCAGGGTCAGGGGTGCCACGTCCCGAGCCTACGGCGCGGAGCCGAACTGATCGGCCTCCGCTGCGCGGCGCCACATGATCACCGTGTCTTCGGCATTGTCGACGTAGTACCTGGGCCGGACGCCCTCGGACCGAAAGCCGAACGACGCGTACAACGTCTGCGCCGCCTCGTTCGAGCGGCGAACCTCGAGAGTGACGTCGCTCACCGCATCCGCGGCCGCCACAGCGAGCAGTGCGTCGAGAAGGCGCGTGGCCGTACCGTTCCGACGCGCCGCAGGGGCCACGCCCAGGTTCGTCACGTGGGCCTCCGTACCGATCACCATGAGGGTGGCGAATCCCACCACGACGCCATGAGGGCCCACCGCCACGAGCGATCGCGATCCGGGTTGGCTCAGCTCGTTCTCGAAGAGCCGCCGCGACCAGGGATGCGGATTGCACAGGTCCTCGACCGCCACCACCCCCGCCAGGTGACGCCTCCGCATCGGTCGGACGTCGACCTCGGGCTCCGGTGAGGTCACGGCCGGTCGCGGGTCGACCACCCGATGTCGACGTCGGGCTTTCTGAGGTAGATCGGGGCGAGTTCGGACGGTTGATGGAACTGCTCCCGCAGAGCCTGGGCGTGGGCGAGCTGCACGAGCGACCGAGCCGAGGGGAACGAGCGGGTGTTCTCCGCCATCTCCACCCCGGCCACGTGGTCGAAGTTCTCGGCGTACCTCTGGGCGCCGTCGCCCACCATCAGGACCTCCTCGCCCAGTGCCGTGATCTGGGACGCGACGTCGTCGGGACGACCGACCTGGTGCTCGGAGACCCGCTGCATCCCTCCCGGCACCTGCCGGTAGAACGTGTAGAAGACCTCGCCTCGGCGGGCGTCGATGACGGCCACGACGAGTCGGCTGGTGAACCGGAGCGGGAAGGCCAACAGATCGAGGCTCGGAATGCCGATCATCTGGACGCCCAGCGCGTGGGCGAGCGCCTTGGCCGTCGAGATCCCGACCCTCATCCCGGTGAACAGGCCCGGACCGAGGTCGACGGCCACCACCCCGATGTCGGACAGGTCCACGTCGGCCTGATCACACACGAAACGGATCTGCGGCGCGAGGTTCTCGGCATGGCGACGTCCCTTCGCGCACTGAGCGGAGGCGATCACCCCCTCGTGACCCCCGACGGCGCAGCCCACCTGGGACGTGGCCGTGTCGATTCCCAGGATCAGCACGGCGACCTCACGGGGCGACCCACTCGCCGAGTCGCTGCGACAGGGCGTGACGTCGCGCCGACCAGGCCGGCCCGACGCACCGCACGTCGAACGTCCGGTCGTCATCGTGGTCGCCGAGACGGATCGACACCTCGAGGAAATCGGCGGGCAGGTCGGACAGGATGAGGTCTCCCCATTCGATGAGCGTCACGGCACCATCGTCCATCAACTCGGCGAGGCCCAGGTCCTCACAGACGCCCGGCCCCGCCACCCGGTAGACATCGATGTGGTGGATCCGGAGCCGCCCCTCGTAGGTCTGGACCAGGGTGAACGTGGGTGATGTCACGGGGCCGACCACGTCGCACCCCACCGCGAACCCCTTGGCAAAGGTGGTCTTTCCGGCTCCGAGATCGCCGGCGAGCACCACGACGTCACCAGCCCGGACCGCTTCGGCGATGGCAGCGGCCAGCGCGAACGTCTCTTCGGGCCGATGGGTGACTGCTCTCACGACAACTCCGGATCGACGACACTGAGGCCGGGTGATGGCCGCCCCACCTGTCGACACCCTACCGTTCGGTGATCGGCTGACCGGGGTGACCCGAGGGAGCGACCAGCGTGGGACGACCACACCGACACCATTTCGCCCTAGGAGAGGCCGGCGCGACGGCGGCGATCGCTCTCGCGGTGATCGCCATGGCGGTGATCGTCACGATCGCGGGGTCGGCGCCGACCGACGCTCAGTCCCGGCCGGTCAACGTCGAGATCGCCGTGAGCCCGGATCGACCTCGACCCGGTGACGACGTGACCGTCGAGGTGTACGTCATCGGCTGTCCTCCGGCGGCCTTCGACGTCGAGGCGTACCTGGTGTCCTCGGACGGATCGACCCAGTCCGCCGCGCTCATGGCACGAACGACCGCACGACCGACCCTGCTGTGGGGATCGCGGGCGACCGTGGTGATCCCTGACGCGCTCGAGGGCTGGTACGGGATACGGGTCCAGTGCGGATCGTTCCGTCCGCCTCGATTGCCGATGTCCAACACGACGTTCTCGGTCGGGTCCAACGTCACCAAGCAGTCCACGACCGACGTGCGCGAGGTTCCCGTCGGCGGCACCTTCAACTATCTGGGCAACGGTTGCCCCGGGAGCATCGTGGACTACGACGTGACCCAGACCGAACGCCGGCAGACGGCGTTCGAGGCCGATGGTTCGTTCGACGTCGAGCAGGACGGAACCTGGGGCGGCGAGGTCACGCTCGACGACGCCATCATCGCGGGGTCGGCCGACATCCGTGCCCGGTGCAGCGTCGTGAATCAGTACGGCGAGATCGTCTACCTGTACTACGTGCTCACCGGCGGATTCACCGTCGTCGAGGGCTGAGCCGTCGTCCGTGCGGTGCGGTGATCAGGCGACGAGCAGACCCTGGGCGACGAGCCACTCGCGTGCGACCTCACCAGCGCCGCTACCACCCGACACGCGCCGACCGAGCGACTCCAACGTGTCGCTGGTGAGGGCGGCGCTGACGTTGTCGACGAGGAGGACGAAGTCACTGCCGTAGGCGTCGACCACCTCGTCCGTGGTGACGACGATGACGTTGTCGGGGTTCGGTGGGGAGGTGTCGTCGGCCAGCACGACCCAGCCACGGTCGGCGATCGCGGGGTCGGTCGATGACATCACGGCGACATCGATCTCACCTGATTGCAGCGCCGCCTCGGTGCGGGCACCCCCACCGTCGAGCGGTACGAAGGTCCCGGAGAAATCGATGCCGAGCGCATCTCGGATCGCGGGGAGACAGGTCGGATTCGTGGGGCAGTCGGGCCGCCCTCCGAGCCGCAGACCGTCCGCGAGGCCGCTCAGCGTCGTCAGTCCCCCGTCCTGCGCCGTCTCCGGCGTCACCACGAAGACCGTCGACTCGGCTGCAGGAGACACATCGAGTCCGACCAGGCCCCGGTCGCTCAACAGGTCGCGCAGCAGAGCGGCCGCGGCGTTGATGTCCCCCGAGGACGCGACCGAGCCGCCGTCGAGATGTCCGAGCATCGACGCGGCGTACTGCGGAGCGAAGTTGATGTCGCCATCGGCGAACGCCTCGAAGACCGATTCCTGATGTCCACCGAGGTCCTTGTTCTCGACGGGATAGCCCGCACCGGCGATCGCCCGACCGTAGATCTGGGCGAGGAGTTCGTTGCCGGCCAACTCCTGAGCACCGATGACGACGGTCGGTCCGTCGGGACGGTCGATGCCGACGTCCTCGCTGTCGTCTGCGCTGCTGCACGACGTTGCCGTCAGCACCAGGGCGAGTGCCACCATCACGCCGGGGGTGCGGATCGTGATCGTGGCTCTCCTCATCGCACTCCTCGACGCGCCCGCGGGACGAGCCGACAGCGTCGCGTGGCATCGGGGCGGTGGTCCAGATCTCCACGATCGCCTGCTCGCCGACGCCGGCGGTGATGTAGTCTCTGAGTGTGCGACTTGAGGTCACGCGCAAGAGCGATCTGGCGGTCCGAGCCCTCCGGACGCTCTCTGACCGCGACGATCGCATGAAGGGACCCCAGCTGGCGGCGGCCGTGGGCTCCTCTGCGGGGTTCGTCTCACAGGTGGTCGCACCGCTGGTCCGGGCCGGGTGGGTCGCATCGGACCCGGGGCCGTCGGGTGGCTACTCACTCCGGGTCGATCTCGGCGACGTGTCGGTGCTCGACGTGATCGAGTCGATCGAGGGCCCGACCGATTCGGGCCGGTGCGTTCTCGCGGAGGGGCCCTGCGACGCGTCGGGTACCTGCGCGTTGCATGTGCCGTGGAATGCGGCGCGCTGTCCAACTGCTCGAACAACTCGCATCGATCTCCATCGCCGAGGCGACCGTGTCGTCGAACGGGCAGGCGGGGTCGTGACTGCTCGGCCGAGCACCGCCGGTCGCCCCTGGTCGCCCGATCCGGGGTCGGACCGGGTTCCCGTATCGGCCGCAGCAACCGATGCGGTCACGACGAACGACACGGTGCGCCCGAGGGCGCTCTGGCGATCGATCGCGCTGCCCGCCGAACACGGCGGCTGGGGTCTGACCGCGGAGCCGGTCGTGCTGGGGTTGGCCGTCGCCTTCTCTCCAGCGGGACTGGCGATGGGTCTCGCGGCGCTGATGGCGTTCGTGGCACGGACGCCGGTCAAGGTGGTCCTCGTCGACCGATGGCGGCACCGACGGTCCGAGCGGTCGCGGTTGGCGGGCCGCATCGCCGTCGTCGAGGTGACGATCGTGGTGATCCTCCTCGCCGTCGCGGCCGTGAACGCACCCCACCGATCGTGGATCCCGCTGATCGTGGCGTCGCCTCTGATCGGCCTCGAGCTCTGGTACGACATGCGCAGCCGGGGCCGGCGGCTCGTGCCCGAACTGGCGGGCACGATCGGCATCGGATCCTTCGCGGCGGCGATTGCGCTGGCCGGCGACGCCGCTACCGCCACGGCGGTCGGACTGTGGTGCGTCGTGGCCGCCCGGGCGGTGGCGGCGATTCCGTTCGTCCGCGTCGAACTGAAGCGGGCCAAGGACCACCCCGCGGAGCGCTGGCACAGCGACGCCGCCCAACTCACCGCGATCGCGATCGTCACGGCCGGCTGGTTCGCCCGGTGGGTTCCGATCGCAGCGGTCGTCGCCATCGGCCTCCTCGCACTGCTTCACGTGATCGCGGTGCGTCGTGCCCCTCGGCCGGCCACCACCATCGGGATCGTCGAGACGATCGCGGGGCTCACGGTCGTGATGACCACCGCGCTGGCGGTCGGCACCGGATGAGCCGCACCCGCCGCGACCCACCCGATCGGTCGGATACACCACCAGGAGACGACAACATGAATGACATCGATCCCGATGTCAGCCTGGGAGCGTTGGTGCGCGGGCGTTTCGACCTCGCGGCCCGGCTCGACGATCTGGGCCTCGACTACTGCTGCGGGGGCGAGACCAGCCTCCGCGATGCATGCCAGGAGGCCGGACTCGACGTGGGGACCGTCGTCGAAAGGCTCGATGTCGCCGAGCCGGCTCGTGACGTTCCCGCCTGGACGGGACTCGATCCGCTCGATCTCATGGACCACATCGAGGCGACCCATCACGTCTTCCTCAGGGACTCCCTTCCGAGGTTGCGAGCTGTGGCGGACAAGGTCGTGGGCGCCCACGGCGAGCGACACCCCGAACTGCACCAGGTGCGGGCCGTTCTCGACGAGCTGGCGATCGACATCGAGCCCCACCTGGCCGACGAGGAACGCGTGCTCTTCCCCATGATCCGGTCGCTCTCGAGCACGGACCCGATGGCTGGGGTCGAGGACGACAGCGAACCCGTGGCACCGGTTCGAGCCGACATCGTGCACGATGCCATCGCGGCCGCCACCACCGACCACGACGTGGTCGGAACGCTGTTGGCTCAACTGAGGGACCTGACCGCCCGGTACACGATTCCCGACGACGGGTGTGCCAGCTACGAGGCGCTGTTCCGAGGGCTGCAGGAACTCGAGAACGACACACACGTCCACGTCCACAAGGAGAACAACATCGTGTTCCCCGCCGCGCTCGACGCAGTGGGTGCCGCCCCGGCTTTGTAAGTTTACTCTTACGTTAGACTCGGCTTACTTCCGTCACCTAGGGTGAGGCCGTGGATGCTGCAGCGAGAGCCCTTGCGGAACCGACGAGGCGTCAGATCCTCGTTCTGGTTCGAGACGGTGACCTGACGGTGGGGCAGATCGCGGAGAACTTCGAGGTCAGCCGTCCTGCGATCTCCCAGCATCTCAAGGTTCTCGAGGACGCCGAGCTCGTGACCGTGCGCCCCGAGGGCACGCGCCGGTACTACCGGGCCCGGCCCGAGGGACTGGCCGACCTGCGGTCGTGGATCGACCAGTTCTGGTCGGAGCGGCTCTCCCGCCTCAAGCTCGAAGTGGAACAGGAACAATGGCGCAATCGGCGACGGCAACGACCGGAGAGCACATGACCGACGACACGCCACCGGCCGGCGACGTCACCCTGTCGGTTCGGATCTCCGCCCCGCCCGACGCGATCTTCGATCACCTCGTCGAACCCGACAAACTCATGGCCTGGATGGGCGTGGAGGCCGACGTGGAACCGTGGGAGGGCGGCCTGTTCCGCCTGAACGTGACGGGTGCCGACACCGCCGTCGGCACCTACCTCGTCGTCGACCGACCGCGTCAGGTGTCGTTCACCTGGGGGTGGGAGGACAGCCCCCACGTTCCTCCGGGATCCTCGACGGTCAGCATCGACCTGACCGAAGACGGCGGCGACACCGTCGTCACGCTCATCCACCGGGGGCTCCCGGGAGGCTCCGACGACGAACACCGCATCGGGTGGGTCCACTACCTGGACCGACTCACCGTCGTCGCGGAGGGCGGCGACCCCGGGGTCGATCCCAACACCCGGTCGAAGGATTCCTGAGTCCGTCGCCGAGCCCCGCCGTCCTTCGTCGCCCGGCGGCCGACAGGTCGAGCGGACTGCCAGGATGGGCAGGTGACCGCCACCGTGACGCCCACGTCTCCGACGATCTCCATCCACCTCCGCAACTTCGCTCCCGACGCCCCTCCCTCCTGGGAGCCGCTCCTCGTCAGGGCGAGGGCCGCGGATGCCGCCGGCATCGATCGAGTGGTGGTCTCCGATCACGTCGCGTTCGGTGATCACCTCGATGCCTACTCCGATCCGGCGCGGGGCGGGAGCGCAGGGGCGACCCAACCGACGGGGCCCGACGGCCACTGGCTCGAGCCGATCACCGTGCTCTCGATGGTCGCCGGGATGACGCGTCATGTCCGGTTGCAGACCGCGGTCCTCCTCGCCGCGCTGCGGAGGCCGGCGGTCCTCGCCAAGCAGCTGGCGACCCTCGATGTGTTGTCGGGTGGGCGGGTCGATGCAGGCGTCGGAGTGGGTTGGCAACGCGAGGAGTACGAGGCCTGCGGCCTCGACTACGGCCGCCGGGGTGCGATCCTCGACGACACCCTCGCCACGCTCACCGCCCTCTGGGTCGAACCCGTGGCCTCGATCGACAATGAGACCGTCCGCTTCGAGGGAATCCACGCCATGCCGAAGCCGCTCCGGAGCGACGGCGTCCCGATCTGGGTCAGCGGGACCCTCCATCAACGGGTGATCGACCGCATCGTGCGATTCGGATCCGGCTGGATTCCCTGGGGAGCCGACGCTCGAGACCCCGTGGCCGGCCTCGACCGTCTGCGTCCGGCGTTCGAACGGGCGGGGCGCACCATGGAGTCGTTCGGCGTGGCGGGTTCTCTCCCCATCGTCCGCGATGCTGGAGGGTCGATCGACCTCGCAGCGACGATGGACGGGGTCCCGCCTCTCGTCGCGGGCGGGGTCACGGACTTCTCGGCCCGCGTCGACATCCCCGCCGATCACGACGCAGCCGTCGAGCGACTCTCGACGGTGGTCGAGGCGTTCCGGTCGGCCGTCGGACGGGACAGCTCGACGGTCAGAGATTCCTCGGACGATTGACGAATCGCTGGGCATCGGGCGAATAGAACCATCCCCCACCCGCCGAGGTTCCACCGTCGACGGCGATGTTCTGACCCGTGACGAACGCGGAGAGATCGCTGGCGAGGAAGAGAGCGACCCGCGCCACATCGATCGGCCATCCGACCCTCCCGACCGGGGCCCAGGACTCCCAGAGGCCGTCGCTCCGTCCGGATCCGGCGAGATAGTCGACCTGAGGCGTCTGGATCAGGTCCGGGCCGATGCCGTTCGCTCGAATGCCATGACGTCCGTAGCCCGTGGCGAGGCACGTCGTGAAGTGGGCGGACGCCGCCTTCATCGCGCCGTAGACCGGATCGAGGGGGAAGCCTCGCATCCCCTCGACGGAATGGATGTTGACGATCGACCCGCCGCCGTTGTCGATCATCGGGCCCAGGAACGCGTGGGTCATCGACAGCTGGTGGTGGAGGTTCACGTCGTACATCGCCCGCCAGTTGGCCGGCGTCGAGTCGACGAAGGCCGAGGGCGGCCTGTAGTCCCCCACGTTGTTGACGAGAACTGCGGGCGGCCCGCTGTCCCCGATGACCGCCGCGGCCAGACGCGCGACGTCGCGGTCGAGGCGAACGTCGATCACATGAGCCCGCGCCGATCCGCCTGCACCGATGATCTCGCTGACGACCTTCTCGGCTCGCTCCGAATCGATCTCCGCGATCTCGACGTGGGCCCCGTGCTCGGCGAAGAGCCGGCTGACCGCACCACCGATACCAGCCCCTCCCCCGCTCACGACCGCGACCCGTCCGTCGAGGAGACGGTGCCACCCTTCGATCGGCGGAACGTCGCGCGGATCCTGACTGGTCACGTGCGGCTCCGCGGTACCCGACGCCCGATCGCACAGACGACCTCGTAGCCGATCGTGCCGAGATGTTCGGCCCAGTCGCTCGCCGTGATCTCCTCGTGGCCCTGCCTGCCGATGAGCACCACCTCGTCGCCCACCTCCACGGGATCATCGCCGACGTCGACCATCAACTGGTCCATGGTCACCGTGCCCACGATCGGGCGTCGACGGCCCCCGATGAGCACCATCGCCCCGGCGAGCCCCGAATCCCGCCGAATGCCGTCGGCGTACCCGATCGGAACCGTGACCACGGTCGTCGGCGCGGACGCCGTCCATCTCCGTCCGTAGCTCACCGTGTCCCGCGGATTCAACGCAGCCACGTGCGACACCGCCGAGACGAGCGTCATCGCCGCTCGGACCGGAGCATCGATCGTCGGAGCGGGGGGGATCCCGTAGATGGTGATGCCGCATCGAACCATGTCGTATCGAGCCCTCGGGTGGCACAGAAGGCCGGCGGAATTGGAGGCGTGCACGATCTCGGGCCGGACCCCCCGAGTCTCGAGCCGGGCCAGTACCGCATCGAATCGCTCGATCTGACAGCCGGTCTCGGGGTCGTCGGGTTGATCCGCGACCGAGAAGTGTGTCCACACGCCTTCGAGGTGCACATCGGGGAGGCGGGACAGACCCTCCGCCAGGTCCACGGCCAGATCCGGGTGGGCTCCCACCCGATTCATACCGGTGTTGACCTTCACGTGGACCCGGGCCGGCCGTTCCACCGACGCTGCGGCCGCGACCGCGGCGGCGCCCGCCTCGGTGTCGATGCACACCGATACGTCAGAGCGCACCGCGGCGGCGACGGCACCGGTCGGCGGCTGGGACAACACGAGGATCGGGGCGTCGAGTCCCGCTCGTCGTAGCTCGAGTGCTTCCTCGACCAGGGCCACCGCCAGGAAGTCGGCACCACCGGCGAGCGCAGCGCGAGCGGCCCTCACCGCCCCGTGTCCGTATCCGTCGGCCTTCACCACCGCGCTGAGTCGGGCCGGCGCGGCCAGAGAGACGAGCGCCGCCACGTTGTCCGAGATGGCCGCATCGTCGACGACGGCCCGAGTCGGTCGCATCACCGGCCGATCGCCCCCCCGTCGCGACCGCCGGCGGCCACTGCGCTCGCAGCCCGAGGAACTTCGCCGGCGATCGTGGACGCGGTCGCCCCCACCGCTGGGCACCTCAGACCGGCCCAGCCGTGGACGAAGGCACCCGCGGCGGCGGCGTGCGAACCGCCGAGCCCCCGAGCCAGGAGTGCTCCGATCACTCCGGACAACACGTCACCGGAGCCCGCTGTTGCCAGACGCTGGTCGCCCTCGGTCACCACGAGCGCTCGGCCCGACCGATCCGCGATCACGGTCGTCGCGCCCTTGAGCAGCACGACCCCCCCGACCGACGCCGCGGCCGATCGAGCCGCGGCGATCCGATCGGCACCGGGTGCGGCTCCGGTACCCCGGCGGTACTCGCCGTCGTGGGGTGTGTAGACGCGGATCCCCGCGGTCGGGTCGGGGCGGTGCGCCGCCCACCCGTCCCCGAGGGCGTCCCCGTCGACGACCATCGGGGTCGGAGCGGTGGCGACGAGTTCGGTCACGGAGTCCGAACGGCCGACGGCGCCGAGCCCGGGGCCCACGACCAGCGACCCGAAGCGACCCACGTCGCGGTCCACCTGGCTCGCCATGCGTGCTGACTCGACGGCGACCCGCACCGCCTCGGGTGGCACCACCGGCGACGAGGCGCCGGCGTCGGGAACCGACAGCCGGACATACCCTGCGCCCGCGCCCTGCGCGCCGCGGCACGGCGAGGCCGGCCGCCCCCTCCATCCCCGGAGATCCGGCGATCACCCACACCGCGGCGTCCCACTTGTGCACCTCGCGGTCGGGCGCGGGCCACCAACTCGCCACATCCGCGACGTCGACGAGGTGAGCGGAAGCGGACCGGGTGTCCAGGCCGATGTCCACGACGACCAGCCGGCCGCTGCGCAGCGGCCCCTGACCCATCAGCAGCCCCGGCTTCAGCGCAGCGAAGGTCACGGTGACATCGGCCCTGAACGAGTCGTCCGCGACCGAACCGTCATGACCCGACACCCCACTGGGTATGTCAACGGACAGGACCGCTGAATCCCCCGTCGACGGCGGACGGTACGAATCCCTGAGACCCGTGCCGTACGCCGCATCGATCACGAGGTCCGCGTGGGGGAGCACCGGTGGCGCGTCGCGGGCGTCGACCAGGCGAACCCCGACGCCGCGTTCGGACAGCCGCCGAGCCGCCACCCGGCCGTCAGCACCGTTGTTGCCCGGGCCGCACACGACGACCACCCGCCTCCCGTACGTCCCCCCCATCATCTGAACGGCTTCCCTCGCCACCGCAGCGCCGGCTCGCTCGACGAGGACGTCGGTCCCCTCGGGCGCGGCAGCATCGATGGCGGCCATCTCGTGCGGGGTCACGATCGGGATCACGAGGCGACGCCCAGTCCGATGGCGATGGCGATGGCCGCGTCGGCGGTGTGGCTCAGCGAGATCAACCACTCGCTGATCCCCCGTTCCGCCGCCCGATCGGCCACCCGACCGCTCACGGTCACCGACGGGGCCCCGTCGGCCCCGGTGACGACGTCGATGTCGTGGAGATCGAATCCCGGGATGCCTCCCCCGAGGCATTTCAGAACGGCTTCCTTGGCGGCCCACCTGGCGGCGAAACACTCCGCAGGATCGCGACGGGCCTCGCAGACCTCCCGCTCCGACGGCGTGAAGCAACGCTCGGCGAACCCCGGCGTCTCGTCGATGGCCCGTCGGATCCGGTCCACGGGAGCCAGATCGATTCCCACGGCCCGGTGGGTCAGCTCCGCCACCGCTCGGCCAGCTCCAGGATCGGTAGGCACAGCATCTCCCCGACGTCCTGGTCGGCGAGCAGTTCGTCGCGGAAGTGATCCTCGGTCTCGGTGACGGCATCGCGCAATGCCTGGTACCGGCGCCGGTAGCCCTGGAGCACCCCCCGCATCGTGGCCGTTGGAAGCCGGTCGGTGAGGCGCAGGTGCAGCAGGGTGAGACCGGTGGTCTGCTGGTCCTTGATCTCGGGGACGATCAGCACCATGCGACCGTCCTTGCGCCCACGGGCCACCATGAGCTCCCGCTCCCGGGCCACCAGGTGCTTCGTTCCCCGCAGACGTGCATCCCGGTCGGTCCGCGATTCCAGCCCGAGGGCGATGCCCCCGCGGTCGATCACCACGGCCGATCCGTCGTCAGGTGTGCAGTCCTCCACCCTGTAGCGGGTGTAGCCGGCGACCTCCTCGATCGCCGGGTCGAGATCGGCCAACGAACGGAGCGTCGAATAGGCCAACCTGTCCCTGGGCGCCCCCGCGTCGAGTGTGGCCTGGACCAACGGCACCAACAGCAGCGACTCGTCGCTCCGGGAGATCCCGACCGTGCACCGTCTTCGCCTGGTGTTTGATGGCGTCGACGGGCCGGGTGAGCTGTTCGATCGACGCCGTGAGGGCGGAGGTCGAGGTCGTCCAGCACGACACCGGGGGTGCCGATCTTGCCGAATTCGATCTGATACGAATCGAGAGCGCTGACACCGAGTGCATACCGGAGCAGGGACGACACCCGCACGGCGGTGCCCGCTTCGAGATGGCCGTCGTAGTCGCCCGCCCTGAGTCCCGCCAGGAACGAGTCGCTCGGCGCCACGAAACGTAGGGCCAGCGACCCCAGCAGTTCGCGCGAGTCGCGCCGGGAATCGGGCAGGTTCATCGTTCGGCCCGCCTCCTCGATGGCGGCACGGATCTCACGCAGCGGCCGAGCCTGGGCATCGATGGCCAGTGCGGCCTCGTAGCCGAACAGGTGGCCCACCATGGCCGAGAGCACGAACGCCAGCTGAGGATGTGTGGGAGGCACCGACAGCACCGACAGCGCCGAGGAGAACGAGGAGGCACCGTCCGTGGCGATCACGATCGGTGCCGCCTTGTGCGCACGGAAGATCGCCACCTCCTTGCCGACATCGTCGGCGGTCGAGCCGACCAGGCCCGCGGCGCACACCAGGATCAGCGGCTCCGAGGACAGGTCGATGTGCTTCTTGTCCTCGGTGGCATCGCACGCGATCGACTTGTAGCAGAGCTCCGAGAGCTTGATCCGCAACTCCCGCGCCGCGATCTGGTTCGGACCGTTGCCGACGATCGCCCAGTACCGCCGGGAGGGGCAGAACCGTTGGGCCGCCGCCGCAATCGCCTCCCGCCGCGACAGGGTGTCCCGCATTCGGTCCGGGAGCTCTCCCAGTGCGACGAGCAGCTCCTGGGATCGTGGATCATCGCTCTGCCGAGCTCCTGCGATGCGATCAGCGATGGCATGGGCGAGCACGACCCCCGCGGCGATCTGCGCGTAGAACGCCTTGGTCGACGCGACGCTCATCTCCACGTCGCGGCCGTCCGAGGTGTACAACACACCGTCGGACTTGTCGCACAGATCACTGTTGCGCCGATTCACGATCGCGATGACCGCGGTGCCCCGCGAGCGGATCAGATCGACGGTCCTGTTGGTGTCGGTCGTCGTACCGGACTGGCTGATGGCGATGACCAGCGTGTCGGACATGTCGGCTCGCAACCGGAAGCCCGACAGCTCGGTGGCGGGGACGGCCTCGACGGCGATGTTCGTATCGGCGACGAGGTCGCCCAACAACAACGCGAGGGATTGCCCGGCGACCGCTGCGGTGCCCTGACCGATCACCATGATCCTGGTGATCTCGCCCGCGCTGAGGCGGGAGGCGATGACGTCGGGGAGCGTCTCGGGGCCGACGTTGACGGCCATCGATCCGGACGGTCCGTCGACGAGTTTGCCCCGCAGCGTCTTGCGGAACGATCCGGGAGAGTCGGAGATCTCCTTGAGCAGGAAATGCGGGTAGTCGCCCCGGTCGATGTCCCTGGTGGTGATCTGTGCCGTGACCACCTCGTCGTCGGACACGGGGAGTTCGGTGCCGTCGTAGCTCCAGCGGGTCACACCGCTCAGGTCACCCGCCCCGTCGGCTCGAAGCTCGAAGATCTGGCCACGGCTGGCCGATTCGTTGTCGGAGTTCGACGGCGTCTCCCCGTCCATCCGCAGGTACGTCGACGTCTCCTCCACCACCCCGTAGGGCTCCGATGCCACGATGAACGCATCGGCGGCGAGACCGACGTACAACGCCTGCCCGCTGCCTCGTAGGGCCAGCATCAGGGTCGACGGATCCGCCATCGAATGGGCTGCGATCGCCACGGAACCCTCGAGGGCTGCGACGGTCTCGCGGAACGCCTCGGCGGTGGACCCACCGGAATCGAGGTGCCGTGCCATGAGGGCGGGAATCACCTTCGCGTCGGTCGTGATCCCGTCGGGGATGACCAGGTTCTCGATCGACACCAGGTCCGAATGGTTGTCGACGTCGCCGTTCAGAACCGCGGTGACGAGATGGGGGGTCTCGCGACCGGACTCCTCGGAGCTCTGGGGATGGGCGTTGGGTTCGGAGATGATCCCGACCGACGCCCATCGGGTGTGGCCGAGGACGACCGCCCTGGCGGTCGGTGCCACGAGCGCGGCTGCCAGGAGTTCGTCATCTCTGATCTGACGACGGAGCTCGGCGGTGTTGTCACCCAGTTCACCGATCTCGAACGCGGCCTTGTAGACGAAGACGAGGTTGTCGTGGGCGACACGAACCGACCGGGCGGAGAACGTGGGGTCGGATCGGCCGTCGAGCATCGACGCGTCCAGGTCGAGGCCGTGACCCGAGACGATGATCTCGATGCCCGCGGAATCGCGACCCCGTACCTCCAACCGGTCGAGCGCAGAGAGAGCCTGGTGGACACTGAACAGCGCGCCGATGCCCGAAGGTGTGGCGTCGGAGCCCCCGAGCTCGGCGATGCCGACAGGAACGCGGAGCCTGTCGTGCTCGATCGCCCACACGGCGTCCTTGAGGCGGATCAGAGCCGCATTGAGCGCCTCGAGCTCCGCAGGGGTCGTGTCGATGTGTCCACCGTCGAGCGATTCCTCGGTGCGGGCGACGGCGTCGGAGCATTCGGCGATGCGCTCCGCGACCCGGGCGACGAGCAGGGGGTCACCGTGGAGCGCCAGGACCCCGGCCATGGTCCGGAGCGCGCCGTCGGAGGCCTCCAGCGAGGACGAGGCCGCGTTCAGCCGGGCGGTGAGCGATGCATCAGCGTCGATCGACCGGAGTTCGGCCCGCGCCGCGTCGAGAGGAGCGACCACCGACTCCGCCGAGAGGGGATCGACGTCGATTGTCCTGCGAACGATCGCAATGATCCCGCACATCTCCGGTACTCCCATCACATCGTCGGACGGGTGTCCGACCTATCGAAGTGTATTGACCGCCTCGCACAAACGAGAAGCGACCGCCGCAGCCGCCGCGTCATCGGGCGCCTCGACCATCACCCGAACGACCGGCTCGGTGCCGCTCGGGCGGACCAGAATCCGGCCGCTGTCGCCGAGAGCACGACGCTCGACGTCGAGCACCTCGGCCAGGCGATCGGCCACGTCGGGCATCGGGGAGTCGACTCCCACGTTGACGAGCAGCTGCGGGAGCCTCGTCATCGCGCCATCGGCGAGGAGATCGATCGGAGTGCCGCTGCGCACGAGCAGGTCCGACACGAGCAACGAGGCCAGAATGCCGTCCCCCGTCGTCGCGTGGTCCCGGAAGACGAGGTGGCCCGACTGCTCTCCGCCGAGGCTGAGCCCACCGGCGTCGAGAGCCGCGAGAACATGGCGGTCGCCGACGTTGGTCTCGACCACCTTCACACCGGCCCGCTCCATGCCCTGCCGAAAACCGAGGTTGGTCATCACCGTCACCACGACGGTCCCCTGTTCGAGAGTGCCGCGCCCCGACATGTCGATGGCGCAGATGGCCATCAGTTGGTCACCGTCGATGACCCGCCCCCGGCGATCCACTGCCAGCACCCGGTCGGCATCGCCGTCGTAGGCGAATCCCACGTCGGCGCCGCGGGACGTCACGGCGTCGGCCAGGGCACCCATGTGGGTCGAGCCGCACCCCTCGTTGATGTTGATCCCGTCGGGCTCGACGCAGATGGCCTCGACGGCGGCACCCGACGACTCGAAGATGTCCGCAGCCAGGCCACTGGCCGCTCCGTGGGCGCAGTCGAGCACGACCTCGAGGCCATCGAGCCGGCGGCCGTCGAGCACGGCGGCCAGGTGCGATCGATATCGGCTGATGAGCGAGGGATCGGGTTCGACCGAACCGACGGCCCCATCGACCGGCATGTCGAGGTCGAGTTCTCCCCGCGAGATGGCCAGCAACGTCGCTTCGACCTCGTTCTGGAGGTCGTCATCGAGCTTCGAGCCGCCACGGGCGAACAGCTTGATGCCGTTGTCGCCGAAGGGGTTGTGCGAAGCGGAGATCATCGCGGCGGGCGCGCCCAGCTCGTCGGACAGGTAGGCGACCCCGGGCGTGGGGATCACGCCGAGAGTCACCACGTCGACTCCGCACGAGGCGGCACCGGCCGCCACCGCGGCCTCGATCATCGGACCGGACCGTCGGGTATCCCGCCCGATGAGCAGAGTCGGGCCACCGAGTCGTAGCGCCGCAGCCCTGCCGACGGCAAGGGCGAGCTCGGGGGTGACATCCCGATTCGCGACGCCCCGGACGCCATCGGTTCCGAAGCGCACGGGAGACCGCTCAGCGCTTGGAGTACTGAGGAGCTTTGCGGGCCTTCTTGAGGCCGTACTTCTTCGATTCCTTCTCGCGGCTGTCGCGCGTGAGGAATCCGGCCTTCTTCTGAGCCGGACGGAGCTCTTCGTCGATCGCGATCAGGGCCCGGGCGATGCCCAGACGCAGGGCGCCGGCCTGGCCGGAGATGCCACCACCGTGGATGGTTGCATCGATGTCGTAGGCATCGTCGACCTCGGCGACCTTGAGCGGCTCCGAGAGGAGCATCCGGTGCATGCTGGAGGGGAAGTAGTCGTCGAGCGGACGCTTGTTGACGGTGATGGTTCCGGAGCCGGGCCGGACGCGGACTCGCGCCACGGAACGCTTGCGGCGACCGGTCGTCTGGATGAGGGGCTTGGTCATCTTGGCGTGTCTCCGGGACTCAGGCTCGGGCGCGGGCGCGCTCGACGGTCAGGACCTTCGGCTTCTGTGCGGTGTGGGGATGGGTTGGCCCGGCGTACACCTTCAGCTTCCTGAGCATCTGCCGGCCGAGACGGTTCTTCGGCAGCATGCCGCGCACGGTGCGGCGAACGGCGTCTTCGGGAGCCTTGGCGAGTCGGTCGGCATAGGTGGTCGACCGAATGCCACCGGGATAGCCGGTGTGGTGGTACACCAACTTCGTCTCGGCCTTGCCACGGGTGAGTACGACCTTGTCGGCGTTGACGATGATCACGTGATCACCCACGTCGAGATGGGGCGTGAAGATCGGCTTGTGCTTGCCGCGGAGGAGGCGGGCGACCTCGGTCGCGAGCCGACCGAGGACCATGCCCTCGGCGTCGACGACATGCCATTCGCGTTCGATCTCGGATGTCTTGGGTGTGTACGTGGCCACCGGAGGACCTTCTCGTGCGTTGTTCGTGTGGGGCAGTCGGTCATGAGGCGACGCCGCGACGGCGCAGCACGGCGCCTGACGCGAGGGGTCACGCTACAACCACCGCTCGGATCCTGCCAAGTCGTCGCTGCGTTCGTATCCCACGTCCCACAGACACAGCCCCGACGGAGGTGCCGGCGATGGCACCGAGCTGCGATCGCGGGCGCCGAACGCGTCGATCACCTGCGATGCCCTACGCCTGCCGCGACCCACGTCGACGAGAAGCCCCACGATGCTGCGAACCATCTGGTGGCAGAACGCTCCGGCACGGATCTCGAAGTCGAGCCGACGCAGACCTCCGGCCGTCGTCGATTCCTGCCACTCGGCATCGATGACGGTGCGGTCGAGCGAGACAGGTGCTCCGCCGGGGGGCACCGGGGGGCGGCGACAGAAGGAGCTGAAGTCGTGTCGGCCCACCACCGCGGTCGCCCCCTGGACGAGAGCCGCGAGCGACAGCTCCCCGGGAACCGTCCACACGTAGCGGGCCAGGTCAGGGGACGCTTGTTCCGCGTTGAGCACCGAGTACCGGTACAGGCGCCACTGGGCGGAGAACCGGGCGTCGAAGGTGCCCGGAACGATCGAGAGGTCCCGGACGACGATCTCGGGTCCGCACATCGAGCGGAGGGAGCGCAGCAGCCGGCCGGGATCGAGCCTGGGCGACCTCGTGTCGAACGTGACGACCTGGCCCCAGGCGTGGACGCCACGGTCGGTCCGCCCCGCGCACGTCACCTCGACGCGTTCGTCGAGAACCGTCGACAGGGCGTCCTGGAGGGTTCCCCCCACCGTGCGGACACCGGGATTCACCGCGAAGCCCGAGAAGTCGGTGCCGTCGTAGCCGACGGTCAGCCGAATCCGGACTGCGGGGATCACACCAATTCGATACGCGCCATCGGCGCGTTGTCACCCTGACGCGGGCCCAGCTTGAGGATTCGCGTGTAGCCACCCGGCCGATCGGCGTAGCGGGGTCCCACGTCGTCCATCAGCTTCGCGGCGATCTCCTGATCACCCAGGAACGCGATGATCTGGCGGTGGTTGTGGAGCCCGCCCTTGCGGGCCTTGGTGATGATCTTCTCGGCCACGGGGCGCAAGGCCTTGGCCTTCGCTTCGGTGGTCTCGATTCCCTCGGCCGCGACGAGCGACGCCACGAGGTTGGCCATCATCAGCCGTTGATGGGACGCACTACCGCCGAGGCGGCGTCCCCTTGTCGGTCGTGCCGGCATGATCGATCAGCTCCGTCCCCGCAGCGAAAGGCCGCGCTCATCGAGCTTCTCGATGACCTCGTCGAGGGACTTCTGGCCGAAGTTCGTGATGGCCAGAAGGTCGTCCTCGCTCTTCGTCAGCAGCTCGCCGACCGTGTTGACCTGGGCCCGCTTGAGGCAGTTGCGCGGACGCTCGGACAGGTCGAGATCCTCGATCGCCAACTCGAGATCGGGGGACGCCGTCGCCGGTGTACCCACCTCGCCGAGCTCGAGACCCTGGGGTTCGTCGCTCATCTCCTCGACGAGTTGCACGAGCGCCCGGAGCGTCGCACCGGCCGAGGACAGCGCATCGCGTGGGGTCATGGATCCGTCGGTCTCGATCTCGAGGATCAGTCGGTCGTAGTTCGTCGACTGCTCGACCCGGGTGGCCTCGACACTGAACGAGACCCGGCGAACCGGCGAGAAGATGGCGTCGACGGGGATGACGCCGATGGTGCCCGAACCCCTGGTGGAGTCCGCAGCGAGGTACCCCCGACCACGTTCCACCGTCAGGTCGGCCGCGAGCCGTCCCTTGCCGTTCAGCGACGCTATGTGGAGTTCCCCGTTGAGGATCTCGACATCGGACGAGGCCGTGATGTCGGCCGCGGTGACCTCGGCGGGACCGCTCACGTCGATGCGCAGGTTGACCGGCTCGTCGCTGTGGCCGATCACGACCACGTCCTTGAGGTTCAGGATGATGTCGGTGACATCCTCGGTCACGCCCGAGATCGTGTCGAACTCGTGCAGGGCGTCATCGAAGCGGACCTGCGTGATCGCAGCTCCGGGGATCGACGACAGGAGGGTCCGCCGCAGCGAGTTCCCGATGGTGTGGCCGAAACCGGGTTCGAGCGCGCCGATCGAGAAGCGCTGGCGATTGTTCTCCTCTTCGTCGATTGCTTCGACGGATGGTCGTTGAATGACCAGCATGATGTCGCTACCTCGGGGTGATGGTCGTCGTGTCGATGGGGCGCGGCGGCCGGGGGCCACCTGCAGTTCTTGGAGTACAGCTACTACTTGGAATACAGCTCGACGATGAGCTGCTCGC
Organism: uncultured Microthrixaceae bacterium; assembly: GCA_963700425.1. GTDB lineage: Bacteria > Actinomycetota > Acidimicrobiia > Acidimicrobiales > Microtrichaceae > CAVOXO01. Next base: position 104,924 of record CAVOXO010000001.1, on the reverse strand, counting down.
GAACCGGCGTGTCGATCTGCTCCCGGAGGGGAAGGTCGCGCACGGTGACCTCCTGGCCCCCGTCGGATGTCTCGAGCCAGGCCGGCGCACTGCGGTCGAGGACGTCCATGTTCCACTGGACGACGACCATCGAACGGGCCTTGTCGCGAAGTCGGACCACATCGCCCCGTCGCAGACGGTAGCTGGGGATGTCCACCCGGCGACCGTTGACGTCGACGTGTCCGTGATTGACGAGCTGACGGGCCTGGGGTCGGCTCGAACCCCATCCGGCGCGGTAGACGACGTTGTCGAGGCGCAGCTCGCAGTACGTCAGCAGGTTCTCACCGGTGACGCCGGCGCGGCGCGAAGCCTCGGCATAGAGCGTCCGGAACTGGCGCTCGCCGATCCCGTAGGTGAAACGGGCCTTCTGCTTCTCCTGCAGCTGCATGAGGTACTCGCTGGCATTGCCCCGCCGGCGGGTCCGCCCGTGTTCGCCGGGAGGGTAGGGGCGCTTCTCCATGGCGATGTTCTCGCCCTTGGTTCCCCAGATGTTGGTTCCCAGGCGGCGCGACACCCGCGCCTTGGGTCCGGTGTAGCGAGACATGTCGTCAGTTCCTCCGGCGCTTGGGCTGGCGGCAGCCGTTGTGCGGCACGGGTGTGACGTCCTTGATTCCGGTCACTTCGATGCCGACGTTCTGGATCGATCGGATCGCTGTCTCGCGCCCGGACCCCGGTCCCTTGACGACCACGTCGACCTTGCGGACGCCGTGTTCCATGGCCCTGCGAGCCGCCTGCTCGGCTGCCAGCTGAGCGGCGAACGGGGTCGACTTCCGTGAGCCCTTGTATCCGACGTTGCCGGCGGACGACCAGGAGATGACGTTTCCCTCCTGATCGGTGATCGAGACGATCGTGTTGTTGAACGAACTCTTGATGTGAACGACACCGTGGGTGACGTTCTTGCGTTCCTTGCGACGAGGGCGACGACCGCCCGCTGGTGGTTTGGCCATTACTTGCGGACCTTCTTCTTTCCGGCAACGGTCTTCTTGGGACCCTTGCGGGTACGAGCGTTGGTGTGTGTGCGCTGGCCCCTGACGGGCAGCCCGCGCCGATGACGCAGGCCCTGGTAGCAGCCGATCTCCATCTTGCGCTTGATGTTCTGGCTGACGTCCCGTCGAAGGTCGCCCTCGACCTTGAGGTTCTCCTCGATGAACGCCCGGAGCTTGTTGACCTCGGTGTCGGTGAGGTCGCGGACCCGAGTCGACTCGTCGATCTCTGTGGCCGCGCAGATCTCCGAAGCGCGAGTGTCACCCACGCCGTAGATGTACGTCAGGGAGATGACGAGCCGCTTTTCGCGTGGGATGTCGACACCGGAGATTCTTGCCATGATTCGAAATGACCTTTCTCAGCCCTGGCGCTGCTTGTGTCGAGGGTTCTCGCAGATCACCTGAACCCGGCCGTGACGCCGGATGACCTTGCAGTTCTCGCAGATCTTCTTCACGCTGGGACGTACTTTCATGACTGACCTTCTGGATCGTCAGGATGACGATGTGGGGGGACCGGGCCCGTGGGCTCGGGTGGGAGGACTACTTGTATCGGTAGGTGATACGACCGCGGGTCAGGTCGTAGGGCGTGAGCTCCACCTGGACCTTGTCGCCCGGCAGAATGCGGATGTAGTGCATCCGCATCTTCCCGGAGATGTGGGCCAACACGTTGTGGCCGTTCTCGAGTTCCACCCGGAACATGGCGTTGGGCAGTGGCTCGATGACCGTCCCCTCGAGGACGATTGCGTCTTCCTTCGGCTTTGGCAGGGCGACACCCTCCTGGGATTTCCCGTTCGATGAGCAGCAGCGGTCGCGGGCGGTGAATGCAGCGGCCGCAGGCCAGCGGGAAAGTGTAACGAAGGAACGTGCCCTGGGCCAAATGGTGCCCCTTGTCCCACGACGAGGAACTCAGGTGGCGACGTCGAGGGCACCGAGAACGCGTCCCGCCACGACGTCGGGGTCGCCCTCGCCGTCGACGGTGCGGAGCTTGCCCCTGGCGTCGAACCAGCTCAACAGCGGTTCGGTCTGCTCGGCGTAGGTGGCGAGGCGCCGACGGACCGACTCCTCGGTGTCATCGTCGCGCTGGACCACCTCTTCCCCGCAGTTCTCGCAGACGCCCGAATCGGCGCTGGGTTCGCCGACCGAGTAGATGTTTCCGCAGTCGACACAGACTCGTCGTCGAGTGATGCGGTCGACGACGACCTCCTCGGGAACGTCGAGGTTGATGGCCAGATCGATCCCCTCGGGGGCGAGGAGATCCTGGAGGAAGTCGGCCTGCGCCGGCGTGCGGGGATACCCGTCGAGCAGGAAGCCCTTCTGCGCGTCGGAGTGGGCCAGGCGCTCCGCCACGACGCCCTCCATCAGTTCATCCGAGACGAGACGTCCCAGGTCCATGGTCTCCTTCACCGACCGGCCGAAGTCAGACCCCGACGCGGCCGACGCTCGCAACATGTCGCCGGTGCTGATGTGGGGAATCGAGAACCGCTCGGCGAGAAGCTTCGACTGGGTGCCTTTCCCGGCCCCCTGGCGTCCGAAGATGATCAACCGTGGGCCACGTACCATCGGAGGATGTCAGCAGGTTTCGTCGAGGTTGCGCAAATGCGACAGACGAGAGAACAGACCGCCGATGACCGGCCGGCCTACTTGGACTCGAGGAATCCCTCGTAGTTGCGCATCATGAGCTGGCCGTCGATCTGTTTGATCGTCTCGAGGACGACCCCGACGGCGATCAGCATCGAAATGCCACCGAGGCTGTTCCCGATGCGGCCGGTCTCGTCGTTGACCAGCCACTGCAGGAGGATCGCCGGCAGCAGGGCGAGCACGGCGATGAAGAGCGCACCGGGAAGGGTGATCCGGCTGAGGACCTTCGCCAGGTAGCGCTCGGTCTGCTGGCCGGGGCGGATTCCGGGAATGAAGCCGCCCTGCTTTCGGAGGTTGTCCGCCTGTTGAACCGGGTCGAACGCGATCGCGGTGTAGAAGTACGCGAACGCGATGATCAACACCGCGTAGACGAACAGGTACAAGGGGTGGTTCGGGTTGCGGAAGACGTCATCGATGAAGCTGCTGACGCTGGCTCCCCAACCGTCGGCCGGCAGCACCTGCGCCAGGAGCACCGGGAGGTTCAACACCGCGCTCGCGAAGATGATCGGGATCACGCCGGACTGGTTCACCTTCAGCGGGATGTAGCTGTTCTGTCCTCCGTACATCCGACGTCCCACCACGCGCTTGGCGAACTGGACGGGGATCCGCCGCTGCCCCTGCTCGACGAAGACGACCGCCACGATGATGATCATCGCCATGACGATGACGAGCGCCAGCGCTCCCCAACCCGCCTCGGCCTTCACCCGGACGCCGGTGGACGGAAGCACTGACACGACCGAACCGAAGATGAGCAGTGACATACCGTTGCCGATGCCTCGGTTGGTGATGGATTCACCGATCCACATCAACAGCGCCGTGCCGGCGGTCAGGGTCAGCACGATCAGCAGCACCCGCATCAGACCGAAGTTGGGGACCAGGTCGATGTTGGGATTGGTGGTGAGCCCCCCTCCGCCGTTGTGGAACAGGAACACGAGGCCCGTCGACTGGAGCAGGGCGATCGCCACGGTCACGTAGCGGGTCCACTGGGTGATCTTCCGCTGGCCCACTGCGCCCTGTTCCTGCCACTGCTGGAGCTTGGGGATCACCACGGTGAGGATCTGCAGGATGATCGACGCGGTGATGTAGGGCATGATCCCGAGCGCGAAGATGGCGAACTGGCTCAGGGCACCGCCGCTGAACAACTGGAGGAAGCTGAGAACGCCTCCGCCCCGGGCCTCCTCCTTGATGGCCGCCACGGCGTTCTGATCGATGCCCGGCGCCGGAATGTGCGCTCCGAAGCGGTAGACCGCCAGCATCGCGATGGTGAACAGAACCTTGTTGCGGAGGTCGGGGACCCTGAACAGATTCTTCATCGACGACAACACGTTGGAGGCTCCTGGCGAAAGAGATCGGTGAAACGTCGCGGGACGCGGGTATCAGCGGTTGGTGTGAGCGCTGCCGTGGAATGCGGGACGAACTCCGAACGGCTTGGGGAGAACCGTAACCGATCCTCCCGCCGCGGTGATCGCTTGGGTGGCCGACGCGGAGAAGGCGTGGGCCGAGACCGCCACCGTGCGGGTCAGTTCGCCTCGACCGAGGATCTTGACCAGCGCACCCTTGGAGACCAGTCCCTTCGCCAGGAGGGCCTCAGGGGTGACCTCGTCGAGGTCGCTCGCCTCGATGGTGTCGAGGTTCACGGCCTGGTATTCGACTCGGAAGGGGTTGTTGAAGCCCTTCAGCTTCGGCACCCGCATGCTCATCGGCAGCTGACCGCCCTCGAAGCTCACGGGGACCTTGCTGCGGGCCTTCTGGCCCTTGGTGCCGCGCCCGGCAGTCTTGCCACCCTTGCCTCCGATGCCTCGACCGACGCGCTTGGCGCGCTTGGTCGAACCGGGAGCGGGCTTGAGATCGTGGACCTTCATCAGACTTCCTCTTCCTCGACGGTCACGAGATGGGGAACCTTGGCGATCTGTCCGCGGGCCGATGGGGTGTCCGCCAGCACGTTGCTCTTGCCGATCCGTCCCAGCCCCAGAGCGCGCAGAGTTCCCCGATGCTTGGGCTTCGACCCGATGGCCGAGCGGACCTGGGTGACCTTCAACTGGGTGGCCATCACTTCACCTCGAAGGGTTCGGGTTCGGGGCCCCGTTCGGAGCGACGGTACGCCTCGAGCAGACCCTTGGGGACGAACTCATCCGCGTCGAGTCCTCGGAGGCGGGCGATCTCGTCGGGCCGCTTGAGGCTCTGAAGGCCGTTGATCGTCGCCCGGGCGACGTTGATGTAGTTGGAGGAGCCCAGCGACTTGCAGAGCACGTCGTGGATTCCCGCCTCCTCGAGGATCTGACGAGCCGCGCCACCGGCGATGACGCCGGTACCCGGTGCGGCGGGACGGAGCAGCACCCGTCCGGCGCCCAGGACACCGACGATGGGGTGGATGATGGTCGAGCCGGCCAGGGGAACGGAGAACAGGTTCTTCCGCGCCTCCTCGGTGCCCTTCTGGATGGCGAGGGGCACCTCCTTGGCCTTGCCGTAACCCAGCCCGACACGGCCGGCACCGTCGCCGATGACCACGAGCGCGGTGAAGGAGAACCGCCGCCCACCTTTGACGACCTTCGCCACCCTGTTGATGTTGATGACCTGCGAGTCACGTAGTTGCAGGTCGCTCTCGTTGTTGGGGGCCATCAGAACTCCAATCCAGCTTCTCGGGCGGCGTCGGCCAGAGCGGCGACGCGGCCGTGGTATCGGTAGCCACCCCGATCGAAGACGACCTTCGATACGCCGGCCGCCGTGGCTCTCTCCGCGACGAGCGCTCCGACCTTCGCGGCACCGCCGAGATTCGACGAACCGGCGCGGAGCGCGGCCTCGTGTGACGACGCAGCAGCCAGTGTCCGACCGGAGGTGTCGTCGATGACCTGGGCCACGATGTGGCGATTCGAGCGGAACACCGCGAGGCGTGGACGCCCCGGTGTCCCTTCGACGTTCTTGCGGACCCGGTGGTGTCGGCGGAGCCGCGCCTGGCGGGTGTAACGCGATGTATCACTCATCACTTGCCAGCCTTTCCGGCCTTGCGGCGGACGCGTTCGTCGACGTACCTCACACCCTTGCCCTTGTAGGGCTCGGGCTTGCGGAGGGCGCGGATGTCCGCAGCCACCTGGCCGACCATCTGCTTGTCGATTCCACGGACCTCGATGCGGGTCGGCAGCGGCACCACGAACTCGATTCCCTCGGGAGCCACCACCTCGACGGGGTGCGAGTATCCGAGCTGGAGGTCGAGCGCGTTCGAGCCCTTCACGGCAGCCCTGTACCCGACGCCGACGATGTCGAGCTCCTTGGTGAAGCCCTCGGACACGCCGATGACCATGTTGTTGATGAGCGAACGGAACATTCCGTGCAACGAGCGGCTCTCGCGCTCGTCGTCGATACGCGACACCACGACATCCTCGCCCTCCTGGGACAGCGAGAGGACGGCGGGAACGTCCTGGCTGAGTTCGCCCTTGGGTCCGCTCACCTTGACGACACCGCCGGAGATGTCGACGGAGACACCGGGGGGGATGGGGACCGGCGCGTTTCCGATTCGGGACATGTCAGCTCCTCACCAGACCTGGCACAGGATCTCGCCGCCGACCCGGCGCTTGCGCGCCTCCCGGTCGGTCATGAGTCCCTGCGAGGTCGACAGGACGGAGATCCCGAGGCCACCCAGGACCCTCGGAACCTCATCGGACTTGGAGTAGACGCGGAGGCCCGGCTTCGAGACCCGCTTGAGCCCCGAGATGACGCGCTCGCGCTCGGGCGAGTACTTCATCTGGATGCGAAGGACCTTCTCGGGTCGATCGGACGGGTCCTCCACTTCGAAGGCCCCGATGTACCCCTCGGACTGCAGCAGGGCGGCCAGCGCCTCCTTCTGCTTCGAGGACGGCATGGCCACGTCGTCGTGCATGGCGACGTTGGCGTTGCGGATGCGGGTGAGCATGTCGGCGATGGGATCGGTCATTGTCATGTGGTCAACCTCTCCTCACCAGCTCGCCTTCGTCACGCCGGGGAGTTCCCCGGCGTGAGCGAGTTCCCTGAAGCAGATCCGGCACAGGCCGAACTTGCGGAACACCGACCTCGGACGCCCACACCGCTGGCATCGGGTGTAGCCGCGAACGGTGTACTTGGGCTTCTGCTGCTGTTTGTTGATCAGCGCTTTCTTGGCCATGGCCTACTGTCCTTCACGTCGGAACGGGAACGAGAATGCGTCGAGGAGCGCCGTGCCCTCGGCGTTGTCACGTGCGGTGGTGACGATGGTGATGTCCATCCCTCTGGGCTCGTCGACCTTGTCGTAGTCGATCTCGGGAAAGATGAGCTGCTCGGTGACGCCGAAGGTGTAGTTGCCCTGGCCGTCGAACGAACGGGGGTTGAGTCCGCGGAAGTCACGGATGCGGGGAATGGCGAGAGTGATGAGCCGATCGAGGAACTCCCACATCCGGTCGCCGCGGAGGGTCACCTTCACCCCGACGGGGTTGCCCTCACGGAGCTTGAATCCGGCGATGGACTTCGTCGCCCGGGTGACCACCGGCTTCTGTCCGGCAATGATGGTGAGGTCCTGGACCACCTTGTCGATGAGTTGCTTCTGCTCGACCGCCGCGCCGCAACCGACGTTGATGACGATCTTCTCCAGAGCGGGAACCTCCATGACGTTGTCCAGGCCGAGGTCGGCCTTGAGCTGATCACGGATCTCCGACTCGTAGCGCGCCTTGAGGCGCGGGATGACGGTGGTGCTCATGGCAACTCCACTCCCGTTCTCCGGCAGATGCGGGTCTTCGTGCCGTCGGCGTCGAGGCGATAGGCCACCCGGGTCGGGCGATCGTCTCCGGGGCTGATGATCGCCACGTTGGACACGTCGATCGGCATCTCCTTCTCGTTGATGCCGCCCTGGTCCATGGCCTTGGTCGGTTTGGTGTGGCGCTTCACGACGTTCACCCCCTCCACGATGACCTTGCGGTCGACGGGAAGGGCGACGATGACCTCGGCGCGGGTTCCCTTGTCCTTGCCACTGAGCACGACCACGCGGTCGCCGGCCTTGATCTTCATCACAACACCTCCGGGGCGAGGGAGACGATCCGCATGAACTTCTTGTCACGCAACTCACGGCCCACGGGGCCGAAGATCCTGGTCCCCCGGGGCTGACGAGCGTCGTTGATGAGCACGGCGGCGTTCTCGTCGAAGCGGATGTAGGAACCGTCGGGACGACGCTTCTCCTTCTTGACCCGAACGACGACGCAGCGGACGACCTCGCCCTTCTTGACCGCCGCTCCGGGGAGGGCGTCCTTCACCGTCGCGATGAACACGTCACCGATGGACGCGTAGCGACGGCGGGAGCCTCCCAGAACCTTGATGCAGAGAACCTCGCGGGCGCCGGAGTTGTCGGCGACACGGAGGCGCGATTCCTGTTGGATCATCTGGCACGCTCCAGGACTTCCAGGATCCGCCAGCGCTTCAGCTTGGACATCGGGCGCGTCTCGGCCACGCGGACGCGGTCTCCCACGTTGAGATCGTTGTCCTCGTCGTGGACGTAGAGCTTGGTGTCACGAAGCAGCGTCTTCGAATAGCGACGGTGTCGGACACGCTCGGTCACGGTCACGATCGCGGTTCGATCCATCGAACTGGAGGTCACGAGGCCCTCACGGACCTTGCGGGCCTTCCGCTCTGTTGTGGTGGTGTCGTCGGCCATCAGTGTGATGCCTCCATCTCGGAGCCGGATCGCGCGACCTCGGCCGCGGCGATTTCGCGTTCACGCAGTTCGGTGAGGATCCGAGCGATCGCCTGTTTCTCCTGGGCGAGTCGCGTCGTGTCCTCGAGCGAGCCGGTCGCCAGCTTGAAGCGCAGATCGAAGAGCTTCTGGCGGCGGGTCGCCAACTCGGAGATGAGCTCGACGTCACCCATGTCGCGGGCGCTGAACTTGGCCATCAGAACCCCTCCTCACGCTTGATGATCTTGGCCTTGATGGGGAGCTTCTGGATGGCCCGCGACATCGCCTCACGGGCGACGTCCTCCTCGGGGTACGAGAGCTCGAAGAGGACCCGGCCGGGCTTCACCGGAGCGACCCACAACTCGGGGTTGCCCTTGCCCGAACCCATCCGGGTCTCCGCCGGCTTCTTGGTGACGGGCTTGTCGGGGAAGATGTTGATCCAGACCTTGCCGCCGCGCTTGATGTGGCGGGTCATGGCGATACGGGCGGCCTCGATCTGTCGGGCGGTGATCCACCCTGGCTCGATCGCCTGGATTCCGTACTGACCGAAGCTGACCGCGGCGCCACCCTTCGTGTCGCCGGTGAGGCGACCGCGGTGATGCTTGCGGTGTTTGACCTTCTTGGGCATCAACATGATCAGTCAGCGTCTCCAGGGCGGAAATGAGGCGTCTCGTGTTGGGTGCGGGTGGCCCGCTCGATCTGCTCCTCTTCCTCGAGGAGGCGCTCCAGATCCGGATCGGCTTCCTTCACGAGTGGGGCCGCTTCGACCGCCTCTTCGGGTACGGGAACTGCGGCGTCGGCCCGACGCTTCGCCGTCGAGGTCACGACCCGGGGGACGCGGGCCTCGCCGGCGGTCTCCCCCACGGCCATCGCGGCCTCGCGGATGGCCTTGTCGTCGGAGACCGGCTTGTAGGGAAGGATGTTGCCCTTGTAGATCCACACCTTGACGCCGATGCGCCCGTAGGTCGTGTGTGCCTCGCGGAAGCCGTAGTCGATGTCGGCTCGAAGAGTGTGCAGCGGCACCTGGCCTTCCCGGTACCACTCCGTGCGGCTCATCTCGGCGCCACCCAGCCGGCCCGAGCACTGGACGCGGATACCCTTGGCGCCGGCCTTCTGCGCGTTCTGGACCGCTCTCTTCATGGCTCGACGGAACGCCACGCGACCCACGAGCTGGTCGGCCACGCCCTGGGCGATGAGCGCCGCATCGAGTTCGGGCTGCTTGATCTCCTGGATGTTGAGCTGAACCTTCGCGTTGCCCGAGATCTCGGTCAGACCGGCCCGGAGCCGGTCGGCCTCGGAGCCGCGGCGCCCGATGACGATGCCCGGGCGGGCGGTGTGGACGTCAACGCGAAGACGGTCCCTGGTGCGCTCGACCTCGACGCGGGAGATGGCGGCGTGGGGTAGCTGGGTCATGAGGAAGTCGCGGATCTTCCAGTCCTCGATGACGTTGTCCACGTATTCCTGGCGGCTGGCGAACCAGCGTGACTTCCAATCGGTGGTCACGCCGAGTCGGAAGCCGTAGGGATTGACTTTCTGACCCATCAGTTGTCTCCCTCGGGATCCTCGTCGGATTCGCCGGAGTCGTCCTCGGCGCTGTCGGTGTCGGTGTCGGTGTCGGTGTCGGTGTCGGTGTCGGTGTCGGTCGCGTCGGTTGCAGCCTCGTCGGTCTCGGCTGTCGCGGCGTCGTCGGTCGCGTCGGTTGCAGCCTCGTCGGTCTCGGCTGTCGCGGCGTCGTCGGTCGCGTCGGTTGCAGCCTCGTCGGTCTCGGCTGTCGCGGCGTCGTCGGTCGCGTCGGTTGCAGCCTCGTCGGTCTCGGCTGTCGCGGCGTCGTCGGTCGCGTCGTCGGTCGCGTCGTCGGTCGCATCCTCCGCCGGCTCGTCGGCCGGAGCACCCTGACCCGACTTCTGGCGGGACTTGGCGACCCGGGCGGCACGGGATGCGGCGGGGCTCTTGGCGGTGCCGCGTGCGGCATCGCGTTCACGTCGCGACGCGAGGTCCGATGAGGACAGGCGACTCACGATGATGGTGATGTGTGTGGTCCGCTTGCGGATCCGGCCGGCGCGCCCTCGAGCCCGTGGGCGGAATCGCTTGAGGGTCGGTCCCTCGTCGGCGAAGCAGGCGGAGACGAAGAGTTCGTCAGCCCCGATTCCGTCGTTGTTGACGGCGTTGGCGACCGCTGAATCGAGCAGCTTGAGGATGTGGTCGGCAGCCCCGCGCTCGGTGAGCACCAGGATGGCACGGGCCTCGGCGACCGGAAGCCCTCTGATCAGGTTGAGCACCTCGCGCGCCTTGTAGGCCGAGAAGCGCGGCATAGCGCAGCGACGCGCGGGTCCCGGGGCGCTCGTTGGTCTTCACTCCCTGGGCCATCAGCGCCGCCCCGGCCGTTCCTGGCCCGCGTGGAACTTGAACGTGCGGGTGGGAGCGAATTCTCCGAGCTTGTGACCGACCATCGATTCGGTGACGTAGACGGGCACGTGCTTGCGGCCGTCGTGGACGGCGATGGTGTGGCCCACCATGTCGGGGATGATGGTGGAGCGGCGGGACCACGTCTTGATGACGGTCTTGTTGCCGGCGTCGTTCAGTGCGTCGACCTTCTTGAGCAGATGGTCATCGACGAACGGGCCCTTCTTGAGGCTGCGAGGCATACGTTCCTTCTCCTGGACCTACCGGCGCGAACCGTGGGAGCGGCGACGACGGACGATGAGTTTCTGGGATGGCTTGGTCTTGTCGCGGGTGCGGGACTCGGGCTTGCCCCACGGGGACACAGGGTGTCGACCGCCGGACGTCTTGCCCTCGCCACCACCGTGGGGGTGGTCGACGGGGTTCATGGCAACACCGCGGGTCTGGGGTCTGATCCCCTTCCAACGGTTGCGGCCGGCCTTCCCGATCTTGATGAGCTCGTGTTCGGCGTTGCCGACCTCACCGATCGTTCCCCGGCAGTCGATCGGAACCCGCCGCATCTCGGTGCTCGGGAGTCGAAGAGTGGCGAAGTTGCCCTCCTTGGCCACGAGCTGGATCGAGGCGCCGGCGGACCGGGCCATCTTCCCGCCCGCCCCGACCTGGAGTTCGACGTTGTGGACGACGGTACCGACGGGGATGTACCGGAGGGGCAGGGCGTTGCCGGTCCGGATGTCGGCGCCCTGTCCGGACTGGACGGTGTCGCCCACCTTGAGGTCCTTCGAGGCGAGGATGTACCGCTTCTCGCCGTCGAGGTAGTGCAGCAGAGCGATGCGACAGGTGCGGTTGGGGTCGTACTCGATTGCTGCGACCTTGGCCGGAACGCCGTCCTTGTTCCTCTTGAAGTCGATGACGCGGTACTGCCGCTTGTGACCTCCGCCGCGGTGGCGTGACGTCTTGCGACCGTGGTTGTTGCGTCCGCCGGTTCGTGGCTTCGGGCCCAGGAGCGACTTCTCGGGACGACTCCGAGTGATGTCGGAGAAGTCCGAGACCGTCTGGAATCGACGGCCCGGGCTGGTGGGTTTTCTCTTTCGGAGTGCCATGGCGCGTTCCTTCTCAGCCGGCCGCGAAGATCTCGATGGCGTCTGATCCCTCGGTGAGGGTGACGATCGCCCGCTTGGTGTCGGGCAGCTTGGTGACCACGCCGGTGCGACGCGACCGGCGCGTCTTGCCCCGACGGTTGAGCGTGTTGACGTTGGCGACCTTGACGTTGCGCCAGATGGCTTCGACGGCCTGGCGTATCTCCGGCTTGGAGGCGTCGTTGGCGACCACGAACGTGTAGACGTTCTCGTCGATGAGGCCGTAGGACTTCTCGCTCACGACCGGCCGGATGATGACACTGCGGGGATCCTTCACTGGGCGGCCTCCGTGATCGTGTCGGAATCGGTATGGGGAAGGGTGGCCGACGTGAACACCACGTAGTCCGACACCAGGACGTCGTAGGTGTTGAGCTCGCCCGGGGTGATGACGTGCACGTCGGGGAGGTTCCGGAAGCTGAGCCAGTCGGCGGCGGCCATGTCCTCGAGGACGACGAGTGCCCGGCCCTCGATGCCGAGAGCGGCGAGTGCCGCCTTGGCGTCCTTGGTGCGGGGACCGTCGAAACCCCAGCCGTCCACCACGATGACCCGGTCGTCCGCCGCACGGTCACTGAGGGCAGATCGAAGGGCGAGGCGCTTCATCTTCTTTGGGGTGCGCTGGGAGTAGTCACGCGGCTTCGGACCGAGAGCGACACCGCCGCCGCGCCACTGCGGCGAACGGATCGAACCCTGTCGGGCCCGGCCGGTGCCCTTCTGCCGCCAGGGCTTGGCACCACCACCCCGCACCTCGGCGCGGGTCTTGGTGGACTGGGTTCCTGCTCGCTTCGCCGCGAGCTGGGCGGTCACCACCTGATGCATGACCGACACGTTGGGTTCGATCCCGAAGATGGATCCGTCGAGTTCGACGGTCCCCTGGTCGGCGCCCTGGGCGTCACGGAGTGTCGTCTGTGCCATCACTTGCCACCCTTCACGGCGTCTCTGATCACCACGACCCCACCTCGGGGACCGGGCACGGCACCCTTGATCAACAGGACCTCGGCATCGGCGTCGGCCTTGACGACCTGCAGGTTCAACACGGTCACCTTCTGGTGACCCATCTGGCCGGCCATGCGGGTACCGCGGAACACCCGTGACGGCGTCGCGCACTGACCGATCGCACCGGGCTTCCGATGGCTCTTGTGGTTGCCGTGCGAAGCAGGTTGGCCCTTGAAGTTGTGACGCTTCATCACGCCGGCCCAACCCTTGCCCTTGCTGACCGCTGTCACGTCGACGAGCTCACCCTCTTCGAGGCTGCTCACCGAGATCTCCTGGCCGACCTCGTACTCGGAGACGTCATCGAGGCGGAACTCGACGAGGCGCACGCCCGGTTCGACGCCCGCCGTTTCGTAGTGGCCGGCGAGCGGCTTGGTCAGCTTGGCGGGGTCACGGTGACCCCAGGTCACCTGGATGGCGCCGTAGCCGTCTCGTTCGGGAGTGCGGACCTGAACGATCCGGGCCGGGGCGACCCGCAACATGGTCACGGGCACGACGCGGTTCTCGTCGTCCCAGACCTGGGTCATCCCGATCTTCTCGCCGATTATTGTCTTGGTCGCCATGGGGGCGTCTTCCTTCGTCTGGGGCTCTTGCCACGGGTACGGCAGCGGAGCCCTTCACGCGAACGCTCCGCACGGACAGTGGTCGGGCGGAGCGATCTATAGGTCGTGCCGGGCGGTTCCCCTGCAGGGGCCTTCCCGGACGTCGATTGCTCGGCGTTCGCAGGCCGAGAGCCTCCGTACGCACGAGGAGGAGAGGTTAGTGGACCGCCCTGCGGGCGGCACAAACCGTTCCGTCAGGCCGTCTGGATCTTGATCTCGATGTCGACCCCGGCGGGAAGATCGAGGCGCTGGAGTGAGTCGATCGTCTTGGGCGAAGGATCGAGAATGTCGATCAGCCGCTTGTGGATGCGCATCTCGAAGTGCTCGCGGGAATCCTTGTACTTGTGCGGCGAGCGGATCACCGTGAAGCGGTGCTTGTCGGTCGGAAGCGGGAATCGGACCCTTGATCGTGGCCTGGGTGCGAACGGCGGTCTCGACGATCTTCTTGGTCGATTGATCGATGATCTCGTGGTCGTAGGCCTTCAGCCGGATGCGGATCTTCTGTTGGTCAGCCATGGCTGGGGATACTCCTGGGGCGGGGCCGACCTCGCACGAAACGAGACGAGCACATCGATGTCAAGGTTCTGCCGGTAGCCCGGCGGCTGCACATCATAGGTACGCCCCGGAGTCGCGACAACTCCCGCTCAGGCAGCCCGTCGGCGTTTTCGTCGGCGGGCGGCGAGGTCGTCGATGCGGTGGCGAATGGCGACGGCTTCGGGGTGGGTGGGTTGGGTGTGGGTGACCCATGTCGGTCGGGGGTCGACGAGGCTGCCGTCGGGCCGCCAGGTCTCGATCTCACCCGAGTCGTCGTCGGGAATGATGCGCCAGATGTTCTGGTGGTTGCCGCGGTGGTGGAAACCACACACCCCGGTCAGGTTGTCGGGGTCGGTGGTTCCGCTGTTCTCCCAGTAGGCGAGATGGTGGTCGTCGAGCCACGGGTGAGGGGCAGTGCAGTGCGGCACCACGCATTCCCGGTCCCGGAACGTGAGGATCGTTCGGAGGATGTCGGGGGCCAACCGGCGACTGCGACCGTAGGACAGCGGGGTGCCACCCTGGCAGAACACGGGGCGAACCTCGGCCCCGGCCAACAGACCCCAGAGGGTGTTCTCGGTGATGTCATCGGCCCCGGTCCACGCCCTCGGGCGGAACCCGTTCTCCGAGCGGAGCTCATCAAGATCAATGTGAAGGTTCAACGCCACCCGGCCCGGGGCCTTGGCCCCGGCACCGTCGCGGCACAACCCGATGAGCGCCTCGGCCCGGACCTCGGCCATCACCACCGGCTCATCGGAATCGGTCTGCTCAGCCTGGCTGCGGAGCTGTCGGCGGTCTGCGCCTCGAGAAAGCCGGCGAGCATCGCGCCGTCGTCCGCGGACAGGTCACCGGTCAGCGACCACCGCCCATCGAACGTCTCGGTCAGCCACACCCGCGACGCCTCCGCGCTCCGATCGGCGGGCCCGTCCATATCAAGGCGGTCACGGACTCGACCACGAAACGCTCGAACCGCCGCAAAGGGGAGTTCGCCGCGGCGTCGACCAGTTCGGCCTGGCAGGCCGCGAGCGCAGCCCACATCGCCGCGAGTTCGTCGCCGGTGACCCTCGACGGGACGATCCGGGCGATCGCGTCGAGGTCGAGCGAGACGGATCTCCCCCGTCGCGAACGGAAACGCGAGGTCCGGGAGTTTCTGTAGGACCCTGGCCACACGAACCAGCCGTTGGGCGTCGGCCCTGCGGAGACCCTGATGTTGTTCGAGCCACCGGGCGACCGTGGACACGGCGTCGTAGCGGTGACCGTTGGACTCGAGGAGCTCGGTCGCAGCCCGTACCGCCAGGCGGTCATCGAGATGCGCGAGCCGAGCGGAAACCGTCGCGCTGCGCCGGGCGCCAACGCCCCGCATGTCGGCCTCAGACGTTCCGAACTCTCCGAACAGGGTGGCCTCGTCGACGTCGCCCAGCTCGTCGACCACACGACCAACGTCGCTGAGGAGCGAGTCGAGCCGATCATGAAGTTCGGCCGACCGCCGCCCATGAATCGCGCCGCTGATGTTGACGAATGTCTCGTCGCGTTCTGCGATCGCTCCCCGCGTTCCCATGCCCGTAGTATATCGAACACATGTTCGCTTCGCACGCGGATTCCTGGAAATTCTGGATCGAGCGCCTGCGTTCAGGGAAGCCATCGAAAGGCGAACCGGATCGTCTGTTGAACGGAGTAGCCGAGTGCGCCACGTTGCGATCGTCCGGCCGACCTGGCCTCCCGATACATCGCGTGTCCGAAGAAGACCACTCCCGCCCGGATGAGGCTCAGCCCGACCGCGACAAGTGCGATGCGGGCGGGATCCCCGATACGGCTGACGACGGACCCAACGATGACGACCGCGACGCCGATGATCACGAGCGGCAAGCCCCACGAATTGCCGTCCCGCCGCAGGTCCTGGAGCACCCGTTCGGCGCGGCGGGCGCGCCGTTCAGATCAGGACTCCGCCATGCGCAGTGGCCGAGACCCGGCTCAACCCGACACGGAGTAGCCGCCGTCGACGTAGAGGGTCTGGCCGGTGATGTGGCCGGCCTCCGCGGATGCCAGGAACAGCACCGCCGGTGCGATGTCGTCCGGCACGGCCACCCGACCGAGCGGGGTCCTCGCCACGGTCGGCGCCAGGAGTGGTTCCGAGTTCATCATCAGCACCGTCATCTCGGTGTCGACCACGCCCGGCGCCACCGCATTGAGCCGGATGCCCGACGGACCCCAGTTCACCGCCAACGTGCGCATCACTCCCCCGACCCCGGCCTTGGCCGCGGCGTAGGCCGGGTACGAACGGGTTGGTCATGATCGTCGACAGCGAGCCGATCCACACCACCGACCGACCGTTCGGGTGGTGACCGGTAACCAGAGCGCCATGGAGCGCATGGGTCAGCCGGTACGGCCCCGTGAGATTGGCGACCACGACGTCCTCGAAGGTGTCGGGCAGGTATTCGTCGCGTCCGTCCGGGAGGTTCATGCCGGCGTTGTTCACCAGCACGTCGAGCTCGTCGAATCGCGCCACGACCCCGGCGATCGACACCGGCGAGTCGAGCTCGAGCGGAACGTACGACACGCCCCCGGGCAGCGCGTCGTACTCGGCGGCGGTACGACGGGTGCCGGTGACGGTGACCACCGCTCCCTCCGCGACGAACGCCGAGGCGATGGACGGCCGATGCCGCGGGACCCGCCGGTGACCAGAACCTTCGCTCCTTCGAAGCGGTGGCTGCTCACGTACGGGCCCTCACGGCATCGTCGTCGCGGTGTGGCTGGCGAGAGCTACTTGGTGATCTTGGTGACCCGACCCGCGCCCACCGTACGACCACCCTCACGAATCGCGAACTGCAACCCCTCATCCATCGCGATCGGAGCATTCAACTCCACAGTCATCTCCGTGTTGTCCCCCGGCATACACATCTCCGTGCCCTCCGGCAACGAAATCGACCCCGTCACATCCGTCGTCCGGAAATAGAACTGCGGCCGATAATTCGAGAAGAACGGCTTGTGACGGCCACCCTCCTCCTTACTCAACACATACACATTCGCCTCGAAATCAGTATGCGGCGTAATCGAACCCGGCTTCGCCAACACCTGACCCCGCTGCACATCCTCCTTGTCGATCCCCCGAAGAAGCGCACCAATATTATCGCCCGCCTGACCCTCATCCAACAACTTACGGAACATCTCCACACCCGTACACGTCGTCTTCTGAGTGTCCTTCAAACCAATGATCTCCAACTCATCACCAGTATGAACCACACCCTGCTCCACCTTGCCCGTCACCACCGTCCCCCGACCCGTGATCGAGAACACATCCTCGATCGGCATCAAGAACGGCTTGTCCAGATCCCGCACCGGCTCCGGCACGAACGAATCCACCTGCTCCATCAACTCCAACACCTGAGCCTGCGACTCCGCGTCACCCTCCAACGCCTTCAACGCCGACACCTTCACCACCGGAGTGTCATCACCAGGGAACTCATACTCATCGAGAAGCTCCCTCACCTCCATCTCCACCAGCTCCAACAACTCCTCATCATCCACCATGTCGACCTTGTTCAACGCCACCACGATCGCCGGCACACCCACCTGACGCGCCAACAACACATGCTCACGCGTCTGAGGCATCGGACCATCCGCCGCCGACACCACCAAAATCGCGCCATCCACCTGCGCCGCACCCGTAATCATGTTCTTGATGTAATCCGCATGCCCCGGCATATCAACATGCGCGTAATGACGATTCTCCGTCTCATACTCCACATGAGACACATTGATCGTGATCCCACGCTCCCGCTCCTCCGGAGCCTTATCAATATCAGCGAAATCCGTGAACGTGTTACCCTCAACATTATCCGCCAACGTACGCGTAATCGCCGCCGTCAACGTCGTCTTCCCATGATCAATATGACCCATCGTCCCCACATTCACATGAGGCTTCGTCCGCTCAAACTTCTCCTTAGCCATGAGAACTGGCCCTTTCTCTGATCATGTCCTTTGCGGACAGGTGTTGACTAGCGGTCAGGCGCCCGTGACCCGGGCGACAATTTCTTCCTGGACGCTTCGCGGCGTCTGTTGGTAGCTGTGGAACTGCATGGAATACGTCGCGCGGCCCTGGGTCTTCGAACGCAGGTCGGTCGAGTACCCGAACATCTCGGACAAGGGAACCTCCGCAGAGACGACCTGGTTGGCGCCGCGCTGTTCCATCTGGCCGACCTTGCCCCGGCGACTGTTGAGGTCCCCGATGACGTCGCCCATGTAGTCCTCGGGCGTCACGACCTCGACCGCCATGATCGGTTCCAGGAGAACCGGGGAGGCCTTGCGTGCGGCCTCCTTGAAGATCTGGATGCCGGCGATCTTGAACGCCATCTCCGAGGAGTCGACGTCGTGGTACTTGCCGTCGACGAGGTCGACCGCGATGTCGACGGTCGGATAGCCGGCCAGCACTCCGTTGGACATCGCCTCCTGGATACCGGCGTCGACCGAAGGGATGTACTCCTTGGGGATGCGGCCACCCGAGATCTTGTCGCTGAACTGGTAGCCGCCACCGGGGCCGGTGGTCTCCATGTTGATGGTGACCTCGGCGTACTGCCCCGAACCGCCGGTCTGCTTCTTGTGCGTGTAGGTGATCTTCTCGACCGGTTTGGTGATGGTCTCGCGGTAGGCGACCTGAGGCTTGCCGACGGTGGCGTCGACGCGGAACTCGCGCATCATCCGATCGACGAGGACCTCGAGGTGCAGCTCGCCCATCCCGGAGATGACGGTCTGGGCGGTCTCCTCGTCGGTACGAACCTGGAAGGTGGGATCCTCCTCCGAGAGCGAGAAGAGCGCCTTGGACATCTTGTCCTGGTCGGCCTTCGTCTTCGGCTCGACCGCGACGTGGATGACGGGATCGGGGAAGACCAACGACTCCAGGACGATCGGGTTGGCGGGATCACAGAGCGTGTCACCGGTGCGGGTGTTCTTCATCCCGACCGCTGCGACGATGTCACCGGCGAACACGGCGTCTTTGTCGTTCATCTCGTTGGCGTGCATCTCGAGGAGGCGCCCGCAGCGCTCCTTGTTCTGAGAGCGGGCGTTCATGACCTGGTCACCCTTGGCGAGCTGACCGGAGTACACGCGGAAGTAGGTCAGCTTGCCGATGTGGGGTGCCGTCATGATCTTGAAGGCAAGGGCGGAGAACGGCTCCGACGTCGAGGGCGCCCGGGTCTCCTCACCCTCGCCACGGAGGTCGGTCCCCTTGACCGGCGGGATGTCCAGCGGGGACGGCATGTACCAGCACACCGCGTCGAGGAGTGGCTGGACGCCCTTGTTCTTGAAGGCGGTGCCGTTGAGGACGGGAACGACACCGTGATTGATGGTGGCGTCGCGGAGGGCCGCCCTCAGATCGGCGGGAGTGATCTCCTCCTCGCCGATGTACTTCTCCATGATGTTCTCGTCGGTCTCGGAGAGAACGTCGAGAAGGCCCTGGTGGTACTCCGCAGCCTGATCCGCCAGGTCGTCGGGGATGTCCACCACGTCCCACGACGCTCCGAGATCCTCACCCTTCCAGACCCATGCCTTCATGGTGATGAGATCGACGATGCCCTCATACGCGGCCTCGGAACCGATCGGGAGCTGAATCACCGCGACGTTGGCGCCGAGCCGGTCCTTGATGGATTCGAGGGCGCCGAAGAAGTCGGCCCCCATCCGGTCCATCTTGTTGATGAAGCACATACGCGGCACGTTGTACTTGTCGGCCTGACGCCACACCGTCTCGGTCTGGGGCTCGACGCCGGCCACACCGTCGAAGACGGCCACGGCCCCGTCGAGAACGCGCAGCGATCGCTCGACCTCGACGGTGAAATCGACGTGGCCGGGCGTGTCGATGATCTGGATGCGGTGCTCGGAATCCTCGAGGGTGTCGCTCCAGAAACACGTGGTCGCCGCGGAGGTGATGGTGATGCCGCGCTCCTGCTCCTGCTCCATCCAGTCCATGGTGGCGGCGCCCTCGTGGACCTCACCGATCTTGTAGGACTTGCCGGTGTAGTAGAGGACGCGCTCGGTGGTCGTGGTCTTGCCCGCGTCGATGTGGGCCATGATCCCGATGTTCCGGGTTCGCTCGAGTGGGTACTGCGACATGTCGTTCACTCTTCGGTTCGTGACGTGGGAAAGAGACAGGCGACTGCGCCGCGGGGCGGAGCGGTCGGCAGGGATGCCACCGGGTGGCGATTACCAGCGGTAGTGCGCGAAGGCCTTGTTCGACTCGGCCATCTTCTGGAGATCTTCACGACGCTTGATCGACGCGCCGAGACCGTTGGAGGCATCGAGCATCTCCATGGCGAGCCGCTCGGCCATCGACCGCTCGCGCCTCTGACGCGAGTAGCCCACCAGCCAGCGGACCGCGAGGGTGTTGGCACGACGGGGCCGCACCTCGACGGGGACCTGGTAGGTGGCCCCGCCGACCCGACGGCTCCGTACCTCGAGCTGCGGTCGGACGTTGTCGACGGCGCGTTTCAACGTGGCCACGGGATCGCCACCGGTCTTCGTCTCGATGATCGTCATCGCGTCGTAGACGATTCGCTCGGCCAGCGACCGCTTGCCCCGCTGGAGGATCTTGTTGACGATCTGAGTGACGAGGACCGAGTGGTAGACGGGATCCGGAACGAGTTCGCGGCGAGGAGCTGGGCCTTTGCGCGGCATGACTACTTCTCTCTCTTCGCGCCGTAGCGGCTTCGGGCCTGGCGGCGATCGCGAACCCCCGACGTGTCGAGCGTGCCACGAATGATCTTGTAGCGGACACCGGGCAGGTCCTTCACTCGACCGCCTCTGACCAGCACCATGCTGTGCTCCTGGAGGTTGTGCCCCTCGCCGGGAATGTAGGCCGTCACCTCGATGCCGGAGGTCAGACGGACGCGAGCGACCTTCCGAAGGGCCGAGTTCGGCTTCTTCGGGGTGTTGGTGTACACACGGGTGCAGACACCGCGCCGCTGGGGGGCGCCCTTCAGCGCCGGCGTGGACTCCTTGCGGCGCTTCGTCTGACGGCCCTTGCGGACCAACTGCTCAATGGTGGGCACAACAAACCTTTCGATACTTCGGAACGTGGGGGCTGAGGGGCGTCGCGCGGCGTCACCGCGGTCGCACACGGCCAGCGGAGAGGCTACTGCGCCCCTCCGAGAAGCCGCAAGGTTGAACGTCGGGGGACCCGGCCGCCTAGACGGCGGACTCCCCGCTGGTCATCAGATCGATGATCTCCGCGTCGGGTGCTGCATCGTTGCCGATGGAGGCGAGATACTCCGCCGCCGACTGGCCACTGTCAGCCGACCAGTACTCCATCGGCTGGTAATCGGGAGCGGACGGAACCGAATCGCGGTACTTGCGCATGCCCGTACCGGCGGGGATGAGCTTGCCGATGATGATGTTCTCCTTCAGACCGAGCAGTGAATCGCTCCGGGAGCCGATGGCGGCCTCGGTCAGCACCCTGGTGGTCTCCTGGAACGATGCGGCCGACAGCCACGAATCGGTGGCCAGGGACGCCTTGGTGATTCCCATGAGCTCCGGTCGACCTTCGGCGGGCTGACGGTCCTCGGCCAGCATCCGGCGATTGACCTCTGCGAAGATCCTCGCATCGACGCGTTCGCCGGGCAGGAAGTCGGTGTCACCCTGTTCCTGAACCGCGACCCGGCGGGTCATCTGCCGGACGATCAACTCGATGTGCTTGTCGTGGATGGAGACGCCCTGGTCGCGGTAGACCCGCTGGACCTCGTTCACGAGGTACTGCTGGGTGGAGCGCACGCCCTTGATGTCGAGGAGCTCCTTGGGGTCGCGGGGACCCTCGACGAGCGCGTCGCCGGCGGTGACCTCATCACCCTCGGTGATCTCGAGGCGGGACTCCTGGGGAATCGAATAGACGTCCTCGTCTCCGTCGTCGCCGACGATGATGACGACCCGTCCCTTTCCATCGTCCTCGCCCATCCGGATGACACCGCTGGTTCGGGCCAGCACCGCCTTGTTCCTCGGGCTGCGAGCCTCGAAGAGCTCGACGACACGGGGAAGACCACCGGTGATGTCGCCGGCGGCGCCTGCGATACCACCGGTGTGGAAGGTCCGCATGGTGAGCTGGGTACCCGGCTCACCGATCGACTGGGCGGCGATGACGCCGACCGCTTCGCCGACCTCGATCGCTTCGGCAGTGGCCAGCGACGTGCCGTAGCACGCAGCCGACACACCCAGCTCACTCTCGTCGGTGAGCGGTGAGAGCACCCTGACCCGGGTCACGGTCTCGTCGTCACGAAGTCGTTCCATCACCTCGAGGGACACCTCGGTGCCCTTCGAGTACTCCGTGCCGTCGGCGAGGGTGATGTCGTCGGCGAGGGTGCGGCTCAGGAGCCGCGTCTCGAGGTAGGTGCGCTTGCCGGCAGAGTCGGGCTCGACGTCCTCCAGCCAGATCCCCCGGACCGGTCCCGACTCGAAAGGGTTCTCCGAGTTGATGATCAGCTCCTGGGCCACGTCGACGAGGCGGCGGGTCAGATAGCCCGAGTCGGCGGTTCGGAGGGCGGTGTCGACGAGACCCTTCCTGGCGCCGGGAGTGGCGATGAAGTACTCGAGCACCGTGAGACCCTCACGGAAGTTGCTCTTGATGGGCCGGGGGATCATGTCGCCACGGGGGTTGGCCACCAGGCCACGCATTCCCGCGATCTGACGGACCTGCATCATGTTCCCGCGGGCGCCCGAGCCGACCATCATGTCGATCGGGTTGAACTGCTGGCTGACGAGGGCCTTCTCCATGGCGGCTGTCACCTCGGTGGTGGCCTCCGACCAGATCTCGACCTCTTTCTGGATCCGCTCGCCGTCGGTGATGATGCCGCGCCGGAACTGCTTCTCGACCTTGTCGGCCTCGGCTTCGTGGCGATCGAGGATCTCGCCCTTCGACGGCGGCGTCGTCACGTCGTTCATGGAGACGGTCAGGCCCGATCGCATGGCGAACTGGAAGCACAGGGCCTTGATGTCGTCGAGTGAACGGGCCACGACCGCCTTGGGGAACTCGGCCGCGAGGCGGTCGACGATCTCTCCCATGTCCTTCTTGCGGATCGAATGATTGACGAAACCGAAATCAGCCGGAAGAGTCCGGTTGAAGAGAATTCGTCCCGGGGTGGTCTCGGTGTAGGTGGCGGCCGCTCCGTTGGAGGGAGCGATGAGCAGCTCCGGCACGCGGTAGGTCACCTTGGCGTGAAGGTCGACGGCGCCTGCCTCATAGGCGCGCTCCACCTGGTCGATGTGGCGGAACACCATGCCTTCGCCCTTGCCTCCGTCGACCATCTCGGTCAGGTAGAAGGCGCCGATGATCATGTCCTGGGTCGGCGTGACGAGGGGCCGACCGTTGGCCGGCGACAACACGTTGTTCGACGACAACATGAGGACCCGGGCCTCGGCCTGGGCCTCCGCGGAGAGCGGGAGGTGCACCGCCATCTGGTCACCGTCGAAGTCCGCGTTGAACGCGGTGCAGACGAGAGGATGGACCTGAATGGCCTTGCCCTCCACCAACACGGGCTCGAACGCCTGGATTCCGAGTCGGTGCAAGGTCGGCGCACGGTTCAACAGCACGGGATGCTCACGAATGACGTCGTCGAGAACGTCCCAGACCTGGGGACGCCGACGCTCGACCATCCGCTTCGCCGACTTGATGTTCTGGGCGAGCTCGCGATCGACCAGCATCTTCATGACGAACGGCTTGAAGAGCTCGAGGGCCATGAGCTTGGGGAGACCGCACTGGTGAAGTCGGAGGGTCGGGCCCACGACGATGACCGAACGGCCGGAATAGTCGACCCGCTTACCGAGGAGGTTCTGACGGAATCGGCCCTGCTTGCCCTTCAGCATGTCGGACAGGGACTTGAGGGGCCGGTTGCCCGGCCCGGTGACCGGGCGGCCTCGCCGTCCGTTGTCGAACAACGCGTCGACGGCCTCCTGCAGCATCCGCTTCTCGTTGTTGACGATGATCTCGGGAGCACCGAGGTCGAGCAGTCGCTTCAGCCGGTTGTTCCGATTGATGACGCGACGATAGAGATCGTTGAGGTCGGAGGTGGCGAAGCGGCCGCCGTCGAGCTGGACCATGGGGCGCAGCTCTGGCGGAATGACCGGAACGACGTCGAGGATCATGGCCCGGGGGTCGTTGATCCGGTTGCCGTTCTCGTCGCGCCGGTTGAAGTCGGTGACGATCTTGAGCCGCTTGATGGCCTTCTGCTTGCGCTGGGCCGACAGCGGCTTTCCGCCCTCGGGCGGATCGATGAGATCGCGGAGTTTGATCTCCTCTTCGTCGAGGTCGAGGCGGTCGATCAGCTTCTTGATCGCATCGGCGCCCATGCCGCCCTCGAAGTACTCGCCGAAGCGATCCTCGAGCTCGCGCCACAGCATCTCGTCCTCGAGGATCTGACGGGCGAAAAGACCACGGAACTCGTCCCAGACCCGGGTCAGGAGATCGAGCTCACCCTCGTAGCGCTCACGGATGGCGGCGGCTTCCTTCTCCCACTGCTTGCGACGTGAGGCGATGTCGGAGTCCTTGGCGCCCTCCTTCTCGAGGGTGGCGATCTCGGTCTCGACGTCCTTGGCGCGGTTGTTGATCTCGACCTCGCGCTCCTGGCCGATCTCGTCGCGCTCGGCGAGGATCTCCGCCTCGAGCGAGGGAAGGTCGGCCTGGCGACGCTCGTCGTCCACCCAGGTGACCAGGTTGGCGGCGAAGTAGATGACCTTCTCCAGTTGCTTGGCCTTCAGCTCC
This sequence comes from uncultured Microthrixaceae bacterium, assembly GCA_963700425.1. Classification (GTDB taxonomy): domain Bacteria; phylum Actinomycetota; class Acidimicrobiia; order Acidimicrobiales; family Microtrichaceae; genus CAVOXO01. Next base: position 80,205 of record CAVOXO010000001.1, on the reverse strand, counting down.
TCCTTCGGGGTGGTCCCCATGAGGAGGTAGGCCAACCACGAGCGGGTGCCGCGCAGATACCAGATGTGCACGGCGGGGGCGGCCAGCTCGATGTGCCCCATGCGCTCACGCCGCACCTTCGACCGGGTGACCTCGACGCCGCAACGCTCGCAGATGATGCCGCGGAAACGGACCCTCTTGTACTTGCCGCAGTAGCACTCCCAGTCCTTGGTCGGACCGAAGATCTTCTCGCAGAAGAGGCCGTCCTTCTCGGGCTTGAGCGTGCGGTAGTTGATGGTCTCGGGCTTCTTCACCTCGCCGTTCGACCACATCCGGATGGAGTCCGCCGTGGCCAGACCGATCTTGATCTGGGAGAAGTTGTTGACGTCGAGCATCAGCGTGCGCCCCTCTCTGCCTCTCGGCGGGCATCTTCTTCGTCGGAACCACGTTCCGGCCGTGACAGGTCGATTCCCAATTCCTCCGCCGCACGGAAGAAGTCCTCGTCGAGCTCTCGCATCTGGATCTCGTGACCCGTCTTCGACAGAACCTCGACGTCGAGGCAGAGTGCCTGCATCTCCTTGATGAGCACCTTGAAGCTCTCGGGGATTCCCGGCTCGGGGATGTTCTCGCCCTTGACGATCGCCTCGTACACCTTGACGCGGCCGAGGGTGTCATCGGACTTGATCGTGAGCAGCTCCTGGAGGCAGTAGGCCGCACCGTAGGCCTCGAGGGCCCACACCTCCATCTCGCCGAAGCGCTGCCCACCGAACTGGGCCTTACCGCCGAGCGGCTGCTGGGTGATCATGGAGTACGGACCCGTGGAACGGGCGTGGATCTTGTCGTCGACGAGGTGCGCCAGCTTGAGGATGTACGCGTAGCCCACCGTGATGGGATTGTCGTAGGTCTCGCCGGTCCGCCCGTTGATGAGCGTGACCTTGCCGTCGGTGCCGATCAGCCTGGAGCCGTCGGCGGCTTCGGGACGCAGGTTCTCGAAGATCTTCTTGATCGTCGGGTGCTTGCCGGCGAGTTCCACCTCGTCCCACTTCGCTCCGTCGAACACCGGTGTCGCCACCAGGGTCGAAGGACGGGTCGTCGGACGGGTCTTGCGCTCGGTGCCGCGGATGGGCTCCTCGCCGACGAAATCCGCGTCGTGCTCCCAACCCCAGCGGGCCGCATACCCCAGGTGCGTTTCGAGCACCTGGCCGACGTTCATACGGGAGGGAACGCCGAGCGGGTTGAGAACGACGTCGACGGGAGTGCCGTCGGCCATGTAGGGCATGTCCTCGATGGGGAGGATCTTCGAGATGACGCCCTTGTTGCCGTGACGACCCGCCAGCTTGTCGCCGACGGAGATCTTCCGCTTCTGCGCCACGTAGACCCGGACGAGCTGATTCACGCCGGGGGCGAGTTCGTGGCTCTCATCACGACTGAACACCTTGACGTCGATGACCTTGCCGGTCTCGCCGTGCGGAACCTTGAGCGAGGTGTCGCGAACCTCGCGGGCCTTCTCGCCGAAGATGGCGCGAAGGAGACGTTCCTCGGGGGTCAACTCGGTCTCACCCTTGGGCGTGACCTTTCCGACGAGCACGTCACCCGGACCCACCTCTGCACCCACGCGGATGATGCCGCGTTCGTCGAGGTCCGCCAGGATCTCGTCGGACAGGTTGGGGATGTCCCGGGTGATCTCCTCGGGGCCCAACTTGGTGTCGCGGGCGTCGACCTCGTGTTCGTGGATGTGGATCGACGTGAGGACGTCGTCCTTGACGAGGCGTTCGGAGAGGATGATGGCGTCCTCGAAGTTGTAGCCCTCCCACGGCATGAAGGCGATGAGCAGGTTCTTGCCCAGAGCCAGTTCACCGTTGTCGGTCGACGGCCCTTCGGCGAGCACGTCTCCGGCGGAGACCTTCTGGCCCTCGCTGACGATCGGCTTCTGGTTGATCGAGGTGTCCTGATTCGACCGCTCGAACTTGTGGAGCCGGTAGGTGACCTTGCCGCGCTTGGAGTAGTCCACCGAGATCGCCCGGCCGTCGACCTCGATGACGACACCGTCCTCCTCGGCCAGGATCATCTCGGCGGCATCGCGTGCCGCGCGGTTCTCGACGCCGGTTCCGATGAACGGAGCCTCGGCCCTGACCAGGGGGACCGCTTGCCGCTGCATGTTGGCGCCCATCAGGGCACGGTTGGCGTCGTCGTGTTCGAGGAACGGGATCAGTGCGGTCGCGATCGAGACGATCTGCTGAGGCGAGACGTCCATCAGCTGGACCTCGGACGGCGGGACCGCGGAGATCTCGGTCGTCGCACCGAGGAAGACATCGCGCTCGAGTTGGAGCTTGAGGTCGCTCAACGATGCCGCCTGGGGCGAACGCCGCACGAGGACGCGATCGTTGCGGAAGGTTCCGTCAGGGTTGAGCGAGGCGTTGGCCTGCGCGACGACGTACTCCTCCTCCTCGTCCGCGGGGAGATACACGATCTCCTCGGTCACGCGGCCGTCGACGACCTTGCGGTACGGCGACTCGATGAACCCGAACTCGTTCACACGGGCGAAGCTGGCGAGCGCCCCGATGAGCCCGATGTTGGGGCCTTCGGGGGTCTCGATCGGACACATCCTGCCGTAGTGGCTGAAGTGGACGTCGCGGACCTCGAAGCCCGCCCGCTCCCTGCTCAGACCGCCCGGCCCGAGCGCCGACAGGCGACGACGGTGCGTCAGACCCGACAGCGGGTTGACCTGGTCCATGAACTGGCTCAACTGGGAGGTTCCGAAGAACTCCTTGATCGCCGCGACGACCGGACGGATGTTGATCAGCGTCTGGGGCGTGATGGCCTCGACGTCCTGAGTGGTCATACGCTCGCGCACCACCCGCTCCATGCGGGAGAGCCCGATGCGGACCTGGTTCTGGATCAACTCGCCCACGGAACGGATGCGGCGGTTGGCGAAGTGATCCTGGTCGTCGAGGCGGTACCCGGCCTCGCCCGCGGCGAGATTCAGCAGATACGTCGTGGCGGCGAGGACCTCGCAGCGGGCCAGCACCGACTGGTCGGATGCCGGACGGTCGAGCAGCGGCACGCCGTCGACGTTCTCGGCGTTGAGCATCGGGAAGGTCTCCGACAGCCGCTCGATCTCGGGACCGAGCTTCCGGTTCAGCTTGTAGCGACCGACCCGGCTGAGGTCGTACCGACGCGGCTCGAAGAAGGCGTTTCGGAAATAGGCGCGAGCGGAGTCGAGGGTCGGCGGCTCGCCGGGGCGGGCGCGCTTGTAGATCTCGATGAGGGCCTCGTCCTGAGTGGGAACGAGGTCACGGTCCTTCTCCCACTGCCCCTCGAGGAAGTGGAAGTGACTGACGAAGCGGTCGAGGAAGCCGGGGGCGTTCTCCTCGTCGTAGCCCAGGGCACGCAGGAGCACGAAGAGCGAGAGCCGCCGCTTGCGGGCGACACGGGTGCCGGCGGTGACGTCCTTGCCGGGCTTCTGCTCGACGTCGAACTCGATCCACTCGCCACGGTAGGGGTGGATGGTGCCGGTGACGAGCTGGTGCTTGGAGAGGTTGCGGAGTCGGAATCGCTCCCCGGGCTGGAAGATCACCCCGGGAGAGCGCACGAGCTGGCTGACCACGACCCGTTCGGTGCCGTTGACGATGAACGTGCCCTTGTCGGTCATCATCGGGAAGTCCCCCATGAAGACCGTCTGTTCCTTGATCTCGCCCGTGTTCTGGTTGACGAAGCGGGCCCGCACGAAGATGGGCGCGGAGAAGGTCATGTCCTTCTCCTTGCACTCCTCGACGGTGAACTTCGGCGGAGGACGCAGGTCCTCGTCGTGGGGGTCGAATTCGAGTTCGAGCGACAGGGTCTCGGTGAAATCCCTGATTGGGCTGATGTCTCGGAACGCCTCGGCGAGCCCCTGGTAGAGGAACCAGTTGAATGATTCGCGCTGAATGGCGATCAGGTCTGGTACCTCGAGGATCTCGTCGAGGTTTCGGAATGAATAGCGTTCCCGGAGTGCGGAGCGTGGGGACAAGGACTACTCCTCGCAAGCGCTGGTGGTCGGACCGAACGACGAGGTGACGTCGCGGCGAATCAAGGATTGACCGAACTGGCCTCGTGCGCGCTGACGCACATCTGACGATGTGGAGAGCGGAGCGGGGGACGGCACGGCGACCCATGAGAATAGGTCGGGAGGGCACCCGCGGTCAACCCGGGCGGTCGGGGACCGACGGACAGTGACGGAGGGTACGGCCTCGGAATGGAACAGGTCAAGGAGTGCGACCCGATCCGGAGAGAGCCGTCGCGCCCTGCAGGCCCGACGGCTCGCCTCCGGATCGTTCGGATCTCAGTTGATCTCGACCGTGGCGCCGGCGGCCTCGAGGGCCTCCTTGGCCTTCTCGGCATCGTCTTTCGACACGCCTTCGACAACGGCCTTCGGCGCAGCCTCCACCAGTTCCTTGGCTTCCTTCAGGCCGAGGCTCGTCAAACCGCGAACCTCCTTGATGACCTGGATCTTCTTGTCGCCGGCTGCGGTGAGAACGACATCGAAGGTCGTCTTCTCGTCGTCGCCGCCACCATCGGCGGGCGCTGCCACTGCGGCGACCGCAGCGACCGGGGCCGACGCGGAGACCTCGAACTTCTCCTCGATGGCCTTGACCAGCTCATAGGCCTCGACCAGGGACAGGTTGGAGATCGACTCCAGGAGCTCATCTACATTGCTCATCGTCACTCGCTTTCTTGAGCCGCGTCGTCGGCGGTCGTGTTGTCATCAGTTGACATCTCCGCGGCCGGGTCGGCCGCGTCGTTCTCGTCTCCGCCGTCGGCGGACGTCTCGGTCGCGTCGTTCTCGGTCGCGTCGTTCGCCGGCGCGTCGGCAGCGTCGGGCGATGCGTCGTCCGACGAGGGCTGCGCATCGCCCGAGCCGAAGTGACCCGAGTCGATGACGGCCTGCAACGCATAGGCGACCGAACGGTGCACCCCGGAGACGGAACCGGCGATGCCGCGCGCTCCGTCGATGATCGCGCCCGCCAGGCGTGCGTAGACCTCGGAGGCAGTGGGCAACGACGCAAGCGCGGTCGCTCCGGCCGCGTCGAGGATCTGATCGCCGAGGATCCCGCCCTTGACCACCAGGAGCGGGTTGTCCTTCGCGAAGTCACGGAGGACCTTCGCCACCGAGGCGACATCGGGAGTGGCTCCATCGGTGCCGGCCCCTGCGGGGCCTGCGCCCACGAAGGCGAGGGCGGTCGGCCCGGTGAGTTGGTCGGCGATCTCGAGTCCCAGCTCGGCGGCGGCGCGCCGCACGAACGTGTTCTTGTACACCCGGTACTCGCCGCCACCGCCTCGCAGCGAATGACGCAACTGGGCGAGATCGGCCACGGTCAGACCGCGGTACTCGGTGATCAGCACCGCCTCTGCGGAGTCGAGCTTCTCTCGAACCTCGGTGACCGCTGCAACCTTGTCGGGTCTCGGGTCGGACATGAGTACCTCCTCTCCTCTGGACTGGGGCCCTGGGCCCTCGAATCCCCCCGCCGGAACGACGAAGGGGCCTCGCGCACCGCGCGAACGCCCCTGTGGAACAGAAGGTTCACCTCGTCAGGCGGGCCGGGGCCCTTTCAGCGCGGATGCGCACCGGATGTCTGCGGCAAGCGTGTCAACCGGAACCCGAGGGCTCCGTATGTGGCCCGGCGCTGACGCCGGGCCGCAGGACTGTATCGAACGTCGGTGCCGGTATCCAAACGGACGGCGACGCTCAGACCTCGAAGCCCGCGGTGTCGATCCGGACGCCGGGACCCATGGTCGTCGAGAGCGTGACCTTGCGGATGTACCGACCCTTGGCCGATGCGGGTTTCACGCGGGCCAACTCATCGGTGAGTGCGGCGAGGTTCGCCACGAGGTCGGCCGCCGCGAAGCTCACCTTGCCCACGGGAACGTGGACGTTGCCATGACGATCCGTCCGGTACTCGACCTTGCCGCCCTTGAACTCCCCGACGGCTTTGCCGACCTCGTTGGTGACGGTTCCGGTCTTGGGGTTGGGCATCAGGCCGCGGGGGCCCAGTACCCGCCCCAACCGACCCACCACCGGCATCATGTCCGGAGTGGCGATGGTGACGTCGAAGTCCAGCATCCCGCCCTCCATCTGCTCGGCGAGATCCTCGGCACCGACGAACTCGGCGCCCGCCTCCTCCGCCTCGCGGGCGGCCTCGCCCGCCGCGAAGACCGCGACCCTGACGTCCTTCCCGGACCCGGACGGCAACGCGACGGTGCCGCGAACCATCTGATCGGCCTTGCGTGGGTCGACCCCGAGCCTGATCGCGACGTCGACGGACTCGTCGAAGCCTCGTTGCGGCCCACTCTTGATGAGATCGACCGCCTCCTGGGGGCTGTACACACGATCGCGGTCGAGCCGCTTCAACGCGTCCTGATACTTCTTTCCCTGCGCCATGATGGCTCCCTCGTGATGGTGCGTCGCGGCGAGGTCCTCCGCCGACGCGTTGGGTGGAACGTAGGGGTCAGCCGACGACGCGGATGCCCATGGAACGTGCGGTACCGACGATCTGCAGCTTGGCCGCGGCGATGTCGTCGGTGTTGAGATCGGGCAACTTGGTCGTGGCGATCTCGGTGACCTGGGCATCGGTGATCTCTCCGACGATCTCCTTGCCCGGTTCCTGCGATGCCTTCTCGAGACCCGCCGCGGCCCTGATCAGGACCGGCGCGGGAGGCGTCTTGGTGATGAACGAGAAGGTTCGATCCTCGAAGATGGTGATCTCGACGGGGATGATCGTCCCCCGCTGCGCCTCGGTCCTCGCGTTGTACTCCTTGCAGAAGTCCATGATGGCGATGCCGTGAGGTCCGAGTGCCGTTCCGACGGGCGGCGCGGGGGATGCTCCCCCGGCGGGGATCTGGATCTTGACGATCGCGGCGACAGGCTTCTTGGCCATGGGAGAGCTTCTTTCTCGGATCATCCGGAACGGGGCCGGATCTCCATCTGGGACGGCCGGACGCGGCGGCCAAGTCTGCCGTGCGGTTCCCCGCATCGGCAAGACGGGCGGTCAGAGCTTGGCGACCTGGGAGAACTCCAGCTCGACGGGGGTCTCTCGACCGAAGATGTTGACGAGGACCTTCAGCTTGAGTTGATCGGCATTGATCTCGACGATCTCGCCACTGAAATCGGCGAACGGTCCCTCCTTGACGCGGACCGCCTCGTGCATCTCGTACTGCATCCGCGGCTTGGAACGCTTGGGGGCCGCGTCGGTGTCCTCGTCCTTGACCGTGAGGAAGTTCTCGACGTCCTTGCGCGGCAACGGCGTCGGTTTGTTGCCGGCGCCGACGAATCCGGTGACACCGGGTGTGTTGCGCACGACGTACCACGAGTCGTCGTCGAGCTCGCACCGAACCAGGAGGTACCCCGGGAACATCTTCTTGGAGACGACGACCTTCTTGCCGTTGCGGATCTCGTTCACGTCCTCCATGGGAATGACGATCTCGTAGATCCGCTCCTCCATGTTCATCGACTTCGTCCGGGCTTCGAGGTTCTGACGAACCTTGTTCTCGTAGCCCGACTGCGTGTGGAGGACGAACCACTTCCCGGGTCGATCGAAGGGGCTGATCGGACGGACCCGCGGTGTCTCTTCCTCGACCTCGGCCGCCTCGTCGAGCAACGCGTCCTCGTCGATGGGCTCGACGTCGGCGGGAACGGCCGCCTCGGAGTCGGCGGACGCCTCCGGGGCGGCGGGGGTCTCCGCGGCGTCGACCGTGGCCGGCTCGTCCGGCTCGTCGCCGGACACGTCGGTGGAGACGTCGGTGGATTCTTCGGGCATGGTCATCTGATCGCTCGCAGGAAGGGAAGCACGACGAAGGCGCTGGAGGGGGCGGGAAAGAGGAAATCGACGAATCTGGCCGAACCGAGGTCGACCAGGAACACGAAGGCACCGAGTATCACGATCGCTATCGCCACGATGATCGAGTAGCGAATCGTCTCTTCGCGGGTCGGCCACATCACCTTGCGCATCTCGGCCCGTACTTCGCGCACGAACTGAGCGGGGCTGGTCCGCTGCTCGCGGACGCGCTGCTGCGCACCGGAACGGCGGTCCTTCGACGAGGCGGGACTCCCGTCCTCGTTGATCTGACCGGCACGCTGCAAGGCGCGCTTCTGTTCTCTGTTCATTGCCATGGTGTCACCAGAAACTGAGAAGCGTCATTCGTCGGGACCCTGCAGAGCAGGGCAGGAGGGACTCGAACCCCCAACCTGCGGTTTTGGAGACCGCTGCTCTGCCAGTTGAGCTACTGCCCTTCGGGCCGGGAGGCCGTCGACATGCTAGCAGCGCGTCGATTGGCGGGTTCAGGTCCACGTTATTCGCGTCGGGGCGCTGACGACGAACCGGGGCCCGCGGCCCCGGCGCGGGGCAACGCCACGGTGACCGACACTCCGGTGGGGGAATTCGGACCGATCCGCGCATCTCCGCCGGCCGACCGGGCCACACCCATGACGACAGCCAGTCCGAGACCGGTACCTCCGGCCGCGGATCCGGGGGCCCGCCAGAAGCGCTCGAACGCCTTGTCCCGGAGCTCGGGGGGCAGGCCGCGGCCGTCGTCGGACACGCTGATCTCGACCATGTCGCCCCGCATCTCCGTCGACACGGTGATCACCCCGCCCGATCCGATGGCATCGAAGGCGTTGTCGAAGAGGTTGTCCAAGACCTGCGCCAGGCCGTCGTGAGGACACCACACCGCGACGTCACTCGACGTCGCGAGAGCCGTGGCCACGTCGACGTCGTGTTCGAATGCCAGCGGGGACCACATGTCCACTCGCTCCGCGACCGCGTCGTTGACGTTCACCGCTTCCAGCGGTGGCTCCTCGGCGTCGAGTCTGGCCACGGCGAGAAGGTCGTCCGCGAGATGGGACAACCGCGACACCTCGGCCTGCGCGGCCGCCACCTCGGCCTCGTCGGCACCCGACGCGACCAGCCCGTCGAGTCGAAGTCGCAGGGCGGTCAACGGCGTCCGCAACTGATGCGACGCGTCGGCGACGAAGGCGCGCTGGGCGAGCGACGTCGCTTCGAGCTCCGCCGCCATGTCGTCGAACGCCTCGCCCAGCTCCCGGATCTCCGTCGGGCCCCCGTCGACTCGGGCCCTGACGCCTCGCTCTCCCCGGCCGATCTGCTGTGCGGCATCGGCGAGAACTCGCACCGGTTCGGTCACGCTCCGGGCGATGAACCACCCCACGACCGCTGCCGCAGCGAGCACCACCGCGCCCAGACCGACCAGCCGCCACCACGCGGCTCGGATCCGTTCGTCGATCCGAGACGCCGGATAGGTGATCCGCACGGCCCCGATGACCTCGCCGTCGAAGGACACGGGAACCGCCGCGAAGGCCAACGCTCCACCGGCCGTCTCCGATCGCCGAACGCCCTGGGCCACGTCACCGTCGAGCGCCTCTCTCACCTCGGGTCGATTACTGAAATCCTCGGTGACCGAACGTCCGTCATCGGAATCCGCGACCGCCGCTCCCGAAGAGTCGACGATCACGACGCGCCCGTCACGTTCGTATTCGTAACGCTCGACGACCTCGGTCCCGTCGACATCTCCCACGCCCAGCATCCACCCGTCGACCGCTCCGGCGATCTCGTGGGCGTCCGCGACGACGAAGGCCAGCAGACGATCGCGTTCGTGATCGGCGAACAGCGATCCGAGGGGAACCGACAACACCACGAGAACGAACAGAACGACGGTCAGCAGCCCGACCAGCACGCGCCGGGTCATGGATCGGTCACCGGTTCAAGACGGAATCCCACCCCGCGCACCGTGACGATCCATTCGGGTGAGCCCAGCTTCCGCCGCAGGGACGCCACGTGGACATCGAGCGTCTTGGTCGGACCCCACCAGTGTTCGTCCCACACCTGCGACAGGATCTCCTCGCGGGTTCGAACCCGACCCGGATCCGACGCCAGGAACGCCAGGACGCCGAACTCCTTGGGCGTCAGATCGACCGGGAGGTCGCCGACGGTGACCTGGTGACGACGGGCGTCGAGACGAAGCGATCCGATCTCCACGACCTCCGGCCCGTCGTCGGGCGGAAGCGATCGTCGGGCGACCGCTCGGATCCGGGCGACGATCTCACGTGACCCGAACGGCTTGACGACGTAGTCGTCCGCTCCGGATTCGAGAAGGGAGACGCGGTCGATCTCCTCCCCCCTGGCACTGATCACGATGACCGGGATGCTCCGGTCATCGTGAATCCGACGGCACAGAATGCTCCCGTCGATATCGGGGAGACCGAGATCCAGCAGAACGAGGTCGGCGGAGTCCACCGACTGCAGGGCAGCCGAACCGGTCTCCACCGCAGTGACCTCGAACCCGGCGTTCTCCAGAGCCGCGGCCAACGGCACTCGAATGCCGGCATCGTCTTCGACCAGGAGGATCCGCACCGCTCCAGCCTGACCCACCCCGCACGTGACCCACCGGATCTTTACCAATCGTTGGCTCGGGACTGGCCGAATCCTTGACGACCGATACCTATCGTTCTCCTCAGCCCGACGCGAACGATCCTCTCCCAAGGAGCACCCGATGCAACTCCCCTCCCCCAACCGAAAGACCCTCGTGGCGTCAGTGGCCGGCCTGGCCCTGACCGTGGGTGCCGGAGCCTCGGCCATCGCCGTCAACGCGGGAATCGTGGGCGGCGGAGACGATCCCGCTCCCTTCGAGGCGGTTCCGGCCGCCGGGGCGCAGGACCTGACGATCGACCCGTCGACCACCCTCAGTCCGGCCACGTCCATCGTGGTCGTCGACGACTTCGTCTACGAGAACGGAACCCCTGCGGCTCCCAGCGGCGGTGTCAATGACGCCACCGCCGCGACCTCTGCTCCGACCACCCGAGCGGCTCCGGCGGTCACCGCACCCGCCACGCCGACCGCCGGCCACTCGGGCGACGACGACCACCGAGGCATCGAGGGCGAGGATCACGACGGCGAGGCACACGAGGACGAACGTGATGACTGACGCACCCACGACATCGCCGCCGCCTCGCCGCCGCCGCCGACATGCGGCCAAGGGCGCCCGCATCCTCTCGGCCGGCCTGGCCACCTCCGCGACCCTCGGGATCACCAGCTATCTGACCCTCGATTCGGCGGCGTCGAGTTCGGCGACCGGGTCCCCCGTGCCGACGGTCACGCAGTCGGCCACCGAGACGTCCATCGTCACGCCCCCTCAACCGGTGACCCTGATCGTCGTCCGGCGCCATCACGTCGTGCCCGATCCGGCATCGGTGCCCGCGCCGTCGGCCCCCGCCACGACAGCGCCTGCCCCTCGGAAGACCACGGCTCCTGCCGCCGCCAAGCCGACACCGCGGCCTGCTCCCCAGCCGGCCGCGGTGTCGAGGGCGACCGGCGGATGACTCCCGGGACGCCGTGGTGAGGAACCGCGGCAGCATCGACGCAGCGCCGGCTCACGCATCGTTCCACGCGATGGGCTGTGACGTCGCAATCACCGCCTGGGGAGCGAACCAGGACGCCGTGGCCAGTGCCCGGGCGCGGATCGACGAGCTCGAACGCCGTTGGAGCAGATTCCTGTTCGACAGCGAGGTGTCGCAACTCAACGATCACGCCGGCGCCGACGTGATCGTCTCCTCGGAGACGTTCACGCTCGTGCACCGCTCTGTCACGGCCTGGCACCTGACCGGGGGGTTGTTCGACCCGACATGCGGAACGGCGATGGTCGCGCTCGGGTACGACCGCGACATCGCGCAACTGGCCGGCAGCACCGCGCCGCGTGGAGACACCGGACCTCTTCCCGGATGCGAGGGAATCGTCTGCGACCCCGACGTGGGCGCGATTCGGCTTCCGGCCGGAGTCCGCTTCGACCCCGGCGGGATCGGCAAGGGGCTTGCGGCCGACATCGTGGCGGCCGAACTCCTCGACGGGGGCGCCACCGGTGCGGTCGTGGACATCGGCGGCGACGTCGCGGTTCGGGGCGAACAGGACATCAGCCCCTGGCTCATCGAGGTCGTCCATCAGCTCGACACAGAGGGACGTGACGTCCGGCGGATCGCGCTGGGCATGACCGAGGGGGGCGTCACCACGTCGTCGATACTCCGACGCCGCTGGGCCACCGAGGACGGTCCCACCCATCACGTCGTGGATCCGGCGACCGGGGCGAATCCCCGGAACTCGACGACCAGCGCCACGGTGATCGCCGCAAGTGCCTGGTGGGCCGAGGCCCAGTCCACCGCACTGCTGGTCGGGACGTGGAGTGATGAGAAACCGCCGGCGCTGACGACCGACGCATCCGGTGACAGCCATCACCTCGGGGCGTTCGACGACTACCTCTGGGCACACGAAGGAGCACGGTGAGATGAACGGTCAGCTCTGGTGGCAGGTGAGCCGTGCCTCGGGAATCACCACTCTCGTGCTCCTCATGGTCGCATCGGTGTGGGGACTGGCGTATGCCACCAGGATCATCTCGGTACGGTCCGCGCCCAAGTGGCTCCTCGACCTGCACCGGTTTCTCGGCGGCCTCACGGTGGTGTTCACGGGAGTACACGTCGCGGCCCTGGTCGCCGACAACTACGTCCACTTCGGAGTCGCCGACGTCCTGGTGCCGTTCGCATCGGGATGGAAGACGGGCGCGGTGGCGTGGGGAATCGTTGCGACGTATCTGATCGTCGCGGTGGAGATCACTTCCCTGGCGAAGAGGCACATGCCTCTCAGGCTCTGGACGTGGATCCACAGACTCAGTTTTCCGGCCTTGTGGTTGGGCGTCGTTCACGGCGCGACCGCGGGGACCGACGCCACCAACGTCATCTACGTGGGTGTGGTCTCGGCCCTCGTCGCGATGGTGACGCTCGGGGTGTCGTTCCGGGTGACCGCCGGTCGACGTCGTTCGGCTCGCCGGGCCGGAACGGGCCTGACGCCCGCCGGTGGCCGCGTCGCCTAGCGCGTCTCCTTGTGGAGTGTGTGGGCGCGGTCCCACTTGCAGAACTTCTTCATCTCGATCCGCTCACGATCGTTGTTCTTGTTCTTCGTCGTGATGTAGTTCCGCCGCTTGCACTCGGTGCATTCGAGAGTGACGTGAACTCGCTTGTCAGAAGCCATGGATCTTTCCTGTCGACGATCGGAGCCCGTTGCTCCCTCGGCGGGAGCCGAGAGTCTACGGCGGTGTCGCGGCCGACGCCAAGGCGGTTCGGACGAGGCGCAGCGCGCGTTGGCGATGCCTCCGTTCCACACCCTCGACGAGGGACCGCTACTTGGTGATCTTGGTGACGCGACCCGCGCCCACCGTACGACCACCCTCACGAATCGCGAACCGCAACCCCTCATCCATCGCGATCGGAGCAATCAACTCCACATTCATCTCCGTGTTGTCCCCCGGCATACACATCTCCGTGCCCTCCGGCAACGAAATCGACCCCGTCACATCCGTCGTCCGGAAATAGAACTGCGGCCGATAATTCGAGAAGAACGGCTTATGACGGCCACCCTCCTCCTTACTCAACACATACACATTCGCCTCGAAATCAGTATGCGGCGTAATCGAACCCGGCTTCGCCAACACCTGACCCCGCTGCACATCCTCCTTGTCGATCCCCCGAAGAAGCGCACCAATATTATCCCCCGCCTGACCCTCATCCAACAACTTACGGAACATCTCCACACCCGTACACGTCGTCTTCTGAGTGTCCTTCAAACCAATGATCTCCAACTCATCACCAGTATGAACCACACCCTGCTCCACCTTGCCCGTCACCACCGTCCCCCGACCCGTGATCGAGAACACATCCTCGATCGGCATCAAGAACGGCTTGTCCAGATCCCGCACCGGCTCCGGCACGAACGAATCCACCTGCTCCATCAACTCCAACACCTGAGCCTGCGACTCCGCGTCACCCTCCAACGCCTTCAACGCCGACACCTTCACCACCGGAGTGTCATCACCAGGGAACTCATACTCATCGAGAAGCTCCCTCACCTCCATCTCCACCAGCTCCAACAACTCCTCATCATCCACCATGTCGACCTTGTTCAACGCCACCACGATCGCCGGCACACCCACCTGACGCGCCAACAACACATGCTCACGCGTCTGAGGCATCGGACCATCCGCCGCCGACACCACCAAAATCGCGCCATCCACCTGCGCCGCACCCGTAATCATGTTCTTGATGTAATCCGCGTGCCCCGGCATATCAACATGCGCGTAATGACGATTCTCCGTCTCATACTCCACATGAGACACATTGATCGTGATCCCACGCTCCCGCTCCTCCGGAGCCTTGTCAATATCAGCGAAATCCGTGAACGTGTTACCCTCAACATTATCCGCCAACGTACGCGTAATCGCCGCCGTCAACGTCGTCTTCCCATGATCAATATGACCCATCGTCCCCACATTCACATGAGGCTTCGTCCGCTCAAACTTCTCCTTAGCCATGAGAACTCCCTTTGTGTGTGAGGTGGCTGATGGGCCGGTGGGTGGTGACGGTCAGACTCGAACTGACGACCCCTCGATTATGAGCCGAGTGCTCTCACCAACTGAGCTACGTCACCGGAGACGGATTCCAGACCCCCGATCGGACCCCCCGGAGGGGACGATCACAGGACTTCGCCGTCGGAGCCCCCTGTCAGAATCGAACTGACGACCTTTTCCTTACCATGGAAACGCTCTGCCGACTGAGCTAAGGGGGCAGGCACCACAGCACCAGCCGAGGCGACCGGCGACGACTATAGCCCGCTCGACCCATGTCGACCGACGGCGCGGGGGGTGACATCACCCGAATCAGGCTCAAGTTCGGAGTCGCACCGTGCCGAAGTACCCAGTGTGATCTTCGAACGGCTGGCCATCCAAGCAGACGAGGACGTCTTCACCCTCGATCTGCATCCCCGACTCACCGTCATCGGTTCGCTCGGCCAGGTCGAGCGTGAGGCGATGGTCAACGAGTTCGTCGGCGCGCTGGGCTCGGCCCGCGCCGGTGTGCATCTCGAGATGACCACCGACGCCGGCCGACAGCTCGCGGTGTTCCGTCCCTTCGGCGACGTCCACCGTGTGGTCGACATCAAGCAGGCCAGAGAGGTCAGCGCCGAGTTCGTCAACCTCAACGGCGATGTCGATCTGCTCGCCTCGCTGGGACTCGATGCCCGCCAGGCCCGTTCCGCCATGCGGGTCTCCGCGTCCGACCTGATCACCTCGACCGAGCGCGACCAGCTCGTGCGGCGCCTCTCAGAGCTGAACCAAGGCGAGCTGTGGTCGGCGGCGACAGCGCTCGTCACCGCCTCGTCCCGCCTCGACGAAGAGGCCGAGGCGGTCGGGTCGAACGCGGCCGACGCCGAGGTCATCGAACGGATCGAGGACCGTCACGCCCAGTTCGAGGACCGCCAGGATGCCTTCGAACGCAGCCGTCGAAACACCTACCTCGTCGCCGGAACCGCGGCTCTCGCCATCATTCCGGTGACGGCGAAGGTGCGGCCTCGCGGCCACCGTCCTCCTGGGTCTCATGGCCACGGCTGCGGTGGTGTGGTCGATCATGTCATGGCAGATGGCGACGAGGGCCGAGAAGGCCGAGCGTGACGCCCTGGCCGAGGCCGGAGCATCGAGCTACCTCGGCTTCCACATGCAACGCGTCAACGGACTGCTGCGCTCCGACGAGGCCCGTCGTGGCCTGATGAAGGCCTCCGAGGACCACCGCGACGCCCTCCGCAGGTGGAACATCCTCGCCGGAGACGTCGAGGTCGACTGGGTCATCCGCAATCGGGACCTGATCGACAGGGCCGCCCAGGTTCGAACGGAACTGGCCCGACCGCATCACGACGCCACCTCGAAGGACCGCCAGGAGGAGATCACCTCGCTGGCCCAGACCCTCATGTCCCGACTCTCGGAGTTGAGGACCCTGGGGCACGGGCGGGAGTGCTTCCCGACGATTCTCGACGATCCCTTCGATTCGGTGGACAACGACCTGCTGCCGGTCCTCCTCGAACTCGTCGTGCGGGCCTCGGCCCACCAGCAGATCATTCTCCTGACCGACAACGAGCGGATCAGCGCGTGGGCCCGACTCGAAACCATGACCGCCGACATGGCCATCGTGGAGCCGGCGGGATCAGCCCAGAACCATTCGCTGTCGTCCTCGACGGCCATCGACCTGCAGCGCTGAGTCGTTTCGAGCGACGCCACACGCGTCGCTAATCTGCGGCGATGCTCCTGCGGGTCGCCGACACCGACGACGCCGAGGCGATCGCAGCGATCTACAACCGGGTCGTGGAGACCTCCACCGCCACCTTCGATCTGGTTCCCCGTTCCCTCGACGAGCAGCGGGACTGGATCGCACGACGGTCCGGAGCCCACGTCGTGATCGTGGCGGAGCTCGACGGGCAGGTCGTGGGCTACGGCTCACTCTCGCCCTATCGCGACCGCCCCGCGTACTCCACCAGCGTCGAGGACTCGATCTACATCGACCACCGTCATCTCGGACGGGGGTTGGGGAGAGCGCTCCTCGACGAGCTCGTCGACCGGGCCCGGGACCACGGATTCCACGCGATCTTCGCCCGTATCGTGGGGGGCCACGACGCCTCGCTGGCACTCCACCGGGCCGCTGGATTCGAGGAGGTGGGTCTCGAGCGCGAGGTCGGGAGAAAGTTCGGGCAGTGGCTCGACGTCGTCCTCATGGAGCAACTTCTGGCGACCGACGGTCCGCCCACGCGAAACCGCCCCTTGTGACGGATATCTCACTAGTGTGTCGGCATCGCAGCTCCCGGATCCTCCGGGCATGAAAGGGAGAATCATGTCGACCAGACGTTGGGTGGCGAGCACAGTCGCCATCATCATGTCGATCGGACTCGTCGCAACCGCCTGCGGGAGTGACGACGAGAGTTCCGATTCAGGAGATTCCGGTGACTCCGGAACGTCCGCCAGCCTGTCCGGCATGAAGGGGACCACGCCGCTCGTCGATCTCAACGACGACTTCAAGGCCCGGATGCTCGAGATCGATCCCGAGCTGGTCGACTTCAACTACGGCCCCGAGTCCTACGACGCAGCCATCATCACCGGACTTGCCATCGAGGAGGCCCAGACCGACGGAGTGGCCTACGCCGACAAGATCAACGGAATCACCCGCGACGGCACCAAGTGCACGACCTTCCAGGAGTGCAAGGACCTGATCGCAGCCGGTGAGGACATCGACTACGACGGGGCCTCCGGTCCTCTCGAGTTCTCGGGCAACGGCGAGCCGACGCAGGCCTCCTACGGGATCCTCGAGTTCGGCACGAACTGCGACGAGCTCAACGCCCAGCGGGCCGAGGCCGGCAACGATCCCCTCAGCGAGTGCATCGACAACGACAAGACGACGTTCGTGGCGTCCAACGCCCCCGAATCGGCCGACGTGCCTCAGCAGGACAGCGTGGGCACCCGCGAGGGTGACGGAGCCCTCGTCATCGGATCGCTGCTGCCGGTCACGGGTTCGCTCGCATTCCTCGGCCCGCCCGAATTCGCCGGTGTCAACCTCGCCGTCGAGGAGATGAACGCCGCCGGAGGCGTTCTCGGTCAACCGGTCGTCCACGAAGAGGGCGACTCCGGCGACACCGAGAACGGCGTGGCGCCCACCACCGTGGAGTCGCTCCTCGGTAAGAACGTCGACGTCATCATCGGTGCCGCCTCGTCGTCGGTGACCCTGTCGGTCATCGATCAGGTGGTCAACGCCGGCGTCGTGATGTTCTCGCCGGCGAACACGTCGAAGAAGCTGTCGACCTACGACGACAAGGCGCTGTACTTCCGCAACGCTCCCTCGGACATCCTTCAGGGCCAGGTCCTCGCCGACGTCATCATCGCCGACGGCAACTCCAGCGTGTACATCCTGGCGCTGAACGACGACTACGGAACCGGGCTCGCCGAGGATCTCCAGGCGAGTCTCGAAGCCGGTGGCGCGACGGTCGACGGGGTCAAGATCTACGACCCGAAGGCTGCGGACTACAGCGCCGAGGTTTCAGCGGCCAAGGACGCCGGGGCCGATGCCATCGTGTTGATCGGGTTCGACGAGTCATCGAAGATCCTCGCCCGCATGGCCGAGCAGGGAGTCGATCTCTCCACCGTCTACGGCGTGGACGGCAACATGGGCAACGCCCTGGCGGAGAACTTCGAAGCCGGTTCCTGACCACCACCAGGCACGGGTGACCAGCGGGGTCGGACCTTCGGGTCCGGCCCCGTTCGCGTCCTCGGCCGTGCCGGACGGGAGCCGCCCGACGATGGGCGGGAGTGCTCAGCTCCCTCGGCGGGCGTGGGCAAGGGTACCGAGGTACAGCTCGATCACCTTGGGGTCGTTGAGCAGCTCCTGGCCCGTGCCCGAGTAGGCGTTCGTCCCCTGATCGAGGACGAACGCCCGGTCACAGACCTGAAGCGCCCGGGCCGCGTTCTGTTCGACGATCACGATCGACACACCCACCTTGTTGATGCGGCGGCAGTTGATGAAGACATCGTCCTGGAAAGCGGGCGACAGGCCTGCCGACGGCTCGTCCAGCAACAACACCGACGGGTCCATCATCAGAGCCCGCCCCATGGCGACCATCTGCCGCTCGCCACCCGACAGTGAGCCCGCGGACTGGTTGGCGCGTTCGCCGAGACGGGGAAACAGCTCGCAGACCACGTCGAATCGTTCGGAGACGAGATCGGGACGCAGGAACGCCCCCATCTCCATGTTCTCCTTGACGCTGAGCGTCTGGAACACGTTCTCGGTCTGGGGGACGAACCCGACACCCTTGGTGACCAGTTCGTGGGCGGGCAGGCCCGTGATCGGATCCCCACGAAGTGTCACCTCACCGGAGCGAATCGGGATGAGGCCGAAGAGCGCCTTGAGGAACGTGGACTTGCCCGCACCGTTCGGGCCGATGATCCCCACCATCTCGCGCTCGTACAGCTCGAGGGAACAGCCGTTGAGGATGTTCACCTCGGGGACGTAGCCCGCCACGATGTCCTCCGCGGTCAGCAGCGGGGTCGCCGATTCATCGATGTCGGACTCGTCGTCAGCCATTGTCATGTCCCTCGTCATCGGCGGATCCCACCGCACCGTCGTCGTCCGATTCCTCGTGGGCGATCTCGGGGTTCAGTACGGAATCGTGATGGGCCCCGAGGTAGGCGTCGATCACCGCGTCGTTGGCCCCGATGTCGGCCGGGGTGCCTTCGGCGATGATGCGCCCCTCCGCCATCACCACCACCCAGTCGGACATGTCGAAGACCATGTCCATGTCGTGTTCGACGAAGACCACGGTACGACCCTCGTCGCGGAGGGTCTTGACGTGCTCGAGCAGGGACTGCTTCAACGCCGGGTTCACTCCCGCCATGGGCTCGTCCAACATGATGAGCTCGGGTTCGGTCATCAGGGCCCGGGCCATCTCGAGAAGCTTGCGCTGGCCGCCCGAGAGCGACCCCGCGAAGTCCTCGCGCAGACGAGTCGAGCTGGAACCGCTCGAGCAGCGCGTCGGCCCTCTCGGTGATGGAGCGCTCCTGAGAGGTCCACAGCGGCGGCACCAGCGCCGAGAGGAACCGCTCGCCGCGCTGATCGACCGCACCCAGCCGCATGTTCTCCAGCACCGACAGTTTCGTCAGCGACTTGGTCAGCTGGAAGGTCCGGACGAGTCCCCGGCGGGCCACCTTGAACGACGAGACCCCGCGCAGTTCGCGACCGTTGAACGTCCACGATCCCGACTGGGGCTGATCGAATCCGGACAGCACGTTGAAGAAGGTGGTCTTTCCCGCGCCGTTCGGGCCGATGAGCGCGGTGATCGCCCCACGTTGGAACTCGACATGATCCACGTCGACCGCGGTGACGCCACCGAACCGTCGAACGACGTTGTCAGCCACCAGAATGGCGTCGGGCTTGGCAACGCCCACGGTGCGGTCGAGCGCCTGAAGCGGTTCGGGACCGGTGTCGGTGCGCGCCGGTGGCGCAGGCGCGTCAGATGGCATCGAGTTCCACCTCCCGCCTGTTCCCGAGGATTCCCTGGGGGCGGAAGATCACCATCAGCATCAGGGCCACACCCAGGAACACGAACGGCAGGACCTTCGCGTCGCCCGCGAGGTCGTCGGGGAACACCCCGGTGGACACCATCTCGGAGACGAGATTCTGCATGAATGCGAAGACCGCGTACCAGATGACCCCGCCGATCACCGGGCCCCACGTCGTGGCCGCACCTCCGAGAATGAGCGCGGCGTACGCGATGAAGGTGGTTCGGGTGACGTAGTCGTCGGGAACCGCCAGGATCTTGTAGACCGCGAAGACCATGCCGCCCGCGGCGCCCATGATGCCGCCGAGGATGAACGACTGCATCTTGTAGGCCTGCACGTTCTTGCCCAGGGAGCGCACCGCGTCCTCGTTCTCCCGTATTGCCGCGGATCACCCGGCCCCACGGACTGCGCATCAGCACGAAGGTGAGCAAGCGCGAACAGGAACACCACGGACCAGCCGACGACCATGACCCAGAGGTTCTTGCCGCTGTAGCTGAACGGGCCCCACTCGTAGCGTTTCCCGTCACGAAACGGACTGGCGTCGTAGAAGCCCTGGCCGAACCCGCTGATTCCGGAGTTGCCCCCTGCGAAGTCCTCGAATCGCTCGGATCGAAGTACCAATCGGATGATCTCCGACGACGCGATCGTGACGATGGCCAGGTAGTCGCCACGTAGCCGAAGGGTCGGGATGCCCATCAGCAGGGCGAGCACGACCGCGGCCGCGATGCCGACGAGCAGACCCAGCCACATCGATTTCCCGTAGCCACCCGAGGTTTCGGAGGCTGACGTGATGGCGAGACCGTAGGCCCCGACCGCCATGAACCCGGCCTGGCCGAAGTTGAACAGACCGGTGTACCCGTAGTGGATGTTGAGTCCCTGCGCCGCCATGATGTACACGATGATCTGCGGACCGATCGAGGCCGACAGCGGTCTGAACGAAGATGTGTTTCCAATCCATCAGCCGACCCTCTCCTTCGACCCGAAGACGCCCTGGGGCCTGACCAACAGCACGGCGATGAGGATCACGAGGGCGCCCACGTTCTTCAGCGAGGTGGGGATCCACAGGGTCGACATCTGGATGGCGATCCCGAGAATGAAACACCCGGCCGCGGCGCCGAAGCTGGTTCCGAGACTGCCGAGGGTGATGCCGGCGAACATCAGCAGCAGAATCCCCTGACCCTGCTGAAAGCTCACCTGATTGTCGATCGAGTACAGGATTCCGCCGAAGCCGGCGAGCGCTGAGCCGATGACCCACACCCAGGCGATGACCCGCGCCGTGTCGATCCCCGACGACGAGGCGAGAGGGCCGTTGTCGGCCACCGCCCGCATGGCCTTGCCGAATCGGGCCCGCTGGAGGAAGAGGCCCGACGCCACCGAGGACGACCACCGAGATGACGATCGACCAGATGGCCTTCGGCGGGACGTTCTGATTGCCGAGCTCGAACAGCGGGCTCTGGATGACGTACTGGCTGTACGGCTGGGTCCGGCTGCCGAAGAAGAACTGGAAGATGGCGATCGCCGCGATCGACAGCCCGAACGAGACGACCATCAGACCGAACGGTCCGGTCTTGTTGCGTCGGAGCGGCTCCCACAGCCCGACGTTGAGAACGAGTCCGAGGACTCCACACAACAACACCGACAACACTGCGGCGACGATCAGGGACAGGCCCAGACTCTGGTTGAACCACCAGGCGAAGAGCGCGCCGACGGTCACCATCTCTCCGTGAGCGAAGTTGGTGAACTGCGTGGTCCCGTAGATGAGGGACAGACCGATGGCGGTCATGGCGATGATGAGCCCCAGGCGCACCCCGTCGAGGAGGGTCGGGAGCAGCTTCGGTCCGATGCCCGACACCCCACCGGTCCGCTCACCGAAGGGGAAGATCACCGCCTTTCGCTGATCCGGCGTGATGGTGACCTGCAAATCGGTGCGATCCGGATCGGTGAGCGAGACATCGTCGGGGAGCGAGTCGACGTCCAACACGACCGTGTAGGCGCCGGGACCAGGAAGATCCAACTCGTAGCGGCCCTCGTCATCGGACGTCGTCGAGCCCACCTCCTTTCCGTCCGCGTCCACCACGGTGACGGTCACTCCCACGATCGGCGCCTTGTCGGCATCGGGGTTCACGAACCGCCCCGCCAGTCCCTCCGACGATGCCGACGCGCTCGGCGTCTCGTCCGTGTCGGTCGGCGCCGCGGGATCCGTTTGTGCGGCCGCCGGGCCCATCGAGATCACTGCCAGAGCGACGCCGACGATGACCGCGAGGACGACCGAGGCGACCCCCACGCGGGTCCCTCCGCTCCTCGGTGACACTGTGACATGCGACACGGTGCGGGAACCTTAGCGGACCGCCTCGTCCAGCGGCGCCGTGACCGCTCCGGCGAGGGACGATGTCTCCTCGCCGGGCGATCCTCGGTGGGCCGGGAAGGATTTGAACCTCCGTAGGCGTAAGCCGGCAGGTTTACAGCCTGCTCCCTTTGGCCACTCGGGCACCGACCCGGGAGCTGGCTACGATAGCCGGTCGAACGACCGAACCGAGTCCTCGCGAACGCGAGCCGATCGGTGTCGGCGAAGGGAGAACCGTGGCCAGTTTCGACATCAGCTCCGAGATCGACGCCCAGGAGATCCGCAACGCCGTCGACCAGGCATCCCGTGAGATCGCCACCCGTTACGACTTCAAGAACACCGATAGCTCGATCGAGCTCGGCGCCGACGAGATCACGCTGGCGACGGTCTCGGAGGATCGGCTGACCGCTCTCCGCCAGGTGCTCGAGGAGAAGCTGGTCCGGCGCAAGGTGTCTCTCAAGGCGCTCTCCTACGGCACCGTCGAAGAGGCGTCGGGGGAACGGTTCGCCAGGTGGTGGCCCTGGTCGCGGGTATCAACTCGGAGAAGGCCAGGGAACTCAACAAGTTCATCAAGGGGCTGGGGATCAAGGGCGTCCAGTCACAGACCCAGGGCGAGGAACTGCGGGTCACCGCCAAGAAGCGCGACGACCTTCAGACCGTGATCGCGGCCTGCAAGGAACACGACTGTCGGCATTCCGCTCCAGTTCGGGAACTTCCGGGACTGATCGACGACCCGTGGTCACACCAGTCCCTTCCACTCCCCGCTCCGCAGGCGGGCGATTCGATCCGCGGTCGGCGGGTGGGTCGAGAACATGCTTCGCAGAAGCGCCTGGCGACCGCGCAGCGGATGAACGATGTAGGCCGACGCCTGGGCAGGGTTGACGTTCGCCGGGATCCGCTGAGCCCCGATCTCGAGCTTCTCGAGCGCGCGTGGCCAACGGTTCGTCCGTCCCGATCAGCCGAGCCGCCGACCGGTCGGCCTGGAACTCACGGCTACGGGAGATCGACGCCTGCAGCAGCATGGCCGCTATCGGGGCCAACACGATCATGAGGATGTCGCCGATGCCGCCCCCTCGTCGCGCCGACCACCGGCGAACATGGCGCCCCACATGCGCGATCCGAGCGGCGAACGTGATGGCCATGGCGATGGCGGCCGCCACCGACGAGATCAGGATGTCCCGATTCTTCACGTGGGACATCTCGTGCGCCAACACGCCACGGACCTCGTCCCAGGTCAGCATGTCCAGCAGGCCGGAGTTCACACACACCGCGGCATGGGACGGATTCCGTCCGGTCGCGAACGCATTCGGCTGGGGATTGGGCGCCACGTACAACGAGGGCATCGGTATCCCCGCACGACTGCGAGAGGTCTCGCATCACCGCGTAGTACTGCGGGAACTCCGCCTCCGACGCCGGCTGGGCCCGGGCCGACGCGATGGCGAGCCGATCGCGAGAACCAGTACGAGCCACCGACCATCACGAGACCGATCCCGAGGCCGATGGTCATTCCCGACGACCCACCCCAGATACTCCCGATCGCCATGAAGAGCCCGCCCATGGCGGCGAGGAGTACGGCGGTCTTGGCGGTGTTCTTCATGATGATGTTGTACCTCGCGGGAAGGATCGAATCGCCTTCACCGAACGGCTGCGGACCGGTCGGTTCTTCCCTTGGCGCTGTGAACGCGCGGCAGCGCTGAGCACCGTCCTCAGTCGTAGTAGCCGGAGTGGATGTACACGCACGGAATCCCCCGGGAGTGGAACATCGTCACGTTGCGCGGGTCGTCCTCGAACGCCAGTCTCGGCTCGAAGCCGACGTCACGGAGTTCGGCGACGGTGCGGTCCTTGAACGTCCGGCTGGCGGTGTAGTCGCCGAAATCGCGCATGATCAGGAGATCCCAGCGCAGTCCGTACCGGTCCAACCAGGCGAGCGTCTGGGGCCGGACCCGCAGCGGCCGGGCCGTCAGGAGAACGATGCGGTGGTCGGCATCGAGCAGCTCGAGCAGCCGGGCGACCTCGGCGATGAGGGCGTCGTCACCGCACGCATGGAAGAACGCCTCCCAGTCGGGAAAGGGGTGCTCGATGAAGTGCTGGCGGCCGGCCGCGTCGGACAGGACCCCGTCCATGTCGAACACGATGGCGGGGCCGGCGTCGGCGACACCGTCGCGCCAGCACCAGTTGGTGGGATCGTCGACCACGATCGGGGAGGCTAGCCCGGACCCTCAGTCGTCCCCGCGCCCGATTCGGCCCGGGTACGGATCTCCTCGACGACAGCCGGATCGGCGAGCGTCGTGGTGTCACCGAGCGTCCGACCCTCGGCCACGTCGCGGAGCAACCGGCGCATGATCTTGCCCGAGCGGGTCTTGGGCAGGTCGGGCACGAGGATGACCGTCTTCGGCCGGGCGATGGCGTCCGAGCTTGGTGGCCACGTGCCCGCGGATCTCCTCGCCCAGCGCGTCGGAGGCCTCGTTGCCGCCGCGCAGGATCACGTACCCGATGATGGCCTGGCCCGTGGTGGCGTCGGTCGCGCCCACCACCGCCGCCTCGGCCACCGCGGGGTGATCGACGAGGGCGGACTCGATCTCCGCGGTCGAGATCCGGTGGCCCGAGACGTTCATGACGTCATCGACCCGCCCGAGGATCCAGAGGTATCCGTCCTCGTCGATCTTGGCCCCGTCCCCGGCGAAGTACCGGCCCTCATAGGTCGACCAGTACGTCTCCGCGATACCGCTCGGGATCGCCCCAGATGCCGCGCAGCATGCCCGGCCATGGCGCCGGTCAGCGTGAGATAGCCGCCGCCCTGGCTCACCGGGTTGCCGTCGTCGTCGACGATCTCTGCCGACACTCCCGGAATGGGGAACGTCGCGCGAGCCCGGTTTGGTGGCGGTGACCACGCCGGGCAGCGGGGTCAGCATGTGACCGCCGGTCTCGGTCTGCCACCAGGTGTCGACGATCGGACAGGTCTCTCCGCCGATGTGGGTGTGGTACCACATCCAGGCCTCGGGATTGATCGGCTCCCCCACCGTTCCGAGCAGCCGAAGCGACGACAGGTCGTGGCGATCGGGTTCCTGGGTTCCCCACTTCATGAACGTCCGGATGGCGGTGGGTGCGGTGTACAGCTGGGTGACTCCGTACCGTTCGATGATGTCCCAGAACCGGTCCTTGGGCCACTCCGACGCCGAGCCCTCGCGGAGCTCGGCGCGCGGCGTGTCGGGGGTGCCCTCGTACATGACCTGGGTTGCCGCGTTCGCGAGGGGTCCGTAGACGATGTAGCTGTGCCCGGTCACCCATCCGACAGTCCGCCGCGCACCAGTAGACGTCGGTCTCGGGCTTCAGATCGAAGACGTAGTGGGTCGTGAACGCAACCTGGGTCAGGTACCCGCCGGTCGTGTGCATGATGCCCTTGGGCTTGGCGGTCGTGCCCGATGTGTAGAGCAGGTACAGCAGGTCTTCGGACGCCATGGGTTCGGGCGGGCACTCGGGCGACGCTTCCGCGATCAGTTCGTGGTACCAGTGGTCGCGCCCCTCGACCCACTCGACGGGGCTGTCGCAACGGTTCACCACCACCACCGACGACACGGAATGGGTGTCCCCGAGCGCCGAGTCGACGTTGACCTTGAGCGGTGACGCGGCACCGCGCCGATACCCGGCGTCGGCGGTGATGACGCACACCGCCTCCGCGTCGTTGACCCGGTCGGTGATCGAGTTCGGGCTGAAGCCTCCGAAGATGACCGAGTGCACTGCGCCGATCCGGGTGCAGGCCAACATGGCGACCGGGAGCTCGGGGACCATCGGCATGTAGATCGCCACCCGATCGCCCCGCGTCACGCCCAGGCCCTTGAGGGCATTGGCGAACCGGGACACCTCGTTGGTCAGATCCGCGTAGGTGAGGGTCCGGGTGTCACCCGGCTCACCCTCCCAGTGCAGGGCCACGCGATCACCGAGACCCGCCTCGACGTGTCGATCGAGGCAGTTGTAGCTGACGTTCAGGGTGCCGCCGTCGAACCACCGCGCGTCGGGGAGCTTCCAGTCCAACACGGTGTCGAAATCGTCGAACCAGGTGACGAACCGTCGCGGCCTGATCGGCCCAGAACCCCTCCATGTCGGCGCCGGCCCGTTCGTAGAGCGATCGGTCCGATGCATTGGCCTGGGCGACGAACTCCGCCGACGGCGGGAACACCCGGTTCTCGTGCAGATAGTCCTCGATGGTTGGCTCGGACTCGGACATCGACAACCCCCTCGCAAGGCGACACTGTTCGCGCCGAAGGGTAGCGTCTCGCGCGTGGCCGGTTCGGAGGACTACCTGCGGATACGGCGGCGGATCGTCGACGTTGCCTCGTCGCTCGG
Source organism: uncultured Microthrixaceae bacterium (assembly GCA_963700425.1). Classification (GTDB taxonomy): domain Bacteria; phylum Actinomycetota; class Acidimicrobiia; order Acidimicrobiales; family Microtrichaceae; genus CAVOXO01. The sequence continues at coordinate 53,588 of CAVOXO010000001.1, read as the reverse complement.
GCCCGACGAGCCAACCGTCGTGGTTCCGGCGACACCCGAGTGGACCGTGCACGACGTCCTCGCCCACGTCATCGGCGCTGCCACCGACGTGATCAGCGGACGGATCGACGGCGTCGCCACCGATCCGTGGACGGCGTTGCAGGTCGAGGCCCGGCGGAACGTCCCGGTCGACGAGATGTTGGCCGAGTGGGACGACAGCACTCCACGCCTGGTGTCCCTCATCGACAGCGCCGGAGATCTCATGGACCCCCGGCTCTTTCTCGACCTGTGGACCCATGAACAGGACATTCGGGGCGCCCTCGCACGACCGGGGGGACGCGACGACCCCATCGTCGCCGACTTCGCTCCCGGGACGGCGGCGGGTTTCGTGAAGCGCTCCGCTGCGGCCGGCCTGGAACCACTGTCGGTCGAGGTGATGGGGATCCCACGACGGCCGACCCCACAACGAGCGGTCTCGGTCCGGGTCGATCCCTTCGAGCTCATCCGGGCCGTGGTCGGTCGACGGAGCCGCGCCCAGATCGGCCGTTGGGACTGGTCGGGAACGGATGACACCGATTCCTACGCCGAGGCCCTCGTCGTCTTCACCCTCGCAGATCGCGACGTGGTCGACGCCCACTGACCGATCGCCTCAGAGGGCCAGGAACGCCAGGGCCAGGACCCCGAGACCACCGCCGACCCGCAGGTGCAACATGGCGGACGGGCCGACCAACGAACGGACCGACGCCCCGGTGGCCACGAGCGCGAAATGGACCGTCAGCGACGCGAGCGCCACCCCGACCGGCCACCCGGGTCCCGATGCCGCCGGGCCGGCGGCGACGACCAGGGCGCCGAAAGCCACGACGGTGAGGGGATTGACCGACGTGAGGGCCCAGAAGTTTCGGGCCAGCCGCAGCCGATCGCCGCTGTCGACCTGCACGGTCCCCTCAGATGGACCCATATCGTCCCGGCCCGGCCTGCGGCTCGTCGCCAACAGCCACACGCCGACGGCCGCCAACGTGATCGACGACACGATCGGCGTCAGCGACGAGACGGAGTCCAGCCATGTCGCGAGGCCGGCACGCGCCACCGACGCCACCGTGGCGAAGGTGGCGTCCGCCACCACGACCCCCGCGGCAGCCGGCCACCCCCAACGGAATCCCCGCTCCATGCCGGTGTCCAGCAGGAGCACGGCCACCGGTCCGAGAATCAACATGAGCGGGGCCGCCGAGGCGAAGCCGAGAGTGAAGGAACCCATGGGTCCATGATGCCGACGAACGAGCCGACGAATGCGGGTTTTTCTGCTCCCTGTAGGCTCTTTGACCATGGAAACCCCGGTACTTGACTCATTGGACCATGCCATCCTCGATGAACTCCTTGATGACGCTCGAATCACGTGGCGCGAACTCGGCGATCGCGTCGGGCTGGGCGCGACGGCGACGGCCGATCGGGTTCGACGGCTCGAGAACGTCGGGGTCATCCGGCGGTTCGCCACCGTCGTCGACCCCGGCGCCCTCGGAATCGCCCTTCAGGCCGTGGTCGACGTCCGCCTCACCGCGGAGACCGACTCCGACGCGTTCGAGCACACTCTGGCCCACACGCCCGAGGTCCAGCGGGCGGTCCACATGACCGGCCCGTTCGACTACCAGCTGTGGCTGTCGACCGGCTCGGTCTCACGCCTGGACGAGTTGCTGCGGTCATGGAAACGCGACCATGGAGTGTCGGAGTCCACTACCCGGCTCCTGCTCAACGACGTGGACCTCGCCGCTCTACGCGAGCGCGCCTGACCCGCGGTCGGAGTCCAACCACGCCGTCGCGATCGCGACGTGGAGTGCGATTCCCTCACGCATCCCGGTTTCGTTGAGACGCATCAGGTTCGAATGACACGACGGGGCCTCGAGCGAGTTCGCAATGTCGTCGGGGCACACGCCGAGGAACACCATCGCTCCCGGCACCTCCCTGAGGAAGTAGCTGAAGTCCTCGGCTCCCATGATCGGGGAGGGAAGCTCGAAGTAGTGACCCTCGCCGACCACTCGCTCCGCACACTCCACGGCGAAGGCGACGAAGGCCGGATCGTTCACCGTGACGGGATAGCCCTCCTGCCGGTCGATGTCGACATCACACTCATGGGCGGCGGCGACGTTGGTGACGACCCGGTCGAACCCCGACGTCACCGCGAGGCGGGTCGCGTCCGAGACGGTCCGGATCGTTCCGTCCATGTCGGCGGACGCGGCGATGACGTTGGTCGTCGTTCCCGCGGCGATCCGACCGATCGTGAGGACCGCCGGATTGAACGCATCGACCCGACGGGTCACGAAACTCTGCAGGGCCAGCACGATCTCCGCAGCGACGGGGACCGGATCGTTGCCGAAGTGCGGCGTCGAGGCGTGGGCGCCACGGCCCCGGACCACCACGTGGAAGTCGTCGGTCGCGGCGAGGAGCGCACCGGGCCGCGACGCCACGAAACCGGTAGGGAGGTTCGGGGACACGTGCAGTGCGAACGCGGCGCCCACCCTGCGGCCGTCCGGCATCTCGAGAGCACCCTCCTCGATCATGTTGCGGGCCCCGCCCGCGCCCTCCTCCCCCGGCTGAAACACGAATCGGACCGAACCTCCCAGCTCGGACCGGCGTTCTGCGAGCAGACGCGCCGCACCGACCAGCATGGCCACGTGGGCGTCGTGCCCGCACGAATGAGCCCTGCCCTCGACCTCCGAGGAGAACTCCTCACCCGATTCCTCGGTCATCGGCAGTGCATCGGTGTCGGCCCGGAGCAGGATCACCGGGCCGTCGCGATCGCCGTGCAGATCTGCGGTGACCGACGTGACCGACGTTCCGACCGACACGTCCAGGTCGAGGCCATCGAGAGCATCGAGGATCCGGGCCTGGGTGCGGGGGTTGTCGGTGCCCAGCTCGGGTTGCCGGTGGATGTCGCGGCGGAGCGCCACCACGTCGTCCCAGACGAGGTCGATGTCGTCACCCGACGTCGAGTGCTCGGTGATCGTCATGTGAGACCCCCTGTCGAGATGTCCACCCAAGGTAGCGGTCGGGGCCCCCGGCCCACACGGGCTGGCACCGACCGCACCGACGCGGCGACGATGTGGGCATGGGTGAGGTGGTGGCGATCGTCAATCAGAAGGGCGGGGTCGGCAAGACCACCGTGACCCTCGGGCTCGCGTCGGCGGCGATGGCCCGAGGACATCGGTGTCTCGTGGTCGATCTCGATCCACAGGGTGCGTCGACGTGGGTTCTGGGCATCGACCCCTCGTCGCTCGACCGCACCATGGCCGACGTGATGTCGGCCGGCCGATCGGGCGCCGGAGCCGGCGCGGTCGTGCACTCCGAATGGAGTCATCTCGTCGATGTCCTCCCGTCGAGTCCCGATCTCCAGACCCTGGAGGTCCTCCGGACCGGACTCGACGGTCTGTTGTCGGGGGCCAGACCCCAGACCCGACTCCGTCGCGGTCTGCGGGGCGTGTCGGAGGGGTACGGGCTGGTACTCATCGACTGCCCCCCGTCGCTGGGGTCGCTGACGGCGAATGGGCTCGCCGCCGCGACCAACGCTCTCATCGTCGTCGAGCCGACGGCCCTGGGCCTACGAGGCGTGGAGCCGGTCGCAGATCTGATCGACGACGTGTGGCACCACCACAACCAGTGGCTGGATGTCGCCGGCGTGATCCTCAATCGCGTGCCGGCACGTTCCCACGACGCCGAGATCCGCGCCCGGGAACTCAGCCGATCCGTGGGCGCTCGAAGCGTGTGGACGCCCTCGATTCCCCACCGGGTGGTCCTGGCGGAGGCGGCCGCCGATCGAAGGGCGATCCATCAGACCGGCGCTCGAGGCCGTGCGGTGGCGGAGATCTTCGATGCGCTCTACGCCCGGCTGTGGCGCAAGATCCGACCCCGCCGATCGTGAACGGTAGTTTTCCCCATGCTCGGACCCGACAATCAGGGGTCTCCACGGGCTATCGTGATCAGTCCATGGGGGTTCTGATTCCACTCGTGCGCGGGCACGGACGTGAGACCGTCTCGGTGGTCATGGCGACCCGCAACGGGGCTCGTTTCGTCCAGGAACAGCTGGACAGCCTGGCGCAACAGACCCGACTCCCCGACGAGGTGATCATCGTCGACGACGCGTCGGTGGACGGTACCGGCGCCATCCTCAAGGAATTCCGGAACAACGCTCCCTTCGACGTCGCTCTGACGCTCCGTCGCCACCACCTCGGCACCAGCGCGACCTTCGAAGAGGCCATGGTCCAGGCGACCGGCTCGATCCTGATGATCTGCGATCAGGACGACCGCTGGATGCCCGACAAGATCGCCGTGATGGTCCGGGCCTTCGAGGCCGAACCCGCCGCGCTGTTGGCCTTCTCGGATTCGCAGCTCATCGACTCGACCGGCCGGCGGATCGAGCGGTCCCGCTGGAAGATCGCCGGGTTCTCTCCGCGACACTGGTCGGCGATGTCGAAGGACAGTTTCGGCCAGATGATGTGCCGCCAGATCGTGTCCGGATGCACCTCCGCGGTGAGGTCGTCGCTGGTTCCGGCGATCCTGCCGTTTCCGACGGGATTGCACCTGGGTCTTCCCGACATGATCTACGACCGGTGGATCTCGCTCGTCGCCGCCGCAGCCGCTCAGGTGGCCGTCGTCCCCGATCGGCTCGTCGACTATCGCATCCACCCCGATCAGCAGATCGGCATTCCCGCTCTGCCCATTCGACGCCTCGCTCCGAGGGCGGTGCTCCATCTGGGACAGTTCGTGGCCAGCAAGGCCGAGGTGGAGTTGCGCAACGACTACCACCTGCGGCACCTCGAGGAGATCGACCGCCGCCTCGACGACACCGGGCTGGCCACCGCCGAGTCCTCCCGTCACCTCACCCTCGCCGAGGCCCACCTCCACCGCCGTGGCGCGCTGGCCACTGCTCGGTCACAGCGGGCTCGGGTGGTTCTCGACGAGCTGCGCAGCGGTGACGGCTACCGCCGGTTCTCACTCGGGGTGGCGACCGCCGTCGCAGACCTCGTGCGCTGAGACGCCGCTCCCCCGCCACACCGCCGCGAGGAATCCTCCCAGTCCGTCGGCGGCGGTGAGAGCCGTCGCCTCGCCGACGCGACTTCTCGCGGTGAGCGCGGCGAGATCCCCGATCGACGCCCGCTCGGCCCAGACCCGACGGCCCTCCTCGACGAGTGAGGACAGACCGAGGGCGTCGAGGAAGTCCCGTTGGGTGCCGATCTCGGCGCCCGCGGGGAGTTGATCGAACGGCACGTCGGTGGTGATGTCGATCGCTCCGGCGGCGAACGGGTCGACCCCGCGCTCGTGGCCGGCGTAGGTGCGGCACCAGGTGCGGCCGATCAGGTCGGCGGTCCTGACCACGCCGTAGTCGATCACCAGGACACGACCGTGCGCGGCGAGCTCCCGGGCGGTCGTCACCCAGTCGGACGCCTTCTCGCACCAGGGGAGCCGGACGCCGTCGACGGCCTCGAGGGCGACGATCGAATCGTCGACCGCGTCTCCGAGGACCGCTCGATACAGACCGTCACGACCGGTCTCCACCCAGACGTCGTGCCATCGACCCTCCTGGTGTTCGAGCATCCGGAAGGGGACGTTGTCCAACAGCTCGTTCGCCAGCACGACATCGGACGGCCCGGCCGCGGTGACGTCGGGCTCCACCCCGACCCCGTCGATCTCGATGTGGCGGCGCAACGCCGCCGATCGCTCGACCGCCACGTACCGCAACGCCCCGACGCAGTCGGGACGCGAAGCCAGCACGGAACGCGCCAGGGTGCCCCGGCCGGCGCCGGCCTCCACGACACGAAAGGGGTCGGGGCGTCCGAGCTCGGCCCAGATCCGATCCAGCCAGCGGCCGATCAGCAGACCGAAGAGCGGCCCGACCTCGGGCGAGGTGACGAAGTCCCCCCGCCGCCCACCGGCGGTACCTCCGACCTCGTAGAAGCCGGACGCCGGATCGTACAGACGACGTTCGACGAAATGATCGAAGCGGAGCCGCTCCACATCGGCTGCCCTACAGGCCGGCGAACAGGGAGGGGCCGACGGCGGTCGCGTCGCCCAGCAGGCCCGGCAGCACACCGAAGACCACGGTGGCCACCAACGTGATGGCCAACGCCGTCCGCAGTGACGGTGGCACGCGGATGGGCGAGACGTCAGCGGCCTCGGGCGCCTCGTCGAACCACATCGTCTTGGCCACGTTGAGGTAGTAGTAGGCCGCGATGGCGGTGTTCACCGCGACCACGATGGCCAACGTGTAGGCCCATCGGCTCTCTGCACCGATGAGGACCTTCATGACACCGAACTTGGCATACCAACCAGCGAGCGGCGGAATCCCGATGAACGAGGCGAGAAACACCGTCATCGTCACCGTCAACCCGGGTGCGTAGGTGAACAACCCGGCGAACGAGCTGATCTCCGCCGAACCGGTCCGGCGGGCGACGGCGATGACCACGGCGAACGCACCGAGATTCATCGCCGCGTAGATGACGAGATAGGTGACGACGGCCGGATAGATCTGTCCGACGACGGGCTCACGGAACACCGCGACGAGTGGCGCCATGATGAAGCCGGCCTGCGCGATGCCCGAGTAGGCGAGCATCCGCACCACGTTCGTCTGACGCAGAGCGATGAGGTTGCCGACCGTCATCGACAACGCGGACATGGTGAACACGATCGGGGTCACCACGTCCCAACGAAGGTCCAGAGCGTGGGCCAGCACCGTGATCATGGCGACGAACCCGGCGGCTTTCGACGCCACCGCGAGGAACGCGGTGACCGGTGTCGGTGCGCCTTCATAGGTGTCGGGAGCCCATGTGTGGAAGGGGACGGCCGACACCTTGAACCCGAATCCCACCAGGATGAAGGCGATCGCCAGCGTGAGCGCCGGCGTATTGGCGTTCTCACCCCCGATCTGGGGGGCGATCTCACTCAGATTCGTCGAACCGGCGAGCCCGTAGAGGAGCGACATCCCGTACAGCAGGATGGCGGAGGCGAAGACACCCATCAGGTAGTACTTCATCCCGGCTTCGGTGGAGTGCTCGTCCCGCTTCCGCCACGCGGCCAGCATGTAGGCGGGAATCGACAACAACTCCAGGGCCACGAAGATCGTGATGAGATCACGAGCGGACGCCATGACGGACATGCCGAGCAGCGACGCGACCAACAGCGTGTAGTACTCCGACTCCCAGTAGTCGCCCTCTGCGATGTAGTTCGTCGACAACAGCACGACGATGTAGCCCGACACGATGAAGAGCGCCTTGAGTATCAGCGACGTGCGATCGACCACGTAGGCCCCGTCGAACAGGACCCGCACCTCGTCGTCGGCGACGGCCAGGGTCAGCAGCGGGATGAGGGAGGCCAGCAAGCCGAGGCCGGCAATGGCGCCGATGATCGGCTTGGCCCTCTGCAGGAGGGTCACGTCCACCAGGAGCAGCACGACCACCGTCGCGGTGAGCATCAGCTCGGGCGCGAAGGCGTGCCAGTCGAGGACGGGGCGGACGAAGGCCAGCACGGCGTCAGCTCCCCAATCCAAGGGCGATGAGCGCCTTGTTGGTGACATCGAACATCAGCCCCGGCGCGACACCGAAGATCAGGATGGCGGCGAGGAGCGGCGTCCAGGCCAACCATTCGTAGGTGGTGACATCCTCGATCTCCTCCGACGCGAACTCCTCCGACGGCGTGCCGAACGCGGTCCGCTGGAACAGCCACAGCAGGTAGCCCGCAGCGAGCACCGTTCCGATCGCGGCGATGACCATCAGCGTGCGATAGAGCTCCACCGACAATCCCGGAGCGGGCTCGTAGGCGGACAGGATGGCGGGGAACTCACCCCAGAATCCCGCGAGCCCGGGCAGTCCGAGCGAGGCCATGACGCAGAACCCGAAGATCCAACCGAGACGCGGCGCCTGGAGGAGCATGCCGCCCAACCGCTTGATCTCGAGGGTGTGGTAGCGCTCCTTCACCGACCCGGCGACGAAGAACAACATCCCGGTGATGAGGCCGTGAGCGACCATGCCGAACATCGCGGCGTTGATGCCGATGTCGGTGAGCGTCGAGATTCCCAGCATCACGAAGCCCATGTGGGCGACCGAGGAGAAGGCGATGAGCCTCTTCATGTCGGTCTGGGCGAGACACGCCAACGCGCCGTAGATGATCCCGATGACCGCCAGCACCGCGATGATCGGGGCCCAGTCCCGCGCCGCCTCGGGAAGGATGTTGATGGCGATCCGAACGAAGCCGTAGGTCCCCAATTTCAGGAGAACGGCAGCCAGGATCACCGAACCTGCGGTCGGCGCCTGGGTGTGGGCGTCGGGGAGCCAGGTGTGGAAGGGGAACATCGGCACCTTGATGCCGAAGCCCACGAACATTCCGCCGAAGATCAGGAACTGCGTGCTCGAGGCGATCGACGACGTCAGGTCCGGCAACACCCTCATGTCGAAGGTGTCTGCTCCGGTGAGGAAGTACACCGCCAGGAAACTGAGGATCATCAGCGCCGACCCGAAGAGGGTGTAGATGAAGAACTTGATCGAGGCGTACTTCCGCTCCGGGCCACCCCAGACGCCGATCATGAAGTACATCGGCAACAGCACGATCTCGAAGAACACGAAGAACAGGATGAGATCCTCGGCCACGAACGAGCCGATCATGCCGGTCTCGAGAATGAGCATCAACGTCAGGAAGGCCTTGGGATTACCCGGATCGGGGATGTGCTTCCACGAGTAGATGAACACCAGCGGCATGATGCCGATCGTCAGGGCGAAGAGGGGCAACGACAGGCCGTCCATCCCCATGATGAAGCGGCTGTTGATGACCTCGATCCAGCTCTTGTCGATGACGAATTGGAATCCGCGCGCCGCCGCGGCGTCGGAGTAGTCGAAGTTGATGAGTATCCACAGTCCCACGGCCGCCGTGGCGAGCGTGGTTCCGAGACCGATGAGCTTGTGGGTCCCCTCCTGCTGACGCGGGACAGCCATCATCACGGCCGCTCCGATCAGCGGGAGAAACGTGACGAGAGCCAGGCTCCAGGTGTTCAGCCAGTCGTTCATTGAAGGTTCCTTGTCTCCCTACCTGCCTGCTCAGCCACCCACCGCGACGACGACCACGCCGGCGAGGAGGGCAGCGGCCGCGAAGAACAACGCGGCGTACTGTTGGACACGTCCTGTCTGGATCTGGCGGAGTTCGCCACCGGCACCTTCGGTCAGGGATCCGATGCCGTTGACGGCACCGTCGACGACTCCCTGATCGAGCTTGGTGTAGACCCATCTGCCGGCGGCGGCGGCGTTGCGGCCGATGCCGTTGACGATCCCGTCGATGACCACCTGATTGAACCAGTTGGTCGCCCGGGCCAGAGGTCCCTTGACGAACCCGACGATGACGTCGGTGTAGAGCCAGTCGAAGTAGTACTTCTGCTCCAGTAGGTGCTTGACGCCGCCGGCGAAGCGGTTCCGCGACGCGAGACCGTGGAAGGACGAGAACGCATCGCGCCAGTAGTAGAAGTACACGTACACGAGAGCGAGCACCGCTCCGACCGTGGCGACGATCGCGAGCAGGAAATAGAACTCGGCGTGGCCGAACCCGGCCTCGTACCCGGGGAAGTAGCGACCGACCGGCTCCACGAAGTGCTCGAAGCGCAACTTGATCGACTCTCCACCGAAGGGGAAGTTGGCGAATCCGGCCACCACGGAGAGCCCGCCGAGGACCATCAAGGGGATCGTGATACGAGGCCCGGACTCGTGGGGCTCGCCGTGACCTCGGTACTCCCCGAAGAACGCGTACCAGATGGCGCGCCCCATGTAGGCGGCGGTGAACATCGCGCCGATGATGAGAGCGACGACGGCGAAGTAGTAGGTACCGTTCGCTCCCTCGGTGCCCGGGAAACCGCCGGTACCCGCCAGGATCTCGTCCTTTGACCAGAACCCGGCCAGGGGTGGGATCCCGGCCAGGGCGAAGGTGGCGATCAGGAAGGTCCAGAAGGTGCGGGGCATGACCTTCCGAAGCCCGCCCATGTCGTCGACCATGTTGAAGGAATGGTGGCAGGCGTGGCTGAGCGAGCCGGCCCCGAGGAACAGACAGGCCTTGAAGATGGCGTGGGTGGTGAGGTGGAACAGCGCCGCGGTGTAGGCCCCGACCCCGAGTGCGGTGACCATGAAGCCGAGTTGGCTGATGGTCGAGTAGGCGAGGACCTTCTTGATGTCCTTCTGCACGAAGGCGAGGGCGGCCCCGAACACCGCGGTCACCGACCCGACGACCGCCAGCAGGTTGATCGACGATCCACCGATCGACAGGCCGTGCCAGAACACCGGATACAGGCGGGCGACCATGTAGATGCCCGCGACCACCATGGTGGCCGCGTGGATGAGGGCAGAGACCGGCGTCGGGCCGGCCATGGCGTCGGGCAGCCAGGTGTGAAGGATGAACTGGCCCGACTTCGACATCACCGCCAGGGTCAGACAGCACGCCGAGACCAGGAGGAGGGTGTGGCTCGCACCTTCGCTGTTGGCCCACACGTTGATGTCGATGATGCTGAACGTCCTGCCCGCCCCGAAGTACAGCGTGATCACACCGACGAGCAGGCCGACGTCGCCGACCCGGTTGGTGAAGAACGCCTTGAGCGCCGCATCGGAGTTGGCCTGCTCCTCCCACCAGTGACCGATGAGCGCGAACGAGCAGACACCGACGAGCTCCCAGCCCACGATCATCTGGAGCGTGTTCTCGGAGAGCACGAAGAACAGCATCGATGCGGTGAAGAGCGACAGGAAGGCGAAGTAGTGCGTGTAGCGCCGATCACCGTCGAGGTAGTCGGTGGAGTAGATGTGGACCAGCAGTGAGATGAAGGTGACGATGACCAACAACAGAGCCGACTGACCGTCGAGGAACGTGCCGACCGAGATGTCGGTGTCGTTGGAGCTGAACCAGTGGGTGCAACGCACCACCGGCCTGGTGAAGTGTTCCTCGGCACCCTCCTCGGCCGCCACGGCGGCACCCGACATCGGGGCGGCTGCGGACGCGACCTCGCCGGTCGTGGGCTGGGCGGCCACGGCGCCGTCGGCATGGTCGCCATCGGCTCCGTCGTCGGAGTTCTCGCCCCCCACGGCATCCTCTGAGTGCTCGCCCTCCCTGATCTCGGTCACCCGGTCGGAGCATTCCGCGGGGACGTCGTCGAACCCTCCCGCTTCGGAGTGGGCGGTCTCGCGTGCGTTCCACTGATAGGCGGTCACCAGGGCGAGGACGAAGGCGACGGCGACGGCGAGGACACCGAGCGAACTGCCCTTGTCGGGGAGCCGTCGTCCGAACGCCAGGATCAGCACGAACGACAGAGCGGGAAGCGCCGGGATGATCCACACGTGGTTCAACATGGTCCCACCTCAGCCCTTCAACTCGTCGAGTTGATCGATGTCGACGCTCTTGGTCGACCGGAAGATCAGCAAAACGATGGCCAGACCGACGCCCACCTCGGCGGCGGCGACCGCGATGACGAACAGGGCGAACACCTGGCCCGACACGCCCCATGCGGCTCCGAAGGCGACGATGTTGATGTTCACCGAGTTCAGGATCAGCTCGATCGACATGAGCACCAGCACGCCGTTGCGACGGACGATGACGCCATAGACGCCGATGCTGAAAAGAAGTGCGGACAGAAGGAGGAACTGGTTCAACAACATGGTCAGTCCCTCCGTGCCAGAACGATGGCGCCGATGAGCGCGGACAACAGGAGAACGGAGACCACCTCGAAGGGGATGAGGTAGTCGGAGAAGATGGCGTCGGAGAGCGACGCCACGTCGTTCGGTGCGCGGAACGCCACCTCGTCATCGCCGAAGGTGGCGATCACCGACCCTCCGGTGGTGACCAACAACAGCAACGCGGCCAGCAGCCCGGGGCCGCGCATGGTCGGGTTGTCGAGGTTCTCGGACCGACCGAGTGGCGCGCGGGTCAACATGATGCCGAACAGGAACAGGACGACGATCGCCCCGATGTAGACCAGGACCTGGGTCATGGCGACGAACTCGGCCTGCAGCAGCAGGAAGTTCACCGCCACGCCGCTCAGGACGATGATGAGGTACATCGCCGCGTGCACGATGTTGTCGGTGGTCACGACCCGGACCGCGCTGAACACCATGATCGCCGCGGCGATGGCGAACGCGACGTTGGCGGGCTGCGCGAAGTCGACGCTGGCGAGGAGGCTGGTCACTTCTTCGCCTCCTTCCGCGACACCGGCTTCTTCTTGACCTCGGCTCCGGGCTCGTAGGCCTCGTTGTCGGGAACGGTCTCGAACCACTCGCCGAGACGTGACTTGTCGTGGATGAGATCGGCGATGCGAAGTTCGCTGTACTCGTACTCGGGGCTCCAGTACAGGGCCTCGAAGGGGCACACCTCGACACAGATACCGCAGTACATGCAGAGCGCGTAGTCGATGTCGAAGCGATCGAGGGAGTTCACCTGACGCGGTTTGCCGCCGGCGCGGCGGGGCGGCGCGAGTGTCTTGTGGGCCTCGATGTAGATGCACCAGTCGGGACACTCGCGGGCGCACAACATGCACGAGGTGCAGTTCTCCTCGTGGAGCGAGATCACCCCGCGTGCCCGCGGCGCCGGCTCTTCCTTCACGTGGGGATAGCCGGGCTTTCCCCCGTCGGGATCGTCGGGCGTGGCCGCGCCTCTCGAGGGGGCCGGAGCCTTCAGTATCCCGTCGGGGAACATCGTCGTCTTCGCAGTGCGGGCGGTCACTCCCAGACCCTTGAGGAAGCCCGGCATCTTCGGCGTGCGATCACCCATCAGAACGCCACCTTGAGTCCGGCCGTCACGGCGATGTTGGCGAGTGAGAGGGGAATCAGCACGAGCCAGGCGAAACGCTGCAGTTGATCCTCTCGGAGGCGGGGCATCGAGAACCGCACCCAGAAGATGGCCCCGGTCAACATCATGGTCTTCGTCAACAGGACGATCGGCCCGATGACGTGCATGGCTCCCACGGGGATGCCCCACGAGGCTGGGAGATCCCACCCGCCGAGGAACAGGGTGGCGGCGATGGCACTGAAGCCGACGGCGGCCGCGAACTCCGACAGGAAGAAGATGAGGAAGCGGATCCCGGTGTACTCGACGAGGTAGCCGCCCACGACTTCGGACTCCGCGATGGGCATGTCGAAGGGGGTCTGTCCGAGTTCGGCCTGAACGGCGATCATGAAGATGGCGAACCCGACGAACTGGGTGAGGATGTAGGGGTTCCCGATGAACGAGAGTCCCCAGATCTCACCGTTCGCCTGGACGCCGACGATCTCCTGCATGTTGAGCGTGCCCGCCTGGATCACCACGCCGATGACCGCGAGCACCATCGGCAGCTCGTAGGCGATGAGCTGCCCTGCGGCGCGGAGTCCACCGATGAGGGCGTACTTGTTGGCCGATGCCCAACCGGCGATGAGGATGCCGATCACCGACAACGCGGAGACCGCCAGGACGTAGAAGATCCCGACCGGAAGGCTCTCCACGACCGCGGTGGGGCCGGCGGGGATCACCACGAAGAGCAGGAACGTCGAACCCAGGATGATGAAAGGGGGGAGCTTGAACAGGGCCCGGTCGGCCTTGTCCGGGATGATGTCCTCCTTCTGGATCCACTTGCCCACCTCGGCGACGAGCTGGAGCGTGCCGTGCGGGCCGGCCTCCATCGGACCGAGCCGACTCTGCATGAAGGAGATCAACTTGAACAGGAAGAGATAGACCGCGATGCGCCGCGCCGGTGGGCACGACGATCGCGACGACCAGCACCTTCAGCAGGGTCTCCTGCCAGTAGGCCGGGTCGAGTCCGAGAATCATCGGTCGATGTCCCCCAGGATGAAGTACAGCGACGCCAGGATCGTGATGATGTCGGGGACGTACACGCCCCGCAACAGCCACGGCGTGATGGACACGTTGTTGAAGCTGGCCGAACGGATCTTCACCCGGAACGGGGTGAGGTCACCCTTCGAGACGATGTAGTAGCCCATCTCGCCGAGCGGGTTCTCCGTGGAGACGTAGGCCTCGCCGGCCGGCACCTTGATGATCCGAGGCACCTTGGCCATGACCGGACCGGCGGGAAGACCGTCGAGGAGCTGCTCGACCATCATCGTCGCCTCCCGGGTCTCCTGCATGCGCACCCAGAACCTGGCGAAGCTGTCACCGTCGTCGTGGGTCCACACCTTCCAGTCGAGCTGGTCGTAGGCGAGGCCGATGTTGTTGTCGCGACGGAGGTCCCAGTCGACGCCCGACGCCCGGATGTTCGCTCCGGACAGCCCGTACTGGAGGCCGACGTCGGGCGGAACGATGCCGATGCCCCGGGTGCGGGCCTCGAAGATCTCCGAACCCATGACCAGATCCTCGATCTCGTCGCAGAAGGTGCGGATCTTCTCCATGACGGCCTTGGTCTCGGCGATCCACCCCTTGGGCAGATCGTCCTTGAGGCCGCCGATGCGGTCGAAGTTGGGGTGGAACCGCCCGCCGGTGACCGCTTCGATCTGGTTGAGCACGTACTCACGATCGCGGAACGCGAAGAACACCGGTGTGAGCGCTCCCAGCTGCACGGCCATGTCGCCGAGGAACAGCACGATGTTGGCGATCCGGGACAACTCGAAGAGCAGGGTCCGGATCCACTGCGCCCGGGGCGGAGCCTCGACCTCCATGAGCTGCTCGGCGGCGAGGATGAACGGAACCTCGTTGGCGAAGCTGCCCAACCAGTCGATCCGGTTGACCAGAGTGGTCACCTGGGGGTACGTGCGGACCTCGGTGAGCTTCTCGTAGCCGCGGTGCATGTAGCCCATGATCGGATCCGCGCTGATCACCTGCTCACCGTCGAGGCGCGCCACGATACGAAGCGTTCCGTGCGTTGCGGGATGCTGCGGACCGATGTTGAGGGTCATGCCCTCGGTCTCGATCTCGAGGTTCACCCGGGCGTCAGCGGCCTGGGCGGCGATGTAGTCGAGCTTCTGGCGGTCGGTCAGCGACGTCATGTCGCCTCCTCCCCCGGCTCGGCGCCGTCGACGGGCTCGTCGGAGCCGGGCATCGGCTCGACGTCGACGATGCCGGGCCACGGCTTGACGAGTCGTGCGACCAACGGGAAGTCCTTGCGGAGCGGGTTGCCCTCGAAGTTGCCGGGGAGGTACAGCTTGCGCAGCGCGGGGTGACCGACGAAGTCGATACCGAACATCTCCCACGCTTCGCGTTCGTGCCAGTCGGCGCCCGCGAACACCTTCGTCCACGTGGCGATCGACGGGTTCTCGTCGCCGACATCGGCCTTGAGGGTGATGCCCCAGTGGTCCTTGACGTTGGTGACCCGAGCGAACACCTGGAACCGGGTGTCGCCGCCGGCGAATCCCGTCTCCCGTTCGGCGGGTTCGGGTTGCGGCTCGTCCGCGAGGACCCTGTCGACCTCGGCGTCCATGGACCGACCGAAGGGAGAGGGCATCCAGTCGATGGCCGACAGAAACCCGAAGTGTCGGGCGCCCATCGGCATGCGCACGGCATGGGCGACGTCCTGCCAGGCGTCCGCCGACACGCGCACCCACACGTCGCGCCCGGCGACGATGTGGTGCTCGATCACCGCGTCGCCCACCAGGTCGCGTAGTTGCGCGACCAGCGACTCCCGCAGCTCATCGGTCGGCGGCGTCTCGTCGGCCTCGGCGACGTCGGTGCCCGGCTCGTCAGTCGACGACAATGGGATCACCTCGCCACCGTGCCGCCATGTCCTCGCTGCCGATGCGGGCCTGCAACAGGACGATTCCCTCGAGAAGCGCCTCGGGGCGGGGAGGACAGCCCGGCACGTACACGTCGACCGGCACCACCTGATCGACGCCCTTGGTCACCGAATAGCTGTCCCAGTAGGGACCGCCGCAGTTGGCGCAGCTCCCCATGGAGATCACGTACTTGGGATCGGGCATCTGGTCGTAGAGTCGCTTGATGGCCGGCAGCATCTTGTCGGTCACGGTGCCCGAGATGACGACGAGGTCGGCCTGGCGGGGGCTCGCCGGAAGCGGAATGACGCCGAGACGCATCACGTCGTAGCGGGGCGAGCCGAACGCGGCGCCCATCTCGATGGCGCAGCACGCCAGACCCCACTGGTAGACCCACAGCGAGTACTTCCGACCCTGGTTGAGCAGGGCCGACAGCGGTTTGGGCAGCTTGCCGCTCTCGACGAGACCTAGACCCACCGGAGCACCCCCTTGCGCCAGGCGTAGACGAGGCCCAACAGGAGGATGAACACGAACACGCCCATCTCGACGAGTCCGAATCCGCCGTAGACCTCCAGACGGGTGGCCCAGGGGAAGATGAACACCGCCTCGACGTCGAAGATGACGAAGAGCAGGGCGAAGATGTAGTAGCGGATCTGGGTCTGGCTCCAGCCCGTGCCGACCGGGTCGACGCCGCTCTCGTAGGTGACGTACTTGGAGGGCTGGCGGCGGGTCGGGCCGCACCAGGGAGCTGACGCCGAGGAGCAGTCCGACCAGGCCTGCGCCGACGCCACCGACGATCAGGACGGTGAGGTACGACCTGAGGAAATCACTCGCGCTCGACACGGCGTAAGAACTTACTCAGGCATATTCGCGCTGGCCAAAGCCGGCGTGGCGCCGTCACCGCCGCCGTCATGGCGCGGCGAAGATCACCATCTCGTCGCCGTGGGGGAGCGGGATGCGGTCGACGATCTGCCAGCCCGCCGAAATGGCGATCCGGCGGAGTTCCGCGTTGCCCCGGACCGCAGGATCGTCCCGGGCCCGCTCGGCCTCGGCCGGCGAGCGGCCGATGCCGTCCTGCGATCCACCGGCGGCCACGATCGGAATCAGCAGAACCCGCTCGACATCGCTGCTGGTGGGGACGAGGGCGTCGGTCCACGGGTCTCCCTCGGAGAAGTCGCTGGGAAAGGAGATCGCCTCGCGTCCGTCCTCGGCCGCGAGGATCCTGGAGGTGTACTGAACGAAGTTGGATCCACCCCAGTAGAACACCTCGAAGCCGGCGGGCGACCGGTCGTCGATACGGCGCAGGGCGTCATCGATCTCCAGCGACACCGCGTCCCATTCACGCGATGCCGTGCGTTGTTCCGACCGATGGGGGAACTCATATCTCGGATCGAGCCATCCCTTGTACGACGCGTACACCGGTACTCGATAGCGGCCGAGACCCGACGCGGCGAAGGGCGCCGTCGCCGGCAGCACCCACAGAGCGATCAGTGCCAGATAAGCCATGAAACCGAGACCGGCGGCGGCGGCAGGCACCCTCACCGGCCGCGGTGCCATCGCCCCGAACGTGACGAGAACCGCGACCAACAGGGGCATCAGCGGATAGTCCCAGAAGCCGAGCGAGCCGAAGTAGCCGCCGAGCATGAAGACGGTTCCGCCTCCGAGCACCAGGACGACGGTCGCCAGCACGGCGTTACCGCGAACCGGGCCCACCAGGTCGCCACGCCGGACCGCCGCGACGAGACCGATCCCCGCCACCACCAGACCCACGACCAGAAGCGGTCTCCCGAATCCGTCGGAGACCTCGTTCCAGCGAATCGAGAGCCGTTCGGCGATGCCGGGATCCTGAGTCCCCGCAGCGTCGAGCCCACCAACGACGTAGTTCACCATCGGTCGACCCCAGGTCAGGAGGTAGGTTGCCAACGCGATGGCGGCGACCGAGAGCGTGACGATGCCGCGGCGCAGACCCCTGCCCGACGTCGAGACGTAGAGCAGTGAGGCGATCGCCGCCACCGGCAGCAGTCCCAGGGTCATCCCCCGCGACATCGGGGCCAGGGCGAACAGCGGCCCCACGAGCCATATTCGTCCATTGGTGCCGTGATCGCTCGCGAGGAGGGCCCACATTCCCGCCGTCAGGGCGAATGCAGATCCCAGCACGAGCAGATACACCTGAGATGCCGCGATCGTGGCGGGAAGCACCGTGACGGCGATCCCTGCGATCACCGCCGCGGTCGGAGTCGTCAGGCGCCGCGCCACGCCGGTGACCGACACCGCGATGCCGACGCTGAGCAACAGCTGAGCCGAGATGACCGTCCGCACGTCGAGCGGGCCGACGACCGTCGCCACCGCGGACAGCAGCGGCACCGCCGGCCCGTAGAAGAGATTCATGTCTCCCGGGTCGCCACCGGTCAGCATCGTCCGGAATTGATAGGCACCGGCAACGTATCGGGATTCGTCGTAGTCGAGCGTTCCGAGCGACCGGTGTCGCCAGATCCAGACGACCTGGAGACACGCCACCACCACGGCCACGACGGCGACGACTGCCATCTCACGGCGCCCGTGCCCGCCCGTGTCCACCTCGCGCTCGGCGTCATCGCCGTCGACGCGCGAACCCGGTGCGCCGAACCAGTCACAGAACTCCCCGATCGTTCGTCCCCAGCCCCAACGACGACCGGATGAGGCGAGGCGTACAACCGGCGCCGTCGCCACGCGGAGCAGAGACGGCCAGGCGGCCACGACGATCGCCGATGAGGACACGACGATGACGACGACGAAGGAGACCGACGCCATGTGCGGCGTCGGTTCCAGTCCGATCAGCGCGACGTTCACGACAACCGGACTCCCCGACCGGGTCCCGGTCGTCGCCAGGACGCTCGAACAGTCCCTGCCGGTCGATCGGCGGTCACAGGACCGGATAGATGAGCACGGGCGCAGCGAGGCTCAGACCCACGGCGATGACGACGACGATGGAACCCACGACGACCAGAAGCCACAGCGCCGGTCGACCGCGAGCGCAGCGAGTACGTGAACACCTGGTGCACCAGCCGGAGGAACTCGCGGGATCACTGGCACGGTGCGCGCTCCGCAGTTGCCCCCTCGATCGGCGCCGTCATCTCGTCGATCATCGCCACTGCCAGGTGATCGTTGGCGGATTCGACGGTGTGGACCTCGTCGTAGAACAGCGGGGTGTCGACGTCGTTGAGGACGTCGCCCATGTCGATGACCTCGGCGGGCAGCCTCGACCGGACCCGGGCGGTCAGATCGACGTAGTCGGGATTGGGTCCGGGTTCTCCGTCGACCAGTGGACGTCGGGTGTCGAGGCCTGGTTGGTAGAGGTGAAAGAATGAGATTCCGGCGTCTGCTGTGATGAGTCTGGCGAGATGATCGGCGGTCGTGTACGTCGTCGAGAACAGGTCGACGACCTCGTCGGGTTCGAGCTCGGCTTCGGGCACGGGCACCCTGACCAGGGTTCGTTCACCCCAGTTCGGAAAGCCACGCTGTTGGGTGAGAATGCGCTCCAACTTCCGGTCCATCGGCCCGATGAAATCGGGCGTCACCGGATTGCGACCGGTGAAATCCATGTCGTTGATGACCCGCAGATCGTTGAAGCCGTCGTAGTACACGACGATGTCGGGGGGCTCTTCGGACGCCAACGCCCGTTCCAGCCGTCGGTTCTGCTGCCATGACACGTCGCCGACGTTGCCCCAATTCACGACGTCGAGGTGATATCCGCGGGCTTCCGCCTCCTTGGCGAGAGCGGACGGGAGCGTGAAGTCGTCACGTTGGTCGATCCCGAACGCCGTCGAACCTCCGAAGAACCAGACCACGACGTGGCTGTCGGGGCATTCCGCACTGCGCCAGGTGTGACGTCGCCCGGCCGTGATGTTGAGGTTCGGCGAGGCGAAATCGGGCCATTCGTTGCCCACGTACTGGGAGAACGACATCTGCGCGCACCGCGTCGTTTCCGGCGATCTTGCAGCTCCTCGAACCACGGCGGCTCGTGGAGCGTTCTCTCGGCCTCGCTCATCGGGCGGCGGAGATGCGTTCTGTGCCGTCGCCTCCGAGCTCGCGTTCACTCCGAAGACGACACCGACGACGAGGAGCAGGGCGAGCAGCCGCCGGGGCTCCGTTGTGGATGACGGCGCAGCAGCGAGGGGCGGTGCCGGGTCGGATCGACGAACCACAGTCGCGCCGGATCCTCGCCGTCGTCGCGCCGGGTGATCCACGTGTCCCCTCGAGGCGTTCCCCGTGACATCGGATCGACTCGGAGCAGTCGCTGGCACGCCCACGGAACCATCGCGACGACAGCCCACAGCGGCAGGAGAACCAGTGGGATGAACACCAGTCGGGCTCCCCGCTGGATCGCCCGCGCCAACCGGATGACGCCACGCTTGAACGTTCGACCGATACGGGCCGCATCCCGCCGGATCAGTGGTGGGAGTCGGATGGCCTCCCGCCGGATCCGCGCCACCCCATCGATCACGTGCCGCTCGACGCCCTCGACCAGCTCCCAACGGTCGCAGAGGACCGCCGCCGCCACCCAGGCAGCGGTCAACACGACGAGCGACCCGACGAGACGCTCCGCGTCGCGGGCGAGGTACGCGGAGAGCAGGACGAGCGAGAGAACCGGCGCCAACGATCGCCGATCGAAGGGTGGTCGGACCGGAATCCACCGACCGAAGACCACCCACGCGCCGAGAAGGGTCGTCGGGACCAGCCAGACACCGACGATGCGCCCGCCGGCCGCCGCGCCCGACCCGGCCGCGACGAGAGTCACGACGAACGGAGCCCACCGGGATCCGAGGCCGCCACGCTTCGCGGCGAGCGCCAGGCACCCGGCGAGCGCTATCACGCCCACCGCGACGGCACGGATGCCGTAGCCCTGATGGATCGAAGCGACCCGGCGCACCGGACCGAGGCCCACGATCAGCCATCCGACCGCGACGACGTCCCGCCGCGGATTCTCAGCCGATCGAGTCGATCCACGGCGCCACGTGCATCGGCGGTCACGCGTGGGCCTCGACCGGCCGCGGACCGCGCTCGAGCGCGGACTTCTCGACGAGGGCGGTACCGATGACGAGGAGATCGAGGCCGGCGGCGCCCGCCGTGGCCAGGGCCTGATCCACGGTGGCCACAATCGGTTCCCCGGCGCGATTGAACGAGGTGTTCAGCAGCACCGGACAACCGGTGGCCGCATCGAACGCCGAGAGCAGCGAATGAAAGAGCGGATTGGTGTGTTCGTCCACCGTCTGGACCCGTGCCGATCCGTCGACGTGGGTACACGCCGGGATCGTGGAGCGAAGACAGTCGGACCTCTCGGAGATCGTCGTCCGGTTCGTCCTGCACGTCGACCAACCGTCCGGCGACCGGCGCCACGACCAACATGTAGGGCGACGGCTGGTCGATGTCGAACCACTCGTCGGCCCGGTCGGCGAGAACTGCGGGCGCGAACGGCCGGAACGACTCGCGACCCTTGACCGTCAGGTTGATGTGTTTCGGCGGACTCGGCGACCGGGGGTCGGCGAGTATCGACCGGTGGCCCAGCGCCCGGGGTCCGAACTCCATGCGCCCCTGAAACCAACCGATCACATCGCCGGCGGCCAGGCGCTCGGCCACCCGGTCGACGAGTTCCTCTGTGTGGCGATCACTTCGTGGTCATTCCCAGGTCCTCGAGCCGCGCCACGTCGTCGCCGGGCGCAGACCCGGGGCCGAGAAACCCACCCCCATGGCGTCGGGCCGGTCGCGCACGGCCCCGAGGCGCGCTCGAGGGTTCGTGCCAGTAGCTGAGTGCCGCTCCGACGGCGCTGCCGGCATCGCCTGCTGCGGGCTGGACCCAGACGTCGTCGAAGGGCCCCTCACGGAGCACTCGTCCGTTCGCCACGCTGTTGAGAGCCACCCCGCCCGCAAGGCACACGGCCTTCTCGCCGGTGAGGTCGTGGGCACGGGCCGCGAAGGCCAGCATCGCTTCCTCCGTCAGCCGTTGAATCGACGCGGCGAGATCGGCCTCCCGTTGGGTGACCGGTGCGTCACGGGGCCGGGGCGGACCCTCGAAGGCCTGGTGCATCGAACGTGCGCGCAGAGCACCGGTGGTCGAACCATCGCACCGCGGGGCCGTCGATCCGTAGAGATCCGTCGTCGGCGAGAGGCGAACTCGGCCAGCGCGTCGGCGAAGCGGTCGTCGCCGTAGGGAGCAAGGCCCATGAGCTTGTACTCGTCGGAATTGGGCACGAATCCGCAGTACGCCGTCACGAACGAGTACACCAGCCCGAGCGAATTGGGGAACCGTTGCTCCTCGAGAAGGGTGAGCCGATGACGTGAACCGTGCGCGATCGACGCGCGACGCCCACTCCCCCAGTCCGTCGACCGTGACCACTGCCGCGTGTTCGAAGGGTGACGGGTAGAACGCCGCCGCGGCGTGGCTGCGATGGTGCTCGACGAACTGGAGCGGCGGCGGTCGACGATCCCCATTCGCCGCAGCATGGCGGCGACCCGCGGTCCGATCATCAGGTTCGTGGTCAGCAGGTCGGGCACGCCTCTCACGAAGGCGCCCGCTCCACGTGGGCCCTGGCGCTGTCGGGTGGTCAGGAAGCGCGAGGCGATGACCAGCGGCTTCTCGTAGAAGACCACGTGGTCGACCTGTCATCGATGTCGATATCGGCCACCTCCAGACACGATCGCGCCGGCGTCCTCGGGCAACCCGGCGTCGTGCTTGCTTCCGACTGAACCGTTCCTGCTCCACGGCCGCCACGACAGCGCCGCCGACAACGAGCGCGGCGGCGGCATCGTGATAGTCACAGCTCAGCCCGAGGACGACGGCGTCCCCTGTTGATGAAGCGGCAGACGTGTCGCTGGAACCCACTAACAACCCCCGGCGCCGCAGCCCCGCATCAAAGGTACACACCCGCCCTCAGGACCCATGTACCGACGCCGCCGCGGTCGGCGACACGAATCCGACGGGCCGCGGGAGCCCGGTCGGTACACTCCCATCGTCGGCTGGACCATCAAGCGAGCAGCTCGACAAGAATTGGCTGCCATGCTCGGCGACATCGATGTGCTCCGGCTCGCGGGGTGGGTGTTCGGTCTCATACTTCTGGTGGGATCGCTCGCGATGGTATGGGCGGCAGGACCACATGTGGTCCGCGCCCTCGCGAGAGGCCGCGACGGTGACCCCGCTGATCGTCGACGCCACCGCCTCGACCTGATCGCGGTCGGCGTGGTCGCATCGGCGGTGGCGGCCGCGCAGCTGGTGTGGATCTGGCAACACCGCCGGTTCGGAACACTCGATGGCGACGAGGCCCGGTACGTCGCCGGCGCTCTCCACTACCAGCGGATCCTCACGGGGGGCTACGCCGGCAACCTCTATCTGTTCTTCGGACCGGTCGTCCCCCTGCTCTCCGGCATCGCGATGATCGTCGGTCCCCTGGATCCCAGGACAGCCATGTCGGTCCAACCACTTCTGGTGGTGGGACTCGCGGTGGCGGCGACCGGGGTCGCACATCGCGTGACCGACAGGCGTTCCGCGGTGTTCGCCGGCTGCGCCGCCTGCCTGCTGCCTGCAACCATCGCGGCGTCGCAGACCTACCTGCTCGTCATCGGATCGGCCTTCGCCCTGACCGCTGCCGCGTGGGCCCTCTTCGCCAGCGACAGGGGCAACAATTGGCAGGTCTGGGCGGTCGGAGTGTTCCTGGCGATGGCTCCGTTGTCGAGGGGCATGACCCTGGCGATGCTTCCTGCGGCCTTCGGCGCCTCTCTGCTCATGTGTTCCACGTCACCGAGAGGACTCCGTCGGATGATCGCGTCCCTGTCGGCGTCAGCGGTCGTCACCTCGCTGTTCTTCCTGACCGAGGGTGCCCCGATCATGAACTACATCGCCGGGGGGCTCGAGGTACCCGAGAACCAGAGTCCCGATCTGCTCGAACGACTCGGCTACCGATGGAGAGAGGTGTCGGAGGGTTTCGGACGCCCCCTCCTGTTCGTCGCAGTGGGCCTCGCCGCGGCCGGATTCGTGGTGGGCCGCCGCCGCGGCGAGCGGCTCTGGTCTCCCCGCGGGAACCCCTCCGCGGCCCTCGCGATCGTCGTCGTCGGCGGAGGGGTCGTGCTCCTGGCAGGGGGGTACATCGGCGGCTACGGCTTCTGGGACTACCCGCTCATGCCCCTGTTGGTCGTTCTCCTGGTGTCCTACGCGACGAAGCTGCCGCGCCCCGTGACGGCGGTCGTGGGTACTCTCAGCCTCGCCTGGTTGGTCTACCTCGCGGCCTACGCGCTCTGGCTGATACCCGTTGGTGCCCCCGGCGCCGAGGTGGCCCTGGGTCGCTACTCGCGGCCGCTGTTCGAGACACAGGCCGGCGCCGACCCCCGGTTCACCGCCGATCGCCGACCGGAACAACGCCAGGCCGCACGGGAATGGTGGGAGGCGACGGTGGAGATCGACGACCGCCTGCGCGACATCGACGAGGAATCCCTGAAGGACTTCGAGGTGGTCCATCTCGGAGGTGTCAACTACCTGTACTACGCCTCACAGATCGTGGCGGTGCTCGGAGGTCGGGATCCGGTGGCATTCAGGGATCCGATTCCGTCACCGGGCGGCGACTGGAGCGGCGCGCTCGAACCGACCGACGACACCACCGAGCGGGTCCTGTTGATACCCGAGATCGCCGACCCCGCCAGGGACGAGTCGGCCGGAAGATCCGCTGCGGAGTACGACCTCGCCAGGATGGATTCGCGGTATCGCGACAGCGTGGCCCTCCGCTCGGCCGCGGAGGCCGCCGGCTGGCGAGTCGTCGACCGCATCGCGCTTCCGCTCGGTGACCGCATGCTCGTCTTGCGGTCACCCGACGCGGAATGACCGACACCGACCCCGGCATCCTGGTCGCGACCGGTTTCCCGGTGCGGTCCCCACGTCGGATCGGCATCCGGCGGCGCCCGAATCGTGAAGGGCATGCGGTACGGTTCGGGGAAATGATGTGGGCACGGGTAGCAGCGAGGGGCTCCCAAGGGACGGGCGCTCACCACCTCGCGACTTCGAACATTCGACGACGGGACCGGCGGGAGCGAACCTTCACATGTCGTCCTCGATGACGGTCGACCCCGAGGTGGAGATCGACGACGGCGGGGGCGACGCGGGGGACCCGGGCCCGACCAGGGCGCGCTCGTTTCTGGCCCGCCTGGCTCAACTCGGCGATCGCCCGATCCTCGCGACCGCCGTCGTCGGACTGGTGTTCTTTCTCATCCAGGCCTACTGGATCCATCGCGCCCGGTTCGTCGGGGCCTTGGACGTCGACGAAGCGGGCGGCATCGCGCACGCTCTCAGGTTTCACCGCCTGCTGTTGGACGGGCCTCTCGCTCTCGTCCGTGGAGTGTTCGCAACCGGTGACGGACCGCTGGTCCCTCTCCTGTCGGTGCCGTTCCTCCTGGTCGGACCACGTTCGGTCAACACGGCGATGCTCGCCCAACCGATGCTCGTCGTGCTCGCCGCTCTCGGGGCGGCCGGTGCGACCAACCGGATCGCGGGTCCGAGGGCGGGAACGGTCGCGGGGATCGCCGTCTTCGGCACCCCCGTGATGATCGTGTCGTCGCGTTCGTTCCAGAACAGTCTCGGTGTGGCCGCCTTCCTGTCCCTGGCCCTCTGGGCACTGAGTTCGTCCGATCGCGCCAGACGCATGGTGCCCATGGTGGCCTTCGGAGCCGCCGTCGGAGCGATGCTCATCAGTCGAACGATGGCCATCGGCTTCGTCCCCGCCGTCGGCGGGGCACTGCTGATCGTCGTGGCGAAGGAACGGAAGGTGCTGCTGAACATCGGCGTGGCAGGCTGCGCTGCGCTCTTCGTCGCCGGGCCGTGGTGGTACTCGCAGTGGGATTACATCACGGGATACCTGACCGAGAACGCCTATGGGGACCGCGCTTCGTACTGGGGCCCGACCGAGCTCTCCGGTCGCTTCGCGACCCATCTCGACCGGATCGACACCAACTTCAAGTTGGCGTTTCCCTACCTCAACCTCCTGGTCCTGGTGCTGGCGTTGGTCAGTCTGGTGGGGTGGTACCGGGAGCACGGAAGTGCCCGATCGTGGCCGGGATGGAAGCGGGAACTCCTGGCGGTGTGGTTCGTCTGGATCATGGGGTACGTCGCCCTGTTCTCGACGTCCAACATCGGCTACTGGTTCTCCACCCCGCTCGACGTGATGATGATCGTCGGTCTCATCGGGCTCGCCACGCGCTCCGCCCGGTGCATCAACGACACGACGGCGCTTCGGCGGATCGTTCCCGTGCTCGGCGCTCTCTTCGTCATCGGGCTGATTCTCACCGATCCGAGGGATGGCCGGTGGGTCGAGGCCGGATTCGTGATCGCCGCCTCGGTGGCCCTGCTCCTCGCGGGTTCGAAGTGGCTCACGGCCCTGGGAGGCATCGTCGTCGCTGCCGCGGGGTTGACGTTCCTGGCGTCCCTCGAAGCCGCGGGATCAGGTGGGAACTCCGATGTGAACGCCCCGGTCCGCAGCATGTTCGTGCCGGACCTCGACGACGTGCAGGCGGGCAACTGGACGGCAGACGGGCGATTGGGATCGACGGATCTCGCCGACCGCCGGCGAGCCGCGGCCGAGTGGCAGGACGCCGCGGACCGGCTGGTCGACGAGCTGGTCCGCCTGGACTCGAACGGGCTGTACGTCGAGACCACGGTCGGTTCGATGCACCTGTTCAACACCAACACCATCGGTGTCGCCGAGGAACTGGCCGACCGACCGGTGGGCGTGGCTCGAGGTCGTCAACACGTTGGAGCCGCCCGACGAGGAACTCAACGCCGCACTGACGCCGACCTACGCCGACCTCCCCCGAGTTCTGGTCATCGTCGAAGGCCGCTCGCTGCCGTTCCCCGACGGGCGGGGCTGGCCCCGGCTCGTTCGAATGGCGGAGGAGCAGGGCTGGGTCGACAGCGCCAGTATCGAACTACCCGACGGCGGCCAGCGTGGTCACCTACACCCACCCCGACTCGATCGAGGACCCGTGACGCGGCCCGACCACGGTCCTCGGGATCGACAACCATGGGTTCTGAACTCCGACCGGGCGAGGCGCGCGGCCGGCGACGCCACTCAGCTCGGCGGCGTCGCGGTCAACGTGCATCTCACCCGACGACACCCCGTCAGCCTGGTCCACTTCGTGACCCGCCGCTGCAACGCCCGGTGTTCGTTCTGCTTCATCGACTTCGACAACCCGTCACCGAGGTCGGCGGAGCTGTCGGTCGACGAGATCGACGCGGCTCACGAAGACCATCGGGCCGAGCCTTCAGAACGTGAACATCACAGGAGGCGAGCCGTTCCTTCGCGGCGACCTGATCGACATCGTCCGGTCCTACTACCGCAACACGCCGATCCGCTCGGTGTACATCACCTCCAACGGATCGCTGCCCGATCGGACGATCGAGTTCGCCCGATCGATCTCACAGGAGTTCCCCGATCGACTGCTGGTCATCTCGCTGTCGGTCGACTCCTTCCCCGAGGACCACGACCGGATCAGACAAGATCGACGGCCTCTTCGAGAAGGTGATGGACACCTATGCCGGTCTGCGGAGCTCGGCGGAAACGTCTCACCAACATCGCCATCACCGTCAGTCCCACGAGAACCACGCCCAGATCCCCGACCTCTACGAATACCTCCTCGACGACCCGGGGAGTCCGTCGATGACCGCCATCATCGTTCGGGACGAGGGCGTCTACGAGGTGCCCGCCGAGTCAGAAGCAGGCGATCGTCGATGCCTACCGCGGCCTGACCGGGTCGATCGCCGACGACCTGAGCGAGTGGTCGCCTCGACGGCTACGACCCCTCCACCGTGCAGGGGCGCCTCATGAACCGCAAGAACGAGATGCTCTGGGAGATCGTGTCCGACACCTACGTCGATCCGCACTACGTGAGTCCGTGCCACGCCGGAGCGCTCTTCGGGGTGATCGACGCCGACGGCAGCGTCCATCCCTGCGAGGTACTCGACCGCCCATCTGGGAAACCTTCGCGACGTCGACATTGATTTCGATCGGCATCTGGGACAGCGAGGTCGCCGCGGCCGAGACCCGCGAGTGGATTCGGGACACCGACTGCCACTGCACCTACGAATGCGCGCTGGGGATTCAACATCCTGGGAAACGCCAGGTACCAGCCTCGACTGTTGTGCGCCGCCATCCCTCGGAAGAGGTAGCGGGTGACGGGGCATCCTCGTCGAGCGGTCGACGTCGACAGCGGCGATCGGACCCGCGCCGACCTCGACGTCACCGATCGTCGTTCCGAGCATCACGGTGGACGCACCTTCTGGTCCGATGCATCGAGATCTGTCGCGAGCTCTACCCGACGTCGAGATCATGGTCGCCGTCGACGAGGCCGGAGGACCGACAGGCGCCGCGCCTCGTCGAGGTCTCGCGTCGTTGATGGTCGGGTCCGCTCACCATCGGTGCGAAACGCAACATCGGTGCGGCGGAAACCCGCGCCGGTCATCTGGCGTTCATCGACAGCGACGCCTTCCCCGAACCCGGGTTGGCTCGAAGGCGCCCTCGCCCACCTCGTCGGCCGATCCGGACACGACATCGGGCGCGATGGGCGGCCCGAACGTCTCGCCGCCGAGCGTCGAGCCACTCGGCGAACGCTGTGTCGGCGACGCCCACCTCTAGCCCCTCGTTTCCGGCTGGTGGACATACCGCAAGCGTCGCGTCGGCACCGGCGCGGGACGTCGAGCACCTCCCCACGCTGCAACCTCGTCGTCCGTCGATCGAGTTATCGACGAGTCGGCGGCATGGATCCGGAGCCTCTTCACCGCCGAGGACACCGACTTCTGCCGTCGGCTGCGAGTCGGTCGGCCATCGAATCCGCTTCGAACCCGACGTGGTGGTCACGCACAAGAACCGCAACATGGTCGATTTCCTGATCCAGCGATTCACGTTCGGTGTGGCGATGGTGCCCCTGCCTGGATGGGGTGAGCCTCGCCCTCGACGGCGTACACGGCCTCGGCGATGTTGCCGGTGGCCGTCGTCGTTCACCTGGCTGCCGGTCCTGCCGTCGACCGCGGTCGACTCGCCTGTGGAGGCGACCTGGTCGGTGCTGAGCGGGCTGTACGGATCGGTGGTTGCGATCGAAACCATCCGGGTCTCGGGGCGGCCCTCGCGAGCTGCCCGGGACCGCCCTGGCCATCAGTCGTCGGAAATCTGGCCCCCGGGCTCGGGCTGGCTGGTACGGGCGGCGGGCGGCTCGCCGACCTCCGCGGGCGTCTACCGAAACGACCGCGGCGCCATCGGGCTCGTCATCAGCGATAGACGGTCCTGGGGACGTCCCTCCCCGCTGGGGCAGATCCCGTTGATGTCGGGAACGAGACGACTGTTGGTGAAGGTGTCGATGAAATCATCGAACCGCGGGTCGAGCGCCGAGTCCACGATCGAGCTGCCGACGCCATGCGCTCAGCACGATCGGAGCCGCCAGGTCGACTCCGATGGACTCGCCAGAACGAACCCGGACCGGACCGAGGCGTCCCGAATCGTCTCGAGGTCGTCCTCGTCGACGTCGGATCGATACACGATCCAGACCACCCCGCGGCGCAGGGCGGCGACGGCCGCGGCGTCGGGCACGGCCGAGCGATAGAAGCCACAGTTGGCGATGGCTCCGACTCCAGTCCCCGTCGACCGGCGGCCACACCGCGTGACGCCCGCACCCCTCGACCACCGCGCCGGCGTTCGTCGGCATCGACGGCGACGACGTCGGCGATGGCCTCGGGCGCCGGGTCGCCCGATGTCGACGGCATCGTCGCCGCGGCGGATCGGATCGCAGTCGGCCAGATCGCCCCACGCCTCACGGTCGACGGCCATCTCGAACTGGACGGGTCGTCGCGGCGCGTCGGGGCCGACCCGATCCGGTGTGTAGGGAATGGCGCATCCGACCGACTCCCAGTGCGACGTGGCAGCGCCACGGCACGGACAACCCGTGCCCCCGGGTGTCGCCGTCGAGCTCCGTGAGTTCGCGCCTCACGTCGGCCGTCGACGGCGCTCCTCGAGCGGACCGTTCACCAGCGTGTCGCCGTAAAGCGCCACTCCGTCCTCCAGACTGGTCGACGGCAGGGGGCACCCGTCGCCACGACCGATCGAGATCGGCGTGAGTATTCGACTGGTATCGACCGATGAGCGCATCGGGAAACGGGATGAACACCACCTCACCGACGCCGCGACGTGCGATGACTGCCCTCGCCAGGTCGAGAAAGCTCCGACTGATTCCGGTGCCGCAGTTGAAGATCCCCGAGACGTCAGCCGTTGGTCGAGGAAATGGCGAACCACGGTCTCGACCACGTCGTCGACATAGACGAAATCACGGCGATGGCACACCGGCGTCGGCATCCCTTCACCCTCTCCGAAGATCCGGGCCTCCCCGGTGGCGTCGAGTTGTCTCCAGAGCTGGAACACCACGCTGGCCATGGCGCCCTTGTGGGCTTCACCCGGTCCGAAACGTTGAAGTAGCGCAGACCGACGACCGGTGATCCGGTCGCGTCTCGACAGCTCGGATCCGCACGACCCGATCGAAGCGCAACTTCGACCACGCGTAGGGGGTCAGCGGTGATTCCCACTCGACAGTCCTCGACGCATTGTCGTCGACCTGGCCGTAGACGCCGGCTGACGACGCGTAGATCAACGGAACCGCGGCCTATCGACAGGCGTGCAGGAGCGCCTCGGAGTACCCGTCGTTGACCCGACGGAGATAGTCCTCGTCGGTCACCGGCGGTCGACGAACACGCTCCCTGGTGAACCACGGCGTCGATGTCCTCGAGCCGCCGTGCCCCGAGTCCGCCGCTCGAAGATCGACGGGGTCACGTACCCCGTCGATGTCGACCCCGTCGAGTCGGCCGTCGGGTGAGACATCATCGACCACGAGAACATCGGACCCGGCGCCGACCAGCGCCCGGTAATCGCTCCGCCGATGAACCCCGAGCCTCCCGTCGTCGACGATCACGCCATCACCCGTACACTCGATCCGTCATGGCCGGAACGACCCTGAGCGTGTCGAGGATGCGCCGCACTCGACGCGTGGGCGGGTCGCCCACTCTGCTCGCTCGCGTCCATGATCGTCGCGCGACGGCCCGACCGGATTCCCACCGAGCCGGTCAAACGGATCCTCATCATCAAGCTGGCGGAGCAGGGCGCGACGGTCGCCGCCCTGCCGGCGCTGCAACCGGGCGATCGAGATGGTGGGACCGGAGAACGTGTACGTGGCGGTGTTCTCCGAGAACCGGTTCATCCTGGACGAGTTGGGCGTCATTCCCCGGGACAACGTGCTGGAGGTGCGGACGTCGGGCACGGTCCGCCTGCTGGCCGACCTGGCCCGGCTCGTGCGCCGGTGTCGCCGAGCTGGGGATCGACGCCGCGGTCGATCTCGAATTCTTCTCCCGGGTCTCGGCCCTCGTCGCCGTGATGTCCGGAGCGACGAGACGAGCCGGGCTGCACTCCTTCTCCGGCGAGGGCCCGGCGGCGAGGTGACCTCATGACTCACCGGGTGAGCTCCAACCCGCTCCAACACGTCAGTCACACATTCCGGGCACTGGTGGAGTCGCTCGCGGTTCCCGCCGACCGGTTGCCGGCCCTCGACATGGGTCCGTGGGCCCTGGAGGCTCCGCCTCTGACCGACGCTCGACGAGGCGGAACTCCGGACGGTTCGCCTCATGATCTCCGATGCGCTGGGAGTCCGGGACTGTCCCCGACTCGTGTTGCTGAACCCCAACACCGGAGACCTGGTGCCCCTCCGACGATGGCCCGCAGACCGCTACGCCGAGGTGGCGCGCCAGGTCCTCGAACACGACCCCGACGTAGCGGTTCTCATCACCGGGTTCCGCGGCGGAAGCACCGGACGCGGAGGACCTGGCCACCCGAATCGGATCCGACCGGTGCGTCAGCGTGGCGGGACTCACTTCGATGCGACAGCTCCTCGTGCTGTACCACCTCGCGGATGTCCTGGTGACCAACGACAGCGGGCCCGCTCACTACGCCACGATCACGCCGATCGACGTGGTGGTGCTGTTCGGTCCGGAATCGCCGACGATCTTCGGGCCGGTCTCGCCGCGAAGCCATCACCTCTGGGCCGAGCTTCCCTGCAGCCCCTGCGTCACGGCCTTCAACAACCGGCTCTCTCCGTGCCGGACAACGTGTGCATGCAACGGCTGAGCGTCGATCACGTGGCCGGGACGGTGATCGATGCCTCGAGAGACGGCGAGCCGGTCGATCGCGACTCCGTCGACTGAGCGACTGGACCGTGCCGCCTCGAGTTGGGGCAGGATCTCCAGGAAGAGGGACTCCCCGACAAGGCTCGATCCGTACTCGTTGGTGTGGAACAGATCCTTGAAGACCAGCGATCCGCCTCATCGAGCGCATCACTCAGGTCGACGATGTCGTCGGGAAGCCGGCCCCGAGCCGTTTCCCCGATCACCCGCCACTCCGCGATGTCGGCCGGCGGCATCGCTGCGGGGTCGATCACCTCGTCGGGGGCGCTCGCCAACAACGGCTGCCACACGAAGATCGGGTCCACACCTGCGCCCTTCGCCAGGAGTTTCGTGGCAGCTCGACGTCGCGTAGATACCGATTCATCGCATGGTCGGCCAGCTCGACGGGGCCGACCTTCGGTCCGCGTTCGATGTTGTCGGTCGGCTGCCGCCGTTGGTCCCATGGGAAGGGCCCTTCCGACATCAGCGTGTTGAGGTCCTCTTCGACGAACGCCGTCGCCGACTCGTCGGCTCCTCGTCCGTTGAAGTTGCGGTCGTACTGCCGATTCAGTTCGTTCCCACCGTCGTAGAAGATCGCCACGTCCGGCGCGTCCTGGGTGGTCAGCAACTCCCCGAATCGGCGGCTTTCCTGCCCCAGGACCCAGCCGGGCATCGCATAGGTCGTGATGTCGAGAGCGATCCCCCGCTCCCATGCCGCCTTGGCCAGCGCGGACGGCGGCGAGAAATCGTCGCGTTGCCACCATCCGAACGCTCCGGAGCCTCCGAGGAACCAGACCGAGATGCGGTCGCACTCACATTCCGGTGCCTGCCAGGTCCGGCGCGCTCCGTCGGTCACGTCGACGTGGTCGCCGTGGTAGTCGTTCATCGTGTAGGTGGTGACGGCGTCGAAGCGGCCGTCGGAGGAGAAGTCATCGAACTCACACGCGATCCCCGGCCAGGCGGGGTCGTCGAACATGACGGCGTCGAACGTGGTCGGTCCGATGCACTCTGCCAGGATCGGGATCGGAATCGACTCGGGCAACGGAACACCCGTGGCACGGGTCGCGGCGAACGTGACGGGAAATGCGACGACGGCCACCACCAGGGCCCCCGACGCGAACGACCGGATCCGATATCCCGCTCCGGGCTGCCCGGTGAAGGGAGCGCTGGAGAACAACCGCTGCGGACGCGGGTCCTGGCCCGATCGGATCGCCCAATTGGCGCGCCTCAGGGTCGTGACGGCCAACGGATCGACCCGGAGGATGCGTTGACACGCCCACAGGAGCGTGACGAGCACTCCGACGGGGACCATCACGACGGCCGCGAGAACACGACCCAGAGCCGCGCCGACCGATTCGATGCGGTCGGTGATCGGGCCGGTGCGGTTCCCGATCCGATCGAGCACGGCCAACGTGTGCCGTGGTAGGGCCAACGGGAGGAGCGTCGACAGCCAGGCCACTGCCACGAACACCGTGGGACGACCCAGGCCCGGGTCGCGAAGGAGCAGAAAGCCCGCGGGAACCAACAAGACCAGGCTGGGACGCAGCAACCTGGGATCCACGAGGCGACGTGGGATCGTGGCGGCACCGGTCGCGAAGCTGATGAGCAGCAACGCTCCGAAGGCGGGCAGCCCGACCCGAACCGCGCTCTCCAGGCCGAACTCGGGCACCAGAATCGCCGTGCCCAGGGCCAGCGCCGGAACGATGGCGAGAGGTCCGATCGCCAATCCCGCCGCGACGACGCCCACCGCCGCGGCGAGCAGGAGTCGGCGGGTGGTGCTCGGATCGTAGAGCTTGCCGAACTGGACGTACATCGGCACCATGACGACCAACCAGGGGACCAGCACCGGCACCGGCGTGGGGTCCTTGCGCGCAGGGGGGACCTGGCGCCACTCACCACCCCCGACGTCGCCGGCCGAGTCGTCGCCTCTCGCGGTCATAGGGCGGGGTAGATGACCCACGGGACGACGGTCTGCCCCAACACCACCATGGCGGCCGCGATCCCTGCGGCGATGACCAACAGGGCGGGGATCCAACTGTGTCGGAACCGAGCATGGGCGAAGAGGTCCCCGACCACCATCGACGAGGGCGTCGACCGGCGCCGCGCGACGGCCAGGTCGACCGATCGCTCCTCGTCGGTCACCGGTCGGCCTCGATCAGACAGTGCTCGAGCACGAGAAGGTCCAGGCCGGTCCGCCGGAACGTTCTGCAGCGCGTCGGCGGGCGTGCACACGATGGGCTCGTCGCGGGCGTTGAACGACGTGTTGAGCAGCACCGGGCATCCCGAGTGGGCGTCGAATGCCGTCAACAACCGCTCCAGCGCCGGGTTTCGATCCTTGTCGACGGTCTGTAGTCGGGCCGAGTGGTCGACGTGGGTCACTGCGGGGATGGTACTTCTCACCTGGCCCACGATGTCATCAAGGGTCATCTCGGCTCCCCGTCGTGGCGCGGATTCCTCGCCCTCCACCCACTGATCGCTCGCAACGGTCGCCACGATGTTCATGTACGGCGCATCACCTGCATGATCGAAGAACTCGCCGACGCGATCGAGGAGCACGACCGGAGCGAAGGGCCGGAACGCGGCGCGCTCCTTGACGAGGGAGTTCAAGCGCCGCTGGACGTGTGGGGACCGGGGGTCGGCCAGGATCGACCGGTGACCCAACGCCCGGGGTCCGAACTCCATGCGCCCCGTGAACCACCCCACGATGGCGCCGTCGCCGAGCCGTTCCGCGACGATCCGTGCCCGTTCGTCGGCATCGGGCACCGCCGTGAAGGGCACCTGCTCGGTCTCCAGCCACCGTTCGACCTCGTCGTTGTCGAAGGAAGGCCCGAGGAACGCTCCCTTCATGGCATCGGTCTCCCGAGGGCGTCGTGGAGACTCGGTCATGGTGAACCAGGTCCAGAGCGCAGCTCCGACGGCGCTGCCCGCATCACCCGCTGCCGGTTGGACCCACAGGTCGCTGAACGGCCCCTCGCGGAGCACTCGACCGTTGGCCACGCAGTTGAGCGCCACCCCGCCGGCCAGACAGAGGGAGTCGGCACCGGTGATGTCGTGGGCCCGACGGGCACAGCCCAACATGATCTCCTCCAGCACCATCTGCACCGATGCCGCGAGATCTGCCTCCCGTTGGGTGGGTTGGCTCCCCAGCGGGCGAGGAGCACCCTCGAAGAGTCGGCTGAACCTGCGGCTCGTCATTCTCCGGCCCCTGAGATAGGCGAAGTACCGCTGGTCGAGCCATACCGAGCCGTTGGCGTCGACCGTGATCAGGTTGTCGCGGATGCGGTCCGCGAACCTGGGTTCACCGAAGGGTGCGAGACCCATCAGCTCGCCTTCTCCCGAATTGACGCGGAATCCGCAGTACGACGTGAACGCCGAGTAGAGCAGACCGATGGAGTGGGGGTAGTTCAGCTGTTCCTCGACGGACAGGTGGCTGCCCTGTCCGACCCCGATCGACGTCGTGGCATGCTCCCCGACACCATCGACGGTGAGGACCGCAGCTCGTTCGAACGGTGAGGGGTAGAAGGCCGCGGCTGCGTGGCTGGTGTGGTGTTCGGCGAAGACGACGGGTGGGAGAGCGCTCCCTCGCTGCCCGAACCACCGAGACAGCTGGTGAGGCACCGCCAACTGGTCGTGGACGACCCGCGGGGTCTCCCCGAGCAGGGCGGGCAGCGCGCGGGGCCCCGCTCTGAGCCGACTCCGCATGTGTCGATCGAGCACGTCGATCGGCTTCTCGTGGAACGCCACCGCCTCGATGTCGGACACCGACGCCCCCGCGATCGCCAGACACACGTCGGCCGCCCGCCCGGGGAACGACGCATCGTGCTTGATGCGGCTGAGTCGCTCCTCCTCGACCGCGGCGACCACGTCGCCCTCCGCCACGAGGGCCGCGGCGGAATCGTGAAAGCCGTACGAGATGCCGAGGATCACGTGGGATTCTCCGACGCCCGGATGCGGTCCACGAGGGTCGACGTCGACCATCCATCGAGGAGAGGGACGGTCGTCACGGTTCCGCCACGGGCCAGAACGACGTCCGCACCGACGATCTCGTCGGTGCGGTAGTCGGCGCCCTTGACCAGAACGTCGGGCTGGATGGCGGAGATGAGTCGGGCGGGATCCGCCTCGTCGAAGATGACCACGGCATCGACGCAGTCCACTGCCGCCACGAGCTCCGCTCGCTGGTGCTGTCCGACCAACGGGCGAAGTGGCCCTTTCAGTCCCCTCACGGAACGATCACCGTTCACGCCCACCACGAGCACGTCGCCCTCTCCGGCGGCGCGCCGCAACAGATGGAGGTGCCCCGGGTGCAGGAGGTCGAAACAACCATTCGTGAAAGCCACCCGACGCCCTTGGCGGCGCCACGCGTCGACCTGTGCGGTCAACTCGGGAATGTCCATGAGGGGTACCTTGCCGGTGCCCGACTCGGACACCGTCAGGAGGTCCGAGGGGCGTGCGACAGCCACGCCGGTTCTCGACACGACCACGCCCGCGGCCCGGTTGGCGATGACCGCGATATCGGCGAGACCCTCTCCCGCAGCCAGACCCAGCGCGAAGACCGCCATGACGGTGTCACCCGCCCCGCTGACATCGAAGACCTCGCGGCTCGTCTGCGTGAGTTCGACGGGCTCACCGTCTCCCTCGATCACCACCATCCCCCGCTCGCCGAGGGTCACCACCAATCGGGACACCCCCAGCTGGCTCATCAGCCGACGGCCCGAGGTGACCAGGGAATCGTCCGGCTCCGCGCCCGGCGTCCGGGCGAAGGCCTCTTCCGCCTCGATCTGGTTGACCTTGACGAGCGACACCCCCCCGTACATGGTCAGATCGGCCGATTTCGGGTCGACGAGCAGGGGAACCGACCACTCCCCGGCGATGGCGGTCAGGGCCTCCATCAGTCGGGGAGTCACGAATCCTTTGGCGTAGTCACTGACGACGACCGCGTCGGGACGGTCCGCATCACCCAGCGCGGCGATCACCCTGTCGGTCACCCACGCGGCCGCCGGGTCGGTCCGTTCCCAGTCGATCCGCGCCACCTGATGCCGGTTGGCGATCACCCGTTGCTTCCGCGTGGTCGCTCCCCCCTCGACAGTGACGACGCCCTGGGACCCGATCCCCGACGTGGCGCACAGGCTGACGAGGGTCTCGCCGGCGTCGTCGTCGCCGACGCATCCCACCAGGTCGACCGCGGCTCCGAACACGCCGAGCTGGCGGGCCACGTTCGCCGCGCCCCCCAGACCGCTCGATCGGCTCATGGCCTGCACGACGGGCACGGGTGCCTCCGGCGAGCTTCGGTTGACCCGGCCGAGGATGTAGTCGTCGACCATGACATCGCCGATGACCAGGACCCGGGTGGATCCCGCTGCCCCGAGGAGCCGCTCTGCGGACGACGCGGCCCCGCTCATGTGGTCGCCGGGGAGGGGCGGTCGGCGAGCCGCTGTTCGACCTCGTCGACCCAGACATGGAGATACAGCTGATGCAGTTCCTGAATCCGCGCCACTCGTTCCGACGGAACGGTCACGAGCACATCGCAGTGCGGCGCCATGGCTCCTCCGTCGTGCCCGGAGAAGCCGATGACCCGGCACCCGACCGCCTGAGCCGCCATCACTCCCTCGACGACGTCGGGCGAGTTGCCGCTGGTGCTGAGGGCGAGAACCAGGTCCCCCGATCGACTCATCGCAGTGATCTGCCGAGCGAAGACCTGGTCGAACCCGATGTCATTGGCCACCGAGGTGATCGTCGCGGAATCCGCAGTGAGGGCGACCGCCGGTAACCCGCCCCGGGGCAGTTCGAAGTTCCCCACGAGCTCGGCCGCGGCGTGCTGAGCCTGTGCGGCGCTGCCACCGTTTCCGAGCGTCCAGACGCGGCCGCCCTCGACCAGGCACGCGACCGTCGCCGTGACGGCGGCGTCGAGCAGAGGAGGGGCATGGCGAGCGGCGGCGGCGACCACGCTCTGATGCTCCTCGAAGGACTCGCTCAACACCCCTCACCCCCGGCCTCACCGTCGCAGCCACCGACAGTACCGCGTCACTCAAACAAGGCCCGGACCGCTCCGGCGACGTCGTCGTGCGTTCGGGTTCCGCCGACCGCCGCCTTGCCGCCCTTGCCGCCCTTGCCGCTACGGACCAGGATCCCAACGACTCCCGCCGCCGCTCCTGCCTCGAGGTCGCGCAGGGCGTCGCCGATCACCACCGTCTCCGATGCCGGCACTCCGCTCGCCGACACCGCCTCGAGTATCAGACCGGGCTGTGGCTTGCGACACGAACAGCCATCGGCCGGAGCATGGGGACAGACGAAGATCCCCACGAGGTCGACGCCCATCTCCTCGAACACCCCACCGAGCCACTCG
The DNA here is from genome assembly GCA_963700425.1 of uncultured Microthrixaceae bacterium. GTDB lineage: Bacteria > Actinomycetota > Acidimicrobiia > Acidimicrobiales > Microtrichaceae > CAVOXO01. The sequence continues at coordinate 15,379 of CAVOXO010000001.1, read as the reverse complement.
TGGAGGCGGGCCACCGAGCGCGCGTCCACGATCCCGCGACCGATCCCCGATTGATTGGTGGCGACGGACACCTTGACGCCCTCCGCGGCGAGGGTTTCCAGAGCCGCCGTCGCTCCCGTCTCCCATCTCCACTCCTCGACCGACGAGATCCAACCGTGAGGCGGTTCGCGATTGAGGACCCCGTCCCGATCGAGAATGACGTGGTGCGGCCTCACCGGGCCCGACAGCCTCATCGAGGCCGGTCTGTCATGGTCCGCTCCGAACATCCGTGATGATGCCACCGTGCCCCTCGACGACTTCCGCCCCGCACTCGACGAACTGCCCGGTCGGGCCCGATCGAACATAGCCGCGGACCCGTCACGTCGTCGCGTGGCCCGGCCGTGCCGGACGTGCCAAGGTGATGACAGGTAGTCCCATGGCGACGGAGTCGATGACCAGCATGCTCGAGCGACCACGACCGAGCGCCACGCGGTCCGCCGGCCGCCCGTGACCCTCGCCGGGGAACCCCCACGTCCATGGGGTGACGTCCCGCCTGTCCCGACCGGACCGACGCGCCGGGGGACGACGGTGGGTCGATGGTGGTTCGCGGTGGTGATCGCGGCCTTCGGTCCCGTCTCGAGGTCGGTCTGGATGATCGATGGGATCTCGGACACCTGGTTCGTCGCCGCGACGGTCATCGCCGGGTCGGTGTTGACGGGTGTCGCCAAGGAGGGTCGGTGGTGGCTGCGGTCGGCGCTGGCGTTGGGCATCGGCGCCGCTCTCGTCGCCAAAGGCGAGGGCGAGCTGCTGGCGGCGTGGTCGATGATCGGAATCGTGCTCGGCGACTGGGGCGTCCGGCGGTGGTCACCGCTGCCCGGGGTACCCCGCTGCAGCGATGGTGCGATCGTGCCCGTCACGATCCTGACGGTCCTCGCGGCATGGGCGGGCTGGAGAGGGGAACCGGGGATCCGCCCACTCCTGGTCATCACGATGGCACTCGTGGTGACGGCCGTGGCCGCCTTCACGAACGGGGCGATGGATGCCGCGATCCGACGCGGCGGGGCATCGGTCGGTGCCGCGGTCTCCAGGGCTGCCTTCACCCTGCTCGCCGTTCCGGTGATCGTCGTGCCGTGGGCTGCCCACCGTCTCGCCCGGGTCGACTCACTTCGCCTGGCGGCGAACGGCGAGACGGGGTGGCAGCGACGCCGCCACGGCGTGGCCGCGCCGCTGCGCATGTGGGAGCGCGGGCCCGAGGTGCCGTCATCGCCTGCCGTGCGCTGGCAGAGGTTCAGATCGTCGGCACTCGTCGCTCTGCTGTCCATCGCCCTCTTCGGGGCGGGCCTCATGGCCGTCCGGGTGGCCACCGACGACGAGGGGTCGACATCGACCGCGGCCAATCCCCTGAATCCGGGCCCCGCGGTGTCGTCGGACGGCTACGTCCCGCCTGCTGCGTATCGGGACGACGACTGGTACGAGGCCTACCTCGAGGAGATCTACTGGGCCATGAGCACGAATGTCGGATGGTTTCCGCTCCGGTCCCTTCGGCTGGCGGACATGGAGGGGCGGTTCACGAACATCAGCGGGGGTGTCCGGCGATCGTGGAGGCCGCCGTCCTGTGACTGTCGACGCATCAGGGTCTGGATGTACGGCGGTTCGACCGCGTTCGGTCTCGGCCAGCGTGACGAGCACACGATCGCCTCGGCACTGGCGCGCGCCGGGCATGGGATGACGGTTACACGATCGACATCGAGAACCGGGGCAACCTCGGTGATCTCCACTGGGAAGAGGCCAACCGCTTCGCCTGGGACCTGACGATCGAGGAGCCACCCGACGTCGTCGTGTTCTACGACGGCGTCAACGAGTTGTGGTCCGGCCTGCGACTCGACGTCGATGGCCTCGGAGACGTCGCCCGCCCCTACCAGCCGACCCTCGAGGATCTCTGGATCCAGGTCAGTGAGGACGACACCGCGGAGATCCCACCCCGACCGGACGGCGCGGAGATCCTGCCGTCCACCCCGGCGGGCCCCGCCGACGGCATGTCGGCGGATCAGATCGCTCAACTGGTCTCGCGACGATACGACCGATCACGGGGCATGAGTCGGGATGTTGCGGCCGCCCACGAGGTGCCGATCCACTGGTACTGGCAGCCGTCCCGACTCTCGCGACCTCCGAACCGGAGCGAGAACCTCGAGGATCCAAGCGATCCGAACACGTTCAACCGAGACGTCCACACCGCAACCGAAGCGGCCGTTCCCGAGGGCGTCCACGACGTGACGAACGCCCTCGACGGCACCGTCGAACCCTTCTTCACCGACGACACCCACCACAACGAGGCTGCGGCCGAACTGATCGCCGAGGCGATGTACCCCCATCTGCTGTTCGACATCGTCGAGGCATCATCGGACGGGTCGCCGTGAGGCCTCGATTGCCGGGCTCCCCGCGGTGTCGGGTGGGTCGTCAGGTACACTCAGCCACGCTGAGGTGGCCCATCTGGGAGGCAGCAGACCGATGCGCGAATACCCCATGCCGATGCCGTTCGGCTGGTTCCAGGTCGCTTGGAGCGACGAGATCGAAGCGGGCTCGGCGCGCCCGATGTTCTATTTCGGACGGCACCTGGCGGGGTGGCGAGACGACAACGGACGAGCTCACGTCTGGGACGCGTTCTGCCCACACATGGGGGCTCACCTCGCCGTGCGATCCCGCATCGAAGGCGACGAGGTCGTCTGCCCACTCCATGGTTGGCGCTATGACAGCCACGGCCGGCTGGTCGACATCCCGTACTCTCCCAAGCTCAACAGGGCCGCGTGTGTGAACACGTACCCGGTGGTCGAACGCAACGGTCTGGTGATGGTCTGGTACCACCCCGACGGCGCCGAGCCCTCATGGGAGATCCCCGAACTGGACGAGTTCGGCAGGGGCGGCGGATTCTCGGAGGCCTTCCGCAGGGACTACTCGCTGGGTTGTCATTGGCAGGAGATCGCCGAGACCCAGGTCGACGCCGCTCACATCCAGGCACATCTCGTCGACTACCAGATCGCCATGAACGACGGGAAGCGGCCCCCCGAGGTCCCCATGCCGCGGGTCGATTCCTACGATGCCGACGGACCCGTCGCCCGCATTCGCATCAGCCAGGACTTCCCCACTCCCATGGGTGCCGTCACCGGCAGGATCGACACCGATGTCCACGGGCCGGGCTTCGCGGCCACCTGGTTCACCGGACTCATCGACACCCTCCTGCTGGGGTGCGCGACACCCGTCGACGAGGGTTCGTGCGAACTCCGCTACAGCTTCGTGATCCGACAGACCGGCGATGCGTCCACGACGTCGAGTCTCGGCAGGGGATTCATCGAGGAGATCCACGAACGCACCGTCGAGGACGTGGACGTCTGGGAGGCGAAGGCGTACGTGACCAAGCCCCTTCTCGCCTACGGAGACGGCCCGATCATGGCCTACCGGCGCTGGTGCGAGCAGTTCTACGCCGAAGGGGTCGACCGGTCGCACACCGTGTGGGCGCCGCCGGCGTTGACGACCCCCGCCGGTCCGAGCTGATTCACGAACCCGCGAAGAGCCCCTCGAGCTCGGCCAGGAGAGCCGGAGCGGCCACCGAGACGTCGTGATGAGACAGGACACGCTCGCGTAGCTCGGCGCCGGCCCGATCGCTCAGGCGTTCCGAGCTGAGGAAGTCGAGGACGCTGTCCGCCATCGCCCCAACGTCGAGATGATCGACGACTCCGGTGGCGGCGGCCGGCCCGGCGGCCTCGAGCAGCTCGACGATGCCGCCGTTTCGGTAGGTCACCAGCGGATGACCCATGGCCGCGTGTTCGAGACAGACCAGCGGGAACGGGTCCTCTCGCGACGGCAGGGCGAACACGTCGGCCATCGCGAACCATGGCAGCGGATCGGGTCGGACCCCCACGAAGTGCACGTTGTCCGCTCCCGATCGAGCCATGTCGGAGTGAAGCCGGGATGGCGTCATCCGGATGTTGTGCTGGTGGCCGGAGCACAAATTGTTGCTGGCCGGTTGCGCCGATGAGCAGGTGATCGCGTTCGACTCGGCCGGCGAGCGAAAGTGGGTGTTCACCTCCGTGATGGACCCGGCGGTGTTTCTCGCGGCCAAGACGTACTGGTTCAAGACCGCCCCCGGCCACGAGGGCATTCACGGGTTGCACACCGGCGTCTTCCTGGACGGCCAAAGCCAGGCGTTCGTGGGCAGCGCCTGCACGCTGGAGATGCTGGACGCCAACGGAAAGTTGATCAAACGGATTCCGCAGTTCTGGGGCAAGGTCTCCCACTTCGCCATCGTGGACGGCCCGAACGGCAGTCTGAATCTGCTGGCCTCACGAAAATACAATGGCGTGAACAACGTCGCCATCATCAACAACCGGACGCTGGACCCGAATCCACGCGGCTTCGACTCCGTGCCTTCCGGCAGCACGTACGTGTCGGGCTGGTCGAGCATGAACCGCGCGCACCTGTTCTACGAAGACCTTGATGGCGACGGCGAAAAGGAGGTCATCAGCGAAATCAACGGCACCTGGAATCGCGTCACGGTGTGGACCAGGAGCGGGACGGCGTTGTTTGATGCCAGCTTCGGTCCGGGCGAGCGAATTCCGGCGATGAACATGCGGGATCTCGAAGTGGCGGACCTCGATGGCGATGGAAAAAGGAAATCCTCGCCGCCACTTCCGCCGGCTTGCTGGTGACCCTGGACTGCCAGTGCCGGAAACTGTGGGCGCGCCGCCTGGCCAGCCCGCCCGTGTTGATGAGGTGCATCCAATCGGCAGCGTCCGCCCGGCCCATGATTCTAGTCGCGTGCGAAGACGGCAGCGTGCTGGCGCTGAACGCGAGCGGCCAACCGCTGCGCGGGACAACTCGAGGGCATTCCCACGTGCGTCGGCGTGGCGGCGGACCAGTCGGGTGGTCAGCGGATCGTGTTTGGCACGAGCAAAGGCGAAATCAAGGCGTTCCAGGCAGCGGAATGAACAACGTCTCACCGGAGGAAAAGCAACATGATGAATCGACCTTTTGTGCGTGTGGCAATCTTCGGACTGATCTTCACCAGCGTGGCCCGCGCGGCGGACCAACCGGCGACGCGATGACCTCAAGTCCATCGAGGAGGCGCGCACCGAACGTTACGCCGACCAACTCGAAGACTGGCTGCGCGACTGGCTGGTGAACCAGTATCCGCAACGCGCCGCCGAGGCGTGGCAGCGGGATTACTCCAGCGTGGAGGCCTTCCTGGCCAGCGTGGAACCTAACCGCCGCCGCTGGAAGGCCGTGCTGAATCCGCCGGACTTGAAGGCGACGGGGCCATTGCAACGGGCGCGGCATCAGCCCCTGGCCGACCTCGACGGCGAATGGCTGACCTTGCCGCTCGGGGGACTGGATGCCGAGGCCGTGCTGGTGGTGCCGAAATCGGCGAACAAAGTTCCGCTGGTCATCGCGCAGCACGGTATTGGCAGTTTCCCGGAGCGGACGTTCGGAGTGCTGGACCAGGGCGATGCTTATCACAGTTACAGTCGGGAACTGGTGAAGGCTGGCTTCGCGGTGCTGGCGCCGCTCAATCTGCGCGCCGTGGAGAACCGGAACCGGATCGAGCGCCTGTGCCGGCTGGCGGACACCACGCTGCCCGGCATCGAACTGGCGCGGCTGCAGCGGTTGCTGGACGCGGTGCTCCAGGATTCGCGGATTGACGCCGAGCGGGTCGGCATGTGGGGTGTGTCGCTGGGCGGGATGGCGACGATGTTTTGGATGCCGCTGGAACCACGCATCAAAGCGGGCATTCCTTGCGCCTGGTTCAACCAGCGGCGCAACAAGATGGCGATCCCCGATCCGCGCTACAGTTGCTTCCTGGAGACGCGCGAGGAACACGCCTTCTTCCGCGGCTGGCTCACCGAATTCACCGACTCCGACGCCGTGGCGCTGATCTGTCCGCGCCCGCTGCTGATCCAGACCGGCAAGCAGGACCGCATCGCGCACTGGCCCCAGGTGGTGGAGGAATTCGAGGAAAGCCGGAAACACTACGAGAAGCTGGGCCTGGGCGAACGCCTGGAAATGGACTTGCACGAAGGCGGCCACGAAGCGCGCGTCGAGAGCGGCGTGAGATTTCTGCAACGCTGGTTGATGCCCGAGACGCCGCGTTAGTCGGGATGGAAATCCAGGTCGATCGACACGCCGAACTGGAAGAACCTGAAGTTCTTCCAGGTGCATGGCTCGACTCTACGGCGTGGTCGCAGCAAAGACGGGACATCCCAAGGAACCCGGCGAGTGGAACATTGAGGAGATTCACTGCCAGGGCCGGCAGGTGAAAGTGACGCTCAACGGCGTCGTGATCGTGGACGCCAATCTCGAGGAAGTCGGCGACAAGACGCTGGATGGCGCCGCCCACCCCGGAGTGAACCGCGAGAAAGGGCACATCGGTTCTTTGGGCCACACCCGCAGAGCCGAGTATCGCAATCTTCGCATCAAAGACTTGGCCGGCACCAGTCGCCAGACCGTGAGCAGCCACGAGAACCCTCCATGTCTAAGATGAAAAAGATGCAATGTACAGCCCGTCATTATTCCTGTCAGCAGATGCAGCTTGGGTCCGGACACCCGTGTTATTGATTGTCTTCGGCGGACTCCTGCTGCTGTTTCCCGGAGTCGCCGTTGTCGGACACGTTGCACGTCTCTCCCGACGGCGACGATGCCCATCCCGGCACGCAGAGCCAGCCGCTGCGCACACTGCGGGCCGCGCGGGACCGGGTCCGCGGGATGGACAAGGATAGAACGCAGGATGTTGTGATTCTGTTCAAAGCTGGGGACTATTTCATCGACGAAACGGTTCGCTTCGAAGAGCAAGACTCCGGCGTCAACGGCACCCGGGTGATTTACCGAAATTGGAATGAACAGGGCAGCGCCAATCTGATCGGCGGCCGCCCCGTAACGGAATGGCAGGATGAAGGGGCGGGGATCTACAGCGCAGCTAGACCGGAACGTGTACGCACTGTTTGAAAATGACGTGCCCGCTGTCATGGCCAGGGAGCCGAATGCAGGGCTACCACGAATTCGAATCCGTCACGGACTTCAGTCATTTGAAATTTCGACAGGCCGACTTCGGCCGGTTCGACTTACCAGGGCGCTGCCGTGCGTCTGTGGGCGCATTGGATACCGGCCAAGATCAAGATCCAATCCGTCGATTTCGACAGCCGTATCATACGCTGGACCAGCCGTACGCCGGAGATCTCAAAGGCACGGTGTGGGACGACGCGTGGGCCGCGCACACGCCCACCCGCTTCTACATCTACAATTCGAAGTCTTTCCTGGATCAGCCCGGCGAATTCTGCATGGATGCCGGCTCACACAAGACTCTACTACCGGCCGCGCCGCACGCCGATTGAACAGCAAGCCATCATCGCCCCGACCGTGGACCGGCTGCTGTCGATCGATGCGGCCGGCAAGCGATCTTCAATTCGAGGGCCTGACATTCAAGGTCTCCGACGGGCTGCTGGAGGTTCTACCGAGTCTGCCGCTGGACCGAACATCCGGGGCGGATTGATTCATCTGGGTAATGCGCGGGACATCGTCATCAAGGACTGCCGTCTGCTGAATTCCGGTCAGAACGGCGTGATCGTCGAGGGCGATATCGAGAACTGTACGATCTACGGAAACCTGATCACTCAGACCATGAGCGGCGGCGTGCGGTTTGTCGGCGGCAATAACCGTGACAATGTGATTGAGAACAACTACGTGCATCATGTGGGAGAAGGCATCTACGTGCGGAACAGCACCGGAGACGTGATCCGGCACAACCTGATCCATGACGTCGACGAGAACGGCTTCAAGGCTCTGTATGTCGAACGATCAACGATCAGCTACAACGACATCTCGCGAGTCGGGCTGGATGGCACCGACAGCGACGCGGCGGGGATTTACCTGAACTGTACCGCCGGGGGACCGGACGGCGGACACGTCACGATCGACCACAATCTGCTTCACGACATGGTCCACAATGGATATCCAGGCTACCCCTCAGCAGCCATCTATCTGGACATGGACGGCGTTTACAACTGCACCATCTCGAACAATGTGCATCTACAGCATCCAGCACAAGTTCGCCGTGCATGTCCGCGGGCCGAATCACGTCGTCCGGAACAACATCATCGATCTCGACGGACCGGATCTGCTGCCGCCACTGACCGTCGCTCGCGGGCTATCGCCGCGCAAACGTGGCGGTGGACGCGCCGCCAATCCACAATCACAACTACACCTACGAGAACAATCATCGTCTGGTCGTCGTCCGGAGCGGTCTTTCAAGTCAGCGGCCGGCCGGATGCGAAGACGTTCAAGCGGGTCGACGGGAATGTGTACTTCAATCCCCGCGGGGCATATTCCTTTGGGGCAATCGGAGGCAAGGACGCTTGGCAGGGCATGGGATATGATGCCGGCACGAAGTTCGACATGCGCTTGGGGCTGTAATGCCTGAAGACACTCGATCTGTCCGTGGGGAGTCGCCGTCACCTCCGGGCGCAAGGAGTGCAGGTCAATGCTCTGCGGCTATCGCGTGAAGTAGACCACTCCCTCGATCCGTACCCCGGCTCTGCCGTCCTGCTATGGGTCATCCGAATTGCTTGTAGCACGGATGGCAGAGCCGGGACACGGATAAAAGGTCAGGCTGGGAATCAAACAACCACGACCCGGACTGGAGTGATTGGCGGTGCATGCTTAAGCAGCTGTGAGCGATGCAAATTCTTACTGGTGCCGCAACGATCTGGCGGATCCGGCCTGGTGGTTCGACGAAGCGCAACTGTAGCGGCAACTATCACGATACTCACGTTCGACGACGCTCGCCAGGCTGGGGCCTCGCCAGTACGGCTCGATCCAACGCAGCGACTGGTCCTTCCAGTTCGAGCCGGGCCGGCGCCAGTGCCCGCGGACCATGTAGCGATGCATCAGCGTACGGCCGCTGGGCCCGCGTGCCACCTGTTGCAGCTTCCGCATCTGCGAGATCTTGATCTTGCCGGGCAGATAATAAACCTCCCCGCCGGACAGACAGCCGTCGGGCTCTTCGCGGCCCGCCTGCTGCGGCCGGTCTGCACGATACTCGGCGAGCTTGATGCCGGCGCTGGTCGTGTACAGCGTGGCATTGACGACCGCGTCGAGGAGCGGCTGGAACAGACCGGCCGATGGCGTATTTGCCCGTGCCAAGGCCTCGGTGACGGCCTCTTCCAGGGTCTCGTTCCGATCGATGGACAGCTCCCAGCTCATCAGGTGCGGCGGACGTCCCGCGAAGGCGTCAAAGGTCAAGCCGACCTTGACGCGCGAGCTGTCCGGCGCCAACTCGATGATGTAGGCGCACAGCACGGCGAGCATCTGCCCGCGCAACGGACACCTGCGGTCGCTCGCCGGCGACGTTCCGCGACGCCCAAGGTGTGGCGGTCCGTGTAGACCAGCACATAACTGGGAAACGGCAGACGGAAAAGACGGGCCTCGGCGGCCACCTGCGTGTGGGCCAGCATCCACGCCAGCGACTCGTCGACCCAGAACGTCTTGCGCCGCTGCATTTCGTAGTTGCAGTAGAACTCCAGATGGTCCAGCAGTTCCTGCGGCAGCAGGCGGCCCGCGAGGGTCCGCATGAACTCCTGCACGGAGGCTTCGGCCCGCACTGCGTCCTGCGTCACAGCCGCTCGCAGCCGAGCCGTTTCCTCCGCCGACCGCGGTTCCGCCACCGACCGGATCACCTGGGAGACGCCCGGTAGATGCTGCTCTAGCGACTCGTGCGCCAACCACAGCGGATGCCGCACCCGCGCGCGTCTGGTGGTCGGACAGCCCAGTTCGTCCCACATCCAGGTCGGATCGAAGGCGGGCTGGCCATCGGCCAGGGCGAGCAGATATTGGTCTCGATTTCCTTGAGCAGCCCGACCAGCCGTGGCCGCAGCGCCGGGGACTGAGCGGAAAGCGCGGAGTCTGCTGGTCGAGCGCGGGGATCTGGTCGTCGAGCCGACTGCTGGTCGTGCTTGGCCATGAACTCCTGAAACAACTGGTCCTGGATTTCCGGAGGAATCTGGTCCTCCGCATCCGGCGCGGCCTGGGCCCTTGCCCGCATTGAATCGCCTCTTCCGCTGCCTCCTTCACATCGATCGTCGGCGTCCCGGTACGCGACCGCGTCCCGCGCAACGCCTTCGATCAGTTGGCGAGCCCGATCGGCCCTGGGTTCCGAATACGTCGTGACGGTCAATTGCGGTCCGGCCAGTCGGATCTCGCCCAGCAGCATGTCGTCCGCGGTCCAGCACCAGGTATCGCCGTCGCCTTCCAGACCCGGTTCCGCGTTCAACGCCGACCGCAGCCTCGCTTCGTCGAGCACATCAAACCGCATTGTCAGCAACCACGAGCGGATCGCCTTCCGCGGTGACCGGCGAGGGGAATCGCGGCGCAACGATCGTCTCCAACCAGATCTGGTGAAAGACCGCGCCGAGTTCTTTCCAGCGACGCACGCCGTCGTCCCCGTCTGCCCGTTGGTCGGATCCCAGTTGGAAGGCGTCTTTGATATCCGGCTGGACCATCGGCGGTATCAGCATGGCCCCCATCTCGATTTCCGGTCCGCCCGACGGGCCGGCGGGGTTCAGACGCGTCAACAGCAGATCCCACCGTTTCAGCGTTTGGGACGCCGTCTTCTCACGCACTTCGATCTCTTCCTCGGCGCCCAGCCGACGCAGGACCAGGGATATGCCGGGCCGGACCGAGATGACCTCGTAGGGCATCATCGCGGTGTCCCGCATTTGCTCGAGGTAACGACGCTCGCCGTCGGACAGATGCGGGTCGGTTTTCAGGACCCGGTCCACCACGTAGGATCCGTCGTTCAACTGGCTGGAAGCCTAACCCACGATTCGATCACTTGGCGGGTTGTGGTGTTGGATGGATGAGTTCACGCCAGCATACCGAGACCGAACATCTTGGAAATTCTCATGTTCTTCCTTGCGAATCAGAAGGTGCGACTACGATCTACGGTGGGCCGATTTCTCCGTGACCGGCAGAAGCCGCCGGGCGTCAGGAGGAAGGCGATGTCGTGATCGGCGTATTCTACAGGCTGGTTTTGCGTTGTCGTCTTGCTTCCACTGGGGGACGGTGATGGTGATTTCTCCCGCTCGGCATTCGGCCGTCTGGCTCGTCAGGAACTCGCCGGTCCAGGTGCGGTAGAAGCGGACTTCGTACGCGCCGTCGCTGAGTCCCCGGATCGTGATCTTCCGTCCTGCCACGGACTGCTGCGGATGCACGATCCAGCCGAAGGTCTGCGTGTCGCCGCGTTTGGCCCAGCCGTCGCAGCCTTCGACGGACACGTCGGCGTCGTGCCAGGATTGTCCCGCGAAGTCGATTTCGGCAACGAACCGGCGCAGGTGGAGCAGTGGGCCGCCAAGCACGCTCTTGTTGAAGGATGCCATGCGGCGGTTGAACGTCTGCCATCGCTCGTCGCGGATCAGCCGCAACGGGTCGACCGGCGGTTCCGGCCAGTACTCCCACCAGAACGGCGTGGCACACAAGCCGTTGGCCAATCCGGCCCAGACGGCGTTGTGGTACTCGGTCACGTAGCCGGGCGTTCCCGGCTCGTGCACCAAGCTGGTCGCGCCGGCTTCCGGGAACAACGCCGGTTTGTCATATCCGCGCCAGAGCTTTTGGATTTCGGCCGCGAAAGCGCTGTAGCTGACGCGCAGCGGGTCCGCCTTGCCGGGAACGATCCCTTGTTCCTTGAGATACGGATAGCGATGGGCGCCGTAAAGCTCGCGGGAGGCCGTCGAGAAGATCTCGCACCCTTCGGGCCAGAACGCATCCCGCGCCCCGCTGTGAGTCCCGGCGGTCGGCCGGCCGTGGTCGTCGTGCTGCTGGAAGAAATCATGCACGCGGCGGCACCAATCGTGGACGGCATCGGGATTCTGTTTCCAGCCGTCGGTCAGATTGACTTCGTCCACCACGAACCACAGGAAGATCGAACGGCTGTAGCCCCAGCGGGCGATCATGTAGCGGTACAGCCGCTGCTGGTACTTCCATGACTCGGCGTCGCTGAAGAAGTCCGCCGCAGGAGCAGACCGAGCGGTAGGCGTTCAACCGGTACCAGGGCATATCGCTGACCGCCTCGGCCAGGAAGTTGTGGAACCAGATGTTGAAAGCGAAGTGCAAATCGTGCCGCTCGAACATGTCGATCATCTGATCGAGCCGCCGGCAGTGGTCCTGGTCGTAGCGGCCGGGGCCGCTGGCCAACGTTTCCAGCAGGGGAACACGGGAGCAAACGAAGTTCACGCCGTGTTTCTTCAACTCGATCAACTGCTGTTCCTGGATCACGCCCTGCATTTCCGGCACGGGACCGTCGTTGTACCACAGGCCGACGCCGTAGAACGACGTGCCGTCATCGTATTGAAGATATCTGCCGTTGGGCGCGATCTTGACGAACCCGACGATGCGCCGACGGCGTCACGGTGAACGACCCCGGCTCGCCGCTGGCCGTTCCGTGCTGGTCCCGGACGTGAACCACGTATTTCCAGACGCCAACTTCCGTCGGGGCAAACCGGGCCATCCACACGCTGTCCGCCGTTGTCGGATTGAAGAATCCCCACACGCGGCGCGTCTCGCCGGAAGGCGCCGTGAACTCGACCTGCAAGTCGATCTCTTCCGGATCGAAGGGATTGCTGAACTCGGCCTCGAGTTCGATGATCAGTTCGACCTTCTCATACATCCCCACGCTTTCCGTCCGCGGCCGGACCAGCAACACGCTCGGCGGCGCGGCATCGGCCGCCGCGGCGAGGCCCAGCACGACGGCAGGCATTGTGAACAGCATCAAGGTGATAGAGCCGATGGTTCTCATGATTCGATCCTCGCGTCGCGAACAGAGCTTCGATGCTGGACTACTCGATCTCGCCCAGAACCAACACCCAGTCGCGTTGGCCTGACTGGTTCTTGCCGGGAATCTGAAAGACGCGGGTGCCGGTGTTGGGCAACTGCGGACCGGGCTCGGTGAATTGGCCGCTGGTCGGATCGAACCAGCGGGAGCGAACCGGGCCTGGGAACACATCCATCCGGATTTCGGCACCGTCTGTGCGGGCATGCGGGATGTAGACCAGTGCCCAACTGCGGTCCGCTGCCACCAAAGCGGCCACGTAATCGGCGCCTTCCCCGCGCCGAGCGATCAACGGACGCGGCGCGGCGTAGTCAGGCGTCGCCAAGCGGAAAGGATACGCGTGGTTCAAGGCGGCGAAGTGCATCACCTGGTTGGCAACCGGCTGGTCATCCAGGTGCTCCTTCCACCAGGTGCTGCTGTGTCCCGGCCGCGACCGCCTCTCAGGAACGTCGACGCCGATGCCCCAGAAGCCTTGACAGCCGTAGCCCACGCCGCAGGCGCCGGAAAACACCGACACCCAGTGGGCGTACCGGACGTCGGCGTTCTCCATGCCCGGGTTGTGCGACTCGTAAAGCGGTTCGCCGTTGAACACCGGTTTGGCAGGACGCCGCTCGTACGCTTGCCGGACCCAATCGGCGACGTCCTGCGTCGGCCCGCGATGGCCCGACTGGACGGTGTAGAAATCGAGCCAGCCGGCGGCTTCGTCCACCGAGTAGTTGATCACCGACGATCCGCGGCCGGGATGATCGCCGATCAGCCGCCGGTCGCCTCGGGCATCCATCAGCCGCCGCAAGTGCCGTCCGGCTTCGATCTGCATCGGCTTGTCCAGATCCTTCTGCATGAACATGCCCTTGTCACCGCCGAGGCACCAGACGATGTGCGGAAACTCGTCGGCCGGATATTGATCCAGCACGAATTCGACGTAACGAGTGTAGCTTTCCCGGGTAAACGACTGCTGCCACTGCGCGGCCCAGCCGACGATCAGAAACACGCTCAGCTTGTGTTCGCGCAACTTGCGCAGCGCCGGTTTGAAGTCCTCGAAAAACGCCGGATTGGGACGCGTCGTGTCCGGCCCCGCCGCGTTCTGGGCGAAGGGACGATGGCCGCGGTAGTTCGGCGAGTTCAATCCGGCCGGCAAGCGTTCCACTCCGGCCAGCGACACGTAGACCGCGTTGAAGCCTTTGGCCGGCCGATGCGTCACATAGAAATCGACATCCTCCGGGGCGAGGTAGCTGAGCATCCACACGGTGTCGATGACGGGAAAGAACGGCGAGCCGTCGGCATGGGTGAAGCTGCGGCCGTCGTCCGACACTCGCAACGGCCACAAGTCCCGATCCGCCTGATCGCCGAACGCCGACGCATTCTGAGTTAGCGGGCCAGCCACGACACAGAGCCAAACGACAAGCCCAATCGCTGGCTTGAGCCAGTTCATTCTCGCCGAACGTTTCATGTTGCTTCTCCAGGTATTCTCGCGAAACGGAAAGAGTGCCGCATCAAGCGTAACCGGCACGACTGGGACTTGTGTGGGCGCCCCGCGGACTCTCTAATTCACTTCGCTTACCGCACCACACAGTTCAACCCGTCGTCGTGGGATACGCTTCAGCGTGTCGCAGTAGAGACTGGCTGGTTGCCTATCTCACACCGGTCATCGATTCCAGACGCCGCCGGCCACCACTGCTTGCTTTCGCCGAGGCCGAGGAGCTTGCATCGTGTTCCGTCATCCGTGCCCCGGCTCTGCCATCCGTTGTATTCTACCTTCGAGTTGCTCCTGTAGCACGGATGGCAAGGCCGGGGCACGGATGATAAGGGAAAGCAATGCGTGTCGTGAAGTCCGGCATGGCTTGAAGGACATTTGGGTTGATCAGAGAACCTAGACGTACACAAGGAATCCGCATGAAGATTACACGCTGCAGCCTGTCGTGTTGTCTGCTCGCGGCCGCAGTCACCCTGCTTGGCTTGTACGGCACGGGGCAAGCTCAAGATTGCGCAGGACCTCGCGGGCCCCTTGCGTGTCTGTGCCGGCAATCCCCGCTATTTGCTGACCCCGCCGGGCGAGCCGTGTACCTGACCGGTCTGCACACGTGGGTGAATCTCCAAGACGCAGGTGCGGCGTTTCCGCCGCCCAAGTTCAACTACGATCAGTACCTTGATCTGCTGGAAAACACACAATCACAACTTCACACGGCTCTGGCTGTGGGAAAGTGCGGTCTGGAGAATGCCTGGTTCGTCGGGAGCTTGGATCGACCCGCTGCCGTTTCAACGAACCGGGCCCGGTGAGGCGGCCGACGGACGACCGAAGTTCGATCTGGCACGCTTCAATGACGAATTCTTCGCAACGGATCCGCGCGCGTGCGATTGCCGCGGCGACCGAGGCATCTATGCGGGGGTCATGCTGTTTCAAGGATTCTCCATTTCACGGAAAAGCGGGACCGGCAAATTTACTCCGTGGACCTATCATCCGCTGAACCAAGCCAACAACATCAACGGCATCCACGGCGATCCCGACGGAGACGGCGAAGGCTACGAAACCCACGA